>NZ_JBEFOD010000008.1:0-1283306 GCF_045063665.1 Nonlabens sp. Asnod3-H03
ATCACGTCTGCTGCAAAGCGGGTGCAAATATACTCACGTTTTTCTCTACCAACCAAACTTTTTGCCAAATTAAATTAAAATAATTCGTAAAACACAAACAAACAAGTCATTACGAAAATGATTTAACTAAATTATGTGTGCCCTAAGATCATTTATCAATGAACTATTATCAATATTTACTTAATTTGAAAATTCTTTTATGAAGAATCTTCAACAAATCTTAAATTAAAATTAAATGAAGGAACTAAACAACACTACAATATTAAGACCTCGTTTTACTGTAACTTTAGATTGTGATATATCTTTAGTGAATAGCCAATTTAAAAAAGCCAAACTCAATAGAAAAGGCTACAAAGTTTCTTCTAGTGACCAGCACATCTTCATTAGAATCCCAAAAAAGCAACAGCGTTTCTGGTCTCCACAATTACATTTAGAATTACAGAATAACGATATGACAACGGAAATACGAGGCTTATATGGACCCAAACCCACTGTATGGACTATGTTCATGTTTCTACATTTTATTGTGGCAATACTTTTATTGGGAACTATCATTTGGGGATATACTATGGTAGCAACTCACAATAGTATAAATTCAGCTCTTGTATCAGCCTTATTGCTAATCTTTATATGGTTATCCTTTTATATTGCTGGTCGATTTGGAAAGAAAAAGGCTAACAAACAAATGCTTGAACTAAATACATTTTTCTATTCTATAATTAATCCTATTGAAAAATCATAGGCACTTCAATTAATAATAATTCCGAGTCTTGTTGCGAATGGACAGTAAATGAAGTTGCATCCTCAATAGCAATAGCATCTCTAGAAGAGAGAAATTGATTATTAATGTTAACCTTTCCACTAATCACCATTACAAAAACTCCATTCCCTTTCATATTAATGGTGTATATGATTTCTTTACCTTTATAGAGGTTACTCACATACATCCACGCATTTTGATGAATCCAAACTCCATCATCATCAGGATTTGGCGATAATATTTGTTGCAACTTGTTGACTCTATCTTCTAGGTTTAATTGAAGCTCATCGTACCTAGGAACTACATTTTGTTTATTAGGAAAAATCCAAATTTGAAACAGCTTCAATTCTTCATTCTGTAAAGCGTTATATTCAGAATGTGTCACTCCTGTTCCAGCGCTCATTACTTGAACTTCTCCTGCTGCAATTTGCGCCTTATTCCCCATACTATCTTCATGCTCTAATTTACCACTTAATGGAATAGTTATGATTTCCATATTATTATGAGGATGTTTTGGAAATCCTGCTCCGCCAGCAATACGATCATCATTCAATACACGTAGCGCACCAAAATTAATTTTTTCAGGATTATACCAACTAGCAAAACTAAAACTATGATTTGCTTCTAACCATCCATGGTTAGCATATCCTCTATCTTCAGCTCTATGCACCGTTGCTTTCATATCTATTTTTTCACCACAAAACAAACAATACTTGTACCAACAAATATATTGAGGACAATTTGTCATTTATAACTCGCTTTCGCGAAAGCGAGATAACATTAAGCTACTGGAAGATTAAATTTAAATGTGCTACCTGAATTTTGTTTACTCATAACGGTAATTGTAGATTGATGTAAATCAAGTATTTTTTTAACTATCGCTAATCCTAATCCTGCTCCATTCTTTGCAAAACTTTCACTAGACTGCTTGAAACGTTCAAAAATGCTGGATTGCATCTCAGGCGCGATACCTATACCCGAATCGTTAACCTTAACTAAGCACTGCTCTCCTGACTTTTCTAACTCAACCCTTATAGATCCATTATCAGGTGTGAACTTCAAGGCATTATCGATTAAGTTTTGTAAAGCCCGCTCGATAAGACTTATGTCTGCATAGACTAATATATTTTCATTATTCTTTACCGCGATACTAAGGTCTATATTCTTCTTTTTAGCCAGAATATCATATTTAGAAACTAAATCCAGACACAAATCTGTTATTGAAAATTGCTCCATTAAAGGTTCTATTTGCTTTGCTTCTAGTTTAGAATACTCAAATAATTGTTCGACCAGATTAGTAAGCTTATCACTGTTAGAGCTTATCACATTTAAGTATTTGTTTTTCTCCTGTTCTGTTAAGCTACTCGATTTTTCTTGTAAAGTGTCAGCATATCCTTTTAGGACTGCAAGTGGAGTTCTTAAATCATGTGAAACATTTGCTATTAATTGTCTACGTAATTCATCGACAGATTTAATCTCTTCCAGATTTTCGTTGATAGTGTCTGCCATATCGTTAAAAGTATGGGCAAAAACAGCAACATCCGTTTTTTCTGGATCTTCTATTCTCGCATTAAGATCTCCTTCCTTAAACCTACGAGCTACTTGAGTAATCGTACGTAAGTTTTTTGTGATAAACCAGATCAAGACAAAACCTATCAATAGAGTGAAAAATGTAGTCAAAGCAATTGCTCCTAGACCAAAACTCTTAATATACTTATTAAATATATTACTACTAGCAAGCTGATAAGCTTCTCCTGAGAGTATTATATATATGTATCCATTTCTGCCGTTATTTTCAAAAGGTGCCACAGAAAAAATCTTACGCTCTGATCGATCCCTTGGATCATCACCTAAACAAAAACCCTTGTAATCAGATTCAATAAAATCAGTTATAGGTTTAGTGTCCACGTATAGAGCTGGCTCCTTTGGACTATGTTCTAAAACAACCGAATGTAAAACTTCACCATCGATGCCCAATAAATACACCTCGATACTGCGATTTACTGCCATCATATCATGCATTAAATCGCCAAACACAGCCTTATTAACGGAACCGTCCTCCATAAATGGAGAAGCATCTGCAAATTTCTCATCTATCAGATGTTGCGCTAGTGGCGCATTAATTTCTTGTTGTGTAGCGAGATGATGTTGATTAGAAAAATAGGTCGTTACTAAAATATAACAAGCCGCCATACCTAAAATCAATAGAGATAGCGCGAGCCATAGTTTAAAAACTAGTTTAGGGGTTAATGTAGATTGCTTACTCATAGTTATATATCTTCATTAAATCGGTAACCTATTCCCCAAGTAGTTAATATGTAAATAGGATTCCCCATGTCAGGTTCAATTTTTGCACGCAGCCTATTGATATGTGAATTTACAGTGTGCTCATAACCAGAAAAATTATAACCCCATATAACATCCAATAATTCTGACCTACTATAGCTGCGACCAGGATAATTTGCTAGCAGTATAAGAAGGTCAAATTCTTTAGGGGAAAGATCGATTTTCTTCCCTTCTAAAGTGACACGACGCATTTCAATATTAATTTTCAAATCTCCAAAATCTAATTCTGCAGATTTTGAGTCACTCGTTTGCTGATTAGCCGCATCACTTCTTCTCATTACAGCTTTTGCTCTCGCTTTTAATTCACGTATAGAAAATGGTTTAGTGATATAATCATCTGCACCTATCTCTAGCCCTAGTACCTTATCTATTTCTTCAGTTTTAGCGGTAACCATTATGATAGGTGTGTTTTTAGTCTTACGTAGTTCTCGACACACTTCTACACCGTTAAGTTTAGGAATAGATAAATCTAATAGAATTAAATCATAATCTTTATGCTGTGCTTTTTCTAATGCACTTAATCCATCATTAACACTTTCCACCTCAGCATTAAGGTCTTTCATGTGTATCTCTAGTAGATCCACAATCTCTAGATCGTCCTCTACAATTAATATTTGATTTGCCATAGGATAAAAGTCCACAAAGTATATCACAAAACAATCACGTCATTGCGATAAAAGTTGATAATTACGTGACGCTAATGGGATATCATAATCATTAGTTTGTACAGTAAAATAATCAAACTTAAAAAAAATGAAAAAGTATTTAGCACTATTAGCAGCAGCTACATTAACATTTACCAGTTGTAATAACGATGACGATAACAGCGGTAATATAGCCACAAAAAATTTAACTCTCGACTTACAAGGTCTAGAAGATCTAGGATCAGGATTTGCTTATGAAGGATGGGTAATGGTTGATGGTTCACCTATAACAACGGGTGTATTTACTGTAGATGATAGTGGAAATTTAAGCCAGACATCATTTACTGTAGACGCGGCAACACTAGATGCTGCAACTGCATTTATTTTAACTATTGAACCTAGTCCAGATCCAGATCCAGCACCTGCAGACTCAAAATACATCGCAGGAGAATTCAATAATGACACTGCTAGTCTTTCAACAAATTTTGGTCCAGCACCAGGTGATTTCAGTGCCGCCAGCGGTAGTTTCTTTTTAAGAACTCCTACAGATGAGCCAGCAGGAACAGCAAACAATGGAAACGATACTAACGGTGTATGGTTTGGATTACCTGGCATGCCACCTACTGCAGACTTCAACCTACCTACATTACCTGCGGGATGGATTTATGAAGGCTGGGTTGTAGGAGATGCTGGAGCACTTTCTACAGGTACATTTACAGATTTCTCATCTGTAGACTCTGGTAATGGATTTTCAGGAACTCAAAACAATGCTGGACCACCAGTACCAGGAGAAGACTTTTTCAACAACCTTCCTATGGGTGAATCATTACCATTTAGTGTAGTCGGTCGTAATGTAGTAATTACTGTAGAGCCTGTACCAGATAATTCTCCAGCACCTTTTACATTAAAGCCACTTGCAGCAATTGCTGGACCAGATACTGCTCCTAACTCACAATCTTTCAGTAATAATGTTACCGTTTCTTTCCCTACCGGAACCGTAACTAAATAAAGAAATATGAAGATAACTTTGGTTGGTTAGTTTGAAGTACCTCACAAATCTTAAGATTCTGTGGGGTATTTCTTTTTAAGACGCATTTTCTCTTTTTAAACTTACGTATGGATGTTTTAAATACGCTTTCGCGAAAGCGTATCCACGAGCATATTTTATCCTAAAGGTTTCTATCGCAGCATATCCTAGTAATGCACATCCTGCAAGCATTAAGGCTAGCGGCAATAATGAAACTGTCACATAACTAGACACAAACCAGCTCGCAAAGGAACCAAAAATCATACTCACCGCACCTACAAATGCACTAGCACTACCAGCTCTTAACGTAAATGGTTGTAAGGCAAGCGCTGTAACGTTAGGATTTTGAAACCCGATAAATGTCATCATTAAAAATAATAAAGGATACACTACCCAGAATTGCGGCTCAAAGAAACTGATATGTCCTACTAAAAGTAAAGTGGTTACCACTAGCAAAATACTTATCGTATAAGTGATTTGAAAGGTCGTAAAACGTCTTAATAAAAATCGGTTGATCTGGCTACCAGCAATAAGCCCAGCAGCATTACTACCAAAGATAATCGCAAAATCACTTTGTGCCATGTCAAAAAAGTCCAAGAAAATAAATGGTGCCGCAGCCACATAGCCTAGTAAAGCACCTATCACAAAACCTCGAGCAGTTGAAAATAAGAAAAAGGCTTTGTCTTTATAAATAGTCCAGTATTCTCTCAATACCGGAACTGGATGCAAACTAGTCGCAAGGTTAGGCTTAGAACTTTCAGGAAGAATAAAAACCACGTTAAACAACATTAAGGCTGCAAAACCTGCTAGCCCATAAAATATCATATCCCAGTGATAATGTTCTATAATAAAGCCACCAATGGTAGGTGCAATGATAGGTGCAATTCCCATGATAAGCATTAAGGTACTCAACACCTCAGCAACTTTATCATCATCAAATAAATCTCTTACAATTGCTTTACTGGCTACCATACCTGCACAAGCTCCTAAAGCTGTAAAAAAGCGCAAGGTTGCTAGTGAAGAAACATCCCATGCATAAGCACTTAAAACACTAGTTGTGATATATAAAATTAATCCAGCAATAAGTGGTCTACGTCTACCATACCGATCCATTAATGGACCATAAGCAAGTTGACCTAAACCTATCCCTATAAAATAAGTGGTTAAAGTGAAACCTATCGCACTGGTATCTACCTTAAAGTCTCCAGCAATTTGTTTAAAGGCAGGCAAATAGGCGTCTATAGAAAATGGTCCTATGGCTATTAGTGTTCCTAACA
The DNA here is from genome assembly GCF_045063665.1 of Nonlabens sp. Asnod3-H03. NCBI lineage: Bacteria > Pseudomonadati > Bacteroidota > Flavobacteriia > Flavobacteriales > Flavobacteriaceae > Nonlabens > Nonlabens sp. Asnod3-H03. Next base: position 6,055 of record NZ_JBEFOD010000008.1, read on the forward strand.
CTAATATGACACTGGTTTTCCTTCCTTTACTTACGTTTTCTTTATCTACTTGTTTAACTTTCACCTTGCAAAATTACTTTTTTGAGAACGCCTAAAGCATACAATTAGGAAAGGTTTACGATTTTATAACCACTAGATAAATTGTACTTTTAAGCCAAAGTTGAAAATGATGAAAAAGACGATTACCCTTCTATTAATAACTATCGCAATCTACAGTTGTAAAAACGCTGAAAAGAAGGAAGGAAAAAAGACCCTTTCTAATACGGAACAAGTCGCTCAAGCAGCAGGATTTGATAATTGGGACGCTATTAAAGAAGTGAAATTCACCTTTTCAGTTGGTAAAATGGGACGTAATTTATATGACCGTAACTGGACGTGGAATCGCCATACTGGTGATGTAACTCTTATCGCATCACCAGATACCGTACATTATAATCGCCGTCAACCTATGGATTCTATACAAACCAGTGCAGACCGTGCTTTTGTAAATGACATCTACTGGCTATTACCAGAATTTAAATTCATCACAGATAGTGGTACAAAAATCGTTGAAAAGAGCAATACTGTCGCGCCTATTTCAAAGGACACACTTGATATGTTTACCATTGTGTATAGCAATGATGGTGGTTACACACCTGGTGACGCATATGATGTTTACTATGATAAAAAACACAATTTGAGAGAATGGGTTTATAGACAACAAAATGATACCACCATAGGTATGATGACCACATTTGAAAAATTTGATACCATCAACGGTATAAAAGTAGCAACAGATCATCGTACTCCAGACCGCATGACACGCATTCATTTAACTAACATAGAGTTCAACAAATAATGGAATTCAATACTACCAGAGATTACGCATTACAATTAGATCAAGACGATTCTTTATCTCGCTTTCGCGAAAGCTTCCATATACCAAAACATACCGATGGCACAGACTCCATTTATTTATGTGGTAATTCCTTAGGCTTACAACCTCGCCAGACCAAAACCTTTCTGAATCAAGAACTAGATGACTGGGCAAAATTAGGTGTAGAAGGACACTTTCATGCAAAGAATCCTTGGATGCCTTATCACGAGTTTCTTACAGAGACGACCGCACAAGTTGTAGGCGCAAAACCGCACGAAGTGGTCATAATGAACACGCTTACAACTAACCTTCATTTAATGATGGTCAGTTTTTACCAGCCTAAAGGCAAGCGCACTAAAATAATCATAGAGGCAGATGCTTTTCCTAGTGATCGCTATGCCGTTGCGTCCCAAGTCCAATTTCACGGACACGATGATAAAGAAAATATTATCGAGTGGTCACCTAGAACTGGCGAGCATACACCAAGATTAGAAGATCTAGAAACAATTCTTAAAGAACAAGGCGATGAGATTGCCTTAATTATGGTAGGTGCTGTAAACTATTATACAGGCCAGTTTTTTGACTTAAAAAAAATTACAGAGTTAGGCCATGCTGCTGGAGCCATGGTAGGTTTTGACTGTGCGCATGGTGCTGGTAATGTAGATTTGCAATTGCACGATTCTGGAGCCGACTTTGCAGTGTGGTGCACCTATAAGTACATGAATTCAGGTCCTGGTAGTTTGGGTGGTTGTTTTGTACATGAACGTCATGCGAGTAATAATGACTTACCACGATTTACAGGTTGGTGGGGACACAATAAAGACACACGATTTAAAATGCGTGACGACTTTGAACCTATGCACGGTGCCGAAGGCTGGCAATTGTCCAATCCACCTATATTAAGTATGGTAGCCATAAGAGCAAGTTTAGATCTATTTGCTCAAGCAGGATTTAATAATTTGAGAAAAAAATCTATCCAATTAACCAACTATCTAGAATACCTAGTAGGCGAATTAGATGGTGACCGCATATCGATTATCACACCTAGCGAACCAAAAGATCGTGGTTGTCAATTATCCCTAGCCGTTAAAAATGCTGACAAGTCATTATTTGACGCCATTACCGCAAAAGGTGTTATTGCTGACTGGCGTGAACCAGATGTGATACGTATAGCTCCTGTTCCTTTATATAACAATTTTGAAGACTGCTGGAGATTTGTGGATGTGTTGAAGTCAGAGTTATAATAATAAGCTCTATGAAATCGCACTTCGACAAGCTCAGTGTGACACGAGTATTTGAAAATAAATATGTCAGTCTGAGCTTGTCGAAGATTCATTTTAAGAACTGTAAACCGATAAATGCAAGTAAAAGTTATTACTAAACATTATAAATTAGTCCAAAGGCTTCAAAACGCAGCACTTCTAGGAATGGTTATATGTTTTTTGCTATTTATATTTAAAGAAATAGAATGGAAATATTCAATGTTTATTTTGATGTTTGCAGTGAGTAGTTTTGCTTTTCTGGCTTTTGTTTCATTATTCATTCAAATACTTAAGCTTAGATTCATTAAGAAAAGGCCGATTGATATGTCTATTGTTCAAGAAGTAACATGGAATGTTGATACCGAAACAACGAAGTCTGAAGTTCACTTAAACGACTTAACTTACACCAGAAATTACATCACATTAGACAATAACAATTTTGAAATAAAAGCCAAATCGGCTTTTATTCTAGGCAAAAATAATCTTGAGTTAGTGCGACTAACTCATTTAAAAACCTCGACTTTTGAATCTAACCCAAAAGATTTATTGTCATTTTTCAATTAGGAATACAAATAATGAAAACAACTAACAAAAAAACAAATATCCTCATCACAGGCGCTGGACTTTGTGGTTCACTATTAGGACTTCGACTGGCACAAAGAGGCTATCATGTAGATATATTAGAAAAGCGACCAGATATGCGCAAAGCAGTTGTGGATGGTGGTCGTTCTATTAACCTCGCGCTTTCTGATCGTGGACTGGCTGGTTTAAAACTAGTAGGTCTGGAAGAAAAAGTTCGCGAGTTGTGTATTCCTATGCATGGTCGATTAATACATGATGTAGAGGGAAACACCTTTGCTTCTAACTATAGTGGTCGTGAAGGTGAGTACATCAATTCTATATCACGGGAAGAATTGAATAAACTCCTACTCGATGAAGCCGATAAGTACGAAGATGTTCAAATAGACTTTGATGACGCGGTAACATCTGTAGATTTAAAAAACGCATCGGTCACCTACCACGATTCTGAAACTGATACGGAGAAAGAATGGAGCGCCGATATCGTTCTAGGAACTGACGGTGCAGGATCTGTGGTGCGCAAAGCGATGATGAAACAGCGAGACTTTTTGTTTTCGCATAGTATGAACTGGTTACCGCACGGTTATAAAGAATTGAACATTCCGCCTACAGAAAATGGGAAATGGCGTATCGAGAAAAATTTCTTGCACATATGGCCACGTGGTGGTTTTATGTTGATTGCTTTACCTAATCTCGATGGTAGTTTCACGCTTACTTTGTTCATGCAATACGACGGCGATGGACCAGCATTCAACAAGATTAAAACTGACCAAGAAATCACCGATTTCTTCACGACTTATTTTAAAGATGTGTTGGAACACATTCCAGATTTGATAGAGCAATACCATACAAATCCAGCTCCGCCACTAGGAACTGTGCGTTGTTCACCGTGGACGGCTTATGGAACTAGTTTGATTATGGGTGACGCTGCTCACGCCATTGTACCGTTTTATGGTCAAGGAATGAATGCTAGTTTTGAAGACGTAGTCGTTTTTGACGAGATGTTAGACCAACACGAGAATTGGTCAGACGCATTCGATGCCTTTTCAAAAACAAGAAAACCAGATGCCGATGCTATTGCAGACCTTGCTTTGGACAATTTTGTAGAAATGAGAGATAGCGTGGCAAATCCTAACTTCCAGTTGAAAAGGCAAATCGAGATGCGTTTAGAAGCAGTTTTCGCGAAAGCGGAATACCAATCTAAATACTCACTCGTAACTTTCCCTGATGAAGGAATAAGCTATCGAGAAGCCATGCTGCGTGGACGAGCGCAAGACAAAGCGATTTTATGGTTGCTAGAAAACGACCAAATAAAAGTAGAAGACGATATAAACGATTTATTAAAATCCATCCAGCAAAAGACCGAAGAGGTGTTGTGGCTGCGAGGATAATTTAAAATAACAATAATGGCAGTATTAAAAGATAAAGCAACACCTAGAGGAAAATATCCACATATCAAGCGCGTGGGCGATTTCTTATTTGTTTCAGGAACCAGCAGCCGTAGAAAAGACAATACTTTTGCAGGCGTAGAAGTGGACGAAATGGGAACGACTAACCTCGATATAAAAGCACAAACCGCAGCGGTTTTAAAAAACATAGATGCTATCCTACAAACGGAAGGCGCTTCTATTAAAGATGTAGTTGATGTGACTACCTTCTTAGTAAACATGAACGATTTTGGCGGTTATAACACAACTTATGGAGAGTTCTTCGATTACGATGGACCTACCAGAACCACAGTTGCCGTGCATCAATTACCGCATCCGCATTTACTGATTGAGATTAAAGCGATGGCTTATAAGCCGATTTAAGTTTAAACCTAAGGATAAGTTTAAATTGAATAATTTTTATAAGCTGTAAAGCGCAAATAAACTATAGAAAATAGTGGTAAGGGCGAAATTAATTCCGTCCAAAATAGATGACGAATCCGCCCAAACCAAACCAAAAGAACATGGACCTAAAAAACTTCATCAATAACAATGAGCACATTCCACTAAGTGGATTATGGCTCGATAATTATGAACCAGCAAGCGGTCAAATTTATGGACAGATTCCTAATTCTAATGAAGATGATGTTCAGAAAGCTTATCAAGCCGCAAACGCTGCTTTTAAAAATTGGTCCACTACCAGTATTGATGAACGTTCCAGAATCATGTTGCGCATCGCAGACCTGATTGAAGAAAACCTAGAACAACTCGCCGCAGCAGAATCTCGTGATAACGGGAAACCATTATGGCTTGCTACCGCTGTAGATATACCACGTGCTTCTTCAAACTTCCGTTTTTATGGAAACGCGATTACGCAGTATTCTAGTGATGCACATGAAAGTGTAGGCAAAAACACGATGAATTTTACGATGCGCAAACCTATAGGCGTGGTAGGATGTATCTCGCCATGGAATTTACCTTTGTATTTATTCAGCTGGAAAATTGCTCCAGCGATTGCAGCAGGAAATTGTGTGGTGGCAAAACCTAGCGAAGTCACTCCAGCAACCGCATTTTTATTAGGAGAAATTGTTAAAAAAGCAGGATTACCGGCTGGTGTCCTCAATATAGTACACGGTTTAGGCGGTAGTTGCGGTCAGGCGATTGTAGCTCATCCAGGCATTAAAGCCATTAGTTTTACAGGTGGAACGACTACTGGCGAACATATCGCTAGAACGGCAGCTCCTATGTTTAAAAAATTATCGCTAGAACTAGGAGGCAAGAATCCTAACATCATTTTTGCCGACTGTGATTATGATAAAATGCTCACCACTACCCTACGATCTTCCTTTGCAAATCAAGGGCAGATCTGTTTGTGTGGTAGTAGAATCCTAGTGGAACAATCACTCTATGAGAAATTCAAGACAGACTTTGTTGCTCGTGTACAACAACTCAAAGTAGGTCATCCTAATCAGCCTGACTCCAAAGTAGGTGCTGTGGTCAGTGCTGCTCATAGAGATAAGATTTTGGATTATATCGCTTTCGCGAAAGCGAATCCCGAAGAATACACCATACTATCTGGAGGAAATTCGATTCTTAAAGAAGGTCACGAAGGTGGCTATTATCTAGAACCTACGGTCATAGAAGTCCAGTCGAATGATTGTAAATTGAACCAAGAAGAGATTTTTGGACCAGTGGTAACCATCATGCCGTTTAAGGATGAAGCGCACGCACTAGAACTTGCAAACGGCACACGTTATGGATTGAGCGCCACATTATGGACCAACGATTTGAGCCGCACGATGAGAATGAGTAATGAACTAGAAGCCGGCATCGTATGGGTAAATACCTGGTTAAATCGTGATTTACGCACACCTTTTGGCGGTGTTAAAGACAGCGGTGTAGGTCGTGAAGGCGGATTTGAAGCCTTGAACTTTTTCACCGAACCTAAGAATATTTGTATTGAATACTAACTACCACAGCATCATCATAGGCGGCGGCGCAGCAGGATTTTTTACAGCCATTAATCTTGCAGAGCGATTGCCTGAAGCTAAAATCGCAATTCTTGAACGAGGGAAAGATGTACTTCAAAAGGTACGTATTTCTGGTGGTGGACGCTGTAATGTCACTCATGCCGAATTTATTCCTAAAGAGCTATCGTTAAACTATCCGCGTGGTGAGAAAGAATTATTAGGTCCATTCCATAGTTTCATGACTGGAGATACTATTGCATGGTTTGAAGAACGTGGCGTGACATTGAAAATAGAAGAAGATGGACGTATGTTTCCTACTACAGATTCTTCTCAGACCATTATTAACTGTTTTCTTGAGCTCGCACAAAAGTTCAACATAGAAATTTTAACCAGCCATAATGTAACTTCCATAAATAAAGAAGAGAACTGGAACGTATATACTAAAGAAGAACAATTTGCTTGTAAAAACCTAGTAATCACTGCTGGTAGTAGTCCTAAAGTTTGGGAGATGATGCGTGAATTAGGTCATTCCATAGAAAGAGCTGTTCCTTCTTTATTTACCTTTAATATAGTAGACAAGAAAATTACAGAGCTTGCAGGAATTGCTCTTGAGGCAACGGTAGAGATTCCGCAACTTAAGTTAGAATCTCAAGGTCCTTTATTAATCACGCATTGGGGCTTTTCTGGTCCAGCGATTTTAAAAATGAGCGCTTGGGGCGCAAGAGAATTAAATCAATCAGATTATAAGTTTGATGTAGTCATTAATTGGTTGAATCACATTTCTAGACAAGATTGCTATGAAACTCTAATAGCACAACGTTCTAGTAAAAGGCAAGTCGGAAACGAGTGGTTATTTGATCTACCTAAAAGGCTTTGGAAGTTTTTAGTGGCAAGTATCAACCTCACAGAAAAAAACTGGGCAGATTGTTCAAACAATGATTTACAAAACTTGGCTACTGTTCTAACTGCTAGCACATTTTCTATTAATGGTAAAAGCACTTTTAAAGAAGAGTTTGTCACCGCTGGTGGTGTGGATTTAAAAGAAATCAACTTTAAAACTTTTGCTTCTAAAAAACAAGAAAACCTTTATCTCGCTGGTGAGGTTCTCAACATAGATGCCATTACTGGTGGCTTCAATTTCCAAAATGCCTGGACTGGCGGCTGGATGATTGCGCAGTCGATTTCAATTGATTGATAGACTATAAACTTTGTTATTTTTTTGAACTAGACCTAGAAAATTTTAGCATTATAGTTCTAATACTAGCTATCACGTTACCGAAACCGATTGCGCAATCTTATTCACAAATCATCATTTTAAAAAATCGCTTTTCTTAACTTTAGCTTTCAAAAGAAAGACATTGAACAAGAAAACGATATTAATGATTCTCGATGGATGGGGAATCACTCAAGACCCAAAAGTTAGCGCCATCGCTCAAGCACAGACTCCTTTTATAGATAGTCTATATGATAAATATCCACATGCAACACTGCGCACAGACGGCGAGCACGTTGGATTACCAGAAGGGCAAATGGGAAATAGTGAAGTAGGCCACATGAATCTAGGTGCTGGCCGTATTGTTTATCAAGATCTAGCCAAAATCAATAAAGCCATTAAAGAAGATACGCTTAAAGATGAGCAGGTTCTTGTTGATGCACTCGCTTTCGCGAAAGCGAATTCCAAAAAAGTTCACTTCTTAGGATTATTATCTGATGGTGGAGTTCATGCGCATATAGACCATTTAAAAGCATTATTAGATGTAGCTGAAAGTCATGAAATAGAAGATGTTTTTATACATGCATTTACTGATGGACGCGATGTAGACCCAAAGTCTGGCGCAGGTCACATTGCAAATCTGGAAAAGCATATCTCAGGAACTAATGCACAACTGGCAACTGTTACAGGACGTTATTTTGCCATGGATAGAGACCAGCGATGGGATCGTGTTAAAAAAGCATATGATGTTATTGTTCACGGAATGGGACAACCATCACACGATGCTACTAATTCTGTTAAAGAGTTTTATAATCAAGGTGTCACTGATGAATTTATTGAACCGATCGTGGTTCTTAATGGAACAGAACCTGTAGCTACTGTTGAAGATGGTGATGTTATCATATTCTTTAACTATCGTACGGATCGTGGTCGTGAGTTAACTCAAATGTTATCTCAGCAAGACTATCACGAGCAAAATACTCATGCGCTAGATTTATATTATGTGACCATGACAAAGTATGATGATAGTTATAAAAATGTAAAAGTCATCTTTGAAAAAGATAATTTAAAAAACACTCTAGGTGAGGTACTATCTGCTGCTGGTAAAACACAAATACGTATTGCCGAAACTGAGAAATATCCACATGTGACTTTCTTTTTTAATGGTGGTCAAGAAAAACCATTTAAAGGAGAAGAAAGAATTATGTGTAACTCTCCTAAAGTAGCAACCTATGACTTGCAACCCGAAATGTCCATCGATTGTGTTTCAAGTAGTATCATACCCGAAATTAACAGACAAGCTGCAGATTTCATATGTCTTAATTTTGCAAATCCTGATATGGTAGGCCATACAGGCTCTATGGAGGCTGCAGTAAAGGCGTGTGAAGCTGTTGATCAAGCAGCACATGATGTCATAACAGCTGCAATGGAACAAGATTACACCATTATTGTTATTGCTGATCATGGAAATTGCGAGGTAATGCTTAATCCTGATGGATCTGTAAATACTGCACACACGACCAATCCGGTACCTATTATTTTAGTAGATAAAGATTTGAAAGAAGTTAAGGACGGCATCTTGGGTGATATAGCTCCTACTATATTAAAGTTAATAGGTGTTAAACAACCTGAAGAAATGACTCAAAATTCGTTACTTTAACCCTATGAAAAAGATTATACTATTATTAACCGTAATACTGTTAGCTAGTTGTGGAACACAAAAAGCAGCAACAGAAAAAGAAGCAAGTGTTGCTCAACCTGAAGTACCAGCAACACCAGAACCACCTAAAACACCAGTTTTAGTTAATGGGCATTTATCTGGTGTTCAAACTAAGGATGCTTTTATGCAAGAGCCATTTTCAACATGGTTCACACCACGTTATAACGCATACAGTCTCGACGAAGAAACAAAAAACACGCTAGCCGATGCTATGAAAGATGTTGAAATTAGAGCTTATATGGGAACTTGGTGCGGCGATTCAAAACGTGAAACACCTATGTTTTATAAACTATTAGATGAAGTAGGTTTTAAAGAAAAAAATCTAACACTAATTACTGTAGATAGATCAAAATCAAAACCAGAAGAATTAGTGTCTGGTTATAATGTAGTAAGAGTACCTACTTTTATCTTTTATCGCGGTGGACAGGAAATAGGTCGATATGTAGAACGACCAAGAGAAAGTCTAGAAAAGGATATTTTAAAAATAGTAACTGGAGTGCCTTATAAACATTCTTACGATAATTAAATGACTACTTTAAACCCAGCAAATGCTGGGTTTCTTTTTAAGAAGAATTATGAGCGCGATAAATCTGAATGAAAAACTCACCTTATTTCAAGAAACCTGGACTCCTAAGATTATAGGCGAGCTTAATGGGCAACAAGTAAAACTTGCAAAACTTAAAGGTGAATTTGTATGGCATCAACATGAGAATGAAGATGAACTATTCTATGTGGTGAAAGGTCAATTAATCATTGAACTTAGAGATCAAACGATTACTCTTAAAGAAGGAGAAATGTACATCGTACCACGCGGTGTAGAACATAAACCTATTGCGCATGAAGAAGTTCATGTCATGCTATTTGAACCTGCAAGCACAGCACATACTGGCGATATAGAACATGAGTTAACTAAAGATGAGTTAGACTGGATATGATTTCAGAAATCAGCCTTAATATTCTTTAGTGTTCTTTACGCTTACTAAAACAAGCTTTCCTATGTGTTTTTAATTTTGATTTTTAAAAGCATCGCGTTTGGAATTGCTATTTTTGCACTTTATTACAATCTATGATAGTTACTAAAACTCGAGAAGAATTAGAAATAATGCGTCGTGCTGCACTTATGGTAAGTAAAACACTTGCTATGGTTGCTGCCGAGATCAAACCTGGTGTTACTACTTTAAAATTAGACACCATGGCCGAAGAATTTATACGCGATCATGGAGCTATTCCAGGATTTAAAGGTTTATATGATTGCCCTAGTACACTACTTATTTCACCTAATGAAGAGGTAGTACACGGTATACCAAAAGATGTAGAAATAAAAGATGGTGACGTACTATCTGTGGACTGCGGTGCCATCGTAGAGGGATTTTATGGAGATCATGCTTATACATTTGCAGTAGGCGAAATTCCTCAAGAGACGCAAGATTTATTAGATCGTACTAAAAATTCTTTGTACTTGGGTATTGAGCAATTCCGTGTAGGGAATCGTGTAGGTGACGTAGGTTATGCCATCCAGAATTATTGTGAAGGATTTGGTTATGGTGTAGTACGTGAACTAGTAGGTCATGGACTAGGTCGCACCATGCATGAAGATCCACAAATGCCTAATTATGGAAAACGTGGGCGCGGGAAAAAATTTGTAGAAGGAATGACTGTTGCTATAGAGCCTATGATTAATCTAGGTACTAAAGACATCAAGCACTATCCAGATGGATGGACTATTAAAACTCGTGACATGAAACCTAGTGCACACTTTGAGCACGATATCGCCATTGTAGATGGAGAACCTCGTTTGTTAAGTACGTTTGATTATATCTATGAAGTACTAGGAATTACTTCAAACGAAGAAGATCCTTATCGCTGGAAAGATTAAGTAAGGAGTGATATAGGTTCAACGATAAATGAAAAAACTTTTCAAATTCTTTCTCAACCTTATCCCAAGGCCATGGCTTATTAGCTTGAGCTATTGGGTGCGCCCACTAATGGCGTGGTGGTATCGTGGTGATCGATATACAGATCCTATAGATGGGAAATCTTTTAAAAGCTTTTTACCTTATGGCTACGGAACCGTGAGAGAAAATGTCCTTTCTCCTTCTACTCTATCCTTAGAACGTCACCGTTTACTTTGGTTGTACCTTAATAGAGAAACAGACTTACTTACTCGCCCACAATCGCTATTGCATTTTGCACCGGAACAATGTTTTTATAAACGCTTCCGCGAAAGCGAAACTATAACATACACCACAACAGATTTACTTTCTCCACTAGCAGATGTCAAGGCAGATATTTGTAACCTACCGTTTGAAGATAACAGTTATGATTTCATACTATGTAATCATGTTTTAGAACATATTCCTGATGATGAGACTGCAATGAAAGAATTGTATCGCGTCTTAAAACCTGGTGGAAAAGCCATTTTACAAATTCCGTTAGAAAATGACCGAGACGTAACCTTTGAAGATGATTCTATAACAGATAAAGAAGAACGCGCTAGGATTTTTGGCCAGTATGACCATGTGCGAGTTTATGGAATGGATTATTTTGACCGTTTAACATTCATAGGATTTGATGTAAATGCCGTTGATTACACAGCACACCTGTCTACAGACGAAGTGGATAAATACAGACTAGCAAAAGGAGAATTAATCCCTGTAGTCACTAAATCTGTGGTTTAATATATTGATTAAAACCTGGCGTGAGTTCAAATCGCAGCATTCCATTATCATCAATATACATTATAATAACCTCGATTTCTGGTATGTTTTTGAGCAGTACCCTAGATTTTTCTAATGGCATAGCCATAAGAGCTGTCGCATAGCCATCTGCTAGTGTACAATTATTTGCAATGACATTAACACCTATGACCTGTGATGGTTGCGCTAGTCCTGTTATAGGATTTACGGTATGTACGTACTCGATTCCCGTCGCCTCATCAACTTTATACTTGCGATAATTTCCACTACCTGCCATGGCTTTATCTTCTAAATTAATAGCCATGAGAGTCTTAGTTCCTTGAGCGCCGCTTTTAGGGTCATTAATACCGACTAGAAATGGTGCATCTTTTTCTAGATTTTCACCTTTAGTAATTACCTCACCACCTACCTCTACAATATAATTCTCAACTCCTTTTTTATCAAGCATTCTAGCGATATAATCTACTAACGTACCTTTGGCAATGGCATTATACTCTAGATACATTCCTGGCTGTGTAGTTGTCACGTGGTAACCTTCATCAATTGCAGTTTTTTGTATATCCATTTTATAAAAACCTACAAACTGTAATAGACTATCAATTTGTTTTTGTGATGGAATATTAGTTTGTTCACCATTTGCTCCAAATCCGTAAGCGTTCACTAAGTTTCCGACTGTAGGATCAAAGTATCCATCAGTCTTGCGATAGATCTCTTGAGCGGCATCAAAAACTTCTTTAAATGCCTTACCTACAACAACAGTAGAATCTCCATCATTAATTCTATTTATATCAGATCCAGGTACCCAAGTAGACATGCTTTGATTAAACATATCAATTATTGCGTCTATATCTTCTGTAAGCTCCAGCGGCACATCATGAAAAGCTTTAATTCCATAAGTGGTGCCTATCGCATTGCCTACAAAAGTTTGCGGTACGGTTAGTTCCTGTTTTTTTTCACAAGAGATTACTATAAGGATAAGTAATAGAATTAGTTTTTTCATTTGATTTCAATTAGGCCTGCAAAATTAACGGTATAATCTTCTTCGTGATGTACTGGTATTTCGTAATTTTTTGAATTAGCTAGCCCTACACCAGCATAATAAGTTCGCGCTTTAAATTTAATGCCATGATCTTTAAGTTTATTCATAAATACTTGATCATACTCAACTGGGTTTGCAGGATAAGAAATCGCTCGTACTACTACAAAATGTAATATTTTATCCTTGAGTGCCACAAACTGTGGATTCTTTTTAGGCTTAGAATTTATAGATATAAATTCAAAACCTAATTCTTCCATTTCCTTACCTACGATATTCATCGCTAGTTGATGCAGTTCTTGTTCTGTAAGTGGTGTCATACTACAAAAATAGTCACTAACTCATCAATAGACTATAAAGGTTTACTTAAAACCACGAGCGGCTTATTAAAAATCTAGATATGACTATATTTAGGCACAAACTGACTCTGCACCTATGAAAAGAATAGTACTATGCGCACTCTTTACAATTCTTATGTTTTCCTGTCAACAGAAAAATGAAACTATCATAACTGACAATTCTGTAGCAAAAACAGACAGACCACTTACAGAATACGTCAACACCTTCATAGGAACTGGTGGACATGGGCACACTTATCCTGGCGCGACGATGCCTTTTGGAATGATGCAATTAAGTCCAGACACTAGACTCGATGGTTGGGATGGATGTAGTGGTTATCATTATACAGACGATATGATTTATGGATTCTCACATACTCATTTAAGCGGAACAGGAGTAAGCGATTACGGCGATATTCTTTTGATGCCTACTACAAAGCCTATTCTACACAACGGTGCCGATGGAAAAGAAGGCTACTCTTCAAAATTCTCTCACGATAATGAAAAAGCAAGTCCAGGATATTATGAAGTGCATCTGGACGATACTGATATAGACGTGCGATTAACAGTTACAGAACGTGCAGGAATGCATGAATATCGCTTTCGCGAAAGCGAGAACCAATACGTCATCCTAGACTTATTACATAGAGATAAATTACTGGAGCATGATGTACAATTCTTATCCGATACTGAGATTACTGGAAAACGATATTCCAATGCATGGGCTACTAAGCAAATGCTCTATTTCTATATAAAAACATCGCATCCTATTAAAAACTGGAATCGTAAGTACATAACTACACCAGAAATTGAAGCCCTAGAACTGGACAATCCCGATAATGAACCAGTCACCATCAAAATAGGAATAAGTCCAGTAGATGAAGAAGGAGCAAAACGCAATCTTGAAGCTGAAATAGGTGAAAAAGATTTTGACACTATTAAAAATGAGGCAAACAATGCTTGGGAAAAACAGTTAAATAAAATCGTTATTGAAGATGATAATCACGATAACAAAGTAAATTTCTACAGCGCTCTATATCACACCATGATTGCTCCAAATTTATATCAAGATGTAGATGGTCGTTACAGAGGAATGAATCTAGAAATTTACGAAACACAAGATTTTGATTACTACACAGTATTTTCATTGTGGGATACTTATCGAGCTGCTCATCCATTATATACCATTATTGAACAAGAACGAACTAATGATTTTATCAACACCTTTACTGCTAAATATAAGGAAGGTGGCATTATGCCCATCTGGGATTTGAGCGGTAATTACACCGGCTGTATGATAGGTTACCACGCCGTACCTGTAATAGCCGATGCTTACATGAAAGGAATACGCGACTATGATGTAGACCTAGCTTTTGAGGCTATGAAACACAGTGCAACTAGAGATAAATTAGGCTTAGATTCTTATAAATCATTAGGATTTATTCCCGTAGAATTGGAAAGTGAGTCTGTTTCTAAAACGCTAGAATATGCTTATGATGACTGGACCATTGCACAACTGGCTCAAGAATTAAAAAAACCTGACGATTACAAAACTTATATTCAAAGAGCACAGTATTACAAAAATCTATATAATCCAGCCACAGGTTTTCTTCAAGGTAGAATGCGCAATACATGGTTTGCACCATTCAAGCCTGAAGAGGTGAACTTTAATTACACTGAGGCAAACGCATGGCAGTATAGCTTATATACACCACAGGACATCTCTGGCCATATTAAATTAATGGGAGGAAATGCGGCTTATGAAAAACATCTAGACGAAATGTTCAATGCATCCATTAAAACTTCAGGACGTCATCAAGCAGATATTACTGGTCTTATAGGTCAATATGCACATGGCAATGAACCTAGCCACCATATGGCTTATCTGTACAACTATGTAGGCAAACCGTATAAAACCCAAGAGAAAGTTTATGAAATATTAACCTCACTCTATCACAATGCGCCAGATGGAGTGTCTGGTAATGAAGACTGTGGACAGATGAGCGCTTGGTATGTACTCAGTTCGCTAGGGTTTTATCCGGTGACTCCAGGATCAAATGAATATGTGATAGGAACACCTCTTTTTGACAAAGCGACGATCAATCTGGAAAACGGAAAGCAATTCACTATAGAGAAGCATGGTGATGGTAAGTATATCGCTTCCGCGAAAGCGAATTCTCAATCACACTACAACTCTCACATAACTCACGATCTTATTATGAACGGTGGTACGCTAGCGTTTGAGATGAGTAACGAAGTAACCGATTGGGGAACAGTTCAAGAAAACTGGCCAGTATCTTCTATTAAAGATGAACTTATTATCACACCTCCATTTATAGAAAAAGGTAAAATCGCATTTGCAGACTCTACCGTCATTCATTTAAATCAGGTTAATGAAAATGCAACTATGTTCTTCTCCAGAGATGAGTCTGCATGGCAAGAATATAAAGCCCCTATTACTTTATATAATGCGGGAACATTATCTGTGATAGCTCGTATGGAAGATAAAAAAAGTCCAATGGTTACCACCGCTTTTTATAAATATGATAAAAACATGAAGGTGACTCTTGGGCATTCTTATGCAAACGAGTATAGCGCTGGTGGTAATAATGCATTAATCGATGGCATGAGAGGAACTGAAGATTTCCGTTCTGGAGCCTGGCAAGGAACTCAGAATGAAGACTTAAATGTGACTATAGATTTAGGCAACCCTAGAACAATTAGTAGTATAGAAGTAGGTTTCTTAAAAGATCAACGCAGTTGGATTTTCTGGCCTAAGACTGTAACTTTTGAATTCTACAATGAAAATGGTGAAATGGTAAAAATCATAAATCGTAATTTACCAGAAACAGGAAAAGAAGAAGTGTCTAAAGTCTTTAGACCTCGCCTAGAAACTCCTGACATTCAGGATAAAATTAAGTTTATTAAAATGAAAGCCACTACATATGGGAAATTACCTGAGTGGCATTTGGGATATCCTTTTGACGGTACCTCATGGATTTTCATAGATGAAATTAACATAAACTAACCCAGATTGAAAAGAAGACAATTTATAAAAAAAACAGCTCAAGGTAGTGCAGCGCTTACGTTGGGCGCTACATTACTGTCGTGTGTAGAATCAACAAATAAATCGATTATGACAAATAAAACAGCACCTGTAGCTATTTGCACTTGGGGTTTTACAAAAGCAAATCAAGCTGCTGGTGAAGCATTAGAATCTGGTATGGCAGCACTTGATGCAGCAATCAAAGGTGTAGCTGTAGAAGAAGAAAACATAAAAAACACCACAGTAGGTAAAGGAGGCGCACCAGATCGAGAAGGTAACGTAACCTTAGATGCCTGTGTAATGAATTCAAACGGTGATTGTGGTGCTGTAGTTTGCGTTGAAAACATTACTAATGTTGCTGCATTGGCTAAAGTTGTCATGGAAGAAACTCCACACGTCATGTTAGCTGGTAAAGGCGCCGAAGAACTGGCGTATAAAAATGGTTTTCAAGCAGAGCAATTACTTACCGATTCTTCAGAGGCTGCTTATAGAGAATGGCTCAAAACTAGCGAATACAAACCTATTATTAACATAGAAAATCATGATACCATAGGAATGCTATGCTTGGATCAACATGGTGATATCGCTGGAGCTTGTACCACATCTGGACTTTCATATAAAATGAAAGGTCGTGTAGGTGATTCTCCTATAATTGGGTCCGGTTTGTTTGTAGACAATGAGATAGGTGGCGCCGCTGCTACTGGAATGGGTGAGGAAATCATGAAAACCGTAGGTAGTTTTTTAATTGTTGAATTGATGAGACAAGGTAAAACACCACAAGAAGCTTGTGAAGAAGCTGTACAACGCATCGTTACCAAAAATAAAAACATAGAAAATTTTCAAGTAGCTTATATCGCTCTCAATAAGAAAGGGGAAACTGGCAGTTACTGTATTCATCCTGGATTTGCAATGATGCAGTATAAAGATGGTACTAATTCACGTATAACATCAGCAGCAACACTGGACTCATAGAAACATACCAATGAAATCAAAAAATAATTACAACACAGCATTTGCCTTTTTGGCGACCTTATTTTTTATGTGGGGTTTTATAACCGTTTTAGTGGATGCCTTAGTACCTAGATTGAAAGATGTATTTGAGTTAAGTTATGGACAATCCATAATGGTACAACTAGCATTCTTTGGAGCATTTTTCTGCTTTGCCATACCATCAAGTTTTTTACTTGAAAGAATAGGATATCAACGTGGAATTGTGATAGGACTATGTACTATGGGAATAGCTTGTTTACTATTTTATCCAGCTGCAAGCATGAGAGAGTTTTGGATATTTATTACCGCCTTTTTCACATTGGCAGCAGGGATTACCTTATTACAGGTAGCTGCAAATCCTTATGTCACACTACTAGGTGATGAGAAAACAGCTTCAAGCAGACTTAATCTATCACAAGCGTTCAATAGTTTCGGAACCTTATTAGCACCTATAATTGGAGCTTTATTTTTACTAAGTGATACCGTAATGGACAGTAAAGCGATTGAGAAACTCAATGAGTCAGATCGCTTAGATTATTATGCGAGTGAGGCATTAACGGTTCAAGAACCATTTATCATAATCGCACTCATACTATTTGCACTTGCCGCTATTTTTGGTTGGAAAAAACTACCTTCTTTAATTAAAGTAGCTCCAGTTGGTGGATATTCTCAACTATTAAGTAATAAAAAATTCCTATTTGGAATGTTGGGTATATTCATGTATGTAGGAGCTGAAGTTTCAATCGGCAGCTTTTTGGTCAATTATTTTCAAGAACTCGATGTAATAGAAAACATTAAAAACAACGAGTTTTTAAGAGGTCTATCTTCGTTTCTGTTAGTCGGTAAAGACATTGATCAATTAGATGCTAAAGCTGTATTAGGATCGTTTGTAACGCTATATTGGGGTGGAGCGATGATTGGTAGATTTATTGGAGCTTTTTTAATGCGTTTTATTAGTAGTGGCAGATTACTCATGATTTTCGGATTACTTGCTATAACAATGATAGTTATATCAGTGAGCAGTAATGGAACGACTGCCATGTTTACCATACTAGCGGTAGGACTATTTAACTCGATCATGTTTCCTACTATCTTCAGTCTAGCTTTAAATGGACTAGATAATTTAAAAGCACAAGCTTCAGGATTACTAGTAATGGCAATTGTCGGTGGAGCTATTATACCAAAGCTTATAGGAACAATAGCTGATGCCATGAGTACTGATGAAGATGGTAATCTAACCGGTCAAGGACTAGGAATTGCTTTTCTATGTCTCACATTTTGTTATGGTTATATCGCCTATTATGGCTTAACGAAAAGAAAAGTATAAAAACCGACTATAGATCATTATCTATAAATCAGTTTGACCTAGCACAAATAACATATTCACTGAACAATCTGTAGGTCAGAGACTCTTAATAATGAGGATATCTCGATTCTATAAAATAAAAAACCCGACTATAAAGTCGGGTTTTTTATGATTGAGATAAAATTGATTATTATCCTCCAAAGTCATCAAATCTGATGTTCTCATCTGGAATTCCAAAATCCTCACCCATTTTTTGAACCGCTTGATTCATCAATGGTGGACCACAGAAATATAACTCAATATCTTCTGGTGTATCATGATGATTTAAATAGTTTTCAATTACACAGTTGTGAATGAAACCTACAAATCCATCACCTTCACCATCTATACCGTCTTTTACTTTCCAATTATCTTCTTCTAATGGTTCAGACAATGCAAGGTAAAATTTGAAATTAGGAAAATCTTTTTCTAATGCTCTAAAGTGATCCAAGTAGAATAATTCTCGTTTAGATCGACCACCATACCAATAAGTCACTTTTCTACCAGTCTTCAAAGTACGGAATAAGTGATACAAGTGAGAACGCATAGGCGCCATTCCTGCTCCACCACCTACATAAAGCATTTCTGCTTCAGATTCGTTGATAAAGAACTCTCCATAAGGACCTGATACTACAACTTTATCACCAGGTTTCTGGTTAAATATGTAAGAACTAGCAACACCAGGATTTACATCCATCCATCCGTTCTTTGCTCTATCCCATGGCGGCGTAGCAATACGTACATTTAACATAATATCACGACCTTCTGCAGGGTAAGAAGCCATAGAATATGCTCTTTCAACAGTTTCCGGGTTTTTCATTACAAGTGGCCATAAGTTAAACTTATCCCATTCTGCTTGAAATTTGTCTGCTGTATCATGCTCTTCTGGGTGAGCTGTGATATCCATATCTTTAAAATTCACAGTACATTCTGGAATTTCGATTTGAATATATCCACCAGCTTCATAATGCATATCTTCTGGAAGACGCACTACAAATTCTTTAATAAAAGAGGCAACGTTATAATTACGAACTACTTCTGCTTCCCATTTCTTAATACCAAAAACCTCTTCAGGAATCTCAATCACCATGTCTTGTTTTACCTTAACCTGGCAACCTAATCTCCATCCTTCGGCGATTTCTTTACGTGAGAAATGTGGCTCTTCAGTAGGAAGTATTCCTCCACCACCTTCTTTTACTATACACTTACACTGGATACATGTCCCACCACCACCACATGCAGATGGTAAGAATAGTTTATTATCACCTAATGTACTTAATAAAGTACTACCAGATCCAGTCGTTAAATCTCTTTCTCCATTCACGTTAATGGTCACTGGACCAGATGGAGATAATTTTTGCTTTACTACTAAAAGAAGCGTTACTAATAACAAGGTTAATAGTAAAAACGCTGCTACTGTAGCAATAATCGTTCCCGTAGTTCCTGCTGCTAATATCATTCTATTACTGGTTTACTTGTGTTAGTTTGTCTTCTAATGCAGTCGCTTGTATAGTCAACTCATTACTTTCATCTACCGGCATTACAGATAATTCATTTGTATCTGATTTTTCCTCTTCATCACCGCCTGTTAACATTCCACCAAAGCTCATAAAACCGATGGCCATTAATCCAGTAATAATAAATGTAATCCCTAGTCCTCTTAACGGAGCTGGCACAGATGAATAGCGTATTTTTTCACGTATCGCTGCAATAGCTAATATTGCTAAAAACCATCCTATACCAGAACCTACACCATAAGTGGTAGCTAATCCTAGAGTAGCAATCTCTCTAGATTGCATAAATAATGATCCACCTAATATCGCACAGTTTACTGCAATAAGTGGTAAAAATATACCTAGTGAATTATATAGTGATGGCGAGAATTTCTCTACTATAATTTCTACTAATTGCACCATGGTAGCAATAGTTGCGATAAACATTATAAAAGATAAGAAGCTTAAGTCATAAGAAGCGTACTCTGCCCCTAACCACTTTAAAGCTCCAGGCTGCAATATATACTGATCTAGCATCCAGTTTAACGGTACCGTAATCGCAAGTACAAAAATTACAGCAGCACCTAATCCAACTGCCGTAGATACTTTCTTAGATACAGCAAGGTATGAACACATCCCTAGGAATGTAGCAAACACCATATTATCTATAAAGATTGATTTGAAAAATAATTCTATATGTTCCATATTGTATGTTTTGAATACGCTTTCGCGAAAGCGTAATAACCTATATCTAGTCTTCTATTAAAGCTTTATTTCTACTACGTTGCACCCATATAATTAGACCTACAACAATTAACGCCATAGGAGATAATAGCATGAAACCATTATTCTCATATCCTATCGAATATAATCCAGTCTTTTCTATTGGATCTCCTAGCACTGCATAACCTAATAAAGTTCCTGAACCTAAAAGCTCTCTAAAGAAACCTACCAGAATAAGTATAAATCCATATCCAGCTGCATTACCTATTCCATCAAGGAAAGATCTCCATGGACCATTACCTAAAGCAAAAGCTTCAAAACGTCCCATGATAATACAGTTTGTAATAATCAATCCTACAAATACTGATAGCGTTTTACTTAACTCATAAGCATATGCCTTAAGTACCTGGTCAACAATAATTACCAATGCTGCTACAACTACTAGCTGTACAATAATTCTAATTTTAGAAGGAATAATGTTTCTCATTAAAGAGATCACCACGTTACCTACACCTAATACAAAAAGTACTGAAATAGACATTACAATCGATGCCTGCAACTCTGCAGTAATCGCAAGAGCAGAACAGATCCCTAATACCTGAATAGTAATCGGGTTATTATCTAATAATGGATCTGATATTAGCTTACTATCTTTTTTTGATAAAAGTCCCATATATCTATTTCTTTAAAGTTTTAAAATAAGGTACATAAAGACCTAAGTCTTTTTTAATCATAGCAGTTACACCATCACCAGTTATGGTTGCGCCGGCTATCGCATCTACCTCATAATCGTTTTTATCATTATTCTTAGGATCTGCGTTACCTTTTGCTACCGTAATTCCTTTAAAAACACCGGAGTCGTTCAATAAATGTTCGCCAGTGAAGTCATCCATAAAATAAGTTTGCTTGATATTAGCACCTAGACCAGGTGTTTCTCCTTTATGATCAAAGTAAGCGCCTTGAACAACCATATCTTCATCAACAGCTACATAACCCCATATGGCATCCCATAGACCTTTACCTCTAATAGGTGCAACATATAAGGTTTTACCTTCTGGGTTTTTACCAACAAACAATGGCAACAAACGTGTACCTTCAGTCTTTTGAAGATTTTGTTGTTTCTTAACGTCTATTAAATAAGGCTCTTGGTTAGCCTCATCCATGTATTCTTGACGAGTTTGCGTTTTAACAATGCTACCATCTTTAAAAGTAAGTACTAATTGCTCAGTAACATTCTTTTTAAATTCTTCTGGAGCTTCACTAGCATCAATAAATACAGCAGAGCTACCTTCGTTATTATTAATACCTAGAGCATAAAGTATATTTTGCTGCTTTTCTATTTTCTCGTTTTGAGCTATTGCAGGGCTTAAGCTAGATGCTAAAAAGGCCAATATTCCACCTACCACGATTACCATTCCTACGGCAAAGAGTAAGGTATATGAATTTTTATCAGTTCTATTTTCCATAATTAAGCTGCTTTAACTTTTAAACGCTTCATTCTTTTCTTTACGTTACCTTGAACTACATAGTGATCAATTGTAGGCGCAAAAACATTCATCAATAAAATGGCAAGGAATACTCCTTCTGGATAAGCTGGATTAAACACGCGTATCATAATTGAAATGAACCCAATTAAGAAACCATAAATCCATTTACCCTTATTAGTTTGTGAAGCGGTTACTGGATCTGTCGCCATAAATACAGCACCAAAAAGGATAGAACCTATGATTAAGTGTTGCCAGAATGGAACACTCATTAATCCATAAAATTTACTAGAATCTGTTATGATTCCTGCATCAACCACACCGTTAAAGATCAATCCCATCACTAGTGCACCAACAACAGTACTCAACATAATTCTCCAGCTTCCTATCTTAGTAAAGATTAAGAACAATGCTCCGATAATTATTAAGAATTTAGAAGTCTCACCAACTGATCCCGGGATTAATCCCCAGAACATATCCCAGTAATCGTAAGCAACTGTGCTATTTTGAGCATAAGATCCTAGAATCGTTTCTCCAGATATTGCATCTAAGTTACTTTGTCCAGCAGCAATCATTTGATCGCGCTCTACTGCACCATGCACCCAAACTTTATCTCCAGACATCCAAGTAGGATAAGCAAAGAATAAGAAAGCTCTTATAGTTAATGCTGGATTCAAGATATTCATTCCTGTTCCACCAAAAACTTCTTTACCTATTACTACTCCAAATATTACTGCTACCGCTAACATCCATAACGGAATATCAACAGGAACTATTAATGGAACTAGCATACCTGTTACTAGATATCCTTCTTCAACCTCGTGACCTTTGATAACTGCAAATAAAAATTCTACTGCCAGACCTACTCCATAAGAAACAGCTACAAGTGGTAAAATTGTCCAGGCTCCAATTAGTAAGTTATCAATCGTCCAAAATGATGCTCCTAGGAAACCATTTGCACTTTCAATCATTCCTTGAGCAAGGTAATGCTGGTAACCAGCGTTATACATACCAAAAATCAAACATGGCACTAGAGCCATGATCACTGTATTCATAGTACGTTTTAAATCATCTGCCGCTTTGATATGTGTCCCATTGTGGGTCACCTCATTAGGCAAGTATAGAAAAGTATGGAGTGCGTTAAACGCAGGAGCCATCTTCTTCCCTTTATACTTTTCTTTTAAGTCGTGTAATTTGCTTTTTAAACTCATTATCCTATCTCTTTAAGCATTAAGTCTAATCCTTCTCTAATTATCTTTTGATGCGGTTGTTTAGACACACAAATAAATTCTGTCACCGCAAAATCTTCTGGCGCTACTTCGTACATACCCAAAGCCTCCATTTCATCAAGATCTTTATACATACAAGCCTTTAAGATTTGCATAGGATAAATATCTAAAGGAAATACTTCTTCATAATTACCAGTAACCACAAACGCTCTGTGTTCACCATTTGTATTGGTATCTAGGTCGTATTTCTTCTTAGGATTTAACCATGAGAAAGTTAAAGCTCTTGATGGAGAAATTTTATCAAAAACAGGTTTATTCCAACCAAATAATTCATAATCATCACCTTCTGGAATTACCGTAACAACATTGCTATAATAATCTAAAACACCAGACTCACCAACCTGCTTACCTGAAAGAACATTTCCAGAAATCACACGGTGATTAGCTCCTTTTTCAATACCATTTTTATAAATAAAAGTATCCAAAGTAGCTCCTATTTTTGTTGTAAAGTACCTTGGGTTTTCAACAGAAGATCCTGCTAGAGCAACAACACGCTCTGCGTTGAACTTACCCGTTAAAAGCAACTCACCGATAATCACCAAATCCTGTGCTGCTACAGTATAAACCGTCTCACCTTTGTTAATAGGATCAATTTTATTGATAAGAGTACCTACATTACCACTAGGATGTGGTCCAGAAACCTTATGCAGTTCAACACCACTTAATCCAGTAAAGATAGAATCAGAGTTTTTTGCAACTCCTACATGAACCTTACCATCAGTAAGCATTCCTAAGGCAGTAATAGCGGCCTGTAGTTCTTTTTCCTTACCTGAAAGTGCAAAATTTAAATCTGCTGCAAGCGGTGCGCTAGCATGACCAGAAATAAAAATAGCTTTAGGAGTAAGTGTTGGATTTGCAACCACGTCATAAGGACGCTGCTTTACAAATGACCAACAACCTGACGCGAGCAAGTGATTTTTAACCTCTTCAGCTTTTTTACCAGACAAGTTAAATGCGCCATGATTGACGTAGTCTTGGTTAACATCTGCTTTGATCTTAAAGGCATCGATACGTCTTTTAGGACCACGTTGCACTTCTACAATCTCACCAGATACTGGAGATACAAATTTCATTGACTCGACAGACTTGTTGTAAAACAAAGTCTCACCGGCTTTTACGTGAGTACCTTCTCTAGCTACTAGCTTTGGAATGATACTGTGAAAATCTTCAGGTCGTACATAATAAAAAGATGAAGCAGCAGCATTATCAAGCTCTTTTTGAGCAGCTCCTACTAACTTAATATCGAGACCTTTTTTAATTCTAATGTCTTTTGACATAGGATGATGGATTTAGTCCTTTTAAAAATCGTGCAAATTTACGCGATAATGCGCAGATTATTGGATGCTGATTTTATTTAGAATAATTCTTAATAGAATAACTCCGTAAGTTTGGCATCGCTTTCGCGAAAGTATTAACAACATACACAATAAACGTTATATTTATCACGTATTTAACCATCTATGAAGTCGTTTTTTATTTTAGTCTTTACAACACTATCCGTTGTTTTTATCGCTCAGTCACAAACTTTAGAGGATCTTGTTAATGATCCCGACTATATAAAGTCAGTAACATTCAACAAAGAACCAGAATATATGCTTCCCGTGTTTCAAATGGGAGAAACCGTAGCGTTAGAATTTGATGACGTCATAGGTGATGAGGCAGATTATTACTATCAGTTTGAACACTATGATTATAACTGGCAACCTAGTCGTTTATTTAAAAATGAGTTTCTAGACGGTATTGATGACATGCGCATCTTTGACTACCGTAATTCTTTTACCACTTTACAATCTTTCTCACATTACACTTTATCGATACCAAATCAATTTACGCGTGGTTTTAAGGTAAGTGGCAATTACATGATTCACATTTACAATGATAACAGAGAACTCGTTTTTTCAAGAAAATTTATGATCATGGAAGAAAAAGCTCAAGTTGGTGTAGAAATTAAAAGAGCAAGAGATATTAAATATATTAACACCCAGCAAAGAGTTCAATATACTGTAGACTCTCAAGAAATTAACTTCATTAATCCAGCTGATAATCTGAAAACAGTTATTATACAAAATTCAGACATCCAGACCGCTCTTTATGATATTAAACCACAATTTAATTTAGGAAACAGGCAAGAATACAGGTACGATACAGAAACCTCATTCTGGGCAGGAAACGAATATTTAAATTTTGAAAATAGAGACTTTAGGTCTCCTAACCAGAATATAGATTATGTGCGCAAGAAAGATTTATATGAAGCATATCTATTTGTGCACAAACCTCGTTACGGTAATGAATATACTTTTTTCCCAGATATTAATGGAAACTATCTAGTGACCACATTAGATAATGAAGACAACGCTGTTCAAGCAGAATATGTAAACATTCACTTCTCGCTTTTACCGACTTTTAATCTACCGCCAGATGCCAGTATTTACGTAATGGGAAATTATAATGCTTTTCAATTGCAGCCAGAAAACATGATGATTTACAATGAGAAACGTGGCATGTATGAAGCAAAGATTTTACTTAAACAAGGATTTTATAATTACCGTTACACGGTAGTTTATAATAATGGAGAACAGGATCCTGGATTTATATCAGGAAATCTATGGCAAACTGAAAACATCTACACTGTGCTGGCATATTATCGCGAGCCAGGCGGACGATATGATCGTCTTATAGGTCAAGGCGCAGCGAGTAGTGAAGAGATTAGGAATTAGTATTATTTATAATAGGTAAATTGATAATTAAGGAAGAAGTTTTTGTCTAAATCATTCTGACCAAAAACTTGTGCGTAATTCAGGTGATTTGTTATATCCATTTGTCCATTAACTGACAAATTATAGGATTCAATTTTGTAATCTTTAGATTCCTTATCTGATATTTTTGCTCTCGCCATAAATAATCCACTATTACAATCTAAAAACTCACCTTCGTCATCAACAGCTCCTAAACTTTCTAGCTGAATATAAAATCCATCTTTTAAAAATCTTAGTTCCTTATTTTTTAGTGAAACTGACAAATCTTTATTATCACCAGTAATTATATTAAAAGTTTCCGAAGAATAAATTAGTTCCCCTAAACTATCGCCATCTACCTTGAAAAAATTAAGTCGAATAAGCAATTTGGAATTCTTATAAATTTCTTTTTGTTTCTTTGACATTCCTGAATGTCTATCAAAAGGTAACTTAATTGAAGAAATTCGTTTATTTAAAAGTTGTTCATTAGGCACAACTTTAGTGAACACATTAGTATGACATGGTAGAATTTGACTTCCTAATTTCTTAGAATCTTTCAATCCTTTGGTAGTTTCAACTATTCTTTCGTCAGATACAATTACTATTGGTGATAAAACATAATCTACAGGTTCTAAATACAATACTTCTTGAATCTCATTCTTTTTAACTTTCTTCGATTGGTATCCTATTGATGAAATTGTAATCATAGTTTCCAAATTAAACTCTTTGAGATCTATCATTCCATTTTCATTACTATAAACAGCTATAGAGTCTGCTACAAAGTTTGCAAATGGGATAATTTGCTTTGAATTTTTGTCTATAACTGTGGACTTTTGAGAAGTCCCTATGCTTATATAAAACAAAAAAAATAGTAAAACGTATGATTTCATAATTTGATAGTTTAAAAAAGGCGCATTTTACTGCGCCTTATTAATAAATTAATAATTCTTAACGATTAGCACTAATGATTCTTGGATTACGTCCTGGAAGTGCACCTGTACCGTATTGATCGCAAGGCTGAGTTCTTCTCCAAAACAACCTATGACAACAAGTCCTGTAATTTCCTCCTGGACTTTCTACTATAGGTCCACACGTCCAACCGAAACCACGTACTCTAGAATTTGTTGTATAATTTTGTTGTTCAGCAGCACTATTAATTTCTGCTATACTTATTAAATCATCACCTTGGTTAATTTCGAATCCATCTGCATCTAATAATCCTGATTCAATTTCATTCCAGTATACATCTGTCATGCTCCACGTGTTAGCTGACCAATCAATTTCAATTGCATGAATTATATTACCTGAAGTTAAATTAATTGTTGCAAACAACTCTAGTTGAGTGTTTTCACCAATTTGAAATTTAGATAATCCAATGGCTCCTCTTTCAACTTCTATTATCTCAGTAGTTTCGAGCAGAGTCGGAACAACACCATGTGAATTTTCAAAATACTGCATTGCAGTTATTTCAGAATCCTCACTGATACTTTTTGTTAAAATCTGAGAATCAGCGCGTGAATTGGAATCCATATTATCTTGAGTGCAAGAATATAATGATATCACAGTTAGTAATAGTAATAAACCTTTTTGTAAGTTTTTCATAATTTTAAAGTTTTAATGATTAATGATATCCTTGCAAAGACAACTCAAAAATGAAAAAAAAAAAAAAAGAAACTCAAGAGTTTTTTCTTTCATTTATTAAATAATTAACAAGAATATATCTATATATTAATTTATATTATCAAAACGTTGAATTCTAAATGTATATGAATTTGCATTTAATTAAACAAACCTTTTAGAGTTTTACAATACCTTTACATCGACCAACCATCGATATGAAACCTACCGTACGATCACTAGCAAAATACAGAGGCAATAAATGTCTTAATTGCGAGACTCCACTAGACATTGCAGACAAGTACTGTCACCAATGCGGTCAACTCAACACAACCAAGAAATTAGCGTTAAAAGATTTTTTTACCGAGTTTTTTGCAAACTTTATTGCTTATGACTCTAGAGTGTGGCGCACTATAACGCACATTCTTATAAAACCAGGATATGTTACAGAGCAATATTGTAATGGTAAACGAACTGAGTATGCAAATCCGTTTCGGTTTTTTCTAACCGTAAGCATTGTCTTCTTTTTACTGCTTCAACTAGCCATTCAATTCTCTGATACCTCGCATCTTAAAAGTCAAAAAAGTAATAATGCAGGAATTTTTAATGTGAGTATAGATTCTACTACACAAAACAAAGCAGAGCTGATTGAGCTCATTAAAAATCAGCAAGACAGTTTAGGCGACAATCAAAATTTTTATCAAAAATTAGCGATTGACAGAGCTATAGAAGAAATTGAAAAGGACACAACCACTTTAAATATAGGTCGCACCTACTACACACAAGAAAAACTTGATAATCAGAGCTACATTTCAGAATACTTCAGTCAAGTAACTGATTATGCAAACTTCTATGGTAATCATCCTTCAAAGAGCACCAGTGAAGCATTAAACGAATTAGGACATCGACTAGATAATCAAAATATCACCAGATATAACAAAGCAAAAAAATTCAGTAACTTAACAGATCAACCTGTTGAGATGATCAACATTATACTTCCTAAGGTGCCGTTGTTTCTATTTTTCTTTGCTCCTTTTATGAGTCTATTCTTCTGGTTGATTTATGCACGAGGTAAATGGAATTATATGGAACACATGGTTTTTAATTTTCATCTTTTAACCTTTGTCTTCCTAATACTTTATCTGATCATCGCAGAAAAATCTTTTACAGGTACTAGCATAATCGCATCACTATTTTTTGGCATTATAGGACCCTTATATCTTTACAAAGCCATGCGCAAGTTTTACAAACAAGGTAGATTTAAGACTATTTTAAAGTTTCTATTTATAAATTTTGTATTTTTCGTATTATTATTGGTAAGCAGCACATTGTTTATGTTAGGAAGTATTTTTCTAAGTATTTAATCTATGATTCAACAAGTTACAAGAGGAATTAAAATCTCTGTACAAACCAGTTTTGAAGGCACATTTTATAAAAACTATAAGATGAACTTCGCCTTTGGCTATATTATTACTATAGAAAATCAAAGCAAAAACTCTGTTCAACTAACTTCTCGCCATTGGAAAATCAAAGATAGTCTCAGTAAAACTGAGCATGTTGATGGCGAAGGTGTTATAGGTCAGAAACCAGTCATCAAGCCTGGCGAATCGCACACTTATCAGAGCGGCTGCCTTCTATCATCACCATTTGGCAATATGAGTGGTTATTATTCCATGGTAGATTTTGCTACGACTAAAAAGTTTGGCGTTGTAATACCTGCTTTTAAACTCAGTGCGCCTTTTGCACTTAATTAATTCTAATTCCGCTTTCGCGAAAGCGGAATCAAATTTCTCATTTACTAGATTAAGAATTCTTTAGGTTACAATACAACCGTAAAGCAAGCTATTATTTGTAATTTCACGCCGAAATTATAAAATAAATCATATCATGGGAAAAGGATTTTTCAAAGTCCCAGTTGCTGTAAATGAGCCTATTAAAACATATGCTCCAGGAACTGTAGAAAGAGATCAAGTGCTAGCAGCTTACAAAGAATTGTGGAATGCAAACACAGAAGTACCGCTATATATTAATGGAAAAGAGGTTAAAACTGGCGATACTGCAGCTATAAGGCCACCACATGATCACCAACATGTTGTAGGTAATTATCATAGAGGTGGAAAGAAAGAAGTACAAGAAGCAATTGCCACAGCCATAGAGGCACGTAAAACATGGTCACAACTACCGTGGGAACAGCGCGCTGGTATCTTTTTAAAAGCAGCAGAACTTATCGCAGGCCCTTATAGAGCTCGTATTAACGCTGCTACAATGATTAATCAATCTAAAACCATTTTCCAAGCAGAGATTGATTCGGCTTGTGAATTAATAGATTTTTTAAGGTTTAATGTACAGTATATGACTGAAATATATGCTGAGCAACCAGAATCTACATCGGGCGCATGGAATAGATTAGAATACAGACCTCTAGAAGGTTTTGTTTACTGTATCTCTCCTTTTAACTTTACCGCTATTGCAGGTAACTTACCAGCAAGTGCTGCTTTAATGGGTAATGTATGTGTGTGGAAACCTAGCGATCATCAAATGTTGAGTGCTCAAGTAATTGTTGAAGTATTTAGAGAAGCTGGTGTACCTGATGGCGTTATCAACATGGTAAATGCTGACCCAGTAATGATGACTGATGAAGTAATGACGCATCCAGACTTTTCTGGTGTTCACTTTACAGGTTCAACATCTGTCTTCAGAAGTCTTTGGACTAAAGTAGGTGAGAATATTAATAACTATAAGACTTATCCTAAGATTGTTGGAGAAACTGGTGGTAAAGACTTTATAGTAGCTCACAGTAGTGCTGTACCTGCACAAGTTGCAACAGCCATTGTAAGAGGTGCATTTGAATTTCAAGGTCAAAAATGTAGTGCAGCATCTCGTGCCTACATACCGCAAAGTATGTGGCCAGAAGTTGAGAAACTAATTAGAACTGATGTAGAAAGTTTTAAAATGGGATCTCCAGAAGACATGAGTAATTTTATTACAGCAGTGATTCACGAAGGCTCATTTGATAAACTTGCTAAGTATATTGACGGAGCAAAAAACGATTCTAATGCAGATGTAGTTATCGGTGGAAATTACGATAAATCTAAAGGATGGTTTGTAGACCCAACCGTTATCGTGACTACTGATCCTAAATACGTTACTATGGAGACTGAACTATTTGGTCCTGTAATTACTATTTATGTATACGAGGATGATAAATATACAGAAATGCTGAAGTTAGTTGATGAAACTAGTGAATATGCATTAACTGGTGCTATTTTAGGTCAAGATCGCTATGCCGTATCTCAAGCAACTACAGCTTTAGAAAATTGTGCAGGTAACTTCTATATCAACGATAAATGTACAGGTGCTGTGGTTGGTCAACAACCTTTTGGTGGCGCGCGTGCATCTGGAACTAATGATAAAGCAGGCTCTAAATTGAATCTATTACGCTGGGTTTCTCCACGTATGATTAAAGAAACTTTTGTAACTCCTACAGATTATAGATATCCTTTCCTAGGGGAATAATCATTTGAAGTTTTAAATAGTAAAAGCCACGTCAGTTAACGTGGCTTTTTTATTCTACGAACATTATTTAAACCTATTATGATTAATCATAAAATTTGAAGCATAAAAAAGCGCTCTACATAGAGCGCTTTTTAAATACATTTAATAGAATTTATTACTAATCAAAATCTTTATTAGTTCCAACAGCAGCCTTCTGTACATTTACAACTTCACCAGATGCATCTACTACAAATGCAACAACATCCATGTCTGCAGTATTTACAGTAGACCCTACTGTTACAGTTAAGCTAGCAGTATAAACACCATCAGCTACTTGCTCTGTAGCAGGAATCACGTCGCCAAAAATATCAGTAAAAGAAGCTCTCAAAATATCATTATGTACAAAATTTGGAATTGAGCTACCACCACCAAAGTTGTTAGTATAATTAGTTTGAGACTCAACTCTTCCGTTCTCTAATAAAACAGCAACTAATTTTAAATCAGATTGGTCAAAATCAAAACCAACCTTGATTGTAGCGGTAACTGTATTACCAGACAAACTAGAATTTATAGCTAAACCTACTTCCCTTGTAGTATTTAATAAACTTAATGGTTGTGAAATATTCATAGCATCACCACTTACAGACGCCCATCTAACATCTCTATTAAGTATTCCGGTAGGAAATCCAGTAACTCCAAATTGAGACCTCATTTGACTTTCTAATGGAAAAGCCATAGCATCTCCATTATGAACAGCAACAGCTATTACATCATCACCATTAGCAGAGTTATGCACATCAATTATACCTTGCGAAATACGTGGACACCATCCACACCATGCTCCAGTATAATCTTCTATAAGTGCTTTTGTAGTGAAAGATGGAGAAATTACTTCAACACTTAATGTATTTGAAGTTTCACTTCCAATTGTCGCTACTGCACTTTTTACTCCTGTAGATGTAAAAATTGTAGTACTACCTGAAATCGCTGTGCCATCTACAGTGATGACCGAAGCAGGCGTTACATTTGCACCATTGGCGTCTCTTACTGTAAAAGTGACAGCATCACTCTCATAAACTCTAGATTTAGAAACTTCTAGTGTAAGAGCACTAGATCCGCCACCATTACCATTACCGGAACCGCTTCCACCACCATCATCGGTTGAATTCGAAGAACATGAGGTAATTCCTATTGCTAGGAATAACATCATCATTTTTAAAAAATTTGCTGTTTTCATTGGTTTGTTATTTAAATTTATATTATGGATGCTCAAATATAATGTTTTCATAATATTATCCTAATTTTTGTTAAAGATTTTGTAAATGAACATTTAGAGAAAAATAGCTTTGGCATGATTATTACAATGATTCTTTATATCATTGTAAACCTTAACTATACTTATTATTATGAAAAACTTATTAATTGTAACCTTGATTTTCAGTTTCGCTTTTGCAAAAGCACAAACATCTTTACCTGAAATTACCCTAAAAAATCTAGATGGTAAAGAAATTTCTTTAGCTACCTTAAGCGATGACAAAACTGTCGTTGTTTCCCTTTGGGCAACATGGTGCGTACCTTGTATAAGAGAATTAGATACGATTGCCGAGGTTTATGAAGAAATGCAAGAGGAAATTAATTTTGAACTTGTTGCCATATCTGTTGATGATTCCCGTTCAACACGCAGAGTTAAACCTGCAGTAATGGGTAAAGGCTGGGAATATACAGTGCTTCTAGACCCTAATAATGATGTAAGAAGACATTTGGGCAACCCTAATGTACCACTAACCCTTATCATTAAGGATGGTGTCATAGTATATCGTCACTCAAGCTTCACACCTGGTGCTGAAGACGAATTATTTGATAAGTTCAAAGAACTTGCAGGATAAAACAATTCAAACAGCCAATATTAACCAACCAATTTGACAATGAAAAAATTATTGATAGCCATAGTAGCTCTAACTACTATGCAAATAACTATAGCGCAAGAAAATAGAGGAACATTCTCTGGAGGCTTTGAATCTAATAGTCAATGGTACCAAGATGATGAAGGTCTAGGTACAGTTGCACCACAGGATCAATTGCGTTCTAATAATTACTTTACTCTTAGGTATTCATATGATAAATTCACCGCAGGCATTCAATACGAACTATTTGCGCCCAATCCATTATTAGGATATTTTGAAGGCTTTAAGGGAAATGGTATCGGAACATACTATCTTAATTTTAAACATGAAGGTTTAGATATTACCGGAGGTCATTTTTACGACCAATTTGGTAGTGGACTTATATATCGTTCATGGGAAGACAGACAATTAGGAATAGACAACTCGATTAGAGGAGTACGCATTAATTATGAATTCACAGATTACTTAGTAGCTACAGCCTTTACCGGTAATCAACGAGTAGGCTTTGAGGTTTCTGAAGGAACGATCACGGGTCTAAATGCAGAATTAGATTTATCAAACGCCCTAGATTTAGAAACTGGAATACAAATAGGAGCTAGTTATGTAAACCGTTATCAAACCTCTACCAGTCCAGACTTAAACTTTCCGGCAGACGTTGGTGCATATAGTGCTCGTGCAGATATAACTTTTAGTAAGTTTTTCTTAGGAGCTGAATATGTTTATAAAGAACAAGATGCTTTTGTTCTTGACGGATTTGTAAGCAATAACAATTATCAAGATGGTAGAGCTCTCTTATTAAATACTGGGTATGCTACAAAAGGACTTGGAATTAATGCCACATTTAGAGCCGTAGAAAATATGGGCTTCTATTCGGACAGAGAAGCTAGTGGTAACGCATTTCTAACAAACACTATTAATTACGTTCCTGGATATACAAAACAACAAGATTATGCCGTTTCAAATATCTACGTCTACGCTCCACAACCATTTGTATCACCTGGTGAAGGAAAAGCTGGTGAAATAGGTGGTCAGATCGATGTTTATTACACGGCAAAAAAAGGAAGTACATTAGGTGGGAAATACGGTACTAAATTTGAATTTAATTATGCTAATTGGAGTGGATTAGACGCAACATTTGATGTCACAAATAACACTTATCAAGCATCTTTACTGAGCAGAAATGAAAAATATTTTGAAGAAGCTAGTGTTGCAGTCAAAAAACGATTCAGCAGAAACTTCTCAACCATATTTACTGCTGTACACACAGAATATAACACAACAATAATTGAAGGTAGTGGAGATTTCTTAAGAGGTGACGCCTTCATTATAGATGCTCTTTATAAATTAGATGATGGTCGTAGTGTTAGGATGGATTTACAACATTTAAGTGCCGATGCTGATCGTGGAAACTGGGCTGCTGCAACAGCAGAGTATGCTTTTAGTCCCTACCTATCCATGTACGTAACTGATTTATATAATTATGACGAGACTGACATACATTACTATTCTGTTGGTGGTAGTTATACTAGAGGAAGAACTCGCGTAGCCATGAATTATGGGCGCCAGCGTGGTGGATTAGTTTGTGTAGGTGGTGTATGTAGATTTGTACCAGAAAATACTGGGCTTACTTTAAATATCTCAACAAACTTCTAGTTTCTAAAAATTAGATCAAAAAAAAGACCTCATCACAGAGGTCTTTTTTTATTTATCAAAGTGGCAGATGAACTACTTTTTTAGTCTCAAAAAACTCATCATCAAAATAATCTGGTAATTCATAAATATAAGTATCTGGAAATGGCTTTAACTCTTCGGTTAAATCACCACCTTTAAGATATAGAATACCATTCTCAATCTCGTGATAGCTATCTTTTCTTATTTTATTACGTGTCCAACTCACAAAGTCAGGCATGTTAGTGACCGCACGACTTACTATAAAATCGAACTTGCCTTTCACCTTTTCGGCTCTTCCATGCTGTGTAGTGACATTTTTTAATTGTAAAGCTTCTACAACAGCATCAACAACCTTAATCTTCTTCCCGATAGCGTCTATAAGGTGAAAATTTGTTTTAGGGAACATAATCGCAAGAGGTATACCTGGAAAACCTCCACCGGTTCCTACATCCATTACTCTGGTGCCACCTGGCGTGTTAGGCAAGCTTTCGCGAAAGCGTACTACACAAGCTATACCCAGAGAATGGAGTACATGTCTAGTATACAATTGATCGATATCTTTTCTAGAAATCACATTGATTTGTGAGTTCCACTTTGCATATAAATCACCTAACTGGGCAAATTGCTCCATTTGATGATCTGATAAATGCGGAAAATAATTTTTTATGATTTGATGCACTGTCAATATTTTGTGCAAAAATAACGCATTAATAATCTAGTGAAATGAAAGCTAGGAATTAATGAAATGATATTTTTGTAAATCTAATATCATATCCTATGAAAAACAATCTATCTGATCGCATCAATAATTTACCAGTAAGCGCCACACTCGCAATGGCTGCAAAAGCACGCGAATTGAGAGAGCAAGGTAAAGACATCATAGGGCTTAGTCTAGGAGAACCTGATTTTAACACACCAGAATTTGTAAAAGAAGCTGCTATACAAGCAATTAACGATAACTACAATTCATACACACCTGTGGATGGGTATGCAGAATTGAAAGATGCAGTTATATTAAAGTTTAAAAGAGATAATAATCTAGAATACACAAGAGATCAGATTGTAGTATCAACAGGTGCAAAGCAATCGATTGCAAATGTAGCAATGGTATTACTTAATAAAGGTGATGAATGTATTTTACCAGCACCGTATTGGGTAAGCTATGCCGCTATTGTTCAACTAGCAGAAGGTGTTCCCGTAGAAGTAAGAGCTGGCGTAGAACAAAATTTTAAAATTACTCCAGATCAATTGCGTGCGGCTATAACGCCTCGCACAAAAATGATCTTATTTTCTTCTCCTAATAATCCAAGCGGTAGCGTTTATAGCCAAGCAGAACTAGAAGGACTGGCTGCTGTACTTAAAGACTATCCAGAAATTATTGTAGTAAGCGATGAAATCTATGAGCATATCAATTATGGTAGTGGGCATGCAAGTATAGCTAGCGTGGATGGAATGTATGACCGTACCGTTACGATAAATGGTGTTAGTAAAGCATTTGCCATGACAGGTTGGAGAGTTGGTTACATAGGAGCTCCAGCATGGATAGCGCGTGCTTGTAACAAAATGCAAGGACAAATCACTAGCGGAACCAATTGTATAGCACAACGTGCCGTCATTACCGCATTAGAAGCTCCAGTTTCCAAAATTCAATATATGGTAGACGCATTTCATAAGCGTCGTGATTTAATACTTGAATTATTATCGAAAATTGATGGGTTTGTTACAGACATCCCTGAAGGTGCTTTCTACGTATTCCCAGATATTTCTTCATTTTTTGGAAAAACGATTAAAGGTCATAAAATTGAAAATGCGACAGATTTCTCTTTATTATTATTAGAAGAAGCACTTGTAGCCACAGTTACTGGCGATGCTTTTGGCGCACCTAATTGTATAAGACTCTCTTATGCAGCGAGCGAAGATCAAATCACCGAAGCGATTAAAAGGATTGAAAAGGTGTTGTCTTAAATCTTATAGTAATATCTATAATAAAAAAGCTGGTTACAAAGTATTGTAACCAGCTTTTTTTAATTCATTCCCTACCTATTCCTCCAAAAGAATGGAGTTAATAATATCAATACGGTAAACAGTTCCAATCTTCCAATCAACATTAAAAAAGAACACCACCATTTCCCCAGTGCTGGTAGATTTGCAAAATTATCAACTGGTGATAGAGATCCAAATGCTGGACCTACATTTCCTAGGGAACTTAAAGCTCCACCTATAGCCGTTTCAAAATCCAGCCCAAGTGCCGCAAGTACTGTCGCTCCTATGATAAACGACAACATATACAGAATAAAGAATCCCAGGATATTGAAAACGATACCACTCTGTAATGCTTTACCGTTATAACGCACAGGTAAAATAGCATTAGGATGCAGTGTGCGTTTGAATTCCATAATACCATTACGTATTAATATGATGTGACGCATCACTTTTACTCCACCAGATGTAGATCCTGCACTACCACCTAAGAAAAACAACCCAAAACACATAATTGTTAAAAAAGGCGTCCATAACGTATAGTCTGCACTCACAAATCCTGTCGTTGTAATAATCGCTAACACTTGAAAACTTGCGTGTCGCATAGCACTTTCAAACTCGCCCCATACCATAGGATGATCAATTGTTGATAAACTTACATCTGCTTGAAAATAGATAAGCAATCCCGCAATAACACTAAACCCAATTACAAATCCACTATACCATTTAAACTCTGTATCTCTTATAATTTTGCTGAATTTCCCTTTGAATGCAAAATAGCTCAAGACAAAGTTCATCCCAGCAATAAACATGAATATGATGATAATCCATTGTATCACGGGTGCATCGTTCCAATAAGCTACACTTGCATTTTTAGTAGAAAAACCTCCGGTAGATAAAGTGCTTAAAGCGTGGTTTACTGCGTCAAACCATCCCATTCCAGCGATACGTAGCAATACTGCTTCTATAGCTGTATAACTAACATAGATAAGCCACAATCTTTTTGCGGTATCAGTAATTCGTGGATGTAGTTTATCTGCACTAGGACCTGGTGCCTCGGCCGCAAATAGTTGCATTCCTCCTATTCCTAAAAGCGGTAGTATGGCGACTGCTAACACTATAATTCCCATTCCTCCTATCCAATGCGTTAAACTGCGCCAGAAAAGAATCCCTTTTGGCATCGCCTCAATATCGTTAACAACACTAGCGCCAGTAGTAGTAAAACCACTCATAGTTTCAAAAAAAGCGTCTGTGTAGTTACCTATGGAACCAGTAAATATATAAGGCATCGTACCTGCAAATGCCATGATTAACCAACCTAGAGTAACTATTAAATAACCTTCTTTTTTATGTAAAACCTTCACATGGTTTCTCGTTAGATACATCACAATAGCACCTAATAAAATAGCAACAGCACTAGCTGCTAATATCTCATAACCTTCTGTTTCACGATATATAGCACTCACCAAAGCACATATCAACATAAAACCACCATTAAATAGCAGCAATAACCCCATTATATAGGCGATGATCTGATAATTGAGTTTAGTCATTGTCATTTATAAAAATAACTTTTCTACCTTACTAATAGAGCGCGGTAATGAACAAACTACAACTCGATCTCCTTCTCTAACTTTAAAACTACCTAAGACAATATTACCTATTCCATCTCTTATTACACCACCTATAATAGCACTACGTGGTATATTAACATCTTTAATAAACTTATCACACATAGGACTTCCGGCTTTAACAATAAACTCCAGCAGTTCTGCATTCATGTTATTGAGTTTGGTCATCGCAACAACATCACCTTTTCTTATAAATCTGAAAATATTATTTGCTGCGAGCAGTTTTTTATTAATTAAAGTATCGATTCCTATACTATGTGAAAGCTGGAAGTAATCCATATTCTCCACTAAAGATATCGTTTTATTGACACTTTTAGATCGAGCCATAAGACACGATAAAATATTAGTTTCACTATTACCAGTTACAGCAATAAAAGCATCCATCTCGTGGATACTTTCTTCTTGTAACAATTCAACATTACGTCCATCTCCATTAATAACTAGAGTTTCTGATAATTCATCTGCAAGATCAAAAGCCTTTTCTGCGTTTTGTTCAATAAGTTTAACATTGACTCCATTTGCAGATAAATGCTTTGCCGTTTGCTTCCCTATATTACTACCACCTAAGATCATGACGTTTTTCATCACGTGCTTCGTCTTTCCTGTTAGCTTGTATAATTCTGCAACGCCATCAGTTGTAGTGATAAAATATACTTGATCACCTTCTTTAAACTGCGTATCACCACGAGGTATTAACGTATATTGAGTACCAAATCGTTGTATTGCAATAGGCATAAAATGTACTTCTGGGAATATCTCACCAGCTTCTTGAACTGTCTTACCTACAAATTGTGCTGTACGTTGCAAACTAACACCAACCATAGTAAGCGCACCATTTTCAAATTCATAACTATCATTGAAGGCGCTTTGATTAAGCAATAATTCAATCTCTTTACTAGCTAAAGATTCAGGAGAGATTAATTCATCAATACCAAATTGCTGAAAACCTATTTCATCCTGAAAATCTAAAAACTCAGTATTGGTAATACGTGCAATGGTACGTTTTGCACCTAACTGTTTTGCCAGTACACATACGGTAATATTGGTAGTCTCACTACTGGTTACGGAAATAACAAGGTCTGCGTCGTGAATATTAGCCTCTTGTAATATTTTAATAGAAGTAGCATCACCTCTCAACGCTCTAATATCCAGATGCGTATCTGCATAATGCAGATTTTCTTTAACTGGATCTATTAAGGTAATATTTTGCGACTCATAAGAAAGGAGTTTTGCAAGGTGGAAACCTACCTCTCCAGCTCCGGCGATAATGATCTTCATAAAATCTAATCTATAATTCAAAGATACTGGAAAGCTATAAAATCCAATGAGATAAGCTGATTTTTAGTAAGGTGTTGTTAATATTTTGCTTTCGCGAAAGCGTAATTACTCAAACCTCACTGCTCTGCCTTATCTTTGTAACAAATTACTAGAATCGTGGCTCAAGAGGTTAAACCATATAACGAAGAAGATAGCAGTAAAAAGGAACAGGTGACTAAAATGTTCGACACTATAAGTGGAGAATATGATGGCCTTAACCGTATGATATCATTAGGTCTAGACCAGAAATGGCGTGCTAACGTGGTGGACATGATTGCTGCGACTAACCCAGATACGATCATGGATATCGCGACTGGGACTGGTGATCTAGTAATACAAATGGCGCAAAAGACGAATGCTTCTAAACTTATAGGGTTAGATATATCTAGTGGTATGCTTGAAGTAGGCAAGATAAAAGTTAAAAAGGAAGATCTAGACAATCGTATCGAGATGGTTTTAGGAGATTCTGAAGATTTACCTTTTGAAAATGATTCTATTGATGCTGTTACTGTTTCCTACGGTGTACGCAACTTTGAGGATTTAGAAAAAGGGTTATCAGAAATAAGACGTGTTCTTAAACCTCAAGGTATACTTGTGATACTTGAGACTAGTGTCCCTACTAAATTCCCATTTAAGCAAGGTTACTATGTATTTTCTAAATTAGTCGTTCCCACTATAGGTAAATTATTTTCCAAGGATAAGATAGCCTATGGATATCTTCAAAAAAGCGCCTCGACTTTTCCTTATGGTGAACGTTTCAACAATATTTTAAAGAAAGTTGGGTTTAATAATGTGGAACATTTTTTACAATTCCATGGTGCATCAACTATTTACAAAGCAATTAAATAATCATATGAGGTCAATTCTTATCCTTATTAGCCTGATGATAGGCTTTCAAGTCGCTAGTGCGCAATCTGTAAAGGAAAAAATATCTAATGATGCTACTGGTGGACAAGGTCAGATTGATGAGAAAAGATATACCTGGGGATATTTTTTAGGGCTTAATTCTTATGATTATAAATTTGATTATAATGAAGTTACAGATGATATCTTTGTAGAAACATCGATGGGTTTTAATGTAGGGCTAATTGGTGATTTAAAAATCAACAATTATATAAACCTAAGATTAGAACCAGGAATAAGTTTTGTGACTAGAACTTTGAACTTTGAAGACCCTTCATTTACAATGCCTGGTGATTTTGAAAGAGAAGTAACCTCTACTTACATCAACGTCCCTTTACTAGTCAAGTTTTCAACTAAAAGATTAAATAACTGGAAACCTTTTATTGTAGGTGGCGCCTCGTGGTCACGTAATCTATCCAGTAATGAAGAGAATCCTAATGATAATAGTGCAAATCAGTTCCGTCAGGTGACTAATGTGTTTAATTATGAATTAGGTTTCGGGATTGACTTTTACTTGTATTATTTTAAATTCACTCCTTCAATAAGAGGAGTGTTTGCTATTAATGACGAGTTAGTAAGAGACGTGAATCCTAACAGTCCGTATACTGGAAACATTTCTAGTATGCAATCTAGAGGGATTTTCTTAAACTTTACTTTTCAGTAGAGCGTCTCCATTCTCCTAAAACTACGGCTGTAGCCATTGCTACATTAAGACTTTCAGTACTAGGTTGAGAGCCGTATTGTGGAATACTTATTTTACTACCCAAGCTCATAATTTCTTCAGAAATACCAGCAGATTCATTTCCCATTACAAGAATACCATTTTCAGGCAGGCTCATATTGTAAATAGACGTGCCGTCCATAGCTGTTGTATAGATATCAGGCTGCGCGTCTTTAAGAAACTCTTCTAAGTTTACATAATCCACTTGCACTCTACCTAATGAAGCCATCGAGGCCTGAACACATTTAGGATTAAAAACATCCACAGTTTCTTCAGAACAAATTATTTGTTTGATATCAAACCAATCGCACAACCTTATGATGGTCCCTAGGTTACCTGGATCTTTAACATCATCAAGCGCTACAACTAGCCCATCCACATTAAATTCTTTTTTTACAGGCATCTCAAATACTGCGAGGTAACCTGGAGGCGTTTTCAATGTAGAGACACCTGACATATCTTTTTTTGAGATAATATCAGTAGGTAAAGAATCTAATGCATGATGACCTTCAGTCACAAGAACTTGTTGACGTACTAAATCTGTTTGAGATAATTCTAGAATAGACTTATAACCTTCTACTAGAAAAAGCTGATGATCATCACGATTCTTTTTACGTGAGAGACTTTTGAGAAGCTTTAATCTGCTTTTTGTAACCATTTATAATTGTATTTTTGACTATCCATATGAAGAAATCGAGTCTACTTGCAAAAATAGGTTTAATTATCACGGTTATCATAGTCCTAACTTCTTGTAATGCTATAAAACGTGTGCCTGAAGGTAAAAAACTATTGGTAGACAATACTATTCTTGTTGATAGTGTTGCCCCTAAAGACCCTAGAGTTAAAACTTTACTGGTCCAGCAGCCTAATAACCGAATTCTTACCGTTCCTGTTGGACTTCACTTTTACAATTTAGCAAGACCAAACAGAGATTCTATCTATTTAAAATGGATGCAAGAAAATCCAAACGGTCTCAAGCGTCGCAATAAAATCTTATCAGAAAAACAAACTATTCAGTTAGGTCAAAGTTTAGTGGACTTTAATAGCTGGATAAAACGTACCGGAGAAGAACCAGCAATACTGGAATTAGATGACATCACGAAATCTAAAGAAAGACTTAGAGCCTGGTACTGGAATCAAGGATGGTTCAATACCGAGGTAACCCATGAAATAATTGATAGTGATAAAAAACAACGTGCTGAAGTTGTCTACACCATTAAAAAACACCAGTCCTATAAGGTTGATAGTATTAAAACTCGCATATCATCTCCACTAGTAGATTCTTTGTATCAAGCAAATACTGGAGGACAACTTATCACTGCCGGCGAGCAATATTACACTCCAGATTTTAATGCAGAACGAGATCGATTAATGACCTTATTCCGCAACAACGGGATTTTTTACATGGAAAAAGAATTCATCAAATTTGAAGGAGACACTGTAAACACAAAGCATAAAGCAAACATTGCTGTAATTATAGATGACAGAGAAATTAAGGATGGTGATTCTATTATTAAAAAACCTTTTCTTATTCATAAAATAAGTAAAATCAATGTCTACCCAGATTATGAAGAA
The DNA here is from genome assembly GCF_045063665.1 of Nonlabens sp. Asnod3-H03. Taxonomy (NCBI): domain Bacteria; kingdom Pseudomonadati; phylum Bacteroidota; class Flavobacteriia; order Flavobacteriales; family Flavobacteriaceae; genus Nonlabens; species Nonlabens sp. Asnod3-H03. The sequence goes on from NZ_JBEFOD010000008.1 coordinate 49,071, forward strand.
GCATTAGCCAGCAGTATACCAGACACTACTAGATATAAAAACATTAACATTATAAGATATGGGGAAAAGAAGTATCGCAATTTTGTCCTTGCAGACGCTATTTTCTTTCATGAAGGTGATATCTATAGAGATATTGACAGAGACAGAACTTTTAATAGAATTACAGAATTAAAAAGTTTTTATACTCCTTCCATAAGATTAGAACCGGATCCAGCAGATTCTACCGGCGTTAGCTTAATCGCAAACATTCTTCTAACATCAAAAAAGAAATTCTTCTTAAAAAATAGTGCAGAAACTACACATAGTAATATTCAAGCTTTAGGAATAGGACTAAACAGCTCATTAGTCATTAGAAACCTTTTCCAAGGCAGTGAATTATTAGACATCAATTTTAGAGGAAGTATAGGTGCTAGCGCAGATGGTGCTTCAGGTGATTCTCGATTTTTTGATTTACAAGAATATGGAGCAGATGCACGTTTAAGCTTCCCTAGACTCTTCTTTCCTATTAAAACAGAAAAATTAATTCCTAAATATATGTCACCTAGCACTAACCTATCTATAGGTTTTGTAAGCCAGACCAATATAGGATTAGATAAAACTAGTTTTAATAGTATTTTGAGTTATCGATGGAAACCCAAACCTACTAACACTAGTAGATTTGATTTAATTAACGCTCAATATGTGCGCAATCTTGATCCTGGAGATTTCTTTAATGTATACAACAGTACTTATAATAGTCTCAATGCCGTTGCTGAAGATTTGAACATCAACAACCCTATATACTTGAATGATGATAATGATTTAAGTATTCCACAAGGGACATCCTTATTCACTAGAGATGTCTTGAATGGCAGTATCGCTACTACTAGTGACCAAAGAGAAACAGTGCGTAACATAGAAGAGCGTAGAGATCGATTAACACAAAACAACCTTATTGTATCAACTAGTTATAACTGGATTAGAAACACACAAAAAGGAATCTATGACGATGACTACTCCTTGTTCAGTATAAGAGTAGAGTCTGCAGGAAACGTATTAGCAGGAATCACTTCTTTAGTCGGAGAACCTACTAATAGTGACGGAAACAGAACTGCATTTGGAGTAGAATACTCTCAATATGCAAAAACAGAAATCGACTATATAAAACACTGGCAGCTTTTTAGTAATAACGTATTTGCTATAAGAGCCTTCGGTGGAATAGCGATTCCATATGGCAATTCTGACAACATACCTTTTACTCGATCTTTCTTTGGTGGTGGCCCTAACGACAACAGAGCATGGCAGGCATATGAACTAGGACCTGGTAGTACTGGTGGAATTAATGACTTTAATGAAGCAAATATGAAACTTGCTTTTAACGGTGAGTATCGCTTTACTATTAATGGTAGCTTTAAAGGAGCCCTATTTGTAGACGCAGGAAATATCTGGAACGTGTTAGATAATGAAGATAACCCAGACGCACAGTTTAAAGGAATTGCAGACCTCTCTACTATATCAGTAGGATCAGGATTCGGTATTAGATATGACTTTGGATTTTTTGTTTTGAGATTAGATACAGGTTTTAAAACTTTCAACCCAGCACTAGAAGAAGGTCGCAGGTGGTTTAAAGAGATAAAAATACCTAAAGCAGTATTTAATGTAGGTATCAATTATCCATTCTAGTATCAGGTTTATCGAGCCTATATTTTCCTTACTTTTGTAATCCAACTTTAAGAAATATCATGAGTCATAATATCAAACCAGGTGTTGCCACAGGTAACCAAGTTCAAGAAATATTCAACCATGCAAAGGCAAATGGTTATGCCCTACCAGCCGTTAACGTAGTAGGATCAAATACTGTTAACGCTGTGATGGAAACCGCTGCAGAGTTGAACTCACCAGTGATTATACAGTACTCAAATGGAGGAAGTGTATTCAACGCTGGTAAAGGACTTAACAATGATGGTCATCGTGCTGCTATTCTTGGAGGAATCGCTGGAGCAGAACATGTTCATAGACTAGCAGAAGCATATGGAGCTACTGTAATACTTCACACAGACCACTGTGCAAAAAAATTACTTCCTTGGATCGATGGATTACTAGATGCTAGTGAAACTCGCTTTCGCGAAAGCGGTAAATCACTATACTCTTCTCACATGATTGACCTTAGTGAAGAACCACTTGAAGAGAATATCGAAATCTGTAAAAGATATCTAGAACGCATGTCTAAAATGGACATGACTCTAGAAATAGAATTAGGTATTACCGGTGGTGAAGAAGATGGTGTCGATAATAGTGATGTTGATGAATCAAAATTATACACTCAACCAGAAGAGGTAGCATATGCTTATGAAGAGCTAAAAAAAGTAAGTGACCGTTTTACCATCGCAGCAGCATTTGGTAACGTACACGGTGTATATAAACCTGGGAATGTAAAATTAACTCCTAAGATTTTAAGGAATTCACAAGAATATATCACCCAAAAGTATGGCGTTGAGCACAATCATATCGACTTTGTATTTCATGGCGGATCAGGTTCAACACTAGAAGAAATTAGAGAAGCAATAGGTTATGGTGTTGTAAAAATGAACATCGATACCGATTTACAATGGGCTTTTGCTACAGGTGTAAAAGGTTATATGGATACAAACAATGATTTTTTACTATCACAAATAGGAAATCCGACTGGAGCAGATGCTCCAAATAAAAAATACTATGATCCACGCAAATGGTTACGCGTAGGTGAAGAAAGTTTTAAAGCACGCTTAAAAGCTGCCTTTGAAGACTTAAACAACATCAATACATTATAGAACAACCCGAGCATTTAAATCATTAATGATTTAAATGCTTTTTTTATGGAAAAAGATATGGCTTGGTTTAAAAGAGATAAAAAAGGAATCACTACGCCTACTGAGGCAAAGAAAGATACACCTAAAGGTCTGTGGTATAAATCACCGACTGGTAAAATTGTAGACGCAGAGCAATTAAAGAATAATTACTACGTAAGTCCAGAAGATGGATACCACGTGCGCATAGGTAGTAATGAATATTTTGAAATCCTTTTTGACGATAATAAGTTCAAAGAACTTAATGCAAAAATGACTTCAAAGGACCCATTAAAATTTGAGGACTCAAAAAAATATGTGGATCGTCTAGAAGACGCAAAGAAAAAATCAGGATTAAAAGATGCAGTAAGAACTGCTGTTGGTAAATCTGGTGGACATGACCTAGTTGTTGCCTGTATGGATTTTGGATTCATAGGTGGATCAATGGGTAGTGTTGTAGGAGAAAAAATCGCTCGTGCAGCAGACTATTCTTTAAAAAACAACATTCCATTTATGATCATATCAAAGTCTGGTGGTGCTCGTATGATGGAAGCCGCATTATCATTAATGCAATTAGCAAAAACTAGTTCCAAACTCGCACAACTGGCAGATGCAGGAATACCTTATGTATCACTTTGTACAGACCCTACTACCGGTGGTACCACAGCATCATTTGCGATGCTAGGTGATATCAATATAGGAGAACCTGGTGCACTAATCGCATTTGCAGGACCACGTGTAGTAAGAGACACTACCGGTAAGGAATTACCAGAAGGTTTTCAAACTGCAGAGTTCTTACTAGAAAAAGGGTTCCTAGACTTTATCGTGCCTAGACATGAGTTGAAAGAGAAAGTGAATCTTTACTTGAACTTGATACTTAATAGAGAGGTACCAATCGTTTAGCACTGAAAATTTAAATTTATAAAACGCCTGTAATTTTAAATCACAGGCGTTTTTAATTTAAAGATATTTATAGAGTAATTGGATTTAATTAAAAGTGTATCTTTGCAGCCACTTTAAGAACAAGTCTTATCGTGAAGTCAGATCATCTGACGTACATAATATTCATTATAAAATAATTTTGGCATGTATTTAGCTCCAGAAAAAAAAGCAGAGATTTTCGCAAAGTACGGAAAAGACGCAAACGATACAGGTAACACTGATGCGCAAATCGCATTATTCACTTACCGTATTAACTATTTAACAGGACACCTTAAAAACAACCGTCATGACTACAATACAGAGCGTAGTCTAGTGAAACTGGTAGGTAAAAGACGTTCTCTTCTTGATTACAAAATGAAGAAAGATATCGTTGCTTATCGTGAGTTGATTAAGGACTTAGGTATTAGAAAGTAAAGAATTGGGGACCTTGTGTCCCCTTTTTTATTTTATATAAGTAGGAGAGCTTATCTCTATTCCGCTTTCGCGAAAGCAGAATTAAAACAAATCATCGCGACATTACAAAAGCTGGTTTCTCACAAAGTAAACATCTTCTCTACTCACAACTTGAGATTAACGTTTAACTATATTTATGAAACCACAAGTTTTTAAACAAGTGATTAAAATGGCTAATGGGCCAGATATCACTATCGAAACTGGAGCGCTTGCAAAACAAGCACATGGATCTGTTGTGATCACATGTGGTAAAGCAATGCTTCTAGGAACTGTAGTGTCCAGCTACAAATCTACTGGACTAGATTTTCTTCCACTTACTGTAGATTACCGTGAGAAATTTGCCGCTGCCGGTAAATATCCTGGTGGATTCTTCAAGCGTGAGGCACGTCCTAATGATGGAGAAGTACTTACTATGCGTTTAGTGGACCGTGTATTACGTCCATTATTCCCTAAAGATTACCATGCAGAGGTTCAGGTAATGATTCAGTTGATGTCTCATGACCCAGAAGTAATGCCAGACGCTATGGCTGGTCTTGCGGCGAGTGCTGCAATACAATTATCTGATTTACCATTTGAATGTCCTATTTCTGAAGTACGCGTTGCACGTGTAGATGGTGAATTTGTAATCAACCCAAGTTATGCTCAATTAGAAGCTGCAGACCTAGAGATGATGATAGGTGCTAGTGCAGACTCTGTAATGATGGTAGAAGGTGAAATGGAAGAGATCTCTGAAGAAGAAATGATCGCTGCCATTAAAGCCGCTCACGAAGCTATCAAGGATCAATGTGCTGCTCAAGTTGCCCTTGCAGAGCAAGTAGGTAAAAAAGAAGTACGTGAGTACGAAGGAGAAAAAGAAGATGCGGATATCGAGGCTAAGGTTGCAGAATTAGCTTACCAAAAAGTGTACGATGTTGCTAAAAAAGGAAGTGCAAAGCACGAACGTAGCGCAGCATTCTCTGAAATTAAAGAAGAAATTAAAGCAACTTTCTCAGAAGAGGATCAAGCTGAAAATGGAGATCTAATCTCTAAATATTTCAACAAAACACACAAAAAGGCAGTACGTGATGTACTACTTAATGAAGGTATACGTTTAGATGGTCGTAAGACTACAGACATACGTGATATATGGTGTGAGGTAGATTACCTTCCATCTACACACGGTAGTGCAATTTTCTCTCGTGGAGAAACTCAAGCGCTTGCTACAGTAACTTTAGGAACTTCTAGAGATGCAAATGTTATAGACATGGCGTCACAAGAAGGAGAAGAGCGCTTCTACCTACACTATAACTTCCCACCATTTTCAACTGGAGAAGCTCGCCCATTAAGAGGTACTTCTAGAAGAGAGATAGGTCACGGTAACCTTGCACAACGTGCATTAAAGAAAATGTTACCAGAAGACCTTCCTTATACAGTAAGAGTAGTATCTGAAGTACTAGAATCTAACGGTTCCTCTTCTATGGCAACAGTTTGTGCTGGTACAATGGCTCTTATGGATGCTGGTTTACCTATGAAAAAGCCAGTTTCTGGAATCGCTATGGGATTGATTACTGATGGTAGTAACTATGCCGTACTTTCCGATATATTAGGTGATGAAGATCACTTAGGAGACATGGACTTTAAAGTTACAGGTACAGAAGATGGTATCACAGCTTGTCAAATGGATATTAAAGTAAAAGGCCTTTCTTATGAAATCCTTACTAATGCTTTAATGCAGGCTAGAGATGGTCGTATGCACATATTAGGAAAACTAACGGACACTATCCCTGCACCTGCTGCAGATGTGAAACCACATGCTCCTAAAATGGAATCTTTAGAGATCGAAGGTAAATTCATCGGTGCTGTAATAGGACCTGGTGGAAAAGTTATTCAAGAGATGCAAAAAGAAACAGAAACTGTCATCAACATCAAGGAAGATGGTGATATGGGTGTTATCGAGATTGCTGGTACAGATCGTGCTAAGATTGACGCTGCTCTAGAAAAAATCAGAAATATTATTTTTGAGCCAACAGTTGGTGAAGTATACAGTGTTAAAGTTGTGAAAATGCTAGACTTTGGTGCTGTAGTAGAATTACGTCCTGGTAAAGAAACTTTACTTCACGTAAGTGAATTTGATTACAAGCGTATTGAAGATCCATCTACAGTTCTTAAAGTAGGAGATGTACTAGATGTAAAATACATGGGTGTAGATCCACGTACTAAAAAGCAAAAAGTATCTCGTAAAGAATGTATGCCAAAACCAGAAGGTTGGGTAGAGCGTCCACCACGCAAGCGTGATGACAGTCGTTCTAACGATCGCCGTGGAGGAAGACGTGACGACCGTCGTAGAGATGATAGACCACGTCGTGATAATGACTCTAAATCTGAGTAATTAGATTTTTGTTTCGCTTTTGCGAAAAAAAATAAATTTAAAATGCCTCTTGAAATTTCAAGAGGCATTTTTTTGTTATTTAATTCACATTCCCAAAAGCTGAATCATGACTTTATTCGATCATGTGTTGTTATGCTCTTATAATTCTTACCACCAGCCATTACTACAATCATAGCACTTCGATTTAAACCTGACGCAACTACAAGTTGATCTGAATTATTGATTCCTATCACTGTTTTGCGCTCTAAATGCACATAATAAATTGGGAAAAAAGGGAATAATTTTAAATTTCTATCTACTACAAAACATTTCATTTCAAAAACACCCTTTAAATAAAATTGATCCACTATTAAATCGTTTTTAATCTTAAAGACTTCAATAGTTTGATCATCAATTTTCTTAAGTTTTATAGTTGTTCCTTTAGTTGTATCTCGCTCTATATCCCAAGTGATATTTTCTTTGAGAATTCTGTGTAGGTCAAAATAAGGACGGTCTTTATTAGAATTACTCCATAAACCCTCAATATCATCACTAACTATTTCTTGATTTTCCTTTTTAGCTTCTCGTAACAAACCATTTGCCGAATAGCAACTGTTAAGAAAAATTAAGAATATAAATAAACAGCTTTTAATCGTTAGTCGAATTAAATTTATCATGTAATAGTTTTAACTAAAAGTATTGTGATTAAGCAGTTTAAAATGGTGTGAAAAGCAAATCACAACATAAGTGTTTGCACATTTCACAAAGTCTTAGTTTTATTTGAACACAAATATTAATGTTTCGCTTTCGCCAAAGCGAAATCAAAAACCTAAATTTGCAAAACTTTAAAACACACAAGATGTCTAAACTTATCGCACCATCAGTACTTGCCGCAGATTTTGCTAACCTACAACGTGATGTAGAAATGATCAATCGTTCTGAGGCTGACTGGTTTCACATTGATATTATGGACGGTGTTTTTGTTCCTAATATTTCTTTTGGGATGCCGGTTTTAAGAGATATCGCAAAGCACGCGACCAAAACTATAGATTGTCATTTAATGATCGTTGATCCTGACCGTTATGTAAAGACCTTTGCAGATTTAGGTTGTGATATTCTTACAGTACATTATGAAGCGTGTACACATTTACATAGAACACTACAGTTGATTAAATCTCATGGAATGAAGGCTGGTGTAGCGTTAAATCCTCATACTTCTGTGGGTTTATTGAAAGACACGATTAAAGATATAGACATGGTATGTATCATGAGTGTGAATCCAGGTTTCGGTGGTCAAAGCTTTATTGAAAATACTTATGATAAAGTAAAGGAGCTTAAAAACATGATTACTGAAAAAGGTGCCGATACTCTTATAGAAATAGATGGTGGTGTTACGGATAAAAATGCAAAACAACTTGTAGATGCTGGTGCAGATGTGCTAGTAGCAGGTAGTTATGTGTTTAAATCAAGTGATCAAGTCGCTACCATAGCTGGACTTAAAAGCATGGTTAATCCTTCCATCTAGAGTAATGATATCGACTAACATCGACTTATATATTAATGGATAGCAAAATCATTTATGATGTTATAATTATAGGTGCTGGTCCTATAGGTTTAGCCTGTGGACTAGAGGCACAAAAAGCTGGTTTACGCTATCTTATTATAGAAAAAGGTGCACTGGTGAACTCGCTATATCATTATCCAGTAAACATGAATTTCTTCTCGACTAGTGAAAAGCTTGAAATTGATGAAGTTCCATTTATATCTAAAGAGTCTAAACCTAGCAAACAAGAATCGCTAGAATATTATCGTCGTATAGCAACATCTAAAAAGCTAGAGATGCGCCTTTATGAAAAAGTAATGGCTGTTACTAAAGACGTAGAGTTTACGATTACGACCTCAAAAGATGAATATTTTAGTAAGCATATCATCATCGCCACTGGGTTCTATGACATTCCGGTAAAATTAAATATACCAGGAGAAGATCTAGATAAATTAAACCATTATTACCACGATCCACACGCATATGCATTTTTAGAAACAGTAGTTATAGGTGCTAGTAATAGTGCAGTAGATGCAGCGTTAGAAATTTACAGAAAAGGTGGAAAAGTCACCATGATTGTACGTGGAGAACAGATAGGTGATCGAGTTAAATATTGGGTACGCCCAGATATTATTAACCGTATTGAGGAAGGCAGTATTAAAGCGCATTTTAATGCCACACTTACACGTATTGATGAAACCACTGTAACGTTTACAAAAGATGGTAAAACTCACACTATTGCAAATGATCAAGTACTAGCCCTTACCGGTTATCAACCTAACTTTGAGTTTTTAAAATCAATAGGCATACAACTTTCTGGACCTCATAAAATTCCAGTATATGATTCCCATACTATGGAAACTAATGTAAAAGGTATTTATCTAGCTGGTGTTATATGCGGTGGACTCGAGACTCATAAATGGTTTATAGAGAACAGTCGCGTGCATGCACCGATGATTATAAAAGCTATTGTATCAGAAAGATAGTTAGGTTATTACGCTTTCGCGAAAGCGTAAAACTGTCAATCTTATTTCTTATTATTACTTAATAACTCCATCAAATCTGGCTCTTGCCCTAGAAGAACTGCTTCACTATTAATACGACCTTCTAACGGCCCATTCTCTAGTTTTAATACACCACGTGGACACACGGCACTACAAATTCCACATCCTACACAACTAGCACGAACGATGTTTTCACCTTTTTGGGCATAACTGCGCACGTCAATTCCCATTTCACAATAAGTAGAACAGTTACCGCAAGAGATACACTGACCACCATTAGTAGTAATTCTAAATTTAGAAAACAAACGCTGTTGCAGCCCTAATATCGCCGCCATAGGACAACCGAAACGACACCAAGCTCTATTACCTAAAATAGGATAAAAACCAGTCCCTATAACACCTGAGAACACTGCACCTATTAAAAATCCATATGCAGATTTTACTGCTCCATGATTAAAGAAAAACAGATTTTCTGTCCCAGCCATAAAGTGAATCCCTATAAAGGCTAGAATGGTAAATAGAAACCCTATAGCACCATAACGAGCATCTTGTTTTAACTCGTTTCTTCTGAATATCCATATCAAAGCAAATATTACAGTAAGCCCTACACCTACCAATATCAAAAAATTAGATTGAGTAAAAAAGGTCTCGTATTGTTTAACGACTGTACCATCTTCCCATATTTTATAGATATTGTTTTTAGGCAAATAGGAGTGAACAATCCCAACAGTAGAGATCACTGCAAAGACTAAAACGCTATGCACTAACCAACGTTCAATTTTCCAAGCACTGGTAGATTTATCAGACAATTGACGGAAAGAATCTCCGGCAGTTTCTGCCAGACCACCACAACCACAAACCCAGCTACAATACCATCTTTTACCAAATTTGTAGGTTAGTATAGGAGTTATTACTAGTATAGAAGCAACACCAAATAATAACATCGTCATCCCAAGACTGCCATTTACTAATAATGCATTTACATTCCACTGTTCAAATAAATAATAATTAAGAGGCCAGACATTTTTCAAATCGTAGTATGGTAAATCTTTGGTGCTATTTAATCCAGCCATAATCTCTGGAATTAGAAATGCAAATGTGGTTTGAAAAAACATCACACTACCAGTACGAATCACCTCGTAACTATTATGACGATATTTTAAAATAAACTTGATACCAAATGATAAAATAGCGACCGTATACAAGGTTCCATAAACAAACCACTGACTCGCTGCTTGTCCTTTTAGCAAATACGATAATGGATCAAATAAGCCTATAAGACCAGTATTTGCCGCTCCATCGGTCCCTTGACCTAGAGTTGCTGGAAAGAAATATAAAACGATATAAAAAGAGGTGAGGAAGATAGCGAGTACCCAACCCCAAAAACCACGACTAGACAAGTCTTTAAACCAAACACCATCATTTTTAATACCAGCCTGTTTATGAGCATACTGAGCTCTGGCAAAAGCGATAACACCACCAGAGATAAGTACTAGCGCAGCAGTTAACCAGGCACCTTTCCATGGTAGGTTAACATTAAAGAAGGCAAGTATTAGAATAAATAGACCTACCATACCTATAGCACTAGCTATCTTTTCTGTAGTACTTAATGCTTTAGGCGGCTCACCAGTTAAAGACATGTTTCTTTGATATACACTCATAGTTATATAGTTTTCAATACTTAAAAACAAATGAATTTAAGATTGTGATATTATTAATTAAATTAGGCTTTAACGTGTTGACTAGATGAGAAAGCCTGTTTTATTTCTTGGAAAGGTCTCTTAAAAAACTCTGGATTAAAACAAGCTTTATTAAGATTTGCTACTACCTCATCTACTGTTTTAGATTCAGTTAACCATTGATCAAAAACTTGGTGTTTCATACGTATACCAAAGGTGTTAATACCTATAAATTTTCTCGTAACGAGGTCATATTCGATAGTAACTGCTCTTTTATTATCAGCATGCTGCCAGTGAAAATGATCATGTCCTTCTTTAGGCTTACTCCATACCCAACCATAGGTCTGATATTCAATATCAAAAAACTTTGCACTATTAAACCAGTGTCCTGGATTCCATTCTGTTGGGTTACCACATAAGGTTTGCGCAAGTGCTTCTCCCATCATTCTACCAGTATACCAAACAGCTTCAATAGGCTTACGTTCACCTACTGGGTCTCTTTGCTGCGCACAATCACCTATCGCATAAACGTCTTTTACACTAGTTTCTAAATGACGATCAACCATGATACCACGTTGCAACTCAATACCCGAGTTTTCTAAAAAACTTATACGTGGCCTTACACCAGCGCACAGTCCTACGAAACCGCAGGGAATAGTTTCTCCTTTTTTAGTAATAACAGCCTTTACTTTACCAGCATCATCGGCTATGATCTCTGCCATTTCCTCTTCTTCTCTCAAATCAATGTGGTGTGATCTTACGTGACGTGAAATCATTTCGGCATTAGACATAGGTAAGACACCGCTCCAAAAGCCTTTTTCTCTTATTAAAAAAGTGACAGGTATTTGTCTAGATGCCATCATCTCTGCGAGCTCTACACCTATTAATCCACCACCTATAATCACAGCTCTTTTACATACTTTATTGTTAGGAGCACTTATTTCTAGTTGTTCTAGATCTTGTCTAGACACCAGCCCTTGCACACCTTCTAAGTCCTGACCTGGCCATCCAAATTTATTAGAAATAGAACCTGTGGCAAGAATAAGCTTATCATACATAATATCTCTACCAGAGTTGAGATGAACTTTTTTTGCATCTGTTTCTACCGTGTGTACATAGTCATGCACTAATTCGATACGATTTTTTGCCCAAAAATCATTCTCATAAGGTTGAGTATGCTCAAATTTCATATGCCCCATGTAGACATACATCAATGCTGTACGAGAAAAGAAAAACTCAGACTCGGCACTGATGATTGTTATTCTTTTATCAGACAATTTACGGATATGTCTAGCTGCAGTAACTCCAGCGATACCATTTCCTATAATGACGATATGTTCCATAAGTGGTGATTTTAGTTGGTGACGACAAATTAAAGATTTGTTATCAGTTGTTGCTTTATGCATTTACCCTAGATAGTAGTACATAATTCCCTTTTAAGAGTCTTTGCATACTTTTTAGTATTATAAACCTCTTAAAGTGTAACTTTAACTAGTTGGCTCAATTATTGATTTTTGCCTACATGTACATTTGATAAATAGAATCTCAATTTAAACAATAATGCATAAAAGAGTTCACATAAACATCACATTTCTCATTTTACTGACATCATTAATGATGAGTGCACAACTAGATGTGTTTCAGCAACGTTCTCAATATGTTCTCAATTCATATGTGCGTGGTGGTCTAGTAGATTATAAAAACCTTAAAGAGGACACGAAAACTATTGATATTTTAAAAGAAAGTCTCTCAAAAACTAAGCTCGATGAGCTAAGCCCACAAGAACTTAAAGCCTTTTTAATTAATGCTTACAACATGACTGTCATTATTTCTATTGTAGAAAACTACCCTACATCATCAGTTAAGGATATCGATGGCTTTTTTGATAAAATTAAACATCAGATAGCTGGAAAGTCTTTAACGCTCAATGATCTGGAAAAAAATTGGCTTTTTAAAAAATTTCCAGATGCAAGATTACATTTTGCTTTAGTGTGTGGTGCTATTTCTTGCCCACCACTTAAAGATACTATTTTTAACGGTCAGAATATAGAGTCTAGACTAGACAAAATAACTAAAACAACACTCAATAACTCTAAGTTCATAACCATTGACATGCATGAGAAAACAGCGTCTGTTTCTAAAATATTTGACTGGTATCAGTCCGATTTTAAGAAGTATAAGACAGTCTTAAATTTTATCAATAAGTATACTGATAAAACGATTCCAGCGGGCTTTAGTCTAGAATTTAAAAAATACGACTGGAGCTTGAATCAAAGTTAGGCTCTATATTTACAGCTCCACATAGAACATCATTTATGAGATCACTCTTTTATCTTTTATTATTAGTCACCATTACTTCTTGCAATAGTCAAGATTTACAGAAAGAAGAAAAAATTAATGGGATTACGTTAGTAGCAACTCGCAATCCTATAGACTCTACTGGCATTACACCTATTAAAAATTATAATGCAAATTATGCGGTTATTGTACCATATGCATGGATGCGCAGTTTAGAAGAGCCACAAGTGAACTATGAAGAAGAACGTGGTTGGTGGGGCGAGAAACCTACTGGTGTAAAAGCCACCATAAAACATATGAATGATCAAAATCTAGACGTATTACTTAAACCACAAATATGGATAGGTCGTGGATCATACACCGGTGAAATTAATTTAAAAACAGAAGATGATTGGAAAGTCCTAGAAGACAGCTACACAGATTATATCATGAAATTTGTAAATATAGCAGCTAGTGAAAATGTCGCAATGTTTTGTATAGGTACCGAATTAGATTCTTTTGTTGAACTAAGACCCCAATATTGGGATCAACTGATTCATAAGATTCGTAGTATCTACAAAGGAAAACTGACCTATGCAGGAAATTGGGATAGCTATAAAAACGTTCACTTTTGGGAGCAACTAGACTACATAGGCGTTGATGCTTATTTTCCCGTAAGTAAAGAAAAAACTCCTCATCCACTTACCATTCAAGAGTCATGGAAAAAATGGGTGGATGAGTTAAGCAAGCTTTCGCGAAAGCTGAATAAAAAAATTCTTTTTGCTGAGTATGGATATATAAGTGCAGACTATGCTGGCCTTGAACCATGGAAAAATGCTGGTGAAGACCGATTAGAAAATCAAAAAGCACAAGCAATTCTTTTACAAGGTTTATATGATGCCGTTTGGAAAGAAGAATGGTTTGCAGGTGGTTTTTTATGGAAACACCATGCAGAAGATAGTAGACATCGCGACTTCTCAAAACGCTTTACAACACAAGGGAAAGAAGGTGAAAAGGTTGTAGCAAAAAATTATTTACAGATTAGAAATTAAAAATATGGCTCATTTAAAATCGATATTTAAGGTATTTTTTATTGTTGCCATGGCTCATTTAAACCATGCTCAACTAGGTCAGAATAAAAAAGGATTCACACATCAAGACAGTTTACGTGGCTCGATCACGCCTGAACGCGCCTGGTGGGATATCACCTATTATGATCTCGATATAAAAGTTACACCAGCAGATAAATATATAGCTGGATCTAATACGATACATTATAAAGTACTGCAACCTAATAATGTCTTACAGGTCGATTTACAATCACCACTAAATATGACTAGGGCTGTTCAAGATGGGCGCGATCTTGAAATAAGACACGAGGGAAATGCTCACTTTATAAAACTGACTAAAGAACAATTGCCTGGTATGATTAACCAAGTTCAAGTTTTTTATGAAGGTAATCCTCGCGAGGCTAGAAATGCTCCTTGGGATGGAGGAATATCATGGAAAAAAGACAGAAATGGTAATGACTTTGTGGCTTCTTCTTGTCAAGGATTGGGCGCTAGTGTATGGTGGCCTAATAAAGATCATATGTATCAAGAGGTTGATAGCATGGCTATACGTGTTAATGTACCTAATCCACTCATGAATGTTTCTAATGGTCGATTGATTAAAACAGAACCTAAAGATGACAATACCACAACCTATCACTGGTTTGTAAAAAATCCTATTAATAATTATGGGGTCAATATTAACATAGGCGACTTTGTTAATTTTAATGAAGTATATCAAGGAGAAAAAGGTGATCTAGATATGAATTACTTTGTGCTGCGTGACAATCTAGAGAAAGCTCAAGAACAATTTAAAGATGCCACAAGAATGATGGAAGCGTTTGAACACTGGTTCGGGCCTTATCCATTCTATGAAGATAGTTTTAAACTGGTTGAAGTTCCATATCTGGGCATGGAACATCAAAGTTCTGTGACGTACGGGAATCGTTTTAGAAATGGTTATCTGGGAAGAGATTTATCTGGTACAGGTTGGGGAATGAAGTTTGATTTTATTATTATACATGAATCTGGGCATGAGTGGTTTGCAAATAATATTACCAATAAAGATATCGCAGACATGTGGATTCATGAGAGCTTTACCGCTTATAGCGAAAGTTTATTCCTGGATTTTCACTATGGTACTACAGCAGCAAATGAATATGTAATAGGTACCAGACGCAGCATTAGAAATGACAGACCATTGATAGGTGAATATGACGTGAACCACGAAGGATCTGGCGACATGTATTACAAAGGTGCAAACATGATACATACCTTAAGAATGCTGGTGAATGATAAAGATCAATGGCGCAAAATATTGCGAGACATGAATAAAGTTTTCTATCACAGTACTGTCTCCACTCAAGATATTGAAGATTTTTTATCTCAATCTATAGGTCAAGATTTAGAAGGCTTTTTTAATCAGTATTTAAGAAATACCAAAATCCCTAAACTGGTTCTCAAAAAGAAAAAAAACAAATTAAGTTATCACTGGGAAAATATAGTAGACAACTTTAAGTTACCCATACGCATTGTAATCGATGATGAAATAGTACTTATAAATCCAACAGCATCAAAACAAGTTTTAAAACTACCTTCAGATAAATCTGTTATTCAAACAGATCCTGCTTACTATGTAGAATATAAGCTTAACTAAGATCCTTTAAACAAAGACCTATATTATCATAGTTAAACTGAAACCCAGCATCCAGCAAGCGTTGCGGATACACATTACGACTTTTTAAAAGCAGCTCTGTTTCTGTTCCTATAATGGATGTCCCTAATTCTAGTAACCAAATAGGTTGCGAGATACCGAATGGTATATTCATAGATTTACGCAATTGCCTCATAAAATCTGTATTTGTTTCTGGCTTAGGTGCGGTGATGTTTACTACACCTTCCAAATTAGATTGAATTAAAAAATCAATAGATCTACAAAAATCATTGATATGAATCCAGCTTACAAACTGATTACCACGACCATTTTTACCGCCCATTCCTACTCTAGTAATAGCTTTCATTTTAGGCAATGCACCACCATCATTTCCTAAAACGATTGAGGTTCTCAACGCTACTTTGCGCACACCTTCAATAGTGGTTGAAAAGAATTCCTTTTCCCATGCCTTGCCTATTCCCATAGAGAAGTCGTCACCTATAATACCATTTTCTTCAGTATTCATTTGCGTTTCAGAATGGATATAGATGGTTGCGGTACTTGCGTTTAAAAACACCTTTGGCTTGTTGATAGCATTGGTCATCGCTAAATTCAGAACTCTAGTGCTATCGATGCGCGAACTTAATATTACTTTTTTATTAGCATTAGTATATCTGCAATCTACTGATTTTCCCGAGAGGTTGATGAGTACATCTGCATTTTCTAAATGGGCAGTCCACTCTCCTAGATCTTTACCATTCCAGTAAGTGGTTTGAGGATCACGCTTTCGCGAAAGCGTAATCACCTCATCTCCTCTATTCTCAAAATATTGCGACAGTGAAATACCTAGAAATCCCGTGCCACCTGCGATAATTATTTTCATGATAAGATCATTAAAGTAAAAAGGACGAGTACTAAATTGCGATACAAGACCCAAGAAATAGTAGGCCACCAGCCGAGTTGCATAGATTTACAGCGACGCACGTGTTCCATTAACATCACACCTACTACCAGTCCAAATACACCTAGAAGCGCATAACCGCTCAAGGTTACAAAAGAAGTGAGCAATAACACAGGCAATAATAATACACCACCTAAAGCAGATACCGCACTCATGTTTCCTAAATAATCCCAACCGTTTTTAGGAGCGATGAACTGAATCATGATTCCTTGCCAAGCGATCTGTCCAAAACAGATAAAATACTCTATATACCACGGCGATTCAAAACCAAAATACTGACCTACCAGACCGAAATAGCTATTGAGAACCACAGCGGTAAACCAAGCGCTTAATCCTATGAAAAGACTTCTATAAAATAAATTTCTATCTGGATTACAAGCGCGTTCTCCTTGATGAAAAGAAGTACCACCTACAATGACCTTGCGATTATAAGTAATGAGTTTATAGAGATATTTTAATGGTATAAAAAACAGTGGAAAGTATAAAATATCCTTAATCCATTGTTGTCCTTGAGACACTATATGAAACATAGCGTCCAGACCATATTTAGTTTCTTTAGTTTTTGTGTTATGCAGTGCGATTTCGTTGGTTGCTCTGTCCATATCTATATGCTGTGTGTGTTCTTCATCAATGATTTGATAAGGATCAATCGTATTTCCATCTACCATGTTAAGTTTAGTAAAAGTGCTACCATAAGCCGCACACATGGGACAATGTTGATCTATAAGAAGTTTGTGATTTTTGATCATGATATAGCTATTTAGTGATTAGTGATAATTGTTCTTCATTCTCTATATAACACCTGTAAGTGATGTACATAAAGTAGATACCTAAAAAACCAGAAATTATCATCCCTAGAATAAATACCATTTCTTCCATATTAGAACTGAAGTGCACATAGTCTTTACCTACTAAGAACATAGTACCTAGTGTTAATGCGGTAAGCAATAAGTGTGATTTATTCATCCATTGTATAGAACTAGATGTTCTTTTATATTGACTGAGCAACCACAGACTACATACCACCTGAACCGCTCCAAGTGGTATCATAAATAACAGTCCGAAAAAAGGAATGAGAAATAAAAATAAATTGAGGATTATTAAGACCAGATTTACTCGATACATTGTTTTCATAATAGTGTAGTTTTTAAACTTTCAGAAAAAACTGAAAGTTTTATTGAAATAAAAAAGGCTAGGAAATCGCCTTGATTAATTTTTTCATGTAATTATTGTTATTGATTTTAGTCATTAAGTTGGTTAGGTTTTCCATTTGGTGTACAAAATCTGCAAGATCTGCAAGTAGTGTTTGGAAGTGAGCGACTTCTTTTTCATCACCTTCAATTTTAGTGTTGATGAGCTCGTTGAGTAATCGACGTACAGGTTCTAGCTCGCGTCTTTTACGTTCTTCCATAATATTTTGTGCGATGGTATGCACATCGTGTATCGCAACAAAAAACTCTTTGCGTTCCCCTAGCACTGTTTCTTTGCGCACCAGTCTCCAATTGATAAGTTCACGTACGTTGGTGTTCACATTACCTCTAGAGAGTTGTACTTGCTCCATAATCTCGTCAGTACTTAATCCATCTTGAGAAGAAAGTAACAAGGCATGTATTTGCGCCATAGACTTTGAGATTCCCCAAGAACTACCTAAAGAACCCCAAGCCTGTATAAATTTATATTTTCCTTCTTCTAATTTCATACTACAAATATACACTAATATTTTAAACTTTCAATAAATATTGAAAGTTTAGTTTGGGTAATTTATTTAATGAGTTTTCGTTACTTTTATATGATGCGTATACTGTCCATTCTTTTTGTTTTCATCCTAGGTATCTCATGTACTGAAAAGGTAAAGGAACCTAAACCATTGATTGAGATTTACCAACTCAATAAAAGAATTGCTAGTTACGAAGGAGAAGCTGTCGTTTTCACAAAAGAAATGACCGAAAAAGATCCCGAATTCACTCAGCGTTATCAAGATATAATACGTAGAACGGCAGATGGAAATTGGACACCTAATGGAGGTTTTACAGCTGAATCAGGTGATTTAAAATCAACTCCGATCATATCGAATGAACAAATTCTAGGTTTTGACTTTATTAAGGCAGAATTATTCTTAAAAGAAGAAGCTTGTAATTTACTTTCTGCTCCAAATAAGTTGAAAGACGACCATCCAGATGTTCAATTAGTTATTACGTCTAATAAAGAACCAATAATGTATTTTTATAAAGCAAGTATGATGTCTAGATGGTATATAGGAAATGCTTATTTCACCTCTGGATGTGACATCTTTTATGCCGAGGAAAAAATACCTCAAAAGAAAGATGGTTTTATTGGCCCAACATCTGACAATATTATACCTTCAAAGAGAAATGTTATTCCGATATTCAGAGATTCTGTAAATCATCGCTATTTTGAAAAAATAGTTAACCTCAAACAAGACACCGCTTTCTACAACGCTTTCAAAAGAGCAGGAAAGATTATAGCTGAGTAGTATCTTTACCGTATGAATAAGCAGCACATCATCCTATCTACCATCAATTTTGTAAAAGAACAACTCCACAATGCTGAAGGTGGTCACGACTGGTTTCATATAGAACGTGTATGGAAAAATGCTAAGCTCATCGCTGCTAGTGAAGAAAACGCAGATTTGTTTATCATAGAACTAGGTGCCCTACTCCACGATATCGCAGATTCTAAATTCCATGATGGAGATGATACGATAGGACCTCAAGTAGCTCGCAAATTTCTAGAAGAACAAAACCTATCTGAAGATATCATTCTACATGTAGAGAAAATTATTAAATACATTTCTTTTAAAGGTGGACATCAAGAACAAAAATTTAAAAGTAAAGAGCTGGATATTATTCAAGATGCTGATAGACTTGATGCGCTGGGCGCAATAGGAATTGCACGCACCTTTAATTATGGTGGTTTTAAAAATAGAACAATCTATAATCCAGACATCAAACCAGATTTGAACATGACTGTAGAGCAATACAAAAAAAGTACTGCTCCTACACTCAACCATTTCTATGAAAAATTATTGCTTTTAAAAGACCGCATGAATACCTCAACTGGTAAACAACTGGCACAAGAGCGACATGATTATATGGAAGGTTTCCTCAATCAGTTTTATGCAGAGTGGAATGGCGAGGCCTAGACCTAGTTCTGACTACTAGACTTTTGTAGCTCGCTGGTCTGGCACCATTTTAAATAATACTCATAGATCTCATCTATAGTAGCGCCATTACGCTTCTTCCAATAAATAGTGATATAAAACCATTGTAGTTTATAAACGCCTATTTCTTCATAACGTCTAGCACTGGTTTTTAACCATTTAGGAATCACATAATAGGCTCCGTGATCGTATAATCTATGGATTAAATCATAGTCTTCATAGATAGGAATCTCTGTATTATAGCCACCTATCTTTTCATATAACTCTTTAGTAATATACTGTGATTGATCACCACCACGACTGGCACGCCATGAGAATCTAGTAAACCACCCTATAATGATTAACCACCAATTCCAACTCATAAATCGCATACGGAAACAGCCTGCTGGATTTCCCTGAGAAACGGCTTGAATGATATACTTATCATAATCTTGAGGCGGAAAAGAATCTGCATGAAGAAAATAAAGGATTTCACCATTTGCGATTTGCGATCCTGCATGCATTTGTGAGCCACGACCTTTTGAGGCTGTATGAAACTGTAGAGATAGTGATGGATTCGCTTTCGCGAAAGCGGAAACCTGACCATCTGTATTGTCTATACTATGACCATCTATGACAATGATTTCTATTGTATTGACATCACTTGATTTCTCAACCAAATGCGTCAATAACTGATAAATAGAATGCTCTTCATTAAGAACAGGTATAATAATGCTAATCATACTATAGCTACGATAAGGAAGTAAAAGTGGTTTTTATCTTATTGTTTATTTAAAGACCAATCATAATCCTTGTAAGATATGGAAGCATCTTTTAATATCGCACTATTTGCATATTTATTGATGTATTCGATAATGGTAACACCTGTGTCTGTAAAATCACTTTTATACCAGTCAAATATTTTACTCAAACGTGGATTTGCCACATCAGACAAATCGTTTTTATCTGAGTTAATAAATTCTTCAGCGGCTTTATCCATTAAGGAGTTCAAATTTGCAGCTGTAAAAGCAGTGTTTTGAAGTTTAGGACAGGAGAAACTAGCACAATTGATTGCAAAGTGAATGCGAGGATCACCCATTTTTTGTAATACATTTTTTTCTACTGCGGCAAGAGAATAAGCCTTATCATTAATCATTACATGCTCTACTAACCATACCTGACCTAGCGGTCCACTAATATCTTTAATACTTGCTGGCATGTCATTTTCTAAAATTAAATCTACCGTTGCTGCGTTATATAAATTGATATAATATGCAAACTGTTCATTAATACTAGTAGTTTTTGTAGGTGCGTTGTTATTAAGATATTGCAAGTATTCATTAAGTGCATTGTGATCTTTTTTAAAAGCATTGTAATCTACAAACCCTTTATCGTCTACATATTTTTTTAATAAATTATCCCATGGCTGGTGATCTAAAACTGTACTAGTAGCATCTGTGATTTCCTCACCATTACTTAAGCTGGTATAATTTAAATCCTTTCCGCCTACACAGGAAGATAGGATGAATAATGATATAATACTGTATATAAATTTCATGATGTTTTACTCTTTAAATAATTGCAATATGTACGATAAAAACTGGAATGGAGTTTTGATAAGTATGCACAAAAGATGCATAACAACCCTTGATTCTATCAAATATAACCAGATTACATCACAAGAACATCACAATTCTAGCATAACGTGAACTATATACCAACCATCAGGAAAGTTCTATAATCTCTCGATAAGACTTTGAAAAAGACGTACCATTTTAGGTTCTGCCTCGCCAGCTATAGCAATGATCTCTTCAATATCTACTGCTTTTAAATCATCTGGATCACACTCATCAGTCAGTACTGACACGGCACAAACTGGTAAGTTCAAATGATTTGCAACTATAATTTCTGGCACGGTGCTCATCCCTACAGCGTCTGCACCCATAAGTTTCAACATTCTATACTCTGCTCTAGTTTCTAACTGTGGACCTACTACACTGGCATAAACTCCTTTATGCATATTGGTGCCATGTTCTTGTGCTAGTTCTAGCAATATGTTATTCATATTTGCATCATATGGTGCACTCATGTCCGTAAAACGTTCTCCAAATTCGCTTACGTTCTTAAACGCCAAAGGACTACCACCTTGCAGATTGATATGATCATCGATAACCATCATATCACCTTTTTTCATATCCAGATTAACCGCACCAGCAGCATTTGAAACCAGTAGATTTTTAATACCTAAACCATGCATTACTCTTATCGGGTATGTAATATCTAAAAAATCATATCCTTCATATAAATGGAAACGACCTTGCATTACGACCACTTTTTTACCACCTAAATCACCGTAGATTAATTTACCGGTATGAAATTCTACCGTTGCCAGTGGAAACCATGGAATATTATTATAATGAGCAACCTTTTGATTTTCTATACTATCGACCAGTTGACCTAGTCCGGTACCTAATACGATACCTACTTCTGGAGCATCAAAACCTTGTGATGATAAATATTCTATAGAGTCTGAAAGTTGTTTTTTACTAAGCATTGATATGTTTTAAAAAGTGTTGAAATGCTGGAACGTCTTTGATATCTTCATAAAAATCGACATCATTACGTGGCTCGAGCAATGTGTAATTTAAGTTTTTTAAATCTTTTAAAGTTTGCGCCTGTACTGTTTCTGTTCCCCATTCTTTATTTGAAAAGACATTTGCAGGCACCTGTTTATTAAATCCTAACAAATAATAACCACCATCTATAGCAGGTCCCATGACCGCATCATGACTATCTAACAATTCAAACGCTTTATCTAGGTCTTGAGTTGTAAGGTCATACATGTCACTGCCTATTATAACAACCTTATCATGTGTCTTAAATGCTGTGTCAAAAGCATGCTGCATGCGCACACCTAGATCACCACCTTGCTGGACATGTTTTTGGTAAATCTCATTATCCCAATCATCATTTTGATGGAGCTTTTCAGAATACCATACTTGCGGTTGCGCATTTACAGATTTTGTAATCTCACGGGTATGACTTAAAAGAAATTTATAAATCTCAAAAGCTGCTTCATCACCTACGGTAGCCGCTAGACGACGTTTCCCTTTTCCTAATTCTGGATTACGAGTAAATATGATTAAAGCGTTTGTATTGGACATAGGATTAATTATATATCAAAAATGCGATTCCTATCTCACAATTATGTTACAGAAATGGCAATTTTGTATTATTTCTTAATGCGCTTCTCGTTTTGCTTTACAAAAGCAGCCCAACCAGTATAACTTTTACCTACTTCTATCCTACCGCTATTGTAAAAATGGCATACTGCCGCTGCGAGCCCATCAGTCATATCAAGATTTTTAGGCATTTCTTTAAAGCCTAGCAGACTTTGCAACATTTTTGCAACCTGTTCTTTACTAGCAGTTCCTTTACCTGTAATAGATTGTTTGATCTTACGTGGTGCATACTCAGTTACAGGAATATCTCTAGATAATCCTGCAGCCATCGCAACACCTTGTGCACGACCTAATTTGAGCATAGATTGTACATTTTTACCAAAGAAAGGTGCCTCTAGCGCGATTTCATCAGGATGATGAGTGTCGATCAGTTCAATAGTACGTTCAAAAATCTTACGCAATTTCACATAATGATCTGTGTATTTGCGTAAATCCAACTCGTTCATTTGCAGGAAACTCATCTTATTGCCTACTACTTTTATAACTCCAAAACCCATTAAAGCGGTTCCAGGATCTATACCGAGAATGATTTTTTCTGTTGCCAATTGTTGTATTTTTCGGGCTATGACTAGCACCTGGCACAAAGCTAAGCAATTCCTCGCTCCATCTATTAAGATTCTGGTGTTCATTGGCTGTATAACACTGCTCTATTTTCAGTGGACTGATAGACCAGTAAGAATGGATAGCATACTTTTTTATTTAAAAGAAATTCCAATTTACTCTATTGGATTGATGTTATTATTAAGCTTGACAAGCTGGCTAGTGGAAAGTAAAAAATGGCAAGTATTAGTTAAGGATATTGAAGAAATACGCTTTCGCGAAAGCATAATACAAAGTCTCACTGCTCAAGCGGCAAGTTTTATCACACCATTAAGAGCAGGCGAATTTGCTTATAAAGCGTTGTTTTATGAGCGAGATGATCGGAAATCTATTTTGAGTAGAGTGTTTCTAGGTAATCTATGTCAGATGATAGTTACGGTATTTTTGGGGCTTATAGGATTGCTTTTTTATATTAAAAAAGAATTTTATGGTACATTAATTTTAGCCATAACAGGCATAGTCTGTTTAGCTGTTATTTATGCTTTCTATCAATATTTGAGTGATCACTGGCACCTCAAGGATGTGACATTTAAATTATGGAAAGAAACCATCGCCTTGTCGTTATTAAGATATTTGTTTTTTGCAAGTAATTGGTTAATCATGTTGCAACTCATTAAATCTGACATTGCATTACTGACATGGTTAGATAATATCGCACTAAATTATCTCGCAGTTTCTATAATTCCCATGTTTCAAATATTTGATATACCTGTAAAATGGGCCGTAGCTGATATGATTTTTAACGGTGGTATTTTACAATCACATATCGTTATCGCGACCACATTAATATGGTTGACAAACACACTATTCCCTACATTATTGGGTTGTATATTGATACCTTTTAAAAAATTAAAAACCTTATGATGTTTATCATCATAGTCATATCGCTAGGTTATTTATTTGTGATTTTAGGACTAGTCCTAGAAGGTTTTACCTATAAAGCAAGACCTCATCGAGCTAGTAAACCTAGTGTGAGTAATGATTTTAGCTTCAGTATCATTATCAATTATAGAAATGAGGCTCAAAATCTACCAGGCCTTTTACAAAGCATTACTAATCTTAATTATGATTATGCAAAATCAGAATTCATTTTCATTAATGATGACTCTACCGATAGTAGTTTAAACATACTCGAATCATTCAAATCTGTTCATGACAAAATCTCGATACACCTTATCAACCGTAAAGTAAAAAGTGCAAGCGCTAAAAAAGATGGTATCACCCAAGCTCTAGAAATTGCAAAGCATGAACATATCATTTGTACCGATGCAGATGTTATTCTACCTCAACGATGGTTAATGGCTTATGAAAAACATTATCAACTTTTGCCAGGTCTTCACTTTATTGCTGGTCCTGTAGAAATGATTCATTCCAATAATGTTTTATCTCAACTACAACACAGTGAGATGGTTGCCTTACAAATGACAACCATAGGTGGTTTTTCAATAAGACAACCTTTTATGTCTAATGGTGCTAACATGTCGTTTACAAAAACCGCTTTTAAAGATGTAAATGGTTATTTAGGTAATGATCACATATCTAGTGGTGATGACATTTTTTTACTAGAAAAACTGGCTGCAGAAGATGTATTAAAATGTTCTTATTTAAAATCACAAGACGCTGTCGTAAAAACATTTCCTAAATCTAGTTGGAAAGAAATGATCCATCAACGGGTACGATGGTCCCAAAAAGGAAAATCAACAAAGAGCACCTTAAATAAATTAGTGAGTTTTCAAGTTTTGATGATGAACTTACTTTTTATACTCGCACCATTTTTATGGTTTTTAAACTGGCTAAGTAACGCTCAATTTTTTACCGTTTTAATCATAAAAATAGTTGTGGACGTCATCGTCATATTTACAGGAAATAGGTTTTTCAGTAATACAAAGTGGCCTATCTACTTATTGCCGCAGCTAGTCATCTATCCCATTGTAGTGATCTCGATTGCGCTTAAAAGTCTCAGTAAACCTAGTTGGAAAGATCGTCAGGTTGAACTGTAGCTGGTTTTAAAATTACTGGAAGTAAGTATGAAGAATTAACAGGTACGTTTTGCTTATATGCAGGTTCTATTTTACAAATATGCTGTAGTCTAACTCTTAATAAAGAATCGATTGATCTTTCTCTATCATTAACAGCGTCAGATTGCAGTCCTTGATAACTAATATTACCTTTCTTATCTACTAGCAATTGAACCATTACACTATCCCGTTGACTCATCTCAAACTGTAATTGATGGTCGTTTAATTTGAGTACTACTTGTTCTTGTAGTTTTTCAAAAAAGCAATTTGCGGCATTATCTAACTCTCCACAACCATCAAATAGAGGATATTTATCAGGTTGAGAAAGGTCTATTTCTTGAAATCTTTTTTGGGCAAGTTGAGAAGCTTCTTGCTTTTTTTGCACTTCGGTGCGACAAGATGCTGTAATAGCACCTATCATGATTACCAGTAAGATAGTTAATCGCATCATGGTTGTAAAAGTACCATTTTTCTAATCGTCGCCATTCATGAAAATAGCTTCCTTTAAATCTGCAAGTCGCTCTGAGGCTAGAGTTCCATATGGACTTTTCTTACCATGTATTTCTAGGTAGTTTTCATAATACGGTATGATGCTGTTTTTATCTTTAAAATATCGATCTGCGGCGATAGCGAGTTGATAATTGATCATTGCGTCATCTGCTCGTTCTTTTTGCGCAGCTTTTAAGGCATAAAATGCATTCCTTATATCTTCATTACGTGCATGGACC
This sequence comes from Nonlabens sp. Asnod3-H03, assembly GCF_045063665.1. NCBI lineage: Bacteria > Pseudomonadati > Bacteroidota > Flavobacteriia > Flavobacteriales > Flavobacteriaceae > Nonlabens > Nonlabens sp. Asnod3-H03. The sequence goes on from NZ_JBEFOD010000008.1 coordinate 75,532, forward strand.
GCTGCAAGTTGCACATATTCTTTATCTAATACAGGTCTTCTAATAGCAATTGCTTTTTCTATCGCTTCAATAGATTCAGTATATTTTTCAATTCTCATATAAGCTACGGACATATTGAAAAACACAGAGGCTTCTTTATCATTATACTCTTCAACATAGACTTTATAATTCTCAATAGACTTTTCATATTGGCGCGTGCTGTAGTAAGAAAAAGCAAGCCCATTACGATTATACTCTGTATCATTACCAAGTTCAAATAACCTTTCAAAAACAGGAATTGCCTTATCGTACCATTTTGAATTCATGTAAGATTGAGCTAGATAACTATTCATTTTCACATCAGTAGAGTCTGCTGCGATGCCTTGTTTTGCAAATTTAATAGCCTTGGAAAACTCACGCTTTTGAATCAAATTCTTTATTAAATCTAGTCTTGCTACACGATAATCTTCATTTAATGACAAAGCTTTTTGATAGGCTATAATTGCATTATTAACCTGATTTAAACCAGACCAAGCTTCACCTAAGTAGTAATGGAAACTGGCATTTGTAGAATCTCGTTCTATCAGTAAATTAAATACCGGTATGGCATCAACAGATTGCTGACTATTAACCAATAGCTTACCATATTCATACATAGGTTTAATTGCGGTGCTGTCTAAGGCAAAACCAGCCCTATAGTAAGTTATAGACTTTGCATTATTCCCTAATTGAGTGTAAGCCTGCGCCAGTTTAAATTGCTGAATCGCGTCAAATGGTGCATTTTGATATGCGGTTATGGCTGCTTTCCAGTTACCTGTTTGTGCTAACTCATCACCTTTATCTAACTGAGCTATAGCGACTACCGAAATCAATAAAAAGACGATAATTATTAAATTATTCTTCATTTTCTAAAATTAGGCAAGGTTATTGAAAGAACCATAGAAATATCCTTATTATGAAAAAACTAGCTTTACTTTTTACACTAGCCGTAGTATTAATTTCTTGTGAAGGTCCACAAGGTCCTCCAGGATTTGATGGACTAGATGGAAGTGATTTTGTTGCACAATCATATGAAAGAGTGCGCAGTATCACAGCACCAGATTATAACATTTTAATTAATCATCCAAATGATATAGTTGTTTTTGAAACAGACGTTATATTAGTGTATAAAAGCTTCGGTCAAATTACTGCTAGTGATGGTTTACCTACTGATGTTTGGAGATTACTACCACAAACAGTTTATACTGATTTTGGTGAATTTCAATATAATTATGATTACACTTTTGATGATGTAGAAATATTTCTAGACGGACCTTTATCAACAGACTTCAACCTCTTAGATACAGAATATACTGACAATCAAATATTTAGAATTATAATATTACCGGCAGAATTAGCATCCAACCCATTAATAGACATCACAGATTACGACTCGGTAATGAATCTTGCAGGTTTGACAACTCAAGACATTATTACTATAGAATAAAATTATCCTGCTCAGGGATTCAAATGTCATCATTTGAGGTGGAGAAGGCGTTACTCTTTTAAAGAGTTTCGCCTTTTCTTTTTTTATATAAATTTCTCAATCCATTGTGCCACACCATCTTTTTTATGATGGTCGGTATGATAGTTTGCAACAGCTTTTACTTCATCTCTTGCATTGTCTACAGCAACTCCGTGCCCTACTCCAGCAATCATTTCTACATCATTGTAATTATCGCCAAAGGCAGCAACATTCTCTACTTTTACTTCCGGGAAACATTCTTTAATTAGTAATTCCAATGCGGATTTTTTGGAAATTTCAAGTGGCGAGATTTCTGTGTAGGTATCCTTAGATCGGTAAAGATGTAACTGTGATGGTAAATTTCCCGCTTTCGCGAAAGCGGAATCCATAGCATCACTATCGCCCATCAACATTATTTTATGAGCACCGCCCAATTGCTGGGTTTCTTTAAAGTATGCTAAAGTCGTTTCTATATTTTGTACTTGAGGAGTGACACGAGTATTATTTACCTCGCGATCTGCCCAGTAATCCATTTGAGGTACAAACCACTCATCATTTCTATACAAACTACAATGAAGGTCATGTTCCATAGCGATACGAGCTATGTTCTCAATATCGATATAAGGTATTGTGGTACTATAAAGCTGTTTTTGTTGATCAAGGACGAGTGCACCATTGTAACAAACAATAGGCATTTCCCTTCTTTTTAAAGCATCTTGTAAATAGTACATAGCTTGCGGCATGCGAGCAGAAATAAGAATGACTGGCAATTGATTTGCCTTATCAAAAGCCTGTAAAGTACGTGCTGATAGAAATCGATCGCTATCTAACAAGGTTCCGTCTATATCTGAGGCAAGAAGTTGTATCATCGTATGTAGTTGAAAAACAAAGGTAAATCGTTCTATTTTAAACATGGTCAAAAAAAAAATGAAATATTTTACAAAAAGTACTTGTGTTTGTTAAAAGTAAAAGTATATTTGCATCCGCTAACGCAGAAATGTGGAAGCGACGTTCAACAAAGAACACGGTCTGGTAGTTCAGCTGGTTAGAATACATGCCTGTCACGCATGGGGTCGCGGGTTCGAATCCCGTCCAGACCGCTTTTTTTCAACAACTGTTGAGAATAACAATTCAAGTTGTGTGTCCTCTAAAATAATTGAGGACTTGAGAAGGTGTCAACAGACACTTTTTGAGAAGCTTTTCCGAACAGGAGAGGCTTTTTTGTTTTACAAAGGTTTTATCTACATTATCCCTACTATTTTTCTTATTCAGATGTAAGCATCATAATGATTCTTATTTATTAACTTAATTTTTTGCATTTTACATATTAAAACAATTAGATTATTCACAATAACCATTAAAACTAAACTGTTATGAAGAATCCTATTCAAAAAATCTTACTGATATTACTATTTTCTATTTCTTTAACAGCTTGTAGAAATGAAGCCGAAATTGCTGAAGAAAAAGCAGAAGATCTTATCGAGAATGCTGATGAAATGAAAGTGAAAGAGGACAAAATCAAAATAGAAAATGAAGATGGCAGTGAGGCCAAAATAAAATATGATGAAAACGGTGATGTAGAAAAAGTCAAAACCGACAACTAGTAATTCTTATCACACCATTTTGAAAAGCAGCTATCACAGCTGCTTTTTTTTATGAAATAAAACCTAGTTTTACATGACCAACTGACTAGATTGAAAACAAACCGCCTTTTTTTTATAGATGCCGTGCGTGCATTTGCTATAATAATGATGTTGCAAGGTCATTTTATAGACACACTACTTGCGCCAGAATACCGCGATACCGACAACACTATATTTCAAATATGGAGTTATTTTAGAGGTATTACAGCTCCCATTTTTTTTACTATATCTGGAATAATTTTCACTTATCTGTTGATGAAATCCAAGAAAAAAGGCCAGGCACCAGAACGTATACGCAAGGGATTACTACGTGGATTATTACTTATAGCCATAGGTTATGGTTTAAGGGCTCCGGTTTTTGAATGGATTACTGGCTCTTTTAGAACTTATTTTTTAGTAATTGATGTCTTACAATGTATAGGTCTCTCGATTATTATAACCGTCGGTATTTACTATCTAACGTTTAAAAAGTCTTTAATCTTCTCTATTCTCATGCTTATTTTAGGGATTTCTATATTTATTATGGAACCGTGGTATAGGGAATTAGACACTACAGGTATACCATTAGTGTTTGCAAACTATTTAAGCAAGTCTAATGGATCTATCTTTACCATTTTACCATGGCTTGGATACATGTCGATAGGAGCCTTTATTGCGTCTTTATTTTATAGATATGTAGGAAATGAGAAGTTCAAACCCATTTTAGTATCTGGCCTCATCATTATAGGCGCATTATTGATTTATAATTCATCTCAATTTTTAATGTGGATGTATCGATGGAGCGATATAAAAATTCTAAAAGAAGTAGCTTATTATAACTACCTATTTACACGATTAGGCAATGTGCTTATCTTACTAGGTATTTTTTATGCACTAGAACGATTTGTGAAAAACCAAATGATTTTTAAGATCGGTCAAAAAACCTTATCTATATATGTCGTACACTTTGTAATAATCTATGGAAGCCTTACCGGAATTGGACTGTCGCAAATTATAGGTAAAACACTTAACCCATATCAAGCAGCCATGGGCGCCATACTTTTTATAATAATAGTATGTCTGATCTCTTTATACGGTATTAAAACCAATGCTTTTATCTATAAAAAGCTGAGAGGATTCATAAAGTAAAAGCCATAAAAAAAGCTCTTCATTTCTGAAGAGCTTTTTATGTGCGGATGACAGGAATCGAACCTGCACGCCGTGAAGCACTAGATCCTAAGTTTTGATCCTGATCTCCTAAATTATTTAAATTACTCATAATTAACGTTTTAATTTAATCAAATGTACTAAAATTTAATCAAATGATACTCACTTAGGTACTCACTTATATTCAAATAATAAAATTAATCATCTAAAAGTTAACATAGCATCACATACAGTTTTGAAAAGGTTTATTAAGGAGTTTTCTACAACATCAAGTTATCCTTTAACTAGTTAACTAATGGTTAAAATTTTATAAATCAATTCATTCCATTCAACATCTTAATAATATTTATAGCTCGCGTCCATTTACTAAACATAACAATAGGTTCAGGATAGAATTTCAACTCAAATAGCCAAGGAGCTAAAACCTCGTTTGCATTAACCCAAATTCATTCATCTATGGAAAACATATCAAATGATTGAAACAAATAAATACTTCTACAAATTAGAAGGTGAAAATTGTTATTACTTCAAGAAAAGAGAACCATTTATGGAGAGCACATTTAAGGTAGAAATGGAAAGACAGAGAATGGCTGGGGAAAAATAATTCTTGATAAATTTGATTATCAATCTGAGTGACTTTTAACAAATATCAAAATTTCATCGAGCGGGAAATTACAGTCAGTAAATATGCCTTCTTGTAGTAAAAGATGAACTCAAAATTATCATGAATCGTACGTATAAAATAAATTACATATCTTTAGAACAGTGAAACACATTTAAATCAATCGATTAGCAAACAACTATTTACCCCCTATAATCTATAAATGGCATATTACTAATTAGAAAAATAAAAATCCTTAAGAAAATTTACTAGCACTATTTTTTTTATGAATTATATACTGTACAAAACATTGAGTTGAGTTCAGACATTTTAATTAATATAACATTAAATTATGGGGAAATTTAAAGTTCAAAAAGTGGTTACCGTTTCTGGTAAAGGAACATTTGCAGTCGGTAAACTTGTAGAAGAAAGTCTTAATGTAGGGGATAATGTATTTATTTATTCAGATTCAACCTTAGTTACAAATAGTAGTATTACTGCAATTGAGGATGGTGACATACCTTTAACATCAATTGATTCTAGCTATATCGATAAAGAATTAAAAATTCTTCTAAGAGGAGTTGATTTTAATATTCTAAAATCTGGGATGATAATTTTGACTGCTCTAATTCAGGTTGTAACACCAGATATAGATGTCATATTAGATGACGGTTTAAAAGGATATGTAACTGGACGGGTAGATGGCGTTAAGCATAATAAAGATACTCGGTTTGCAGATTTATTTAAATCAAAATTATGGAATGCTCCTGGGAAAAACTTAGGCGTTTCTCTACAGGGAGGAGGGCTCAAAGGATCATTTGGTGTTGGTGCAATTCATTTTTTAGTAAGAAATAAGACAATTACAGATACCAAACAATTATTCCTTTCATCTGCTTCAACTGGTTCAATAACTTCATTAATTCTTGCTGAAAACAGTGATAGTGAAATAAGTGAAAAAGCATTAAATCAATACTTGAATTTATTTAATGTGAGCGATATGTTTGAAATTAGAAAGGAAGTAAGAAGAATTTTAAAAAAATCCAAAATTCTTGAAAATATCGTAAAACAGGCTATAACAACTGGAACCTATACTCCTGATATCTCTAAAATCGTAACTAATTCAAATATAGCTGTCACTATTATGACAGAGATATCTTCAAAAGTTTTACCTGACGTTTTATATGATTTAGATAAAAAGATAACAGGACTATTTATGGATATGGCTGATATCGATACAGAAAACCTCAAAAAGGTAGCTAAATTATTGAAAGAACTGAGTAAAATTAAATATAGTTTAGCCACCTTGGATCCTGTCAAGGAAAGTCTAAATGATAGCCGATTTGGAATAAATGTAGATAAAATTCAAAAGGCTAATACTAAACTTTGGATGGCTGTGACTAGTTATAACACTACGGTTACGGCCTACATAACTGAAGAAGGGAAGATACTTTATCCCAAACAAATGGAAACCGCTGGCAGTTATGATTATACTAATTATGAAGTCTTTAAAATTGAAAGAATCACAGATCCTGAAAACTCGTTTTCAGGACTTTATTCAAAAAATAATTTAAAAGAGTTTTTAATTAATGGTGCTTTAGCCTCGGGAGCATTTCCTATGTTTTTTCCTCCTATGAGAATCACCTATTTTACAGGCATAGGGAGTGAAACTAAAACTGAATTATTTATTGATGGTGGAATAAGAGAGAATTTACCTTTAAAAATTCTTACTCATCCTAATATGAGAAAAAATGATACCACCAAATTGAATAATGTTATAGCTATATACTGCTCAAACATTAAAAACTCCATTAATACTGATACGGAAATTACTTGGGTTGACACTATAGGGGCAACGGCTTCTGCCACTTTGAGCGAGATTAATAGAACGGACATTTCTTATGGCAAATCACTAAACGTAGAAGGATTAGAACAAGATGAACAATCTGACACTAATGTATTACATATTTATCCCTTGGTTCCAACCGTTGGCTTAACAGAGGTAGTACCGTTTATGGTAAAAGCCTCAATATGGTATGGCTATATGAGAGCATATGATGAATCATATATTACTCAGCAAAAACCAATTATGTCTAAACGAACTGAACTAAGATACAATTCTAGTGAAATCTATATATTATTTAAGTTATTATATGCAAAGTCCGAAAACTTACTTAGAACATGCGGTTACTTTATTGATACAGGAAAACAAAAAACGTGGGTTTCTTTTAAAGGATTGAAGAACAATTACACTATTCAAACAATCGGTTTTAACATAGAGGCCTTTGAAGAATATTTAAAAGTCAAAATTCAGATAATGGAATTGATTATAGAGAGAAAGGAACTCAATAAAGAAAAAGGGGTACCAGATATGTGTGTAATGGATGGTGAAAAGGGATTTATGAGAAAAGAATTCTATACCGATTGGATGGGAGTTTATGAATTTTTGGACTCTTACAATATAGCTATTAATAAAAAAAATAGACTCAAAGAGAATTTTAATAGATTATACTTATCATCGGAAAAAAATTATGAAGTTGGAGTCGAAGCATCTCCTGCTGTAGTGGGATATTTATATATTATCACAGGAAGAATAAATGATCAAGCTCCTCAAATAAAAGTATTAATTGAAAGGATCGAGAATAATTTAAAGGAATTTGAAGGAAATAGACAAACTATAGACCAAATGTTTTTCACAGTCAACAATAACAATCGGATGAATGAGAAATTTATAGAAAATTCAGGTTTTTTTACTAAATATTAGTTTTTCACCACACCGATAAAAAGATGGGATAATGACGTAAGTACTATTAGTAAAAATAAGATAAACGATATTAATTACGTCGCAGCATAGGGTATTTGATTTGTCTTAACAGACGGTTTTTATATACATACTGATTCGGATTCGTAGAAAAAACTCATCATTACAAATCAAGATTTTAACATGAAAATCGTCAAAATTTTTATTGATTATCAAACAGTTACAAGGGTTACGACGACAAAAGCTCGTGATAAAGATGTAAATATTATTACCAAAGATATTTTAAAGATAAGCGATGTTGATAACATCGCAACATCAAATTCTTAACTTGTCTTGCAGACTGCTTTAACTTACATACCGATTCGCAATCTGCGCAAAAACCTCATCACCACCAATCAAAATTTTAACGGGAGACCCGTCAAAACGATTTATTGATTATCAACTAGTTACAGCAATCATGACGCAAACTTTGCGTGATAAAGATGTAAGTACTATTACTAAAGATATTTTTAAGATAAGCGATGTTAATAACATCGCAACTTCGGATTCTTGACTTGTCTTGCAGACAGCTTTAACATACATACCGATTCGCAATCTGCGCAAAAACCTCATCACCACCAACCAAAATTTTAACAAGAAAACCGTCAAAATCGTTTTATTGATTATCAGATAGTTACAAGAGTTACGACGACAAAAGCTCGTGATAAAGATGTAAGTACTATTACTAAAGATATTTAAAAGATAAGCAATGTTGATAACATCGCCAGATCGATTTCTTGACTTGTCTTGCAGACAGCTTTAACTTACATACCGATTCGCAATCTCACACATTTAACATGGACAGACGCACTCTAAAATCGATTTTAAATAGCTCTTAATTCATTTTATAAACATTTACTAGGGTTTAATTGTTTTTCGGATTACAACCCATTAAAACGTCTTAAAATAAATAAAACTTGATAAATTCAATTATCGATTAGAAAATTTTGAATTCAAAAAAAATAACTAGTTGAAACGAATGTGTTGACTGTTGTTAAAAATACCTTAAGTCTAAAATTATGATATGAAAACCCATCAAAACGCTCTATTGATTATCAAATAGTTACAGCAATCATTACGCAAACTTTGCATGATAAAGATGTAAGTACTTTTACTAAAGATATTTAAAAGATAAGCGATGTTGATAACAACGTAAAATCGATTTCTTGACTTGTCTTGCAGACAGCTTTAACTTACATACCGATTCGCAATCTGCACAAAAATCTCATCACTACCAACCAAAATGTTAACAGGAAAATCGTAAAAAACGTTTTATTGATTATCAGATAGTTACAAGAGTTACGACGACAAAAGCTCGTGATAAAGATGTAAGTACTATTACTAAAGATATTTAAAAGATAAGCAATGTTGATAACATCGCAAGATCGATTTCTTTACTTGTCTTGCAGACAGCTTTTACATACATACCGCTTCGCAATCTGCACAAAAACCTCAACACCGTCAACTAAAATTTTAACAGGAAAACCGTCAAAAATTTTTTATTGATTATCAGATAGTTACAAGGTTTACGACGACAAAAGCCCGTGATAAAGATGTAAGTACTATTACTAAAGATATTTAAAAGATAAGCGATGTTGATAACATCGCAAGATCGATTTCTTGACTTGTCTTGCAGACAGCTTAAACTTACATACCAATTCGCAATGACACCTATTAAATATTACCACACACGCTTTTAAATCGATTTTAAATAGCTTTTAATTCATTTTCAAAACACTTACTAGGATACAATTGCTTTTCGGAATTAAACCCATTAAAATGTCTTAAAATGAATCAAGCTCGAAAGCCTTATTTAATAATACCATCATCGCTACATATACTTTTTTGGCTAAAAAGTTAAGCTAAAACCTTTGGTTTAACTATCAGTTAACTAAAGCAAACTTTGTTGCAATTACGCTTTCGCGAAAGCGTAATTGCTATAAATCCATTCCAGAACCATTAATCTTTAACCAATTAATCTGCTCGTCGTAATTGGGGAGAATTTTATCTACTTCATTCCAAAATGCTTGGGTATGATTATTATGAATTAGGTGAGCTAACTCATGAACCACCATATAGTGTAATACGTCAATAGGAGCCATGGCGCATTTCCAATGAAAATTCACATTACCATTTGGTGTACATGAAGCCCAGCGATTTTGCAATTCCATTACTTTGATTTGTTGTGGTGCAACACCTAGTTGATCTTTGTACCTTTCAATAATAGGGTGAATTTTACTGTTCAGTTTTTCTTTATAAAATTGAATGAATAATTCTTTTGCTTTAGGTTGATCTTTTTCACCTAAATAGAAAGTGTTTCTGAAAAACCTTACGCTTCCTGAACTTTCCTTGACTATTTTCAATCGATAGTTTCTTCCTAAATATAAAAACGACTGACCATTAACATACTCACGTTCCACCGCATTTTCATTTAACTGTGTCCACTCAGCTAGATTCTTGAATATTTGATATTCCTTAGCCTTTAAAATATCCTTAATTTCATCATCATTAAGTTTAGCTGGTACGCGTGCTGATACAGAACCATCTCGTTCTATAAATATGCTGACGGTCTTACGTTCGCTTTTTTGAATGGCGATATCTATTCCAGATACATTCATTTTTATTTCGTTAAATCTTGATGCCTGCGTTTTGCCAAGTTCATTATTTCCACACTTAACTTAGAGTGTAGTTGCATTACCCTTTCTATTCCAGAGAAATCTAACATATCATCTATCTCTCCTTGTAATTTACGTATTTCTGCTGCTCTACCTTTCCAAAAATTAGGTTTGCTTATAGTTTTTTGTAACAGTTTTACCAGCTCTATCGTCAGTTTCTTTAATGCTTCTTTATCAGCATCACTCAGTTCTTCATCATTAAAAGCACTAAACACTATGAAATCGTAAAACGGTAACTCCTGCTCGTTAAGACCTTCCTCTTGGTTGTCTCCTTTCCTACCTTTTTCTAAATCACTTCTTACTTTTTCAAATTCTTCAACGATTGCATCCCAATTTCCTTGATAGCGTTCTAAGATTTCTTCCATACGCTGTAAAAAACGCTTATACAATGCTGGATCTTTATTGATATTTACTTTTATGTGACGTCTAATAGCATGCTCCATTTCTGAGGCCTTAGATTTTGAGTTTTTACCTAGCTTATTTACTTCTTTTACAAAGTCCTTAGAAAGCAAGCTGACAGGATCTACACGACTATCAATACCTAATGTCTCAAGGTGCTGATCTATCATTTTACGAATCTTAGGCTTTGCCCATTTTAAATCCATGCTTGGATCTTTATAGCGGTTTTTAATACGAACCAATAAATAACCAAGTCGTTTAGCAGGTACATAATACTTTCTTCCAGCCTCAGAATTAAACAGTAAATCTAAACTATCAAAAAAGGCTTTTATATAAGTATCAAATTGTGCTCGAAACGGAACAGATGCCGCCAACTCAATACAGTCTTCCGCCAATTGAAACTCGGCATCTTTATCAGTGAAACGCTGCTGTACAAATTTCTCAAAGTCATTGATCCCTTTATCTGTAAATAATTGGATCATGCGATTGTATCTCGCTTCTAAGACTGGTATCTCTTTGTTTATATCTCTAAAATATTCCAGGAGCTCTTGAATATCTTCTTCATCTTCAGCACCCCAAATGTTTAAAGCATCTTTTAAATGATTAGAGACACCAAAATAATCAACCAGAATACCATGTGTTTTATTCTTTTTTGTTCGATTTACTCTTGCTATTGCTTGTAAAAGATCATGCTCTCTGATACTTTTATCTAAATACATTACTTGTGCAATAGGTGCATCAAAACCAGTCAAAAGTTTATCGCAAACGCATAAGAAAGCTACTCCAGTTTCTGGCTTTAGATAATAACCTTCCTCATCTTTGCTGTAATCAAAATCTTTTTTAAAATTATCAACTGCTTTTATTTCCTTAGCATTCTTTCTAGCTTGACTTATAAAGCCTTGTTCGTTATTGTCCTGCTTGGTAACTATGGTACCAATCTTTATAAATTCAATTTTTTCAATTAAATCTTGATCTGGATTAACTTTTTCCTTCTCTATGCTGGCACGTTCTATTAAGGCTTCCTGGATCAAATATTGATAACGTGCTGCAGCTACTATTGAACTACCGACCACCATAGCTTTAAAACCATTAGGTAATATATCATCCACATAATGATTCACAAGGTTTTTAGCAATCTTACGAAGTCTATCCATATTCTCCAGATAGGCTTTCATGGTTCCGTAACGCTTCTGGATTTCTTCTTTTTCTTCTTTACTCTGCCTTTTAAATACGTCTTCAAAATCGGCATCGAAGGCTTCTTTTGATTTTATTCTATCATTTGAAGTTTTACCAATATAAATGATATCAAGAGTTGCACGATCATCTACTGCCTCTCGTATTTTATAAGTATCTATAAACTCTCCTGTGCCACCAAACCGCTCATGAGTTTTTTGTTTGTGTCGATCAGTTAACAATGGAGTTCCTGTAAAGGCGATTTTTGTAGCATTAGGGAAAGCCGTAAATAGGTTATCTCCCATATCGCCACCTTGAGTTCTATGAGCTTCATCAATCAAGATTACGATTCTGTCAGAAGTATTTACAACATCAAATGGTTTGAATTCCGGAACTTTTCCTTCTTCAACGTAGGCTTTCATTAAAGACTTAGAATGTTTCAACTCTTCTTGAACAAACTTGTGTACCATGACCATATTCAAGTTAGATGCGATACCGCTCAACTTAGGAACTAATTCTTTACGAGAACCTACAATATTTGCTTCTTTAAATTCATTTGTCAATCGTGCAGTAGCAGAAAGTTGTTTTTCAAGATCCTTACGATCTACCATCATAATAACTTTGTAGTCTTTAAGATCATCTTGAGAACGCAGCTTGCGTACAAAGAACACCATCGTTAAGGATTTACCAGAACCTTGTGTATGCCATACCACACCAGACCTAGTACTAGGAGTGCTTTCTGTGCGCATTCTACGTAGTATTTTACCAACTGCTCTATACTGTTGGTAACGACATACTACTTTAATGACTACACCTTCTTTGATTTCCATAAACAAAGTGAAGTGTTGTAGTATATCTAAGAATATTTCTTTATTTAAAACACCTTTTATAAGAACTTCTTGACGGACACTAGGATCATTATGCAACCCATTATTGCGATATCTGGACTCTTCCTCCGCAGCATAGTTTTGAAGATCAATATTTCTGTACTCTTCTGGGAATATATCTTTCCAATTTAAATAATACTCGAAATCACCTGATATAGAACCTATACGAGCTTCTTCGCCATGTGTTGCAATACTGAATAGGTTGTAATGGAATAAACGTTCCTCACCTTCTTTGATCCCAAAATCGTCTTCTCTTGTATTTGCATAGCGCATGATTTGATCTACAGCGCTAGATATAGGGTCTGCTATTTCTACTTCTTTACACTCAACTACGCAAAAAGGCAACCCATTTACAAACAACACTATGTCTGGAATAAGACCTTCACGAGGACCACCTGGTGTAACCACTCTAAACTGGTTGATGGCAACAAACTCATTATTATCCCAATTTTTAAAATCTATGAGTTTGACTAATGGATTTTCTTCACCAGTCACTTCATTTCTTGGAACTGTGGTTTTAGTAACACCAATTAATTTTTCAAAAACTTGCTTATTGGCTTCTAATAATGAGAGGTTCGCCTTTTCAGTAGCGATAGTCTCTACATATAGATCCTCTAGTTGTTTATCTGTGAGCCATGCGACACCATCGACTATATTTACTTTTCTAACTGCTTTTATAAACTCTTGCTTGAGTGTTACTTCTTTAAAACTAGTACGCAAGCTAATGGCAGGATCTTGTGGAATGCCAAAGCTACCTTGATCAATTACATGCCAATTAAGATCTCTTAACTTATCTAAAAAAGGTTTTTCAACGTTATTATATTCTGCCATAATTATTCAATTATCTCCAGCTTCTCCATTAATTTAATACATCCACAAATATTTTCTTCTTGATACGCTTGGTTGTCATGAATTACATTAAAAACTGGCGACTGTTCTTGTCTCAACCACTGTATTTCACAATTCTTACCATTAACTGAGATAATACCCTTGTATTCATCTGCAGCATTTGCAGTTTGATAATCAGTAAGAACCCCTATTTCATTGAGTTTACATTCTAAATAATAAGTGAAATACTCATGATGTAAACCGTTGGTTTGATTCTTTGATAAAAGCAAAATATCCTGTTCGTTAATAAATCTCATATAAAGATTTGTTCCACACTTTCGTAATATTTCTGGGTACTCAATAAAACCCTGTCTCCAATCTTTGACATCACTGTTTTCGATGATACTATCTAGCTGTAGTTCTATTTTTTTATTTTCATCAAGAAATTCAAAAAGCTCACCTAAATGTTTGCGCTGATAGGTATCTTTTTTTAATAATGCTTTCCAGCTAATCTCCCTACTTGTTCCATTTGTAACAAAACTCCAATTGCTGCCCTTCTCTAAAGTAAAATCTCCAAAAACCAACAATGCTCTACGAAACTTAAAATCTCCAAATGAATGTAAACCGTTGCTATCAAAAATATTGTTTGATAACACTGTATATTTCTTGAATAAATCTAAGAAATGTACGTCATACGCGTCACTCCATTCTAAAGAATTGTTTTTCTCAAAATGATCCGTAATTCCGCAAAAATTTAAAATAAAACCTATTTGTCCCTCAAAATAGGGATGATTTTCAATGTCATAGATCAATTGCGACCAGTAATCTCCTTTTTTAATTAAATGTGCTTTTACGTATTCTTCATTTTTTTGTATTCCTTCAAATGCTCTAATTTCTTTACCTTTTACGAGAAATTCAAGAATGTTTTGAGCATGAGGTAAAAGATCATTAATCGATTGAATTCCATTTACAAATTCTGGCGCTTCTCTAAAAAATGTGTTTTCTGACAAGTTTCTAACAACTCTCATCCACTGCTCTAATCCATTAATATCGTATTCTTGGCGCTGAAATTCTTGTAAGGCATAGAACTGAATTCTTTTAGCATAACTTAATGTATTGCTATAATCGAATACGTCATCGAGAAATTTAGAAATTGAAAATAAGGTATTACCTGATAAAGCATTAACTAAAGAACCTTCCGATTCAATTAAACTCATGTAATCAAAAAATCGAGCAACGTGATTTTTTTCAAAACAGTCTCTATTATCTAATTCATAATAATCAAATTTAGGATTAGGATTTCTACCCATTAAATATTTGATAGAATCAATATTGACATTTTCTATTGATGCTAAACTTATACCATAGATAGTTCCAATGAGATTCATAAATGCCTTATCATATGTATTTGTTTTAGTATCTCGATACTGCCACATAAAATCTGTCCAACTACCATCTATTTTGGATTGAAATTGTTCTTGAAATTTAGAGTCACCTACTTGATCAAACTGCTTTATAATTTTCTCAAATTTTGCTTTAAAATTTTCAAAATCTGTCAACGGTTTTCCTCTAGCGTTCATCTTGATATATAAATCATCCGTCAACCCATAGTTAGCTAATTCAATAAATTGAAACGTAATAATCTCCACCTCACCTGTTAACTTAGCGTACAAATCCTCACTGCCCCTTTCATTATAAGTGTGTTGAATCGTATCTAGCATAACTAGCATACTTTGAACAGTAGGGTCTTGATCCCAAGACTGAAAATACCAATTAAAATCCCGTAGCTGATTACTTAAATTTGATGAAAAATCAAGATCGAAAGGCTGTTTTACTATTGCATCACAAAATTCTCTTGAAGACTGTCTGGTTTCATAAGTAAATCTTGACCCATTCTCATTAGCAACAATTCCTTGGAAATCTTCAAAATCACCTTCACGCATTGATAAATACCAGTGTAATAAAAATAATGTTGTCAATCTCTGTTGGCCGTCTAGTGGTATGAACTTTTTATCCTTTTCAATAACATTACCGTAGATAAAATCTAAATGCAATGGCTCTTCATTTTCTAAATGATCAAAAAGAGTGTTCACAAATTGATTTCTAATATTTACAGCTTTGTCTCTCCCTTGAGCATAATCACGCTGAATAATTGGAATTTCAATTTTATTTGGCAGTTCAGTCAGTAAAGACTTGAATGATAGTTTCTGCCCTTCGTTTATATTCTGCATAATTAAGCTATTAAATATTCTTCAATCGTTGTTATTATAGAATCTTTATAGGCTTTTCGATCCTCTTCCTCCCAAAAAGTCATTCTTTCGACACCTCTAGAATAATATTTTAGAAATGCATTTTTTGTGCAAAGTGGAATAAAAACACCTTTACGCTCCTTTTCAATTATCTTATCTCTCTTGATTGGAAAAACAGCATTCTTATAACCTCTATTTGTTCCAGAATCAAGCAATGCCAAATTTGATATATCGTCTATATCTGTAATTTGTTTGTCTACACTATATTCTTTTAGGACATCATTATAGAGATCATCAAAAACTCTTTCACTAGGTTTGGTTTCAAAATAATTTTCAACTTTTACTTTGATCTCTTCTATTTTAGAATATTTTATTAATTCTTTTAACCAATCTTCTTGGTGATTTTTACGCTCTGGCTTTTCTGTAGTAACAGAATGTATATGCTCTATATCCCAATTAAGTCCTTTGTATTTATTAAACTGGAAACGAAGGGAACTATTTTCACTTTGAATTATAGAAGCAATGTTGAATAGAAGTAAAGTATCTCTTAAGACTTTTGGATCATCCAGATAAGTAAGGTTAGCAATGCCATCTACTTGAATGTGATCCATAATCACTTGTTTTAGCTTTGATCTAAATTTTGACTTTTTAACACCTTCAGACCATTTTAATATATCCTTCAAATTAAATCCAGTCGCTATTAAGTAACCTATTAGATGGAAATATTCTCGATTACTATACCATTCTATGATTTTCATGTAGAGATTTTTAATCTCTGACCAAACTTCAACAACTGGTTCATTATTCTTAATTCTTAGGTTAAAATATCGGAATGTATGGTAAGGATCACTTGATTTGTTATCAGCAATTAAATCAAAAATAAATTCTATTCTGTTATCATAACTATTTGCATTATCCTGAATGAAATACCATAATTCTTCATTTCGTAAACTTTGCTCTATTCTATCCCAATCGTTCGCTATTTCAAGTTGCCTTATACGTGTTGCCTGATCACTTTTGGGTAGTACATTTGCCTGCTCACTTAATATCAGTGCCTTTATTAACTCTGCATTTGTTAAAGGAATTTTTCCAATATTTATTCTTGTAAAAACATCTATAAGATCACTTTCTTCACCTTCAATTTCGTACCAAATCACACGTACATTTTCTTCTTCCTTTGGTCTTAACAACACCTGTAAAAAATCTGCCTTTGCTGTTTTACTTTTATTGTCAAACCACTCCTCGATAGTGTCCAACGCAGCTGCCATATGAAAAAAATCAATATTATCATCTTTTAATGACTTATCTAAATTCTCTAAGAAATCACGACTATTTTCTCTAGTTTCATAGTCAATTTCAAATGAACCAATACCTAATATCTCTCTTATAGGTGTAAGAAACTTTAAAATAAGAAATATTGTAGTTAAACGTTGTTGTCCATCTATAAGAACATACTCTTGCCCTTGCTTACTCACTACGACTGGCTGTAAACAGTAAAATTCTGATGAAGACTTACTTTTATCTTTATCAAACTCATAAATATCGTCAAGAAGATCGGTGACTTGTTTTTCTGTCCACCGATAACCTCTTTGATATGAAGGCACCAAAAACTGCATATCTATTAATTCTTCTATTGGTTTTAATGCTATAGTTTCTTCTTTCATATCATTATTGTTTTATTCAGTTTATTTATGTTAATCCACAACAACCCCAACCCTACCAGTCAACAAATCCTGCATCAATCCTGATTTGAGTTGCTGGTATTTCCCTAAAGCCTGTTGCTCGGTTTGGATTTTGTTTTTAATAATCATCCCTCTTTTACAAATAGCCTGTTGCTCTATTTTGTTTGGTAATGGGATTAAAAACTCTCTTATCTCTTCCAAATGTAAATTAGTGACTGTCCCTTGTTTAGCTCTTTGCCTAATTTGTTTCCATATAATTTCTTCTGGTAACAGTTGCAATAAATATTCTGATTGGATAATTTCCTTTTTAGGCTTTATAAGCGCGAGACTTACAAATATTGAAAATTCCCAATCCCAATCAACTAATTTCGGTATACCTATCGTACCATTTTTACTGTAAAGAATATCTCCTCTCTCTGGATGACACCTTTTTATTAATTCATTGTGCTCAACTTTACTTACGTATTTAATCTTTTCAAAATCAATCTTATTGGTTTGAACATCCGTTACCCTTAAAAAAGGAACTCCGTTTTCAGTATATGTTGGTGTAAAATGTGTTCCATCAACAACTTTTGAAGTAAGAACACCCAACTCCTCAACCTCCCATTCCCTAGGAATCAATCCTAAAGCACTTTCTTTATACAGCTGTGGTGCGTCTTGTGGTGATGGGCGCAGTTTGCCTGTGTTGATGTCGATACCGCGAGTGAATAGGTCGTGCATTAAGCCTTGTTTAATGGCTTGGTATTTGGCAATGGCGCTCTCGGTTTGTTCTATGACTTCATCTACCGTAGATAGGATCTGGGCTATCTTTTTTTGTTGTGGTAGTGGTGGAAATAAATCAACTGCTCTAGAAACATCAAATGTTGACAAGTGTTTTACGGTTGTCGCAGCCGTCTTATTATGTACGTCTAACAAAAATGGTTTTAAGTAATAAAAAAGAAAATCAATATCGATCTCACTTGACTTCTTTTCGCTGATTTTCAAGATTCGTTGATTCAGTAATGAGGGACTATTTTTCCATCTAACAAGATGAAAGTCGCCATCCATTCCAACTAAAACATCACCTTCCTTTATCAAATATGAATTTGAATATTCACCTGAATAATAAGTTTCTTGACTTGAATTTAACAAATCCCTTATCCTAATCAAGGGAATACCATCACCTTGTTCATTAAATTTCGACGAGCTAAATGGAAAACCTCCTAAGAAATTTAACTCATTTCCTATCACTAATTCTTTCCAATTATCCCTCATAACCCAATTCCGTTAAAAAGTTGTTCAATTGGTCAGCTGCTTTGGTTCTGCCATCTAGAATACTGACTAAGGTGTTTTGGTATTTGGTATAGCGTGTTTCTAACTCGGCAATTAAAGCGCGTTCGTAGCGGTTTACATAATCCATTACGGTATCGTGCAAGGTGGCTTTAAAACGGGCTAGTATTAAGGTTTTGGCTTCTTCTGGAGTGATTTTTTCCCGTGCTTTTTCTACCAGATCTTCTTTTTTGGCTTTGATCTCGGTGATGGTCGCCTTGCAGGTTTTGAGCTCGGCAGTTAATTCATTGTGACGTGCCAGCCGCTGGTTAAGTTGTGCGGCTTGGGTTTCAGTTTGTTTTAATTGAAGCTGGTGTTCGTCACGCTTTCGCGAAAGCGGAATTATTACATCATCACTACTACCGTCTTTCTCATGCGCCTTGATACGTATGCCTAGATCTTTGATCTCTTTCTTATGCTGGCGTATGCTGGTGTTGTACTCTTTAATACTGGCTTTTAATTCTTTGAGTACTTCTTTAGGAAATACCTCATATTCTTCTTCATCAAAGGCGTCTTCTTCCAGCTCATTCACTTCGCTAAACATCGTGTCCAGCTCGTCACGTCTGGCTTCGTTATTTGCCAATTCTTCCAAGACATCTGGGAACTGTGATTGTAGAATATCGTCTGCAGGGATTAAGTCAGCATTCCAGCCACTGGCAGCGATGGACTTTAAATCGGTCTCGAGACTGTTCCAGTAGGTAGCAAAAGCGCCTCTACTTTTATGTAGATCGAGAATACCCAGCGCGCTAAAGTTACTCGCAATGCTGTGGGAGAAATCACGATATAGTTCAAAGACATTTTGCTGCGTAGGCAGTGCTTCTAGTTTAGGCACATTTGCCGTCCACCAGTCGTTAACACCTGTGGTGTATTGTTCTCTTTTTAGAATAACATCATCATGGTTTAACACTAGATTCTTGAGATCTTCTTTAGAGCTTACCGCATCTGTAAAAGCATCATAACCATCTTTAGGTGATTTATGAAGTAAGGCTGTTCTTAAATGTAGGTAGTTATCCCAGTAGGACTGCAGCTCATCTACCTCTACCGTAGGAATACCACCGTGTAAGTGCGCATTTACATCTTGCGGTTGTGCTGGTGGGCTGTTATCTACATACCTGCGTATATTGAAATTATAATCTTCTTTTTCTAAGCCTTCTTTAGTAATCAATCGCGAGTACCCATCCAGCTCTTCTTTGCTTTTATAGATGTAACTGATCTTTGCGATGTCTTCTGGACGTAGTTTGTTCTGGTTTTTACCTTCTTTATATTCACGGTCTGCATTAATAAACAAGACGTTATCACGTTGTGCCGCTCCTTTTTTATTAATAATCAATACAGAGGCAGGAATACCTGTACCGTAAAAAAGTCCCGATGGTAACCCTACTACGGCCTCTAGATAACCGCGATCTACCAGCCATGCTCTCATGTTTTTTTCTTCGCTTCCGCGAAAAAGTACACCATGCGGCATCACGACCGCCATACGACCGTTATCTTTTAATACCGATACCATGTGCTGGACAAACATAAAGTCTGCCTTCTTCTTTTTAGGCATCCAGTGATGGAAGCGATCGCGATAGTTTTTAATGTCGCTATAATTTGCGGAGAATGGTGGATTTGCTATCACGATGTCAAAGCGTTTTAACTCGCCATTATCTACATGCAAAGGATTTGCTATCGTATCACCTTGCAGGATCTCTGCATCAAAAATATCATGAAACAACATGTTCATTTTACACAAGGACCAAGTAGTACCACTTAATTCCTGACCAGCAAAACTTAATCGTGAGGCATCGCCATAACGTGCTTGTACGTAATTTTTATTCTCGATCAACATACCACCAGATCCACAAGTAGGATCATAGATAGAAGATTCTTCTCCTGGTTCTAGCAGGTTAACCAATAGTTTTACCACCTCGTTAGGTGTATAGAACTCACCACCTTTTTTACCAGCGCTGTCTGCAAAGTATTTGATCAAATACTCATAGGCCGTACCTAGAAGGTCTGGAAATTCAAAACGGTTATCAGTAAGTGTTACTTTATCAAAATGCGTGATGAACTCAATGAGCTTTTCATCACTTAGTGCGTTTTTGTTTTTACCTATGGTGCGGTTAAAGTTTACGTTAGTCAATACACCAGAAAGTTTATCTGGATTTTCTTCTTCCAGTGCTTCCAGCGCTTTATTCAAATGGTCACCTACGTCTTTTTTAAGGTGTAAAATCCCTTCATTGATTTCTTGACCGTTCTCGTTAGTGGTTTTATAGTTCCAGCGTGCACGTGCTGGTACGTAATATTGGTAGGCATTAGCACGTTCTAGTGCTTCTTTGATTTTAGCTTCTGGTAAACCTTTGGTTTGTAACTCTTTTAATCGTGCGGCACGATCTTCTTCAAACTTATCGCTCAATCGCTTTAAGAATAACATTCCAAAAATGTATTCTTTAAACTCTGAGGCATCCATGTTACCTCTTAATATATCGCAGGCATCCATCAGGAAACCTTCTAGCCATGAAAGGGTTAGTTTTTTGTGGGTCATTTAGTGTTTTTAGTTTCTTTTATTTTGGTGGTTGTAAGATAAGAATGGAATGTATTTAATTAGGCTTGCTTACTGTTTGAATTGGTATTTTAGAATATAGTTCAGCTTTCCCTTCCCTATTATCAATAACTATTTGGTGGGGCTTTTCAAACCCTTCTTTGATTTTTTGTATATCTCCGAAAAGTAAATGCTTGCGTGCGATTAAGTCATCAGATTGATCGAGTTCTTTTGTGATTTTCTTACTGGTAGCGATTATTTTATTCTTGTTGGTAAGACTATTTTCTGTTAATGCAGTAAGGTCAGTGACGAGTTTGCTTCTTAACTGATTGTTTAAAGCAGCAACTTCATCAAAAATGCTATCGTCTTCGTTGAAATTTGATATAGACGTATAGATCTCATTGATTTTACCTAGTCGGTTAGCATCAGGATTCTTATCAGCAATATTCATTTTCAGTTCTAGAAGTTTTGAAAGCTGGTACAAGTGTTCTGCTTTAAGAGCAATATCAGAATAAAAGAAATACTTGCTCTCTAGAATTTCCTTGGTTAATTTCTCTGCTTTACTACTTGAATTTTCTGAAAAATTCTTAACTCCACTTACCGCTTTCTGCGCTACAGAGTCTTCATAAAAATCATTAAATTTTTCACCTAAAAACGATGTCAATCTAGTAGCTTTATCTTTAACCGTAAGTTTAACTTTCTCTAACGCATTTGTATCATCGCTAATTACCTCTATAACTTGAGTATCTTCAGGCTTTACATTATCAATAGATTTTTGAATTTCATGAGAAGCTGTTAACAAATATTCAAAGCGTATTACAGATAAATCATATTTCAATTGATCTATGTGGATATAGTCCTCTGTAGTAAAAAAGGACTTTTTATTAAGATCAGTTATTTTAGAGTTTATGTAACGTAGCTTTGCCAGTCTTTCGTTATGACGCATTGCTATTAACGAATTGATACTTTCATGTAATGATGTAAGCTGCTTACTTAATCCATTAAAATAATACTGCCCAGTAACCATGGATGCTATCTGGAATATTAAGATGGGTGCAAAAACCGCTGCGTTAGCACCAACAAATCCTGCATGAATTCCAAACTTAGAACCATTCATAGTTATAGAGCTAATAGTTCCATTACCATAAACCATTAACTCACTTGCACTAGCTGTTGCCGTATATAAGCCACTAGCTGAATACATACTCGTAGCTGCTATAGCTGATGCGCCAGATGCTTGAGAGAAAATATTATTACGACTATTTGAAGAATTTAAACGAGTCCAATTTTCATCTAACCTGAAGTTATTATCTAGATTAAAGTCGACCATTCCAGAATCACTTCCTAATTGAATTTTAGTAGCTGGCTCCAAAATGGTAACCTCGTCCTCCTTTTTAGCGTTCACTAAAATATCAGTGATCTTTTCTAACTGAGATTGGGTATCTGAATTACCGCTCATTTTTTTAGAGATATCCTCTATCGTAGACTGCAGCAATGTGTTATTATCACTTATGGTTTGATCGATGGAGTCGATTCCCAATAGTTTTCTTAGCCAGTTTTTCATGTAGTTATATCTTAATTAGATGGTATACCCATTGATTTGTACTATATCTAGTAAACTTTAATTTAAACAATAGTTTAAAGGGAACAAGCTAATTAAAAAACATAGAACTTTCTTACGGATTCCCTCAATTTAATGAAGAGTTATCTTTTGTATTTTAATGATTTCACTTCAGACAAAGCATTATCAATAGAAGCCGTTTCAATTAATATTCTATTTCCAACTTTGTGAGCTTTAATTATGCCACGTTTTATATAGCTGCGTACGGTTTGAGTTGACACTTTTAATCTCTTAGCAGCTTCCTGGATGGTAGTGTAAGTTTCCTTTGATTTTTCTAACTCCTTTTCTTCAAAATAGGCTTCGATTCCTTTTCTGACGGAAGTTTCTATTAATTCTTGAAGTTCTTCTTTGGTGGTTATTACTAGGTTCATAGAGTAAAAAAGTTGTATTCATTATTTTAAAACGAAAAGAGTATTGAAGATTATTTTTTCCATTCAATTCTGGTTATAAAAAACACAAGATTTTCTATGTAATGAGTTGATGTATGATTTTACAATTCGCCAAACAGTCTTTTAATTTGATAGTTTTTAACTACCCATTCGTCATTTCCCACGTGTTTTTCCCATAAATGAATGCTCCCGTTTTTTTCTTTCAATAGCTCAAATTTACCAGACTCCTTTACTTGATACTTAACATTCAAGATGGGAAACTCTGAAAAAAATGACCTTAAACCTTCATCTAAGTCTTCATCCTTAATTTCAATGATATCCTGTTCTTTTTGCTCATCCGTAAGCAATGAAAGTAATTTTTTTATAATCTCTTTTTCCATAGTTTTATTTAATCATTATTGATACTTAATTATCACATTAGCTCTACAAATCGCATACATTTTTTTAGCGCAAATATTCATATACAACGTTTAGTTCAATACATGCATCTGTTGTCAAGTGCCTATTTTATATTAATACTTACCTTCACTTTATGATTTACCTTTTGTTCTTCTAATTCCCTTGCTATTTTAAAATCCATTCAATAAAGAACACTTTTATGAACCCCATATTTCTAGTTGAGCCATACTTCCTAAAATTCGTTCATACATTGGAATTGCTAACTCGTATATATTATTATTAATTCTATCTCTATTTGATACTTGTTGTATGTCAAAACCCGGTTGTGGTAAAATTATATTATAACTCCAATTATTAATTTTGAAATTTTCAGCTAATGTGTCCCAAGTAGCTTGACTAGTTTGTATTAATTCTGAATTACCCTGAATACGTTCTTTAAGTCTATCTATTAGTGATACAGAAGAAATCCAATGGATACTTCTCATTGCTTGCGTAAAAAGAATATCACAATCAGCTTTTCTACGACCTGGATTTTCTCCATGTGAGGCTTTACAATGGATGAAATGTACTTGTTTGGTATTTTGTTGAAACCAAATTAAGTCTGCAATTTCATGAGAACCATCATCAAGTATTAAAACATCACTATTAATTTCAAAATCAGGATTAATTAATTCAATTGTTTTGTTAATTACAGGAACATTACCAGCTACAGGTGCTTCTTCATATCTCTCAGCACGTATATTACAACCTGTCCAATCTTTTACTTTCCAAATGCTTGTAGGTAAGTTTTCTATTGTTGTATTCGGTGTTATTTTATTTCTTCCTTCAATTACAGAACCACTAGGCATAATTAAAGAAGGATAATATTCATTTAAGATTTCTTCTAGTGATTTTTCAATGATATCATTTTCACTTTTGTCAGCTCTAACACGAATTTCATTATCTGTAATTAGTGACCAAATTTTATCTTCTGTTAGATTCATTACTAACTCACATTTAAATTCATTTATTTTAAGTTGACATTGTAATTGATTATTATTAATATCCAAGTTTAACGGAATTATTTCTGGAATACAGTTTCTTATAGGGTCAATATCATTAACATGAATAATTGTAGAATAAGCTCGAAAGAATAAGTCATTAGGAATTATGGCGATTGGTAATTCCACAATATTATTAATAGGTTCAGAACTAGCTAAAAATGAAAGCCCAGGCAAATTAGTTATTACAGGTCCATCTTCAATTAGATTGACTAATGAATCACACCAATTTTTAAACTCTTCAGATGTACCTCTTTTCATAGCCCAAACACGTCCATTTTTTGTAGCTATTCCCCAAGTTTTTTTTAGCCCTAATTTTAACAAAGCATGACCAGTACTAAAGACTCTTCCTTCACTTGCTCTCACTGACGCTTGGACACCACTTCCAATTACTGTTTTATATGATGGTTGAGATGCTCCTTGAGAAACAGCATTTTTCATACCAACCATAATGTAATCACTTTGTCTAAATTGTGATAGAGTTTTGTAAAGTCTGCTATGTGGTAATCTTTTTAAATCAGATACAATGAGATCTTTTTTAAATGAGGCAAGTGCCTGTTCACTAGTTGTTAATTCAAATAAAAGATTGCTGTCAGAATGATGATATAATAAATGAACATCTAAAAAGTCCTCGATATGAATCTCACCATTTGCCCAGTCCAATGGTTTATGATAAGCAGTTACAATGATTAGTGGCGAATCATCATTTTGCTGTTCTATTCTTAGAATTTCAAAAGGGTCTTTTGCATTGATTTCTCCAACATTTTTAAATTCGAAATTATTAGCTGTTTCATATATTAAAGCACTAAAAAAAACATTAAGTTCTGGCATTTGAAAATCTGCCTCTTTTGCTTGACTTGACTTATAGTGCCTAGCTCTTTGCATTTGTTCGTCAATTAGTTGAGGAATAAGTTTCCCCCAAGTTTCATCCGATTTATATAGTTTGTATACTTCACCTTTGACTTCGTCTTTATTAGCAATAAGTGTGGCATTTCCTTCTTGGTAATCGGGTTGTCTAGAAATTCGACCAAGAAATTGAATTGTGTAAGGAATAGAACGAGGCGTAGCATGCAGAACAGCAACCTTTAAATTTGGTATATCTAACCCTTCACTTGCGATTCCAACACAAACTAAACCATCTAACTGATTATTTTTAACTTTTGTGACTAGTTGAGAATTAATATTAGCTGAACGCTTTGAGTGAATATAATCTACATTAAAACCGTTTTCATTATATAGTTGAGTTAATATTACAGAATCTTCTATTCTATCAGTTCTTATCAAGATTGAAGCATTAGGATTTAATTCTCTCTCTCTTTGAAATACTTCCAAAGCGGATTTCATGAGTGCTTCGTTTGTGTTTTGGATACCAGCTTGTTCGCAAACAAAATTAACTTCTCTCATTATGTTGTCTTCCAAAGCTCTGTCAATAGAATAATGGTAAATCAATTTAGCTTTCATTCTTTTCCTATCTCGCCTAAATGGTGTTGCAGTAAAAAAGACTCTTTTTAAATCAGAATAAAAATCGTTTAGTTTACGCCATGTTTCTGCAGGTTCGTGATGTGCTTCGTCAACTAGGACAGCATCTATTAAATCGACTGGAACTGGTTCAATGTCCTTGTAATATGGTGATATACTATTCGGATGCGCAACAATGACATCATATTCATTTAAAATTAGCTCCCATTGTTCTCGTGTTTTTTGTCTTTTTGTTACTTCATAAACTTTTAGCTCTTCTATTTCACTTTGAAGACAATTACTGTTTTTCAGAACTTGTAAAGTTCTAAATTGTTCAGCTATTTGCTTACGAAGAATTTTAGAAGGAACTACGATAAGTATTTTTTGTAGATTTAATTCAAAACAAGTAGCCATCATCAATGCCGTTTTCCCAGAACCGGTTGGCATACTAATTAAAGAAGCAATGTGATTAGACGATGTGGTAAAATGACTTTTTAAGGCCCAAATTGCACCTAATTGGCATTTTCTCAATCCATTTCCCTCCCTTGGCTGTAGTTTAAATAATGCTTTGTTTTCTATAAAAAAAGACATGAAATAAAATTTAGAAATTGATTAATCTTAATAGTCAAAACTCCTGATGCCCGCGCATTTACTATTGCCTTAACAGGCATATTTCATTTACTTAGTAATCCTATCCAAATTTTCAAAACGGCTAGTCAACATAATAAATAATAAAGGAATTTAGGACTGAATACGCCATATGGCTTTTGCTATTATGAAATATATAAAAATTAAAAACCCTAAATCTTACACGTTTAATCAATAAGAAGAACGTGCACAATTTAGGGGAGTGTGAATATAATAAACTGAATTGTAATTGAGGTCAGAGAATATTTTTTTTTTGTAGATTCAACAACTCCTTAATGTTGGTCATCGAATCTTCATTCCTGGTTTTTTGGATCTTTTTATGAGAAATATTTAACAGACTATTTAAAACAACCGTACAAAAAACTGCAGGTTACTTGATGATAATTCTAAAGATCAAAAGTAAAACGTTCACTATAATCTGGCGGCAACATTGCACCTACTTCGCGCAGGTATGCAGAAAGTTCTTTTTCACTTTTATGACGAGTAATAGGCAAAAGTTTATTTATTATCTCATTATGAGATAAACCTTCGGTTAAGTAAGACTGGTATAAATGAAAGATTGCAGTATGTCTAAAACTATATAAACCATAGGTTTCGTCAAGACCTAGACTATCTTTAATTTTCTTAAACCTACGTGTAAACACATTAGTTTTTGCTTTCTCACCAGCAGTCCATAGCAATGGTTGATTTTGATAACTCAACAAATTATCTTCATCAGTATTACAATCGTTAACCAACTCAGTAACCAATGGTTTAAGTTTCTCAATAATATTAATAGTAGCCATTCCTTTCTTAGTATCTACAAAAATTAAATTATCCTGAATACTCTTCTTCTTTAACCTAATTACTTCTCGAGGACGTAACATCGCATAAACCATAAATTTTATAAAGTGAAGTAAGTAAGGGTCCTTAGACTCACAGGTCTTTAAAATATCGCTAAGTTGTTTTGCGGTGAATGGTCTATTTTTTAAGGGTTGGCTTTTTTCAGTTTTTATACCTGCTGTAGGGTTGGCATCAATAATAAAGTCAGTAACTAGCTTACTGAACAAGGCACTTATCGCACGTTTGTTATTATTAATACTGGTAGCATTATTTCCGTCTTTACTTAAATAATTGAGATATTGAGCAAAGTTCTTACGTTTAAAATTATTGACTAATATGCCAGCCAATAGATTACTTTTACACCAGTCCATGAACCTATTATAAGCTGTATTATACTGATTATAGGTACTTTCTTTTAAACTGCTTTTCTTGTGATCCAGAGCCATTTTTAAAGCCTCTTCTAGAGTAAATGCTTCCGTATGAGCTTTATGAAACTTTTCATCTACTGGCGACCAGCCACGCAGTAACAAATCGGCATAAATTTCACATAAACCTTTACCTATCCTACGACGTTCATTAATCGTTTTAAAGCGGTTTAAATTTTTATAGAACTTATAGAGCTTTCCCTCATATCTAAAATACACATACCACCTTTTACCAGGTGCAATAGTTGCCACTTTCTTACCATTCCTTATAATTTTAGGAATAAAGAGTTTGGGTTTTTCGTAGTTAGATCTAGTCAAATTGATATTATAATGATACTCGTTTTGATACTCACTTTGTTTTATCTCCTCAATTTTAACCACTGCAAAGAACAAGAAAAGCCGCTTATACAGCGGCTTTTGAGCTAAAGTGCGGATGACAGGAATCGAACCTGCACGCCGTGAAGCACTAGATCCTAAGTCTAGCATGTCTACCAGTTCCATCACATCCGCATTCTGGTAATCCCTATTTGGGACGGCAAATATACACACTTTTCAGATATTACAAATTCTTTCTGAAATAAAAATTACACCTTTCTTATCTTTACCTAAAATTTGCAACACATGAATACTAAAACTTATGTTGATCAACACAAAGATCGATTCATAAATGAACTGATAGATTTACTTAAAATCCCTTCTATCAGTGCTGATCCGGCTTATAAGAAGGATGTTATTAAAACCAGTGAGGCTATTAAAACCTCTTTAGAAAAAGCTGGCTGCGATCATGTTGAAATTTGTGAAACTCCTGGATATCCTATAGTTTATGGAGAAAAAATAATTGATAAAAACTTACCTACCGTTCTAGTTTACGGTCATTACGACGTTCAACCGCCAGATCCAGTAGAGCTTTGGGACAGTCCTCCATTTGAACCAGTTATTAAAAATACAGAACTACATCCAGATGGTGCCATCTTTGCGCGTGGTGCCTGTGATGATAAAGGTCAAATGTACATGCATGTCAAGGCCATGGAATACATGACAGCCAATAATGAGCTACCATGTAACGTGAAATTTATGATCGAAGGTGAAGAAGAAGTTGGTAGCGAGTCTTTAGGTTGGTTTTTAGAACGTAATCGTGAAAAGCTAGCTAACGACGTGATTCTAATTTCTGATACAGGAATGATAGCAAAAGATGTTCCTAGTATTACAACTGGTTTGCGTGGCTTAAGCTATGTAGAGGTAGAAGTTACTGGTCCTAATCGTGACTTACACTCAGGCCTTTATGGTGGTGCTGTTGCAAACCCTATCAATATTTTATGTGATATGATTGCCCAGCTTCATGATGAAAATAATCACATCACTATTCCTGGATTTTATGATAAGGTAGAAGAATTAAGCAAAGAAGAGCGTGCCGAAATGGCTAAAGCGCCATTCTCTCAAGAGGCTTACAACAAAGCTTTAGACATTGCAGCAGAGCATGGTGAAAAAGGATATACCACTAATGAACGTAACAGTATAAGACCTACACTGGATGTTAATGGAATTTGGGGTGGATATACTGGTGAAGGAGCAAAAACAGTAATTGCTAGTAAAGCATTTGCAAAAATATCAATGCGACTAGTACCAGACCAGAACTGGCACGAGATAACTGAATTATTTCAGAAGCACTTTGAAAGTATTGCTCCGGCAAGTGTAAAGGTTAAAGTAAATCCGCATCACGGTGGAACTGCTTATGTAACACCTATCGATTCATTAGGTTATCGCGCTGCAAGCGCAGCATACGAAGATACATTTGGGAAAACGCCTATACCGCAACGCAGTGGTGGTTCTATTCCTATTGTTGCTCTTTTTGAGAAAGAATTAAACTCCAAATCTATACTTATGGGCTTTGGGCTAGACAGTGATGCTATCCATTCACCTAATGAGCATTTTGGTATATGGAACTACCTTAAAGGTATTGAGACCATACCGCATTTTTACAAACATTTTACTGCAATGAGTAAATAGATGAAGAGTTATTGAATTAAAAATCCCATTCAACTATTGAATGGGATTTTTTTTAACTCGCTTTCGCGAAAGCGTACTATGATTAATTTAAAGCTAAATTTAAAGCTACAGTAAATATCTGTCCTGTACCACTGAAACGTTCTACCCAAACCTCTATATAATCATTAGGTTCTAAATCAAAAACGCCTACAATAGGCACTGCACTGATATCCCTAATAGTCGTAGCTCCAACGGTCGCTCCGTCAGGCACAACTTTCCACACACCTGTTTGGTCTATCACAGTCGGCGTAGCAGCTCCAGATCTACCTCTCGCTATATAAAATATATATCTATCTCCAGGTGTATTACCTTCAAAAGACACACTAGCCGAAACATTAAAAAATCGTTTTTTCTTACCTTCATATACAACTCTATTATCACTCGAACTTGAAAAACGGAACAAATTATTTGATGTGGTAACTCCTGCTAATTTTTTAGGGACACCATTAGAAGAAAAAGTAGTTGACGCACCGCCACCGGCAGTAAAATTAAAATTGATATCACCTACCGCTTGCGCGTCTGTTTCTAATGGAATACCAGAACAATTTACATTCCAATTCTTAGTAAAATTAAATCCAGAATATGTACCAGTAGTATAAGGATCAATTAATGTTCCAGCACCTACAAAACTAAGTTGAGATAGCGTGGCATCATTTACAATCGCAGGATTTGTACTTACATTAATACCTGTTTCCATATTATCTGCCTCGATACGGCCACCGTTCATTTGAAGATTTGTAAAGGAACCTAACAGTTCCATAAAAGTTCCCGTATTTGAGGAAGTCCAAAAAATATTACTGACAAAAAAACTATGAATATCATTTATAGTAAAACCATCATCATTATTTACATATTGAGTGACACTCAAAAAAACGGTACTTAGGCCGTCTAAAGTTCCTACCTTACTAGCGTTTGCTACAATTGTATTATTGATAAGTAACAATTCTCCACTTGCTGTAGCGTTGATATCAAACAATTGTGTTTTTGTCCCCAAAGGAATGCTACCAGACAAAGTTAAGTTACGTAAACCACCACCTTTAGAACCTTCAAAAAGACTACCCGTAGAATTATTAACCAAGATATCTTCAGATGAATCTACACCTTCTATATAGGCACCATTTAAATCAATAGGAAAATCGAATACTATCGTTCCATTAATTTCATAGAGATAATTTGTGTTTAATAAATATTTTGATCCACTACCAGCAACAAGCTCATCAGCGAGATCTGAAATATCTTTAACTAATTTATAATTATCCCTACGCTTACTATTGGCAATGTAAACCCATTCCGTTCCATCATAAAATTGGAAGGCATTAAGAGTAGTATCAAAAATAATTAGCCCAGTAGCAGGACTGGCGATTGCCATTTTTTGTGTAGTGTTCATTCTTGGCATCAGTAAACCTTCAGATTCAGAAAAAACATGCAAAATGGAACTTGGATCTGGTAAGTCTGTATTAATTCCAACCTGGGAGCCGGCGAAATATACACTTAACAGCAATAAAGATGTAAATATAGCTTTCATAATATCAGTTTGAAACCTAAAAATACCAATATCGAATAGACTAAAATCGGAACTGCTTATCCTTAGTTAACTAATAGCATATATTTAATAAAACATTACATTTTTTAACATTTAATAGTGAATTACAACAGCTTTTTAACGACAAAACTAACAAATGTTAAATCCTAAATTATGTACTTATTGAAAGTAAAGAACGTATTAAGAAATAAGTTTTATAGGTAACTCAACAATTGCAACCAGTATAACCAGCAGCATTATCAGGTTTTATTCAACCGATTTAAAACATCATAAACCCATACAGTAAAAAGCAATTCTGTTAAAATATTTACCTCTACACTTGTAGAATAATAAAATTACTCTACATTTGTAGAGTTAATTCTAATATTGTAGAGCATGAAACTGTCTAAAACTGAAGAAGAATTAATGAGCCATTTATGGAAGCTTGAAAAAGCTTTTATGAAAGACTTATTAGAAGAATATCCTGAACCTAAACCTGCCACTACCACAGTGGCTACATTATTAAAAAGGATGACTGACAAAGGTTTTGTGGGTTATGAGCTATTTGGTAAAAGTCGTCGATACTTCCCATTAGTTGAAAAAACAGCCTACTTCTCAAAACACGTTAATGGCTTGATCAAAAATTTCTTTAATGATAGCTCCTCTCAATTTGCTTCCTTTTTCACTAAAGAAACTGATTTAAGCAAAAAAGAGTTAGAAGAATTACGGTCTATCATCGATCAACAGATTAAAAAGAAGTAGTTATGGAACATTATCTAATCAATAGCTCTATCTGTTTATTTGCACTTTGGTTGTTTTATAAACTAGCCTTTGAGAACACCTCATGGCATCATTTGAAAAGATACTTTTTACTTGCATCCATAGGGATATCCATTGTTATACCTTTTATAGTAGTGAAAACAATTGTAATCCCTATTGAGACTAATTCAGTAATGAATTTTACTTCATCATCTGTAGTCAATGAAATAGCTAGACAACAAAATTTTGAATTCAACTGGAGCTTCATTCTTTGGACTACTTATGGTTTAGGTGTAATCATCATGTTATGGAGGTTTATTAAAAACCTGAAAGCATTCCGTATAGGTGATGAAGATGAGTTGAAAATATACAGCCATTATCAACTAGTATTAAGAAATGCGCTTATAGTACCACATTCTTTTCTAAAACGAATTTTTGTATCTAAGAATCAATATGAAGAAAACCTTATTCCTACCGCTGTATTAGAACATGAAAAAGCACACCTGGACCAGCGACATTCACTCGATATTTTATTTATAGAAATATTATTAATTCTATTCTGGTTCAATCCACTTTTCTATATCATGAGGTATTCAATAAAATTAAATCACGAGTTTCTTGCTGATCAAGCAGTAATTCAGCATGGAATAGACACGGCAACTTATCAAGAAACTCTACTAAATTACACACAAAACAGCCATAGTACTGCACTGGCAAACACATTTAATTTTCCAATTATTAAAAAACGATTTTACATTATGAAAACTCAAACATCACAAGCTAGTTTAATATCTAGAAGCCTAGCATTAATCCCAATTCTTGCATTACTTATAATTAGTTGTGGAAAAGAAGAAACAGAATTTCAAGAAATTGAAGAGATTTTAGAAATTGAAGAAGTAGTAGATGATAATCATAAAACAGAAATTATTGAGGTCTATGAAGTTTTAGAAAATTTAACACCAGAACATATTGAAGAATACAATCGTCTGGCCATTAAACACAAAAACTACATGGATGCAAATAATAATTTAATAGTATTTAAAGATGAAACTCAACACATGCAAACCATATTTCATTCTATGAGTGAAGAACAACAATCTTCTAATGAACCATGGCCATATTTAGGAAGAGATAATGATTTAAAAGCAGGACAAATTCCGCCACCACCACCACCTGCACCAAGTGCCATTGAATATATAAATGAACACAAGAACGAATTAAATTATTATCTCAGAGAAGATCAAATCCCAGCTGACGTTGCCATAAAAATCATTAATGAAGTAGGACAGGCAGGCGTAGAAATAAGCCCAGATGATAAAGGTGTAATGTCTATTAAAATTCTGGAAACTGAGAGCAACAAAGGAACCTTGCCGCCACCGCCACCGCCACCAGTAAAATCTAAAACTGTGAGTGAAAAAGAATTTGCTGAATATAATGACTGGGCAAAAAAAAATAATGAACAAAATAGAGCAGCAAAGCAAAATGATAACAATGGCTATGCGATTATTAAACAGAAAGACTTTGAAAAGTACGAATCTATATACGATAGAATGAGTACATCTCAAAAAAGTGAAGCACAACCATTACCTACTTTACCACCACCACCGCCACCTGCAAAAGACATAAAACAGATATCAAATAAAGAAGTAGAGGAATACAATTGGCTATTAAACAGACACAGAGAGTTCTTAAAAAATGAAAAAAGAATAGTCGTTTTTAAAGAAGATACTAATAGAATGATTCAACTATATACATTAATGAGTGTAGAACAGCAATCAAAAAATCAGGCGTGGCATTACTTATATAAGGAAAACAAAGTAAAAGCCAAAGAAATTTTACCTCCGTTAACAGCTTAATAAGCAAGTATTAAAATGAATGATTTATCAATCATATTCACAACTATGTTAAAGTAAGAACTTGATCGATCAGTTCAATTTCTTGAAACAGAAAACAACGATCAAAAAATTAAGAACATTGATGGTCTTAGAATAGCTGAATACAATTCATATTTCGTTTTATAAATCAGCAATAGGATTGATTGAAATCACAGACGGTACTATAATTACACATCATACCGTAACAATCTGTAAATTATTGCGTTATTAGATAGAACCTTAATCAATCTATTATGCAATCCTTCTTCATCACCTGCAGCGGTGCAGACACAGATATACTCGATAATTGTAGTGCTGGTGAGCGTACTAAATATGCCGGTATAGGCGCCACGGTGTTCTTTACGGCACTAATGGCGTTTTTTGCGGCTAGTTATGCGTTGTACACGGTTTTTGATAGTTATTTAATCGCTACTGCCTTTGGGTTTGTTTGGGGTCTATTAATATTTAATCTAGACCGCTACATCGTTTCTACACTTAAAAAGAGTGATAAAAAAATAAATGAAATCTGGCAAGCTACGCCACGTATTATCTTAGCTGTCATAATCGCTGTGGTCATTTCTAAACCACTTGAATTAAAGATTTTTGAGAAGGAAATTGATCAGGTTTTGCTACAGGAAAAGAACCAGTTAACTCTTGAAAATCAGGAACAAGTGGCTCAGTTGTATGCGGTGGAGGAAAACGCTTTCGCGAAAGCGATACAAGAACTAAAAACTGAGGTTCAAAATAAAGAAGCCGAAGTCAATGCGCTTTACAACATTTACATCACCGAAGCCGAGGGAACATCTGGTACCTATAAATTAGGAAAAGGTCCTGTATATAAAGAGAAACGCGAAAAACATGACGCAACACTAGCCGACCTCAACACCTTAAAAATTAAGAATGCTGAAAAAATAGCTGCCATAGAATTACAAATAGCAACGCTACAGGAAAATGAAGCGACTCAATTAGCCTCTTCACAACCTATCATTGACAACTTTGATGGACTAATGGCACGTATAGAAGCTTTAAACAAATTACCATTCCTTACCTCATTCTTTATATTCTTGTTATTTCTTGCTGTAGAAACCTCTCCTATTATTGCAAAAGTTCTAGCACCTCGTGGCGAGTACGATTTTAAACTTGCAGAGCGCGAAGATCTCGTCAAGTCATGGGTCACGCAGCAGAAAGCACAACAAGAAATCCTTGTTAAAACTGACAAAGAACTCAACAACAGAGTCTATGCCGACATTGCTGAAGAAGAAGCACTCTATGCTTATAAGAAAAAGATGGCTCGCGAGCTCATGCAACAACAAGCCGATGCTTTTTACAAGAAGCAGAAAGGAATTTTGGGGTAAGCTATCTATTGACTGAAAAACTCAATTTCTTAGTCATCTACAATACCCATTTTCCTTAACAAGAAACTAGCATTCATATTTGTAGCAATTCCGTCTTTAAAGGTATAGTCAAAGGTAAGCTCATCGTTAGTGATGTCTGCATCAAAAAAGTAGTTAGAGATACTATCGTATTCATTTGCAACTTCAGTAAGACTTAAATCATGTGTAGCAATAATTCCAGTGGCGTGTTTTCTAGAAAGTTTCTCGATCAGTTTTCTGGATCCATTTGCCTTATCTTGACTGTTAGTTCCTTTTAAGATTTCGTCCAGGACTATAAAATACCGTTCGGTTTCTATTTTATCGACGATGTATTTCAAACGTTTTAATTCACTAAAGAAGTAACTCTCATCATCAGTTAAAGAATCGCTAGTTCTCATACTGGTAATGAGTTTAATTGGACTATAAATCATAGATTGTGCACATACCGGTAGTCCAGCATTTGCCATTACAATCTTCATAGAGACCGTTCTTAAGAAAGTACTTTTACCTGCCATATTTGCACCCGTAATGATAAAGAATTCACCGCTTGATATTTGAATATCATTTCCGATTGCTTTTGCAGGATCCAGTAAAGGATGTCTTGCATTACTAACTTGCATTTTAAAGTCTCCAGTCTCAATGATAGGATAGACATAATCTTTATGGTTGTAAGCAAAATTACCTAGCGAGTTCATTGCATCTATTTGTGCGACCGTATCTAACCAATTTGCAATATGGTCTGCATTTTCATGCAACCACTTTTCAATAGTATGTACTTGCTTTAAATCCCATAATCCAAAACCGTTTGCAAGCACTCCAAACAACATATTATTACGTTGATCTAATCGTCCTATAGCTGCTGCAAGCTCTTTAAACCTGATAGAGGCTGGTGTATCACCTACCATTATTCTAGATTTTAATCCTATAAGCAAATCACTTTTAAAACTTTCTTTTTCTACAGCGAGAATTAACTGACTGTACTGCTGAAAAAATAATTCTAAAGAACTAATATTTGCACTGAAAGCGGTAATGCGCTTTATGTACTTACCAGTTACAGCTAGTCCACCAAAGAACGCTGCTGAAAAAATATAGCCATTCACCCAATCATTAAAGTATGCAACTCCTAATACGATAGAAAACGTAAACCATACCCAAGGTAACCAAGAAAATAATGAAGGTACAAAGGCCTCATAGCTTTTAATCCAGGTAAGCATCCCTTTAGGGTCCTTTTCATTATTAAGCAATGTTGCTGTTGCCCCATAGTTATGTCTGAACTCTATCTTCTCAGACAATTCCTTAATAGCTTCTTGTTTTTGAGAAATCCCTGTTAAATCATTAGATAAAAACTGAGCAGCTAGTGTCGCAACACCATCTTTAGTAACACTTCTATTTAAATACTGAAAAAATGAACCTGGACCTAATAAATCTATGTCGCGACTAAACTCATGATCATCTTTTAAAAATTGAGAACCATCTACTCTATCATAGTATTTACGGTCTAGCATTTTCAACTCCAGCTCATTTCGATCTAGTAATGCTTGTTGAAAGTCTCGCTTTCTTTTAAGATTTTCATGCCTCGATACTAGAAATAAGAATAAAATAAAAGTTGCGACAGCAATTACAACAGCTACCTGCCATTGTGACCATAAAAAATATACGCCAGCAGCACCAGCAACAAATAACAATAATCTTATGGTACTAGATAGGCGTAGTTGATTCTTAATAGAATCTCTATGATTCTTAAATTGAGTAATACGCTCTGTATAGAATGATTGTAAGGTCTCTTTCAATTATAAATTTTTAAGGTCTTCTTTTTGAGCTCGTGTTAATTTTCCTATGACTAACTCATAACTATGATCGATCCATTTTTTTAGCTCTGAAGCTTCCATGGCTTTATCTATAAAAATAGTGTTCCAGTGTTTTTTATTACTATGATAACCTCCTATGACAGTGCCATCATATTCTTCTCTTAATTCAATTGCTTTTTCCGGATTGCATTTTAAATTAATAGCTGGCTCGCCACGTTCCCATCGATCTAGACCTGTGAGGCAAAACATTTTGCCCATAACTTTGAACACTAATGTAGATTCATCAAAGGGAAACTCTTCAGTTACCGCTTTTTTAGACATGCAATAATCACGCAACTCATCAATATGCATTAGGATTCAATTTTCTTTTGAGGCTCAACTTCATTAAGAATAAGTGTACTATAATCTAGTTTCCATCCTATTGTTGCCGCAAGTCCTTCCATAAGTTGAATGGTCTGTAACGCTTCTTTTCTAGCCTGATCTAATAATCCACTTTCTGGAATTTTATCTATGATATGCTGCTTTGCATTGCGCGATATCTCCGTTAGGTCCTCACTTGTAAAATAATTTGCCCAACCTTCTTTTTTATCATAGTAATTAAAGTCTGTTTCAATACTCAATACTTGAGGTTGTGGGAAGTTGGTGAGTCGTATCGTCTTTGAGTTAGGGTCACTATTCATCTCTATTTTAGTAAGGTCAAAACCTATGTGAGCCTTTGCATTAATAAGAATAATAGCCTTTTTCTTTCCTAACAAAAGACTCATTAATTTCTCCTTTACATTCTCATAGTGATAGATTTCTGCAAAATCTCCTTCTACGGTAATGAATTTACAAACAGAGCGTATTTTTTCCATAAGCACTACACTTTGCTCTCTAGTGTTTTCTTTTTTGCCCATCTTGCCCATCAGCATCTTAAACACAAAAAAAGCTATCACAGCTCCTACAGCAAGTCCTATAAATAGTAATTCCATATTCAAATTTACAATTTATCGAGATGAGTGCTTTTAAAAGCATCAGGATATTTGAGTCCATAGCCAAATATTCTATCCATACCAATATGTGCTATCATAATCCATCCATACATAAAAGTAATATCATTTTTCAAAAACTTCCCTATCGCTAGAACTGCAATAGCGACAAGTAAATGATGAAAAAAATTGTATGTCATTGCTCCTAATCGATTATTAATTAAGTATCCCAAAGCACCTATATCTGGCGTAAGCAATAATACTGCAAAAATCCACCAGCTATAGTCAGTGTAGTAAAAACCATAAAGGCCTACCATTAAAACAGCTAAGCCTTCTAACTTTAATAACCATTTCATAGAATAGAATACAATATCGGACGAGATGGCGCAGCATCATTTTCTAATGGAGCTACTTGTAAATCCATCATATAAAACCCGTCCTTTACAGTGTCTGGTACATATATTAATTCCGTGATTGTAGCATCTAATCTTTGGTCACCATTAAAATTCCAAAATGCTTTGTGCGCCAGCAACGCACCATTATCTTTCTCTTTATCTACGCTAGGTAGGTCTATAAGGATGTGCTTGATTCCGCTTTCGCGAAAGCGTATCATAGTTTCCTCAAGGATATAAGGTGGATTTGTATTAGAATAGTTCTTTGAGTTCTTTTGCTCTCCATTAGGCAACGTACGGATGATGATAGCTTCTACTCCAGATTTTAAGTCTTGAAAATGTTGAGGAGTGATGACTTGATCTTCTCCTTGCTTATCTGGCTCTATAGAAAAAATTTGCGCTTTAAAAAACGTTCTTACTAGTGCGTCATTGACACTATGAAATTCCTCTGTAATATGACCTATACACTCGGTATGCGTACCATGGCTATGAGGATTAAAATGAACATTATTAAAATTTGTCGAACCACCTAATGATACCTTGCCCACATAACCATCGACCTCAACATGGGTAATATCTGGTTGATCGATATACCATGCACCTACACCAGCATTATCTTGTACCGCTAGACTGATGTCTATAGGTTGTGATAAATCTATGGTGACTTTTTCGTGTTCTAACTGTATAGTGGTTTGCATAGTAGTCGTCTTTGTATGGCAAGAGTTAAGTAGGAATAAAAATAGAATCAGTTGATATCTCATGTTATTCTTTTTGCGGAACGTTGAAATCGATATTGAAAAAACTAAGATATCCAGCTAGAGTTCCCATACCCATTTCTTTGCGACGTGCATCTACGTTTTCTGGATCTTGCAGCTCATATAATTCATAAGTACCGTCTGTATTCATCATTACTTGCGAGCCATATAATTGTGGTTGTCCATCATCCATAAGCATGCGATCTTCCATAAGGGCGACATCTTGTTTTTCAAAAAGCCCATCTTCCAGTCCTTTTTTAATCATAGGAAAGTATTTCTTACGTTTATCTGCACTGGCGTGTTGTATGACTAGCCATATAGCGGAATAGCCTAACTTACCGACACTTTCTGGAGCTGGCATGCCACATTTACCCAGGATTTGCTCTACCGCGGTTAGATTAGCCTCATCAATTGAGGCTACGTTAAGGTTGTCTGCACGAGAGTCTTGATCTCTTAAATAAATATTTTGTAGTAGTCCACCTAAATTATCACAGTTGATATCTCTTGCACCATTTCTTAATAATGGAGTAGATTTTTGTGCGATACGGACTTTATCAGAATCCTGTAATTGTACTTTAACTAGAACACTATCAGAATCAATCATCCAGTCTGCAAATGGTAAATCATTTGAGAGTGATTTTCTTTGTTCCTTAGATAATTCTTTTCCATCGAGACTATAATAAATCACATCGTTAGGAATAGTAATTTGGTTCTTCTCGACCATTTCCATCATTTGATCATAAGTAATTGCTGTAAGCTTAGGATCTTGCTCACAGCTTATCATACTTACAGATATAAATAATAATATAACGAGTTGATTATATTTCATAGTTTATGTTTTAATTCAAATTGAGCATGAATAAATCACTAGCGATACCATCACTTAGAAATTTCCCTTTGCGAGTAACCATTAATGTATCGCCATCTAAATATAGTAAATGGTCTTTTAAATATTCAGAAGCTTGATTTAGTAAATAATCTTTAAAATTAACGCCATATTCCTGTTCTATTTTATTTAAAGAAATCCCATAAATTGTGCGCAAACCAGTCATGACATATTCATTATAACGATCTACTGTTGTCAGTTCTTCTATCTCGATAGGTAATTCACTAGCTTGAATAGATTTAAGATACTTTACATTATTATTAATGTTCCAGCCGCGTCTTTTCCCATCAAAACTGTGTGCACTAGGTCCTATACCTATATAACTTTTACCGGTCCAGTATGCGGTATTATTTTTTGAGAAATAGCCTTCCTTACCAAAGTTTGAAAACTCATAATTGCTATAACCGTGCAGTTGCATCGCATCAAGAAGTATATGGAAATGCTCTTGGGCGAGTTCATCATCTACTTTAGGAATAAGTCCTTTTTTTATAAATGATTCAAGAGCCGTATTATCTTCTACTGTTAAAGCATAACTGGATATATGTGGTATTTTTAATTCTATGGCTTTATAGATATTTTCTCTCCAGCGGTCTGCAGTCATATCAGGAATTCCATAAATCAAGTCTATAGAAATATTATCAAAATAAGTTTGTGCTTGAACGATACAAGCTAGTGCTTCTTGAGCATTGTGAGCCCGATTCATCAACTTTAAATCTTCTTCAAAAAACGATTGAATTCCTATACTCAAACGGTTTACTGGTGAGTCATTAAGTTGTGCTAATTTCTCTGTGGTAAGATCGTCTGGATTTGCCTCTAGAGTAATTTCTGGGTTTTCAGCAACTTGATAATGCTGATAAACAGCATCAATGATTTGATTGATTTGAGATAGCTCAAGCACACTAGGCGTTCCACCACCGAAGTATATGGTCTCTACAGTGGTTTTAATATACTCGTTTTTGCGTAAGCGAATTTCTTCACATAGCGCAGCAACCATATCTTCTTTATACTTCATATTTGTACTGAAGTGAAAATCGCAGTAATGACAGGCTTGCTTACAAAATGGAATGTGGATATAAATGCCGCTCATGTTTGTAAAGGTAAGTTCAATTAATATAAAGACATAAAAAAAGCAGCTCGATATGAGCTGCTTTTTTAAATGAAATCATTCTAATATTACAAATCAAATCGCATCTGGAAATAAACGTAACGTGGTAATACAAATGTTTGAGTGGTTGCCGTAAATATTTGCCCAAAATTATTATCCACTACTGCCTCAGCATTTAATAAGTTAGTAGCAATTAAAGAATATTGCCATCTCGAGCTAGGTTTTTGATAACGAATAGAAGCATCTAAAAATTCATAGGTATTTACAGCTCCTAAATTATTAGTGTACTTATTATAATCATAATCTGCTCTTAATAGCCACCTCTTACCTAGTTGCCAGTCTATTCCTGCTCCGTAAGTATTAGTAAGCCCTTCTACCAAGGAATTACCGTTATCACTATTATTAACTGCTCTAGTATATGATGCGTCAAAATTTAATCCTTTATCAAAATTAGATCTTGCTGTTAAAGATCCAGAGTAAAGAATATTTGATGCTTCTATGTACTCGCCCAAAAACAGGTTAAAACTTTTAGACCAGCTACCGCTAGCCCTTGCTCCAAACTGAATTTTTTTAACCTCTTTACCATAATTTATGGAACCACTTAATGATTCATTAGGGAAAATAGAATTAATGGGTTTGAGAGTCTGATCAATACCATCTAAATCCACATCAGATTGAATCGCATCACTTTGTTTAGTATAAGTGATATTACCAAATATGGTTGTATAATTAAACATATTAAAATTCCTATATCTTAAAGAAATTTGGTCATTTAAAGAACCTTCTAACTGGTTGTTACCTTCATTGAGGTTATTATAATTTCTGAATACAATACCTTCAGCATAGCTATCTACATCAGAGAAAGTAACATTCTGCGTATAGTTTAAAGTTAAGCTCTGAGAGCTTTTAATATCATAACGTATGTCTAAATCAGGAACTAATCTTTGTGTTTCTATAGCGTTTTCTTCATCATTTTGAAAATCATAAGTTTTAAAACTATGCGCTGTTATACCAGGTGTAAATGTAAACTTACCAGTGATAAATTTATAATGTAAGGCTGCATATAAATCAGTAAAATTATATTGAACATTATTATTAAGTAAATCAGGGTCGTCTAATTGGTTTACAGAACCATCATTAACGATTTGAAAAATATCAGTATTATAATTTTGATTAGAAATAGTAGTTCCTAGTGTCACGTTAATATTGCTGGTTTTATTTAATACGTAGAAGTAATCCAGCTTAGCGTCAAATTTATTAGTGTTTACAAATCGTTCTTGATTTATATTGAAAGCATCTTCAGGATTTTCCTGTTCAAGCCCTAATTGACCATTAAATGGTTCTGTAGTTACACCATCCCTAATGTTACGTATAGCGTT
Organism: Nonlabens sp. Asnod3-H03; assembly: GCF_045063665.1. Classification (NCBI taxonomy): domain Bacteria; kingdom Pseudomonadati; phylum Bacteroidota; class Flavobacteriia; order Flavobacteriales; family Flavobacteriaceae; genus Nonlabens; species Nonlabens sp. Asnod3-H03. The sequence goes on from NZ_JBEFOD010000008.1 coordinate 118,596, forward strand.
ATAAAAAGGATCTTCCTCTTGATTTAAGAACTGACTCTCAAAAGCTAGAATATGTTTTTCTCCAGCGGTATAATAAGCACTTAATGATTGATTAAAGGTGTAAGGCTTTTGTCTGTTTTCTTGAGCTATATCTTCTACTACACCTAGGCGACTTGAGGTCAAGTCAGAAATCTCACTTTCTTGTGATATATTAAATCTACCATCATATACGATGGATAAATCTGAATTAGGATTATAATTTGCACCTAATTTGAATAAGGCAACTTCACTGCGCTCCAGCGAGCGATTATCTGTTTCTTCTAAAAAACTATCATCTACAGGGTCATTTGGATCTGAGTCTGAATAATTGTTTTGATTCAATACTTGAGTACGAGTGTCATTACTGGAAAGAATGGCAAACGCACTCATATCTAGCTTATCATTTACTTTCCAAGACGCATTACCAGCAAGAAATCTACTATCTATAGAAAGAGCTCTGTTAGTAGCAAATGCATTAAAAGAACTCGCTGAACCTACATTAATAGAGGCATTATTTTGTCGAGTATCTCTACGTCCAAAACCGACGAACCTAAAATAATCTCTACCTGTGAAGGCTGGAACTCCTAGATTATTAAAATCAGTTAGAATATTAACAGAGAAATTCTCACTGTAATAAAAGGCTTTGGGTTGTATAAGATAACGCTCAGCCTGTCCACCATATCCTGCTCCTACTGTAGCTTCTCCAAACCAGAATTTCTTCTTTCCTTCTTTCAGTTTAATATTAATCACGTATCGATCTTGATCGTTCCCTAGTCCTTTCAACTGTGACTGGTTATTATAATTTTTAAGTACTTGAACTTTACTTACTGCATCTGCTGGAATATTCTTTGTAGCTAGTCTAGAGTCACCTTCAAAGAAATCTTTCCCTTCAACTTGGACTTTTTCAACAACCTGACCTTCTACAGTAATATCTCCGTCATCGTTTACTTCAACACCTGGCAGCTTTTGAAGAACATCGCCTAGTTTATCCTCAGTACCGTTTGTAAAACTGTCTGCGTCATACACGATAGTATCTCCTTTAATAGAAACGGGCATTTGATAAGTTAGATTAATAGCATCCAACTCATCTGCACCAGCCATCATCATAAAGTTTTTCACAAGATCACCTTGTAACTTTTCTACCTTTTCCTCAATTTGTTTTAGACCTAGAAAAGATACTTTAATTGTATAGGTACTATCTTGCTTAAGACCTTCTAATTTATATTTACCTTCTTGATTTGTAATACCGAAAGCGCCAAGATTTTTGTCTTGTTGATAAGCTATTACATTTGCCATTTGTAATGGGACACCTAGGCTATCAACAACAGTACCGGTGATTTTATAATTTTGTGCGATTGAAGTGCTTAAACAAAGCAATGCTACACACAGTAAGAGTATATTTTTTTTCATATGAATTCAATGCTCAATGGCATTCTGTTTTTTGGTTAAAGAAATGCGAGAAGGTTAATCTCGCATTTATAGAAAAGTATTTCATGAAGTAGCTTATCGACCACCACGACCGCCACGACCACCGCGACCACGTTGTCTAAAAGCTTCCATTTTTTCTTTTAATATAGCATCATACTCTGCCTGCGTAACTTCTTCTCCTTTTTTCTCTGGCTTGATTTCATCACGCTCTTCAGGATTAATAGTTATCTGAGAACATAGTAAAGTTGTATTCCCTGCGTTAACTTCTAGAATTAAACCAGGTAAACCGCCATACACATCAGGTCCATGTTGCACTGGTATTTCTGGAGTAAACCACGCTACTACCTCAATTTCTTCAGGCTTTTCAAACATTTCCTCAATATCTCCATTTTCTCTAGCAATACTATCTTTTTTCTTTTGAGCTGCTTGTTCTTCAGGATTTTCACCTCGTCTTCTTCTGAAATTACTCCAATCAAACTCTCCACTTGGCATCGTTGCTGTTGCTTTAATCGCGGTGTAGTTACCAATCTTTCTTGACTCTCCTGTAATTTTCCATTCTAATAATGGTAAAGAATCTTTTATTAAGAAAGTTTTACCCATCATATCACGTTGCTCGACAAACATTCCTTCAGTTACATTTTTATACTTTTCACCGGCCAGCATGGTTCCAAGAAAACCACCGAAACCACGGCCTTGCCCAGGCGCTTCAAGAGCCACCTCTTCTTTATAAGTAGACTCTGTACGATTAAATTTGAGGACAAATGTCTTTTCAGTCATTTTCTTCATGTTTTCTTCAATACGCTTGCGACGTTCTGGAGTCATCTCGCGATCTCCTTCCATCCAGCTATTGTCCATTTTAACTTTAGACATGTAGGTCGCCTCACCATACATTTCCTGAGCGTTAATTGTTGTAGCACCTAGTACTACTGCAATAAGAAGTAATATTTTTTTCATAGTCTTGTCAATATAATCTGGTTAAAATTAGCCAGACGCTTTCTTTTAAAAGTTAAGACTATCAAAAAGTATAAAGGTTTAATTATCCTCCAATAGATATTACTCTGAAACTACCATTTCCAGAACCTCTATTTTTCATCATCTCATCAGATTTCTTTTTTTGTAATGCGTCAAAGTCCTCTTGATTGATTTTTTTACCACTTCTCGGCTTTTTTAGATCTAGTTTTTCATCAGGATTTAGAACAATCTCTTTTAATAATATGGTGGTTTCCTGTTGCTGTACTTCGACAATAAGACCAGGCAGGCCATGATATTCTCCTGGACCATTGCTTACTGGTATGTCTGGCGTGTACCATGCAGTAATAGTTGGATCTGCCTCGACAACCATAGAAGTAATGCTAGTATTAACTTCATCATCGGTATCATCCTCTATTTCCTCTTCAACTTCTTCTTCAATCGGCACATAAATAGCTTTAAAACAGGTATACTGACCTATCTTTTTTGTTTCGCTCAAAAGTTTCCATTCATAGGTTGGCAATTCATCTATTATGACAAAATCTTTCCCCATGATGTTACCTTGTTTGATATAACTATTTTCTTCAATATTTTTATAAATAGTGCTACCTACTCCACCACTGGCAGAAAAGGAAATAGAAATCCCATTAGTAGGTTTACTAGGTGTAGCAAGTTGTTTTACTTTATCATATGATGATTCTGTTCTTGTAAATTCAAGCGTATATTCCTGTTTACTACCTTTTTTTAACTGTTCCATCATGGCTTTTACAATTGGGTCACTTTCGGCTTTTTTAGTCATTGTTGAATCCTCTGGTAGATCAAACTTTGTAAATGCGATGTAGGTTGCTTTTGCTTTAAATTCTTGCTGTGCCTGTGCGGTATACGCTTTCGCGAAAGCGAGAATAAAAAAACTGATCAGAGTAATTTGTATAGTTTTCATAATGTTGTGTTTTGATGACTCAAAGATGTAGCAATTAACTCAAATACAGCGTTAACCAACGTTAACGAGTGTTAACTGGTTTTTTTACAAGCCTTTATTATTGCACCTTTGATATTATGAATGAGAGATCTTATAGATATTTACTTTACCTAATTAGTGCTGTAATTGCGATAACACTAGCTATACAGGTGTACTGGAATTATAAAAATTATAAAGAAAGTGAACGCCAGTTAAAAATTGACTTACAAACTACACTTGACCAAAGTGTAGAGGATTATTTTACTCTACGCGCAAAGAATAACACCATAAGCTTTATAAATAATGGTGAAAATGAATTTGGCATTACAGATGTATTTGAGCAATTGGATTTTGAAGACCTTGATGAAAATGATGAATTAAGATTTCCAGATAGCGTTAATATTAAAGGAATTACAATTTTAAAAGGCGTACATGCAGATACCTTACCTAGATTTAAAGTAAAAGCAAATAATGATTTACCAGATATCCATATTACAGATAAAAAAGGAAGTGATTCTACATCTGTAAAAATATCAAACATTCGATTTACTGACGATGAGTCTGAGACAGAGATAGAAGAACTTACTAATCGTATCGTATTTTCTATAAAATCTAATAAATTAAGAGTTGAAAAGGTAGATAGTATATTTAGAAATCAGCTTCAAGCAAAAAACATCTCCATCAATCATCAATTGGTTTATAAAACACTAGATTCTACATACCAGACAATAGTTCATTCTTTTCCAGGTGATACACTTATTAGTTTATCTGAGCTTATCGATGACGAGAATAAACTTGAATTGACTTATAGCGGTTTAAATACTAATGTATTAAAACGTAACCTTACTGGCATATTGCTATCTACTTTACTAATTGCTAGCATCATTTTGTGTCTGTTCTACCTATTAAATATCATTAAGAGACAAAAGAACTTAAATGCGATGAAAAATGACCTCATCTCAAATATCACCCATGAATTTAAAACGCCTATTGCAACAACCAGTGCTGCTCTAGAAGGCGTGCAAAACTTCACAAGTACAGGTGATATAGAGAAAACTGACCGCTATCTCAATATGGGTCGCGAGCAACTGGACAAGCTTAATAATATGGTAGAAAAACTATTGGAAACCGCAAGTCTAGATGGTAAAGAACTAGCCTTGCAAAAAGGAGAACTAGTCATCGCTGATATGATTGATGTTTTGGTTTCAAAGTTTAAATCACAGACCTCTAAATCTCTTAAATTCATAAATCATACGAGTGATTCAAATTTTGCAGGTGATGGATTTCATTTAGAAAATGCTTTTAATAATCTTATAGATAACGCTATTAAATACGGTGGCACAAATATTCAATTAGAACTTTATAAATCTGCACAACAGTACGAACTTCTCGTAACTGATTCTGGAACTGGATTAACTGCCAAAGAATCCAAGCAAATTTTCAATCAATTTTACAGAGTTCCTAAAGGAAACGTGCATGATGTAAAAGGATTTGGTATAGGACTGTATTACACAAAATCTATAATTGAAAAGCATGGTGGATCTATTACCGTTGCTACTAAACCTAGCACTCAATTTAAAATAGTCTTACCTCATGAATAAAGAAAAGACACATATATTACTAGCCGAGGACGAGCCAGCACTAGGTATGATCATTAAGGAAAGTCTAGAAACCAGAGGCTTTAACGTTACCCATTCTATGAATGGCGTGCAGGCTTATGAGTCTTTTGAGAGTCACCATCCACAAATCGCGGTACTCGATGTGATGATGCCCGAATTAGATGGTTTCTCATTAGCAAAAAAAATAAGACAGGTGAATGAAGAAATGCCTATCATCTTTTTAACAGCAAAATCGCAGACAGAAGATGTTTTAGAAGGCTTTCATGTAGGTGGTAATGATTACCTTAAAAAGCCTTTTTCTATGGAAGAGCTTATCGTGCGCATCAACAATTTACTATCTCGACAACAGACCCAGCAAACTGCAGCTAATTATCAGGTAGGTGATTATACCTTTAACTTCCCACAACAACGATTAGCTTATCGATCTTATGAACCTATTAAATTAACACATCGAGAAGCGCATTTATTATATAACCTTTTAGAAAAGAAAAATACCGTTTTAGATCGCACTTTTATTCTTAAAAAGCTATGGGGCAACGATGACTTTTTCTCTGGCCGTAGTATGGATGTGTTTATTTCAAAACTGCGTAAAAAACTAGCGCAAGACTCACAAATAGAGATCGTAAATGTGCGTGGTTATGGTTATAAACTTATCGTTCCATAAACACAGACTTTTTTAAGCATCAAGACATCAATTGAATAATTGTTTGTATTTTACAATAATGAAATGGACGCTTCTGCTCTTCTTAATAAGCTCGTATAATTTAATTGCACAAATCTCTACTGATAATAGCATATCGCTATCATGCGATTCCTTTTATGGTGTGGATGATTTTGAGAGTATATATTACAGTACCGATAACGTTCTATATAAAAAATCAGAATCTAAGCGATTAGAGTTTTTTGACATACAACTAGGTGATATCACCAGTGTAGACATCATTAATCCATTAAAGATATTAGTATTCTATAGAGATACACAAACTCTAGTTTTTTTAGATAATCGTTTAAATGAGCAACAACGACTCAACTTTAATACTCTTAAACCTCAACGATTTATAGAACATGTACGACTAGCTGGCGAGCGACGTTTGTGGTTATATAATCTAGATTTATCCAGGTTAGAACTCTATGATTATACAAATCATAAATTAGTGAATAGCACAACACCTGTAAAAGAACCCGTTATAGAGATGCAAAGTGACTATAATTTCTGTCATCTAATCACTGAAAAAGGCATCATAACATACAATACATATGCGAGTGAAACCAGTCGTATAATTGAAGAATTAAAACTGCCTGTGGCCTTTGACTTTGAGCAACTGGGCTTTCAAACAGATAGCGGTTGGAAATGGTATCGATTTGATAAAGAATTTCGCTTTCGCGAAAGCGAAATCACCACATCTTTTTCTCAAGAATACTCGCCAGAATCGCTTTATCTAAAGGGTGGAAAACTTTATCTTTACCACCAGAAACGCTTGCACGTTCAAACTATCAACCTGAAGAAACCTTAATATGCACATTGCTGTCGCCGGAAATATAGGAGCTGGAAAAACTACTCTTACTAAACTACTTGCAAAACATTATAAATGGACACCTCAATTTGAGGACGTTTTAGAAAACCCTTATCTAGAAGATTTCTATACAGACATGGAGCGATGGTCATTTAACTTGCAAGTATATTTTTTAAACAGTCGTTTCCGTCAGGTATTAGAAATACGTGAGAGCGGTCAGAAAATCATTCAAGATCGTACGATTTATGAAGACGCAAGCATATTTGCGCCTAATTTACATGCGATGGGCCTATTATCTCAACGTGATTTTGACAACTACTCATCACTATTTGATTTAATGGAGAAACTAGTTGCCGCTCCAGATTTATTAATCTATTTACGCAGCTCTATCCCTAATCTAGTAAGCCAGATTCACAAACGTGGTCGTGATTATGAAAACACCATCTCGATTGATTATTTAAGTCGTCTTAATGAGCGTTATGAAGCTTGGATCCACGGCTATGATAAAGGAAACCTTTTAATCATAGATGTAGACAATATTGATTTTGTAAATAATCCCGAAGATTTAGGTGATATCATCAATAAAATTGACGCAGAACTTACTGGGCTTTTTGCTTAGCATCTATCGATTAGCAGACGATTCAATTAGATAATCCATCCCATTTCACGGGCGTGAATTACGGCCTCTTTAGATTCTTGAACGAGTAGCATTGGACATATGGTAAAAGAGTCTGCAATGGATTTTACTCGAGCCATTTTCTTATCATGATTGACAGATCTTAAATAGATGGCCATGATACGGTCAGGATATTGCTGTGCAACATCTTTATAATAATCAACATCATGCTCGCCACTATCGCCTATGAGAATGAAATTCATGTCTGGATAGTGCTTTAAAATATTGAGCAACTCATGTACTTTATGAGGCCTTTTTAATTTAGGCGTTCTATCCCATGGTGTGGGAAAATCTCTGAGAAGAATAGGTCCTTTAGGAAAACCATGAAAATCTAAGAACTTCTCGAGGTACTTATATAAATTCCACGGACTATTGCTTAAATAAAACATCGGGTTCTGATCGTTACCGGATGGTCCTCGATGTAACAATTGATATAAACTTGCAGCGCCTTTTAATGGTAACCTACGATCATAGTTTTTAAAAAAGGTATTGAATGCAACACGTATTTTTAAAAAACTAGTAACGCCAGTATGCATAATGGTGTCGTCTATATCGCTTATCACTCCATAAACAGCACTTTGCGGCGGTATTAATGTTTCACCATTGAAACTATTCTTGGCAAGTCGTTTTTGCTTTTTTGCTTTCGTGAAAGCGGCATTATCCTCATCAAACTTTACAGCCAGACTTAAGTAGCCTTCATCATCAGATAGATCTTCCAGATCTATGTCTACTGTAATATCAAACAAAAAATAACCTTCATGATCAGCCTTGGTCTCAAACTGTGTGCCGTTAGGCAGCGTTAATCCTACTGATGCATTACGTATCTCATCAGTCTTAAATGTACGCCAGGTGTTGCGCAGTGTCTGGTAAAAGGTTTGCTGTTCATAATGTTTAAGAGGTTGATCTTCTAGCGCACGACCACGTATATACAGGTGGTTTTTACCGCTATAAGTGCGGTAAATATCTAGAATCCAAGGATCTCTTTTAAACAGTGCCATGACGTGAAAATAAGTAATAAATGGTTGATATAAAAAGTCCCATTCTAGCAATGCCAGAATGGGACTTAGTTACTTGCACCCTAAAACTAATTAAAGTTAATTACCTCTTGATTGAGAGCCTGTATTTTAGCCTCAACTTGCGCTTCTGTTCCTACATACTTATGAGACTTAGTTATCGTCGCACCATTTGCAGACGATTTATAAGTAACATTTGCAGTGACTATACCTGTTTCTGCATCTACAGATTTTTGAATATCCATGTTTTTATAAAGTGAGCTCGTCTCTTCATTGTTTTGCACGACTTCTTGCTCAATCTGTTGCGTGATAACACTTGCCTGTCCATCTGTTGAATGACCACCCAAGATAGGTGCTATAACTAGACCTATTAAACACGTAAGTTTAATCAAAATATTCATAGAAGGACCAGAAGTATCTTTAAAAGGGTCACCTACTGTATCACCAGTTACGGCAGCTTTATGCGCATCAGAACCTTTAAAAGTCATCTCACCATTGATTTCAACACCAGCTTCAAAAGATTTTTTGGCGTTATCCCATGCTCCACCAGCATTATTTTGGAAAATAGCCCAAAGAACACCACTTACTGTTACACCAGCCATGTAACCACCTAACATCTCAGCAATCGCAAGCGGATCCATTCCAAATATCATAGGCACGAATGCAATTACCAGTGGGAAGCCAATGGTTAACAAACCGGGCAACATCATCTCTTTAAGAGAAGCTCGTGTAGAAATATCTACACATTTGTCATACTCTGGTTTCCCAGTTCCTTCCATGATTCCAGGAATATCTCTGAACTGGCGGCGTACTTCTTCTACCATTTCCATGGCTGCTTTACCAACTGCGTTCATCGCTAGTGCGCTAAACACAACTGGTACCATTCCACCTACAAATAGCATCGCAAGCACTGGAGCTTTATAAATATTTATTCCATCAATTCCGGTAAAAGTCACATATGCTGCAAATAGAGCTAGTGATGTTAAAGCTGCACTCGCAATAGCAAATCCTTTTCCAGTAGCCGCTGTAGTGTTACCTACCGCATCTAGAATATCAGTTCGCTCGCGTACAATAGGTTCTTGTTCGCTCATCTCTGCAATACCACCAGCATTATCTGCTATAGGACCAAATGCGTCGATGGCTAATTGCATAGCCGTAGTGGCCATCATAGCACTAGCTGCAAGAGCCACACCATAGAATCCTGCAAATGCGTAAGAAGCCCATATCGCGCCAGCAAATAATATTACTGAAGGGAATGTTGATATCATACCTGTCGCTAGACCAGCAATGATGTTTGTTCCTGCACCTGTAGAAGATTGCTGTACAATTTTAAGAATAGGTTTTTTACCTAATCCTGTGTAGTATTCTGTTACAGATGAGATGACTGCACCTACCACAAGACCTACTAGAGTTGCATAGAATACGTTCATAGAAGAAATATTCATTACTCCTTCGCCATAAAAATTCATTTGCATCGTGTCTGGCAACATCCATACACATAGACCATAACATGCTGCAGCAACTAGTACGATAGAAGTCCAGTTACCTACATTTAAGGCTTTCATTACTTGAGATTCTTTTGCATCATTACTGGTGATTTTAACCAGCATCATTCCTATAACTGAAATTATAATACCTACACCTGCAATAGCCATAGGTAATAAGATAGGACCTATCCCACCGAAACCTTCACTCACAATATCGCCCTGCATATCTCTTATCACATAATTACCTAAGACCATTGCTGCAAGAACTGTTGCTACATAAGAACCAAAAAGGTCAGCACCCATTCCGGCTACATCACCTACATTATCACCAACGTTATCTGCAATAGTGGCTGGGTTACGAGGATCATCCTCAGGAATTCCAGCTTCTACCTTACCTACTAGGTCAGCACCTACGTCTGCCGCTTTAGTATAAATTCCACCACCTACACGGGCAAAAAGCGCAATAGACTCAGCACCTAGTGAGAATCCAGCGAGTGTTTCGAGCACGATAGTCATTAAATCACCTGGTGTTCTCATTTCTCCCATAAATTCTGTTGCTGCCCATTCTCCATTCATAAATACATGAAAGAAAATGATAAAGAATCCAGTAAGACCTAGAACTGCAAGTCCTGCAACACCAAGTCCCATTACAGATCCACCACCAAAGGATACACCTAACGCTTTGGGCAAACTAGTACGAGCAGCTTGAGTTGTTCTTACATTAGTCTTTGTTGCAATTTTCATCCCTATATTACCTGCATATGCCGAAAATATGGCGCCACAGATAAAAGCGATAACAATCATCCAGTGCGTAGAAGGAACTACAAAAGACACAATAGCAAGTAGAACACTTACTATGATAACAAAAAATGCTAATAATTTATATTCTGCTTTTAGAAAGGCGAGCGCACCTTCATAGATGTGATCTGAAATCTCTTTCATTTTCCCATCTCCTGCATCTTGTTTCAAGACCCAAGATTTCTTAATAAACATGTAAAGTAATCCTAGAGCTGCCATTAATAATGGCATGTAAATCATGTATGATTCCATATGTTTTGTTTTGTTTGGTTTTTTAAATCTAGCTAATGTAATAAAATTATGTTAACAAAACTATAACGTTATAGTACTAAGATTATTAGGGATTCGCTTTCGCGAAAGCGAATACAAACAAAATTTACAATGGCATATACTTTATTGCTTCAACAACTTTTTTATAGCTTTATGATCTGCGTTTGAAATTTCCACAAAATAAAGTCCTGATGACAAATTTTCTAATTCAAGCGTGTGACTTAAAGTAAACGATGAAAAAGAGCTATTAAACACTACCTGACCAGAAGTGTTATAAATAGTAATATGCTGAAAACTTATGTTACTAGAGATAGTAACCAGACTGTTTGCTGGGTTAGGAACTAGCTGTAATTGAAACAAATCACTATCTGTTACACTTGCAGGAACGGCAACAGCTGTTGTCTCGAGATTTGTAATAATAGGCGCATTAAAATCAAAGTAAATCTCAGCTTGATTAGAAAAATCATCTCCTAAAACCAGTGTATCTATGGTTTTAATTTTAAACAGTACATAACCTTGACTCGCAGGAGCGGTAAAGGGTAAGTTAATATTATCGAATTGAAATTCTATCTTATTACCACTAGATATTGTGGTAGTATAATCGTGACTAGAGCTTAAAGGAACTAATGTCGAGATATCATACTTTGCCGTATCGATATAATCTACAATACGTACATTAATGGCACTCGCTGTTCCTTCATTCTCAAAACGGATTCTATAATGAACATATTCACCTACTTCACTAGGTAAAATAATATCACCTTGTAAGCAAGTCTTATCATTAGGATCATAAGAGTTAACAACTTTTTGCCTAGTAATAAAAGTATTATCCTGAGGTGTCGCGTCTGTACCAGAATAATTAATAGCAGATCTGAAAACTAATAAATCATCTAATTGTAAAGGGTAATTAGGATCTGTAGGCGTATTGAGATTAAAATTAATTAAAACTTCTCTTGTCTCAAATGGTTGAATATTTGAATAATTCCAATTTAAAACTCCTGGACTGGTTGAGGCTACAGCAGGTGTTGCATTCAAAAAGGTCATGTAATCGTTTTCAAACTGCATATTAATTGTGCCTGACAATACACTCGTTCCCTTATTTTTATAAACTAACTTGTAATTAGCATCAAATCCAGGTCTACTGTCACTGATAGGAAAAAGAACAATCTCTAAATCATTAAACACACCTAAATCAGTAATGCAAAAATCTTGAGTGATTATGCCTGACTGATTGATTGTTACGCTAGGGTTACTAGGAGAAATATTAAAACGCTGATTATCGATTATAGGCGTGATATTATAAGTTCCAGGTCGCAAGTTTGCACTATACTCTCCATTTATAGCAACCACATCAATTGAAGCTTCAGTATTACTAATATTCAAAGGTATATTTAATGCTTTAGGATCGTTGACATCACATCCGCTCATATCTATGTCATAAGAAAATAGACCATTCAAGGTTTGAACAGCACAATTCTGAGCGAAAGTATCATTAGTTATGGTCCAACCTCTATTAGTTAATACAGCTCTAGAAAAAGCATCACAATATTCTAAATTTGTAATACCAAGGTTTTTATTTTGATACTGTAAATCTACAAACCGGTTTAATAACGCATCATAATTGTAGGTATCAAGATTAGTATTTTGAACAAGGTTAGTTAGGTTTACTCCAGAGTTAAATGCCCAAGAACTTAAATCTTGATTAAACTCTAAAGCACCGAAGAACATCCCACTCATTAAAGTGACATTACTCACATCCCAAGATTTTAATGTTTGATTAAAATCTTCCGCACCAGTAAACATTGATGTCAATATTCTTGCGTTAGTTATATCCCATGTATTTATAGGTTGGTTAAAACTTCTAGCGAGATGAAACATCCCATTAAACTCAGTGACATTAGATACGTTCCAACTAGACAATGGTGAATTAAAAGCATATGCTCCTTTAAACATATTTTCCATGTCCGTAACGTTTGAAACATCCCAGTTTGATATGTCCGAATTAAAATTTATGGCATAGGAGAACATTTCAGACATGTTTGTCACACTACTTAAGTCTGGTACATCTGTAGCGTTTATGGATAGGTTTTGACAGTACTTAAATGACTCTTCCATCGTTTGAAACTGTGAATTACCCCATTGAGTAACGGTTATATTATTGTTAAGATAAAAATTTACAGACTCTAATGGACCTGTCACTACAACCGTATACATTCCAGCCGTTGGATAAGTATGTGACACTTGCATATCATAAGGTGATCCATAGGAATTAGTCATCCCATCGCCCCAATCTATGGTAATGTTAGCATTTGAAGTAATTCTAAACCTATATGAATTAGTTACATCTACATCGAAGACAAAATCATCTATGGTTTGAGAACTCGCAATGATTCCAAAAAACAAAAAAACAATCGTAAAAATTCTCATATATTATCTATAGTATTTAAAAACCGCCCACAAAATACGATTAATAGTTAATTGTAAGGAAAATCTTTAGAAGGAAGTATTAAGAGATATTCAAGTAATACTAACCAATTCCGCTATCCAGCGGTATGACATTCTAGAAACTAAACCCAAAACTACCCGTTATCGCCATAGATCGAGCGTCGGGTAAATAGTTGTATCCACCTCTAAAACTTACGTCTAGTCTGAATACTTTGAAGATATTACCTATTCCAGCGCTGTATTCCCAGTAAATATCTTCGGGAGCGAGATAAGTTAAACCGCTTGCATTTAAAGCTACATTTTCATCACTAATCTTTCCATAAACAGCGCGTACTCCTACAAGCTCTCTAAGATTCAAATCACGTAAATATGGAACACGTGAAAAGAGTCTACCATTAAAATTATGATTTAAGTGAAGTGTCACATATTCATCAGTCACAAATTCATAAAAATTCATGGTATTAAATGCTCCTGTAATATTGAAGTAAGTCTGGTTACCAGGAACTACATTTAGTAATGCTAGTGGCACTTCTCCAAACGTCTTACCAGCCTCTACGCGAGCAGTTAACCTACCAAAAGCACCTATCTGCAAGGGATGACTGTAATAGAATTGTACTTTGTCAAAGTTAAAATCACTTTCTAGTAAACCTTCAAAGCCTCGAGTATAACTAGCAAAAAGAATAGGATATTCACCACTATTAATGATCGTCCTATCTACTCCATAGTTAGAGGTTTTACGGCCTGGTGTATAGGTCATTGTCAGACTAGCATCTGCTTGTCTGGTTTCTGTCTCTATTCCACCTGGTGCATCTGCATCAAAATAATCTAGACTAAAAACATCAGGATTACCACTCTTAATGGTACGATAACTGGTACCTAATCTAAATTCTAGATTATACTTAGGCTCAAAGCTCAATGCTAGTGTAGATAAATTGATACTGGATAAACTGGAGTTATTTCCCGAGGTGATCAAGGCACTTGATGCGAGACTACGTCCTAACACATCATTTGTATTAGTCAAGCTAGCGCCCAATTGTTCTATATCCCGACGGTTTCCTCCAGAAATGGTTAATCTGCTTTTTTTATCCATTAACCATTTACCAGCGATACCATATTTAAACTGATTATCTCTAAAACCATAAGCACCATAGCCTTCTAATCTCCACATATCATTTGCAGAAAAATAAGTTCTTCCACCACCACGCAACCTTAAGCCTTCTACATCATTAAAACCAAAAACACTGAAAACAGGCCCTATATCAAAATTGTCAATTTCATAGTATCCAGACGCGAGAATGGTCCCGATATTATATAAACGCTTGAATTTCTTATTGGTCTTAAGAGTGTCTAGCATGGTATAGATTTGTTTCTCATCTTTATTGAGTTTTTCTAATCTATTTTCATCCCAGTAAGCCTCATCACGATTATAGATTTCTGGATCATAATCATTGACTCTGCGCTTATAAAAATCTTTATCTTTAGGAATATCAAATTGATAATTATTAAAAAGTGTCGTTCTCTTTCCGTACATACCTTTCGACTCTTCTTTTTTATTAAGCGCAAAATCGCTCATAAAATAATCTCTAGTAATAAGGAAAAGGCTATCATTTAAAACGTCATACTCTTGCTCGATATAAATTTCTTTCACCCAGTTAACATTGGCACTTTTTGTTGCTTGTAGGTTGATCTCCTTAATCGCATAAGAATCTGCCGCTACCCAAAAGTCTCCTTTAAATGTTAACTCACCTTTCCTACGTGGATAATAAATAATATTATATGCTTCAACTCCATCAATAATAGCCGTATCTCTTAAAATATAATTATAAGTATCAATACCGCTTTTACCTACTGGACTAGTAAAACTCTTATCAAAAAATTTAAGATATCTCTCATACACATCAATGTCTGCATACAGGTCCTTCACAAAAGCTATAATCGTTTGATTGTTTGAAAATCCAGAGTTCTTGTTTGCTTTTATATTTTCCTTTTCTTTATTAATTTCATTATCACCATATACGGTAGATAAGGATTCATTAATAAAAATTGGTAGATATGTTTTACCTGTCACATTGCTGGTGTCTGCATAGTCAAATATGAATTCCATACCACGGAAAAGCTTTGAATTTACCATCTGACTATCGATGGTGTTCATATCAAACTCAAGTTTTTCATACTTATCATATTGATATTGCTTGAATTGAGAAAGTCCATTTTTACGACGATTTTCCCATACTTTACGTAAGATATCAAGCGCTGGGTTATTCTTTTTAGATGTTTTACCCGTATAAATCACAACAGCATCTAGTGCTGCAGCTTCAGTCTTTAAGGTTAAATTGAGCTCAAGATTAACACGGGATTCTAATGTATATGTAAGTGTTTCATAACCTATGAATGAAATCTGAATGGTATCATAATTATTATCAGATTGTAAGTAGAAACGACCATTATCGTTGGTAATCGTTCCTTCACTAGAACCAGGAAAAAAGACATTTGCAAATGGCACACCATCACCAAATTCATCATAGACCACACCACCTACTTTAGTTTGTGCGGTTATAGTAGTAGACACAAGAAACATGATGATTACCATCAATTGTGATGAACTCGCTTTCGCGAAAGCATATTTAAAAAAATCAATCATAATATAAGAAAGTAAAAATCAAAAGTAGGTTTCTTGCAATAAAACAGAGGTACAAACTTTAAAAATAGTTGTTAACCTTTTATCTCAACTAGTCATTAATCCATAAACTCTCATATGGAACGTCAATATTTTTACTACATTATATTCTTTTTACTACTTCATCACTCTGATGCTCAAGTAGGTATCAATACTTCTAATCCTGCCGCAGCGTTGCACATTAACAACATTTCAGATAACGAGAAAAACGGAATTATTTTACCTCAACTGGACGAATTTCCCGTTACCATAACCGCAGATCAAGATAGTATGATGATTTATATTACTGGAAATGGTAGCGTAAATAAAGGTTACTGGTTTTATGAACATGGAAGCGGTTGGCGTAAATTAATCGATAGTACCAGTGCTGAAAGTTTGCAAATGTATCGCAATCCGAAGTTTCCTGATGGGATGAAAGGAATACAGCCTGTCACTCATGACTTAAAAACAGGAGGATATTCTGTCCCGGCAGGCAAGAATCTTTACATAACTTCACTCTATAACTCAAGAAATATCGGCAATATGATTGTTCTAGATAATACGACATCCTTAAGTTTTACTCTAATTTCTAATACTGAGGCTAGTTATACTTTTCCAACATTTAACAATCCCATTCTCGTAGGGCAAAATGATCTTTTAGGAGGTACTTTTGTATTTAATGGCTTTTTAGTTGATGCCACGGTAGACCCTATTTATACCTTTTCTTCTTATACAGTACCAGCTAACAAAATTTTTATTTATTTAACTAGTAATAACAATAGCTCTTCACTTCCCATTGCCGAAATAAGAATAGGTGCCACCGCGGTAACTCAATCAGGAACAAATAACAGTCGTAGTGGAAATGTAGAGGCACTTGCTATGCCTTTGTTTATAGACGCCGGAGAGACTATAAACAATATGCAATCTGGAAGCACCATGAACGGCTATTTAATAGACAAATAAAAAACCCAGCTTTTTGAGCTGGGTTTTAAATCTTCTTAATAATAGAATTACTTTTTGTACATCACTTTCTTAACTCCATCAACAACGTGAGTGTGATTAGGCAACCACTCTGCAAATAACACTGGAGAGTACGGCGCTGGAGTATCCTGTGTATTAATCTTATAGATAGGCGCATCTAAATAATCAAATGCTTCTGCTTGTACCATGTGAGAAATCTCAGTGGACACGTTACCAAACGGCCACGCTTCTTCAAGAATAACTAATCTATTGGTCTTTTTAACAGATTTTAAAATAGCCTCTTTATCATACGGACGTACTGTTCTTAAATCGATAATCTCACAAGAGATACCATCTTTCTCAAGCTCGTCTGCAGCTTTATATGCTTCTTTTATAATTTTACCAAAAGAAACGATTGTGACATCAGTTCCTTCTCTTTTAATTTCAGCAACACCTATAGGTAGGATATATTCACCTTCTGGCACTTCTCCTTTGTCACCATACATTTGTTCAGATTCCATAAAAATAACTGGATCATCATCACGTATCGCTGCTTTTAAAAGACCTTTTGCATCATACGGGTTTGAAGGTACAATTACCTTAAGACCTGGTGTGTTTGCAAACCAGTTTTCAAAAGCCTGAGAGTGTGTCGCCGCTAATTGTCCAGCACTAGCTGTAGGACCACGGAAAACAATAGGACATGGAAATTGCCCACCGCTCATCTGACGAATTTTTGCAGCATTGTTGATTATCTGATCAATTCCTACTAGCGAGAAGTTAAAGGTCATATACTCTACTATCGGTCTATTACCAGTCATGGTACTTCCTATAGCGATTCCTGCAAAACCTAATTCTGCAATTGGTGTATCAATAACACGCTTTGCACCAAACTCGTCTAGCATTCCTTTTGAAGCCTTATAAGCTCCATTATATTCTGCAACCTCTTCACCCATTAAATAAACGGACTCATCACGGCGCATTTCTTCACTCATTGCTTCGGCTATTGCCTCGCGGAATTGAATAGTCTTCATAAATACTACTGTTTATAACAAAAGAACAACAAAAATAGTTTACCCAACCTTAGCACACCACATTTTTAAGATAAAAAATGTCCCTTTGAGGTTATAAAAAAGTGCGTTATGTCATTGAAATCGTTTTCGTAACTGCGTTATGGTTGCGTTAAAAAAGCAAGTACACTGATATAATAAAAGTCTCTAATGCTGATTAAGAGCATAAAAGACATTAAATTTATTATGCATGCATAGTTTTTTTAGTGTTTTTTACGTATTTTCGCAAACGTTTGAAAACTCATAATAAAACCGTGAAATATGAAGATTTTAGTTTGTATCAGCCACGTGCCAGATACCACTTCAAAGATTAATTTTACTGACAATAATACTCAGTTTGACACAAATGGTGTTCAATATGTTATTAACCCAAATGATGAATTTGGTCTAACTAGAGCCATGTGGTTTAAAGAAAAACAAGGCGCTAGTGTGGAAGTTGTAACAGTTGGTGGATCAGAAGTTGAACCTACTCTTAGAAAAGCCCTTGCGATAGGTGCAGATAGTGCAACACGAGTTGACGCACCTGCGTTAGACGGCTATGCCGTTGCTCAAGAACTTGCAGCAGTTGTAAAAAACGGTGGTTATGACCTAGTCATTGCTGGACGTGAATCAATAGACTACAATGGTGGTATGGTACCAGGAATGGTAGCTGCCATGACAGGTGCTAGTTTTGTAAACACTTGTATATCGCTAGAAATAGACGGTAGTACTGCGACTGCAACTAGAGAAATAGATGGCGGTAAAGAAACTGTAAGCGCAACACTACCTCTTATCATCGGTGGACAGAAAGGTCTTGTGGAAGAAAGCGACCTAAGAATTCCTAACATGCGTGGAATCATGATGGCTCGTAAAAAACCATTAAATGTGGTACCATCTGTAGCAACAGCTACAGAAACAAAGACAGTTTCTTTTGAGAAGCCTGCTCCTAAAGGAGATGTGAAATTAGTAGCTGCAGATAATCTAGATCAACTTATTGACTTGTTACACAACGAGGCAAAAGCGATATAATAGATCTATTCTAATTATGCTTTCGCGAAAGCGAAATAACATTATCATTAACAAGTAAAGAGCATCATGCTCTACTAAAAATATTATAACTATGTCAGTATTAGTATATACAGAATCAGAAGGCGGCTCTTTTAAGAAAGCAGCTTATGAAGTTGCGAGCTATGGAAAAGGCATCGCAGACCAGTTAGGAACATCAGTTACAGCTATATCATTTAATGCCAATGGTGCTGGTGATTTAGGAACTTATGGAGTGTCTAAACAACTTAACATAACAGACTCAAAACTAGAAAAATTTAATGCAGCTGCCTATGCAGACGCGATTGCACAAGCAGCAAAAGCTGAAGGAGCAACGACCGTAATCATAAGCTCAAGCGCAAATTCTAAATACCTAGGCGCTTTATTAAGTGTACACCTAGAAGCAGGATATGCAACTAACGTGATGGAATTACCTGCATCAACTAGTCCATTCACTGTTAAAAGATCAGTCTTCACAAACAAAGCGTTTGCAATGACTGAAATCTCTACTGCAAACAAACTGGTAGGTCTTGCAAATAATTCTTACGGTTTAAAAGAAAACACTACAGATTGTAGTACAGAAGCTTTTACACCTACATTAAGTGATGATGACTTTAAAGTACAGGTTCAATCTGTAGATAAAGCCACTGATAAAGTAAGTATTGCAGATGCAGATGTCGTAGTAAGTGCAGGACGTGGTCTTAAAGGACCTGAAAACTGGGGAATGGTAGAAGAACTTGCAGAAGTTCTAGGAGCAGCAACAGCCTGTTCTAAGCCTGTAAGCGATATGGGATGGAGACCTCATGGAGAACACGTAGGTCAAACTGGTAAACCAGTAGCCACTAATCTTTATATTGCTATAGGAATCTCTGGAGCGATTCAACACCTCGCAGGTGTTAGTTCATCAAAAGTAAAAGTAGTTATCAACACTGACCCAGAAGCGCCGTTTTTTAAGGCTGCAGACTATGGTGTCGTAGGCGATGCTTTTGAAGTAGTACCTGCTTTAATTGAAAAATTAAAAGCATTCAAAGCAGCAAATGCTTAATTCTTAATAATTTGTTAGCTTTAAGGCTGTGCATTATGAGAAAAACACTCATTTTTGCACAGCTTTTTTCATTTATAAAGGGTGTAACTCTATGAGTCTAAAACGACTTAACATACGCGGCATATCATACAGCGAGACACAAAACGGTGCTTATGCACTAGTTCTCAAAGAAGTAGGTGGCGATCGACAGCTTCCTATAGTAATAGGTGCTTTTGAAGCACAAAGCATTGCTATAGCACTTGAGAAAGAAATAAGTCCACCTAGGCCACTTACTCATGATCTTTTTAAAACGTTTGGAGAACGTTTTGGTATTATTGTAAAGCAAGTTATTATTCACAAACTAGTGGATGGTGTTTTTTTCTCAAGCCTTATTTGTGAGAGAGATAAAATTGAAGAAATTATAGATGCAAGAACAAGTGATGCGATTGCACTTGCTGTAAGATTCAAAGCTCCTGTTTTCACCTATGAAAATATCCTAGACGAGGCCGGTGTACAATCACACATCAGACCCGATAAAGAATTACAAGAAGATCCTCTAGATCTAAGCAATGATGAGTTCATTGAAGAACTAATCAATACTGAGCATCACGATGATGAAGATAATTACAGCCATTTAAGCGTTAAAGAATTACACAAAATGCTAGATGATGCTGTATCGAATGAAAATTATGAACTAGCCGCGCGACTGCGTGATGAAATATCAAAACGATAATGAATCTGCCATCCATACTTTCTCAACGCAATGTGTGTTTGAGTGTTTTATTATTATTTATCTCTTTTACAGCGCAAGCAGTATTGCCATCGTCCAGCAACACTGTGATTCAAGAAATAACTACAAATAACATTTCAATTTCTAACGTCACTGAACCTAATGTGACCTTTGAAAGTATTTACAGAGGACTTATCGGGATCGCATTTTTACTGGGAATAGGATTTGCTTTTAGTGCCAATAGAAGAAAAATAGATTGGCGATTAGTCATTATCGGCATTAGTTTACAAATAATTTTTGCAACCTTATTTTTATTAGTGGAAGAAGTTGCAGCCGTTTTTCAATGGATTGCAGAGAAAGTTGTAGAATTTCTAGCAGTAGCAGAAGAAGGAGCCCAGTTTGTTTTTGGAAATCTTGTAGATCCATCTCAAAGTATGGGTTACATATTTGCTTTTAAAGTGTTACCTACAATCGTTTTCTTTTCAGCATTTACTTCATTACTTTATTATCTAGGTATTTTACAAAAAATCGTTTATGTATTTGCTTGGGTTATGAGTAAAACCATGCGTTTAAGTGGTGCAGAATCCCTTGCTGCAGCAGCAAATATTTTCATCGGTCAGACGGAAGCTCCATTAGTAGTAAAGCCGTACTTAGACAAAATGACAAAATCAGAAATTCTTTGCTTAATGGTTGGTGGAATGGCTACTATAGCCGGTGGAGTTCTTGCTGCCTTTATCGAATTTCTAGGTGGTACAGATCCCATAGCTAAAGCAGAATTTGCTAGACACTTAATAACGGCATCTATTATGAGTGCTCCAGCTGCAATTGTGATGGCAAAAATGCTTTTCCCTGAAACAGACACAGATAAAATAGACCGCAAACTAGATATCTCTAAAGAAAAAATAGGTTCCAACGTTCTAGACGCTATCTCAAGAGGAACAACAGATGGTCTTAAACTTGCTGTTAACGTAGGTGCCATGCTATTAGTATTTACCGCAATTATCGCTGTAGTCAACTGGTTTCTAGGGGATCTTATAGGTGCACCTAGCGGACTTAACGATTTAATAGTGGACGCTACAGATGGACGCTATCAAAAATTCTCCATGCAATATATTTTAGGTAATTTATTTGCCCCAATTGCATGGATTATCGGTGTGCCTGCTGCAGATATTGTAGCCGTAGGTCAGTTATTAGGTGAGAAAACAATTCTTAATGAATTCTTTGCATATGCTTCTTTAAGTAAATTAAAAGCCGCCGGCGTGTTGACTAACTATCGATCTATAGTTATATCGACATATGCTCTTTGTGGTTTTGCAAACTTTGCTTCTATAGGTATTCAAATAGGAGGAATAGGTGTATTAGCTCCTAGTCAACGCAAAACATTAGCTGCTTTTGGTATCAAAGCTTTAATAGGCGGTACTTGTGCCGCATTACTTACAGCAACTATTGCAGGAATGCTTTTTGGATAATTAAGATTACAACAACTGCTTAAATATTTAAACCTTTAATCCTATTACAAGGGCACTTCTTAAACAAGAAACGATTTTTTAAGAAAATTTTAATAACTTTGCTTACCTAAAATTTGGTTTAAAGTTATGTTACCTTCTGATCATATTGCACATGCAAACCACCATTTTCAATATGATTTTGGCAATCTTTATTGTTTTGACAATTATGTAATTGGTATTATAAATGACCAAATTAATATTGGCACCACAGAAGCAAAAACTATTCTTAACGCCTTGAACAAGTATTTTACAGGCAAACAATTTGTATACATTGCTAATCGAGCTTTTTCACATAATATTGATTTATCTGTGTATAAACTAGTAAATCCTAAAAAACTAGTAGGGATTGCCATAGTATCACCTCATGAAAATGAAATAGAGCGCGCAGTTGAAGAACAACAATTATACTCTGGCTCTTTTGGTTTATTTAAAAATGTAGAAAGCGCTATTGCCTGGGCTAACACCTTTCAAAAAGTTGAAGGATAGTTTTAAAACCCGTTGATAAAGTCTTTATTTTTAAATTTATTTTTCAGTAGATTGGATAATTAATTCTCCTATTTTGTACCCTACATAGAGTCATTCTTTTATTCTATAATTCAAGCAGGAAAAAATGAAACAGTATCACGATTTACTACAACACATATTAAATGAAGGAACCGATAAAGGTGATCGCACAGGTACCGGAACGAGAAGCGTTTTCGGTTATCAAATGAGGTTTAACCTGCAAGAAGGCTTTCCCATGGTTACCACTAAAAAATTACACCTTAAATCGATAATTCACGAGTTATTATGGTTTCTTACTGGTGATACAAACGTAAAATATTTACAAGATAATGGTGTGCGTATCTGGAATGAATGGGCAAATGAAAACGGCGATTTAGGACCTGTTTACGGACATCAATGGCGCAACTGGAATAACGAAGACATTGATCAAATTAAAGATATAATTCACACACTAAAAAACAATCCTAATAGCCGTCGTATGATGGTAAGCGCCTGGAATCCAAGCGTCATGCCAGACACTAGCGTTAGCTTTTCTAAAAACGTGGCAAATGGAAAGGCAGCACTACCGCCATGTCATGCCTTTTTTCAATTTTATGTATCAGACAATAAGCTGAGTTGTCAACTCTATCAACGTAGTGCTGATGTTTTTTTAGGCGTTCCTTTTAATATTGCCAGTTATGCCTTATTTACCATGATGATGGCACAAGTATGCGGTTTTGAATATGGTGATTTTATTCACACTTTTGGCGATGTTCATATATACTCAAACCACATGGAGCAAGTCAAATTACAACTGTCTAGAGAACCTCGCGCACTACCCATTATGAAAATGAATCCAGATATCAAAGATATTTTCAATTTCACATTTGATGACTTTACATTAGAGAACTATGATCCGCATCCAGCAATTAAAGGTGCCGTTGCTATATAGTATGAAATCGATAATTCTACTATTATTTTTTGTTTCAACTTTTACAATTGCCCAAGATACCGACCCTGCATATGAAGATTTTTTGGAAATTGATGATACAGAATACAAGGATTCACCCAGCTTTTATGTAGTTGATTTAAAAATGATATCTTCTGATCCAGGAATGGCTACAGCAAGTTGGGACGCTCACAAATCACTTACTAAGTTCCTAGTAGAGCTTTATGACCCTACTATCAATACATTGTTTCACCGCAAGATTTATAGAGATAAATCAATAGAAATACCAGCTAGTGCAAAATTAGTTGTATCACCTATCCACTTAAATCTTAAGGGAAAATCTAAGACCACTACTCTATCCCAAAGTAATTATAAATTACAGATAGAACAACGCAAGAACATGGAGAAGCTCTTAAAGCAAATGCAAGAGCAAGATAATCGCAATCATCAATCTTCAAAAGAGATTCCATGGCGATGGATTTTTAGAGGTATTGGTTTACTTGCGCTAGTCATAGGGTTGATTGCAAGATTTGCTGGCAACAAGGCAGAGTTTAAAGACTATGATAGACGCAACCGAAAGCCTTGATTAAGCACGCTTACGCGAAAGCGATATCATAAACATCCTAACTATTTCACAAAATCCTATTAGTTTGCTAGACTTTTGAAAATTACTTTTAACTTTGAGAAAATGAATTCAAAAGAAAATCTTCTTAAACTGTTTTTAGACACTAGAAAGCATACAGAAGCTTTATGCAAACCATTGCAAAAAGAAGACTATGTAGTGCAACCTATAGTAGATGTATCGCCACCTAAATGGCACTTAGGACACACAACCTGGTTTTTTGAGGAATTCTTATTAGACGGATACCTTGCTGATTATAAAAGATTTCATAGTCAATATGCTTATGTATTTAATAGCTATTATGAAAGTATAGGTGCTCGTGTTGTACGCACAGACCGAGGAAACCTATCAAGACCTAGTGTGGATGAAGTTTATGAATATCGCGCATATGTTACAAAGTACATGGCACAGCTTATTGAAAATCACTGGAACGAGGACCTGATCCCAGTACTAGAAATAGGTATTCATCACGAAAAACAACACCAAGAACTATTACTCACTGATATTAAATATATATTAGGTAATAACCCTTTATCACCTGTGTACGGAAACATAGAGGATGAAGTATTCATAAATAATAAAACTCCTAAATGGCTTGAGATGCCAGCGCAAATCTATGAAGTAGGACATTCTAAAAAGGAGTTTTGCTATGATAATGAGCAACCACGCCATCGCATATTTCTAGAAGCATATCAAATATCTAGTGAGTTAGTTACTTGCGGAGAATGGATAGACTTTATTAATGATGGCGGCTACGCAAATGTAATGCTATGGCACACAGAAGGCTGGGATTGGGTTCAAAAAAACAATATATGCGCACCTATGTATTGGTTTGAAGAAAACGATCAATGGAATCAATACACTTTGAATGGTATTACTGGTATAGATAAATCTAGTGCTATTACTCATGTATCCTACTATGAAGCATTTGCCTTTGCACAATGGAGAGGCATGCGACTACCTACTGAGTTTGAATGGGAAGCCGCACAACAAAAATTTAGTTGGGGAAAAAGATGGGAATGGACAGAAAGTGCTTACCTACCCTACCCTAATTACCAAAAACCTGATGGTGCCCTAGGAGAATATAATGGTAAATTTATGGTGAACCAGAAGGTGCTTAGAGGTAGTTCTGTCGCTACTCCTAACAATCACACAAGATCGACTTACAGAAACTTTTTTCATCCTAATTTAAGATGGCAATTTACGAGTTTGAGACTCGCACAATCTATATGACAAAGCAAGAAACATTTCAATTAGAATTTGAAAATCACGTAACAGAAGGGCTAAAAGCATTTCCTAAATTTTTAAGTTCCAAATACATTTATGATGACCGCGGTGATGAATTATTTCAACAAATCATGGCTCTTCCAGAATATTACCTTACCGAGGCAGAATACAATATTATCGATACTCATAAGGATAACTTAAGAAAGGTTTTTAACACTCATGGAGCGTTTGATCTGATCGAGTTAGGTGCTGGAGATGGTAAAAAAACTAAAGTATTATTAAAAGAACTAGTAACAAACAAAGTAGACTTTACATACATACCAATAGATATAAGTCAACACGCAATTGATGATTTAACTAACTCTCTAACCACATTATTACCAGATCTAGAAGTACAAGGAGAACAAGGAACATATTTTAAAGTCCTAGAAAGACTAGCCACATACAACAAAAGACCTAAAGTCATTATCGTTTTAGGCTCTAACATAGGTAACCTTGATCATCCTCAAGCAATAGATTTTTTGATAAAAATCAAAGACGTAATGTCTGACCAAGATTTTCTTTTTATGGGGTTTGACCAAAAGAAAGACCCATTAACAATTCAGCATGCATATGCCGATTCTCAAGGAGTAACTCAAGAGTTTAATCGCAACTTATTACATCGTATCAATAAAGAAATGGACGGAGACTTTCCAGTCAACAACTTTGAACACTGGGAATCTTACGACCCAGAAACAGGCACTGCAAAAAGCTACCTGATAGCAACAGAACCTTGTGTTGTAGAAATTAAAAAGTTACAACTAAAGACGACTTTCAAAAAATGGGAAACCATACACTGTGAAATATCTCAAAAATATGATGACGATACCGTAGAGTGGTTAGCAAATAAATCAGGTTTAGAAATTGAAAAGATTTATGAAGATCATCAAAAGCTCTTCAAGGATTATTTATTTAAAATAAAAAAATAAAAGTTTATGAAAGCCATCTGGAATAATCAAATTATTGCCGAAAGTAACGATACTAAAGTTATTGAAAACAATCACTACTTCCCTAAAAACAGTATAAAAAATGAGTATTTTAAAAACAGCAACACTCAATCTAACTGTCCTTGGAAAGGACTAGCTAGTTATTACACTTTAGAGGTAAACGGAGAAACAAATAAGGATGCTGCATGGTATTATCCAGACACTAAACACGCTGCAAAAGAAATTGAAGGATATGTAGCTTTTTGGAAAGGCGTAACCATCTCTGAATAAAAGTAATTCTAACAAAAAGTCCATAATTAAGAAAATGTTTCTTGATTATGGACTTTTAAGTTAGTGACCTTCTCAGTCTACTAATGAAGATGTTAGATTTTGTTGTAAACGAAATCTAAACTCATAATACCACTAGCAGGAGTACCTGCCGCTCCACTAAAATATTGCGCAACGTCATTATCATCAACATTAAATGATAAGGTAGATGTGGTAAGTAGAACTTGTTGAGATTCTGTAGCTGTTCCTCCATTAACATTAACCGTGATTGTTAAAGTACCGTTTGCATAAGAATAAGTACCGCTTTCAACATTTGTATTACAAACTAAATTATTAGAAGCATCAAAACTAACCTCTGCAATTGTAGATGTAAAAGTACCATCTGCATTAAAGCTAATCGCCATGCTATCAAAACAATTAGTCTCATTGGTTAATTCCATATTTGTGATCATATCTTGATTTAAATCAACAGCAACATCGGCTGTAAGCGTACTTAACACATAATTACCAACAAGAGCTGCATTATTATTAATTGATTGATTTTCATCATTAGTACAAGCCGTGAAAGCAAATAATATAGCGATTAAGGGAAAAATTAATTTTTTCATCATTATTATTTTTGTTAAAGATAACAAATTATAATAATGTACTATTTTTGAAGCAATTAGCACAGCACAACCCTTGAATCTATTGACATCGAGACATAATAGCGATATTACAAAACGTAATATTAAAATGAAAAAAGAAGAGCAAAACAATTAAAAGTGAAGAACAACTTTATTTTTTTTGAATCTCACTGCTTGTCAATCAAATATAAAATCATACATTTGCAGCCCGATTTTAACCATTGAAATCGTTACAATTTAAAACAGGTTCAAAGTGAATACGTTAAGTTACAAAACAGTTTCTGCTAATAGCGCTACAGTAAACAAAGAATGGGTACTTGTAGATGCAGCAGACCAGCCACTAGGTCGTATGTCTTCAATAGTTGCAAAACTATTAAGAGGAAAATATAAGACAAATTTCACTCCACACGTAGATTGTGGAGACAATGTAATTGTGATAAATGCTGACAAGGTGAAGCTTTCTGGTAATAAGTGGTCTGAGAAGACTTACATACGCCACACAGGTTATCCAGGTGGGCAGCGCAGTCTTACTGCTCAGGAGCTTTACGATAAAGACCCTACAAGAGTAGTTGAAAAAGCTGTGAAAGGAATGTTACCTAAAAACAAATTAGGAGCAGCAATATTCCGTAACTTAAAAGTGTACAGCGGCGCTGAACACGGTCAAGACGCACAACAACCTACGACTATCAACTTAAACGAGATCAAGTAAGATGGAAACATTACACAAAATAGGTAGAAGAAAAACTGCCGTAGCTCGTGTATACCTTAGCGATGGAGAAGGTAATATCACTATAAACAATAAAGACCTTAAAGATTACTTCACAACTGGTACTCTTCAATATAAAGTAAACCAACCGTTTGCTTTAACTGAAACTACTGGAACATATGACGTAAAAGTAAACGTATATGGTGGTGGAATCACTGGACAAGCAGAGGCTATACGTCTTGCACTTTCTAGAGCTCTAGTAGAGATCGACGAAGAGAATCGTCTAGTATTGAAACCTGAAGGCCTTATGACACGTGACCCAAGAATGGTAGAACGTAAGAAATTTGGTCAGAAGAAAGCAAGGAAGAAATTCCAATTCTCTAAGCGTTAATACTGCAAAGAAATTATCATCCCATTTGGTTTCACAATCAAATGGGATTTGTTCTTATATTTTTTTAATTTTTAATTTGCTGTCATCCCGATTGCCGTCGGGACCTAGTTTAGCATCTAAATGATTATGGCGATTTTCAATTCTATTGAAATGACCACTTAATCATTGCTATCTGACAGAACGTAAACTATCTAAACATGGCAAATAACACAGAAGTCAAGAATCTTCTTGACGCAGGTGTCCACTTCGGTCACCTTACACGCAAATGGGATCCAAATATGGCACCATATATTTATATGGAGCGTAACGGGATTCACATCATCAACCTTTACAAAACTAAAGCTAAGCTGAATGAGGCTAATGATGCTTTACGTAAAATCGCTGCATCTGGTCGCAAGATTCTTTTTGTTGCTACTAAAAAGCAAGCAAAAGACATCGTTGCACAACATGCAGGTGATGCTAACATGCCTTATATCACTGAAAGATGGCCAGGTGGAATGCTTACAAACTTTGTAACAATCCGTAAAGCTGTTAAGAAAATGGCTCTTGTAGATCGCATGAAGAAAGATGGTCGTTATGAAACTCTTTCTAAAAAAGAACGTTTACAAGTAGACCGTATGAGAGCTAAACTAGAAAAGAACTTAGGTTCTATTGTAGACATGACTCGTATGCCAGCAGCACTTTTCATCGTTGACACTGTACGTGAGCACATCGCTGTTAAAGAAGCATTGAAATTAGGTATTCCTATTTTTGCAATGGCTGATACTAACGCAAATCCTCGTGATATCGATTATGTTATACCATCAAATGATGATGCATCAAAATCTATCGATATTATAGTAAACTCTGCCGCCGAAGCTATTAAAGCTGGTCTTGAAGATCGTAAGAACGAAAAGAACAACGAAGCAGCAAAAGCTGAAAAGGCTGAGAAGGATGCTAAAGCAGCAAAAGCTGAAAAGACTGCAAAAGCAGCAAAAGAGGCTGTAAAAACTGAAGAAGAAGAATAAATCATAATCTCTGGGAATCCAGAATCTAAAATATTTTCAACATGGCAAAAATAACCGCTGCTGAAGTAGGAAAATTAAGAAAGACCACTGGTGCTGGTATGATGGACTGTAAAAAAGCCCTTGTAGAAGCTGAAGGTGATTTTGAAAAAGCAATTGAAATCCTAAGAAAAAAAGGTCAAAAAGTAGCTGCAAAGCGTGCTGACCGTGACTCTTCTGAAGGTGTAGTAGTTGCAAAAGTAAATGAAAGCAACACTAGAGGTGTTATGATTTCACTTAACTGTGAGACTGACTTTGTTGCAAAAAACGATGATTACGTTGCACTAGCTAATAAAATTGCTGATGTTGCTCTTAACACTAATACTAAAGAAGAATTGCTTGCTGCAAGCTTTGATGGTATGACCGTGGCTGAGAAACTTATCGAGCAAACAGGTGTAATAGGTGAAAAATTAGAAATAGGTGGTTTTGAAGCATTTGAAGCTCCATTTGTAGGTGCATATGTACACGGTGGAAAAATTGGTGCTTTAACTGGACTTTCTACAGCATCTGACAATTCAAGTGAAGTAGCAAAATCGGTTTCTATGCAAGTAGCTTCTATGGGCGCAACGACACTTTCTTACAAAGATTTTGATGCTGATTTTGTACAATCAGAAACTGAAGCTCGTATCGCTGCTATCGAAAAAGATAACATCGAGCGCGGACGTTTAGGAAAGGCGTTGAAAAATATCCCTCTTTTCATTTCAAGATCTCAAGTTACCGATACTGCTCTAGCTGAGGCTAAAGTACGTTTTGAAGAAGAATTAAAAGCTGAAGGTAAACCAGAAGCTATTTGGGATCGTATTATCCCTGGTAAACTTGAACGTTTTATTTCTGACAACGTTTCTTTAGATAAAGAACTTGCTTTATTAGATCAAGATTTCATTATGGACGACAGCAAAACTGTTGCACAATATGTAGAGTCTAAAGGTGCTAGCGTTGTAGGATTCAAAAGAGTTTCTATCGCTTAATAAGCTTTCAATAGAATTTTAAAAATCCCATCTAAGATTTACTTAGATGGGATTTTTTTTGTTTATAATTTTGCTTTCGCGAAAGCGAAACAGTTATATCTATCTTATTTTTACCTTTGTATTATGGTCAAATACCTGATTCCACTACTAATAATAGCTGTTACTGGCTGCGCTAATCTGTCTAAGCCCGACACTACATCTTTTACATTTAAAAAGGTAAGTGAATTACCACCATCAATCAATGAAAGCTCTGGATTGATTATAATAGACGGTAAATTAATCACTCATAATGACTCTGGTAATATGCCCATGTTGTATCAATTAGATACTACAGGTATTATTACAGACTATATTAAATACAACTATCTTGCAAATCACGACTGGGAAGCAATCGCTCAGTCAAACAACGCAATACATATTGCCGATATCGGAAATAATCTAGGTGACAGAAAAGATTTAAAAATCTATAATGTCATAAAAAACGGCATTTGGCAAGAAGATATTGATATAGACATATCTACCATTACATATTCAACACAAACGGATTTTAAACAACGTAATCAACAACATTCTTATGATGCAGAAGCTATAATCATCATAAATGAAGTGATGTATTTATTTTCAAAAGACTGGATCAATTTTACTACTTCAATTTACAGCTTACCACTTTATCAAGATACGTCGTTAAATAGCCATCAATCAATCAATACTAAGGGCCTCGTTACTGATGCTGCTTTTAATAATAATGACACAGTATTGTTATGTGGTTACAATCAAAGCCTTCAACCTTTTATAGCTCAATTAAAATTTAAAGATGGTAATTTCACTCTAATTAAGAAAGTAGATTTACCTATCGAAGGTGCGCAAATTGAAGCAATAGCCTATTACGGCAAAAATCAGAAAGATCAAGATGTTTATTACCTTACTAGCGAAGCTGTAAATGTTAGACTAGGAGATGATGAAGCAAAAGTTGCCGGAGAACTTTATAAATTGATCTGGCCCGAATAAAGAGAATAGATTACTAAACAAGAATAACACGAAGATTAAAATCGCACTCTGAATCAAAAAGGAATTCCTTTATATTTGCACAACCTCAGACACACCTTATGAAATACAATCGCATCCTTCTTAAATTAAGTGGAGAAGCATTAATGGGAAATAGACAATATGGTATTGATCCAGAACGTCTTTCAGAATATGCTCAAGAAATTAAAAAAGCTATTGACAAAGGGATAGAAGTAGCTATCGTTATAGGTGGTGGTAATATCTTTAGAGGTGTTGCTGGCGCTAGTGCAGGAATGGATCGTGTACAAGGAGACCATATGGGAATGCTTGCTACTGTAATTAATGGCCTTGCCTTGCAAAGCGCGCTTGAAGATGCTGGCATACCTACTAGATTACAATCTGCAATTAAGATCAATGAAGTAGCAGAACCTTTTATACGTCGTAAGGCGATGAGACATCTAGAAAAAGGTCGAGTAGTCATCTTTGGAGGAGGAACAGGTAACCCTTATTTTACGACAGATAGCGCAGCTGTATTAAGAGCCATAGAAATTGAAGCGGACGTTATTTTAAAAGGTACTCGTGTAGATGGTATTTACACAGCAGACCCAGAAAAAGATGATAATGCTACTAAATTTGACTTCATAAGTTTTGATGATGTTTTACGTAAAGGATTAAAAGTAATGGACACCACAGCATTTACATTAAGTCAAGAGAATGAATTGCCGATCATCGTTTTCGACATGAACAAAAAAGGTAATTTAATGAAAGTTTTAAGTGGTGAAAATATAGGAACGAGAGTACAATTATAAATAGTGGCAATATATTTGCTAACCGTTAAGTATAAATTTGAGCTATGAACGAAGAATTAGAACTAGTTATAGATGCTTGTAAAGAAGGAATGGATTCTGCCATTGTACATCTTGAAAAGCAATTATTAAATATCCGTGCTGGTAAAGCTAGTCCAGCAATGCTAGGTAGTGTATTTGTAGACTATTATGGTAGCCAGACACCTTTAGGACAAGTAGCAAATGTTGCTGCTCCAGATGCCAGAACCATCACCGTCACTCCATGGGAGAAAGGCATGATTACAGAGATTGAAAAAGGTATCATGTATGCTAACCTAGGTTTAAATCCTATGAATAATGGAGAAAGCGTTATTATCAACGTACCAGCATTAACAGAAGAAAGACGTATAGATCTTGCAAAACAATCTAAAAGTGAAGGTGAAGATGCCAAAATTGGTGTTCGTAACGATCGTAAAACTGCCATGAATGATTTGAAAAAGCTTGGTTTATCAGAAGATTTATTAAAAACATCTGAAGAAGAGGTACAAGAACTTACTAATGCTTATATCGCTAAGATTGATAAAATCGTATCGGTAAAAGAAGCAGAAATTATGAAAGTATAAATACATACTTTTTGTATTAAAACGCCAGCTATTTCGCTGGCGTTTTTTTTGATTGATAAATTTCTAAATAAGTAATAAGATTCTTTATTAGGGCATATGCTTCTTGTATTTTTATCGTTACTTAGTTAAGTATTATATTAATGTTCTCAATGAGGTACTGGCCTTTCATTTCTTTTCTTTTTTTAAGCATCGTTGTTCAAGCACAAAAAGATGTGACACCTGCATTAGAAATAATTAAAACTTGTATTGAGAATAAGGATGTAAACAACCCTTTAGAGACTTTAAACACCTTTCAGTACGATAGCTATGAAAACCTTAAGATAGCAGGTAATCCCGAAGCTATTACGGGTTCCGGCTATAAAAAGACAGAACTAAGGAGAACATTACTTAAAACAGGAGTTTTTTTATCTGAAAAAACATCTGACATCGTAAACGATCAATCTCAAGGTTTTAAAGAACTTATCACGGCGGCTTTTATGCCTGGTTTTGAAACACCAGTTTACCCTATCTATAACATCAATTTTCAATCACGCAATTTATATCAAGACACCTATGTTGTTTTTGACCAGCATTATATCAATCCTATTTCTAATAATGGGCTCAATAGTTATAATTATGAAACGATAGGTGACACTTTAATTGAAAATAGAAAAATTAATATTATAGGATTTGCCCCTATTGAAACATCTATCTCTACCCTATCAGGCACTCTTTATATAGACCAAGAAACTAAAGCCATTGCAAAAGCTCATTATAATATCTATAAGGACTTAAGAGTTGAAACCAAACATGATTTTGTTTATGACTCCTTACACCATCTATGGTATTGTTCCTATAGTGAGTTATTCATAAAAAAGACAAATAACATTAAAGAAATTGAGCTTTTTGGTGGTCGTTTTGAAGTAGGAACACGCAAGCAAAAAGATATTGACAGTGAGACCGATGAGCTTTATCTCATAATGAAAAGGTATCAAAAAAACTTTAAAACTAACCGCAAGGTTAATTTTGGTCAAAAAGGAGTTTCCATTGAAATCCCAGAAACCTCCATTGATAAACCACTCAATTATTGGGACACCTATCGCAATGAAGAACCTTTTACAACTCAAGAACTCGCTAACTTCATGCAGCTAGACAGCATCGTAATGGCTGAGAAAGTAACACGGAAACTTGAAGTCATAGAAAAGTTTAAAGTAGGTTATTATCCGGTAGGCTTCTTTGATATAGATCTTAAATACCTTATAAAATTTAATGAATACGAAGCCTTCAGAATAGGTGTAGGTGGCACGACCAACGATAAATTTTCTGAGAAATGGCGAGTGAGTGGCTACGGCGCCTTTGGGACCAAAGACAAGGTATTTAAACATAATATTACTTTAGGCTATAGAATTAGTGAAGAAAACAACACATGGATTAGCGCCTATAAAACAGATGATATTAATGAGTTTGCAGGAGCTAGATTTCTAACTGACGCTAGAGTTTACTCACTATTTGAACCACGACTCATTAACATTCCTACATTTTATCTATACAAAGAATACGGTGTATCATTACAACAACGCTTATTTCCATCTGTGATTAGTGAGTTCTCGCTTTCGCGAAAGCGTATTTCACAAACCACAAATTATGTGTTTGCACCTGATGGTAATCCATTTATCAACTATGTGTTAGCTGAGGCAACAATTGCTGCCCGTTGGAGTCCAAAAAGTGAATTCATGAAAACACCTAAAGGATACCAAGAAACAACAAAAGGATATCCAATTTTAAGTGGGCAAGTCACTAAGGGAATTCAAGGATTATTAGACAGCGACTTTAATTATTTAAAATTTTCTGGTAAAGCGTCTTATACCATCAATAGAATAAACGGTTCTAAAACAGCATTTTTATTAGAAGGTCATTATGCAAGTGGTGACGTACCGTTAAGTCATTTATTTCATGCTTATCCCAACGCACCTACTAAAGATGAAGTACTACAACGGTTCTCTGTAGCAGGCAGAAATAGTTTTGAGACCATGTACTTTAATGAGTTTTTCTCTGATCGTATCGCGACGCTACAAATGCGTCATAATTTTGCGCCATTTCATATAACTTCTTGGCTCAACCCAGAATTAGTAATTACCTCGCGATATGCTATTGGCGACTTCAATGATATAGGAGATCACCTTAATATCGATTTTAAGAGACTTAATAAAGGTTATACAGAATCTGGTTTTGAATTAAATAAATTAATTTACGGTTTTGGAATTAGCGCGACCTATCGATACGGCGCCTATCATTTGCCTCAATTTTCTGACAACCTAGCGCTTAAATTCACTTTCTACCTAGAAATTTAAAATTCATACTCTCAAAAATCTGTATAAACTATCTTTAAAACCTACCTTTGCAGCCCTGTTAAAGGACTATGCAAAAGTTATTTAGTTTTTCGTTTTGGAATGGCATCGCAAGAATCATTTTGCGTAATCGAGAGATTCTTTTAGGCCTTATAATTCTGGCCACCATAGGTCTTGCTACCCAATGGAGTAATATGCGATTTACCCATTCTGAGGCAAATCTGTTACCTGACAACCATCCTGTAAATCAAGAATACAGACAGTTTCTAGAAAAATTTGGTGAAGAAGGAAACTTAATCATTCTAGGTATAAAAAATAGTGACCTTCTCACGTATGAAGATTTTAACGCTTGGAACTCACTTGCCGACTCTATTGAAAAATATGATGAAGTAGAACTTGTTCTATCTACATCCAACCTTCCAGTCCTTAAAAAATCTGATGACGCCTCTAAGTTTATTATAGAGCAATTATCTAAAGCTCCTTTAACATCTAAAGAAGAGCTCTCAGCATATAAAACAAAGCTATTTGGAGAGTTGCCATTTTATCGCAACCTTATATTCAGTGAAAAAGACTCAGTTCTTAGAACAGCGATTTACATCAAAAAGGATATCGTAAATAGCTCTATCAGAAAAGAGTTTGTACTTGAGAAATTCAATCCACTCATTGAGGATTATAAAGAAAATCACGGTCTATCAGAATTAAGAGTTTCTGGAATGCCATATATCAGGACGTTAAACTCACAGAATATAGTTGATGAGATAAGTATGTTTTTACTAGCAGCACTACTTATTACATCAGCAATTTTCTTTTTCTTCTTTAGATCATGGAGAGCTACCTTTATATCTATAGTCACTGTGATTATAGGTGTGATGTGGGCTTTCGGTTTTCTAGGATTGCTTAACTATGAGATTACTGTATTGACCGCTCTCATACCGCCATTAATTATTGTTATAGGAATCCCTAACTGTATTTTCTTAATTAATAAATACCAACAAGAAATTAAAGAACATGGGAACCAAGCTAAATCACTTCAACGTGTGATTACCAAAGTAGGTAATGCGACCTTAATGACTAATCTTACTACAGCTAGTGGATTTGCTACATTTATCTTTACCGACAGTACACTACTGAGTGAATTCGGAATCGTAGCCTCTATATGTATCGTTTCCATTTTTCTTTTAAGCTTAATGATAATCCCTATCATATACAGCTATCTGCCAGTTCCTAAAGATAGGCATCTAGAGCATTTAAGAAAGCGCTGGATAGGTACATTTGTAGACTGGACAGAGCGCATGGTAAAGGAAAATCGTATTGCTATATACATTACCAGCTTGATTGTATTAGTTATTTCTATAATAGGAATGTATCAAATAAGAGTTTCTGGTAGCCTAATAGAAGACATGCCTAAGTCTATGCAATTTTATAAAGACATTAAATTCTTTGAAGAAAGTTTTGACGGTATCATGCCGCTAGAAATAGTGGTAAATACTAAAAGCAAAAAAGGAGTTTCTAAGGCCAAGACACTTAAAAAACTAGATGAACTTGAGGCTCATATTATTGAAACACCAGAGCTGTCTAGACCTATGTCTATCGTAAGTATAGTAAAATATACTAAACAGGCATTTTATGGTGGTGACCCAGAATTTTATGATCTACCAACTACCTATGAACGCGTTGGTATTTCTACACTATTGGATGATAGCGGTGGTGACGCCATGCTTATGAAAAGCTATGTAGATAGTACAGGCCAATATGCACGCATAACGACGTTTATGAAAGACATGGGAACAGATCGCATGGAACGTGTAGAAGAGGATTTACGTGATGAAATTGCTAAGGTTTTCCCTGAGGAGAAGTATGAAGTTTTATTAACAGGTAAAGCACTAGTGTTTCAAAAAGGAACGAATTACCTGATTAATAATTTAATCATATCACTTACCCTTGCCATTATCCTTATTGCTCTCTTTATGGCATGGATGTTTAAGTCTGTGCGCATGATTCTAGTCTCGCTAGTACCTAATATTTTACCATTAATTATTACAGCTGGCTTAATGGGCTACCTAGGTGTCCCTATAAAACCATCAACTATTTTAGTATTCTCGATAGCCTTTGGTATATCTGTAGATGACACCATTCACTTCTTGGCAAAATATAGACAAGAATTAATAGCCAATAAGTGGCGTGTTAAGAAATCAGTTTATGCAGCTTTAAGAGAAACGGGTGTCAGCATGTTTTACACTTCTATTGTATTGTTCTTTGGATTTTCAACATTTACAATTTCTAGCTTTGGCGGCACAGTGGCGCTAGGTGCATTAGTCAGTGCCACATTATTATTTGCAATGCTTTCTAACCTATTATTACTTCCTAGTATGCTTTTATCACTAGAACGTAGTATTGCAAATGAGCGCACCTTTAAGAAACTACCTATACCTATCATCCATAAAGATGGTGATGATGAGCAAGAGTAATTAATATTTTGCTTTCGCGTAAGCATTATCACAACAATCCCTTTGATAATCATTGGCATTCCATGTCATAAAAATTATATTTGCTGTTCTTAAAAAATCGAGAATGCAACATCAAAGAATTGCCGCATTATTGCAAGCAGAACCTAGCATGCAGGAGATTACTGTAAAAGGTTGGGTACGTAGTTTTAGAAACGATCGATTCATCGCATTAAACGACGGATCTACCATTCATAATTTACAGTGTGTTATTGAGCCAGATAACTTTGAACGCACTCTTCTAGACCAAGTTAATGTAGCGGCAGCGGTTGCCGTAACTGGTACTCTAGTAGAAAGCGCAGGAAGCGGCCAGCGTGTTGAACTACAAGCAAAAAATGTTACCATATTAGGTACAGCAGATCCAGAAGAAGTTGCAAAAACAATTCTATCTCCTAAACGTCACAAACTTGAAACACTACGTGAACAGGCACATTTAAGAGTGCGTACTAACACCTTTGGCGCAGTGATGAGAGTGCGTGCTGCATTATCTTTTGCAGTCCACAAGTACTTTCAAGAAAATGGATTTTATCAAGCACATACACCTATAATTACCGGTAGTGATGCAGAAGGAGCCGGCGAAATGTTCCGATTATCAACTTTAGACCCAAAGAATCCACCGCTCGATGAGGACGGAAACATAGACTACAAACAAGATTTCTTTGAAAAAGAATCTAACCTTACTGTTTCTGGTCAACTAGAAGCTGAGACATATGCTATGGGATTAGGACAGGTATATACTTTTGGCCCTACTTTTAGAGCAGAAAACTCAAACACCTCTAGACACCTTGCAGAGTTTTGGATGATAGAACCTGAAGTGGCATTTAACGATCTAGATGCTAACATGGATCTATCAGAAGACTTTATCAAATCAGTAGTAAAATATGCACTGGACAACTGTAAAGACGATTTAGATTTCCTTGAAAACAGGTTAATACAGGAAGATAAAAGTAAACCACAAGCTGAACGTAGCCCTATGGAGTTGCGCAAGAAACTAGAGTTTATTCTTAAAAATAATTTTAAACGAGTTTCCTATACCGAAGCTATTGATATTTTAAAAAGTTCTAAGCCCAATAAGAAAAAGAAGTTTAAATATCTTATTGAAGAATGGGGCGCAGATTTACAAAGTGAACACGAGCGTTACCTTGTTGAAAAGCATTTTGAATGCCCAGTAATTTTGTTTGATTATCCTGCAGACATTAAAGCATTTTACATGAGATTAAATGACCCAGATAGTGAAGGCCGTGAAACGGTGAGAGCCATGGATATTTTATTCCCAGGTATCGGTGAAATAATAGGTGGATCACAACGTGAAGAACGTTATGATGTACTTAAAGATAAAATGGACACCATGGGCATTCCTGAAGAAGAACTATGGTGGTATTTAGAAACACGCAAGTTCGGTAGTGTTACACATAGTGGTTTTGGTCTTGGATTTGAAAGATTAGTAATGTTTGTTACAGGAATGAGCAACATTAGAGATGTAATACCTTATCCTAGAACACCTGGAAATGCAGAGTTTTAAATAATTATCGCATAACATTTACTAAGTCCCAATACCATACTCTGGTTTTGGGACTTTATTTTTAATTAAGTACCCTACACCAGTATTAGTTTATATTTAATAAACAAACTGCCTTTATAAATAAGGCTTTTGTTATTTTTACTAGGTAATTAATAATCCCATGCTTAGACAGTCGTTAAATTTCAAGCTATCACAAAAGCTTTCTCCTCAACAAATCCAGTTGATGAAGTTGATTCAATTGCCTACACAGGCATTTGAACAACGTGTTAAACAAGAGTTAGAAGAGAATCCTGCCCTAGATGATAGTAAAGACAGTCTAGATGACGATTATGATGAGTTCTCTAATCAAGATGAATATGGGGACGAGAACGACACTATTGAAGCAGATATCAACGTCGATGAATACCTAAGTGATGATGATATACCAGAATACAGAACTCAAGCAAATAATTACAGTGCAGATGACGATGAGAAAAGTATTCCATATGCCTCTGGGACATCATTTACACAATCTTTAACTGATCAATTAAATACAAGAAGATTAAGCGAGCAACACTATGGAATAGCTCAATTTTTAGTAGGTAGCATAGATAATAGTGGATACATCCGTAGATCCATGGAAGACATCGCAGACGACCTCGCTTTTACCATGAACATCTACACAGATGTCTTAGAAGTTGAACAAGTTCTAAAAGTGGTACAACAGCTAGATCCTGCTGGTGTAGGAGCTCGTGATTTACAAGAGTGTTTATTAATTCAGCTTTCGCGAAAGCGTAATAATGAAAGCACTGAGCTAGCGATGAAGTTAGTAGGTGAATCATTTGACGCATTTAGTAAAAAGCATTATAAAAAAATACTAGAAAAATACCATATTGATGAAGATG
The DNA here is from genome assembly GCF_045063665.1 of Nonlabens sp. Asnod3-H03. Classification (NCBI taxonomy): domain Bacteria; kingdom Pseudomonadati; phylum Bacteroidota; class Flavobacteriia; order Flavobacteriales; family Flavobacteriaceae; genus Nonlabens; species Nonlabens sp. Asnod3-H03. Next base: position 158,677 of record NZ_JBEFOD010000008.1, read on the forward strand.
AGCTGCGTGATGCTATAGAAGAAATAGAACACTTGAACCCTAAACCTGGTAGTGCCTATGCTGGTGGCAGCACCAGAATGGTGGAACAAGTAGTTCCTGATTTTACAATTCGTATTAAAGATGGTGAATTAGAACTTACTTTGAATGGTCGTAACGCGCCAGAATTGCATGTCTCTAGAGATTACTCTAACATGTTAAAAGGTTACAAAGAGGCTAAAGAAAAAAGTAAATCCCAAAAGGATGCCGTTATGTTCATTAAACAAAAGTTAGATGGCGCAAAATGGTTTATTGAGGCTATTAAACAACGTCAGGAAACACTTTTTATGACTATGTCCTCTATTATGTATTATCAGAAAGAATATTTCCTAACAGGTGATGAACGTAATTTAAGACCGATGATTCTTAAAGATATTGCAGACGAAATAGGAATGGATGTGTCAACCGTATCACGAGTAGCAAATTCTAAATATGTTGACACACCGTACGGTACTAAATTGATTAAAGAATTCTTTTCTGAATCCATGACCAATTCTGATGGTGAAGAAGTATCTACTAGAGAAATTAAAAAAATACTAGAAACCGTTATAGGTGAAGAAAGTAAGAGAAAGCCATTGACCGATCAAAAACTAGCAGAACTGCTTAAAGAAAAGGGATATCCTATAGCAAGGCGTACTGTTGCAAAATATAGAGAGCAATTAGACATTCCTGTCGCACGTTTACGCAAGGAAATTTAAAAGAAAGTCATGAAAGGTTTTTTGAGGTTCTGGAGTTATCTAGTTAACCCATTATTTGTCCCAGCAGTTGTTGCTTTATGGTACTTTTTAAATGTGTCCTTCACCGACGGTACGATTATAGAATTGAAAATGTATTTAATTCTAGTATTAACGGCTGTTCTTCCGATGCTAATATTTGCCATTTTAAAGCTGTTAGGAGTAGTTAAAAGCATTCACCTACCACATATTAGAGAACGACGTACACCGCTAGCCACATATGCTATCTTATTGCTTATTTTAATAAGAGGTGGCTTTAATGACTTCACTGATTTACCTCTTTACTATTTTTTTGTTGGTGTACTCATTGCAACGATTGTAGCCTTTGTTATGACTATAGCACGTTATAAATTGAGCTTACATATGATGGCGATGGGTGGAGTAATAGGATTTAGCATCATGCTGCACGCGAGCATTGAGACACCATCAGTACTATCAATAGCAATTCTATTTATACTTTCTGGATTAACAGCAACATCTAGATTATCTATGAAAGCACATAAAGGTCATGAATTACTCTTTGGTTTCATTACTGGACTGATTGCACAAATAACGACAGGCATATACTTCTTATAATAAATAAAATTCTATCCCAAATTTTATAGGCTGCAAGTTGACAGACTCTCCATTAATCTGGGCTGATTTATCGAATAACGTATTTAAATTGTATTGAACAAAAGCGTTAAAACTACCATTCCCCAAAGTAAGAGTTGCGGAGTACCTAAACTTATTAAGTTCTGGAATACTAGTTTGTACTACAGTGTTATTAGCTTGTTCAAATCTCGCTTTATAGTAATAAATATAACCTAGTTTAATACCAGTGTAAATACGCCAGAAATTATACTTAGTTGCTGTAGAAGTTCTCCATCTATATTGAATAGGCATTTCAATTAAATTAGTATTCAATCTATTTGATTTATAATCAACATCGGAATCCAAGATGGAGTATATGGAATTACCATCCTCATCTTCACCTATAAACAGGTTTGAATTATAAGTGTTAGTAGAGAAGCCCAGCCCAACGCCTATCGCTTTATTACGACGTTTATTAAGAGGCATATCTCTGATAAAGCCTAAATGTAAACCTCCGGAAAATCCATTTTGTGTAAAATCTGCCGGTTCATTATTGATAAGGTTAAAAGATAAGCCTATGTAGAACTGATCTTCTCTATACAGAGAATCGACAACAGTAGGAATAGCGTTTTCCTTTCTATCATCCTCACTACTTTGTGCATTTCCAGAAAAGGTCATTAAAAGACCTAATAGAATCATAAGTTGTTTCATGTAGTAAAGATATGAATTTGAAACGTCGCTAATAAAAAAAGCCGTTTCAATAAGAAACGGCTTCTAGATATAAATAAGAGTATTATTATCTTCTCTTTATGTTATTCATTGGATCACCTTGATTAGAAGTGTAAGTAATTTTAAGTGCTTGCGCTTTTCTTAATTCTTGCTTCACATCAGTAAGAACACCTACTTTTGCATTCCTATCAACCTTTAAAGATACCATCATCTGATCTTGTAAATTTTCTGGCATTGCAGATCTTTTAGTGTTAACGTAATTATACACATCATCAACACGAGAAATTTTATCACCTAATTGCACCACATCACTAGTACCGAAAGTTTTCTGATAATTGACACCTGGCTTACCTATGTAAATATTAACCAGTTTATTTTTATCTTCTAGCTTTTCTACTTGATTAGCAGCTGGCAATTGATTTTCTACAAGCATCTCATCATCTCTCATCACGGTTGCAACCATGAAGAAAAATAAAAGCATGAATACAATATCTGGTAAAGATGCTGTCGATACTGGTGGTAAATCACCACTCTTTTTCTTATTAAACTTTGACATATTATCCTGCTACTTGTGGTTCTGCCTCAGAAAGATTTCTTGGATAAAGCTCTCTTATGACGTCTAATCTTTTCTCTAACTCTAAATACTCAGGTGTCTCCTTATCTGCCTCTTGTGTATCCTTATATCTAGCATACATAGATTCATAAGTCTCACCATAACGTTGCGTTGCCGCGCGGTTTCTAAGTATCGTATAAGCTCTTACTAACTCATTAGTTACAGTTATGTAATAATTATAAGTTGCTTGTCTATCATTAACTAGTGATACAATAGCTTTTTTAGGATTGTCGGATGACTCAGGACTTCTTTCGCCCTCACAATAAGCACATCCACTTTTACCTTCACCACCACCGTTATCTATAAACGCTACTGCGGCATCAGTTAAATCCTTTAACTCCATTAACTCTTCTTCAACTAATAGCTGATTGTCCTTATTCACCAAAACCTGAAAAATATTTTTCTTTTTAACTGGTGGTGGTGGAGTCTTCTCATCAACTTCTGGCGGCAGCTTACTTACAATCCCACTATCAACTTCAATAGTAGTAGTTACTAGGAAGAAAATCAAAAGTAGGAAGGCAATATCTGCCATTGATCCTGCATTTACCTCAGGTGCTGCTCTTCTAGCCATAATTTATCTATTTAATAATTTGCTTACTCCAGTCCATAAAATTGAACCTACTGCAAGAACAGCGACGATATAGAAAGTATAGATAGAAGCTCCTACTAATTTAGAAGTGTCTGCCGTTAGTGGTTCACCTTCATCTAACATCACTAATTGTCCAGTTCCAGGATCAGTTACTGCATCATCTGCAAAACCGAAATATGCTATTAAACAAATAGCAACAAGTATACCAACTGATATCAAAGAACGCTTTAATACAGCTGGGCTACTAAAAATCCCTTTCAAAACAAAGAATAAAACTAGACCGACAGTAATAGCCATTACCGCATATGCTAGATACATCATAGGTGCCAGTGTCGCATTTTGCAACGCACCATCATTTGTTAAATCTGCTGCTTCTGCTTGGATAGCCTCATCTCCTACCGAAATCGTATAGAGAAAGAAACCAGCTGCGATAACACACAGCAAAAGCGCTAGATATTTAAATACTTTATGTAATACCATGATTTAAATCTGGTTTAAAGGGTTAATTACAGCTTTCCATTCTTGTAGTCTACAAGAATATCAATAAGTGTTATAGAAGCATCCTCCATGTCGTTTACAATACTATCGATTTTTGCAACGATGTAATTATAAAAGATTTGAAGTATAATCGCTACGATAAGACCAAATACAGTTGTTAATAGTGCTACTTTAATACCACCAGCCACAAGGGCAGGCTCCATAGCTCCAGCAGACTGGATATTATCAAAAGCATCAATCATACCTAATACCGTACCCATGAAACCAAGCATCGGTGCTAGTGCGATAAATAAAGAAACCCAAGAAACATTTTTCTCTAACTGTCCCATTTGAACACCACCGTAAGCTACAACAGCTTTCTCTGCGGCTTCAACACTTTCGTCTGCTCTATCAAGACCTTGATAGTAAATAGAAGCAACAGGTCCTTTTGTATTTCTACAAACCTCTTTAGCCGCTTCAACACCACCACTCTTAAGAGCGTCTTCTACTTGTGCTGCTAATTTCTTAGAGTTAGTAGTAGAAAGATTTAAATAAATAATTCTTTCGATAGCGATTGCTAAACCTAAAATAAGACATATCAATACAAATGACATGAATACTGGACCACCTTCTATAAAACGCTTTTTAAGCTCTTGGTGGAATGTAATCTCTTCAGTAACGTTAGCCGAAGCATCGTCATCCTGAGAAATAATAGTTGTAATTGCGCTAGTTGTAGTTGCAGTTGTGCTAGCATTTGCAGTTGTAGATAGACCTAACATCATTACTACAGCCATGAACAAAATTGAAAGTGATCGTTTCATTTTAAGATTTATTGATTTATTTGAATTTTCGAGTCAAGGGGTAAATATATAATTTATCTCTCAAAAAACAGAACTTCTATTATTATACCAATGTTAATTATTATTAATTAACAAGCCTAACTTCTGAATAACAGCAAAATAACGGCTTTTGAAGTAACGAAATCTTTCTCCATAAGACCTGAATTATAGAGAAAACAAGCATAAATACTCCGATATAACTAATTAGACGCTGCAATAAAAAACCCTTCAAGCCATGAAGACAAGAAGGGTTTTTGCAGAGAGGAAGGGATTCGAACCCTCGAAACGTTGCCGTTTACACGCTTTCCAGGCGTGCGCCTTCGACCACTCGGCCACCTCTCTAATTGACGACAAGATTACAAAAAATTAACCTTATCTCAAGAATATTTTACACACTTATCTCTCCTCTTAATGAAGTTTCAAAATATTTTTTAAAATCACCAGTTTCTGGCATATAAGCTAACAAATACATCATTTTAGCAAGCGCGGCCTCTGTAGTAATATCATAACCTGACACCATGCCTAATTTTTTTAAGGCTACACTGGTTTCATATTTACCCATATCAACTGCACCGCCACGGCATTGCGTTACATTAACGATTCTAACATCCTTCGTCAAGGCTTGCTTTAATGCGTCTATAAACCAACTTGAAGTAGGAGCATTACCGCTACCATAAGTTTCTAGAATTATACCGCGCAAACTTTCTATTTCACATATAGCCTTAACCACCTCTTTGGTAATTCCAGGAAATAACTTCAGCACCACAACTTTAGAGTCCATTTCGGGTCTATATATCATTTTAAGCGGACTCAATTCTAAGGAATCTTTTTTTGCCATTGACACGCGATCAAAACCACCTTTCCATAACAACTGTCTATCAATATTTAAATGAACACCACTTATAGCTAGCGGCGGATAATTAGGAGAGCTAAAAGCTTCAAAATGCTCTGCATTCATTTTAGCTGTTCGATTTGCTCTATATAATTGGTATTCAAAATACACGCACACCTCTTTTATTATAGGCTCATCATTATCCCATTCACTCGCCAACTGAATACTCGTAATCAGATTTTCCTTGGCATCTGTTCGCAAATCTCCTATAGGAAGTTGTGATCCCGTTAATATCACTGGCTTAGTAAGATTTTCGAACATAAAACTCAATGCGCTACCAGTGTGCGACATAGTATCACTACCATGCAACACTACAAAACCGTGATAGTCATCATATTTTGCATTAATTATATCACCCAGAATCTTCCAGTAACCCAAATCCATATCAGAAGAATCAATAGGTTCATCAAAAGAAGTAGTTTCTATCTGACAATCCAATTGCTTAAGTTCTGGTATATGGAATAGTAGCTCAGTAAAGTCAAAAGATTTTAAAGCACCTGTTTCTGGATCTTTAATCATCCCAATAGTACCACCAGTGTATATAAGAAGTATTCTAGGCTTCATCTACAACCGCCAGTTTTTCCTTATTAAAGACAGGTCTAGCATACATCATTAGAAAACTTTCTACGGCTTTCTCATCTTCAATATTAACTCTGAGTCGCAAACGGCGTTCAAAATAAGCTAGATCTTGATCCGTATAATACTCGCCATATTTCTTTTTGTTTGACACTAAATCATAAGCTACGTAATTAGTAGGCCATAATTTATAATTAGATTGTATAGTATCATCCAACTGACTTACTATTTGTTGTAAAACTTGATTAGTGCCTGCAGCCGTATCATTTGAGAAGATTAGAGGTTTTCCAGCTGCAATGTGTATATGTTTTTTTTGCCCTAAAGCTCCTTTTAAAATACTATTGAAGTCCTCATTCTCTGACTTGATATACTCCTCTTCAGCAGCTTTCGCTAATAATTCTGGCACTTTTAATATATCAGTAGGATCATATTCATAAGAAATACTTACCGGCACTATTTTAAGATCATTAAGATACTCATGCACTGGCATATTACCAGACGCAAGGCCAATCATTTTAAGCACTCCTTGTTCGGTTACATCATTACCATCTTTAGTCCTTCCTTGCCTTTGTGCAATCCATACACTTCTATTCTCTTCTTGGAGTAATGTCCTGATGTATTCACTTAGCTTTTTACTACTTAACAAGGTTTCTCGTGGACCTACACCTCTTTTAACAATAAAATTACGTGTCAATTTACTTAACGCATTAACAAATGGTCGTTGCACAAGATTATCACCAATGGCACTGGCTGTTCTAATTAAATCATGATCAAACAGTTTCACATTAAGCAAACAAGTATCTAATATGATATCTCTATGATTTGAAATATACAGATAAGACTGATCTTTTTCTAAATTCTCAAATCCTGAAGTTGTTAATCCCGCAGAACTTTCTTTTAAAATTCTCATTACAGATTCCCTAATCACATCTCGTTGAAAATCATTAATCGATTTACAATTCAACACGATTTCCTTCACCTCTTCATAAGGCATGTCTGGAAAAGTATATTGAAATAGAGTTTTAATCATCGGGTGACGCACTGCACTTTGAAGCGCAATATTCACCTCGGCATCATTAAAAAATCTTATGTCATCAAATTGGGCCAATATATTTCTAGTTAAGTTAGGGGCTGTAAATGTAAGTATCTCAACACTTACACTCCGAAGATTTTAGTAGAATTTAAAGTTGTTACCTCGGCAATGTGCTCTATACCGGTATCGTAAACCTCTGCCAATTTCTGTGCTACAAGCGCTATATAAGCACTTTCATTACGTTTACCTCTATAAGGAACTGGCGCGAGATAAGGTGCGTCCGTTTCTAAAACGATGTGTTTTAAATCAATTTCACTTAAAAATTTATCAATCTTTCCATTTTTAAAAGTGGCAACACCACCTATGCCTAAACTCATATTTAAATCCACAGCTAGTTGAGCCTGCTTAAATGAGCCCGTGAAACAATGAAATATACCATTTAAGGAAGTGCCGCGATAAGATTCAAGCACCTCAAAAACCTCATCAAACGCATCTCTACAGTGGATTGCAATGGGAAGTTCACGCTTAATAGACCAGTCAATCTGAGTTTTAAACGCCTCAATTTGTTGAGACTTAAACTCATCACTCCAGTATAAATCCACACCTATTTCACCAATCGCAACAAATTGTTCTTTATCCAGCATCTCATGAACATGCGCTAGCTCTTCAAGATAGTTCTCTTTAACATGCGTCGGATGTAAACCAGCCATCAAATGTACATAGCTAGGATAATCCTTTTTCAATTTCAGCATCGCTGGTGTATAAGTAGAGTCAATAGCCGGTACAAAAAAACGTTCCACACCAGCATCAATTGCTCGTTGCATCATCTCTTTTCGGTCTTCATCAAATGCTTCGCTATATAAGTGTGTATGTGTATCTGTTAAAATCATTTTACAAAAATAAAGATTTGTTTGAAGTACGCTTTCGCGAAAGCGTATTTATATTTACCACAAACTCAACTCATGTTTTCACTTAAAAAAACACTAGAAAGTCGTGGATACTTTTCACACACTATCCGGCTATCTGAAAAAAGTGGCCATATTATAACCAAAGCATCTATTAACGGGCATACAGGACGTTTTATAATAGATACTGGCGCCAGTGCAACTTGCTTAAATCAAGATTTATCAGAAAAATATCAATTACTATCTGAAAAAATGAATCAAGAAATAGGTACCGCAAGCGGATCCTTAATTCCACAAATCGCACATAACAACATTATGCAATTAGGGGAATGGATTGATAACGATTGCAGTCTTCTAACCATGGATATGAGTTTTATTAATCAGGCTTTAAAAGCCGAAGGAATGCGTAGCATTAACGGCTTGCTTGGTGCAGACTTTTTAATAAAATCTAAAGCTATTATAGATTATTCTGGTAAAAAAATCTATCTAAAAAATTAACTCCATAAAAAAAGCCTCTTGAACTAAGAGGCTTTTTTTATTTAAAGATTTTTACTTAATAAAACACAGTAAAAGCTCCGTTTGTAATATTAAAATCATTAGGCGGTCCTGTCATAAAAGAGAACGTACCTGTTACTGAACCAGCAACCGCATCTACCGCTGTAATATCTAATGTACCAGATATTGCTGGTGTAGGTGTACCACCAGATATATAATTTGCCGTATACATGCCTGAACTAGCAAATGTATAAGAACCTACCGTGATAGTCTCGGGAAAAGTTAACACAATTGAATTAGCTCCATTTGATGCATTTACCACAATAGAACCACCTGCATTAATAGGAGAAATAACAGTAGGTGTAAAAGCTACTCCATCAACATCAGCAGCAAGACTACTAGCAGTAGCACTACTTCCAGGTCCTATAGGACTACCAAATGGTACTTGAAAGATAACACCTTGACGCATGTATAATGAATCTGCATTCATAGGTAAATAGCTCACAAAAGAAAAAGTACCTGTTAAAGTTCCAGCAGGTGTACCAGCAGATAATACTACCTGACCTGTACCAGCTCCTTCATTTGTTGAATAAACGTCTGTATTATTAAATGTGTAAACAGCCTCGTTTGGTGATCCAGAACCTAGCGGATAGGTACCTGCATTTGCAGACTCTAGATTAAATTGAAGTTGTTCAATTCTATTCAAACCAGTGATTGTCACTGAGCCATCTGCGTTTGCCACAGCAGTCATTTGAGTAGACTTAAAAAAATCACCGTTGCGTACGGCCTGGATTGCTGGGATGTTATCATCCTCTAAATTGTCTTCACAAGCGGTAAATGCAAATAGCGCAAGTGAATAAATAAAAAGCTGTTTAATCAATCTCATTCTTAAAAATGTGTTTGAGCAAATGTAAATAAAAATAAAAGATATGCTGCTCATTATTAAAATAAGTATATTTTTGCACACTCAAATTAATAACTAGGGTCGGGCACCCACAAATTTTAATGATATGCCAGTAAAAATTAGATTACAGAGACACGGAAAGAAAGGTAAACCATTCTATTGGATCGTTGCAGCAGATGCACGTTCAAAGAGAGATGGTAAATATCTAGACAAAATAGGTACTTACAACCCTAACACTAACCCTGCGACAATCAACCTTGATGTTGACGGAGCTGTAAAATGGTTAGAAAATGGAGCACAACCTACAGATACTGCTCGTGCAATTTTAGGTTACAAAGGAGTAATGCTTAAAAAACACCTTAAAGGTGGTGTTAAAAAAGGAGCCTTTACTGAAGAGCAAATGGAAGAAAAATTCAACGCTTGGAACTCTGAAAAAGAAGCTAAGATTGCTGCAAAAGCTGGTGGACTTCAAAAAGATGCTGATGCAGCTGCTGCTAAAGCACTTGATGCAGAAAAAGCTATTAATGAAGCTCGTATCGCTGCAAATGCACCTGTAGTAGAAACTGCAGACGCATCTAGCGAAGAAGAATAAATTATAGTCATGCGTAAGAAGGATTGTTTCTACGTAGGTACTATAGTAAATAAATTTAGCTTTAAAGGTGAGTTGCTTGTCAAATTAGACACTGACGAACCTGAGCTATTTACAGAAATGGAATCAGTTTTTATCGAAATCGGTAAAAACTTGGTTCCATTTTTTATTGAATCTAGTCAACTACACAAATCGCTCCTATTAAGGGTTAGGTTTGAGGACATCGATGATGAAGCTGCTGCAGACGCATTGATGAAACACGACTTGTTCCTACCACTTACAGCTTTACCACCATTAAAAGGAAATAAATTCTATTTTCATGAAATCATCAATTACAAAATGGTTGATGTAAACTATGGAGAAGTAGGGATTATTACCGGAGTTAATGACACTACATCTCAAGCCTTATTTGAGGTGGAACAAAATGGGATAGAAATATTAATCCCGATGAACGATGACTTCATAAAAGAAGTAAATCGTGAGACTCAAACCATTACCGTTGAAACGCCTGATGGTCTTATAGAAATGTACCTTACAGAATAATACTATATGAGCATTTTTAAATTCAAAGAATTTGAAGTAGCTCAAGATCGTTGTGCTCAAAAAATAGGTACAGATGGCGTACTTCTAGGAGCATGGGCCAGTGAAGACAGCACTCCAGATCCCGATCGTATATTAGACATAGGAGCTGGAACAGGTGTTATTTCTTTAATGATGGCACAACGTTTTCATAGCGCACAGATAGAAGCTGTAGAACTAGATGAAGACGCTTTTGAGCAAGCCGCTACTAACTTTGAAAACAGCCCATGGGGTGATCGATTGTTCTGTTTTCATGCTTCGTTTCAAGAGTTTTTTGAAGAAATAGATGAGACTTACGATTTAATCATAAGCAATCCACCATTTTTTAACTCTAGTAATATTACAACAGACACCGATATTAAAAAAAATCGAGAGCAAGCACGTTTTGATGATGCCCTACCCTTTGAGGAACTCATCTATGGAGTTTATAAGTTACTAGATGAGGATGGGATTTTTGCTTGTGTTATACCTATCGACAGAGAGCGTCATTTCTTAGGTATTGCGGCACATTACAAACTCTTTCCTGCTCGAATCACACATGTTAAAGGGACAGAATCTAGCCCAATCAAGAGAAGCTTATTAGAATTACGCTTTTGCGAAAGCGAGATAAAACCAGACCTACTCACTATTGAAATAAGTAGACACCTTTACACTACAGACTATATTAACCTAGTCAGAGATTTCTTTTTAAAAATGTAAGCAACACTTTGAGCATCTGACTTAAGAAAAGTATATTTACGAAAACGATTGAAACGATGAAACCAGACTTATTTGAAGCACCAGATTATTATAACCTGGACGACCTTTTAACTGAGGAACATATAATGATACGTGATGCTGCCCGTGCATGGGTCAAGCGTGACGTTTCGCCTATCATTGAACAGGCAGCACAAGATGCAAAGTTTCCTAAAAGTATTATTCCAGGACTTGCTTCTATTGGTGCATTCGGACCTTATATACCAGAAGAGTATGGTGGAGCGGGATTGGATCAGATTTCATATGGTTTAATTATGCAAGAAATAGAACGCGGTGATAGTGGAGTGCGTTCTACAGCATCTGTTCAATCTTCTTTAGTAATGTATCCTATATGGAAATATGGTACTGAAGAGCAAAAACAAAAATTTCTACCTAAATTAGCTAGTGGTGAGTTTATGGGGTCCTTTGGCTTAACAGAGCCAGATCATGGATCTAATCCTAGCGGAATGGTTACTCGTTTTAAAGATGCTGGTGATCATGTCATACTTAACGGTGCAAAACTATGGATATCTAACAGTCCATTTTGCGATGTTGCTGTTGTATGGGCAAAGGATGAAAATGATCGTATTCATGGCCTTTTAGTAGAACGTGGAATGGAAGGATTTACAACACCAGAAACCCATAATAAATGGTCTTTAAGAGCAAGTGCTACAGGAGAATTAATTTTTCAAGATGTAAAAGTTCCTAAATCAAATATTTTACCAGGGCGCAGTGGACTAGGTGCGCCTTTAAGCTGTCTAGATAGTGCCCGTTTTGGGATTGCATGGGGCGCGATAGGTGCAGCTATGGATTGCTATGACACAGCACTAAGATATTCAAAAGAACGCATACAGTTTGGCAAACCAATCGCTGGTTTCCAATTACAGCAAAAGAAGCTCGCAGAAATGATTACTGAAATCACTAAAGCCCAATTGCTAGCTTGGCGATTAGGTGTACTGCGTGAGCAAGGAAAGGCGACTAGTGCTCAAATCTCTATGGCTAAACGTAATAATGTAGAAATAGCCATCAACATAGCTAGAGAAGCAAGACAAATGTTAGGTGGTATGGGAATTACTGGCGAGTATAGCATTATGCGTCACTCTATGAACCTAGAAAGTGTTATAACTTATGAAGGTACTCACGACATTCATTTATTAATAACAGGTTTAGATATTACTGGAGAAAACGCCTTTTCTTAATTACTAATAGACAAATTACATCATAAAAAAAACCGATTCATACGAATCGGTTTTTTTATGCTTGATAGAGTTTACAACTCTATATTATCACGATATTCTTCTTTTAAATCCTGACCAGAAATGTCTATTACACTTTCTATTTGAGGAGCGTGTTTCTTAACGGTGAGTTCCACACCAGACTTTAAAGTCATCTGATTTACATGACAACCGACACAAGTTCCCAACAAGCGTACTGTGACATATTTATCATCTTTAATATCTACGAGCTCGATATCACCAGCGTCGCGTTGTAAAAAAGGTCTGATTTCTTCTAGTCCAGCTTCAACAGCGGCTTTAAGTTCGGTTCCTGTCATAATTTTATTTATTTACTGCACTACAACCTGCCATAGTTGTTATTTCTATCGCTCTCGTAGGTGGTAAAGCACTGTTGCGTCGCACAGTTTGCTCTACAACGTTTTTAGTAATCTCTGTAAAAGCAGATTCTATTTCAGTTCCTTCTTGCATAGCCGCCGGACGACCTACATCACCTGCTTCTCTTATACTTTGTAATAAAGGTAACTCTCCTAAGAATGGTACTTTAAGATCTTCTGCTAGGTGCCTTGCTCCATCTTTACCAAAAATATGATATTTATTCTCTGGTAATTCTGGTGGTGTGAAATAAGCCATATTCTCAATGATCCCTAATACAGGTACATTTATGCTTTCTTGTTGAAACATTGCAACACCTTTACGAGCATCTGCAAGAGCGACAGTCTGTGGAGTACTAACAACAACAGCACCTGTTAATGGTAATGATTGCATTATTGATAAATGAATATCTCCCGTACCTGGCGGTAAATCGACTACTAGAAAATCTAAATTACCCCATGCAGCATCAAAAATCATCTGATTTAAAGCCTTTGCAGCCATAGGTCCTCGCCATACGACAGCCTGATCTGGTTGTGTAAAGAATCCTATGGAAAGGATCTTAACCCCATAACTCTCTACGGGCTTCATTTTAGATTTACCATCTACATTAACCGATAGTGGCTTTTCATTTACTACATCAAACATTATGGTAGCACTAGGACCATAGATATCTGCATCTAGTAATCCTACTTTAAAGCCCATTTTTGCAAGTGACACTGCTAGATTTGCAGTTACGGTAGATTTCCCTACACCACCTTTTCCAGAGGCCACAGCGATAATATTATCAATACCAGGAATCGCTTTTCCTTTAATTTCTGGAGCCTTGTTTTCAGTAACAGGTGCTTCTACTTTAAGATTTACTTTAATCTGAGCTTTTTCATAAACCTCTTTATGAATAGCTTGTAGAATAGAAACCTCTGTCTTTTTTTTAGCTTGTAAGCTAGGATTATCAATAGTGACATCTACCACTACCTCATCTCCAAAAACGAGTACGTTTTTAATGGCACCACTTTCTACCATATTTTGTCCATGACCAGGAACCGATATGGTTTCTAGCGCCTTCATTACTTGTTGTTTTTCTATTTTCATAGCTTCTTTAGAATACTACAAAGATAAGCAGCAAGACACTTAATTAAAAGCAATCTAAATAAGAAACTGATAATCTGTTGTTAAGAATTACGCTTTCGCGAAAGCGAAGTCAAAATAAGCTCTATTATTCTTTAAAATCAGGTAACTCTAGATTAGGATCCCAATAGATTTCTTTAAAATTTTGAATTTGATCCTCGATTACAGTGATCCCTTCACTTTCTAAAAGTTGTTGCATAAGATTAGTGCCCTGAAAATGGTGCTTACCCGTTAATAAACCATTGCGATTTACAACGCGTTGCGCTGGTATGCCTGGCACATTGTGACTAGCATTCATAGCATACCCTACTGTCCTACTACTGCGCGGCGCACCAATATATCGTGCTATGGCGCCATAACTAGTGACACGACCATAAGGAATTAGTCTTACTACTTTAAAAACACGATCATAAAAATCATTAGAAGACTTCATAAATACGTATTAAAGTGAATAAGGCAATGACCATGGTTAAAGCGGAAAGTAGATAATTGATTTTACGAGCAAATGTATGACTGTCAAAACCAAATTTCTTAACATATTTGATGTATGCAAACAGCATCATAAAAGTCCCCATAGAAGCACCTAGTATAAACAAATGAGCCATGGGATATTCAAAGGTAAATAGACCGCGACCTGCAAGGAACGAGCTAAAACCTATGTAAAAAGGAATCGGGAAGATATTTAATGCTGACAAAATAATACCTTGACTAAAAAGCTTAACATCTGATTTATCTACTGGTTGTATTTCTGGAGAATTATCCAGTCTAGCTTTTATAAAAAAGAAAATAGATAAGGCTATAAAAACAGCAATCGCAAATTTTTCAAGAGTAATTAAAATCTCTGGATTATCATTAAGCAATTTAGAAAAAAACACTCCTACATAAACCTGCGCAATTACAACAACAGCGGCACCTAAGGCAAATACGACTGCGGCTCGTCTACTTTGTTTTACACTTATTTTAGCAGCTGTTAAATTCAATAATCCTGGAGGAATGACTCCTACAAAACCGACACAAAAACCAAAAATAAAATGTAAAAACGTAATCATTTATCGCAGTCTAAATTTAAGGTAAGTTATGGCTTTACCTTGCTCAAGATACTGCTTTTCATAAAAAGTCTGGGTACTTACTACCTCTTCAGGCGCTTCAGTGTGTGTATAGATGTCATGATGCGCAAAGACAATATCTTCACATAGTCCTTGCAATAAACCCAATGTATAACCATGCATAAACTCAGAATCTGTTTTGAGATTAATAAATCCACCTTCTACAAGAATGTTTTTATACTTAGATAAAAATTCTGGATTAGTCATGCGGTGCTTAGTGCGCTTATATTTTATTTGTGGATCTGGAAAAGTAATCCATATTTCATCTATCTCATTCTTTCCAAAAGCATACTCAACTAGTTCTATTTGAGTTCTCAAAAAAGCGACATTAGTGAGTCCTTCCTCAATAGCTGTTTTTGCACCACGCCAGAAACGAGCACCTTTTATATCTACACCTATAAAATTACGGTTAGGGTATTTGCGTGCTAGGTCAATGGTATATTCTCCTTTACCACAACCTAATTCTAAGGTTATAGGATTATCGTTTTTAAAAAATGTAGCCCATTTACCTTTCCACTCAAAAGCAGTAGTCATCTCTTCCCGAGTAGGTTGAATAACGTTATCGAATGTTTCGTTTTCGTTAAATCGCTTTAATTTATTCTTAGATCCCAATACAATTATTTAATAGATGGATAATTAATCCTTAAACCCTTATGGTTTAAAGACACTTATATTTGAATATGCAAATATCTAAAAACATTCTGGTTGCACCACTAAATTGGGGATTAGGTCATGCAACTCGTTGTATTCCTATCATCAATGCTATTATCAGAAATGGTGACAACCCTATCATAGCAAGCGATGGAATGGCTTTAGAACTATTAAAAAAAGAATTTCCGAGATTAAAATTTATTGAATTACCTAGTTATGAGATTTCGTATCCAGAAAAAGGACAATTCTTAAAACTTAAATTACTTAAGGACTCTCCTAAAATCTGGAATGCTATACGTAAAGAACACTTGATGCTAGCTGAGTTAATTGCGCATCATCAATTAGACGGTGTTATATCGGACAATAGATTAGGCCTGTATAGTAAAATTATTCCTAGTGTGATTATCACACATCAATTGCAAGTATTATCGGGCTCAACGACTTGGTTAAGCACTCAACTACACTTGCATTATATAAAAAAGTTTGATTATTGTTGGATACCCGATGTAGATGGTATACAGAATTTATCTGGATTATTATCTCAACATACCGATGACGATATTTTTAAAGTTTATCTGGGACCATTAAGTAGGTTTGAACGCAATCCTAAATCACAGATAAAATACGATTTAATGGTTCTTCTCTCTGGTCCAGAACCTCAACGTAGTATTTTAGAACGTAAATTATTAAGCGAAGTGAAACGTTTTAGTGGCGAGGTACTTTTTATTGCAGGTAACGTACGTGGAAAACAACAAATGGAAAAGAAAGGTGATATCACCTATTATAATTACTTATCTACCGAAGGATTACAAAAGGCTCTAGATCGCAGTGATATCATCTTAAGTCGCAGTGGTTACACTACCATTATGGATCTACATAAACTAGGAAAAAAAGCTTTCTTTATACCTACACCTGGACAGTTTGAACAAGAGTATCTCGCTCAATCATTAGATGATCAAGGTATTGTTCCTTTTGCCAGTCAAGAAGATTTTAAAATTGAGATGTTAGAAAAAATAAAACTTTACAAAGGGTTAGATTCTATCTATTCTTCAACAACTACTTCAATATCTGATATATTATCAGAGACTTTTTCTAACGTAAACGAAAACTCCGAACCGATACCAGGCTCACTATCCACATAAATACTCTCATTATGGGCTTCTATAATGTGTTTTACTATAGCTAGACCTAAACCAGATCCACCTTCACGACGAGAACCACTTTGATCTACTCTAAAGAATCGCTCAAATAATCGTGGTATAAATTCTGCCTTAATTCCCTCGCCATTGTCTGTAACTCTAACGATGACTTTATTATTTATAAGATCTTCAATGGCTATCTCTGTTGTACCGTTTTGCTTACCGTATTTGATAGAATTAACAACTAGATTGGCAATCACTTGTTGTATGCGTTCTTGATCTGCAAAAACTATAATAGGATCTGTATAATCCATATCAAAGGTTAGAGAAATGTTCTTTTTTGCGGCCTTCATCTCAAATTGATCAAAGACTTGTTGCACTAATTCTACAATATCAAAATCTATTACCTCTAGAGACATGTCGCCTACCTCTAGCTTTGTAATCATGTCCATATCTTTAACGATATAGGTTAGTCGTTCCACACCTTTTTGTGCTCTTTGTAAATACTTTTTACGTATGACTTTATCTTTATGAGCTCCGTCAATAAGCGTGTCTATATAGCCTTGTACTGTAAAAAGTGGCGTTTTAAGTTCGTGAGAGATATTACCTAAGAATTCTTTTCTATAAGTTTCTCTAACCTTCAAAGTTTCAATTTCAATCTTTTTATCTTTTGCAAATCGTTCTACCTGCTCTGTTAATGTACGCATATCTGTCGCAATCTCTCGATCTGTAAAACTGCTGGTTTCTAAAAGACTTACATCCTCATAAATCTTTTTAATACGACGATATATAAATCGCTGTACACGATATTGTATTATAAAAAAGGAACTAGAAAAAAGAAGCAAAACCATGATCAGTTCATGCCACCATTTTTTAAACTCAAGATCAAAAATAAGATGGAACAATAGCAATAATAGACCAAAAACTATTGTAATAAATAGAGATGATCTAACTGCAAATCGATAGCTGCGTTTAGTATTAGAAGAGTTATTTGACATATTTATAGCCTACACCTTTTACGGTTTTAAAGCTATCGTCACCTAGTTTTTCTCTTAGTTTTCTGATATGAACATCAATAGTTCTACCACCTACAATAACTTCATTACCCCATACCACATCGAGAATCTCTTCTCTTTTAAAAACCTTTCCAGGCTTTGAAGTAAGTAATGAAAGTAGTTCAAATTCTTTGCGTGGCAAAATAATTTCTTCTTTCTTAAAGATGATTTTATATTGATCTTTATCGATAACTAGGTCGCCTATCTTAACAATATTACCTTCATCACCTTTAGGCATCGTATTGCGACGCAATAAAGATTTTACTTTAGAAACTAATACGCGTGGCTTGATAGGTTTTGCAATATAATCATCTGCACCAGCATCAAAACCGGCGATCATTGAATAATCCTCACCACGTGCAGTTAAGAACGTAATAATAGTATGATCTAATTCTGGAATTTTACGGATTTGCTCGCAAGCTTCAATACCATCCATGATAGGCATCATAACGTCTAGAATGATCAAGTCTGGCTTTTTCTTCTTGGCCTTTTGAACACCTTCTTTTCCATTCTCAGCTGTAAAAACTTGATAACCTTCGTTTTTCAAATTATAGCTTACGATTTCTAGAATATCTGGCTCATCATCTACCAATAAAATCTTTGCAATAGCGTCTTTCATCTTAGTGTAAAGTAAGCTGCTAAGTTAATAAGTTTATCAGCAATTAAAATTAATTGATTGTTAGCTTTAAGTTAAGCGATATTAAATCTATGCTCTTTTTTGAGAGCCGCTTTCGCGAAAGCGAAATTTCATAAACCAGTTACATGAACAAAGTCTTGTGATAGAATTATGAGATTCAAGACGTATATTGGGACTTTAATACTACGCATATTATCAATTATATATGAGAATTTTAATATCCCTATTTATAACAATCACTTGCTTACAGGCCACTGCACAAGAATATACCAGTATAGCAAAAGAATTTTTAAATCAAAACAAAAGCACTTATCTTTTTGAAGTTCAAGATATTAACGAACTAAAAGTCACTACAAGCTCTTTTTCAAAAAGTCTGAATGCTCAGACCGTTTATATATCTCAATACTATCAAGGGATTGAAATTGCAAATAGCTCTTCTATGTTCTTAATTAAAGATAATGAGGTGATTAGTAGCTCCATTTCATTTGAAAAGAACATTATTAGTAAAATAAACTCGACCAATAACGCTATTGAACCAATAACTGCAATTCATCAAGCTGCTAGCTCGATGGAATTAAATTTTAACACCAATACGTATGCTACTGGATCCGATCAAAACGGCATATTACATTTCTCAAATAGCTCTTTATCATCAAAACCGATCAAGCTTAATCCTATTTTTATTAAAACTGAAAATATATTAAGACTCACCTGGCAAGTCTACATAGAAACTAATGATAATCAACACATGTATTTATTATACATTGACAGTATATCTGGTGAATTAATTAAGGAAATTGATTTAGTAATTAGTTGTAACTTCAGTCATGATGAAGAAAATCAACATCAACCACGTCATAGCAGCTATTTTACAGAGACGTTTAGTACACAAACAGCTACTACTTTCATGGACAATTCTCAATATAACGTTTATGCTCTTCCATTAGAAAGTCCTAATCATGGGAATGAATCTATAGTAAATAGTCCTGCAGATCCAGTTGCATCACCTTTTGGATGGCATGACACTAATGCTGTTGTAGGACCTGATTTCACTATTACAAGAGGAAATAATGTATTTGCTCAAGACGACTTTGATGGCGATGGATCCACTATAGGTGCATCACCAGATGGCGGGATTACACTGGACTTTAGTTTCCCACAGCAGCTGGACGTTCCTGCTAGAGATAATATTAATGGATCAACTGTTAACCTATTCTATATGAATAACATGATGCATGATATTTGGTACCAGTACGGATTTGATGAAGCCAGTGGAAATTTTCAATCTAATAACTATGGTAATGGTGGTCTAGAAGGAGACTTTGTCGTTGCAGATGCTCAGGATGGCAGCGGATTTAATAACGCAACCTTTGGTACTCCTGGAGATGGTGGTAATCCTAGAATGAATATGTTTTTATGGAACGCGCCTACCACTGGTGGAGTAAACCCTTTAACGATAAACAACAGTAACCTCGCTGGCAGTTATGATGGTGAGCCAGCAGCTTTCGGCAATACTTTACCGAGTCCTAATAGTCCTTTAGTATCAGATTTAGCCTTGGTTATAGACGATAATTCCGGAGGTGTATCTACAGACACTAGCGATGCTTGTGATGTTATTACAAACGGCCCATCATTAAATGGAAAAATTGTAGTAATGCGTCGTGGTAATTGCCAATTTGGGACTAAAGTTCTTGCTGCGCAAAATCAAGGAGCTATTGCCGTGATTGTAGTTAATAATGTTGCGACTGCACCTATCGCGATGGCACCAGGGAATGACGGAAATCTAGTCACTATTCCATCAATTATGATTAGTCAAAATAATGGTAATTCTTTAATTGCAGCATTACAAGGTGGCGCGACTATCAACGCTAGTTTGAACAATACGGGGCTTTTTAGAAAAGATGGTAGTTTAGATAATGGAATTGTAGCACATGAATATGGGCATGGTATTTCAACACGATTGACAGGTGGTCCTGCAAACCCTAGTTGCTTAAGTAATAATGAACAAATGGGTGAAGGCTGGAGTGACTGGTTCAGTCTTATCATTACTATAGAACCAGGAGATTTAGGTACAGATATAAGAGGTATAGGAACCTATGCTACAAATCAATCTGTAACTGGACCTGGAATTAGAAATTTCCCTTATAGCACTGATTTTAATATCAATCCAGTAACATTTGGCGACACTAACAATGCAAACTTTTCCACACCACATGGGATTGGCTCTATATGGGCTAGTATGCTATGGGACCTATCTTGGAGATTTATAAGTGATTATGGATATGATCCTGATCTGTTTAATGGAACTGGCGGAAACAATATTGCAATGCAACTAATTATGGACGGCATGAAACTACAGCCTTGTAATCCTGGCTTTGTAGATGGTAGAGACGCCATTCTACAGGCAGACATGATTGCAAATGGCGGTGTTAACAGTGATAGAATATGGGAAGTTTTTGCAGCCAGAGGTTTAGGTTTTAGCGCTACACAAGGAGACAGCAACAACCGATTTGATCAAATTGAAGCATTTGATACACCAGCACCTCTAAGCAATGATAATGAATCCATTAACTCTTTCAATATCTTCCCTAACCCTACTAACGGACTAGTCTCAATTGCTTCATTGAATCAAGTCAACAATGGTCTTCTAACCATATATGACTTCAATGGAAGAATTGTTTTCAATAAGACATCAAACTTTAATGAAATAGTAAAAGTTGATTTAAGCTCTTTGAAAGCAGGAATATACTTAATCTCAATTTCTGGAGAGGACATTAATCACGTAGAGAAAATCGTCGTAAAATAGACAAAATCCGTTGTGTTAAATGGTTGATTAATTTATTACATCTGATGTTATGTTAACATTAAATCCCTTAAAGTCAAGACTGCAGGATTATGAATAATGTATATTTGCAAAAAACAATCAGAGATGAAACAAATTTACTTTACGGTTGCAATGTTCTTCGTTGCAGCAATTTCTTTCGCACAACAACCTATAATCACTTCTATAGTTGATGGTACTTGTACAGGTGGAACACCAAAACTTATCGAAATTTATGCAAATGGAACTGTAGATTTCACACAGTTTACATTAGAGAAATCTGCAAATGGTGGTGCTTTTGGTACTCCATTTGATTTGACACCTTTTGGAACTCGAACAAATTCTTTCGTTTATGTATACTCAGGAACTGAAGCTTTATTAAATAGCGAATTCCCTGGTATTGTTGCTGCAGACTATCAAGCAGCTGGAACAGCAAACAACAATGGAGATGATGCTGTACGTATTATTGAAAGCGCTACAATGACTGTTATTGATACTTACGGAACTCAAGTAGACGGAACTGGAGAAACTTGGGAATATTTAGATTCTTATGCAAAAAGAGTAGATGGTACAGGTCCTGATGCTACTTTTAATCAAGCAAATTGGGTGACAAGCACTCCTAATACTTTAGATGGTCAGTGTGGATCTACAACATTTGAATCAATAATTGGAACAGGCTCTTACTCTTCAACTCCTAACACTAACCCTACTGTAACCATTACCGCTCCGGGAAATGGTAGTAGCCTACAAGGAGGAACAACTAGTGTAGATGTTACATGGACAGCGCTTAACTTACCTGCAGGTGGAACTTTTACGGTAACTGTAAATGGAACGGCAACTGCGAATGCTACATCGCCTTTTGCATTAGCAGTAAGTGATGGTATGGCTTATGCTGTAACAGTTGACATGTTAGATGGCGCAACCGTACTTGCTACAGACGCTACTAGCTTTGACGTTTCTTTCCCATGTGATTTACAATTAGCGACTATAACTGAAACTTGTCAGACTTCAACATCTGGTGTAGATTTATATGATGTAACTATCGATTATACCGGCGGTGGTACTTCTACTTATACAATAGATACGGCAGGAAATGGAACTATTGCTGGAGACAATCCATCAACGGTTGCAGCTGGTCAAATTATGATTACTGGTGTTACTGAAGGTGTTGACTTTACAGTTACAGTAACAGGTGACCCAGCAAATAGCGCTTGTAATTTATCTCGTAATATTTCAAGCCCAGCTTGTTTAGCAAACGTTACATGTGCAAATCCTGGTGATATTATTTTAACAGAGATCATGCAAAACCCAAATGCGTCCCAGGATAATGAAGGTGAGTATTTTGAGGTTTACAATACGACAAGCGCACCTATCGATATGTTAGGTTATGAAATAGTTGATCTTACTAATTCTGGAGAAAACTTTACGATTGTTACATCTGTCATAGTT
Organism: Nonlabens sp. Asnod3-H03; assembly: GCF_045063665.1. NCBI lineage: Bacteria > Pseudomonadati > Bacteroidota > Flavobacteriia > Flavobacteriales > Flavobacteriaceae > Nonlabens > Nonlabens sp. Asnod3-H03. Next base: position 181,565 of record NZ_JBEFOD010000008.1, read on the forward strand.
CCTGCAAATGGATATGCTGTTTTTGTAGCGAATGCAAACACAACATTAAACGGTGGAATTACACCTGATTATGTTTATGATGGAACTTCTACTTTCTTAGGAAATGGATCAGATGAACTATCGATTCAGTGCGGCGGAACAGTAATCGATGAAGTATCTTGGGATAACGGCGCTACATTCCCTGACGGTAATGGCGCTAGTATGGAACTTGCAGTATCAAAGTATAATGCGACAGACAATGATCTAGGTGTTAACTGGGGACTTGCAACAAGTACTTTTGGCGCAGGTGACTTAGGTACACCAGGTGCTGTAAACGACTTTACATTATCAAATGAGCAGTTTACTAAAAACAGCTTTAAATTATTCCCTAATCCAGTTTCTGGTAATGAAATCAATATCTCTGTAGAGAATGGTAATCCTGTAGATGTCGTTATTTACTCTGCATTAGGACAGCAAGTTATTTCTCAAAAAGCAGTAACTAACTCTATCAATGTATCTTCATTAAATGCTGGTCTTTACATTGTAAAGGTTTCTCAAAATGGAAATTCACAAACTAGAAAGTTAGTCGTTCAATAAGAATTACAAAACTTTTATAAATCAAGCGCCGCAGTGTTACTGCGGCGCTTTTTTATTTACTTTTGAAATCAATAAACGCTTCCTATTGTTTCAGTCAGTTTTTAATATCACATCACCATCTAATTTTGAAGAATTGGCACTAGCCATCTTTAAACATCAATTAGATCACAACGCTGTATATCATAAATACTGTCTTTTAATAGGTAGAACGACACCACAATCGGTAGATGAAATCCCATATCTTCCAATTTCGTTTTTCAAGAGCCACCATATTGTTAGTAATACTACTAAGTCAGAAATTACATTTACCAGTAGCGGAACCACAGGCATGACCACATCTAAACATCATATCACTGATACTGGTGTATATGATTTAAGTTTGGATAAAAGCTTTGACATCACTTATGGTAATCATGAAGATTATGCTGTACTCGCCTTACTACCGCATTACTTAGAGCGCAGTGGATCTTCTTTGGTTTATATGGCACAACGCTGGATAGAAAAAAGTAAACATCCATCTAGCGGCTTCTATCTTAATAATATAGATGAACTTGCACAAGTGCTTAAAACCTTACAGCAAAATAATCAAAAGGTCATTCTTATAGGAGTCACCTTTGCGCTACTTCAACTAGCAGAAAAGTTCCCTCAAGAATTATCTCAAACCATCATCATTGAGACTGGAGGAATGAAAGGCATGCGTAAGGAAATCATTAAACAGGAGCTGCATGATATTTTAAAGTCCGCTTTCGCGAAAGCAAGCATACAAAGTGAATACGGCATGACAGAGCTATTATCACAAGCCTATGCTAGCGATGGCATTAATTTTACCACGCCACCGTGGATGAAAGTGACTACTCGAGACGCTAATGATCCATTGAGTTTATTAAAATCCTCAAAAACTGGTGGACTTAACATAATAGATCTAGCTAACTATAATTCCTGTTCCTTTATTGCTACACAAGATCTAGGTAAAGTATTATCCGATGGCACTTTTCAAGTTCTAGGAAGGTTTGATCAGTCTGATATAAGAGGCTGCAATTTGATGGCTGTGGAATAACTTTTACTTCACTAACACTAAAAAGTAATTACGTTTACCACGTTGAAGCAACAACATATTCTCTGCAATTAAATTATCAGTGGTAATTACTGTCTCCGCGTTTATTTTATTCTTATTGATAGAAAGACTATTTTCTTTAAGAGCACGACGTACCTCACTGTTTGACGGCAAGAAACTTGTTAAGTCTGCCATGAGAGTTACAGGATCTACACCATCCTTTAAAGCATCTTTAGCAATTTCGGCTTGTGGAACACCTTCAAAAATATCGAGTAAAGTTTCTTGATTAAATTCACTCCACTGCTCTGGAGTTACCGTTTTACTAAATAGTATTTGCGAAGCTTTAAGAGCGGTATCATAAGCCTCACGACCATGCACCATAACTGTCACTTCTTCTGCAAGACGTTTTTGCAACACTCTATAGCCAGGATCTTTTGCATGCTCTTCAATTAAAGACTCACAAGTTTCTTTATCCAAGAATGTGAAAATTTTAATCCAATTTATTGCATCTTCATCAGTAGCATTAATCCAGAATTGAAAGAATTTATAAACCGATGTTTTATCTGTATCCAACCAAACATTTCCAGACTCTGTTTTACCAAATTTAGTTCCGTCTGCCTTGGTAACTAATGGTGTCGTTAAGGCATACGCTTTACCACCTAATTTACGACGCACTAATTCTGTACCAGTTGTTATATTTCCCCATTGATCGCTACCACCTATTTGTAGCTTACAACCCATATTTTCATAAAGATGAACATAGTCATAACCTTGAAAAAGCTGATAAGTAAACTCTGTAAAGCTCATTCCTTCGCCTTCACCTTGAACACGTTTCTTTACAGAATCTTTAGCCATCATGTAGTTAACAGTTATGTGTTTCCCTACATCCCTAGCAAAATCTATAAGGCTAAAGTTTTTCATCCAGTCATAGTTATTCACTAGAACAGCTTTGGTCGCATCATCTCCTTTTTCAAAATCGATAAATCTGGATAATACAGACTGTACACCTGCAATATTTTTATCTAATATATCTTGAGTCAACAAATTGCGTTCATCACTTTTACCAGATGGATCGCCTATCATACCTGTAGCACCACCTACTAAAGCAATAGGTCTATGACCTGCACGTTGCAAATGCATCAATAAAATGATTTGCACCATACTACCTATATGTAAAGAATCTGCAGTAGGATCAAAACCTATATATCCTGTAACAACTTCTTTTTCAAGTAATTCTTCAGTTCCTGGCATGATATCATGTATCATACCTCTCCATCTTAGTTCTTCTGCAAAATTGTAAGCCATCTCAAAATATTTAAGCTGCAAATATATAGGCTTTACCGCACTTTTAAGAGTATTTAAAGCGCGGTTTATGTACTTTTACCATATGATTTTAGTAACTGGCGGCACTGGACTAGTAGGTGGACATTTGTTATATCGCTTTTGCGAAAGCGGAACTCCAACAAGAGCGATATATCGAGATCTTAAGAGTATCGATAAAACACGTGCTATATTTAATTCTTATGGTGCTAACAAAGATCAGTTAGTTGACGAGATTGAATGGGTACAAGGTGATATTCTAGAAATACCAAGCCTAGAAGAAGCCATGGATGGCATTACACAGGTTTATCACTGCGCAGCTATTGTAGATGGCGCTCCTTTCTGGCAAATGAAGAAGGCTAATGTAACAGGAACTTCTAATGTTATCAATACCGCGCAAGCTCATCAAATAGAGAAACTATGCTATGTAAGTAGTATAGCAACGCTGGGCGAACCAGTAGGACAACGAGCTATAAATGAAGAAGACTTTTTTAATCTAGACGCAAAAAACAGCAACTATGCCATTTCAAAATACGGTGGCGAGATGGAAGTATGGCGTGCAACTCAAGAAGGGATGAATGTTATTATAGTTAATCCTGGTGTTATTATAGGTGAAGGAAATTGGGAAAGTGGATCTGGAAAATTATTCTCTCAAACCTATAGGAAACAACCTTTTTATACCGATGGATCTAGTGGTTTTGTAGACGTAAGAGATGTTACCAATGCGATGATACAACTTATGAATTCTGATATCGTAAATGAACGTTTTATTATCGTTCAATCATCGATTCATTATAAAGAAATTTTAAGTAAAATAAGTCATAGCTTAAAAAAGAAAGCACCTAAGATCATGATCCCTAAATGGATGTTATTTCTCATATCTGCAACAATGAAGGTAGGCCACTGGATAGGTTTTAATAGAGGCCTAGAACGTGCTACCGTTCAATCATTAACCTCTCACAGTAAGTATGATGGCTTAAAGATTAAAGAGCATGTAGATTTTAACTACACACCAATTGATAAAAGCATCCAGCGAGTAGGTTTCAATTATTTAGATTCTTTAGGATAACTTATGATACTACTTCTTGCTGAATCTAATTTTCTAATCCTTTCTTCAGAGACTGGATTAATCTGCGGAGCATCTTTTTTCGTATTATCCTGTCTTGCTGTCACGCTATCTTTAATGACTAGTAATTTTTCATCAACTAAGTCTAAAACTTCAATAAAATCCTCTACCCTATCTGCGTAATAATTAAAATTGTTCTTAAATGAGATACTGTCAATACCGTGTTTTTGATAAACGTATTGATCCGGTATAATTCCCAAATCGACAAAGGATTTACGATTAGAAGTCATAGAACCTTCAATTAAATAAACATCTGTCATTATAGAAGCCATTTTTTCAGTATCAAAAAAAGGGTCTGGCTTAGGTGATTTGTTAATTCCTGAGCAAGCACCTATTATCAATAAACTTAAAATCGCTAACAACTTTCTCATCGTTGAAAAGTAAGCGCTTGAGCATTTTTCACCTGATTTACCTTGAAATTTTGATATGCTAGGTGACCATTTACAAACGTATGAGTGATACGACTATTAAAGGTAACACCTTCAAAAGGTGACCACCCACATTTTGCCAGTATATTATCTTTAGTTACCGTCCATGGATTATTGGGATCAACAAGTACAAGATCTGCTTTGAAGCCTTCTCTAATAAAACCACGATCTGCAATATCAAACAACAATGCTGGATTATGGCACATTTTCTCTACTACTTTTTCAATCGATATTTTCTCTTTTGCAACAAACTGCATCATAGCCGGTAAAGCATGTTGCACTAATGGTCCACCACTAGGACACTTTAAATAAGAATTAGATTTCTCATCAATGGTATGAGGCGCATGATCTGTGGCAATTACATCGATACGATCATCTAGTAATGCTTCCCATATTTCTTCACGGTCCTTTGCTGTTTTCACAGCTGGATTCCATTTAATTAATGAACCTTTTGCAGCATAATCTTCATCACTAAACCACAGATGATGTATACAGACTTCTGATGTGATTTGCTTATCCTTTATAGCCTTTTTATTATTAAAAAGATTTGTTTCTTTCCCTGTTGAAAGATGGAATACATGAATCCGACCACCCGTTTCTTTGGCTAATTCAACTGCTCCAGAACTACTTAGATAACAAGCTTCTTCACTTCTTATAATAGGATGTTGCTCCATAGGGATATCATCTCCATAGGTATCAATAGCCTGTTGTAAATTAGCTTTGATGGTTGCTTCATCTTCACAATGTAGTGCTATTCTCAACTTTACGTTAGAAAATATTTTTTTAAGCACTTCTTTATCATCAACCAGCATATTACCAGTAGACGATCCTAAAAACAGCTTTAACGCAGGCACTTTAGTTACATCTACCTTAAGAATTTCGTCTAGATTATCATTCGTCCCACCAAACATGAAAGCATAATTGGCATAACTATCTTTAGCAGCTATAGCCATTTTATTTTCCCATTCTTTAATGGTTGTCGTTTGTGGAGAGGTATTAGGCATTTCCATGTAGGTGGTAATTCCTCCGGCGACCGCAGCTGCACTTTCAGATTCAATATTGCCCTTATGAGTCAATCCAGGCTCTCTAAAATGAACCTGATCATCTATGACACCTGGTAATAAGTATTTACCTTCTGCATCGATAATAATTGTATTACCATCTTTGGCACTTATACTTTCAGAAATCTCTTTTATAACATCACCTTCAATAAGAAGATCACCATTTCTAGTGATTCCATCAGTAACAATCTTGGCATTTTTAATTAACGTCTTTCTCATATATCTAGTTTCCCTAATAAACTACTTATCTTCATTTTTAAAACCCCAAAAACGGCTTCACTTATAATACCGCCGCTCATCTTAGAATGACCTCTAGAGCGGTCTGTAAAAATTACTGGCACCTCAACAATCTGAGCTTTAAGTAACCACGCTTTAAACTTCATTTCTATTTGAAATGCGTAGCCTACAAATTTAATCTTATTCAAATTAAATTTTCTTAATAAACTAGCTTTATAACATACAAATCCCGCTGTAGTATCGTGAATTTGCATTCTAGTAATCCATCTAACATATTTTGAAGCTCCATAAGACAGTAAAATACGTGACATAGGCCAGTTGACCACATTAACACCTTTTACATATCTACTTCCTATAGCAAGATCTGCACCAAGCTCACAGGCAGTGTAAAGTTTAAATAGATCTGCAGGGTTATGTGAAAAATCTGCATCCATTTCAAATATGTAATCATAATCTCTAACTAGAGCCCATTTAAAACCATGTATATAAGCAGTACCTAGGCCTTGTTTCCCAGCTCTTTTTTCTAAAAAAAGTCTATCAGAAAAACCTGACTGATAATCCTCTACAATAGCCGATGTACCATCTGGTGAATTATCATCTACAATTAATACATGTACATCTTGATAAAGAGAGAAAACAGACTCAATTATCATGGATATATTTTCCTTTTCATTATAAGTAGGAATTATTACAATTGATTTCTTCATAGAGTTGGTAAAAATAACGAAATAAATAGCCTAGCTGTACTAACGAAAAACAAAAGAACTTATTTTTACAACCTATGGAACTGAGAGAATCATATATAAATAACTGGGCTACCATAGTTATCGCATTTTGTCTGTTACTATTAGTAATTGCAAAGTGGATTTACAAAAGTGAATTTTATCACTTACTAAGTGCTGCGATAAGTAATCGATACATTAAAGTCTCTAGGAACGAGAACCCAAATCATGGTCTCAGAATTATTACAGTGACCGTATACACTATTGGTTTGGCTTTATGGATTACAAAACTATCCTTTACTGAAGTTCAATCATTATTAGATTTTAAGACATTTTTACTTTTCTTAACTGGACTAACCATATTTATTCTTGCAAAGCGATATTTCTCTATGATGATTGCGTCTTTAATGAAGTTTGATGAGATATTAGAATTAATCGAATACCATCGAAATACTTATAGAGCCGTCTTGGGTATATTACTAATTATTGTTAATCTATTAATTTATTACACCTTTCATGATTCTATAGTAGCGGTACGATTGATAAGCATTGTAAGTATTTTCATGTTTGTTATTTATAATTTTATAATCCTTTATACCTATTCAAAGTCACTACTTCAACACTCTTTTTATTTTATTTTGTATCTTTGCGCGCTTGAAACAGCACCCTATCTACTTTTATATAAGTATATTATGCTGTCTAGAGCCTACTAATAAAGAAAAGAATGCCTATGAAAGTGAAGACAATTTTAGTTTCCCAACCTGAACCTAAAATGGAAAATTCACCCTATCAGACTTTAGTAGATCGTACTAAGGTTAAGATAGATTTCCGTTCGTTTATACATGTAGAAGGTGTTCCTTCTAAAGAAGTACGCGAGCAAAAAATAGACATTAGCAAGTTCACTGCCATTGTTTTAACTAGCCGTAATAGTGTTGACCATTTCTTCAGAGTTGCCGAAGAAATGAGATATAAAATTCCAGACTCGTTGAAATACTTCTGCCAAAGTGAAGCTGTTGCTTATTATTTGCAAAAATATGTAGTGTACCGCAAGCGTAAAATTTATGTTGGTAAACGTACCTTCAAAGAACTAGTTCCTCTTATTAAAAAGCATAAAAACGAAAAGTTTTTAATCCCAAGTTCTGACAAGCTTCAAGATGAAGTACCAGAACAAATGGATGCTTTAGGAGTAGTGTGGACCTCGGGAACTTTTTTCCGTACCGTAATAAGTGATCTTTCTGATCTAGCAGACGTGAAATACGATATTTTAGTATTCTTCAGTCCTAGTGGAATAGAATCATTGTTTAAGAATTTCCCTGAATTCACTCAGGATAAAACACGAATCGCTGTTTTTGGAAATACTACTATGAAAACTGCCGAGGACATGGGACTACGTATCGACATACAAGCTCCTACACCTGAGTCTCCTTCAATGACTATGGCTATTGAAAACTACATTAAAGAAGATAAATAACATTACGCTTTCGCGAAAGCGTAATGTTTAAACACAAAAAAGTCCCTTAGATAAAGGGACTTTTTTTATATAATAAAGTTGATACAATTAATACTTCAGTGGTGCTCCTGCCATTATTTCTGAAGAAGCATAATCTTCAAATTGTTTGAAGTTATCTCTAAATGCATTAGTCAACTTTGATGCGGTTTCATAATAACCTTCATCATTTTTCCATGTTGCCCTAGGACTCAAAACATCTGTAGGCACATTTGGACAAGTACGTGGTTGTGCAACACCAAAAACAGAATGCACGTGATAATTGTCCTTATTTGCAGCCTCTAGACTACCGTCCATTGCTGCTGTAATCATCGCTCGAGTATATTTCAACTTCATTCGCGAACCAACACCATATGGTCCACCGGTCCATCCTGTATTTACTAACCATACATTAACACCTGTTTCTTTCATTTTTGCACTCAACATCTCAGCATACTTAGTAGGGTGAAGAGGCATAAATGGCGCTCCAAAACAAGCAGAGAAGCTAGGAACTGGCTCTGTAATACCAGCTTCTGTTCCTGCGACTTTTGCAGTATAACCACTAATGAAATGGTATGCTGCTTGACCAGGAGTTAATTTAGATATAGGAGGCAATACTCCAAAAGCATCTGCAGTTAAGAAGAAAATATTCTTAGGATTATCTCCTACAGAAGGTTTCTTAATATTGTCGATATGGAAGATAGGATAACTTACTCTCGTATTTTGGGTAATAGATGTATCCTTAAAATCTACTGTTTTATCAGCGTTCAAGATAACATTTTCTAAAATCGCACCAGGCTTAATAGCATTGTAAATTTCTGGCTCACCTTCTGCATCCAGATTTATCACCTTTGCATAACATCCACCTTCAAAATTAAAAACATCGTTATTTGAAGTCCAGCCATGCTCATCATCACCAATCAATGCTCTATCTGGATCTGTAGAAAGAGTTGTTTTACCTGTACCACTTAAACCAAAAAAGATGGCTGTACTTCCATCTTTTCCTACGTTTGCGCTACAGTGCATAGGCAAAGTGTTTTTATAAACAGGCAAAATAAAGTTGAGCGCACTAAAAATTCCTTTTTTGATTTCGCCAGTATAACCGGTTCCACCTATTAAAGCAATCTTTCTAGAAAAATTAAGAATAGCAAAATTATGCTGTCTTGTACCATCTTGATCAGGTACTGCCATAAATCCCGGTGCATTTATAACAGTCCATTCCGGAGAGAAATTCTCTAACTCTTCATTCTCTGGCCTTAAGAACATATTATAAGCAAACATGTTAGACCACGGATACTCATTAATGACTCTAATATTAAGTCTATAATCTTGATGTGCACAGGCATATGCATCTCTCACAAAAACATCTTTACCATCCAGGTAAGAGGTCACTTTATGAAGTAATGCATCAAATTTATCCGATTCAAAAGGTATATTGATATTACCCCACCAGACTTTGTCCTCGGTAACCTCATCTCTAACAATGAAGCGGTCCATCGGCGATCTACCAGTAAATTCACCGGTATTAACAGCGAGTGTGCCGTTTGCGGTTTCTTTACCATCATAGCTAGCAACACTAATCTTTTGCAGCTCTGCTGGTGGTAGTTGATAATTAATTTTGGAATTTTTAATTCCCCATTCTTCTAACGAAATCGTTTTCGTAACTAAGGTATTTGAACCCATGATTATCCTTTTGTTTAGCTAAGGTTTAGGATGCAAAAATAGAAATCATATATCTCTCTCCCTATCTATTAACAGAATTATTTGAAATAATTTTCCACAGAAGCACAATCCAACCAGAGATAAGTAGCAATCCACCTATAGGAGTTACTGGCCCGAGAAAAGAAAAATCAATGTTCCACAAGTTTGTAGTTGTTAACAGGTAAATACTAATAGAAAACAGAATAACACCAATGGTAAATAAATAAAAAACAACTTTTTTAGTCTTATCGCTTATAAGCGGTATAGAAGCTAATAATATAAGTGCTAGGGCATGATACATTTGATAACGTACACCTGTTTCAAAACTTTTCAACTGGTCGATTGTTAGATATTTCTCTAGGGCATGCGCTCCTAGAGCTCCTAAAACAACAGCTGTTAATGCATATATAATACCTACAATCAATAACTTTTTAACCATTTGTATATCTATTTATAAGAAGTCTTTTAAATTGCCTCAAAATTACAACAGATATGCGTGATATACTGATTATAGGAGCAGGTAAATCAACTGGAGTGCTAGTCGATTACCTTTTAAAAAAATCAGAAGAAGAGAATTTAAAGCTCTTGATAGCAGATAAAAATATAGATCAAGCAAAATTACTAGGCCAAAATCATAAAAATGTTGAAGCTGTTCAACTAGATATTTTTAATGAAGACCAGCGTAAATCTTATATAAAAAAAGCATCGATAGTTATATCAATGTTGCCTGCAAGGTTTCACATTGAAGTGGCGAGAGATTGCATAGCTTATGGAAAATCAATGGTTACCGCCAGTTATGTAAGTCCTGAAATGCAAGCCTTGAATGAAAGTGCTATAGAAAAAAATCTTGTCTTTATGAACGAGATAGGTGTTGATCCTGGTATCGACCATATGAGCGCCATGCAAGTACTAGATAGAATAAGATCACAAGGTGGTAAAATCTTATTATTTGAGTCCTTTACCGGTGGATTAGTTGCCCCTGAAAATGACGATAACTTGTGGAATTATAAGTTCACTTGGAATCCTCGTAATGTTGTTACCGCAGGTCAAGGCGGTGCGGCAAAATTCATTCAGGAAGGTCAATACAAATACATACCATACCATAAGTTATTTAGAAGAACAGAATTTCTAGATGTAGATGGCTATGGTAGATTTGAAGCTTATGCTAATCGTAATAGTTTAAAATACCGTTCGGTATACGGACTCGATGATATCCTCACATTGTATCGAGGCACCATGCGTCGTGTAGGTTTTAGCAAGGCTTGGAATATGTTCGTACAATTAGGAATGACTGACGATACTTACACCATTGAAGATTCTGAAAACATGAGTTACCGGGATTTTGTGAATAGCTTTTTACCATATTCACCTACAGACTCTGCAGAACTTAAAATGCGTCACGTTCTAAAAATTGATCAAGACGATATCATGTGGGATAAATTAGTAGAATTAGATTTATTTAATGCTACTAAGATGGTAGCATTAAAAGAAGCTACACCTGCACAGATCTTACAAAAAATCTTAGAAGACTCATGGACTCTTCAAGATGGAGAAAAAGATATGATTGTTATGTATCATAAATTTGGATATGAGATTAATGGTGAAAAGAAGCAGATAGACAGTACGATGGTGTGTTTAGGTGATGGCAATATGCAAACTGCCATGGCAAAAACAGTTGGTCTACCTGTTGCAATTGCCGCTCTTAAAATCTTAAATGGCGAGATCACCTCACCTGGAGTACAAATACCTATTACAGCGCCTATTTACGAGCCTATTTTAAAAGAGCTGGAAGATTATGGAATACGCTTTCGCGAAAGCGAAATAGAATACCTGGGATACAATCCCTTAAGTTTATAAGTGACATTAAATAAAAAGGAGGATGGTTTTAAATCATCCTCCTTTTTTAATAAAATTCTGTTTTATTTATCGTCTTCTTAGGAAGATTGATATGAAATATAGTAAAGTTGCTAATGAGCCTATTGCCGCTACTAGATAGGTGCGCGCAGCCCATTTAAGGGCATCTTTTGCACCGGCATGCTCTTCTTGAGTCAACATGTTTTCATCCTCTAACCAGGCTAGTGCTCTATTACTAGCATCATACTCCACTGGTAAAGTTACAAAGGCAAATAAAGTACCTACTGCATACATAATAATACCTATTAAGAGTACTGTACTACCAAAGGCAGATGCCGCTGCTAGTGCGAGTCCACCCATAATTACATATTGCGAATATTTAGACGCAATGCTTACTACAGGAACCAGCTTAGACCTCATCCCTATCCAGCTATAGGCTGTTGCATGTTGTATAGCATGACCTACTTCATGTGCCGCAACTGCTGCTGCTGCTGCATTACGTTCAGAGTATACAACTTCACTTAAATTTACGGTTTTATTAGAAGGATTGTAATGATCTGTTAGTTGACCTTTTACAGATATTACCTTAACATCAGTAATACCATTATCATCTAACATTTTTTGGGCAATTTCTGCACCACTCATACCGTTTTTTAAATGAATTTGAGAGTATTTTTTAAACTTACTTTTAAGCTTGTTACTTACAAACATGCTCAGTAAAAAAACTGCTCCACCGATTATATAGTAACCCATCATTCCACCCATGATATTTTTATTTTTTAATTATTATTTAAAAATAGCTCTTATAAATGACTCTTTAAAAAAAGCAAAACCATTTTATTAAAGTTACTTTTGAAAGTGTTTATTCACCTTTTTAATCGACCATTGTATCATGACCTCTACATCGCTTCTTAACTCTAGAGAACAAATCGCTTTACTAGTTAACGAGTTCTATAAAAAGGTTCGTAAAAATGAGCATTTAGGTCCCATTTTTAATAGTGTAATCAACGATTGGCCTGCACATCTTAATCACTTGACTGATTTCTGGGACACTAGCTTATTAAGAGCAAAGAGCTATCACGGCAATCCTATTGAAAAGCATCAAGAGGTTGATACTGCAGTTAATCATTCTATTGAGATGGAACACTTTGGAATATGGCTGCAATTGTGGTTTGACACGATTGACAACTATTTCCATGGAGAAATTGCACAACTTGCTAAAAACCGAGCTCGTAACATGTCTACATTTATATTTTTAAAAATCTTTGAGGCTAGAAAATCATCTAGCGATCAAAAGACCAGTTCATAATATCAGTGCGCAGCCCTATATTTAACCATGTCGTATTTTGTTCTTGTACATTTCCAATTTCAAAATGAGGATCAAAATCTCTATAAATGATCTGACCATAAATCCTCAATTGGCTCGCTGGATTAATTAAATAACCAGCTTCTAACTGTGCATACATAAAAGTTACTCTGTTTCCTTGACCTAACTCGTTACCATTATCAGCAATACGATCATCTTCATTACGGTATATGTCGCCACCATAAAAAGCGTTGTCAATCCCATCATTAATATCTAGTCCTCTTTCACCTAAAGTGAATTGAGCATTACCATACCACCTATCTTTAGTATACCTTCCTATGAAAGTAGTTTCATAAAAGTTTGCGCCCCATGGATGTGCTAGTGCTTGATTACTGTTAGCATAGTTAAGGACTACCGTGTTGTGACTGTATGTATAAGGACGTACTCTGTTATATTCTGCCTGTAACATTAGGTCTTTTACTTTAAATGCATTTTGCCATTTAAGACCTAGCTGATATGCACTTTTATTTTGATAACTACCATCACCATTCACTACAGATGCTCCAGAAAACTCATCCAATACTAACTGTGCATAACCTGTAATTCTATCAGTAAATTTATACTTTGCTGTGGCTCCTATTAAAGCATTTCCTCCACGAGAGCCAGTTTGCAGCTCAATGGCTTGATAAAATATAATTGGATTCAAGTAATTGAAATCAAAGCCACGTTGATTATCATCTTGCCACAAAACGCTTTCAAAGAGCCCTATATTGAGCTTTTCTGTAGCATTCCAACTTAAATAATGATGCACCATAAATTTTGTACGGAAAGAATCATCTGCAGTTACCTCAGATCTTACATCTCTTAAAGATGTGTATAAAACCGTGTAATCCAACTTCCAAAACTTAGCATTTACTTTTGCATATGGAAACGGTTGTGAATTATCACTAAGAACTAAAGATCTATAACCATCACCTATAAAATGTTGTCCATGACCTAATTGAAGATCAAAGTACTTACTAGGTTTATAATTGATATAACCAGTAGCTACTGGATAGTCATAAATAGTATCTCCACCATCTTCTGCAATACCACGTCCAGGCACAATGCCCGGATTCCCACCATCCGGTGCACGACTTTCTATTTCTCTGTTGAAATAGCCAGCAAAACGTCCTTGACTTTCTTGAATACTAGCGCCAAATGTTATTTGTTTACCTATTCCACCACTAACATTAACCAGTCTTGTATTATTAAAAGTATTAATATCATCACCACTATCCTTACCTATTTGCAAGTCAACTCCTGGATCTATTACAAACCAATAATCATCACCAGCCAATTCAAAAAAGTGTTCATTCCACCATTTTTTACCTAGCCACGTAGATTCATCTTTCATTAATGACGATCTCTCTGCCTCAAGATCAAAGTATTGATCCACATAAGAAAACGTATAAGGTTTGACGGCTGTATGAGCGTTATTCCCTATTCTATTCATAGCCGCTTCATATCGATGATATCGCTGGTTTGATAGTGCTATTAGCCCATTAGACTTAAGCTGTTGACCATTATATTGATTTGAAATAATTTGTGGATATTCTTCATTTGCTTTCGCGAAAGCGATACTCTCTAAAGCGTTTGAACTTTTTTTAACCACACTATTTTCTTGCTCTTTACCATTAAACACCTGAAAAGAACCATCAGGTGTCATGGGAACTGGCACTCTTAATACAAATTGCATGTATGTAGGGTTACCATTATAAGTAGGCGCTGCAATTACCGGCAGCTTTTCAAAAGAATTTTTCACTGCAGTAGTAAGCTCTGCATAAACTGCATCAAAACGAATGGGAATGAATCTACCTTCACGATTCACTTCAAATCGTAATGTCACTTTCTCACCAGCATTTAATGGAAGTTGCTGAGGATGCTTATAATTTTCATATAAAGAAGAATATAAGTTTTTGTAAAAACAATCCTCTAATTCATTAACAGGCAAATCTTTACACTCTTCAAAATATGGGAATTTTTCCACTGGATTTTGAGCTGTCAAGATTCCTAAACTAAATAAACTGATAATCAGAAATAGATTCTTCATTGTAATCACTGCATTAAGCGGCTAAGATACTTGTTTTATAGGAGTATATAAATAGAAAAAGTCACAGCAAGCTGTGACTTTTTTATAAATAAAAAACTGTTATTATCTATTCATTTTAAATCTTATTGGTAAATGAAAATAAACACTCACCGGATCTCCATTTATTTTACCAGGTGTAATTTTAGGCAATTTACCAATGAGTCGATACGCCTCTTTTTCAAGAATAGCATGTGGCGCTTTAACTTTCACATCTATAGGTAGACCTTTCTCATTAATGGTAAATAAAATGTCAATCTTAACGATTTCACCATCATCTAAATTTAATTCATCGGCAAGACCTTTATTAAATTTACGTTGTACAAACCGTTGCATCTTATCATTGAAACACTTGCGACGATCTACATTATTATCTAATGATTCACAGCCAGGATATAGGGGCATTGAATCGACACCATCCATAGTCGTAGTAATTGAAGTTTTAGGAGCCGGCTTTTTTGTTTTTACTGGTGCACTCTCTATAGGTGAGTCGTCAACTGGTGTATTATCTGATGGTGTATCAACAACAGGCTCAATAGGTTTTTCTTCTGGAATTGGGTCCGGATCAGGTGTGTCATCTGGAACGACTACTGGAGGTAATTCTTTATTGGGTTTTATAACCACCTCTGGCTTTGGTTTGTTAGGTACGATTCTAAACGTAGGATTAGTCCAGTCTGGATCTGCGATATCTGTATTAGAAACTATGACTCTTTCAGGTTCTACAGTTTGAGTAGTGAGTTCGATCACCACAAAAGCTAACAACAAGGCTGCTATCAGACCTATTTGAAAGTTAATAACTGGATTAACTTTAACGTTGACTTTCTTTTTGTCAAAACGATCTTTCTTAGAAGGTGTTGCAGCACCTTCTTTAAATAAATTAGTTTTCATAATTAATGGTTTTATGTTATTATGAAAACACTTCAAGAAACATACCATAAAAAAAGCCGAACATTAAATGCTCGGCCTTTTGATATGATAAAATGTTTTTCTTTAATCCTGTACTTGGAAAATAATAGGTAATGCATAAACTACAGTTACTGCCTTACCACGCTGCATTCCTGGAGTCATTTTAGGAAGACTGTTAATTACATCTGCCGCTTCTTGTTTCAATCTAGGGTGAGGCGCACGAGATTGAACTCCTACCACATTACCTTTTGAATCAATTTTAAATTGTACAGTAATTTTTTGACGACCTTCTAGACCCAATTCATTTGCAAGACCAGTATCAAATTTGTTATCCACAAATCTTTTGATTTTCTCGTTCATACATTTTTTACGATCTTCATTAGTTTTCATCTTCTCACATCCAGGATAAACTGGTACCGATTCAATGATAGCAAATGGAACTTCAGCGATTTCTTCAACAACACCTACTTCTTCAGCTACCTCTTCAACCTCAACGATCTCTTCTTCTTCGGTCGTTTCAGTATTTTCAATGATAACCTCTTCGATTTCCACTTCGTCTTCAACTACCTGAAGAACTTCAGGTGCTGGTGGCGGTGGCGGTGGTGGCGGTGGTGTATTCAACATCATAGTAATAGGCACTTCTTCTTCTTCAACAAAAGCTTCTGGCTCTACATACTCTTCAATTTCTGTTACTTCTTTTGTTTCATATTCAAGACCTTGCCATGATAATAATAACATAAAGGCAAGTCCCATTAACACGTACAATTTAATGTTAGTACGTAAATCTGATGATTCTGATTTCTTAATTTCCATAGTAGGATAAAATTTGAAGGCTAAAAATAAATAAAAAACCTAAACATGTGAACAGGTTTCTTCATGAATATGTGTTAAATCTTTTAGATAACAACCACATCAATGTAACTGCAAGAATAATGCCAATAGTATTTGCCACTGCATCTATAAAATCCATAGTTCGATTAACAGCAATATACTCTTGTGCAAACTCAACGATAACTCCTATTAAAAATGAAAAAACAGCAGCCGCTATTGCAATAGTCCTAGACCATGCAGTGACCATATCCTTCCATGTAAATTTAAAATGAGATTGTTGTGTTAAGAATCTGCTATAAAAGAAAAAATACCATAATAATGCCATTATAAAATAAGCACCACCATGGTATAATTTATCTATGTTATTTATATTCACTGAAGGCGCTGGACTATCACTAATTGAAAAATAAATAATCAATCCAGTATAAACTGGCGCTATCCAGTAGAATAATTTAGCCACCTATTAATTCTTTATAAGCTTCTGCAGATAAAAGCGCGTCTAACTGAGAGGCATCAGAGAATGACATTTTAATCATCCATCCATCTCCATAAGGATCAGAATTTACTAGTTCTGGCTCATCTTCTAACTTCTCATTGAAATCTGTGATCTCACCAGATAATGGTAGAAATAGATCAGAAACTGTTTTCACAGCTTCTACTGTTCCAAAAACTTCTTCTACATCTAGCGTTTCATCTACGGTTTCCACCTCTACATAAACGATGTCACCTAATTCACTTTGTGCAAAGTCAGTAATACCTACAGTGGCAGTATCACCTTCAATACGAATCCACTCGTGATCTTTAGTATATTTTAATTCTGCTGGGATATTCATAATTTTATTTTAATGGTGGTAAATTTAAGATATCTCTCAAAGATATAGGCAATGATTTTTTACTAATTACCAAAGGTATATCTCAATGTAATACCGCTTCTTATTGTAGTTTGTGGAAAAGCAGTAGATATCGCAAATTCTGAGAATGTATGATCATAATAGAATATGGCTGTAAATGCCTGACTCAAATTATAATCTGCAGTAAATTTAAGACCATATATGGTCTGACCAGCGGTAGCCTGACTAGCATCTGTGAAAATTCCATTTTGTAAATTTTCTTCGGTTCCTAGATCTAAATATCTAATGATAGTTACATTATCCCTTACAGAGCCATCTAGTCGCATGTTTAGATCACTTTTAATGATCTGACTGCGTCCACCGACATTAGTTTTAAACTTGAGATCCTTGATACGATAACCTAACCCTAGAATAAATTCGTTACCATTTATTTCAGTCAATAAATTATTATCAAAACTTAAAGAAACGACTCTATCTTTTCTTACTTCTGCTGCAATCGACACAGAGTTTTTCATCTCAAAGTCCAATTTAATTAACGGACTGAACTGCTCTGATAAGTTGATATTGAAAAAGAGATTACGCGACTTAAAGTCTCCTGTCTGGTTTAAAGCATCAGGACTTTGATCACTATAGGTTAAATTCCTATTACCAGGAGAGTAATCTAGATTTGTTTGAAATTGATTGATTGTATAACTAGATCTATACCCATGATTTATGGAGAATCTACGGAACCTTTTTCTAAACCATTTAAGGTTCATCAATCCTGTGTATTTAAGCGTCCAATTAGGTAAAGGAACATCCTTAAAAGCACTCGTCTTTTGATCTTTTGCATCTCGACCTTCATATGCAGCTAGGAAAGCCGGCAATAACACATCTTGACTATTCCTACTAAAACCTTCTGGATAACCATCTGCGTCACGAGAATATGTTGTATTACCATAAAACTGTTCTGCTAGACGCTCAGCGATAACAAGTCTATTATTTCTAAAATTATCGAAATTCTTAGATTCACTAATGGTGCTTTTATTAAAGGCAGTACCTATCATGTTTGTAGTAATACTATAATTACCAAAAGTGTTAGGTGTCAATGATTGATAAGTTAAGTTCTCTGGATCTACACGATAATTCTCAGTATAGGTTTCTTGATACGCTCTATTTCCAACCAAATCAATTTTTAAATCTTTCAATAAATCAACGTTGACATTAATATCTAATTGACGGCTTTCAACCTCGCTGTATTGTTGATTAAAATCTTGAAATAAAGTTAACCATCCTTTTCTAGCAGCGATATCTCTAATCTCTGCTTGAGACCCAAATGTAAATCCAGTTGTTGGCTTTAAAGTACCTATAAATCCAATAGCTGGCGTGTAACCTGGCAAAAATATACCATTGTTTTCTTGGTAGTTAATTTGCGCTCTTTTTACAGAGGTAGCAATACCGATTAATGTGTTGTAAGCCTTATTACCAAAATTTTTCTTCGGCGTTTTATCTTTTTCATCCTGTGCATTTGCTGCACCTGGCGTTGATGGTCTTGCGTTTCTAGACCTTGTATTATTACGGCTACGAGCCCTATTAGCAACAGGACCAAACTTGACTTTTTCAAGCCCTACATATTTGTATAATTTATCTAAATCTAGCGTTGTGTTTATGCGGTGTGTGTTTGCATTTTGAACTGTGTTTCCTAAATCAGGAATCCCGTCTAGCTGCGCAAATTGTTGTGAGTTACGTTGCCAGTTGAAGTCTGCGGTGTAAGTGTAGCTCGCTTTCGCGAAAGCGAGAAACGGAAACTTATCTAGTGGCAATTTATAGGTTGCTTGAAGTTGCTGTGAGTGTGAGTTAGGAATACCTTCATCTAAAAAGTCTGTCCATATCCCATAACTTTCATCGATTGAATCATCATCATTAATGTAACTGCGTATAACGCGATCATTATTTGCAGATAAATTGAATTGTAAAGATTTTGTAATATCCCAATTGATGGCATATTGATGATTCATGGTATAATTGCGATTAGACAATGGATCTATAGTAATATTTTGAGCATCAGGAATCCCATCACCATCAGTATCTACTGGGTTGGTATCCAGTTGAAGGTCTCTAAACTTCTGTGTATTGTACTGTCTTAAAATATTACCGCTGGCAGCAAAACTATTAGGTAATAGATTTACATTAAAATCTTTCAAGAATTTTAAATAACTATTATCGCCTACTAACTTTTTAAACGGCTCTACTTCTGCTTTAGGAAACGCATAATTATATGTTGTTCCTACATTAACGGATTGATCCTGAAATTTCTCAATTTCAAAATTGCGTTGATCTGTCTGGTTATAAGAACCTGAAAAGGTGAAATTCTCGATATCATAAGGCATAGGCTTTGAATCTCCAGTGCGTTCTTTGCGGACACCTATAAGGTTTACACTTTGACGCATGGTATAATCTTCAGATTGTTCACTAATGATATCGCGCTCTGCATCACTATTAGCGTTATCTAGCCTTGTCTCCAATTCGATATCTTCAAATTGTGGATCAAATTGTGGCGTTATAGTTTCTTCTCCTATACTATAAGAGAATGGCAATTTAACACCCCATTTTTCTGGAAGTAACTGACCTAAATTAAGATTAGTAGTGACATCATATTGAGTTATATTTTCTCGATCTCTCTCATTAGGACCTTGTTCAATAGCTCCAAAGCCGATAGTACTTCTCCTACCTGTAGCACTTACGCTTGCAAAATCTGCAATATTTGCATCCATGTTCATCACTGCTGCATATCCACCTTGGTTCTTTAAACCTGATAAACGCATTTCATTAAACCAGACTTCACCACAAATATCATTTGTACTAGCATTGCGTACACCGATCATCATTGCTCTTACATCTCCAAAGTTAGGATTCCCTTTTATACCGTATTTATGTTGATTAAGGTTTGCTGCAGTTGCGTCAGTAAGAGTCGACTCATCAAAGAAGTTTACTTCAGAAATATTTAATGAAGGGTTACTTAAAACACGTGCTTTAATCTCTTGAAGCAAAGAAAGGTCAATATTAAACTCATTTGCTTCTGGCCAAATCTCTTCTCTTACAGTAGTGCCAAAGGCAGTAGGTTTTAACGGCAACCTTATTTCATAATAGTTATCTGTATAATCAATACCTATTCTAATAAACGCCTCTAATTCATCGTCACCTATAGCTACCTCGTTTACTAATGATTCTGCATGGACAAACATGCGCAAGTTTTCATACTGTCGCATATCGATTCTTATATTCTTGAATACAGAACGTCCATCCTCTGATTCTAAACCACAAACTCTTAAGGCAAGAGATTGCTCGTTTTGTCTGATATTTTGATTTTGAGTTCTTAATTCTTCACGCTCAACTCCAGGTGGTAATCTATATGGAATCGGTTGACGTGATTCATTATTTTCGATATTAACTCCTTCGACTTCAAACACAGTTCCGTCATCACTAGGATCATCTAGATCCTCTTCTAATGTTGCAGTATAACGACGATAATCACCACGTACTAAATCCATGGAACCAAAACGTAGTAAGGTTTCTTGATTAAAATCAGTTAGGTACATTCTCATAAAACGTATAGCTCTGAAATCATTGATCCCACCTATAACTTCTCGGTTAGGATCACTTAAAGGAACTCTAAATTGAACCCAACGTGTATCTATAGTATTCCCATTAGGTAAAGTAGTCTGAACCTCTTTGGTATCAAATATATACTCATTAGTAGCAACAGTCATTCTAGTTGGGTCAACCGGTATATCATATTCAAAATAACTATCTATAGTATTCATAGTGTTATCTCTGTTAATATCCTCTACATCTGGTAATGTCGTTGCTCCACGATCGTCTTGGGTTACTTCTGTAGGCGAGTTACCTTGTGTATTATTATATCTTCTATATCGTGTGACGATATCTCCACTTGTTGCTAGAAAGTACTCATAATTATCACGAGCAGGATCATCAGGTCCAAATGCTCCAAATTGTGTATTCTCTTCAATATCATTTAATCCATCAAGACCTATATCTTGATTAGTTCGTTGCGCTCCATCAGTATCAAAAGCATAAACTAAGGATTGATTCACTGGCACCTTACCATAATCTGTTGCATTTGTGAGTGTGGTGCTACCGTCATCAGGCAAACCATTTTCATATTGCTTGCGATTATCCTTTAGAATATCCTCACTTATACTACCTAGGTTAATCGATATAGTTCCTCCAGCGTTTGTAGGATCATAAACAAAAGGATCCATCACCCAAAATTGAATATACTCAACGTTAGTCTGTTCAAAATCCGTACTAGAGAATTGTCTCATAATACCTGCCCAGTTGTCGTCTGGATTAGGTAAAATATTACTACCTGCCGCTGCTGGATTGTAATTATAAGGACCACGTTGAGATGGAAGATAATTTAAATCTAGTGTATTTATAACTTGCTGTTGCCCTTGCTGTAAATCGACATTAGGAAATAGTTCTTCTATAAAAACACGACGTGTTCTAGGGTCAGAGATATCGTCATCTGTAATATCTGCTGGTCGTTGTGTTCCATAAAATATAGGGTCGATTGTATACCATGACAATTGTGCTCTAGAAAAATTATAAGCTAGTGCATTTGATGTAGAACCTGACCCTTCAAACGCTTGAGGAACACTGGCTAATGACCATGCAAAAGGCGATAAAATATCTATTGAAGTTTGAGAACCTTCAAAATCATCTACATAGGCTGATGCTTGTCCTTCAAAATCATCACCTGCTGGTGATCCCGGAAAAAGATAAGCTAATTCACCTCGTAGAGATATACTGGACTCCACATCAGTATCGATATTAGGTAATTTGTTAACCATTCTAGTTAAGAACGGCACTTGAGTGTTGTATATAAAATTAGCGCCTACAATGGTATTATTAATAGGTTCAAATCCATAAGTAGATTTTTGAGTTATAGGTCGCTCTTTTAAATTTAAAAAAGTTCCACCTAGAATAAAGTCTTCACTAAACCTATGCTCTACGTTGATACCGGTAAATCGTTTGGTTTGCTGATTAAATACAGAATTATTTTCTGTAGAAACTTGTATTGGTGTGTTTGAATTCAACAACGCTTGATCTAGTATAATCACACGACCACCTTGATAATCGACAGAGTAATCGATTCCTTCTTGTAATGTTCTACCACCAGCGGTTACCGTTACAGAACCTCGAGGCACATTAAAGGCACCGATAGGGATTCCTTCTCTACCAGTTGCTTTATATTGTCCTTTAATTAAATACTTATTCTTATCTGCAGTTTGCAGTGCTTGCGCTTTTGTGGTGACGTACATGTCACGATAAACATACTTTGCTTGGTTTGCATTATATGAAGTAGGTTGATCATAATCTTCTAATCCTGTTCCTGGAGTATTATCCAACTTATTAAACAGGTAATTACCAAATGGTTCTACCGTTGTAAAAATAATACGCCCATTTTCTTGATCAATAGTCAGTCCTGGTATAAAATCAAAGAAACCATCACCATCTGGTTGCGGATCACCTTGCTGATTCAATCGGTCTAAATTAAATACCTTAATTAAAGTCGTTTGATCAACGTCTACTGGCAACGGTTCTGCAACTGGATTTGCAAGTGTAGGCGCTGCAGGTGTTATATAATTCAACTCTGGTGGGAACTGATAAAAGATATTCATTCTGAAATCTTCTTGAGACAATTGAGAACCGCCCAAATTATAGATGTTCTTCATCATTAAATCCCAGATAGGCTCACTGACATTCGTTAAATTACTCTTCAATAATTTAACAACTAGGTTCTGATTATTCACTGCAATTTGAGTCGGGTCAGTAGAGTCTATAACATCCGTTGCTACCACACCATCATTTGCAAACTCACCTACTTGATAAACCTTTCCTCCAGCAGTATATTGAAATGCCACTGCCAGAACTTCATCATTATTTAAACGTTGTCTTAAAGATATATAACCTAGTTGGGTATTTAAGGTATATTCATTTTCTGTAAGCTTTCTTGCATTCTCTAGAGTTACATAATCAAATCCCTCATTAACTTGAGCACCGCCAAAACCAGATTGTACTGTCGAGATATCTCTAATCGCATCTGTTAAAATGGACTGCGCTGCTCCATTTATTCCTCGAGGATTGAAGTCATTATTTTCGTTTGACGGAAAACTACCAGTCGCTGCATTTATAAAACCACCAGGTATAGTACCCAATCCAATATTAGCAGGATCAGATTCACCTATATCCTGAATCGCTACTAGATTTCTAACATCTTGTGTTCGATTACCACGGTTTGTAATCCAAACTTCGGCTCTAGTGATTTGAATATTTGTATTGATGAAAGGGTAATTAGCTAACGTTTCATCATAGTTATCACGAAAGTAATGGGACAGGAAATAATGTCTATTCTCATCATAATCTAATGAGAAAAAGTCAAAATCATTAACAGACGCACCACCTGCGGCTTGCACTGTTCTAGATTCTGATTGCTGTTCTGAGAACACACCTGTTATCCTGGTTTTACCAAACTGCAATTCAGCCTTAACACCGAACAGACTCTGAGCACCACGTATTAATGTGGAGTTTAAAGGCATACTAATATTACCGACTTCAATACTTTGTAATATGTCGTCTTCTGTAGGTGTATAATCTAGCTTGATCTGATTTTGAAAGTTAAAAGTGCTTTGTGTATCATAGTTAGCGTTCACATTTAAACGCGTCCCTACTTTCCCAACTAAACTAAGATTGATACGTTGATTAAAATCAAAAGTAGCATTGGATCTATTACGTGGTGAAAAACTAGGATTGTCTGATTTATTAAACAACATCCCTAAGTCAACTTCTACAGATCCCTGCGGTACTACCGATATCTCAGTACCACCAAAAATACTTTCAAATAAGTCTGAATCGACGTAAAAATTAGGTAATAGGTTCTTTTGCTTTTCTTTATCTGCTTCTGTTTTACCAGCAATAGCAGCCGCTTTATCTTTAAAATACTGGGTCATGCGTTCTTTCATCACACGATCTAGATATTGATCACGCGTTAACATGAAAGGGTATCCTATTTGAAAACCATTGAATTCACTCTTATAGATATATCGATCTAAGTCCGGATCATAAGTGTAAAGAGTAACAATGCTAGGCGGATCTGGCAAATCAATATCTCCTATAATCACACCAGTCTTAGTACTGTCTTGTGCGGTCGTAGGTGGTGTTTGTTGCGCTTTCGCGAAAGCGAATATCAAAAAACATCCAATGAATGCTACATACTTATTGAAAAGTTGAAGAGAACTATATTTCAAATCTTACAGCTGTTTTAAAGCGCCTTTTATTAATTTTTCTACTGTGGCGTCTGGCTCGCTAGCCAATATTTTATCCACCACTTTTTGCGCTTGCTTACGTAAATAACCTAGCGTTTCTAGTGCAGATAACGCTTCATCGCGTCCAGTATTGCTCGAATGAAGAGAAATATCTTCTCCTTCTAATACTTGTAATATTTTATCTTTTAAATCTAGTATAACACGCTGTGCACCTTTTGCCCCTATTCCCTTAACACTCTGTATGGTACGCACGTCACTAGAAGCAATAGCTTGCGCAATCTGTCGCGGTTCTAAACTAGACAACATAGTACGGGCTGTACTTGCACCTATTCCATTAACCGATAGTAGTAGCTTAAAAACCTCACGCTCTGACTTTTCCATAAAGCCAAATAGACGTTGAGAATCCTCTCTTACCTGCATAAAAGTGAATAATTTAATTAATTCACCATCTGGAATTAACGAATATGTATGAAGCGATATCTCAACAAAGTATCCTACACCACCGCAGTCTATGACTACATCTGTAAGATTTTTTTCCACCAGCTTTCCTTGCAACTGCGCTATCATTCCTTAATTTTAAGTTAAAGCATCAAATGTAATAAATTTAAGGGTACTAAAACACACCTTGATTAGCGCTATTTCCAGTGGCTTGTTCTCTCTTTTGTTCGTGCTTTTCCTTTTGCTGTGCATCGATCACAGCTACTGCTGCCATATTTACAATTTCATCTACACTCGCATTAAGCTGTAGGATATGAACCGGCTTTTGCATTCCCATCATAATAGGCCCTATCGAGTCTGTATTATAAAGCTCTTTAATCAACTTATAAGTCGAGTTTGCACTTTCCAGATTAGGGAAAACAAGTGTATTTACTTTTTTACCAGCCAGCTTAGAAAACGGAAACTTCTTTTTAAGAAGTTCTGGATTTAAAGCAAAATCTGCTTGAATCTCTCCATCAACAGTGATATCTGGATAGTATCTATGTAGGTAATTAACGGCCTCAGTCACCTTGCGGGCATGAGGATGATCTGAAGAACCAAAGTTTGCATAGCTTATCATTGCGACTGCAGGATCAATCCCAAACATACGAGCGGTACGTGCTGTCATTTGAGCAATTTTTGCAAGCTCTGTAGCATCTGGGTTAATATTAATCGACGTATCTGAGACAAACATAGGTCCACGCTCTGTAATCATTAAATTAGTGGTAGCGACTTTTTGTACTCCAGGAGATTTACCTATGATTTCCATCATAGGCTTAACAGATATAGGAAAAGATTGCGCAACACCAGTGATAACAGCATCTGCATCACCCAGTTTTACCATCATTGCAGCAAAGTAGTTACGCTGCCTCATTAATTTCCCAGCATCAAATTCTGTCACACCTTTACGAGCGCGCATTTGCCATAGCTCGTTTGCGTATCGATCTTTACGTGGTTTCTCTTCATCAGATTTTGGGTCGATAATTAAAATTTTATCATCCCAATCAATTTCTGTCATCAACTCTTCAATCACATCACGTCTTCCTAGCAAAATAGGAGTTGCAATTCCATCTTCATGAACAATTTGCGCTGCTTTTATAACATCTAGATTGTCAGCCTCAGCAAAAACAATACGCTTAGGATTAGTACGCGCACGGTTTAATATTAAACGGATAAGCTTATTATCTGATCCCATTCTAGACAACAACTGATCTTCATATTTCTCCCAGTCTTGTATAGGTTCCATAGCCACACCGCTTTCCATTGCCGCTCTCGCCACCGCTGGTGGAATAGTAGAAATCAATCGTGGATCAAAAGGCTTAGGAATTATATATTCTCTACCAAAGTTGAGTTTTGTCTCACCATAAGCAATGTTAACTTGCTCTGGCACTGGCTCTTTTGCTAGCTGTGCAATGGCATGACAAGCAGCTAACTTCATCTCTTCATTAATCTTAGAAGCGCGTACGTCTAATGCACCTCTGAAAATAAATGGAAAACCTAAAACGTTATTTACTTGATTAGGATGATCGCTACGACCTGTTGCCATTATTAAATCTTCGCGAGTAGCTATCGCTGTATCATATTCAATCTCTGGATTCGGATTTGCCATTGCAAACACTATAGGATTTTCATTCATATCCAGCAACATGGCTGGCGACACTATATTACCTACAGATAATCCTAGAAAAACATCTGCTCCTTTAAATGCATCTACTAAAGTAATGGGATCCATATCTCTAGCAAACTCCATTTGTTCAGGACCTAAATCTGTTCGAGAGGTTGTAATCAACCCATCTACATCAAACATGAGGATATTCTCTTTACGAGCACCTAGTTTTGCATACAGATTTGTACAAGAGATTGCGGCACTACCAGCACCACTAATAACAATTTTTACATCTTCAATTTTCTTGTTAGCAATCTCTAGAGCATTCAATAATGCTGCACTAGATATAATAGCTGTACCATGTTGATCATCGTGCATTACTGGAATATCCAGTTCCTCTTTTAATCTCTTTTCGATTTCAAAAGCCTCTGGCGCTTTAATGTCTTCCAGATTAATACCTCCGAAAGTAGGCGCAATATTTTTTACCGTTTGAATAAACTCTTCAACATTTTTAGTATCGATCTCAATGTCAAAACAGTCTATGTCTGCAAAAATCTTAAAAAGAAGACCTTTACCTTCCATAACTGGTTTAGAAGCCTCTGGACCTATATCTCCTAGACCTAGAACTGCCGTACCATTAGTTATAACAGCTACTAGGTTCCCTTTTGTAGTGTATTTATAAACATTTGCTTTATCCTTTGCTATTTCAAGACATGGCTCTGCTACGCCTGGACTGTAGGCCAGTGAGAGATCCCTTTGGCTACTATACTTCTTAGTAGGAACTACTTTTATTTTACCTGGTGTAGGCTTTGCGTGGTACACAAGTGCTTCACGTCTCTTGCTATCTTTACTCATAAATAACTGGGTTATTTTTAGTCCAGAAACAAAAATAGACTATAATGTTCACATGGGTTTTTTGTGTTCGTGAAAATTGTGTGAATTGTGCTCAAGTTAAAGCCAGTAATATATTAAGAGCTAAAAACTTTTTCACTAAAAACCAAATTTGCATTCTTAGGCTTCAAGGTAATTAATGGATGGTAATCGATATGACCTTGAACGGTTGTAATCTCAAAACGCTCTACCATTCTTCTAATTACTAACATCATTTCCATCATGGCAAAGTTGTTCCCGACACACATGCGTGGTCCTGCACCAAACGGAAAATAGAAATCTCTATACTTTTTTGCCTTTTCTGGTTCAAATCTACTTGGGTCAAAAGCTTCTGGATTTCCCCATAAGTCTTTACGTCGATGCATTTCATAAAAAGAAACCAACCAAATGCTTTCTTTCTCTATAACTATATCTTCACATTCATCTGCCTCTAGCGCTACACGATCCGTTACATAAGCTGGTGGATACAATCTTAGCGTTTCTTCCACGCATTGCTTGAGATATGGCATGGCCATCAATTGGTTCATTAGTGTTTCGTCAAGATTGGCTTTTGAAACATCTTCTCTAGCCTTTTCTATTGTTTCTGGATGATGTGCTAGTAATTGCGCTGCAAAGCTCAAAGCGTTTGCCGTGGTTTCATGTCCAGCAATAAATAATACTAGAATCTCATCTACTAGTTGATCATCATCCATGTGACTTCCATCCTCATAAGTACTATGAAGTAACATATCCAGTAAATCACCAGGTTCATTTTTACTATCACGACGGTTATTTATAATAATACGCAGTATATCTCTCGCTTCATCGACCATTGCCAATGCATGAGGAACACTATTTGTTCCAGATAGCCACTCTCTATCAAAATACCACTTCATCCATGGGATACGTAGTTCTTTAATCAACATCTTTTGAGCTTGCTCTGTAATTTCTTGAAGTCTAGAAATCTTTTGTTCTAAGTTCTCTATGTCTGCAAAATCAAATAAACTTCTTGCCACAACCTTAAAAGCAAGATTATTAAAAATGGCATAAACATCTGTAATCTTATCTAGTTGAATGCGATCGAGCTCTTCTTTAACTACCACATCCATAGTAGCCATAAAGTTATTAATAGACTTTTTATAAAATGCTGGCTGGATCAATTTTCTGTTTGCTCTCCACTTTTCACCATTTTCCGTCAATAACCCATGACCTATATACTTTCCTAAATCCTCTGTCTGTAAAGAAGACTTATGATAATTCTTTTGATTCTTTTGGAGAATGTGCTGTGTGATTTTCTCATCACAGGTAAAGTGAATCATAAGTCTCGGCTTAGGACTTATCTTAAAGGTATTCCCATACTTCGCAAAATTCTCTCTGTGGAATGGTAATGGATCTTTATAAATCTGTCTGGATTTAGCCAAAAAAGTAAGTGCTGGAACCTGAGCTATTTCTTTCATTGATTGTCAAATAAGCCTCCTAATTCATTTCCTTTAATCTTACCTAAATGTTTATAAGCTAGCTCAGTCACCTCACGCCCACGTGGTGTGCGCATAATAAAGCCTTGTTGAATTAAAAATGGCTCGTACACTTCTTCTATAGTTTCTGCACTTTCAGACACAGCAGTTGCAATAGTTGTTAGCCCTACCGGTCCACCTTTGAACTTATCGATAATGGTTAGTAAGATTTTATTATCCATCTCATCAAGACCATTTGCATCCACATTTAAGGCTTTTAATGAATATTTAGCGATTTTAAGATCAATACTACCATTACCCTTAATCTGTGCAAAATCACGCACTCTACGCAGCAATGCATTAGCGATACGAGGCGTCCCACGACTACGACCTGCAATTTCTATTGCAGCATCTTCATCAATAGGCACTTTTAAAATTTCTGCACTACGAGTGACAATAGTAGAAAGTAATTCTGTTGAATAATATTGTAATCTAGATTGAATCCCAAAACGGGCACGCATGGGTGCTGTAAGTAAACCGGATCTTGTAGTCGCACCTATTAAGGTGAAAGGTGCAAGATTTATTTGAACTGTCCTAGCATTAGGACCAGTCTCAATCATGATATCAATCTTATAATCCTCCATAGCACTATATAAGTACTCTTCAACAATCGGACTTAATCGATGTATCTCGTCTATAAATAGCACATCACGCTCGTCAAGATTAGTAAGTAATCCAGCAAGATCACCAGGCTTATCCAACACAGGTCCAGAAGTCACTTTAATACCAACACCTAATTCATTTGCAAGAATATGGGCTAGCGTTGTTTTACCCAATCCTGGTGGTCCATGAAACAAAGCATGATCGAGTGCATCATCACGCTGATTTGCAGCTTCAACAAAAATTTTGAGATTTTCGAGCACCTGATCTTGACCAGCAAAATCATCAAAACTTAAAGGTCTTAATGCTCTTTCAACATCATTTTCTTCATGAGAGAAATGACTTCCAGTGGGATCTAAATGTTCGTTCATGTATCAAAGATAATGTTCAATCCGCTGCTTTGATAATATAGAGATGAATTTATTACGCTTTCGCGAAAGCGTAATAACAAAAGCTTAACTCAATTTAATAATAACTTATGACCTTGCCTAAAACATCGTTTGTATCTTAAAAGAAAAAAAATGAAACCAAAACAGCATACCCCAAAATTAAAAGTGACTTTGATAGACGACCAAACTAAATGGTCTCTAGAAAGTCAAAAGCCGAATAAATACACCTTGATCATATTTTATCGTGGATATCACTGTCCCGTTTGTAAAAAGCAACTGGAAACTATAACCGATCACTTGCCAGACTTTAAAGAAAGAGGTATTGATGTGATAGCCATAAGCATGGACAGTAAGGATAGAGCAGATAAATCATCGAATGATTGGAATATAGACGGATTGACCATAGGGTATGATTTACCAGTAGAAACTGCAAAAGAATGGGGACTTTACTTATCAAAAGCGATTAGTGACAAAGAACCCGACTTGTTTTCAGAACCTGCTATATTTTTAATCAAGCCTGACAAGACTTTATTCTTTGCATCGATCCAAACAATGCCATTTGCAAGACCTAAAATAGCTGACCTTATCAAATCCATTGATTTTGTAGAAGACAAACACTATCCTGCAAGAGGTGAAGCTTAAAACTTATGTATAAAAAAAGCCGCTAAATAGCGGCTTTTTTTATGTAACAGAATCATAATTAATGATTCATTTCTTCTTCTCCATCTTGCAAAGGAATATGTTGTGGAGTGTAATCCTGTCCTGGTATTACATACTCACCATTTTCATTCACTTTTGAGTAATCATATGCCCAACGATGAACATGAGGAATAGGTCCATCCCAGTTACCGTGGATATGCTTATCTCCTGTAGTCCATTCCAAAGTATTAGATTTCCATGGATTAGCTGGCGCTTTCTTACCATAAAAGATAGACTTAACAAAATTGTAAACAAATATCAATTGCGCAAGTGCAGTTGCAATAGCAAAATATGTAATCAATTGATTAGTGTCTGCAAGGTCATCAAAATAAGGAAAGTTAGTATTTGTATAATAACGACGAGGTAAACCAGCCATACCTATAAAGTGCATCGGGAAGAAAACGCCATACGCACCAATCGCTGTCAACCAGAAATGTGCGTAACCAAGATTTTTATTCATCATCTTGTTAAACATCTTTGGGAACCAGTGATAAACTCCTGCAAACAATCCATAAAGCGCAGAGATACCCATTACTAAGTGAAAGTGAGCTACAACAAAGTAAGTGTCATGCACATTTATATCCAGCGTACTATCACCTAAAATGATACCGGTTAATCCACCAGTAATAAATGTAGAAACAAGACCTATAGAAAACAACATTGCCGGATTGAGCTGCAAATTACCTTTCCATAACGTGGTTATATAATTAAATGCTTTTACTGCAGATGGAATCGCAATTAATAAAGTTGTAAATGTAAATACTGAACCTAAGAAAGGATTCATTCCAGATACAAACATATGGTGACCCCAAACAATTGTTGACAAGAACGCAATCGCTAAAATAGACGCTACCATCGCTCTATAACCAAAAATAGGTTTACGCGAGTTAGTGGCTATAATCTCAGATGTAATACCTAAAGCAGGTAATAATACAATGTAAACTTCCGGGTGACCAAGGAACCAAAAAAGGTGCTCAAATAAAACTGGAGAACCTCCTTGATGTGCTAGTACTTCACCTTTGATATAAATATCAGACAAGAAGAATGAAGTTCCGAAACTCCTATCCATGATCAACAATAAAGCCGCTGCAAATAATACTGGGAACGAAACGACACCAATGATAGCAGTTACAAAAAATGCCCAGATTGTCAATGGAAGTCTAGTCATAGACATACCTTTTGTACGCATGTTTATGACAGTTACAACGTAGTTTAATGATCCTAACAATGAAGAAGCAATAAATATAGCCATAGAAACTAACCATAATGTCATACCCATACCTGAACCAGGCATCGCCTTAGCTACAGCACTTAATGGAGGATAAATAGTCCAACCAGCTGCGGCAGGTCCTAATTCAACAAATAAAGAACTAATCATTATTGCAGAAGAAAGGAAAAACAACCAATAAGAAACCATGTTTAAGAAACCAGAAGCCATATCACGAGCTCCAATTTGTAAAGGAATCAAAAAGTTAGAGAAAGTTCCACTTAAACCAGCTGTTAAAACGAAGAATACCATTATGGTACCATGAATGGTAACTAATGCTAAGTAAATATTAGGATCCATTACACCACCTGGTGCCCACTTACCTAATAGCGCTTCAAAAATAACATTTGGTTGCTCTGGATTTGCAATCTGCATTCTCATTAGTACAGACATTAAGATACCTATAGCACCCATAATAAGTCCCGTAATAAGATATTGCTTAGCAATCATCTTATGATCTGTTGAGAAAATGTATTTTGTTACAAATGTTTCTTTGTGATGGTGATGACCATCATCATGTCCATGCTCTGTTGCTGCTGCAATCACTTGTCCCATATATCTTAGTTTTCAGCGTTAGCTAAAGTTGTTTCAAAAGTTGTTTGTGTTTCTAACCACTTATTGTAGTCTTCCTCAGATTCAACTACTATCTTCATTTGCATATTGTAATGTGACGCACCACATATTTTATTACACAATAAATAGTATTCAAATTCGTAAGGATCCAAAGCTACATCACCTGCAGCCTCTAATTCTTTACTTTTTTGTCGTCTAATTTCATTAATCTTACGAACTTTTTCAGTCATAAATTCAGTTGACTTATAATCCTCAGAAGTTACAGTAGGTGTAAAGCTAAATTTAGTCACCATACCTGGTACAACATTCATCTGAGCTCTAAAGTGAGGCATGTAAGCAGAGTGTAAAACGTCCTGACTACGGAAATTAAAGACTACTGGTCTGTTAACCGGTAGATGTAATTCTGTAGCTACCATATCATCTTTACCATCAGCATCTGTAGGATCAATACCTAAAATATTAGCTCCTTCGATAAATCGCACGTTAGCATCTCCTAAAGTATTATCAGCGCCGCTATATCTAACTTTCCAGCCAAATTGATAAGCATATACTTCCACTACTAACGGATCCTCATGTTTATCTACATCCATAATATCATTCCACGAGAATAATCCCCACAAAATAAGGCCAGCTAAAACAACCACAGGGATTGCAGTCCATATAAATTCCAATCGATCATTATCAGCATAGAATAAAGCTTTTTGACCTTTTCTACCACGATATTTATAACTAAACCAGTGTAATAATGCTTGAGTTAAAAATTGAACGATCATGATAACCACTGTCGTCAATAATAACAATGAATCATATTCTGCCCCATGAGCAGATGCAGCATCTGGTAAGAAATAATCTTGATAGCCTATAAAACAAGCAATCATCATTACATACATCGCGATAACGAAGTAAAGCATGTATTTACCTTGACGATTATTATCGGCGTCATTGGCGATTTCACCATCAGCACCGTTTGCTTCTGGAGATTTTCCTAGCTGAACAATTTTTGAAATTTGCCATAAAGCAATAACAAACAAAGCAGCAATTAATATGATAAGAAATGCAGTCATTTCAGTGTTTTTCTATAATTAATTAATAGTGAAAATGTTTACTTTCTCCAATAAATGGATCTCCTTTTGCAAGTAACGGAGCTTTTGAAATAGTGTTGAATATTACTAACAAGAAAATACCTGCAAATAACATAAACGAGCCTATTTCAGGCATACCGATAAACCAAGATTCACCTACAGTAGCCGGCATAACCATTACATAAATATCTAAATAGTGACCTAGTAAGATAAAGATTCCTGCAGTTACAACAAACCAATTCACACGTTTAAAGTCGGAATTCATAAGAATTAATAACGGGAATAAGAAGTTAATCGCAACCATACCAAAGAATAATATATTGTAGTCTTCTATTCTTGTAATAAAGTAAGTTACCTCTTCTGGGATATTAGAATACCAAATCAACATAAACTGAGAGAACCATAAGTAGGTCCAAAATATACTAATACCAAACATGAATTTAGCTAAATCATGAATATGTGAATCATTGATAAATTCTAAATGACCTCTGGATTTTAAGTAAATAGTTACTAATGCAATCACTGTAATACCACTAACGAACATACTAGCGAACACATACCATCCAAATAATGTTGAGAACCAGTGAGGATCAAAACTCATGATCCAATCCCAAGACATAATAGATTCCGTAACAATGAAGAAAACTAGAAACATAGCAGAATGCTTGAATCCTTTTTTGTACCAAACATTTCCTTCTGGCTCTTCATCTTGTTTAAGCGAGAACTTACGGATATTCCATCTGTATAAGTTCCATCCTACTAAAAATGCACCAGCTCTAATTAACCAAAAAGGGACATTTAGGAATCCTGTTTTACCTGCAACTAAAGCATCATAATTTTCATGACCTACTTCTGCCACACCAGGATTCATCCAAGTAAAAATATGATTAGCACCTAAACCAGTGGCAAGAAGTAATACAAACATTAATATACCACCAACTAGTAAATAGCTGCTGATACCTTCCATAACTCTGAATAAACCAGGAGACCATCCTGCTTGCGCAACTTTCTGAATTGCGTAAAAAGCGGTACAACCTAATGCTATCATAAAAAAGAAAAAGCAAGCAACATATAGTGCTGACCAAGGCTTGTTTGCTAATTGATGATACAAGTGCTCTACGTGATCAGACTCGTGACCAGATGCATGTTCATCACCATGAGCATTGGAAGCGTGTGCATCATCATGAGCATCATGTGAAACCACTTGATGAGTATCTGTAGAACCATGACCATCGCCATGTGAAGCATCGTTTGCTAACATTTCTCTTACTGCATCCTCAGAGGCAGGCGCACTTAAAAACCCACCTACGGTAAGTAATGCCCCTAATCCAATAAGGACAAATGCGAAAATTTTTAATTTACTTGAAACTTTGTACATATAATAAAATTTCGTGGTCGATTACTCGCCTTCAGTTGATGAATGATTTTCTACTTGACTACCGTGGTCGTCTTCATGAGCGTCCTCACCGTGCATTTCAACACCATGATCTTCGACTGCATGATTTCCTAGTTGAGATTCCATTTCCAATTCATCTTGAACTGAAACAAAATCCTTAGCGTCTTGACCTTTTAAGTCTCTAGTTAGTGCATCAACATGATGAGCTATTTGCCATCTTTCTTCAATAGAAGTTTGAGAAGCATAAGAACCCATATAGTTAATTCCCCAATACATTACATGATAAATAGAACCTTGAGAAATATCACGATCTGCATAAGAAGGTACACCTAGTATCTTTTCAGTCTTAACTAAGTGACCTTGACCATTACCTTTAGTACCATGACATATCGCACAATATATATTGTACAATTCCTGACCAGAAGCAAGATTTTCTTCAGTATATGGCAAAGGATTTTTTAATTCTGCTTTCGCGGAAGCATACCCTTCATTACTGTTTGCATATTCATAGGGTAACCAACCTCTATTAACTGTTCCTTCTACAGGAAGTTGAGCCTCAACATTCCCGTCAAATATGTCTCCTTCTTGATAGGTTTCATAACCTACCGATTCGTACATATTAGGGAAGTATTGTACACTTCTGTCTGACTTAGCATCTACTGCATTACTATCTCCACCACATGAAATAATCATCAGTGAAGCAAAGGCGTAAATGAACGTTTGAAAATATCTATTCATTAGTGTGCGTCTTTGTCAATTATTTTTATTTCTACAGCACCAGTGTCATGTAAAAATTTACTCATTTCTTCAATATCTTTTCCAGTAGCATCAATCTCCATCAAAAAGTGATCATCAGTTGTACGTACATCTGGATTCTCAGCAGATTTAAACGGCCATAATCTACTTCTAAGATAGAAAGTGATAACCATTAAGTGAGCCGCAAAAAATACCGTCAACTCAAACATGATAGGCACAAATGCCGGCATATTTTCTAAATAAGAAAAACTAGGCTTACCTCCAATGTTTTGTGGCCAGTCCTGAATCATTATATAATTCATCATAACGGTAGCCACTGTAAGACCAACGAGACCATAAAGGAATGCATTGATGGCTAAACGAGTATCTGCAATACCCATTGCTTTTTCTAGTCCGTGCACAGGAAAAGGAGTAAAAACCTCTTCAATGTGATAATGCTTTTCTCTGACTTGTTTTACTGCACCGAGTAAAACATCATCATCAGTATAAAGAGCGTGTATAGTTTTATCTGACATAATTACTACTTTGAAGGATGAGCAATAGGGTCACCAGATGCGGTGTCCGATTCAACATTAGTTCCTTTTTGTTCTCTTAATTTCTTATACTTACTTCCACTAGCTTTAAGAATTGACTTAACCTCTGCTTGTGCTATTACAGGGAACGTTCTTGAATAAAGTAAGAACAAAACAAAGAAAAATCCTATTGTACCAATAAAAATTCCTATGTCAACAAAAGTTGGAGAGAACATTGTCCATGATGATGGAAGATAATCTCTGTGAAGAGATGTAACTATAATCACAAAACGCTCAAACCACATCCCTATATTTACTACGATAGAGATTACAAAAGAGAACATAATACTTGTTCTTAATTTCTTGAACCACATGAATTGAGGTGAAAACACATTACAAGTCATCATCGCCCAATATGCCCATGCATATGGTCCAGTTGCCCTATTTAAAAATGCATATTGTTCATACTCTACACCAGAATACCAAGCTACAAAAAGCTCTGTGATATATGCAACACCGACAATAGAACCCGTAATCATAATTACGATATTCATTAATTCAATGTGCTGAATTGTAATATAGTTTTCTAAGCTTACCACTTTTCTCATTACGATAAGAAGCGTATTTACCATAGCAAATCCAGAGAAAACCGCACCTGCAACGAAGTAAGGAGGAAATATAGTAGTGTGCCATCCAGGGATAACTGAGGTTGCAAAGTCAAAAGATACAATCGTGTGAACCGAAAGTACTAACGGTGTTGCTAATCCAGCAAGAACGAGAGATACCTCTTCAAAACGTTGCCAATCTTTAGCTCTACCTGACCAACCAAAGGAAAGTATACCATATATCTTTTTGTTAAAAGGAGTAATTGCTCTATCTCGTATCATCGCAAAATCAGGAAGTAAACCTGTCCACCAGAATACTAAAGAAACTGAAAGATAAGTGGAAATCGCAAATACATCCCAAAGTAGAGGCGAATTAAAGTTAACCCATAAAGAACCAAACTGATTAGGAATAGGC
Organism: Nonlabens sp. Asnod3-H03; assembly: GCF_045063665.1. Lineage (NCBI taxonomy): Bacteria > Pseudomonadati > Bacteroidota > Flavobacteriia > Flavobacteriales > Flavobacteriaceae > Nonlabens > Nonlabens sp. Asnod3-H03. The sequence goes on from NZ_JBEFOD010000008.1 coordinate 219,241, forward strand.
AATACCCAATAGGCTAACCATGGACGTCCCATGTGAATAATTGGAAATAAACCTGCTTGTATTACCGAGAAAATAGTCATCGCCTCTGCAGAACGGTTAATGGCCATCCTCCACTTTTGACGGAAAAGCAGAAGAACCGCAGAAATCAACGTTCCAGCATGACCAATACCAACCCACCATACAAAGTTGGTGATGTCCCATGCCCATCCAATTGTCTTGTTAAGACCCCAAACACCTATACCGGTAGAGATCGTATAAATAATGCATCCTATTCCATAAAGAAAAGCTACAAGAGCGATTGTAAAGACAATCCACCATTGTTTGTTAGCAGCACCTTCTACAGGTGCAGCAATATCTCTTGTTACGTCTGAGTAAGACTTATCTCCTGTAACTAGAGCTCTTCTTATGGGCGCTTCGTAATGAGCCATAATGTATCGATTAGTTTTCCTTAATTATTATGCGTTTCTTACTTTAACTTGATATATCACGTTAGGTTCAGTTCCTACTTCCTCTAATAAATGATACATACGGTCACTATTTTTAAGTTTAGTGATTTCAGATTCTTTATCATTGATATCACCAAATTTAATTGCTCCGTTTGAACAAGCATTTGAACATGCCGTAGCAAATTCTCCATCTTTGATCATACGTCCATCTTTCTTAGCTTCAAGAATTGTCATTTGTGTCATTTGCATACACATAGAACATTTCTCCATAACACCGCGAGATCTCACCGTAACATCAGGATTGATTACCATACGACCTAAGTCATTATTCATGTGATAATCAAACTCATCATTCCCATTATACAAGAACCAGTTGAAACGACGTACCTTATATGGACAGTTATTTGCACAGTAACGAGTACCTACACAACGGTTATAAGCCATATGATTCTGACCTTGACGGCCGTGTGAAGAAGCTGCCACAGGACATACAGTTTCACAAGGTGCGTGATTACAATGCTGACACATTACTGGCTGAAATGCCACTTGTGGATTATCTGCTGGATTTTCTAACTCACCAAAACCACCTAAAGAACCATTATCACCAAATAAGCCTTCGAATCCATCTTTCTTGTCTTCATCTGATTCAAAACTATCTGTAGAAGAATAATATCTATCAATACGCAACCAGTGCATATCACGTGATTTTCTAACTTCTTGCTTACCTACAACTGGCACATTATTCTCTGCATGACATGCAATAACACATGCACCACAACCTGTACAAGCATTAAGATCTATAGACATATTAAAATGATGACCCGTTGAACGATCAAAACTAGTCCATAAATCTACATCTGGTGAAGTTACCGGAGTCTCAATATGATTAAGAGAAACTTCTGGCATCGGATTAAACTCGTGTTTATCACCGTTTATATATGTAGCTAAATCAGTCTCGCGTATGATATCGCGACCCATCATTGTATTTTGTAATTGTGTACATGCAAACTCATGTTCTCCACCAACATTCTCTACAGTAACAGCCTGGATTGAAGAACCACTCTTAAAGAATGGATATGCATTTACACCAGTCTGCATTTCAGCTTGTATAGAAGCCGTCTTACCGTATCCTAAAGCGATACCAATAGTTCCTTGAGCTTGTCCTGGCTGGATTAATGCCGGTAACTTACGCTCAACGCCATTCATTTTAACCACAACACAACTACCGTTCAAACCACCGTTTGCTACATTCTCATTTTCAACACCTAATTGTTCTGCATCGATTTGCGAAATAGTAACATAATTATCCCACGTAGTACGAGTAATAGGATCTGGAAGCTCTTGTAACCATGGGTTATTAGCTTGCGTACCATCACCTAAACCAGTTTTAGTGTATAATATCAATTCAAAACCAGAAGGCTTTTTAGAATTCACTAACTGAGAAAGCGCGCTATTATCTGAAACCGAAGCGACAAACTCTGATGCGTTTTCATCAACCTGCAAGCCGATATTAGATGTAAAGAAACCGTCCTGTAAGGCTTGAGACCAACTCGCACCGCTACTTTTAGAATATAACTTTAAGTAATCCTTATAAGATTGATCGCTACCAGACCATTTCAATAAAGTATCTTGTAATTGGCGAGTATCAAAAATAGGACGAATGGTAGGCTGTGCTAAAGAAACAATTCCCTTCTTTATCTCTGTATCTCCCCAAGACTCAAGATAATGAGGTGTTGTAGCTACATAATCACATTTCTGCGCTGTTGAATCTTCACGTGAGGCAAATGAAACCGTTAAGGCAACTTTTTCCATCGCTTTCGCGAAAGCATCACTATTATCATAACTATAGATAGGATCGACACCAGCCACAAATAACGCACCAACTGAACCAGATTGCATTTCTTTAACCAACTGATCTACCGCTAAACGATTCCCTTGACGAGTCATTATAGGAGCAGCAGTATCTACTATAGAACTATTTAATTTTTCATTAATAGCAAGAACTAATTGCTGCGCTGCTTGATCAGGAAGACCACATAACACAACGGCTTTACTACCAGCTTTTGAAAGCTTTTGAGCTGTTTGCTCAACCACCTTAGCAACTTTATCACTCAAAGAGACATTAGCCGCACCACCAACTAACTTACTATACAAAGCAGCAAGAATATGCTTTTGCTCTGTAGGAGTTACTGGATAACGTAAATCTGCATTCGCACCAGAAAGAGTCATGTTAGACTCAAACTGAACATGATGCGACATACTTTTATTAGATGGCACTCTTGATGCAGAATAACCCTTATCAAACCCACCACCTTGCCAGTTACCTACAAAATCAGCACCTATCGAAACAATAGTCTCAGCATCAGTGAAATCATAATCAGCAAGACCACGAACGCCATATTTAGCCTCAAAAGCATTTAACGCACCATCTTCACCTACCGTATCGTAAGTAACGTGACGAACATTAGAATACTTCGACTTAAGCATCTCTATAATAGCCATTGTGGAAGGACTAGCAAAAGTTTGAGTCAATACTGCAAGTGTTTTGCCATTTAACTCATTAAGCTTTTGAGCGACTTCTTTATCTAAAGTTTCCCATGTAGACTCCGCACCTTTTACAAGAGGTGTCTTTAAACGATTATTATCATATAAAGATAAAACAGAGGCATGAACACGTGCATTTGCATGACCACGATATTTTGCATCTTTATTACTCTCTATCTTAATAGGACGACCTTCACGCGTTTTCACTAATATACTAGCAAAATCATAACCATCTGCGATAGTTGTTGCATAGTAATTAGCCATTCCAGGAATAATTTGCTCTGGTTGGTTTACGTAAGGCACAGAATAAATTACTGGTCCTTCACATGCAGCCAATGAAGCTGCAGCGGTACTAAAACCAACATACTTTAAGAAATCACGACGTGTAGTTGAAGACTCCTCCATTACCTCGTTATTTCCTAAAAATTCTTCAGTAGGAACAGGTGCAGCAAATTCGTTTTGCTCAAGATTCTTTACAATCTCATTGCTTTCATCGAGCTGCGCTGTACTTTTCCAATATTTCTTAGTAGTAGCCATATATCTCTCTAAAACTATTTATTAATAGTGGCATTTACCACATTCAAGACCACCTAAATCTGCAATAGTAAGTTGTTTACCACCACGTTGCTTAGACAACTCTTCATGAATTTTTTCGTAGTACCCGTTATTTGCTAGATCTACATTAGTTTCTCTGTGACAGTTAATACACCAGCCCATCGTTAAAGGTGAGTATTGATACATAACTTCCATTTCCTCTACAGGACCATGACATTGCTGACAAGCTATATTTCCTGCCGTAACATGCTGCGCATGGTTGAAATACGCTAGGTCTGGCAAGTTATGAATACGAACCCATCTTACCGGCTGCGTTTCACCCGTAAATGCTTGCTCATCTGAATCCCATCCAGTTGCTGCATATAACTTTTGAATCTCTTTATTATAATCGACTCCATATTCATTTATACCTTCTTGGTAAGTTGCATCTGCAACTTCACCTACAGACTTATGACAATTCATACAAACATTCAATGAAGGAATACCTGAATGCTTAGACTCTCTAGCACTAGAGTGACAATACTTACACTCTATTTGATTAGTCCCAGCATGTATTCTATGCGAATAATGTATAGGTTGTACCGGAGCATAACCTTGATCCACACCAACTGACATTAAAGCACCATAAGCAAAATACGCACTCGCTAACAATAAGAACACTGCGCTTACCAATACTAAGAATTGATTCTCAGCAAAAGCCTTCCAAATAGGACGACGCACTTCTTTTTCCTCTTCAAAGTCAGTTTGAATACCATTAGCATCTGCAAACCTCTTTAATGTACTGTTTACAACAAAAAGCAAAGCAACTAATAGTACTAATATGAGCGCCAGCGCTGCCAGAACGATACTATTTAAAGAGTTATCTGTGACACCAGTAGCTTGATCACCACCTACAGCTCCCGCAACCGCAGCAGCCGGCGCAGGCTTAGGTGTATCAGTATACGCAAGAATATTATCAATGTCTGTATTCGATAATTGCGGAAAAGCATTCATCGCAGTCTGATTATACTCATTGTAAACCGCTACCGCTTGCGCATCACCACTAGCAATTAAAGCAGCTGAATTTGTAATCCAACTATACAACCACTCACGGTCATATTTTTGAGATACTTCATGTAACGCTGGCCCAACCGCTTTTTTGTAAAGTTTGTGACAAGACGCACAGTTTGCTTTAAATAAAGCCTCTCCTGCAGCTGCATTCCCAGATCCGGATGCTTCAACAGGTGCCGCTGGCTCGCCATCATTTGTGGCTGCATCCTGACCGTAAACGCTTAATGTTGAAAACGTTACAAAAACAGACGCAAGTATAAATTGCCAAGCGGAAAAATGTAATTTCCTTTTTATCATGTCTTTTACTGAATATTGCAATAAATTTGGCACAATAATTACGGTATTTTACCGTATCGTAAATGCTGCCGCAAAAATAAGGTATAAAGTCTATAATTTTGCAGCAGTTAAATTGAACAAAATAATTTATAATAATTCTAAATAAACTCGCTTTCGCGAAAGCGGAATAACAAAATCCATAGATATGCATAAGCACCTGAATTCAAGAATAGTAGTAACCGTAGCAATATTAATGTTGAGCTCCATAGCGCTTGCTCAACATTCGAATCAAGTTGAAGAAACTAAAATAGAAAGCCTTATTTCTAAAAAAATATCTATGGATAAGGAAGGAAAATTCAAAGATCGCTACACCATTCAGTTGTTTTATGGAGAAATAGAAGGGGCTAAAAAAATAGAAGCAAAATACAAAGCAAGCCCAATGACATGGGAATCAAACTTAGAATATGAAGCACCCAATTTTAAATTATGGGTAGGTAGTTACAGAAACAAATTACAAGCAGAAAGAGCGTTAATTGAAATTAAGAAAGAATTTCCTAACGCATTTATATTAAAGCCATAATTTAAATATCTCTTAAAAATCAAAAAGGCGATTTCTAACGAAATCGCCTTTTTTTATAAATAAAATTGAAAGATTATTTCAACTTTTTCTTTACCTCTACTTCACGGAAACATTCTATAATATCTCCTTCCTGAAGGTCGTTGTAGTTTTTAATTTGCATACCACATTCATATCCTTTTGCAACCTCCTTAACATCATCTTTAAACCTCTTTAAGGCAGAAAGCTCACCAGTGTAGACAACAACACTATCACGTATTAATCTTACACCACTATTACGATATATCTTACCGTCAGTAACCATACAACCAGCAATAGTTCCTACTTTAGATATTTTAAATGTTGCTCTAATCTCTGCATTACCAGTAATCTCTTCTTTAAGTTCTGGAGAAAGCATTCCCTCCATAGCATCTTTAAGGTCATTAATAGCATCATATATGATTGAGTACATGCGGATATCAACTTCTTCCTGCTCTGCAACAGATCTTGCATTACCTTGAGGTCGTACATTAAATCCGATAATGATTGCATCAGAAGCAGAAGCTAGAAGCACATCACTTTCTGTAATTGCTCCAACCGCTTTATGTATAATATTAACTTGGATCTCCTCAGTAGACAACTTCTGGAATGAATCTGTTAATGCTTCAACAGAACCATCAACATCTCCTTTCAGTATTAAGTTCAATTCTTTAAAGTCACCTAATGCAATACGACGACCAATCTCATCAAGAGAAAGAGTTTTTTGCGTTCTAACAGATTGCTCACGCTGTAGTTGAGTACGTTTTGAAGCAATATCTTTCGCTTCTTTTTCATCCTCAAACACATGGAACTTGTCACCTGCCGTAGGTGCGCCATCTAAACCTAATATTGAAACCGGTGTAGAAGGACCAGCTACATCAACGTTATTACCACGTTCATCTTGCATCGCCTTAACCTTACCATGATTACGACCTGCAAGTACGTAATCACCTATCCTCAATGTTCCTGCTTGCACTAACACGGTAGAAACATAACCACGACCTTTATCTAAGAACGCCTCTACGACAGTTCCGACAGCAGGTTTGTCTGGATTAGCTTTAAGATCTAACAATTCAGCTTCTAGCAATACTTTTTCTAATAACTCTTCAACACCTTGACCAGTTTTTGCAGAGATATCATGAGATTGGATTTTACCACCCCAATCTTCTACAAGCAAATTCATTTGAGCAAGTGCTTCTTTAATTTTTTCAGGATTAGCCGCTTCCCTATCTACCTTGTTTATTGCAAAGATAATAGGCACACCAGCTGCTTGTGCGTGACTAATTGCTTCTTTAGTTTGAGGCATCACATCATCATCTGCTGCAATTACAATAATAGCAAGGTCAGTAACTTGCGCACCACGAGCTCTCATCGCTGTAAATGCTTCGTGACCTGGTGTATCTAAGAATGCGATCTTTTGACCGTTCTTTAATTGAACACCATAAGCACCTATATGCTGTGTTATACCACCACTCTCACCTGCAATAACATTTTCTTCACGGATATAATCCAATAAAGATGTTTTACCGTGATCAACGTGACCCATAACTGTTACAATAGGAGCTCGTGTAGTTAAGTCTTCTTCACTATCCTCAACTTCAGTTATGCTCTCTTCAATATCTGCGTTAACAAACTCAACATCATAACCAAATTCTTCTGCAACAATAGAAATAGTTTCTGCATCAAGCCTTTGGTTCATTGTCACCATCATACCTAATGACATACAAGCTCCGATCACTTGGTTAACAGCAACATCCATCATAGTAGATATATCACTTACTGTTACAAACTCTGTAACTTGTAAGATTTTCTCTTCTGAATCAGCTTGTTCTTGAGCTTCAACCTTTTCACGGTGAGAATCTCTTTTATCACGACGATATCTAGCCGCTTTAGACTTAGAGGACTTTCCTTGAAGCTTTTCAAGAGTCTCTCTTACCTGCTTTTGGATTTCTTCTTCTGTAGGCTCAGCCTTAACTATAGGAGTGCGCTTTTGAGCAGGACCACGTCTATTACCACCTGAGCGATTTCCTCCAGAACCAGATGAGCCCGGAGATTTTGTTATCCTCTTACGCTTGCGCTTGTTAGGATCCTCCTTTTTCTTAGGCTTTTTAAATTGAGATAAGTCAATCGTTTTACCTGTAACTTTTAAACCACCAAGTTTCTGATACTCGGTTTTAATCTTTTCAGGCTCTTGATTTACCTCGGGAGCCTTAGCTTCAGAAGTCTTACTTTCAGTAGATTTAGTTACTGAAGTTTTTTCAACAGACTCCTTCTTTGCATCAGGCTTTTTATCTACTTTAGGCTTATCAACTTTGGATTCCACCTTAGGCGATTTCTCAACTTTAGGCTTTTGTGAAGCTACATCTTTCTTCTTAGAAACAGGTCTCTTCTTAGGTTCAAGATCTATTTTACCTTTCACCTTCGTCTCTTGCACCTTTGGACGGTTAGAAACAATTTTAGGAGAAGAATCTTCAACTACTTCAGTTGGAGCTGGCTCAACTTTCTTTTCGACTGGTTTTTGAGGCACTTCTTTCTTTTCGACAGGTTTTGCATCAGCGCCACCAGATAAATCAACTTTACCTACTTGCTTAGGACCGTCAAGAGTGGCTTTGGCTTTAATAACTTCTTGCCTTTTTTGCTTCTCTTCCTGCTCTTTCTCACGCTGCTCGCGCAACTCTTCCTGTTCTTTGCGACGCTCTTTACCAACTTCTTTAGAAGCTACCTTCTTACTCTTGTCAGTTTGAAACTCATCTGCAAGAGCCTTGTATACATCTGCATCGATTTTTGTAGTCGGTCTAGCTTCAATCTCAATTCCTTGAGCAGCTAAATGTTCTACAGCACGATCCAGAGATATATTAAATTCTCTTAGCACCTTATTGAGTCTCATGTTCTTTACTTCGGCCATAAATGGTTATGGGTTGACTTTTATTTTATCTAATCTTCAAATTCTGATTTAAGGATATTCACAACCGCAATGACTGTTTCCTCCTCTAAATCTGTACGCTTTACTAAATCAGTAACATCTTGTTCTAAGATACTTTTTGCCGTATCTAATCCAATTTTACTAAATTCCTGAATGATCCAAGGCTCAATTTCATCGCTAAACTCAGCCAGCTCAACATCTTCCTCGGCACCATCTCTAATAACATCAATATCATAGCCAGTTAATTTACCAGCTAATCTAATATTATGACCTCTTCTACCAATTGCCTTTGAAACCTCTTCAGGATTCAATCTTACTTCAGCTTTTTTAGTCTCTTCATTTATTTCCATAGAAATAATTTTTGCAGGACTTAAAGCTCTAGCAATATACAACTGAGTATTTGAAGTATAATTAATAACATCAATATTTTCATTCCCTAGCTCTCTAACAATACCATGTATACGAGAACCCTTCACTCCTACACAAGCTCCAACAGGATCAATACGATCATCATAGCTATCTACTGCTACTTTTGCTTTCTCACCTGGTTCACGAACAACTGCTTTAACAGTAATTAAACCATCGAAAACTTCTGGGATTTCTTGTTCAAAAAGCTTTTCTAAAAACTTAGGAGAAGTTCGAGAAAGTATAATATTAGGCTTATTACCTCTCAACTCAACACTCTCGATAATACCCCTAACATTCTCTCCTTTTCTAAAGAAGTCAGAACCAATCTGACGATCTTTAGGCATAATGATTTCATTTCCTTCATCATCCAACAAAATGATTGCTCTATGTCGAATGTGATGAACCTCTGCACTATACAATTCTCCTTCAAGCTCTTTAAAGTGCTTATAGATATTTGTATTATCATGCTCATGAATCTTAGCTATAAGATTTTGTCTTAATGCTAGAATTGCACGTCTACCCAACTGAATTAGCTTTACCTCTTCAGCTACATCTTCACCAACTTCATAATCTGGCTCAATTTTACGAGCTGCCGTTAATTCAATTTCTGAATTATCATCTTCAACTTCACCATCAGCGACCACAACACGGTTACGCCAGATCTCTAAATCTCCTTTATCTGGATTAATAATAATATCAAAGTTATCGTCATCGCCGTACTTTCTTTTGAGAGCACTTCTAAAAACATCTTCTAAGATCGCCATCAACGTGACACGATCTATCATTTTATCATCTTTAAACTCAGAAAAAGACTCGATCAATGCGAGATTTTCCATATTCACTTATTAATTAAATGTTATAATCACTTTTGCTTGTTTAATGTCGTCATATTTGATCGACCACTCTTTTTCAACCGTTACTTTTCCTTTCCCAATCGGTTTAGGTTCTCTCGCCTTCCACTGAATTGCAATACCTTCATCATCTGCAGACACCAGCTCACCAGTTTCTTTCTTTTTCTCCCTATCAATAACCTCTAACTGCCTACCTACATTTCTTTTAAATTGTCTAGGCAATGTAAGCGGCGCACTTGCACCAGCACTAGCTACTTCTAGAGAAAAATCAACCTCATCTCTATCTAGGTTGTGTTCCACCGCACGCGATATAAAAATACAATCAGCAACAGTCACACCTTCATCACCATCTATAATAACTTTAATGTCATTACCTCCATCTATTGTCATCTCCATAAGGAACAAATCTGGTCGCTCCTCAAAGGCATCATCGAGTAAATCTTGTACGGTATCTTTCAGCATATTTTATAAAAAGAGGGGACATCTGTCCCCTCATATTGTTTAAATACTTTGCAAATATACGACTTTTTTAGGCTTTTGCAAGCGATATTTCACACTGTCAGCTTGAAACAGAATTACTTATCTTTATAGTCCTAAATCCAACTCTATGAAAAAAATAATCGTACCTACTGATTTTTCAGAACAAGCAGACAATGCTTTGCGTGTTGCGGCAGATATAGCTCGTGAAAACAATGGTGAGATTTTCTTATTACACCAATTAGACCTTCCTTTACATCTGGCAAATAATGCCAGCTCAAATTTACCGGAAGCTGTTTTTTTTATGAAATTAGCCAAAGAAAAGTTTGACAACTTACTAAAAGCAGATTATTTAAACGACGTCACCATACATGGTGATGTTGAAACTGGCGCAGCCTTCAGCGGTATCATGGATACTGTAAAAAGACATAATGCAGACTTAATTGTAATGGGTAGCCATGGAGCTAGCGGCATGAAAAATATTTTCATAGGTTCAAATGCAGAAAAAGTAGTGCGCAATTCAGAAATACCAGTACTTGTTATTAAGGACCGTAAAAAAAGACTAGATGTTAATGAATTTGTTTTTGCAACAGATTTAGATCCAGAATCTAGTAACGCGCTTAAAGAGGCAGCTGCATTTGCAAAAGGCACTGGATGCAAATTACACTTGCTCTATGTAAATACTCCGTCAAATTTTTTAAATACTCAAAAAGCAGAACAAAAAGTAAAGGAATACCTAAAAGACATTAATGTCGAACCTACTGATTACACTATTTACAATGATTTCTCCATTGAAGAAGGTGTTTTTAACTTCACTAAAGATATTAAAGGAGACTTAATAGGTATGGCAACACATGGAAGACGCGGTATATCGCATTTCTTTAATGGCAGCGTTAGTGAAGATATTGTAAACCACTCATCCTTACCTGTTGTTACCTTTAGGATCAAATAGTTATTAATGATATCGCTTTCGCGAAAGCATAAGATAAAAAAGCACCTCGATATTTTTGAGGTGCTTTTTTACATATACAGTTATTATAAAAGCAAAAAATCCTGACTCAATTAAGAATCAGGATTTAAAAGTTGTCCCACAAGGACTCGAACCTTGAATGACGGTACCAAAAACCGGAGTGTTACCATTACACCATGGGACAAATTCGGATGCAAATTTAAAACAAATAAGTTTTTGAGCAAATAGAATTCGATTTTTTTCTCAATTAATATCATTTTTTTCAAATTGACACGTTGAATAAATATTTCACATCTCTCTAACTCAATTATAACTGAGTAAGTTGAGTTACATCATGTAGGTTAGATATATTAATATTATTTTCGCCTTAGCTAAAAAATACTATGAAATTGAATTACAATCAACTTAACAAAATAGCTGGCTGGGTCGTATTTGCGATCGCCTTAATCACCTACTGGCTTACTGTTGAACCTACCGTAAGTTTTTGGGACGCAGGTGAATACATAGCCACTTCATCTGGACTTCAAGTAGGACATCCACCAGGAGCACCTCTTTATCAAATGCTAGGTGCGTTTTTCTCCATGTTTGCTTTAGATAAAAGTCAAATCGCATATATGGTTAACATGATGTCTGTTTTCTCCAGTGCGTTTACAATCTTATTCATGTTTTGGTCTCTAACGCTTTTATTAAAAAGACATGTCTTAAGAGAGGCTAGTAATGATTTTATGATTTTAGGAGCGGCAGCTATAGGTAGTCTTGCTTATACTTTTTCCGATAGTTTTTGGTTTAATGCTGTTGAGGCAGAGGTTTATGCTCCTGCTGCCCTATTAATGAGCGCATTATTTTACATGGGGTTATTGTGGGAACGAGATATGTTTTTACCTCGAGGTAATAAATGGCTAGTACTAATATCCTTTACGGTAGGTCTATCATTCGGCGTTCACTTTATGGGAATACTTACGATTCCGGCTATTGGAATGCTTTGGTATTTTAAGCATTATAAGAAAATTACACCTTTGAACTTTGTTATCGCAAATATTTCAGTCGTTGCTGTATTACTTTTTGTTTTCAAATTACTACTACCATATACGCTGTCTATTTTTGGATACATGGAAGTATTTTTTGTTAATGATATAGGATTACCTTTTAACTCTGGTTCTATTATAATGTTAATCCTAGTGATTGCATTGTTTGTTTTCTTGATTCGATTTTCGCGTAAGCGTAATAAACCTTTATTAAACACTATTACACTATGTGTCATGTTTGTACTAATAGGGTTTTCTTCATGGACTATGTTGCCTATACGAGCTAATGCTGGGACTCCTATCAACGAAAACAACCCAAATGATGCCCGTGCACTATTAGCTTATTATAATCGTGAGCAATATCCAGCACCAGCTTTATTTTATGGAGAAGCATTCACAGATATCTATGCAGGATTAGATCCTGAAACCCCATATCTAGACGAAAAACCTAAGTATGAAAAGGATCATAAATTAGGAAAGTATGTAATCGTAAATAATTATAAGAATTCTTTACAAAACACACACGATGACCATAAAGGTTTATTCCCAAGAATGACGGACCCATCTAGAGCGACTAATTATATAGACTTTATGGGTGGTTTAAATTACTATGTTAAGCCAGAATATGCGTCTAGTATGGAATTGCAAACTGTTCTCGCAGATTACAAACGCAATTATGAAAATGGTCGTATAAGTGCACAGGAATATGTAGATTTTCTAGTAGAATTAAGAGAAGCTGTTGTTATTGAAAAACCTGATGGGCTAGACAACGCTTCTTACTTTTTGAACTATCAAGTACAATATATGTACATGAGATACTTTATGTGGAATTTCACTGGTAGACAGAATGACATTCAAGGAGAAGGAGATCCTTTTAACGGTAACTGGATTAGCGGAATACCTTTTATAGATGAATGGCATCTAGGAACTCAAGACAACCTCTCTGAGGACATGCTCAATAATAAAGGTCGAAACACCTATTTCTTTTTACCGCTAATATTAGGTCTCATAGGTATGATTTTTCATGCTAAAAAAGATTTGAAGTCATTTTATGTGACGCTGGTACTTTTCTTATTTACAGGGCTAGCAATTATAGTCTACCTTAATCAAAGTATGTATCAGGTTCGTGAACGTGATTATGCTTATGTGGGTTCTTTCTTAGTATTTGCCATGTGGATAGGTATGGGCGTTTATGCTATTTATGAAGGTATTAAAGATTCTATATCTGTAAAAACAGCAAGAATTCTATCTCTTACCGTTTGTTTTGCAGCGGTTCCATTATTAATGGCATTTCAAAACTGGGATGATCATGATCGATCTGGAAAATATTCAGCTTTAACTAGTGCAAAAAAATACCTAGACAGCTGTTTACCTGATGCATTAATCTTTACGATAGGTGATAATGACACTTTCCCATTATGGTATTTACAGGAAGTAGAAGGTTATCGAACAGATGTGAGAGTAGTTTGCACATCATTACTTGCTACAGATTGGTACATGGACGACATGAAGAAGAAAGCGTGGGATAGTGATCCAGTACCTTCTACATTAACACATGATAAGTACACCTATGGTACCAGAGATGCCTTATGGTTTGCAGATAAAGAGCGTGTATTGCAGCGTACCGGTGGAAAAAGTTCTTTACCTGACACCTTGGACCTTAAAGACTGGATGGAATGGGTGGCAAGTGATAAGAAAATTACTCAAGAACAAATGCGTAACGATCATTGGGAACATACTTTCCCTACAAAATTCATACGCATACCTGTAAATAAAGAAGCGGTTCTTAAAAATGGCGTTGTACCTCAACGAGACGCTGATAAGATAGTTGATGAAATTGTCATTGAAATTAATAGCAGCTTAGTTTATAAGAACAGAATGTTTATGTTAGATATTATCAATGCCAACAACTGGGAACGCCCTATCTACTTTTCTGGTGGAGCATTTGGCGATGATGACTACATATGGATGAAAGACTATCTACAATTAGACGGCTGCGCATTCAGATTATTACCTATTAAGACTGAGCCAGAAAATAGACGTGATCCATTTGATATGGGACGTGTAGATCCAGACCGTGGTTATGAGATTCTTAAAAAATGGGATTGGAGAAATAGCGGTAATCCAGATATGTACTATGATGTAGAAACCAGACGTAATAGTGTAGGTTATCGCAGCAATGTAACCCGTGTTGCAGAAGCACTTACTAAAGCTGGTGATTATAAAAGGGCAGAAGAGATTCTAGATTTAGGTATGGAGAAAATGCCTCTAGACCTTTATGGACATTATTCAATGATAGAACCTTTTGTAAATGGATATTATGAAGTAGGCCAGGTTGATAAAGCTCAAAATCTTTTAGATCGTGTAATTTTAAAATATCAAGATGAAATCGATTTCTATAAAGCTCTTAATATTGATGAACGTAGAGCTAGTTACTCAGACATTATTGCTGCAGTTGAACGTTACAGAAGTCTTGTAGAATCTGCCATCTTTTATGAAGACGATAAAATGGTACAAAAACACAAAGATGTTTTCAATCAATATGTTCTAGAATTCACTCAATTCTATAGCCCAGAAGAGACAATAGGCGGATCGAGTAGAGAAGAAATTCCGACGAGTGAATTGGATAATATTTTTCAAGAAGCGACAGATAATACTGTCACTGAAGATATTATAGAAACAAATCCTCAAGACACACCATAAATAATGCGTTGGTATCCTGATATAATAAAAGACTGGTTTTCTAGTCTGTTTTCAGGATACCTATGGCATGGTTCCCGCGAGGATAAAGTTGTTTATATCACCTTTGACGATGGGCCGCATCCTGTTGTGACACCTTATGTATTACAAGAATTAGAACGGTACGATTTTAAGGCTACTTTCTTTTGTATAGGTGATTGTGTTCAACGTCATACTGATATTTATGACCTTTTACCTATTAAAGGTCACGCGGTAGGCAATCATACTTTTCATCATCTAAATAGTTGGAAAACCACAACCACCAGCTATCTAGAAGATGTTGATTTAGCAAATTCTGTTATAAATTCTCAATTATTCCGTCCACCCTATGGAAGAATCACTTCCAGTATTGCAAAGAGCTTAAGGGTTCAAGGTTATAAAATAGTATTATGGGATGTTTTATCAGGTGATTTTGATATAAACCGCAGCGCTACATCATGTTTAAAAAACCTTGAGAAGAATACTAGAAACGGTAGCATTATCGTGTTTCACGATAGCGAAAAAGCCTTTGAAAAATTAAAAGTAATTTTACCTAAATATTTTAGATTTCTAGAATCTGAAGGCTATAAAACAGCCATTATTAAACATACTGCTTCAACAAAGTAATCAGGGAATTAGAATCCTGGACACCACTTTGCCTCCATTTCATCTCTCCATTTCTGTAAATAATAAGAGTAGGTAATCCCTTTATACGCAAGGCATCACTTAATTCTGGATTTTTATCTACATTAATTTTAATAACCTTTGCATTGTCACCTATCGCGGCTGCAACATCTCTTAAAACTTCATGCATGCCCACAGAATCCTCATTCCATTCTGTAAAGAAGTTGAGTAAAACTGGCACATCGGCACTTATAAGTTCCCCAAATTTTGACATAATCAACTAGTTAGCTTATCAAATGTACGTAAAAAGCATTATAGAATCACTAATGTATTCTTAACAAGCTCTCAACGAGTATTAGTTTATAATATTCTTTGATTTTTTTAAGGTTATCACAGTAATCTCTGGCCAGATCCCAGCTCTTCCCGAATAGCCCAGAAATCCAAAACCACGATTGACATTTATAAACCTACCAAACTCTTTATAAATACCAGCCCACCTTTTATAAACAAACCACGCAGGACTTAATTTTATAAAACCAGGAATCTCGATTCCAAATTGCATTCCATGAGTGTGACCACTTAAAGTTAAGTGATAATTTAAATCATTATGCCTCACATCATCTTCCCAGTGTGAAGGATCATGGCTTAATAAAATTTTAAAATCGTTCTCAGTTAAACCTACTGAGGCTTTATTTAAATCACCATATTTTGGAAAACGCCCATTCCCAATATTTTCAACACCGACGACATTCAGTAAATCATTACCTCGCTTTATTGCAATATTTTCATCTCGCAATAATCGCCAGCCCATCTGCTTTTGTATACTATATAACTTTTCCATGTTTGCTTTCTTTAAAGCAAACACCTCTTCTCTAGTTCCTTCCCAACTATAATAATCTCCATAATCATGATTCCCTAAAACAGAATAAACACCGTCGCTTGCGCTCAACTTTCCAAAAACGTCTTCCCATCCATGCATTTCTGTGCTTATATTATTGACCAGATCTCCAGTAAAAAAAATAGCATCACTGCCTTGTTTATTAACTAAGTCTATCGCATACTCGACTTCTTCCCTATCGTCAAAACTCCCAACATGTATATCACTAATCTGTGTCACTTTATACCCATCAAAAGCCTCTGGCAAATCATTAAAACTCAATTCATACTCACGCACTTGATAATTATATTTCCCTTTCCATGCTCCGTAAAGAATTGCTCCAAATGGTAAGGCTGCTAATCCCAACCCTACTTTTGAAATAAACGCTCTTCTACTAGGTAAAAAGGATTGATCTGGAGTTTGCTTTCGCGAAAGCGAGTAATAAACACCTTCAAAAAACCTAAAAATATCCTCTCCTAACATAACAAGCACAAAGATGAATTGCGCTGCTAAAAATGCTAAAAACAAGGTGATGGCAAGGTCTCTTGCCCCAGAAACAACACCGCGATTAGGATTCAAATAGAACTGTAGAAATACATTTCCTATAACTAAAACTGTAATTCCTAGATAAACCCATTTCCACCAATGACCGCGAGATAAGGTCCTAATCAGTTGGAAAGAATAAATTTCAAGTAAAATTACTATGGCAAAAAATATAATAAAACGCATCGTGCGAATCTATTGCATAAATCAGCATTAAAATGTTGGTAGATTGTTAAACTAAAGTTGATCTTATGGCAAACAAGTATCTTGCGCAATCATTAAAACTACTTGCCACATAAATCAATAATCTTTTAATAAATGACTAAAAACGATCCCTACGCAGCGTTACGTTTTAAAGAATTCAACATTTTTTTGATGATGCGTTTTTTACTAGTATTTGGTTGGTCCATGCAATTTATTGTGATTGAATGGCAGGTATATGAGTTAACTAATGATGCATTATCGATGGGAATCATAGGGTTAATGGAATTTATCCCAGCTTTTTGTATGGCATTATTTGCTGGTCACATTGTGGATCAGAGAGAAAAACGCAATTTACTAGCACTTTGTATAGGCGCATTTTCGTTAATTAGCTTGGGGTTATTTTTACTTACCTGGCCTACAATTGTAGAAAACTGGTCTACAAATAGGATTTTGTATTGCATATATGCTCTAGTATTTTTCGGTGGTATTTTAAGGTCTTTCTTTGGCCCTATTCTTTTTTCATTAATCGCTTTACTCGTTCCTAAAAAAGCATATCCTAATGCAGCAACTTGGAGCAGTTCTGCCTGGCAAATTGCATCAGTTGCAGGACTCGCTTTTTCAGGGTTTGCGATTAGTTGGTTTGGTGTACACTGGTCATTATGCATTGTTTTTAGCATGGTTTCTCTCGCTTTTATTACCGTATTCTTTATTTCCAAAAAGCCTATTCATAACACAAAAATTAACGAACCTATTTTACAAAGTTTAAAAGAAGGTTTAGGATTTGTATTTAAGACCAAAGCGATTTTAGGAGCATTAACACTAGACATGATTTCTGTATTATTTGGTGGTGCGGTAATGTTACTACCCATCTTTGCCAAAGAAATTTTAGATGTCGGTAGTGAAGGATTTGGCATCTTACGCGCTGCGCCATCCGTAGGTGCGATTCTAACCATGATAGCTACAGCTTACATTCCTATTAGTAAAAATGCTGGAATGAAATTACTCATGGCTGTTTTTGGTTTTGGAGTTTGCATTATTGTTTTCGGGCTTTCTACATCGTTCTGGATTTCTGTTATAGCTCTATTTTTCAGTGGAGTTACAGATGGTGTTTCTATGGTCATACGTCAGACCATTTTACAACTTAAAACTCCAGATCACATGCGTGGTCGTGTAGCTTCTGTAAACTCTATGTTTGTAGGATCTTCTAACGAATTGGGCGGTTTTGAAAGTGGTGTCACAGCAAAATTAATGGGAACCGTAACAGCCGTTGTTTTTGGTGGCACCATGACTTTAATAACCGTGATTACTACCGCATTGGTCTCTCCTACTTTTAGAAAACTAGATTTGAGAAAGGATTTTGAAGAGAATACAGTTACGGATTGAAAAAAAGTCAAAGCCTTTAGACCAATAAGACTCAATCTACCACCGAAAATTTTACACTATAAAAATTAAGCATGTTCTTTATTTCATCGATTTTTTCTAAATTGTTGACTTCATAAATAAAAATTTCACTTTCGTCTTGATCATTTAAAATTTCACTCATCTCATTTAGACTTATTTTCTCATCGTGATAAGATAGAGAACTCAAAAGATTCAAAAAACTTATACTCTCTTGCCCATTCCTTTGAATAACTAGTTTCATAATATTGTTTACCTCTGGATAATTCGTTGCAATATTAAAATTTTCTCTACTTATCCATTCAATAATCATAACTAACTGATAACTACCAAACGATTATTGTTTTCCCGCTTTCGCGAAAGCGAAATACTTATCTAGCTATTGCTAATTAAAAGGGTTAAGTCTTGTGCATAAAAAGTCATAAATGCTGTTTTGAATTCCTATTTTCCTAGGTTCGTTTTTTATCTTTAGCACTCATAAAATTTGAAGATGACTAACGACGGTTCTAACGATAAAAGATTATTTCTCCTAGACGCTTATGCCTTAATATTTAGAGGTTATTATGCACTTATTAAAAACCCTAGAATTAATAGTGCTGGTATGGACACTAGTGCGATTATGGGTTTTACAAACTCGCTTTTTGATGTTATAAGACGAGAGAAACCAGAATATCTAGCCGTTGCCTTTGACAAAGGTGGAAGTACAGATCGTGTGGAGATGTATGAAGACTACAAGGCAAATCGAGATGAAACACCTGAGGCAATTAAAATAGCGGTGCCTTATATCATGCGTATTTTAAAAGCCATGCACATTCCTATTGAAGTCGTAGAAGGAATCGAGGCAGATGATTTAATAGGAACACTAGCAAAGCAAGCCGAAAAAGAAGGCTTTACTACTTATATGGTAACACCAGATAAGGATTATGCTCAATTAGTTTCTGAAAATATATTCATGTACAAACCTGCCCGAATGGGTAATGGAATAGAAATATGGGGAATTCCTGAGGTACAAAAAAGATTTGAAGTAGAGCGACCTGAACAAGTGATCGATTATCTAGGAATGATGGGAGATGCTAGTGATAACATCCCTGGATTACCTGGTGTAGGAGACAAAACTGCCAAAAAATTCATAGCCGCTTACGGCTCTATGGAAGGGCTTCTTGCTAATACTGATCAACTGAAAGGTAAGATGAAAGAAAAAGTTATCGCCAATGCAGAGTTGGGATTGCTTTCTAAAAAACTAGCGACCATAAGACTAGATTGCCCTGTCACTTTTAATGCAAAAAATTATGAGTTAGACGATCCTAATGTAGAAGCTGTTCATGAGATTTTTGACGAATTAGAATTCCGTCGTGCAAAAGAAACCTTGGCAAAGATATTTTCTAAAGAATTGCCGGAAACGAAATCAAATGTTAGTTCAAAATCTGTTTCAAATTCCTCTGCAGGAGCTGGTCAGTTCTCTTTATTTGATGCTCCAGGTTCTGGCACAGCATCAGAGTCTGAATCTACCGGTCGTAAAACACTAGCCACTAGCGATCATTTGTACCAACTCGTTCAAGAAGGAATGGGAACTAAATTGTTCTTACAATCGTTGATGCAACAATCAAGTGTTTGTTTTGATACAGAAACAACAGGACTAGATCCACTTACCGCAGAATTAGTAGGAATCGCATTTTCTTGGGAAAAAGGAAAAGGATTTTACTTACCGATTCCTGAAGATCGAGACGTTGCACAGGCTATTGTCGATCAATTAAAACCATTCTTTGAGAGTACATCCATTGAGAAAGTAGGTCAAAACTTAAAATATGATATTAAAGTACTGGATAAATATGGCGTCGATGTTAAAGGACCTATGTTCGATACCATGCTAGCTCATTATCTTATAAATCCTGATATGCGTCATAACATGGACGTACTGGCCGAAACGTATTTAAATTACACACCACAATCTATAGTTGAACTAATAGGTAAAAAAGGAAAGAACCAACTTTCTATGCGTGATGTGGATCTGGAAAAACAAAAGGAATATGCGGTTGAGGATGCCGATGTTACTTTACAACTCAAAGAACATTTCACGCCAGAACTAGCTAGTGCAGGAACGGACAAGTTGTTTAAAGATATAGAAATGCCTTTACTAGATGTACTGGCTGCGATGGAAATAGAAGGGATTAATCTAGATGAAGATTTTTTGAGCTCACTATCTGGTGATTTAGAAACAGATATCGCTCAACTAGAAAAAGACATTTATGAGGTCGCAGGAGAAGAGTTCAATATAGGTTCTCCTAAACAACTAGGTATTATTCTTTTTGAAAAACTCAAGCTTGTTGACAAACCTAAAAAAACCAAAACTGGGCAATATTCAACGGCTGAAGATGTCCTAAGTTACCTCGCAAAAGATCATGCAATTATTCAAAATGTCCTCGATTATCGTGGCTTGAGCAAATTGAAATCTACTTATGTTGATGCTCTACCTAATCAGGTAGATCCCAAAACGCAACGCATTCACACGAACTATATGCAAACTGTTGCGGCAACTGGCCGTTTAAGTTCTACAGATCCTAACTTACAAAACATTCCTATTCGTACTGAGCGTGGTCGTCAAGTGCGTAAGGCATTTATACCAAGAGATGAAAATTATACACTTGTAGCTGCCGATTATTCTCAAATAGAACTACGTATTATTGCTGCGTTAAGTGAAGAAGAAAATATGATTGCTGCATTCCAAAGCGGTGAAGATATTCATGCTTCTACAGCTGCAAAAGTTTTTAATGTTGCTCTAGAAGATGTGACAAGAGAACAACGTAGTAATGCAAAGACAGTGAACTTTGGAATCATCTATGGAGTAAGTGCCTTTGGGTTAAGTAATCAAACCGACTTATCTCGTGGCGAAGCAAAAGAGTTGATTGACACCTATTATGCTACCTATCCTAAACTAAAAGCATATATGCAAGATCAAGTAGATTTTGCTCGTGAGAATGGTTATGTAGAAACAGTTTTAGGTAGACGTCGTTATTTAAAAGATATTAATAGCTCTAACGCGGTAGTACGAGGCGCAGCAGAGCGTAATGCTGTTAATGCACCTATACAAGGAAGTGCTGCAGACATTATCAAGATTGCAATGATTAACATTCATAAAAAGTTTGAAGAAATGAATTGCAAGTCTAAAATGTTGCTTCAAGTACATGATGAACTTGTTTTTGATATTCATAATGACGAGTTAGAAGATATGAAAAAACTGATTCAAGATGAAATGCAAAATGCTTATAAAATGACCGTTCCACTAGATGTGGAAGTTGGAATTGGACAGAATTGGTTAGAGGCGCATTAATTAATCATTAATGCGAAACCACTAATCGTTCAGTTTGAACCTGATTGCCTGAATGAATTTTTAAAACATACATTCCGTTATCGTAATTAGAAACGTCTAGTGTATGGCATTCGCTAGTCTTTTCAATAACTCGCTGTCCCAGCATCGTGTATAGCTCGATACCATCTATGGTCGTCGTGCTCGCAATAGAAACTAACTCGCTAGATGGATTAGGATAAACCGTTGCGTTAATAGTATCTGCATCTGTAAGACTTAAGGTATTTTGATAGACACGCACATAATCTATGACCATACTACTTTGTGAAAAGCTAGGATCTATAGTGCCTGCAACGCCGCCCATAGCAATGTTTAATAACAAATATTGATCTTCATAAAACGGATAGGTGTTTACATCTTTTACTACAGGATTATACGTGTAAAAAGGTACATCGTCTATCAAGAAAGTGATTTGTTGTGGCGACCAGTTCATAGAGTATATATGAAAATCATTAGCAACATCCGGTAACGTTGTTGACTGAAAATTCATTGTATTTCCAGAACATCCTCCGCAATTAGTATGTAAAGCACTAGATACATGATTAACAGCACCTAATCCATGCTCCATAATATCTATCTCACCGCATAAAGGCCAGTTAGTTGTCCCATGAGTACTATCCCAGTAACCACCATTTTCATTAATATTTTTACCTAGAGTCCATATCGCAGGCCATGTCCCATCGCCAAAAGGTAATTTTGCTCTCACATCTACTCTTCCATATGTGAATGCAAATTTTGAATTAAGTCTAGCACTGGTATATTGTTTGGTCTGTCCTTGATCTGTAAAATTCTCTCGTTTTGCAACGATGTTCAAAAATCCGTTTTCTACAAAAGAATTATCAATCCTATTAGTATAATGCTGTTGCTCACCATTAAACCAACTATTGCCATTAGGCAATAAGGTTTGATGAAACCATTTTGTAGCGTCTATAGGATTATTGGCTCCAGCATTATCAAACTCATCAAACCACACTAAATCTGTATACACCACATCTATCGGGTTAGGAGTGACAACAACAGCACCATTATTAATTTGGTCTATGAGATAAGTACCTGGTATATTAGACCCATAATCAATGAAAATCGTTACCCGACTGTATTGTCCTATAGCAGAGATCATATTACCAGAGGCGCTCTCAATAGCGCTAGAGAAGTCAAAATTAATATCTAGCCAGTTGTTTGCAGCTCCATTGGACTGACCTAACACCTCTACATCTGGTTGATTTCCATTTTCTAACTTTAATAAGATACTATGGGCGTTAGGATCAAACGCATAAAATCTCAAAGTCACATTCTGATCTACATTCAAATCTACTGCAGTAGAAAGATCTCTAAAAAATCCCTGATTGGACTGATTACCATCATTGAAAAATTGACCTACGTTGTTTGAGGACTGTAATGGATCTGTTCTAAAAGAAAAAGAAGAGCCAGAAAATCCTGTAAACGGAAATTGATTTCCCTCAAAATCTAAAGGGAATTGTTGTGCTTGTGCAAACTGTAAACCGAAGAGTAATGCAATAAGGCAAACGCGATAAATCAAAATCATGACTTTTTTTTGCGAAGCTAGTCTCCACAATCTTAAGTATTGGACAATCCACCACTACAAAAACTATACTAGGTGTCTAAACCGCGTAAATAAGACCGCGATTATGATAAAAAATCAATTCTATACTTAATTATCTATATGCCTTAAAAATCACGACGATTTGATTAGTTCTATCATTTGTAGTCGATCCAGCTAGAAAATTATCTACGTTTAATGTAAATCCATCATCAGTAAAGTTTACTAATGAAGCAGATATTAATCCACCTTGATCATCAGTACCTCCAGTAGGCGATCCATTATCATGAATAGGCTCACCATTATTATTTACAAAATAAGCAGCTATACAATGACTGTCTGAAGAATAAGTACCTATATTGTTAATACTAGAACCATTTGCTCCATTAGAGATTACCTGTTGATCTATACCTGTACCATAATCTTGTGCATATCCCATAGTTTGACCACCAGCCATTCTGATGTCATTTGAATTATTTGAAGCTGATCTGTAACCACCATCATTAAAACCTTGAATTCTATTAACAGCGGTAAATTCTATAGCACTAGGTTGAAAAGGCAGATCCTCTATAACAATAGTTCCTGCAGCTGTGATTAACAACTTACCAAAATACACCTGTGGTTGATTATCACTTACGACTAGATTCCATTTACTATCCTGCCAGAAGTAAAATCCTGTTAAAGGAACTCCACCTGTACCTGTATTCCATATCATTGTTCCATCTACTAGACTAGCTCCATTAGGGTTAGTAACAGGAGAAGCAGTATTTAAGTCTGTTAGAGCAATACGAGGCACTAACAATCCAGAGTCAGTAGAAGATATATCTAGAGCCGCCATAGGCACATCAGTATCAATCCCTACTTGTGCATGACTATAAACACTCGCCAGCGTCATAATCATAAGTGTAAAAATAAATTTGAGCATTAATTTTTTAGTTTTCATAATTCAATTCTAAAATTGTACATATCAAACTTCACTAATAAATTGATTACTAGGTAATTTGAAAATACGAGGACAAAAATAATCGATAAAATACAATTATCAACGTTTTAATGTATGTTTTATGCGGTATTGGACTACATTTAATCTTACCTAGATATCACATTCGTTAAACCATTGATTACTAGTGATAGCTCATTATTATAAACAATTTGCATACCATAGTTGATGATAGCTTTATCTTTATTATGATTAAAATGCGATAAGAAGAGGTCTAGATAAAAAAAAATAGATGCCTTGTATTATATTGAATATGGATACCTGAAGGGTTTTTATAACTCGCTTTCGCGAAAGCGGAACTAAGATAATTATCTCTTTAAAGCAAAGTATCCTTTTACTAATGGCTTACCTTCAATCTTAAGCGTAAACCAATAAGTACTTGAAGGCATGGGAGCATTTATAAAAGTTCCATCCCAACCGATACCATCTGGAGCCATTTGATGTAATAACTTTCCATATCTATCATATATGAAAATAATAGCATCTGGATAATCTGTTAATCCATCGAGCGTCCAGTAATCATGAAAACCATCTCCATTAGGTGTGAAAAATCGCTGATAATCTAGTACAGCAAACTCTTCGGTAATCGTTCCACATCCGTTCTTATCTCTTATTCTAACGGTGTGAAAGCCTTTATAAAGGCCATTGAAGAAATTAGAATCCTGAAAAGGACCATTGTCGACTGAAAATTCATAATCACCAGGTCCAGAAACAATGAATTGTGCTGTGTTATCGCCACTTCTGAAGTCTTGGGTGATAATATCATCTATAGTTGCAACGTCAGATGGTAATGCTGTAATGGTTAAAGAACTCTCACACCCAAAGTTATTAGTCACTGTAACGGTATAATCACCTGGTTGATTGATATCAATACTATTAGTCGTTGCGCCCATTTCACCAGTATTCCATTCATAAAAATCAAATCCGGCAGCGACACTAATGGTGGTAGGTACCACAGCATCAACACATACTATAATATCGTCCTGACTTTGTAAAACAGGTCTAGGCCTTATCGTAATTTGATAATCAACATCACTAAAACAAGTGGTACTCGTTTCTGTTACTCTCACATAAATGCGTTGCGGATTTTGTGTCGTAGTAAAACTACTGTTTAGCGCGTTCTGTCCAGCGGTTCTATCTGCTGCACTCTCATAAAAGGTCACTTGATGCAATAATGGATCTAATCCATTTAAGATCTCATTATTTTGATCTGTTAATGCAACATTCAAAAAACCATCAAAATCATCATCACATAGAAATAAATCTACGGGAATCGCAATTGCTGGTGGATTTGCGACAAATATTGATGTATTTAAAACATAATCACAAGATAAACCAGTAGGATCAACAACCCTAATAAAGTAAAATTCTTCAGTTGTAGTTGCAGTAAACATAGAGCCTTGAGCATTTAGACCATCTTGCGCATCCATTTGCGTTAGATGATAAGTCACATTAAAGCTACTAGCATTGGGTAATATAGAATCAATGACCGTATTATAATCAAATGGTTCTGTAGCATTATCTGAACAAATAATAAATGGATCTATATCCGTATCGATATTAGGATCATCGACTAATATGGTAAAATCTGTAAAGTCAGTACAATCAGAATCGTTTCTAATAACTCTTACATATATATCCTGCGGATTTGTAATATTAGTATATGGGAAAGTGATTGCATTGATACCTATGTTTGCATCGTTTAGTGATTCGTGATAAGTCACTGTGGTATTGGTCTGACCTAATAACACATCAGAGTTTAATGAACTAAAATCAAATTCTCTAAAACCATCTTGTGCACCAGCATTATCGCAAACTTCCAAATCCATTAGAGGATTTGCTACTGGCGCAGGTGGCAAGTCTGCAGTACCGCCAGTACTGATACTAAAACCACCAGTACCTACTGCAAGTGCAACAATCACATAATATACCTCGCCAGCATTAACGGTAAGTTCTTGTAAAAAACCATTACCATTTGCACCAGGACCTTCAATAAAATCCGTTTCTACACTATTTAAACCTGTTTCACCAGTCACACCTGCATCACGCGGATTTGTACTGGAACAACGTATAGCTGCGCCTAAATTATCACAATCCACTACAGGTCCAAAAACTGCAAAATCATAATCTGCTTGAGCCGTATCTGGTGACAATGCAAAACTAAAAGTACCCGTTGTTTGTACCTCTACTCTAAACCAAGCTTGATTAGTCTGAAATGAGAAACAAGTAGGCACAGGATTACCAGCTTGCGCAAATTCATTAACTCCTATCCCAGAAGGACTGATACCAAAACTAGTATCACCACATAATAATATGGCGTCTGTACAATCATTAGGATTTTGAGAATATCCCATAACAGAGCATAAAAAGAAGAATAATATATACGTATGTTGCATATTGTGGTAATCGTTGTATTACAAATCTAATACTTCCAGTAGTCTAGCAAGGTCTTTATCGTTATTAAAATAAGAGAAACTAACTCTTATTCCATTACCTCTTAATGAGGTGACAACGCCATGATCTAAGAGCTTATTATATAAATCATGACTTCCTTTAATATTAAAAATGGTAGAATGTTGTTTTCTCTTTACTATGGCCTCATCTAATAAATCTCGACTTTCAAATTCGGCCTTAGCTATTTCAGACCAGTGTTGCAGTTCAGTTTGTATTTTATCTAGACCTATTTTTAACGCGACTTCCAGCGCTAGTTTCAAACTACCAAAAGCGATCATATCTTGATGCCCAGGTTCAAATCTGCCTATGAACTCAGGTATTGTATCGTTAACATTTTTAGTACTGCGATAACCAATTCTGGTGGGTTTAATTACTTCCTTGATCTGTTCTTTAACGCAAATAAACGCATTTCCATCACCTGCATTTAACCACTTATAACAGCTTGCTAGGATGATATCTAGTCCGCTTTCGCGAAAGCGGAATCGCTCTGTTCCTACGTATTGAGTTAAATCACCAATGATTACCATCTCTGGGAACTGATCTTTAAGCTGCTTTACAAATTCTAAGTCAATTTTAATTCCAGAAATATATTGAACGACAGAAAAGCAGAAAAAATCAGGTTGATGCATTTCGCAAGCTTCAAGAATATTTGATTCAAGGTTCTCATTGATAGTCGCATAAAAACAATTAAAACCACGAGTCTCCACTGGCCAGTTTACAGATGGATAATCACCATCTAGCAATAAAAATGTAGACTGCTTATCAATACCTTCTATCAGCGTGTTGAAGCCTGTAGAGAAATTAGGAATCACAGCAGTATTCTCTATCGTCGCATCTACAAATTGCGCTATAGTGGTCCTCACTTCATCTATAAAATCGTTTCTAGTATTTGTGTATAAACTAGCCTGATCTCGCATTTTTTCCATCTCATTGATTCTATAGTCCATTAATTCTTGAGAAATTAAGCCATGGTTTGCCGTATTGAGATAGGTGTATTTTTCAAGAATGGGATACTGAGATCTTATTTTATGCATTTGTAAAGATTGAAAAGAGCTAGAACTGCTTAAATTTGAATATAAAAGTACATCATATGTTCGGTAGAAAGAAAAAAGAAACACCTGCGATTGATCCAGTTCAAAAGGAAATGATTGAAAATGCACAGCGTCGCATTAAAGAAAAGCGCGGTTTATTTACACATTTTGTTGTTTTTCTAGTGGGCGCAGTAGGTTTGATTATCATCAGTCAGGTATTAATGCAACAAGAGCCCTTGCGTATTCTTAATGTAGAATGGTGGGTTTGGGTCTTATTTGTGTGGCTGCTTATTTTAATCTATCATGCTTTTAAGGTATTTATTACCAATAGACTACTAGGACCAGGATGGGAAAAACGTCAGTATGAAAGGTTGGTTCAAAAACAAAAGGATCGCATCGCTCAAATAGAAGAAAAAGTAACTAAATCAAATCCTTTACCGGAAACCAAAATTATAAATACACCTGTTTCTAAAAAACGTGTTATTACCATGATAGCTGCTGCTGGAGCAAACAACGAGTTAGGTAAAGACGGCGATCTAGTATGGCACTTGCCAGATGACTTTAAACGTTTTAAATCTCTTACTACTGGTCATCACATTATAATGGGTCGCAAAACCTTTGAAAGTTTCCCTAAACCGCTACCTAATCGCACTCATATCATATTAACTAGAGATGCTAATTTTAAAACTGATGGTGGAATCGTAGTACATGATTTATCTACGGCACTAGCTGCTGCCTCTAGTGATGAAGAACCTTTTATAATAGGTGGTGGCGAAATTTATAAACTAGGGCTTGAAGTAGCTGACCGTATTGAATTAACTAGAGTCCACGGTAGTTTTGATGTGGACACCTATTTTCCAGAGTTTGATGAAAAACAGTGGAAGCTTATACGCACAGAGCATCATCCAGCAGATGATAAGCATGAATATGCTTTTGACTTTGAAACTTGGGAGCGCATATAAATTTTAAAACTAATCAACAATAATCAAGGCTTTGATTTTAAGATTAATGGCAATATTGAAATCAATAAACCTAGTAACTACTTTTCATTAAATTTGCCACTGCAATTAACAACTACAATATGAAAGCATACGTTTTTCCAGGTCAAGGAGCTCAATTCACAGGAATGGGTAAAGACTTATATGATCAATTTCCAGAAGCAAAAGCACTTTTTAATAAAGCAGATGAAATCCTAGGTTTTGAAATTTCAAAAATCATGTTTGAAGGAACTGCTGAGGAATTAAAGGAAACCAAAGTGACCCAACCTGCTATCTTTTTACATTCTGTAATTCTTGCAAAAATGATGGGTGACTCTTTCCAACCAGAAATGGTGGCAGGTCATTCACTGGGTGAATTAAGCGCACTTACTGCAGTAGGCACCCTAAGTTTTGAAGATGGATTAAAGATTGTTTCTAAGCGTGCTCTTGCGATGCAAGCCGCTTGCGAACATCAATCGAGTACCATGGCAGCAATTTTAGGATTAGACGATGCAGTAGTAGAAGATGTATGTAAAAGCATAGATGGTATTGTCGTTGCAGCTAACTATAACTGTCCAGGACAACTTGTAATATCTGGCGCTACTAAAGCGGTAGAAGAAGCTTGCGAAGCTTTAAAAGAAAAAGGTGCAAAACGCGCCTTAATGCTACCAGTAGGTGGAGCATTCCATTCACCATTAATGGAACCGGCACGTGAAGAACTAGCGGCAGCTATAGAAACGACCGAGTTTGAAGCTCCTTCTTGCCCAGTATATCAAAACGTAACTACCCTAGGAACAACAGCAGTAGATGAGATTAAAACAAATCTTATTTATCAACTTACAGGTCCTGTAAAATGGACACAATCTGTTCAAAATATGATTGCCGATGGTGCTACTGAATTTATAGAAGTTGGACCAGGAAGAGCATTGCAGGGAATGATTAAGAAGATTAATCGTGAGGTGAATGTGAGTGCTGGTGTGGTAGGTGAGTAAAATTTAAATTTATTGCGATTTTATATTCTCATATCAATTTTGTTTTTGACTCAATTGTCGTTGGGTCAAATGGACCTACCTGAGTTCTCAGAAGTTGTAGAATTTGAAGGTAGTAATTATGCTTATAATTATGAATTAGGAATTTTAAAGCAAAGTAATGATGAGAAATGGAATATAATTAACGAGAACACTTACCATAACCTTTTTGTTTATGAAGATAAATTGATAACTGGTAATGCTGATGATGGTTATTTCGAGCTCGATACATCTACAAATGTATTATCTGAATTTGATACAACATCTTTACTTAGAGAACTTCAAAATTTTAAGCCAAATGAAGTATTCTTAGAAAAAATATCAGCAGGCTGCTTTCATTATAGCATGATTTCTTATCAGTACGACCTATCGGGTGTCAATTTTAACCTAGTATCCTCAAACAATTCCATTGAAAACTTTATACCTAAGAAACTATTTTTGAATCAGGTCTTACATATTACCAAGATGACTGTGCAAAATATAAATCACCAATTGACTTTTAAGGAATTTGGTATAACTAAAAAAGAACTGTCAAATTTTATGAAGGAGTTTGATTGTATTGAAGATGATTTCGAGATAATGTTTTCCAAATATTATGATAGATTTCAATTTAACAAAGAAAATCGTTGTGAAGTGTACAGCAACGTAAAAAGCTTATCTTCAGATATTAACAACCTAAACTCGAAGGAAATAAATGATATCTTTATAAACCCAAAATTTTTCACAATCTCTACATCTAGCATCACTGATGTATTAAGATTAAAAAACAAAAATGGTGTTGAGATTTCTATTAGTAATTCAGATTGGGAGACTTCTTTAGGAAAAATCACATGGTTGATAGAGTACAAAGGATTCTTATTTAAATCTAATTCTATCGCTCTAAGGGATGAAATTGATCAATTATCAGATGGTCAATTAATAGACACAGCATATTTGAGTAAGGAAGAGCAACTATTAAGAATTATTAAATCTCTATATCATAATAAGTATCAGGAATATCCTTTTAAATTTTAAAAGCTACTTTCATAACATGAAAATCCTCTATAAAAACTATGTTTTTATAGAGGATTTTTTTCTTCCGTTTACAATAAAGCCCAAGGGTTTTTAAAAACCTTTGGGCTTTATAAATTATAATTAGGAAATTTTTACATTTCCAACGCCTTCTTAACGTCTCCATCCATTAAGATGTTGATAGGATCTTCTAGCGCTTCTTTAATTGCTACTAAGAAACCTACAGATTCTTTACCATCAATGATACGGTGATCATAAGAAACGGCTAGATACATCATCGGTCTTGCAACAATATTTCCATCTACGACTACTGGACGCTCAATAATGTTATGCATTCCTAGAATCGCACTCTGAGGTGGATTAATAATAGGTGTACTCATCATACTACCGAAGACTCCACCATTAGTAATGGTAAAGGTACCGCCAGTCATTTCGTCTACTGTGATGTCTCCATCACGAGCTCTTAATGCTAATCTTTTTACCTCAGCTTCTACACCTCTAAAAGATAAGTTCTCTGCATTTCTTATTACCGGTACCATTAATCCTTTAGGACCTGATACAGCAATAGAAATATCTTTATAATCAAAAGAAACCATCTCCTTACCGTCAATCATAGAATTAACAGCAGGATACATTTCTAGCGCTCTAGTAACCGCTTTAGTGAAGAAGGACATAAATCCTAATCCTACACCATGCTTTGCTTTAAAGTCTTCTTTGTACTCTTTACGTAAGTCAAAGATAGGCTTCATGTCTACCTCATTAAAAGTAGTCAACATCGCTGTGTCGTTCTTAACACTTACCAAACGTTCTGCAACTTTTCTACGTAACATAGAAAGCTTAGTACGAGATTCACCACGTGATCCAGCTCCTGGTGTTCCCATAGATGGTTTTGCGTTTACAGCATCGTCTTTAGTAATACGACCATCGCGACCAGTTCCAGAAACAGACTTTGCATCTACACCTTTCTCATCTAGAATCTTTTTTGCAGCAGGACTTGCCGTACCGCTAGCATAAGTTTCTTTAGCTTGTGCAGGTTGCGGAGCTTTTTCAGAGTTTGCAGACTTATCAGCCGGTGCATCCTTTTTCATTTCCGTTGCAACGTCGCCATTGTTTCCTCCTTCATCGCCACCACCCATACTAGATGGAGCGTTCTCAACATCTTGAGATCCGCCATTAGGATTTGCAGCCTCGGTATCAATTAGACAGACTACAGCACCTACAGCAACTGCATCACCTTCTTCAGCTTTTAAGGTAATGATACCACTAGCCTCGGCAGGTAATTCAAGTGTTGCTTTATCGCTATCCACCTCGGCAATTGCTTGGTCTTTTTCAACCCAATCGCCAGTGGCAACTAGCCATTCTGCTATTTCTACTTCTGTAATCGACTCGCCCGGTGAAGGCACTTTCATTTCTAGAGCCATAATCTTATTTGTTGGTATTAAATACGTCTTCTATTATTCTTGCTTGTCTTGCCTTAGATCGTGTTGAACTACCTGAGGCTGGTGCTGCATACATATTTCTTGAGCACACACGCCAGTTTCTAGTCTCTGGCATGTGCAACATAAGATGTGCATAAGCACCCATATTTCTAGGTTCTTCTTGTGCCCATACGACATTTTTAGAACCATATTTTTTCATCACTTCTTGTATTTGCTCAATCGGTAATGGGAACAATTGTTCTAGTCTTACCAGTGCAACGTCTGTGCGATTATTTTCTTCTCGGTATTCTAGTAAATCATAATAGAACTTACCAGATACGAATACTAGTGTTTCTGCTTTCGCGAAAGCGTCTCCATCAACATCTATTACTTCTTGAAAATGTCCGTTTACTAACTCATCTACTGCACTTACCGCTTTAGGATAACGCAATAAAGACTTAGGTGTAAACACAACTAATGGCTTGCGATAATTTACTAACATCTGACGACGTAGCAAATGGAACATGTTTGCTGGCGTTGTACAGTTTGCCATAAACATATTATCCTTTGCACATAGTTGCAAGTAACGCTCTATTCTAGCACTTGAGTGCTCAGCTCCTTGACCTTCATAACCGTGTGGTAATAATTTAACCAGACCGTTTTGATTTTTCCATTTATCCTCACCAGCACTGATGTATTGATCCATCATGATTTGTGCTCCATTTGAGAAATCACCAAATTGTGCTTCCCAGATAGTAAGTGTTTGCGGTTGTGCTAGTGCATATCCATATTCAAAACCTACAACACCATATTCTGAAAGGTGTGAGTTATAAATGTCCATTTTACCTTTTACACCATCTATAAGATTATGTAAAATAAACTCATGTTCACTATTCTCTGATTTTACCACAGCGTGACGGTGTGAGAACGTTCCTCGCTCTACATCTTGTCCACTCATGCGCACATTGTATCCTTCCATCATTAAACTACCATAGGCTAGGTGTTCTCCCATTGCCCAGTCCAGTTTATCTGCATCAAACATTTTGCGACGGTCCAGAATCAACTTCTTAATTTTTCTAAAGAAATTTTCATCTTCAGGCAGTTTAGAAATCGTTGCTGTAATTTTTTCTAAGGTTTCGCGGTCTACACCTGTCTCCACCTTTTTCATCATCTCTACCTCAGTGGCTTGTTCAAAACCTTGCCACTCATCTTGCATGAATGGTGTGATGATGGTATTTTCTTTTTCACGAGAGGTCGCAAGTTGTTCCTCAAGCTCACTTTTGTAAGCAGTCTCAAACTTCTCTACCGTATTTTTATCGATAACGCCTTCCTTAAGAAGTCTATCAGCATAAATATCACGTGGATTCTCATGCTTCTTAATAGCTTTATATAATTGAGGCTGTGTGAACATAGGTTCATCACCTTCATTATGACCATACTTTCTATATCCTAATAAATCTATAAATACATCACGACCAAACTCCATACGGTAATCTAGAGCAAAGTTCATAGCATGTACAACAGCCTCTGCATCATCTGCATTAACATGTAGTACTGGTGACAAGGTCACTTTTGCGATGTCTGTACAATACGTTGAAGAACGAGCGTCTAAATAATTAGTTGTAAAACCTACCTGGTTATTAACCACCATGTGAATGGTACCAGCAGTTTTATAAGCATCAAGTTGTGCCATTTGCACTACTTCATATACAATACCTTGACCAGCGATTGCCGCATCACCGTGTAATACGATAGGCAATACTTTTGAAAAATCTTCTGGAGAATGCATGTCCTGTTTTGCACGTGCAATTCCTTCTACTACTGCTCCCACAGTTTCAAGGTGTGACGGGTTAGGTACAATATTAATATTGATATCCTTACCACTATCTGTTTTACGTTTACTAGTATAACCTAGGTGATATTTTACATCACCATCAAAAATGTCTTGCTCATAATCTTTTCCATCAAATTCGGAAAAGATATCTGTCACTGGCTTACCAAAGATATTAGTTAGCACATTTAATCTACCACGGTGTGCCATTCCTAGAACAAAGTGATTAACACCTTTATTTGCAGCATTTTCTACTAAAGAATCAAGTGCAGGAATTAAAGACTCATTTCCTTCTAGAGAGAAACGTTTCTGACCAACATATTTTGTGTGTAAGAAGGATTCAAAAGAAACAGCTTCATTTAATTTCTTAAGAATTTGCAATTTATCATCCTTAGAAAAACTAGGGTGATTATTGTTTTTATGCAACCAGTTTTGTATCCACTTCACCTCTGCAGGCTTACGTATATACATATACTCTACACCTATACTCTCGCAGTATACTTGTTTTAAGTGAGCGATAATATTATTAAGACTTGTTTTACCAATTCCTATTAAGTCACCACTATCAAACTCTGTATTTAAGTCTGCATCAGAAAGACCAAAGTTTACTAAATCGAGTGTAGGCTCATAAGTACGACGATCCCTTACAGGATTAGTCTTGGTAAATAAATGACCACGTGTGCGGTAAGCATCTATTAATTTAACAACCTGAAACTCTTTTTGAACGTGAGCAGGAATCGCAACTGGTGCTGCGGCCTGATCCATCTCAAAATCACCTTCATGGGCGCTTTCCATCCCAAAGTCGAAACCTTGAAAGAAAGCTCGCCAAGATGGCTCTACTCTATCTGGATTGATTAAATATTCGTCGTAAAGTTGTGCGAAGTACGCGGTATGTGCGGCGTTCAGAAATGAAAACTTGTCCATATATCGAAGGAATTCTCCTTTTTATCAAATGTAAGAGCAAAAATAAAGAAAAGTGCTCGGATGACATCGACTTTTGTATATTTATAACTATTGAATTTGCTAAAAAACAGCATTATGAAAAACACATCTACCCTATCAATTACGATATTCTTAGTTTGCAGCCTATTTTTTTATCAATCTAATGGCCAACAAGATAAAGAAGGCTCTAATTTTTGGAATAATGTAAGATTTGGAGGAAACGTAGGTGCCAACTTTGGTAATAATTTTACATCAATTTTAATTGCTCCACAAGCTATTTATCAAGTAAACAATACGGTAGGACTAGGTGTAGGTCTCAATTACAGTTACTCTGAAAGGGATTTAAACAGATTTGATGATTTTAAATCAACGGTAGCTGGTGGTAGCTTGATTGCTATCGCTTCTCCTATAGACTATCTACAAGTTAGTGCTGATTTTGAATATCTAAATGTAAATAGAAACTTTGCAGATGCTAGTTTTGATGATAATTATTGGATTCCGGCATTGTTTTTAGGCGCAGGTTATCGACAAGGTAACTTTGTGATAGGTGCTCGATATGATGTCCTATATGATAACGAGCGCAGTATTTATAATAATGGTATCCAACCTTTTGTAAGAGTATTGTTTTAAAGACACGCTTTCGCGAAAGCGTCATAATTTACTGCCTCAATCTAAACTGAATCTTAATCCATTCTCGATTTATAAATCCTAGAATGATGCCGTGTTGCAAATGGCGTTCTTGAACATCTGCTAGATAGTAGAGTTGTTGTAGTTTAGGATTTGAGTCTTCTATAGCTTCATTAAGTAACGAAGCTAGCTCCATGAGAAACTCTTTAGGATTATTTTCTTCTATGGCCTCAAATCCAGATCGCTCCAGATCCTTATTTACCTGATTTTTATAAATCGTAAACACATGATGTCTAGACTCTAACTTTTCTTGTATTTGTGGTAGTAAATCACTCATTAACTAACACGACTCATTAAATCAAGTGAAAAAGCAGTAAGCTGCTTTTTAGAGTCATCGCTTATAGCTAGTTGCTCTATAATATTAAGTGCTTTATCTGTATAAGTTTTTATGGCGTCTTGAGTTGCAACAGCACCACCGCTTTCTTCAAAAAATACTTTTACCGTTTCTTTTTTTGTTTCAATTTGCTCTTCATTCATCTCTTGATAATCCATAGCAAACCATTCTTTAAGCTCAGTAGCACAACCTTCATCTTCAATACTCTTTAGATACAAATAAGTCTTTTTATTCTCTCTTATATCACCACCTACTTCCTTACCAAAGGTTTCTGGATTACCAAAGGCATCTAAATAATCATCCATTAATTGAAAGGCGAGTCCCAAATTAATTCCATAATCATAAATCAGTTCCTGTTCCTTTTTATCTACTCCTGCGATAATCGCTCCCATTTGTAATGCGCAACCTACCAGAACAGAAGTTTTTAATTTAATCATGTTGATGTATTCTGGTATTGTTACATCATCTCTTGTTTCAAAATCTACATCATATTGCTGTCCTTCACAGACTTCAAGCGCGGTCTTTGAAAAAACCTGATTCAACTCATAAAAAGTTTCAGGATCATAAGAATTAAATAACTGGTAAGCCATAATTAACATTGCATCACCAGATAAAATACCTGTATTTACATCCCATTTGACATGTACCGTTTCTTTACCACGACGCAAGTCTGCAGCATCCATAATATCATCATGCAACAAAGTAAAGTTGTGAAATACCTCTACCGCAATAGCAGCATCCATAGCCTTATCAATGCTCACACCATACATCTGTGCACTCATAAGAGTCAGTAGTGGTCGCAGCCGCTTACCACCTAATTGTAATATATAGTGTACTGGATCATATAAAGATACAGGCTCTTGTGCGGTAACTCTAGATGTTAACGCTTCTAGAAAGACAGTTCTTAATTGGGACATTTCATTCATATGGTAAAAGTAATCATACCTAAAGGATAAGAAAAGAATCTTTTACCTACAGGTTATGTTAAACAATTGTAAAACTTTGGAAACTCTAATCGTTTTTAAAGTTTCCGCTGTTTATATTTGCAGCTGCTTAAATTAAAATATGACCGATATTAAAACTGAGATATTACAAAAATCTACTGAGATGTTCTTAGACCTAGGGTTTAAGAGTGTGACCATGGATGATATATCTTCAGAAATGGGTATGAGTAAAAAAACACTTTATAGTTACTTTAAAAATAAGGAAGAACTCATCACAGAGGTGACTCTTGCTATATCTAACACTATTTGTGGCGGCATAGATCACATATGCAGCACATCAACTAACCCGATTGAAGAGCTCTATGATATCAAAAAAATGGTATTAACATCTCTTAAAGGTGATAAATCATCACCTATTCATCAATTACAACGTTACTATCCACGTGTACATCAAAAGGTAACTGCTATACAGTTTGAGTATATGAAGGAATGCGTTAATAAAAATCTAGAACTAGGTATAGAGCAAGGTTTATATCGTGATAATCTAGATAAGGACTTTGTTTCTAGAATCTACTATGTAGGCTTACAAGGCATTAAGGACTTACACCTTTTTCCTAATACTCAATTTCCAGTTCAAAAACTTCATGACCACTATTTAGAGTATCACTTACGTGGTATCGTAACTCCAGCAGGACGTAAAATTCTCAACCTAATCACTAACACAAATCACGATTAAATGCCCTTAAAAATTAAAATAACATTATTGCTTTTTGGTCTCGCTTTCGCGAAAGCGTACAGCCAAGAAACTACACCATCCAGCTATAGCTTATCCTTGGAACAGGCTATCGAGCACGGATTAGAAAACAACTATCAATCTATTAACGCTAAACGCGATGTTGCTAAAGCTTTAAAGCAAAAATGGGAAACCACAGCAACAGGTCTACCACAAATCAATGGTGCTATTGATTATCAAAACCAATTGAAGCAACCGGTAACACCTTTACCAGCAGAACTTGCCGGTGGTACTCCTGGCACCTTTATACCTGTGGTTTTTGGGCCTAGACAAAACATGACTTTAACAGCTACATTAACCCAATTGATTTTTGACGGTTCATATATCGTTGCTTTAGAGGCTTCTAAAACCTTTCTAGATTTTTCTGAAAACGCAAATAACAAGACAAAACTAGAAGTCAGAAAAGGAATCATCAATGCTTATGGCGGTGTTTTACTCACGGAAGAAAACATAGACATTATCACTAAAAATCGCAATACGCTTGAAAAAAACTTAAATGAGACTACTAAAATCTTTGAAAATGGACTTGCCGAAGAAGAAGATGTTGAACAATTACAGATCACACTATCTCAACTAGATAATCAATTGAATAGTGCAAAGAGACAACGAGAGATTGCGCTAGACATGTTAAAACTAGCGTTAGGTATAGAACTTTCAACTCCTGTTACACTAACAGATGATCTTGAAGCATTAACCATGCGCAATATTGATCCTTCTGTAACTGAGGAATCTTTAGAAATGGATAAATCGGTAGATTACCAGATTGCTTATAATTACACGCAACAACGACGCCTAGAACACAAACTAGAACTAGCAAAAGGGTTACCTACAGTGAGTGGTTTTATCAATTATGGAACCCAATCTTTTGATAGTGATTTTTCATTTTTTAATAGCAATCAACCATGGTATCAACAATCGGTAGCAGGTGTTAGTATTAACGTACCTATTTTCAGCTCTTTTGGTAGAAAAGCAGCACAGGACCGTACTAAAATAGCATGGGATCAAGCCGAGACTGATTTACAACGCACCATGGAAGAAATACGTCTTAACTATGCTACTGCAGTAAACAATTATCAAACAGCGATTGATAATTATACCACTAGTAAAGATAATCTAGCACTGGCAGAACGTATTGAGAACAAAAACACCATAAAATTCAGAGAAGGAATCGCCACCAGTTTTGACCTAAGACAGGCACAAACTCAATTATACAGCACACAAGCAGAGTATCTGAATAGTATGTATCAAGTAATTACAGAAAAAGCAAACTTGGAAACCATACTTAACCTACCCAATTACACAACCAAAAACTAAATTTCACCACTGAACATTCTTATCATGAAAAAAATATTAATCATACTTACAACAGCACTTATCGTTTCTTGTGGTGGTAAATCTCCTTCTATAGACGAGCTACTAGCGCAAGGTGATGAAAAAGCAATCGCAGCAAAGAAGACAGAGCTAAATAATCAAAAAGCGTCTATCGACGAAACTCTAAAAAAAATACAAGATTATCAAAACGAGCATGGTGATAAGCCTATCAATACACAGGTAAGTACAATGATTGTAAAAGACACTCTATTTGATCATTTTATAGAACTTCAAGGTAGTGTTGACACTAAACAAAACATCACCATAATGCCAGAGATGTCTGGATTGTTAACGCAAGTATATGTAAAAGAAGGACAGAAGGTTGTCGCTGGGCAAATTCTTGCAAAAATAGATGATGGTGGATTATCACAACAGATTCAACAAATGCAAGTACAAGAACAGCTTGCTAAGACCACTTTTGAGCGTCAAAAAAGATTATGGGATCAAAACATAGGTTCTGAAATCCAATTTCTGCAGGCAAAAGCTAATTATGAAGGACAAAGTAAAGCTATAAGTTCTATGCAACGCACTTTATCTAAAACTACCGTTAGAGCACCTTTTGCTGGTACTATAGATGACGTCATTACAGAGCAAGGTAATGTGGTAAGTCCTGGAATGACTGCCTTATTCAGATTAGTTTCTTTGAAAGATATGTACATCAATGTTGATGTACCAGAAACGTATATTACATCAATTAAAAAAGGTACTGAAGTAACGGTAGAATTCCCTGTATTATCTGAAAAAACAGAAAGTACAATTAGACAAACGAGTAGTTACATTAATCCTGCAAATCGTTCATTTTCTATTGAAATTCCTGTAGATAACAAAACAGGAAATATTAAGCCTAATCTTACTGCAAGATTAAAAATTAATGACTACACTTCTGAAAACGCTATTCTAGTACCATTGAGTGTCATCAGTGAAAATCAAGAAGGTGAACAATATGTAATGATTGTTAATGAGTCTGAAGATGGAGTACAAGCGATAAGACGTAAAGTAACTACAGGTAAAGCTAGCGGTGACCTAATAGAAATAACTGAAGGGCTTAAAATAGGTGATCAAGTAATTACTGAAGGTGCACGTACCGTAAGAGAAGGACAATTAATAGACATTAAAAACTCTTAATCATGGCTACTAAAAAGAAAAGTGATAAAGAGTTTAAACTCTCCTCATGGGCCATAGACAACTCTACAGTTGTTTATGTAATGATGGCTATTATATTCTTCCTAGGTTTAAGTGCATACAATAATATGCCTAGAGAAGATTTTCCTGAAATAAAGGAAACTAAAATTTATATCTCAAGTGTATGGCCTGGTAACACGGCTGAAGATGTTGAAAGATTAATAACAGATCCATTAGAAGATAAATTAAAAAATATCTCTGGTGTCACCGAGACAGAATCGACTTCTCAAGAAGACTACTCGATTATCATTGTTGAATTTGATGAGGATATTGAAGTAGAGACGGCAAAACAACTAGTAAAAGATGAAGTAGACTCTGAAAGTGCTGGAGAAGACTGGCCTACATTTAATAACAAGCCTGTTACTCCTAATGTTTTTAATCTGACCTTAAGTGAAGAAATGCCTATAATGAATATCAACATTAAAGGTGATTATACAGTTAGAAAATTAAAAACCTATGCAGAGTACCTTGAGGATGAGATAGAAGATATAGAGCAAATTAAGCAGGTTGATATCCGTGGTGCTCAAGATCTAGAAGTTGAAATAGCAGTAGACATCTATAAAATGACTGCGGCACAAATAAGTTTTGATGACATCCTGAACACCGTACGTGGTGGAAATGCTACCGTTAGCGCAGGTAATTTAAAATCTAGCGGTCAGCGTCGTACCATAAGAATTGTTGGAGAGATAAGCGACCCAAAGGAGTTAGAAAACTTTGTGATTAAAAATGATAACGGACCGATTTACATTAGAGATGTTGCAACAATAACATTTAAAGAAGAAGACAAAAACACCTTTGCCCGTGAGTACGGTGATCAAGTAGTGATGCTAGATGTAAAAAAACGTTCTGGTAAAAATATGATTGTTGCAGCAGATGCTATTAGATCAATCGTTACAGAATCTCAAGAATCTGGTGCTTTACCTGCCGATCTTGATATAACAATCGCAAATGATCTTTCCTCAAAGACATTGAATCAGGTAGATGATTTAGTTAATAATATCATTTTCGGTATTTTACTAGTAGTAGGTGTTTTAATGTTCTTTTTAGGATTTAGAAACGCGCTATTTGTAGGGTTTGCAATACCTATGTCCATGTTCATGTCTTTTGCAATCATTAGCTTTTTTGGATACACCTTAAATACGATGATTCTTTTTGCCATGATTATGGGATTAGGAATGCTGGTTGACAACGGTATTGTAGTAGTTGAGAATGTATATCGATTGATGGATGAAGAAGGCATGTCTCGTATTGAGGCGGCTAAAAAAGGTGTTGGTGAGATTGCCATACCTATTATCATCTCCACACTCACCACCGTAGCAGCCTTTGTACCATTAGGTTTATGGCCTGGATTGATGGGGCAATTCATGATTTATTTCCCTATAACTTTATCTATAGTTTTAGGTAGTTCCTTATTTGTTGCCATTTTCTTTAATTCAATGTTGGTTTCAAAATTCATGGAAATTGAAGATCGTAATCTAAGTGTAAAACAACTGCTATACCTGACGGCTATTATGGGAACCTTAGGGATATTTATTCTTATAGTCGGTGGACCTGTTAGAGGTTTAGGTAGCGTTATGGTATTAACAGTTATTCTTTTCTGGTTATACAAATACCTTATCAAACCATTAACACGTGGATTCCAAAAAACATTTCTTGCTTGGTTGGATAAAGTCTATGAAAACTTTTTAAAATTTGCCTTGAGCGGTATAAAACCTTATCTC
Organism: Nonlabens sp. Asnod3-H03; assembly: GCF_045063665.1. Classification (NCBI taxonomy): domain Bacteria; kingdom Pseudomonadati; phylum Bacteroidota; class Flavobacteriia; order Flavobacteriales; family Flavobacteriaceae; genus Nonlabens; species Nonlabens sp. Asnod3-H03. The sequence continues at coordinate 261,374 of NZ_JBEFOD010000008.1, forward strand.
TTTATAGGTGGTATGTTCATTATGTTTGTGGCTGTTTTAATGGCTTTCGGTAGCTCCATAGGATCTGGTAGGACAAAGATTGAGTTCTTCCCAGATAATAAGCCTAATCAGATTATAGTCTATGTAGAATATCCACAAGGAACTGCCATAGAAAAAACAAATCAGATTACTAAAGAAATTGAATCTCGTGTATTTGAAATTATTAATGCAGAGGAATATATGGAAGGTGACCGTAACTTTTTAGTAGAAAGTGCCGTGTCACAGGTAGGAATGGGCGCAGGAAATCCTCAAACTGATGGTGGAAGTGCTGCAGAAATGCCACATAAAGGTAAAATCACTGCAAGTATGCGTGAGTACAAATTCCGTAATGGAAAAGATAGTGAGGTGCTGCGCAAAAAAGTTCAAGAAGCACTAGCTGGTGTCTATCCAGGTGTATCTATTTCTGTAGAAAAAGATGCCGCCGGACCACCACAAGGCTATCCTGTAAACATCGAACTTGAAGGAAATGATTATGGTGAACTTATTGTAACTGCAGAGCAAATGGTGAAATTCCTTAATGCTCGTAACGTGGCTGGTGTAGACCAATTAAAAGTTGACGTTAACAGAAGTAAACCTTCTATGCTAGTGAGTGTCGATCGTGAAAAAGCAGGTGAACTAGGAGTTAGCAATAGTCAGGTAGGTATGCAATTGCGTCGTGCTGTCTTCGGAGAAAAAGCCGGAATTTATAAAAATGAAGGTGAAGACTATGATATCAATATCCGTTTTAATGAAGAGCAACGTTATGATCGCAGCGCTATTTTTAATCAACGCATCACTTTTAGAGACATGGCAACAGGACAGATTAAAGAAGTACCTGTAAGTGCTATTGCACAGCAAAAAAACACCTCTAGCTTCAGTGCTATAAAGCATAAAGATGCAAAACGTGTAGTAACCGTATATTCTGCTTTAAAACCAGGTTTTACTGATGCTGGTGCCGTTGTAGCAGACATCCAAAACGAGATGTTAGATTTTGAGACACCTAAGGATATTAAAATAGATTATACCGGTCAAATTGAAGAGCAAAATAAAGAAATGACCTTTTTAATGAGTGCTTTATTTGGTGGATTATTTTTAATCTTCCTTATTCTTATTTTTCAATTCGGTTCTATTTCTAAACCTACTATAATCATGGTAGCAATTTTCTTAAGTTTCATAGGTGTATTCTTAGGTCTTATCGTTACAGGTGATTCTTTTGTCATATTAATGACTATGATGGGAATCATATCACTAGCTGGGATTGTTGTAAATAACGGTGTGGTCCTGATCGATTATATAGACATACTTAAACTGCGCCGCAGAGAACAACTAGACCTAAAAGATGATGATATCATTAGTAAAGAAGACATGTTTAATGCTATCGTAAAAGGTGGTAAAGCACGTTTAAGACCTGTAATATTGACGGCTATAACAACTGTGCTAGGACTTATACCTCTCGCGATAGGTTTAAACATCAACTTTTTTACATTATTTAGCGAGTTTGACCCTAAGATATTTGTCGGTGGAGACAATGTAATTTTCTGGGGACCACTTGCCTGGACCGTGATATACGGATTGATATTTGCCACTTTCTTAACCTTAGTAATTGTACCGGTATTATTGTACATGGTTCACCGTATAAAACTTAGATGGAGAAGATTTAGATCTCCTAAAACTGTTAAAGTGGAAGAACATATAGAAGCAGCCTAGTTTATCCCTATAAAACTGGTTGTTAATAGAGCCCTTTTCTTTATTGAGAAGGGCTTTTTTGTGTCATTGCTTAAGCTACAAATGACTTGGATAGAATGCAATTACATTCCATTTTTAGATCATAAATAACATGTTTATTTAAATAAGACAAATGCACTAAACCTGATGTAAATAACCCTTTTAGCTACTCATGTTACGCTTTCGCGAAAGCGTACTCCAATTTACCTTACCGCATAGAAAAGCTATTGTAGTAGGTGAAAGTGATTATTATTTCTTGATGAAACAAAAAATCCTGCCTTTTACAAGGCAGGATTTTTTATGATAGTCACGATACGTTTTAGTCTTCAAAACGTTTTGCGTCATACTCTGTATAATAGCGTTCTACTACATTCATCGCGGCATTCATGAGGTCGCGAGTTTCTAATAAAAGACCAAAGTATAAGGTCGTATTTTTAGGAGAGTTCTCAGTGTCCTTTGTACGCTTTACTTGCTTATCAATCTTTTGATCAATTAGCCCTAGAAGCTCTTGTTTTAAAGTGATGATTTCAGCCAGTTTACCAAAGTCCTTTTTAGTAAAAATGGTTTGAGATACCGCAAATACTTCGTGACTTCTCAATATAATCTCTTTAAGATCTTTAATTTGAGTAAACTTTAAGCTCTTATGATTATTATCAATGTGTGTCGTTGCAGATTTTGAAATATAATCTAGTGATTGTGATATATCCTGCAGGTTTCCTAGTACTTCAATATAGAACTTAGATGCACCTAGGTGTTGTTCATCTAGATTACGAATTAAATAAAAGATGTTATTGCGCAATCCATCAATCTCGCCACTTAACTTATTAGCCTCTTTCTTTGAGGATTTTAAGATATTTAAATCCTGTGATATTAATCCATCTAGTGTATTTTTATAAATACGCTTAGAACGTTTGAATACAGCAGCAACATTTTCTGAACTTTCATCAATGATACCTTGAATGGTATTGCTCTCAGCCTTTTTAAGCTCTTCTGTTTCTTTTTCTACCAGTTGACTATTCTTATGATTTACAAAGCTGCGTACTAATAAGACAATGGCTACTACAACTAGACCTAGTATAGCATAGAATCCACCATAATAAATAATCAACGCAAATACTGCAGCCGCTGTAAAGGCACTAAATGCAGTGAAAAACCATCCACCTATTACATTAAGTACACCTGCAATACGATACACAGCACTTTCTGTTCCCCATGCTCGATCTGCTAGTGATGTTCCCATAGCAACCATAAATGTCACATAGGTAGTTGATAATGGTAATTTAAAAGAAGTGGCAATCGATATTAATATACTAGCGACCATAAGGTTAACACTTGCTCTCACATAATCAAAGGCAGGCTTATCAGCATGCTTAGGCACTACTGCTGGCTCTGGTAATTTTTCGAATCTAGAAGCAATATAATTAGTAGCTTTTTCAGGTAGAATATGCTGTATAGCCTCGGCAGCGTTAAGTGAGTAACGTACTAAAATTCTAGAAAGAGCATTAGATTGAAAACGTTCTGTACCACTATCTTGTCTTGCAAGATCTACTGATGTTTTTACAACGGCTTGTGCTTTTGAAGAAAACCACAAAGTAACCACCATAATAACTCCAGCAAGTACTAATAACCATTTATTTGATGGAAGTTTTTCCCCTAATGCTGCCATACCATAAGCTGTAGCGTCTACTCCACTACCACTCCAGGCTTCCCATGCTTGATAAGCACCTATAGGCACACCGATAAAATTAACGAGGTCATTCCCAGCAAATGCCATTGCAAGTCCAAAAGTCCCTAGAATAATAATTAGCTTGTAAATGTCCCATTTCATCACATACACATAGAGATAACTGAACAACATCCAAAATACCGTTGCCCATCCTACTAGAGTATAAACGTCTAGACTATTTAGAAAATTAGTTAAACCACCTAAATCTGCACCTTTCAAACCTTTAACAATAATAAAGTAAAACAAACTCGTTAAGGATAACCCACCAAAGAATCCTGCTAGGTAAGCAGGCCTTTTGGGATAATTAAAAGTAAGCATCAATCTAGATAAAAACTGTACTATAGCACCTATGGTAAAGGCAACCACTACAGATAGTAAAATCCCTAATATGATTTCTATAGCTTTATCACTAGCAATATATTTACCTAAATCCAAGATTGTTTCTCCAGCCTCACCTTCTCCATAAATTTTAATCAATGACATACAGACAGCGGCACCTAAGAGTTCAAACACAATAGAAACTGTTGTAGAGGTAGGTAATCCCATGGAATTGAAAAAATCCAACAACAATATATCTGTGATCATCACGGCCATAAAGATGATCATGACCTCATCAAAATAGAACTCGCTAGGCACAAAAATCCCTTTACGCGCGACTTCCATCATACCACTAGAGGACAATGCTCCTACTGCGATACCTATACTGGCTATAATCATTATGGTTTTAAAGCTTATCGCTTTAGAACCTATAGCACTGTTTAAAAAGTTTACTGCATCATTACTTACTCCTACGACTAAGTCAGTGATGGCAAGGCCGGCAAGTATAACCAGCATATAAACATAAATATCTCCCATTTGAGGCTAATTTAAGAGTGCAAAAATCATACTTTATTAGTTACTATACGTTACCTAAGTGTTATAAATTCATCTCACTTGTAGGATTCCGCTTTCTCGAAAGCGTATATCATCAAAACTTAAAGAACATAACCTAGTTTCATAAAAAAAGCCACTCTTATTGAGTGGCTTTTTTCGTTATTTAGTTTGCATTAAAATTTAATACCATAATTTAAGGAAAGTGTAGTTTGCGGACTACGGAATGAGAATGTTCTATTTTCAGTACCGAAAAATTCATATTCACTTTCTCTATCATCACCTAAAATATTGTCTATTTTAAATCCAATGCTGTGTTTGACAGTTTCACCAAAAGTTTTATTTGCGGTAAAATTTAATGAATTAAATGGTAGCGTATAAACGTCTGGAATATCTCCAGAACCTACGATTTCCAATGTTCTTCCTTGAACGTTGAAAAAGGCTCCTATTCTTAAATCGGATTCTGTTTCATAAACTAAACCAGCATTTACTAGATAAGGAGACTGTCCTTGTAATGGTCTAGTATCGTCTAGAGTTTGCCCATCTCTTAATGTATCTCGCCTATTATTTTCTTCATCTTCACTATAATTTTGATTAGAATCAATTATAGATACGTTTAAAGTTGCATTAAAGTTTTTAAGTGCAGGGACAAAACCTAAGTTTTTACGCAATTCTATTTCTGCACCTAGCACTGTTGCGTTTCCTAAGTTAAGGGGCGTGAACTGACCTTCGGCCTCACGTATAAAACTTAATTCTATAGGATCTTTAAAATCTTTATAAAAAGTACTGATTGCATAAAAATCACTTCCTTCACCATATTTCTCTAATCTTACATCAAAATTGTTAATATAAGTTGGCTGTATGTCTCTGTTACCAATAAAGAAGAAGTTAGAAATAGGATCAAAGATTTCAGCCTCTGAAGCCTCTTTAAATGAAGGTCTTGCTGTTGTAATAGAGAAAGAACCTCTTAATTTAAAGTTTGAATCCTCATTTAAATCATAGATTAAGTTTAAACTTGGAAATACATCAGCCTTATCAATAAATTTTTCATTATCAAAAATTTGACCTTGTTGATTTTGACCATTATATGTTAAATCAAATTTTTCAAACCTTACACCTAAAATTGTTTTTAAACGATTTGTAAGTTGAAATTCATCAGATACGTAAGCACTACCAATCGTAATTTGAGAATCAAAGTTATTAGTAATATTAAAATCAGATCTTACCGCCACACCAGAACCAGTATTAGGATCATAAATATTATCAGGAGCTAGAATTTCATTTGGGTCACCATTAAAGTTTGAGCTTTGAAAGTTCTGTAAAATAAACGAGTATTGATCTACCGAAAAATCACGATTTTTATATGTGAAGCCTGCACCAAACTTAAGCTTAGCACTTTCATTAAACAACTGATGTTTTCTAGTAAAATCTATTCTACTTGCTAAGTTTAATTCCTGTAGTTCTCTGTAAAGTCTTGTTGGGTCACCTGCCTCAGATGGCTCAATGGTAGCGGTACTTCCATCAATTCTAAAAGGTGTTGTTCTAAAATCTTTATCATCTACGCGAGATAAAGTTGGAGATATTTTCCATTCAGTATTCCATGATCCATCTTTATTATTATGCTCTCCTGAAAGTAATACATTAGTTAACGCACGCTCAGTGTAAGTAAGCACATCCTTTTTGATTTGATTAGAACTACGCTCTGCATTTTGTTGTGTAATTAACGCAGCATTTGATTCACCATTTTGAATGTGAAGTACATTAATTCTATATTTTGAAAATTCAGTTTTATATGTAAGTCCCAATAGACCATTAAGAAGTATATTATTTACACCTACGGCACCTTGCTGGCTTCTATCAACAGTTGGTGTCAATACAGAAGTATCTGCATTTTTCCTAAAAATTTGTCCATCAACAAAATTTTCATAAAAATCAGTATCATTTTTATAGGCAAGAGAGGCCGTAAAACCTAAAGAGTTCCCACTATCAAATTTGTACTTATTCCCACCAGAGAAACTAAAACCAAAGTTCATAAAACTTTTTTCTCGCATTGCTGCAAGTTCGGGATTAAATCGCTGTGTCAACTCTCTCACTAACGATCCATCCTGCTGTAATAGCGGAATGTTAGTTCCTGCAGCAATAGGTGAATCTCTAGTTCCATCATCAAAACCTAAAAAATCAGTATCACCACCATTATAACTTAAATAATCATCATTAAAGTGCATGTCTGGATTGTATCCTAAACTAAAACTTAAAGAATACTCTTCACTAGAAGGAATGTCTTTAGTTAATATGTCTACTATACCACCTGTAAAATCTGCAGTTAAATCTGCAGTAGAAGATTTTTTTACCTGAAGATTTTCTAAAACACCTGTCGGAAAAATATCTAATTGTAGTGCATTTTTATCAGGATCTAATCCTGGAACTTCCATACCATTAAGCAGAGTTTTTGTATATCGATCCCCAAGACCTCTTACATAGACAAATTTTCCATCTTGAACTGATACTCCTGGAACAGCCTTTACAGCACTTGCCACAGAAGATGAACCAGCTTTTTTTATAGTTTCAGAAGAAAGCCCATCTAGAACTACAGTTGAGTTTTTTTGAACCTCTAGTACTGCCTTTTCAGAGTTTTGTCTTCTGGTCACTGTTATAACAATGTCATCCAGTGCAGCAGCAGATGCATTTAAAGTTACATCAACAATAGTAACCTCTCCAGCTTTAATAACCACATCGGTAATTTCTTTACTTGAATAACCTACAAAGGAATAAACAACAGTGTAAGTTCCTGGCTCCATATTGATAGAATATTTCCCATCAAAATCTGTTGAAGCACCATAATTCGTATTCTTTACGGTAACATTTGCAAATGATAATACATCATCAAAATCACCATCGAGTATTTTACCTGTCAAAGTTCCGGTTTGTCCAAATGATAAGCAACAGCTTAAAATTATAAAAAAACAAAAAACGCTTTTATTAAAATGTAACATTAAAGTGGATTTATTGTTGAATTGCAAAATGCCCATCATTAAATAATGATAGGCATTTTTAAAAATTTATTTATTGATTAGAATCCTAATCCTGCAGTATTATTTGAGTATGTCCAAGAGAATGCACTTAAAGTAGCACCACCTGAAGTACCAGCACTTGCCCATGCAGCAGCATCTGCCGTGAAGGTTGTGATAGTTAATTCATCAATATCATTTGATTCATCAGTATCATCACAGTTTTGTGCACATCCTACTTTTTCAACAAATACGTCGTTTGCAGCAGCAACACCAGCTGGTAAATTAATAGTCCAGTTAGAGAATGATAAATCACCGTTAAGGTAGTTTTGAGAAACAGCATTGTTATCTAATTCTACATCGCTACTCGCTTTAAATCCAGTTGCATAAACGTTGTTAGTAGTCCCTTGAGCATTACTTCTGTAATCAGCGTACTCACCGTTTGGAGTATTTGTGTTTCCAAATATAGTTGCATCATTAATTGTAAAAGAACCTTGTAATGAACCTTCTGGACCATCAATTTCAAACGCATGGTCAGAAATATCTCCTAAAACAACACCTACGTTTGTGATAGTTCCTGAATAAGCTTGATCAATATCAATTGAATCATCTCCTACAGCCCATACAAAAAGATTAGAAGCATTTACAGTACCACCGAAAAATTCGATACCATCATCTACATTTGCTACTACTTCGATATTAGAAATTGTAGTTCCAGTACCTACACCACCTAAAGTTAAACCATTGATTTCATTTCCTTCACCAATATTAGTACCACCGTGACGTATAGAAACATAATTTAATGTTCCACTATTATCCGCAGCGTCAGATCCACCATAAAGCCCGTTTGTATCACTTGCTGGAATACCTTCTATCTGTAGTGCGCTTACATCACCTCTGAAAGAACTTGGCGCATTCCCTAAAACTATTAATCCACCCCATAAACCTCTATCATTTTGACCTAGGTTAGTTCCTGTAGTCTGTCCTAAATCAATATTATCTGCAGTACTTGTAAAAACGATAGGCTGAGTTGCCGTACCATTTGCCTCGATTTTAGCACCTCTTGCTATAATAAGAACAGAAGCGTTTGCACCTTGCCCAGCAAAACCTTTAATAATTGTTCCTGGCTCAATAGTTAAAGTTGTTCCACTTGTAACAGTTGTACGACCGTTCAAGTTCCATATACGATCATTGGTCAAAGTCATATCTGTGGAGATCACACCTGAGATCTCATTTTCCATAGTATCTGGACCACTTGTGATATCATCGTCGCCACCACAACTTGTGATTGCAAGAGCAGCAACTGCTAGAATAGAATAAAAAAACTTTTTCATTTTGCTTGATTTTATAATTTGAGTTTATCAGTGCAAATATTCACTCTTTATACAAAATCGAGGTTAATATAAAATTAACAAAGCTGCTAGTTGTATGAAATTAAGGTTAAGCACCTACTCCTTATGTTAATTAGGTGTTACTTTAAGAAACCTATTATATTGCAGCCTTAAAGCATCATCATGAATTGGGAAAACCTACTATCCTTAAAAAGACACGGCGACACAGCACCTAGACCTAGAAAATCACAAGATGAATTACGACTAGGTTTTGAAGTAGACTATGATCGAGTGATATTCTCGCAACATTTCCGCAGTTTACAAGATAAAACACAGGTGATCCCATTAAGCCAGACAGGCTTTGTACACACTAGATTAACGCACAGTCTAGAAGTATCTGTAGTAGGTCGTTCCTTAGGCCGTATGGCTGGACAACGCATATTAGAAAAGCACCCATCATTAGTAGAAGCAGGATATAAAATGCAGGATTTTGGTGCCATCGTTGCGGCTGCATCATTAGCGCATGATATCGGTAATCCACCATTCGGTCATAGTGGAGAGAAAGCCATAGGTAGTTACTTCTCAAGTGGTAAAGGAAAGGTTTTTATGGATTCGCTTTCGCGAAAGCAACAACAAGACCTCATCGATTATGAAGGAAACGCAAATGGATACCGACTACTTAATCTAGATTCTCCAGGAACTCCTGGCGGCTTAAGATTGTCGTATGCCACTTTAGGCGCTTTTACAAAATACCCTAAAGAATCTTTACCATTAAAGCCGACTAATCACATATCCCAAAAGAAATTTGGTGTTTTTCAAGCAGATCTAGAACACTTTAAAGATGTCGCTCAAGAGTTAGGAATAAAAAATAATGACACTAGCATGGAACCATACATGCGTCATCCACTCACCTATCTGGTTGAAGCTGCAGATGATATTTGCTACACTATCATAGACTTTGAAGACGGAATTAATCTAGGCTGGATTCCTGAAGATTTTGCTTTGGAATACCTAATTAATTTGGTGCGCAAGAATATTAAGTCAGAAGTCTACTCACAATTAACCTCTACCGCAGAAAGATTAACCTACCTAAGGTCACTCGCTATCAATAACCTGATTACTGATTGTGTAGATGTATTTATGGATAATGAAGAGGCTATTCTTAACGGTACTTATACACACGCCCTAACTGATAAGTCCCAGTTTAAACCACAAATAGATGATATTCTTGCGATTACTATAGAAAAGGTATATCGTAACGAAGAAGTGATCCAAAAAGAAATCGCTGGTTATAAAATATTGACAGATATACTGCATGCGGTCATTACCGCTACCGTTAATGATCTAGAAGATAATAAATCGATTTATGATAAACTTATTTTGAACACTTGCTCTGGATTGCAAAAAAACACGTCATCGCTATATGAGCGTATCTTAAATGCGTGTGGTTATGTAGCTTCATTAACTGATAGTAGAGCACTACAACTCTTCAGTGTTATCAATGGATCTATTAAATAAAGAGCTTTTTGTATCTTTAAAAATATAATTTTTTATGAAAAAGTTTATTCTACTATCTGTAATTGCTGTGACTACGATAATTACAGTCTTATTTGTAATTAACTCTACTACAGAAGACTTGAGCGAGATCGCTCTTAAAAGACAACAGCACAAAGAATTTCTAGACAATAGTCCATTTAAAGACACAAGAAATCTTTCTAAAGAGAAACGTAAGAAATTAAGCCTACCACCTAATGCTTATAATGAGAGAGAATGGGAACTAACCATGAATCCTACATTAGGAATTCCTACTCCTTTTTTAGTAGAATCTACGACTCCTAGTTTATATACTACCCTAGGTGCGCCAGGTAATAATACCACACCATGGCAAGAAAGAGGCCCGTTAAATACTGGTGGTAGAACGCGTGTGGTGTTTTTTGACCCTACTGATGTAGGAGCAAACAATGGTGATGGCGTCGATTACAATCGTGTTTTTGCCGGTGGCGTTGGTGGCGGACTATGGATCAATAATGACATCACTAGCGCAACATCAACATGGACAATTATACCAGGTATCGCAGGTGACTTAAGCGTTAACGCATATGCATTAGACCCTAATGACTCATCCACCTTTTATATAGGTACAGGAGAACAATATGCACAAGGCGCTGCAATAGGTAATGGTGTCTATAAAACTACAGATGGTGGCTCTACTTGGTCTCAAGTTAACATACAACCAGCAGGATCAGGTACTGTAAGTGGCGGCGGCTCTTTATTTAAGTCAGGATTATTTACCGTTAATGATATTGCGATAAGAGACGTTAATGGTACTAGTGAAATCTATGTAGGTGTAGGTTCTACTTTTTATGCCGCACCTAATGGTAATATCGCTAATCCTTCAAATATTCTGGGAGCTCAAAACGCTGGATTATACCGCAGTGTAGATGATGGAACAACATGGACACGTATTGAAAATCCTGCTTTATCATTTAGTTTTTCCGGACTCACCTTTTATGTATCGCCTAACGATTTTGAAATAGGAGCAGACAATACCTTATTTATGGGATCAATCGCTTCTCCAGGTATAGGTCAAGGTGGCGGAAGAATCTATTCTAGTACTGATGGAACTAACTGGACACTCGATCAATTTATAGCCTCTACAGATCGTGTTGAGCTTGCCACTTCTCCTACAAACGCTAATCTTATTTATGCAGCAGTTGATGCCGCAGCTGGAGCAGATTTATACATCTCAACAGACAAGTTAACTACAATTACTGCCTTAAATGAACCTAATGATGCAGATAACAGCATCTCTGCAACAGATTTTACTAGAGGACAAGCTTTTTATGATTTAGTAATTGAAACTGATCCTACAAATGACCAAATCATCTATGCTGGTGGAATCGATTTACATAGATCTGCAAACGGTGGAAATAATTGGAATCAAATTTCAAAATGGTCAGAAAACCCTAACCTTAATGGATTAAATGTCCCTTTTATTCATGCAGATGTACATGCTTTAACCTTTAGACCAGGACTGAATAATGAAGCAATTATTGGGTCTGATGGTGGTGTATCATATGCCAACTCATTGAGTGGCGCATTATCATCGCCTAACGCGATAGCAAATAGAAATAACGGTTATAATGTGACACAATTCTATTATGGAGATATTGCAGACACTGATGTTGCAGATGGTGATGACTTTGCCGGTGGAACTCAAGATAACGGCTCACAACTTACTAATGATGCACCAGCCAATGGATTGACACCATTCTTTGATCCTATAGGTGGTGACGGAGCTTACACTAACATTGACAAAGACGGTAATTATGTAGTCTTATCAGTTACTGGACAAACACACCTTTATGCAGATTATCCAATTCCTCCAGGCAGCACGATTAACTCACTATTCGGGACTGGTAGCCTATATGCTATCTCTCAAGGTAGTGGTGGTGATTTTATTAACGTCGCAGAACTAGATGAAAATCTAGATGTATTTTTTGCAAACGGCGCTACCTTTAATGGGGCAAACGGCATATTAGTTTGTGCATTAGGACCTAATGCTGCAAGCTGCAATACAATTACCAATGCTTTGATAAGTTCTTCAAGACCTACTGCAATGAAGGTTTCTCCTTTTACCATTACATCGACCAAATTATTTTTAGGAACGATAGATTCTAGACTAATAATGGTTGATAATGCCGACACAGCATCTCCTGTTTGGACAGAAATTACAGGATCTCAATTTTTAGGTTCAGTGTCTGACATAGAATTTGGTGCCACAGAGCAAGAGATTTTAATCACTATGCATAATTACGGAGTAGACAGCGTATGGTATAGTACAGATGGTGGTACCACATGGGCCAGTAAAGAAGGTAATCTACCAGATATACCCGTAAAAGCTATTCTTAAAAACCCATTACTGGCAGAAGAAGTAATCATAGGAACGGAAGAAGGAATTTATGTTACAGGCGATTTCAATAGCGCAAGCCCAACATGGACCCAAACTAATAACGGTATGACTAGTGTAAAGGTGGTTGACCTAGATTTAAGAGTTAGTGATAACACTATACTAGCCTCTACACATGGGCGTGGAATGTTTACAGGACAATTCAATACTCTAGGGTTTGAGGAGTCACAAATCTCTCAAAATAATATAAAACTCTTCCCGACTATAAATAATGGAACGATCAACTTAGTTTCAGGCACAGCGTTAGATAACGCTCAGGTGACTATTTACAATTTAAGTGGTCAAGAAGTTTACAATGAAATGATGAATCTATCTAGTCAGCAACAAAGCATATCATTAACTCAGCCTGCAAGTGGTATTTATATTGTGAATATCAAATCAAGCAGTTACAACCAAAGCTTAAAAATGATTATCGAGTAGATAAATCACTGATTAAATTATATACGGTCTCACTATCAATTCCAGCTATTTTATGCAGGTCTTTTGTGGGACCATGTTGTATAAATGCATCTGGGATTCCTAGTTTATAGATGTTGTTTTTATACGCTTTCGCGGAAGCGTAATCTACTACCATACTGCCTAATCCACCTATAATGGTTCCATCTTCTATAGTGATAATGTGCTCGTGCTGCTCAAAAATATCATCTAACATATCGTGGTCAAACGGTTTTAAGAAACGCATATCTACATGAGTGACATCAAGTTCTTCATCACTGATTAAATCATCTATCATTGCTCCTATAGAACCTATAGAAAGAACAGCGATCTTAATACCTAAATGAATCACACGAGACTGACCAATTGATAGTTTCTGAAAACGTTGTTGCCAGTTCAATATACGACCACGACCACGAGGATACCTGATCGCTATAGGTAACTCAAGACCTAATTGCGCGGTGTACATCATATTCCTTAACTCGATGGCATCCATAGGCGCAGCAATAATTAAATCTGGAATACAGTTTAAATAAGCAAGATCAAAATTACCATGGTGAGTCGCTCCATCTTGACCTACTAAACCTGCACGATCCAGACAGAAAACAACAGGTAATTTTTGCAATGCTACATCATGAATAACTTGATCATAGGCACGTTGTAAAAAAGTAGAATAAATATTACAAAAAGGAACTAATCCTTGTGTAGCCATTCCTGCCGCAAGTGTTACGGCGTGCTGCTCTGCAATTCCGACATCAAATGCACGATCAGGCATAGCATTCATCATGATCTTCATGGAACTTCCAGTAGGCATGGCTGGCGTGATTCCTATGATATTCTCGTTTTGCTCAGCAAGTTCTACAATGGTATTTCCAAAAACTTCTTGAAACTTAGGTGGCAATAAACTTGTATCTGCTGGAGCGATATCACCTGTCGTTCTATCAAATTTCCCTGGAGCGTGATAGCGTACTTGATCAATTTCTGCCTGTTTGAGACCTTTCCCTTTGGTGGTTCTTACGTGGAGTAATCGTGGACCTTTAAGAGATTTTTGTCTTTTTAGTTCTTTTAATAAAAGTGGTAAGTCATGCCCATCGATAGGACCAGAATAATCAAAATTTAACGATTCAAATATATTATCGCGACCTGTTTCTTTTCCAGATTTGGTCTTAGTAAGGTAATCTTTTAATGCGCCTACGGCAGGATCTATTCCGATAGCATTATCGTTGAGAATCACCAATAAATCTGCATCGCTTACTCCTGCATGATTGAGCGCTTCAAATGCCATACCGCTGGCAATACTAGCATCACCTACTACAGCAATGTGTTTTCTGTCGATTCCTCTCAACTGGCTAGCCATCGCCATACCTAGCGCAGCACTGATAGAAGTAGAACTGTGACCTACTCCAAAGGTGTCATAAACACTTTCATCTCTTTTAGGAAATCCAGAGATACCGTTCAAGTCTCTGTTCGTACGAAAAACATCTCGCCTACCTGTCAATATTTTATGGCCATAAGCCTGATGGCCTACATCCCAAACCAGTAAATCGTCTGGCGTATTAAACACATAATGTAACGCAATGGTGAGCTCGATAACTCCTAGACTTGCACCTAAATGACCTTCTTTAGTAGCTACTACCTCAATAATAAAATCGCGCAATTCTTGAGCAATTTGCGGCAATTGATTAACATCACAACCTTTTAAATCGGCTGGTGAGTTAATTTGAGAAAGTAGTGTTTGAGACATGGCTCAAAGGTAAGATGAAAACTAATTTTTTGATGAGTTAATTTGTTAATGTGCAAATTAGTCAATGACGCTAGACTCTTTCTTATAATAAATTGGTAAAGAATAATAAACCTTTACCATTTTTCCTTGATTATTTGTTGCTGGCAAGAATTGAGGTAATATGTTGACTACTCTTCTCGCCTCATTTTCAAACTCTTTATAAGGTGCTTTCACAAATAAATCTATTAAATTTCCTTTAGTATCTATAGTAAATATCACATTTGCCTTTTGTAAACCTTGGATAGTAGTATCAATTATTTTTTTATTAAAGTTATCTGTAATATGCTTTTGAATTTGAGTGTTAAAGTATTCTTTTTCATCTTCCTTATCTAAATTTTTAGGTGTGTTAGGAAACTTAGGTGGATTCTGAATAATGGAAAAAGGGACTGTAGGAATCTCAGGAATATCCCAAACCATATCACCTTCAATAGTTATAATTTCACCATCAAGAGTTGGCGGTGGTGGCGGAACTTTTAATCCGCCGATTATTCCTTCATCGTTCACAATAGTTTCGTGATTTTTCAATTGAATTAGAGAATCTTCTTTTTTTGTCAACGGTAAGCCACATTCTAGTCTTTTTGGTGGTGGCGGCATAACTCCTAATAGAAAAACTGGAGTTTCTAATGAATCCACAACCTCAACCTGATCAATTTTTTGTCTTTTTCCATAACTATCTTTACAACTCATTAAGGTAGTTCCCATAACAATTAATAAAGCCAATAAAAAAGAACGAGATCCTAATCGATAGGTGTTTAAAGCTTCTACAGGCACTTTTATATGAATCAAATCCAGCTGTGATTTCTTAACGTGACCGCAAAGTTTTTTTCCATAATTCATCATCAGGAAATCTTTAATTTCATAATCGCTCATTACTGTAAAGTCAATAACGGTTTTATCACAAGAACTACAAAAACGACCTTTATCACTAGGCGTCATTAAGTTCCAATCTTCATGACAAGGCTCTGGAATACGCAATGAATAATACTTTCCCATAATTGCTGAATTAAGGTTTTCTTAACATCAAGATTCTTGCCATAAAAATGTCAATCCAAGTTCCAATTTGTAGATGATTTAATATTAATCACACTCAAATTGATCTTGATTTTGATTTTAGTTTTATTTTTAAATCATGATAGAACCCTACGACCACGAATATTTTATGAAAAAAGCGTTGCAAGAAGCACAAACCGCACTAGACCGTGGTGAGATTCCTGTAGGTGCTGTAATTGTTACTCAAAACCGCATTATTGCCAAAGGTCACAACCTCACAGAAACATTAACTGATGTTACTGCACATGCAGAGATGCAAGCTATTACCGCTGGAGCAAGTTTTATAGGCGGAAAATATCTAAAGGATTGTACTATTTACATCACACTGGAACCTTGCCAGATGTGTGCTGGTGCTCTTTACTGGTCACAAATCTCAAACATCGTTTATGGTGCTAGCGATGAACATAGAGGTTATATTAAAATGGGAACTCAATTACATCCTAAAACTAAAGTCGTTTCAGGTATTCTAGAAGAAGAATGTAGTGCGATCTTAAATGAGTTCTTTGCTAGAAAAAGAAGTTTAAATTAAAACCTATTCTTCCTCATCATCATCTTTCAAAGCATCTGGATTCCAGATGAATGATTTCAATTTCTTGTCTTTATAGCGCACGATTAAAAAACCAGGCATTACTATAAAAAACAAAGTCATCACAGCGGCACCTATCATCTTTTGTGCTAGAGCATAATCACCGCCATTATACAGATTATAAAAACCTATAATTAAGGTAATGATGACTCCTATTAATAGTATGCTTATAATTTTCATTAAAACTTTTCACTAAAATTGAACTATAAAATGAAATATTGAGCTTGTCAAAAAATCAACCTATTGTCATAAATCACGTCTCCGACAAGCTCAATGTGAGCTATCTCATCTTGATACTTAACGATTATAACGTAACCTTCAAGTTTAACTCTGTTAACTGCTCTTGATCAATTGCACTAGGTGCATCGATCATTACATCGCGACCACTATTGTTTTTAGGAAAAGCGATAAAGTCACGTATCGTTTCTTGTCCACCTAGGATAGAAACTAATCTATCAAATCCAAATGCTAATCCTGCATGTGGTGGCGCACCATATTCAAAGGCGTCCATCAAGAAACCAAACTGGGCTCTTGCCTCATCTGGTGTGAATCCTAAATGGTCAAACATTAATGCCTGTAATTTCTTATCAAATATTCTTACTGATCCACCACCTATCTCATTACCATTCATCACAAGATCGTAAGCGTTTGCACGCACATTACCTGGATCTGTTTCTAACTTATCAATGTCTTCTGGTTTAGGAGAAGTAAATGGATGGTGCATCGCGTGGTAGCGTTCTGTGTCTTCATCCCATTCTAATAGCGGGAAATCTACAACCCATAATGGTGCAAATACTTCTGGATCACGTAATCCTAGACGCTCAGCCATTTCCATTCTTAAAGCACTTAACTGTGTTCTAGTCTTATTTGCAGGACCAGACAATACGCAAATTAAATCACCAGCTTTTGCACCAGTAGCTTTTGCCCAGTTTGCAAGATCTTCTTGGTCATAAAATTTATCAACGCTAGACTTATACGTTCCGTCTTCATTACAACGCACATAAACCATTCCTAGCGCACCAACTTGTGGACGTCTTACCCAATCAATTAATTTATCAATTTCTTTTCTCGTGTAACTATTAGCACCGGGAACTGCTATTCCCACAACTAATTCTGCCTCGTTAAAGATTTTGAAGTCCTTCGCTTTCGCGAAAGCGTCTAACTCACCAAACTCCATCCCAAAACGGATATCTGGTTTATCATTACCATATTTCTTCATCGCATCTTCATAAGTCATGCGAGGGAAATCTGCAACATCGATGTTCTTTACCTTTTTCAATAAGTGACGTGTCATGTCCTCAAATATATTCAACACATCTTCTTGCTCTACAAATGACATCTCGCAGTCTATTTGTGTAAACTCTGGTTGACGATCTGCACGCAGGTCTTCATCACGGAAACATTTTACAATCTGGAAATACTTATCCATTCCACCTACCATAAGCAGTTGCTTAAAGGTCTGTGGCGACTGTGGTAAGGCATAAAATTGCCCTTCATTCATACGCGATGGCACGACAAAGTCACGAGCACCTTCTGGCGTCGATTTAATCAGTACCGGCGTTTCTACCTCGATAAAATCTTTACCGGCTAGAAAATTACGTACTTCCATCGCAACCTTAGAACGGAAAATCAAGTTCTCGCGCACTGGATTACGACGTATGTCTAGATAGCGATACTTCATACGCAACTCTTCTCCACCATCAGTATTATCTTCTATGGTAAAAGGTGGCGTTTTAGACTCACTTAAAATGTTCAATTCTTTTACGAGAATCTCTACATCACCTGTAGACATTTTAGCATTTTTAGATTCACGTTCAATCACGGTACCTTTAACCTGTATCACAAACTCACGACCTAGTTTTTGCGCTCTTTCTAGCAAGGCTTTATCGGTACGTTCTTCATCAAAGATTAATTGAGTAACGCCATAACGGTCTCTTAAATCTATCCAAACCATAAAACCTTTATCACGGCTTTTTTGAACCCAACCGGCCAGTGTTACTTCTTTATTTACATCGCTAGCGCGCAGGCTACCACAATCGTGTGATCTATACATAACTATTCATATAATAAGCTGCAAAAATAAGCCGATTTTAAACATCTCGAGCAGCAATAAAGCAAAGATTATGTGGCAATAGCGAACTTTAACGTCAAAAATCGTTAGTTTCAATAAAGCACAACACACTCTTTAACAGTAGTTTAAGCCTCTAATGTAAACTTAATGTTACCTAAATGTTGCTTATATGTATTTTTAAAGTTAAATTTGATTATCTAAAATGACGGAACGATGAAGAAATTAATTTTTATGTGTGCACTTTTTGTAGGAGTAATTGCAATGGCACAAGAGACAAAACCACAATTCGAAAAGCAAAACGACGGAACTATAAAAGCTACTTATTTTTATTCTGATGGAACTGTAGCACAAGTCGGAATGTTTAATGAAAACAATGAAAGACATGGTGAGTGGATTTCATATGATCTGGAAGGACAAAAAAGCGCTCAAGCCGAATATAAAAATGGTGAGAAAGCTGGAAAATGGTTTTTCTGGAATGATGAAAAACTTACAGAAGTAGATTATAGTAATAATGTTATCGTGTCAGTAAACACTTGGGTAAACAAAAACCCAGTGGCTACTAACAAACCGTAAGCAATACACTATCAATCTAGAAAATCCCTCTTGAAAGTTTCAAGAGGGATTTTTTTATGCAATCACTTTAAGTTTTAACTAAAACTGACGACTAAACCTTAACATAGTTTTGTTTAAACATATGTACTAATAAGTTAAACAATTCATATCTTTACACTAAAGTAATTTATTATGGCAACGGCAAAGAAAACCACCCCAAAAAAGACTGCTAAAAAGAAAGAAATCACTCGTCATGACGTGATTACTGCTTATATGGATTATGTTCTTGAGCATGAAAAAACACCTAAGAGCGTTTACAAATTTGCTAAGGACAACAACATGTCTGAATCAGAATTTTATAACTTCTTCGGTAATTTTGATGGGTTGCGTAAAGATATCTGGAACACTTTCTTCACCATGACTATGGATGTAGCTCATAAAAACGAAGAATATGCGCATTTTTCAAATCGTGAAAAAATGCTCACGTTTTTCTATACTTTCTTTGAGTTACTTACCTTAAATAGAAGCTATGTGCTTTTTACTCTTAAAGAGAATCAGCACATGATGAATAAGATGGAGCAACTCAAAGGATTGCGCAAGCATGTAAAAGGGTTTGCCAAGGAATTGATTCAAGAACGCAATGAGAACAAGACCAATATACTTTTAGAACGCAGTGAGACTATTTATAGCGAAGGTGCTTGGGTGCAAATGTTATTCTTAATGAAATTCTGGATGGATGATGATAGTGCTGGATTTGAAAAGACAGATATGGCTATCGAGAAATCTGTGAATACCATATTTGATGTTTTTGATAATACTCCATTAGACGCTGTTTTAGACTTCGGTAAGTTTTTGTGGAAAGAGCGTATGGCTTAGTTAAACCTAAATATCCAGACTGAATAAGTAAGCTTATTTTTTAGCTTTCGCGAAAGCGTTATCGTTACCAACCATTTTACAAATTTAAATCTTGAGTTGTTTCAAGAGTGTCACACTGAGCTTGTCGAAGTGGATTTCACAAAGCGAATTATTATGAAAACACTAGATAAAATACCTACCAGTAAAATAGGCCGTACCACAGAGCTAGTGAAAACTGGTGCTAAAATAGGTGCTAATTATATTAAATATTATTCTAAAAAAGCGGTGAACCCATCAATGGATCGTTCATCGCTAGATGAGGATAATGCAACCGATATTTATGATGGGTTAAAAAGTTTAAAAGGTAGTGCGCTTAAAGTAGCGCAAATGCTTTCTATGGATAAGAGCTTGTTACCAGGTGCTTATGTGGAAAAATTCAGTCTTGCTCAATTTAGCGTGCCTCCATTGAGCGCTCCATTAGTGCGTAAAACTTTTAAAAAGTACCAAGGCGCCTTTCCTGAAGAGATTTATGATACGTTCTCAAAAGATTCTGTAAACGCAGCTAGTATAGGTCAAGTTCATAAAGCGACTAAAGATGGTAAAGAACTAGCCGTGAAAATTCAGTATCCTGGTGTTGCAGAGTCTATAGGTAGTGACCTTGCCTTAGTAAAGCCTATTGCTATTAAAATGTTTAATCTTAAGGGTGAAGATTCTAAAAGGTATTTTGCAGAGGTTGAAGATAAATTAACTGAAGAGACTGATTACGAACTTGAGGTAAAACAAAGTGTAGAAATCACTGAGGCTTGCTCTCATATCCCAAATTTAAAATTCCCTACTTATTATCCAGAGCTTTCCAGCAAGCGTATTATCACAATGGACTGGATGAGTGGTCAGCATTTGAGCGAGTTTGCAAAAACAGATTTTTCTCAAGAGACTGGAAATAAATTAGGGCAAACTCTTTGGGATTTTTATATGTTTCAGATGCACGGTTTAAAAGCGGTTCATGCAGATCCACATCCAGGAAATTTTTTGATTTCTAAAGATGAAGAACTAATCGCCATCGACTTTGGCTGTATTAAAGAAATTGTAGACGAATTCTACCAACCTTACTTTGAACTTGCTGTGCCGGCAAGTATTAATAATCCTGAAATTTTTAAAGCAAAGTTATTTGAGTTAGAAATTTTAAGACAAGATGATAGTGAGAAAGAAATCACTTATTTCAGTGCGTTATTTCACGAGATGTTGAGTCTGTTTACAAAGCCTTTTCAAGAAAAAACTTTTGACTTTTCTGATGAATCATTTTGGGATGAAATATCATCACTTAGTGAAAAATACAGCAATGATAAAGAGCTACGTAAAATGAATGGTAATCGTGGTAGCAAGCACTTCTTGTATATCAACCGCACGTTCTTTGGACTTTATAATCTTTTACATGATTTAAAAGCTACTGTAAATACTCATGAATATGTGAAGTATCTTGAGGAAAAAGGGTTTAAAAATCATAGTGCCTTGTAAGACCAAAGAATCAATAGTCTTTTAAGTAAACAGCATCTTGTTTTAATTCATCAGTTACTGTGTTGTCCTCTGTCTTAAATTTAGTTGGTAGTGTTTGATAATTGTTATTCTTATCAGTTAAGTATAGATCTATATGTAAATGCGGTCCTGTACTCCATCCTACATTACCACTAAATCCAATATGTTGTCCTTTTTTTACTTTTTGTCCCACTTTTACTCGAACTCCATTTTTCTTAAAATGTAGGTATTGCATAATTGTACCATCAGAATGAAGAATTTTGACGTAATTATTAAAATCTGCACAACTAGGTTTATCGCAATTCTTACTATTAAGTTTGACCACTTCAATTACTAGGCCTTCACGACATGCATAGACTTTAGTCCCAATAGGCATATCAAAATCAATCGCATATTTATCTTGGTGCGAGATATCACCATTATAGCCTTGACCTACTTTGAAAGAAGTGCCTTTTTCAAAGGGTAAATCGTAGACATAGTCTTCATCATAGTCAGTATCTGTGACGTCACCTAAGTAAATTGAGGTATTTCCTTTCTCAAATTTCCACCCTTTTGTAGCATCTATTTTTACAAAGTCAAGTATTAAAACATCTTTAGATTGAGCTGGTATAACGATAAATGTCCCATTAGGTTTTGAAGCTTTTAAGTTTACAGGGTTGTATCCAATCTTATAAGTTATGGGCAATAGATTATCATTAGAAACGTAAAGCTTTGTTCCTCCATCGTAATTTTCCCATCGCTGACTATATTTTGTAGTCCAATCGCCCTTTTGAGCAAGAGAAAGGTTGAAAATTAGACATAAAACAATTAAGATAATTCTTTTCATTCTAAACACTTTACGGTTATTATCCTACAAATATAATAAAGTATTTAACTCAATTATTGACCGTATTTTAATAGGAAAACCTACCTCTTATAAACCACACCATCTTTCATTACAAAATTAACTTTCTCTAGAATAGCTATATTCTTTACTGGGTTTTCATTTACAGCTATGATGTCTGCATAGAATCCTTGCTGGATTTGACCTATATTATTTTCTTCTTTTAAAATCATCGCTGGTGTAATTGTGGCACTTTGAATAGCCTCCATGGCAGGCATTCCTGCTTCCACCATATACCCAAATTCCTTTGCGTTCTTACCATGTGCAAATACGCCAGCATCAGTTCCGAAAACGATAGGCACTCCACGTTTATAAGCTCTAGCAAAAGTTCCTTGAATCTGTGGTCCTACCGTTCTTGCTTTAGGAACTACTATAGCTGGATAAAAACCATCTACTTCGGCCTTTTCAGCAACCTCTTTTCCTGCGGTAATAGTAGGTACTAGATAACAATCCATTTTCTTCATTAAGTCCATCGTTTCCTCACTCATATACGTTCCATGCTCAATAGTTTTCACACCACCTAAAACAGCGCGACGCATTCCTTCATCGCCATGGGCATGTGCAGCGACGTGAAATCCATAGTCTGCAGCAGTTTCAGTAATTGCTTTAATCTCTTCTATAGTAAATTGCGGATTACTACCATTTTTTGCAACGCTTAAGACGCCACCAGTCGCCGTTATTTTTATACAATCAGCACCATTTTTATAACGATGTCTTACTGCTTCCCGACCTTCTGCAGGTGAGTTTGCAACGCCTTCACGTGGTCCTGGATCACCCATTAATGCTTGATTGCTTCCATTTGTAGGATCTGCGTGTCCACCAGTTGTGGCTATAGATTTTCCTGCAGTAAATATTCTAGGTCCTGGAACTTTACCAGAGTTAATGGCGTCTCTTAAAGATATATTGATACCGCTACCGCCTAAATCTCTCACAGTTGTAAATCCAGATAGTAAAGTAATCTCTGCATATTGGACAGAGCTATAGGCAACATCTGCTGGATCATCCACATATTTTGACACATAAGCATGTGGATTATATTCTGTCTCCATGTGTACGTGCATGTCTGTAAAACCAGGCATGACCCATTTATCTTTGAGATCTATATAGGTGCCATCTTCAGGGACATCTTTGAATCCTTTTTCAACTTTTGAGACACGATCATTCTTAACCGTAATAGTCATTTGATTTTGCCATTCACCATTTTTAGTATCCAGCAAGTGACCGGCATGAATGTAGGTCATGCTATCTTGAGCAACAGCTATAAAAACCGTTAGTAATAAAAAGAATGTAAATTTAAATTTCATAACCTATCATTTGAATCGTGAAGTTATGAAAATGTCCTATTAAATATACTACAGAATCGTCAATTTCAAATATTGCCACTGTGGCTGGATAGGCTCATCCATGTCAACTTCTTGAACGGTATTATCAATAGGATGTACCATTAAAATAATCTCATTATCTGATATCCAAAAAGAATCGTTAAGACTTGAACTAACAACCCAAGATTGAAAGTTTACATAAAGGCTTTTAGTTGTTTTTAAATCGGCATCCAGCCAGCTGATTGCTATTTGAGCACCTTGTTCATAATATACCACTTCGTGACTTACTCCATATTTATTGTCAGGAGAAATATTGGGAATAGCACCATTAATACGTTCTCCTGTATATTGGTCTATCCACGCATATTCTAAACCTTCAAAATCTGCAGCGATTAGATATTTGTTTTGCTTTTTGAGCTCGCCCATATATTCTACGTTATGAGGAAACTCTCCAGTATGCGCCTTAACCTCAACAGAATCACCATTTTTTAGAGGCAGATAATACCTCTTAAGAAAATCAAATTCTGTTTCACTCTTTTCAATGGACAACAAATTCGGTTGAAAGCCGTAATCCAAGTCAAAATCTGTTTTTTTCTTTTCCTTAATTACTTTATTATACTCGACAAGTTCTAGTTTAATAAAATTTTGAAGTGTGTCTGCCGGTTGTGATATATAAGATTCATCACTATTAGTACGAGCAGTATGATATCCATGGTGCTCATCATACCAAGGATAACAATCTATATAAGCAGAATAATTGTAGGTATCTTTATCAATATGGTAGGACGATTCAAAATAGGTCTGAGATTCCTCTTCTTGAATTGAGAAATGATTGTACAGATACAATGAGCGTTCAGGAATCTCTTTAAGATGATAATCTAAATATGCACTGAAAACATAACCTTCGGCATTGCCCTTAAGTTCTTCATAAGGCACACTGCGCCATACTTTCACCCAGTAACCTTCTAGTTTCTTTCCATCGTCTACGACATATTCCTTGACATCATTTGATCCTGGCGGTGACCAGTCTAGCTTAGTTCCATAAGGAAGTTTTTCAATAATATTACCATGCGGTCCAGCTGCATTACGCATGTTTAAACCGTTTTTTGCAATCACGTATATACACTCTTTATCGTAAGATGGTGTGGTATACGCTTTCGCGAAAGCGTAATTCAAAAACAATAAAACTGTAAGTAGTATTCTCATTCCTTAAAACTGAATGGTTCCTTTTAAATAAATAACCTTAGAATCTTTCAACTCCTCGCCGTATAGAGTCACATTATCCATAGGCAACACGCCCATTATAAATTCGTTCTCTGCAATCCAGAAAAATTCACCAGCTGTAATCCAACTAGAAAAAGTGATAAAAGCTCCTTGCGGTATGGCTTCTTCATCAAACTCACCGACTGAGAAATAAGTGGTGTAGTCAAAACCGTTGTAATACTCGGCTATGAGATATTCACCATTAGGAGAAATTGTTGGAAAACCACTTGATAACATAGACCTTTTCCCAGTGGTTCGATTCACAAGAATAACCTCTGCATCTTCTGCAAAGCCTGAGATTAAATAGCTATCTAATTCATCAATCTGACCGTAGTACTCTGTTTTTGAAGCCCATTCTCCCAGATTATCTTTTATTAAAACAGAATCTTTACCACCATTTAATGGCAAGTAATACTGTTCCCATTCCACAGGTCGATAATCGTTCTCTAATTTGAATTTTTTAGGTTGCCAAGAGGTATCAATTTCATAGTTCCCTATGATTTTTTTATTGATGTAATCTTCTCGGTTGACTATTTCAAATTGAATAATATCTTTGAGTGCTTCTTTTGCGGCTGGATTATATTCATAACGTACATCGCAATGTGTTCCTGTTTCCCACATTTCTCTTCTGGAAGAAACACCTTTAGTAGGTTTATAATCGTCATGCGCCGCGCTATCATAAAGCTCTACAAAGTTATGAAGGCTTTGTGGCGGGATTGTAGTCAGGTGCTTGCTCAGATAAGCGTCAAAAAGATATAATCTTGTATTTTTATAGTAATCGCTATTAAATGTAGGTTCAACACGCACCCAACTTCCGTGTATTTTTTTGCCATTATCTATCACAAAAGTCTTCCCTACTGATGGGACATTTTCAATCACTTTCACTTGAGAACCATAACTATATTTGCCAACAACCTTATGATTCACACTTGGTCCTTCTCTTAAATTCAAACCATTCTCTGCATTTATAAAATAGCAGTGACCTGTTTTTAACTGCGCTTTCGCGAAAGCGGAAAAAAGAAAAACCACTATAAAAAGAATGTTTAATTTTGCTTTCATAGTGGTTTTATTATCAATTATTAGACCTAAAATTAAATCTTTTTAGTAATCCAATTGGTAATTTTATCAATTCTCAAAAAGAATATTATGGCAAGAGCTAGTTTAAAAATGTATGTTGCCATTTCAAAATCGTAAAACACAGCATTTGGCATATCCATAGTCTTTTCATAAACAGCAATACAATATCTGATTGCTTGTGGCAAGAAGTAAACTGCTCTCGCTATCCAGATGATACTTGTCGTTAAAAGAATAACTTTAGTCAGTGATTTTACATTTAAATCTATAGATATCGATTCTTCAGTTTTTACTAATTTCTTTGCAATCCATTCTGCTTTAATGATAAGGATAAAGGATACCAGAATATTTACAACTAATAAGAATAGATTTGAGAAATAAAACCTATCCATCGCCTCAACTGTTTTATCTAAAATATCCATCGCAGATATAGACCAAATCGAAAATATATAAGATCCAAAATGATCAAAAATCTTAGTGAAAAGAAAAATTCCTGCTATTCTTAAAACTAAAGTTAATAGACTGCGATGAGTCATGTTCTATCGATTTACAAATTCCAGAACAGCGTCTGTAATAAACTTGATTTGCTCATCATCTAGCTCTGTATGCATAGGTAATGAGATACATTCCTTAACAAGTTGATTAGTCACTTTAAAATCATCTTCATTATATCGATCATCAGCATATGCTTTTTGAAGGTGCAGTGGTATTGGGTAATAAACACCACATGGAATGTCGTTTGCCTGTAAATGCTTCACCAGTTCATCACGGTTTGCATCTTTTATCACCAAAGTATATTGATGAAATACATGACAATCGCAACTATCACATACTAGTGGTGTAATGATTTTTTCATTGCTGGCAAAGGCAGCTGTATATTTTCTGGCAGCATCTCTACGGGCATTATTATAAGAGTCTAAATGCGGTAATTTTGCTCTTAAAACAGTTGCCTGCATGGAGTCTAGTCGCGAGTTTACACCTACCACGTCGTGGTGGTAACGTTCATACATACCGTGATTTACAACACCTCTAATGGTATGTGCTAGTTCATCATCATTTGTAAAGATAGCTCCACCGTCACCATAGCACCCCAAATTCTTAGATGGAAAAAAAGAAGTTGTTCCTACGTGACCAATAGTTCCTGTTTTGGATTTAGAACCGTCGCTATGCATGTAACTAGAACCTATCCCTTGAGCGTTATCTTCAATGACATAGAGGTTGTGCTCTTTGGCAATCGCCATAATTTCATCCATATTTGCCGCAAGTCCAAATAAATGTACAGGAACAATAGCTTTGGTCTTAGGAGTAATTGCTTTTTTAATCGCCTCAGTATCGATATTAAAATCAAACGGATTCACATCAACAAGTACTGGAGTCAAATTAAGTAACGCAATAACCTCTACCGTTGCTGCAAATGTAAAATCTGTAGTAATCACTTCATCACCAGGTTGCAGACCTAAACCCATCATCGCTATTTGCAACGCATCAGTCCCATTTGCACATGGAATAACGTGTTTTACATCTAAATAATCCTCTAGCTCTTTTTGAAAACTATGAACTTCTGGTCCATTAATGAAAGCTGTAGATTCGATAACACTCATCACGCCATTATTGACTTGATCTTTTATTTTTTCGTATTGACCTTTAAGGTCAACCATCTGAATTTTACGCATTTAAGAAAGATATTAATATCATCACGACTACTGTGATGAGTCTTGTAAAAATACGTAATAATCACGGGTCTTCCCAAGCGTAATTTTTATGTTATTTTTGATTAAAACCTATTAGATTGAAATTATTATACGACAGTCTTATTACCATTACTAAAGCCCTATTACCTATCGCTGGCGTTTTTAATAAAAAACTTCAACTAGGAGCTAAAGGTCGCGCTCATAGTTGGGATATATTAGATCAAAGTATTAAGAAAACGGTGCCTAAAATATGGGTGCACGCTGCTAGTCTAGGTGAGTTTGAACAAGTAGTTCCTGTATTAGAAAAATTAAATAGAGAAAACTATCAAATTGTCCTAACCTTCTTTTCACCAAGCGGTTATGAAAACAAAAAAAACACAACACTAGTAGATACCGTTTGTTATCTACCCATAGATACTACTGCTAACGCATCAAAATTTGTTGAGATTGTAGAGCCGTCACTAGCCATTATGGTGAAGTACGAATTCTGGCCCAATTATTTAAATGAGCTCAAAAAACGAGATATCGTGACCATCTTAGTTAGTGGAGTTTTTAGAGAAAACATGTCGTTTAACAAATGGTATGGGAGCTGGATGACTAAATACCTAAAAGCAATAAATCATTTCTTTTTACAAAATGAAGATTCTTATAGGAACCTTAACCGATTAGGCTATCATAATGCAAGAGTTAGCGGTGATACCCGATTTGATCGTGCGAGTCATCTTATTGAACGAGACAATCAACTCGATTTCTTAGATAGATTTATAGGTGATAAAAAATGTCTTGTAGTAGGTAGTAGCTGGCCAGAAGATATTCAAGTGCTACAAAAATGGCTCAGAGAAAACTATGAATCTGGTGATTGTAAAGTTGTTATTGCTCCGCATGAAACTGGATCAGATAAGATAAAACAACTTGTGGGACAGCTCGATGATGAACCTATACTATGGTCTTCTTTGAAGCGAAATCAAAAAACGTTGACGCCCAAAAGTGTTACCGCCTTACAACAAAGCAATATTTTAGTTATCGACACTATAGGTTTATTAACTAAGGTTTATAGTTATGCTACAATTGCCTATGTAGGTGGAGCGATGGGAACTAGCGGTTTACATAATATACTAGAGGCAGCTACCTATGGCGTGCCTGTTATCATAGGTAAGAACTATAAAAAATTTCCAGAAGCTGGTAAGTTGGAAGATTTAGGCGGATTATTTTCAGTATCAACGCCTGACGAGTTGATGGAAATTATGGATCAACTACTAACAGATGATTTCTTGAGAGATAAAACTGGAATGATTTGTGGACACTGGATTAATAGTAATACAGGTGCTACTCGAGAAGTGCTTAATTATTTAAAACAAATTGATGAAAAACTGGTTATTTCTTAGTGTATTAATATGTTCTTTAATCTCAACAGGTCAGGACATTACCATCAAAGATGCTACTTCTAAAAAAGGAGTTCCCTTTGCGACGATAAGTTTTGGTAATGGTAAGGGAACTTTTGCAGATGATGACGGTATTTTCAGATTTACTAAGAAGCTTTATAAAGACGTAGATTCTCTTTACATATCATCAATAGGCTATCAAGACCTAACTGTTGCAGCAAACTTGGTGAATACTGAAATACTATTGACTCAAGAAGCAGATCAATTAGAGGCTGTTATGCTTAGTGCAGAACTCAATGGTAAGTTCAAAAAGAAAAAGCAGAAACCCATAGCGCATGATAATTACTTTAATTGCTGGTTACCAACTGTAGAATCAGAAATCGCTGTTCGATTTAATAGAATAGACAATCAACCTACACGTATATCACAATTACAATTTCCTATTGTAAAGGAAGAAAGTCAAGTTAGTAAAAAAGGGAAGCTAAGAGCATTTTCTACCATGGTGAGAATTATGTTTTATGATGTTGAAAATGGACAGCCGTCACATCGCTCTTTTTATCCTAGTATAACCTATGTCATAACTGAAAAATCAGATGATATCGTAGAGATTGATATCGATCATTTAAATATTAATATTCCTAAAACAGGAATATTTGCTGCCATTCAAATTTTAGGATACACTACACCAGATGGTAAATTAATTAAAGCCAAAAAGTATAGAGAAATACAGACTGTAAGAGGTCTACAAAAAGTATCTACCACCTATAGACCTTTATTACCATTTACTAATGAGACAGAAGGAAAACAAACCTGGGTAAGACGTATTTTTTATAATAATAAAGAATGGGTTCCATTTGATCTTAATTACAACCCAAATTCTTCTCTAGTGCGCAGTGGTCATGATAATTATGGTATCGGCGCAGAGTTTAAGGTATTTTATAAAGAAGATTAAACTGTAACTGCTTTATTTAGATAAGCTCTAAAAGGTTTCATTTCTTTATAAACCTCAATACACTTTGCTTTAAAATCATCAGCTTGCACTTCATTTTGTGTTAAATCGTGTTGAACCGCAAATGTTTTTAATCGCAATAAGTCGATATGCTCATGATCTTGAGAGTATCCCTTAGGTGCTGTTTTTAAGGAATCGCCATCATTAATGATATGAAAAGTGTCTTTAAAAGACTTTTTATTGAGAATCTTTTTATAATCAGCTCCATTATAATCTATAGCATCCCTTAATGAGCTAAGAATTTCTTTTTTAGGTTTATAAAATCCACCAGCGATAAAAGATTCTCGTGTCCCTAGATGTATATAAAAATCACCTTGCTTCCCATTTGCAGCAAGGTCCATTCCAGCACCAAAATGATCTTTATAAACCGGTTTATTTGGGTGAAACATCAAATTATTATTAATACGATTAATCGCTTTACGACCTGGTGTATCATGATAATCCTTATCAACTTTAGCTAGTTCTGTATTCAATTCGTCTAGCCATTGGATATACCAGTTGCGCACCTCTAGATATTGTGACCTATTCTCATCCATCCAGTCTTTAGAATTGTTTTTTTGTAGGTCTCGTAAGAAATTATATAGTTTATAAAAACTCATGATTAATGTTCCATTAAGTTAGCGTGTTTATAAGTAGTTCGCTTTCGCGAAAGCGAATTACAAAAACCTCGAATTCTACACCTATTTTTTAAGCTGAGCAATCTCATCGCGCAAACTATCCAAGCCTTGTTTTAAAGAAATCATGGCTTCTTCACCTTCATGGACATCTAAATCAAAGCTCAACTTTGAATTTACTTCCCAAAGCTCTTTAATTTCAGAAATAGATTGTTCTATAACTGGATAATCTCTATTTAAAGAAATAAGGTTTACTAAATCACTTATCTCAGACTTGCGTAGTTTTTTTACAACAACCGTGTCTGCCGTTACCACCACATGTATGCGGTTATCATTTGCTTGTCTTACACTTTCTACTGCTTTACCCATTACCCATTCTGCAGGTTGTAATACAGGTAACATACTATCGCCGCGCACTTGAAAAGCTCTAAAACTACCTTCCTTATATTGAGGTAAAGGAATGCTAAAGGCAGGCAAATCTTGATACCAATCAGTATCTAGTACATTAGTAGCATAACCTGCACTGGCTTTTATAGGTACCATGATCATATTTTCTCGATCACTAGTATCCATGCTTATAATTTTAGGGGCTGTGCTCGAGGTGGTTTCTAAATGTTTATTATAACTATTGCCATATAACCATAATGGGTTTATATGAAACTGACGCAAGAGCTCGGTCACAATTTTACCAGTAATTTTCTTTTTACCTCGTTCAATATCTGCAGTTGTACTTCCTGCGTCAAGCAGTTCTGCAAACTCAGATTGGGTTTTCCCTAACTCTTCTCTTACTTTTTTAAAGCGTTGTGCCTCTATAGATATCTCTTGTGCCATAGAACAAATATAGGCCTTTTAGGAATAATTCCAATTTTAACATAGGATTATTTCCAAGTTATTGGAATTATTCCATATATTTGAAATGTAAAACGGAATGATTCTTGGAATATTTCCATAAAACAAAATATTATGTGTGGAAGAGCAACTATAATAACACCGCAAGAGCAATTAGAAAAGCGCTTTAATGCTGTCTTTAAAAACAATGTTCAATTGCCAGAGAATGTAAATATATCTGCTGGTGAGCAACTTCCTGTAATTACAAGTGAAGCTCCTGGTGAAATTCAACTATTTACTTATGGTTTTACACCACACTGGGCACATAAGCAAACCTACATGTTAAATGCCCGTAGTGAAGGCAGTAATAACATAGAAAATGAAATGGATTATAAGGGAACATTAGGAATATTTAATAAACCTATGTTCAGACATGCCATTAAATCTCAACGATGTTTAATTTTAGTAGATGCTTTTATTGAAGGCCCAAAGCAAGAGAAATTAAACAAGCCTTTTCTGGTTTATCCTAATCGTGATCGTGGCCCATTTGCTATAGCTGGTATACATGATTCATGGCAACATCCACTTACTGGAGAAATTCATCATACGGTAGCCATGGTTACTACAACGGCAAACAGATTAATCAACCGTATAGGTCATCATAGATCACCAGTAATTTTAAGTAAAGAAGATGAGCAACGCTGGATACAACCTGACTTAAGTATTACCGAGATTTCAAAGTTAATGAAGCCTTTTGACTCTAAAGGTTTTAATGCTTACCCTATATCTCAAAAGATTAAAAAACCAGATGCAAATGGTCTTGAATTATTAAAACCTACTGGCGAGAAATTATTTAAAGATTATGACCGCTGTTTATACGAGCGCCTTAAATATGCAGAGGACCATTCATTTACTATAAGGGAAGAACGTCTGGTAGAAGGAGATCAATTCATTTTATTTTAAAAATGTATCAGGATATGAACATAGAACTCATAAAAACAGAACTGACACAACGAGTAGAACAACTTATGGTGTCAAGAAAAACAGGACACCAAACAACTATGAAGGTAGTTTACAAAGTGAAATCTTGGTCAGATAAAATAGCCGAAACAGAAGACCTTATACATAAGGTGTATCACACACTAAATGAAGTACTGTCTCAAAATGGTATTCATTTTAAAAATGAAATTGAAAAAGAAGGCTTTGTAAGTTTTATGGAACCTACAGTAAATGATTTAGTTATTAAAAACATGACCGATTAATTAAACTGTAGACATAAATAAAAACGAGTTATAGCCTATAAACCTCACAGGAAAAATCTTGTGAGGTTTTTTGACCGCTTGTTTTAAGCAATGTGTAATTAAAACTGTCACACCACTTCAAAGAATAAAAGCTATGAGCGATAAACAAATCCTACATTTAGATCTCGACACTTTCTATGTTTCTGTAGAGAGAAAAATGGATGCACGTCTTACAAATCGTCCGATATTAGTAGGTGGAACTAGTGATCGTGGCGTTGTAGCAGCCTGTAGTTATGAAACTAGAGGTTATGGTGTCCATAGTGGTATGTCTATGAAACTAGCAAAACAACTATGCCCAGAAGCTGTGGTGATAAGAGGTAATGCTGGTATTTATTCAAAACACTCTGATGAGGTGACTGAAATTATCAAACAAGAAACTCCTCTTTTTGAAAAATCTAGTATTGATGAATTTTATGCAGATCTGTCTGGAACAGATCGCTTTTATGGATGTTATAAACTAGCAACAGCAATACGTAAAAAAATCATCGACGAGACTGGATTACCTATATCCTTTGGTCTATCTACAAACAAGGTGGTTTCAAAAATCGCGACAGGTGAGGCAAAACCAAACAGTCAACTTATGATTTCTGAAGGGACAGAAAAACTTTTTATAGCACCACTTTCAATAAAAAAAATACCACAAGTAGGTGATAAAACATATCAAACATTGAGACATCTAGGCATTAAACGTATCCACACCATTCAAGAAATGCCTGAAGAAATGATGATTAATGTACTAGGTAAAAATGGAGGCCTGATATGGCGACGTGCACAAGGAATAGATAACAGACCAGTCGTCGCATTTAATGAACGTAAATCTATTAGTACAGAGCGCACTTTTGATCGCGACACCATAGATATTAAAAAACTCAAATCCATTCTAATTGCCATGACAGAAAACCTAGCTTTTCAATTAAGGCGTGGTGATAAGTTAACTGGTTGCATTAATGTTAAAATAAAATACTCTGACTTTAACACGTATACTAAACAAATGCGCATCCCTTATTGCAGTGCAGATCATATTTTAATTCCACATATCATAGAAATCTTTGAAAAACTTTACAATCGTCGATTATTGATAAGATTAATAGGAATAAAGTTCTCTCACATTGTTAACGGTCACTATCAGATCAACCTCTTTGACGATAATGAAACCTCTATGAATTTATATAAAGCATTAGATAAAATAAGAGAAAAATATGGAGACAGGACTGTTATGAGAGCAGCTGGAATGGAATCAAGAACCATAGGCAGAATGTTAAATCCATTTAATGGGCTACCACCAGTAGTCCTAGCACATCGTAAACAATAAAATACTCAACTTGTATTTAAATAATCACACATATTACTCTTTGCGTTATGGCACTTTTAATGAGCAAGATCTCATTGAACTAGCCCTAGAAAATGGTGTGAAAACAATTGTCCTTACAGATATTAACAACACCAGCGCCTGTTTAAATTTTATAAGACTATGTGCACAACATCAACTACATGGCGTGCTGGGTATAGATTTCAGAAACAATCATCATCAACAATACGTTGGTATTGCAAAAAACAATGATGGGCTTCAAGAGCTTAATACTTTTCTATCGTATCATCTAGAAAATAAAATTCCATTTCCTTCAGAGCCACCAGCCTTTGATAATGTATACCTTATATATCCGTTTGATAAAGTAATAGAGCTTGATAAAGTTCGCTTTCGCGAAAGCGAATTCATAGGTATCTCTACAACCACATTACGTAAAATGCCATTTACTAGTTATGTAAACATGCTGGATAAAATGGTTGTGATGCAAACAGTAAGTTTTAGGTCTAAAAAAGACTATAACGCACATCGCCTATTGCGCTGTATAGACCTAAATATTCTTTTGAGTCAGCTACCAGAGTCGCAACAAGGTAATGTTGAGCAACAAATGATTCCAGTTTCTCAATTAAAAAAAGTTTTTAAAGAATATCCGATAATCCTTCAAAACACGACACAATTATTATCACAATGTCATGTCAGTTTCAATTTTGAAAACGCACAACTTAACGCAAATCAACAAGTCTACAGCACTAGTAAAGAAGCAGATTATGCAAAACTGAGAAAGTTAGCTTATGAAGGCATTAAGGATAGATACGGAGACAGAGAGGATAAGACAGTTGTTATTAAGCGCATAGAAAAAGAAATAGGTATAGTCCATAAAAAAGGTTTTGTTGCATATTTTTTAATCAACTGGCGCATCTGTGAATATGCTCGCAGTAAAGGATTTTTTTATGTAGGTCGTGGTAGTGGTGCAAATAGCATTTTAGCTTATTTACTTAAAATCACAGAGGTTGATCCGATAGAACTAGACCTATACTTTGAACGTTTTATTAATGACTATAGAACCAGTCCACCAGATTTTGATATCGATTTTGCATGGGACGACAGAGAAGATATTACACGCTTTATATTCAATGAATTTAATAATGTAGCGCTGCTAGCCACTTATAATACTTTTCAATATCGAGCAGTAGTAAGAGAATTAGGTAAAGTTTTTGGGTTGCCTAAAACAGATATAGATATGCTTACCACTGGTCATTTTCAACTAGAGCAACTAGATCAAATGCACCAACTGGTATTAAAATACAGTCATTTAATAAAAGGCATGCCTAATTATACAAGCATACACGCTGGCGGAATTTTAATCACGGAAAAACCTATTCATTACTACAGTGCTACCAGTTTACCGCCTAAAGGTTATCGTACGGTTCAATTTGATATGCACATTGCTGAAGATGCTGGGATTCACAAATTTGATATTCTAGCACAGCGTGGCCTAGGGAAAATACGTGATAGCATAGAGATCATTAAGTACAATCAACCCGATGCGACTATAGCAAATCTACAAACCGATGTGAAAAAATTTATGCTAGATCCAGAGATTAATAACATGATCTCACAAGCAAAATGCATAGGTTGTTTTTATATAGAATCACCAGCGATGAGAATGCTATTGAGCAAACTAGCCACTAATGATTATATAGGACTGGTTGCTGCAAGTTCTGTCATACGTCCAGGTGTAGCCCAAAGTGGTATGATGCGCGAGTTTATTTTGCGTACACGCTATCCTGAAAAGCGCAAAGAAGCACATCCCATTATGCAAGAAATAATGCCAGAAACTTATGGTATTATGGTCTATCAGGAAGACGTCATTAAGGTTGCTCACTACTATGCAAAGCTAGATCTTGCTGAGGCAGATGTATTGAGACGTGGAATGAGCGGAAAATATCGTTCTCGTGAAGAGTTTCAAAAGGTGGAACAAAAGTATTTTAAAAACTGTATCGATATAGGCCATGATCCTAAACAGACACAAGAAATTTGGAATCAAATTAAGAGTTTTGCTGGTTATGCTTTTGCAAAAGGCCATTCTGCATCGTATGCTGTAGAAAGTTACCAAAGCCTTTATCTTAAAAGATACTTTCCACTAGAGTATATGGTAGCCACATTAAATAATGGTGGTGGTTTTTACAGGCCTGAGCTCTATGTTCATGAAGCAAAGATGTGTGGTGCAACTATAGAATCACCGTGTGTTAACCATAGCGATATTGCTAATACTATAAAAGGAACTAGTATCTACCTGGGCTATAGCTATCTCAAAGAGCTAGAGAAAAAAACTATGATACGCATAATAGAGGCTCGTCATCTTAATGGAGTTTTTAAATCCTTAGAAGATTTCATAGATCGAGTACTCATAAGCATTGACCAATTAGCTCTTTTGATACGCATAGATGCTTTTAGATTTACAGGAATAGATCGCTATGAATTGTTATGGCACGCACATTTTAAATTAGATAAGTCACCTCAAAAGTATATACAGAATAAATTATTTGTTACTGAGCATCAGGAAGCAAGTATACCCAGATTACACACAACCGCTTTAGAGATGGCTTATGAACAAATAGAACTTCTAGGGTTTCCTTTGTGCTCTCATTTTGATTTACTGTTAGAGCCACCTCAAAATCATTACGGCCGTACAGAAATGATAGCACATCACAATAAAATGATATTAATGTATGGCTATGTTGTAAACATTAAAACCACTCATACTGCTAAAGGCAAGCGCATGCAGTTCGGTACGTTTTTAGACATTAACGGTGACTTTTTCGATACGGTTATGTTTCCTCCTGTGGCCTCTAAGATCAGCTTTCGCGGAAGCGGAATCTATAAAATATATGGTAAGGTGGTAGAAGAATTTGATTTCTTTTCTATTGAGGTACACAACATGCATAAGGCCGATTATATTCAAGATCCGAGGTATGCAGAAGAGAATCCCCAAACCATGCAACGTTTAGAAAAGCAATCCAACTTACGAGATCGTAGAATGGGAAATGGTAATGGGTATCGTAAGCTAGAATTACCTCTTGAAAAAATAAAAATACATCAACCTAGAGTATCGAGAAAATCAAGTAAAACTGATTGATTCTTATCTAATAATAAGAATAAAGCAATCATTATATAAAAGAGTTCAAATAAAAGTCTGAATAGTCTATACACATGAATTACGAGAGAATAAAAGAGAAATTAGAAATTCTAGCAGATGCTGCAAAATATGACGTGAGCTGCAGCAGTAGTGGAAGTAAAAGGCAAAATAAGAACAAAGGTCTAGGTGATTCAAGCGGTATGGGTATATGTCATACCTATACTGAAGATGGTCGCTGTGTATCATTACTCAAAATTTTATTGACCAACGTATGCATTTTTGATTGTGCCTATTGTGTGACTAGAAAGTCTAATGATATCAAACGTGCCGCTTTTACTGTACAAGAAGTGGTCGATCTTACTATTAATTTTTACCGCCGCAATTACATTGAAGGATTGTTTTTGAGTTCTGGAATTTTTAAAAGTCCTGATGCTACAATGGAAAGATTGATTAGAGTAGCAAAAAAGCTGAGAGAGGAAGAGAATTTCAATGGTTATATACATCTTAAGTCCATTCCAGGTACTAGCGATGAACTGATGCAAGAAGCTGGGTTATATGCAGATCGATTATCTGTAAATATTGAAATCCCAACTAAGGCTGGATTGAAACTACTAGCACCAGATAAAGATCATAAAGATTTTATTAAACCTATGAAAGCGGTTCAAAACTCTATTCAAATATATAAATCTGAAAAAAAACTTATTAAAAATACACCTATTTATGCTCCAGCTGGTCAAAGTACTCAAATGATAGTAGGTGCTACAGGTGAGAGTGATCGCGACATTATGTATAGCGCAAATTTCTTTTATAATAAGTTTCAAATGAAACGTGTTTACTATTCTGGATACATACCTGTGGCAAACGACTCTAGATTACCAGCAATAGGTACAGAGGTGCCCATGATGAGAGAAAATAGGCTTTACCAGACCGACTGGTTATTAAGATTTTATGGTTTTAATATTCAAGAAATATTAAATGAAACTCATCAAAATCTTGATATGGATATAGATCCTAAACTATCGTGGGCATTGCGCAACCTAGACCAATTCCCTATAGACATTAATAAAGCAGATAAAAGAATGATAGCTCGAGTGCCAGGAATAGGAATGCGATCTGTAGGTAAAATTATAAGTGCCAGAAGATATAGAAAACTAAATTGGCAACACTTGAAAGCAATAGGAATCTCTATGAATCGATCTAAATATTTCATGACCTGTGACTCACGCGATTTTGAGACTAGAGATCTTACTAGTTCTAAAATTAAAAACTTAATCATGCTTAACTCTAATAGTAAGTATCATAAAAACTTTAACAATCAACTCAATTTATTCTCATGACTACCACTTTATTATATGATGGTAGTTTAAATGGATTATTAACTACGATTTTTATCATCTATGATCATAAAATAAAATCACCTATTATTTCTAAAGCTTCCAAAACACAAAAAAATCTTTTTGACGGTATGGAGGTCATTACCACAGATATTGATAAAGCAAAACGAGTATGGAACCGTTTTGAATCTCTATGCGATTATAGAGACTCACATCAAGTCTATTGCGCTTTCTTAAGTGAAATAAATGGAATAGAAAATACTATATATGAATATATAAAATCTACTTTCCAAAAGCAAAAAACACCAAGCGGTGATTTCACTAACCCAAGTGTATTAAAAATTGCACAAGCAGCAAAGATGGTAGGTCGTGAAAAGCATCGAATGGAGGCATTTGTTAGGTTTCACTTAATAGATGAAAAAACCTACTATGCTAATATCGAACCAGACTTCAATGTTTTACCCTTAATTACAAAACATTTCAAAAACAGATATGCTGATCAAAATTGGGTCATATATGATTTGAGTCGGAACTATGGAATAAGCTACGATCAAAATATAGTACAAGAAGTTTATATAGACTTTAAAACTCCTAAAGGTCAACGAGGAATATTAAATACCACTGCTACTTCTAATAAGAACAATATTGAATTAACGACTGGTTTTCAAGAAAAAGAAAATAATTATAGAGATCTATGGAATCAATATTTTCAAAGTACCAATATAAAGTCAAGAAAAAACCTCAAACTACATGTGCAGCATGTTCCTAAAAGATATTGGAAATACCTAAGTGAAAAACTTTAAAGAACCTCTGATGATTTTTTGAAATCCAATTACGAAATCAACCATTCAACTTCAAATCATAGATGAAATCATACAACTAATCGATAAATAGCTATTTATAATTTAGAAATTAAGTTATTTAATCAAAAAGTATACATTTGTTTAATAAATCAATAAATCTACCTCAAAATGAAAAAATTATTTATCGGAGCGATGGCTCTTTCTCTTATGTTCGCAGTAGGATGTAGAGAAGTAGAAAAAGGAATGGAAGATGCTGCAAACGGCGTTGAAAATGCTGCAGATGCTGCAGGAGATGCTGCTGGCGATGCAATGGACGCTGCTGGTGACGCTGTAGAAAGTGCACAGGACGGTATTGAAAATGCTGGTGACGCAATTGAAAATGCTGCTGACAATGCAACTGGCGCTGCTAAAGAAGGGTTAGACAATGCAAAAGATGCTTTAGATGACGCTGGTGATGCTGTAGAAAGTGCTGCTGGTGACGTGAAAGATGCTGCTAACAAAGCCGTAGATGGAGCTAAAGACGCTGCTAACACTGCAGTTGATAACGCTGGTGATGCTGCTAAAGGTGCTGCAGATAAAGCGACTGAAGCTGGAAAGAAAATGATTGGAAAATAATCCACTTTCTCTTTAAAAAACAAAACCGCCTTTTAGGCGGTTTTTTTATACATCAATATTAAAGCTACTACCTTAAAAGCTCTACATAAATCAATTTCTAAAAAATTATTATAATAAAAAAGAGGCTACCTATTTCTAGATAACCTCTTTGTACTCGAGACGGGAGTACTAAGTATTAAAATTGAATATTTAGGTAACGGTCTGTGCACTATACAATTATGTTTAGTAACATCTAAAAACCAAATAGTTAAAACCTTAATGTTGAGGTAATAAGTAGAAACTAAAAGAAAAGAAAAGAAAGGTTTACGGGGCAAATATGGGGCGAAACGGGGCAAAAGGTTATATTTGTACTGTTCAATTAAAATACTTAGCACAATGGCAACCGTAAACTATTTAGTAAGGGGCAATTCAAACCCTACAAATATTACTCTACGTTTTAGACACTCTAACAAATTTGATATTTATTGCACTACGGATTATGCAATTAATCCTAGATACTGGAGCAATTCAAAAAAGCAAGTAACTAGTAAAGGCGATGTTGATCTAAACAATCTACAATCAAAATTAAACGAACTTAAAAATGCAATCATTAAGGAGTTCAACAATACAGAAATTCACAAGATTAATCGGAATTGGATAATAGATCAAATCAAAATATTCAAAGGGGAAAAAACACGTGGGCAAAAAAGAAGTGATTTAGTAATCGATTATATTCAACATGTAATTGACACAGCACCTATAAGGAAAAATCAAAAAGGAGGAGTTGGTCTAAGTGAAAGGCGTGTAAAGGGATATAACACATTACTAACTTTTATCAAAAACTACCAAAAGGATAATAATCTAAGAGTTAAAGACATTGACCAAGAATTTATTAATGAGTTCTTGTATTCTAATACAGTTAGTGCGCAAAAAACATACGCTCCTAGTTACATTCATAAACTTGCTGGAGATCTTGTAACAGTTTGTAAGGATGCTGCGATGCATAATATTGAAATAAGCAACAATCTATTAGGGATTAAAATATCTAAGCCAAAA
The DNA here is from genome assembly GCF_045063665.1 of Nonlabens sp. Asnod3-H03. Lineage (NCBI taxonomy): Bacteria > Pseudomonadati > Bacteroidota > Flavobacteriia > Flavobacteriales > Flavobacteriaceae > Nonlabens > Nonlabens sp. Asnod3-H03. The sequence goes on from NZ_JBEFOD010000008.1 coordinate 302,486, forward strand.
AAAGGCTCTATTATATTTCTCAATGATGATGAATTAGAAAAGATTGAAAGTTTAGAACTTAAAACAGAGGGACTAATTAATGCTAGAAAGTGGTTACTCCTTGGTTGCCATATAGGGCAAAGACAGAGTGATTTATTGGTTAGAACAGAAAAGGATATTATCTACAGAAATGGTATTAAACTTTTAGAGTTCAGACAACAAAAAACACCAGTAACAATAACTATCCCAACCGTAGGTAAAATTGAAAAGCTGTTAAAAGATGGGTTTCCATATCAAATCACTAACCAAATATTCAATAATCATCTTAAAACGATAGGAGAGAAAGCACAGCTTAATGAATTATGTTATGGAGGAATTAGTACTGGTAAACACCAACCTTTAAAATATGGTGCTTATCCTAAGTATAAACTTTTAGCATCCCATGTATGCCGTAGATCATTTGCATCAAATTATTATGGTAAAATGCCTTTGCACTTGTTAATGCATATTACTGGACATAAATCGCAAAAAACATTTTTCAATTACATAGGCACAACCGCATCAAATTATTCTCAAGAAATAGCAAATCATTTCATAAGTATCGAGAAAAAAGCAATTGCCAAAAAAGAAAACGCACCACTAAAAGTCATAGCCAGTTAAAAATGAAATTCGATTTAATAAAGGAGTTTACGGCATATAAAAAAAAATTAGGCGCACTAGATTTTCTGATAGGTTTTAGTGAAAACTATCAACATGAACTTGATGAGATTAAGAAATATAACAATGATTATTTCAAATACTGTGAAGAGGTTTTATCTGATAGAATTTATCACGAAAATAATATTGAACCTTTATATTTTAAAGAGCTTGGGCGTATATTGTTAGAAATTAAAAAATACCTTATTCAAATTGAAAAAGTATTGATCGAGAAACATGTTGATCTTTTTAAAATCGATCACAAAGAAATTGATAGATTAAGGCTAGCAATTTTGAGTAATAGATTAAGTTTTGAATCGTTCTATAATTGGTCTAAAATAAGAATTGAAGATGTATTAGGTTATGATCTCGAAAATACAAATCCTGAAAAGAACTTGAAAGACTTTAATTCGACCTTAAAATGGAAAGGTACTCAAACTGACTTAGTGGAATTAGTCAAGTCATTAATTGAGAGTAAAAGTATTGAAGGAACACAAACCGAAACTTTGGATATGTTCTGTAAAATTCTAAACTTTAAAGTAAACAATCCAGATCAGAAGATTCAAGAAATTAAAACGAGAAAAGATCGTAAACCTATTTTTTTAGAAAGACTGAAAACTAGTCTTTTAGAAAGTTTTTAGCATCACCTGATGGCATTAGTATTGGAATAGTAGTAGAAATCGAGCGCAGTTTTGCATTGTAATATTTAAAACAATAGCATGAAAACAGCGTCGAGCAAAGTAGAGTTATACACTCGCAAAGAAGTAGCAGTCCTTTTTAATTGTTCACTTAGAACAATATACAACTGGAGTAAATCAGGGCGTTTGAAAGCGTACGGATTAGGCTCAAGGGTATTTTACAAAGTAGATGAGGTAAACGCATCATTAACCCCAAAATTTTAAGGTTATGAAAGCAACGTACCCAACACCAATAACAAACCAGTTCAAAGAAATCAATATAGGCAAGTATTTAGGTACTAAACATTTTGAACTGGAGTTGAGCAAAAATAATAAAGAGGTTATAAGCCATAAAATAAGAGTGGCGGTAAACCGATCCTTTGCTAAATCTTTACCAACTTATTGGCTTTCATTTAGACCTCAAAATAAATGGGAAAGTATCACTGGACTTTTCAAAACCTCAACACCATATTATTTTAAAGGAGATGCGTACAAAAAAAAGCATCTTTTAATTGCTCGAGTGGATGAGGTAAATAATACTGTAATACTATTCTACTTCAAAAATTTCTACAGTAAGGATGCAAAAACTATCAAAAGCATCATAGACAAGTTAAAATCAATCTATAACTAAAGGTTACAAACAGAAAAAGGACGGTTGTTCACACCGTCCTTTATTGTTCAATAGGTTACACTTAGCAACGTATCCTACACCTCAAAGATACTATACTTTGATTGATTTTATAAAAATATTCGTTTTTGATAAAGTGTTAATTGACCATGTTTCAAACTTGCCGTTTATTGAAAAAATAAATTATTCAAGATGGGTAAATATTGAAACAGGGCAAATTTTTGTAACACATACATTTAACTTAGAAGGATTAGTTTTCTACTGGGATGACTTCAAACTAACTATAATTATCAAACCTCACTACTACCATAACAACAACGTCCATAATGCAAACGATTTTACACCATCTCAATGTGTTAAAACACTTAACGGTATAGCTCAAAGGCTAGAACTTCAACACGCTTTAAAACGTCTTAAAATCGTAGGGCTCGAATATGGTGTTAATTTTGTAACTCCCTATTCAGATGTTGAAATAGTGAACGCAGTATATTATCATAGTACAAATCAATTCTATAATAATAAAGACCTTGCGTACAGTAAAGTGAGTTATAAACCTAGACCAGATGGCAAAGCAAACCAACACAAACAATACAAATTTTACTCAAAGGCAATACAACACCCTACACATTGCCAACCTAACACATTAAGAGCAGAAATAAAAAGTAACAGAAGTGCATTTATAAAACAACGTGGGATAAACAGTTTAAATGATCTATTAATTCTAGAAAACTACAACGCTTTGCGATCTAGTTTAATCAAAGAGACTAAGCAACTTTTATTTATTCATGAACAAGGTAACCTTAAGGGATTAACACGAAAACAAATAGCAAAAGCAAAGCGAATGAGTAACCCTATTTACTGGCAAAAATTACTTAAAAACAACCGTTCAAAGTTTGCACGCAAAAAACGAGAATATTTTAACATTTCAAACCGCACTTACCTCAACTATACGGATGCAGTTATAACAGGCGTTGACAACAAATTAAAAGAACTGTTTGAGATGAAAAGTGGGTTAATCTCTAGTATCCCTCTTACAAATAAAAGTGGTTTAACTTCTACTTATAGTATAGGCAGAGATTGCACCACTTCTAAGGTATGTATACTAACTGGTTTAGATATTTCCATGCAAAGACCATCTAGCAAATATCTTTCTATTACTGGATTAAAGTTTTTAGAAATAAATGATTTGCCAACTTTCTTAATATTAAAAAAGTCTTTATTGACAGGTCATGTGAACAAATTTGAAAAAGATATTTATTCAAAGATGAGTAAGCAAATACGTAATAGGGGTGGGTCTAGACCACCAGTAGATCGTAATCAATTTGGTATTTCATTTTAAGCAGTTGTAACTAGATAACAATCAATGATAATTTAAGTTAGAAGATAATTTAATATTCGTTCGTGTTTATATTAAGGTCTAACAATTTAATAGTGTTGTTCCTTAATTATAGTTAGGGTTACAATGGACTATTATGTAATTATGTCGTCATTAGTAATAGTATATAATCAATCAAGTGTTCTAAGTCCTAGTGCAAAAAAACCTATAACTTTCAATAAATTAATATGATTTAAAGGGTTAGGGGGCTTTATAAAAACGTTTCCCCTCACTATTATAGACTGGTATATCTAATACTAAGTATTCATAAATAATTAAATAGATATTACAGGAATTAGTTCTTTATAGCGTCGCTAATTGCCTGTCTAACTTCATCAGTATTTTCTGCTCCATTATTTTTTGCCTTATTTAATAATTCTAATGCCCTCAGTATTATAGCACTTTCTTTTTCTTCACTTTCTGCAATTAATTTCGCATAACATCTAGCACCAAATAGATAATAATCTGCAGAAGTAATACCTTCACGTCTCTTGTATAAACTTAATTCGAAATATGCCTGTGCTTGACGGTAGTTTTGTTCTTTGAATTCTTGTACTGATAATTCTAATAGTTTAATATGGATAGCATCTAAATCATCGACATACTTCATTATCTTTTCAAGACATTTATCTATACTTACTTTACACTCTTCGGACATAGATCCATTTGAATCAGCATCATGTATTGTTTCGTAAGTCTCTTGCTCAATTGGTTCGTTAGATTTTTTACCTTCTAAAAACCCTAAATTATATCCATCTGTATATGTGTCTTGACCGAGTGAGGGCATTGGCACCATCGGACTTAACGGAGGTGTACAATGAGATATTCCGTAACAGTAACCTTCTTCATAGCCTTTTTTATAACCTTCTTTAAATGTTTGAGATAACACTATTGCTGAGGTTAATAATAATAGTATTGTGAATAAATTTTTCATCTTGTCGTAACTGATCTATTATCAAATATATCAAATAACCAATAGAACGGTAGTTGTGTCAGTATTAGAGTATTTTCATTTTGCAACATGATTGATGCGCAAATAAAATCCTCTTAAAACTTCTTTCTATTAGATTGAAAGTACTAGTAAAAAGCAAAGGCATAACTCTACAAGATGTTTTAAATGATACTGGTATCTTAATCTCACGAATAAAATAAGACAAACGCGACATATGTATTTATACACTACCTAGACTTTGCATATACTTTGGCATATCATTAATTTTTTTAATGAACTCTTTGATTACTAACAAAAGAAAAAGTAGATAACCGTGATAGTTTAAGCAAAACTATTACAATTGAATAACATTAAAAGTCTAAATACAATTCAATACCAGTTAACAACTAGTGGTAAAATTATAAATTCAAAGTAGAACAAAAAAAATACACCTAACCAAAAGCTAGGTGTATCATGAGATAAACGAGTTATTAACTATAGTTTGTTCATAGCCAATAAAAATAGATACCTACAAAATTTTGATGTTCGAACAAACAGTTTAAATTTGTACTCGTTGAACAAAATAAACTTGTCCAAACATCTACTTATTAGATTCTCTAAGAACTAAAAGAATCAAAAGTAAAATAACATAAACGCTATTCATTTTCTAATCGTTTTAAATGGATTTTTAAGAAACCAGAAAGCCTCCAAGCATATTCTGGTTTTTCTTTACCCGACTTTCAGGCTTTTTGTTCGCAGTCATTGGGAACATTCAAATATGCCATTTTAAACACTTAAAGAGACTACTTTAACTTTTTCCTTTTAAACAAGTTATACACATCCGAATACCTTATTTGAAATGTTAAAAAAACTTAAAAATGTAATCTAAAATTTTGATTATCAAGTTTTTATATTTTCAACCTGTTTTATGAACCATATATAGAAACCGCACCATACAATCCCATATTTAGCCAACAACAACAGTTTTTTTATAAACTTTTTCCTACTTATTTTAATTAACGATAAGTCAAAAGTTATCCACGATTATCCAACAGCGCTTGTTTCTTTTTCTAACTTTTACAATGCATATTTATAAAATAGAATTGATGATATTACCTATAAATACAAAACAGAATTATTATATTTATATAGTTTTGTACAAAAAATTAATTGTCAAATCAATGATTCATGGCAGAATATTGTAAAAATTGCGCGCGAAAATTAAATTTGAGACCTGAACCATTACCATTACTTTGTGAGGGATGCAGCAAATGGATAACAACTTATAAAGTATTACCAACTCGCAATCTTTTTGATATATTATTAAACTTGTTTCGATGAATTTAAACAAAGATGATTTAGAAGTAGGCAATCAGTATGAAATAAAGCAGAAGTATCACGGAGATAAACCTCCTTATATTATGACCTTTAAAAGTGTTGGTGCTGCAAATGCATGTTTTGAAGGTAAGACACCTACAAAGAATTTTCATAGAACTTTTATATTGATAGACGATATACCCAAGTACGTTAAACCATTAAGTAAGAAACGTATTTAATGACTTTATATGAGTTTAAAATGCTGCAAGAACAACAGCAATACGATGTTGTATTAAACGGCTTAGGCGTTTACTTAGATAATCACATTAATGGACACCAACGCTATAACCTTTACGCAATAAATAGGTTTTTCGTTGAGGTTGAATACAACAGCACCACAAATAAGATAGTAAACCTCAGAGCGTTTAAAGCAGGTGATCTACTGGATAAATACAGCAATCTAAAGGGAATTATTTAATCTTAAGTATTCCTAAGATTGAAAACAGTTAGGAGCGAGAGTAAATACTATGAATAACTAAGAAAACACCTAACTAACAACCCCTAGATTACATCAAGGTTAAACATCTTAAATTCCCGCTTTTTAATTAATTACGGGGCAAATACGGGGCAAAATACAATAAAAAACAGGTTGTAATAAAAAAACCCTCTTATAATCAGTTGATTATAAAAGGGCTTAGTACTCGAGACGGGACTTGAACCCGTACGGGCATTACTACCCATTGGATTTTAAGTCCAACGTGTCTACCAATTCCACCACTCGAGCGATTGTGTCCACGACACATCATTGGTATTATTAAAATCTTTTTAAGAACAAACTTTAGAGCGAAAGACGGGATTTGAACCCGCGACCTCCACCTTGGCAAGGTGATGCTCTACCCCTGAGCTACTTTCGCAAAATTGAAAAACTCAAAAGCTTTTCAAAGCGAGTGCAAATTTAACAACTTTCCTTTATCTGCAAAGCGTTTCAATTAAAATTATTTGATAAAAATTATTTTCCTTGAAGCATACGTTTAATCTCGTTAAGTTTCATGAGTGCTTCTACTGGAGTAAGCGTATCTATATCAACCATAAGTATCTCTTCTTTAATGTTTTGCAACAAAGGGTCGTCTAGGTTGAAAAAACTCAATTGCAATTCTTCTTCTTGAGTATCCTGCAAAACTTTTTTAGAATCCTCTTGTTGATGACTCTTTTCAAGTCTTTTTAAAATTTTATTTGCTTTTTTAATGACTTGCTGTGGCATTCCTGCCATCTTTGCCACATGAATACCAAAACTATGATGACTACCTCCAGGTATAAGTTTTCGCATAAATAATACTTTATCCTTTAATTCCTTTACCTCAACATTAAAGTTCTTGATACGGTCGAACATTTCCGTCATCTCATTTAATTCATGATAATGAGTTGCAAAAAGAGTTTTAGGCATGTAAGGATGTTCATGTAAGTACTCAGTAATCGCCCAAGCTATAGAAATCCCATCGTAGGTGCTTGTTCCTCTTCCTATTTCATCTAGCAGCACTAAACTACTTTTACTAATGTTATTAAGTATGCTAGCACTTTCATTCATTTCTGTCATGAATGTAGATTCTCCTTGAGAAATATTATCACTTGCACCTACTCGAGTAAAAATTTTATCTACAATACCCATTTTAACATCTGTCGCAGGAACAAAACTTCCCATTTGTGCAAGTAGTACAATCAATGCTGTCTGTCTCAATATTGCCGACTTACCACTCATGTTAGGACCAGTAATCATTATGATTTGCTGTTGATCTCTATCTAATAAAACATCATTGGGTATATATGGCTTATCTGCAGGAAGCATCTTTTCAATTACGGGATGTCTACCACCTGTTATTTCTAAAGCGTCACCTTCTAATAGTTGCGGTCTAACATAATTGCTTTGGACAGCATGTGCAGCAAATGATATCAAACAATCTAATTGTCCAATTAATTGAGCATTATTTTGAATTACTTTTATAAAAGGCACTATTTCCTGAACTATTTTATCAAAAAGCTCTTGCTGAAGAGCGTTAATACGCTCTTCAGCTCCTAAAATTTTTGATTCATACTCCTTTAATTCCTCAGTAATATATCGCTCTGCATTAACCAGTGTTTGCTTTCTAATCCACTCTTCTGGAACTTTATCTTTGTGAGTATTTCTCACCTCAATATAATATCCAAATACGTTGTTACTAGCAATTTTTAAACTGGTTATACCAGTCTCTTCTGTGTGTCTTGCAAGCATGTTATCCAGATACTCCTTTCCACTATTAGCGAGACCTCTCAACTCGTCTAACTCACTATTATAACCAGCAGCGATGGTTCTACCCTTTAAAATATTTACAGGAGCTTCCTCATCTATAGACTCTTTAATTAATTGAGTCATGTGTGTACAAGCATTAAGACTATCCCCTAATACCTGTAAGGCTTTATTTCCAGAACTTTCAGCTATTTTTTTTACTGGCTCAATGGCCTCAAGACTATTTTTAAGTTGTACAACCTCTCGAGGACATATTTTCCCTACCGCAACTTTAGAAACTAACCTCTCTAAATCACTCATGCGTTTAAACTCAAGTTTAATCGCATTCAAAGTTTCTGCAGATTTTGTAAAAAACTCCACTATATCATGTCTTTTCTCTATCTGCTGTTTATTTTTTAATGGAAATGCTAACCATCTTTTCAACATACGACCACCCATTGCCGTTGTAGTTTGATCTATAATATCTATCAGAGTGACTGCTCCTGTACTTAATGCTTGATACAATTCAAGATTGCGCACAGTAAATCGATCCATCCACACATAATCCTCGTCTGCGATTCTAGAGATTCCAGCAATATGATCTACCTTGTTATGTTGGGTCTCTTCTAAGTAATGTAAGATTGCACCAGCAGAAATGATGGATTCTTCTAATTTTTCAATACCAAATCCCTTTAAAGAATTGATTTTAAAATGTTTTAATAACGATTCATGGGCAAAATCTATTTGGAACACCCAATCTTCTAAAAAGAAATACGGTAAATCATAAGGGAAGTCATTTTTTAATAGCGTCTTATCCTTACGATTAATTAATACCTCGCTAGGATTGAAGTTTTGCAACAGTTTATCAATTTCTTCTCTTGACCCTTGACTCACTAAAAATTCACCTGTAGAAATATCTAAAAACGCTACACCATAAATATTCTTATTTACAGATACAGCGGCTAAAAAGTTGTTGCTTTTGGACTGCAGCACCTCATCGTTAAGTGCTACACCAGGTGTGATTAACTCAGTAACACCTCTTTTTACTATCGTTTTAGTTTGTTTAGGATCTTCTAATTGATCGCAAATAGCAACTCGCTCACCTGCTTTTACTAATTTAGGTAAATAGGTATTCATAGAATGATGAGGGAAACCTGCTAGTTCAATAGGTTCTCCACCATTATTTCTACTGGTTAAAACAATATTTAAAATACGTGCAGTCTTAATTGCATCCTCTCCAAAGGTTTCATAAAAATCTCCAACACGGAAAAGCAACAACGCATCTGGATATTTAGTCTTTATCCTGTTGTACTGTTGCATTAATGGAGTGACCTTCTTAACCTTCTTTGACAAACCGTATACTTATGAGTGAGCATCAAAAATACGATTCTGTTACCGCTAGTTACGGCAATTCAAAGAGCATTTTTCAACAGCTTGTCAGTCTTATGGATTAGATGTTGTTTTAAAAATTAAAAGGTTGTTTTTATTACGCTTTCGCGAAAGCGCAATAAAAACAACCTCTACATCCTTACAACTATTTCCATGTATAATTTTTTAAGGCAGCTTTCTTTTTTACCGCATTTATCATGGCGCTTTCTAGACCATTTTCACCAGCATTTTGCGACTTTATATAAGCCTCTCTTTTCTCACTCAAATCTATAATACTCTTTTGTACGCTTTCTCTTTCCTTCTTTTTCACTAGAGTTATAGCCTTTATTTCCTCAATAGATTTATCTTTTAAATCTGCGTCTAGAGTTTTTTTATTTGCTAGAATTAAATCTTCTAGCATCTCTTCATCCTCTGCTGCATCAATTAAATCCCAAGCTGCATTATTATATACACTTTTTGATTTTACAACACTGCGATTTACATTTGCTGTTACAGATACACCAGCCGTTTGATTATCTATATAATTTTGTTGTGCAATTCTAGATTGACCTTGACTTCCGTAAGAAATATAAGTGCTGTTTAACTGTGAATTCAGCTGTAATATCTGGTCGTCATATGGTGTAGACACATATTGAGTTTGCTGATTATGATCAATTACCATATATTCTCCTTTCCCTAAAAAAGCAGCGTTTTTCCATTTCAAAGAGATTCCTGTTTGTGCATCACCACAGAATATAGTATTAACAGTAATATCTTTTTGAGAAGCATCTTTTATAACGTCATCTATAGAAGTATTGCCTTGAAGAAAAGATTCATTACCAGCTATAAATAACATCTTTAAATCTTGAGTACCATTGCGCCATTCTAGATTTTTAGTTGCGTGATTAATTACCGCACCACAATACTCATCACCACCATTGGTATCAAGGGCAAATAATTCTTTACTTATTAAATCTAGATCTGTAGAAAAAGGAACAATCTGCCTTAAAAAATCTTCTTGTTGTGGAATTGTAGTATTACCGTACTCATACAACGCGATTTCAATATTAGCCTGTACTTCATTACACTGCGCATAAGTCATTTTGTTTACCAGATTCCATAATTGAGTTTTAGCTTGATCTATTAATCCATTCATACTACCACTCGTATCTAGTAGTAATGCTATTTGAATAGTTGCTGGTTGAATAGGTTGAGAAGGCTTTCTCTCCAATAAAGCAACCTCTGGAATATTGTCATTTACAGGTTTTCCCATAGCTGCTCCATTACATGCAATGAATGTTATTAATACGGTAACTAGTAATATATTTTGAAAATTATTCATGGTTTTGCGTTTAAGAGTTAGGTAGTTGTTTGATGTCTACTGGACCTGTAGGCGATATGACATACACTTTAGGTTTAGGCTCTTTTACTGGTGCAACTGGTGCAATTGGCTTTGCAGGCTTAGGCACATATCGCAATGTTAAATCCATACCTAGTTGTATTACAGGTCTAGTAATAGCAGCATTTACGACAATATCATAACCAGAATGAGGAATAGGATCATAATAATATGAAATAGGTTTTTTAATACGTGTCACACCTTTTTTCTGTTTAAGTGCATCCATACTTATATTATTGGCTGCAACATAACTTTTATAGTGATCCTTAGGCATATGGTAATATTTTGCATCTGCCATATGGACATCATATTCAGCCATATCAAAACCCAATGCTGTATAGTATTCTTTCTTCTTTTTTACTTCGGCAAGTAGTTTAGTTTGTAGATCAGCATATATTGCCTCTAGGTTTTTCACATAATAATCTACTTTAACCAGATTATAAACCTCAGCACTGGCACATGCCGACAGTATTTTTTCAAAGTCGGCATCATCACGGTAAGAAATCAATAAATTTTGTTGTAATTCAAAACCGACCGGAACCTCTGTATATGTTTTACTAAAAAGCTTTTTAGTCACTTCTATTTCATACTGAGGCATAAAAGATATCATGTCAATAGCAAATTGACCATTGAAACCCTTACCTTTTAATTCAGCTTTAATGGCATTAATTTTATCACTCATTAACTGTGTGGTCTCATCAGCCGTCTCACCTACCTGGTTGATATTAAAAACTGCTGTGTAATCTGTTGCCTCAACGTTATAAAGACTGCGCAAGCTTAAGTTTAATATATTACTGGGTTGTAAAGTCACGCTTGCAGCCGGGCTGGTGTTATAACCTATCACTCTCGCATTACCCATATCTGCGGTTGCAATATTAGCTCTCGAGATTTCCATTTGCGAGGCTTGGTTATTAAAATTACCTAAATGCTGTGCACTCAAACTAAGTGCACAAAGGATTAAAAATGTCGTTGAGATGATTTTCATTTTGTTAGAATTTTAATCAAATCTACTGGGATGCTTTTCTTATAAATATGTCAAATGAGTGAAACCAGTATATGAATGAGTGTAATGGTATTTCTATCGAGTACACTTCTTAATTACCGGAATATATAAGCTCTAATCGGCTCATAAACGGCACAGTGCTTGAATCTATCTAACTTTTAATGCCTAAGTTTACAACCGAAATGAGAGCAATAATCTTATATATAATTTTATCCTTGGGTCTAACCTCTACGGTTATGGCGCAAAGTAATGAGTCACGTAAGACCAATAGTGAACGCACCACTATGGTTCTAGAAGGACGCGTGATTAGCGATAAAAAACAACCTGTATCTGGCGTTAATATTGAAGGGCCTATGGGACGATATGCAACCACAGATTTACAAGGCTATTTTAAAATACCAGCAAATCTAGGTGATGAAATTATCATTAGGAGATCTGATTTTGAGACTGTTTATTATACGATAAGAAGTTATGATAAAATTGAAATCCAAGTTATCGATGACCTCTCACAAAAAGATCGCCTTAAATCATTGAGCTATGAAGTGTTAATGGATAGCGCCCAAGTTTATCTTAAAAAGGATGCACAAAAAACGGCAGACTTTTTAATTGCTGCTTTATCTAATAATTCTAGTGGCATTAGTACTAGCAAAGAGGCTCGTGCTTATGAATCATTAGGTGATTTATACATTTTCAACAAACAAGCAGACCTAGCGATTACCAATTATAGAGCAGCGATTAAGTCTGAAAACACAGCACAAAGACAACTCAAACTTGGCCAATCACTACAAAGCAACGGTAATTATCAAGAAGCGATCAAAACACTGGAAGCTCTTACTGTTAATGAAAGATCAATAAAAACATCTTCTAACCGCAGTACAGGACTATCCACTCAACAAATAGTAACTGCATATACAACATTAGGAAATGTCTATGAAATAACTAAAAATACCGAGGCAGCGCTTAAAAATCATAAAGCAGCTTTACAAACTGCACAGACAAATAATTTAAAAGCATTATTACCACAACTCAACACTAATATTGCAAATGTTTATAATGCAACAGGACAAGTCACTACTGCAGAGTCTTATTATAGTAACGCCATTCAAGATTCAAAAAATGAAGGGATTATAAGTAACGTGGTCACACAATCTGCCACTGCAGATTTTTATAATAGCAATCAACAATACGATAAAGAAATTGCTTTGCGTAAAAAAAATATCGAACTTATTGATAAAGCTAGTACTGCAAAAAGAAAGGCGACGGTAACTAACCTTGACACACCTAGCTCTAGTAACATTATAGAGATGGAAGATACCATTATGGAAGATCTAGAAGTGGGCGCGCCTATAGATACACCTGTGGATAACGTCACAACCGCATACTCAAAACAAAAAGAACAACTTAAAATTGCTGAAGCCTATAAAGCCACAAATAATTTTGTAGAAGCAATCGCTTCTTTTGAAAACAGTTTTAAGGAAGCTAGTGCAAATGATGATCTGGATACTAAAAAAGAGGCTGCGCGTAATCTTTATAAACTTTATCGCATCAATGGTAACACGGCAAAATCATTAAAATATAATGAGATTTACATTGAAACTGTTGACCGACTTTATGAGCAAAAAGAACAAGAAATAGCTTTAAACACTCGTAAAGCACAAGATCTAGTAAATAGACAAACTCGCATTTTAACACTTGAAAAAGATCGGGAACTTACAGAAAATAGAATCGCGCTAATTAATACAGAGCGTGAATTAACCCAACAGGTTAACAATCGACAACGCTGGATCATCTACTCACTGGTTGCCTTAAGTCTTTTATTGATTTCTCTCGCATATTTTATGTGGCGCAACAATAAACAGCAACGCATTAATAACCATTTATTAGCGCTCAAATCACTGCGCAGCCAGATGAATCCACATTTTATTTTTAATGCACTTAATTCTGTAAATAGTTATATCGCAATGAATGATGAACGTGCTGCAAATAAATATCTAGCAGACTTTTCTAAGCTCATGCGGAGTGTTCTCGAGAATTCAGAATTAGATTTTATACCACTAGAAAAAGAAACTGAACTGTTAGGTCTTTACCTCAAACTAGAACACGAGCGATTTAAAGATAAGTTTGATTATGAGTTTATAGTAGATCCATTACTGGAAGGTACATCCTTACAAGTTCCACCTATGTTATTGCAGCCCATTATAGAAAATGCAGTATGGCATGGATTGAGATATAAGGATGAGAAAGGCTTTTTAAAGGTAGCTTTCGCGAAAGCAGAAAACGAAATCATCGTTACCATAACTGACAACGGAATAGGAAGAGCTAAGTCCAAAGAGCTCAAAACAGAACACCAAAAGAAACGAGAAAGTAAAGGCCTGGGCAATGTCATGAACAGAGTAGCATTACTAAATGAATTGCACGATTGCCAGATTGAAATGATAGTAAATGATGCTGGCCTATCTCCAGACATAGGGACTGCAGTCACCGTTAAAATGATTGTTTCTAATTAAAAAATGCTCTATGAATTTAAAAGCGATCATTGTAGAAGATGAGCAAATCTCTAGAGAGATTCTCAAGAAATATCTGTCTAAGTACTGTCCTAACGTCACAGTTCTTGCTGAAGCATCAAACGTTGATGAGGCACTACAGTTACTACGTAAAACTGACATTGACATTTTATTTCTAGATGTAGAAATGCCTTATGGAACAGCCTTTGACCTACTAGACAAACTAGGAAATAGAGATTTTGAAACAGTTTTTGTAACTGCTTATGATCAATATGCAAAAGAAGCACTAAATCAACAGGCTGCTTATTATTTATTAAAACCTATCGAAATAGACGAGCTTATTAAAGCTGTCGATATTGTAAAAAGTATTAAAGAGCGTGAGGAAGAAGTAAATATCGGCCTTTCTGTAAAAGAACAAGATAGCTCTCAATTAAATGATAAAATTACTATTCCAACACAAGAAGGTTTTGAAGTTATACCAGTAAAGGATATTATTTACTGCAGTGCAGATGATAATTATACAAACGTCTATTTAGCAAACTCTCATAAATTAGTTTCTAAAACATTAAAACATTTCGAGGATATGCTTACCGATAAAGGTTTTTGTAGAATTCATAAGTCTCATTTAATAAATGCCTCGCATGTAACAGCCTATAAGAAAGGTAAAGGCGGCAGTGTCATTCTGGGCAAGATAGAATTACCGGTGAGTCCCAGTAGAAAATTAGAACTATTTAAATTCTTTAGTTAAAAGTCTAGATAGTCCACTTTTCTATCGTTGACTTCAACAGTTAGTAAGTCTAGCACTTGAGTATTGAGATTAGAATACAACTCATGATGACCTAACGAAGTCTGGTCATTTAGTAAATTAAACTCCTTTAAAATATGAAGTGTTTGTCTTGCTACAGCAGCTCCACTATCTATGATTTTTACACGGCTAGGCAACAGCTCTTGTAACATGTCTTTAATGTAAGGATAATGACTACAGCCCAATACTAGATAATCTATACCTGATATCATAAAAGGCTCTGTAATACCTACCAAAAGGTTTCTCATTTCTTCAGAATCCTTTTTGCCAGATTCTATAAGTTCAACAATGCCCGTACCTACTATTTCTATAGTGTTTACATCCTTTGTAAAGGCTCTTTGAGTTCTATTGAACAATTCACTAGATAATGTTCCTTGCGTGGCTAGAATCCCTACCTTACCTGTAGTACTATTAAGCGCTGCTGGCTTTATAGCAGGCTCAATACCTATAAACGGCACATCATAATGTTCACGTAGATATGATATACTATTAGTGGTTGCAGTATTACAAGGCACAGCTATTAACTTGCAATCACGACTAAGTAAATACTCTGTGTTTTTAACACATAACTGAGTTATATCATTTTTAGGCTTACGTCCATAAGGCGCATGCTTGCTATCTGCTAGATAAATCGTGTTTTCATGTGGCAGTAATTGCACAACTTCTTTCCACACCGAAGTACCACCAACTCCACTATCAAAAAATCCAATAGGCTGTAAATTACTCATGACATAAAGATAATGTGATTACCAGAATTTAACGCATAAAAAAACCGCTTAGATGTACCAAGCGGTTTTTTTATAGGTATTAGTTAATTACTGAGTAATACCTAATTCTTTTTTTACATCTGGAGTGATATCATAACCATCTGCCATGATTACTCCTGTTCCTGTAGTAGAGTCTAGGACATAATCAAAACCTTTTGCACGAGCTACTTTTTGAATAGCGTCACGTACTTTCTTATATAAAGGCTTTAAAAGGTCTGTTCTTTTTTGAGCCATAGCTTGTTGAGAACTTTGGTAGTACTCTTCAAGTTTCTTTTGACCAGCCATAAGCTCTTGATAAGCACGTTGATTTTCTTCATCGCTACGTGATTCAGCAAGACTTTTTAATTGCTCAGCTTTGTTTTGCAATTCCTTATCCATTTCACCTAGAGTTGCTTCATAAGTCTTAGCAAGATCTCTTAGTTGTTTATCAGCAGCTTTAGCTTGAGGTAGTTGTTCCACTAACTCTTGAGATGCTACGTGACATACTTTACTAGGAGTAGCTTGAGCTTGCACTGTGTTGATTCCTGCCATAAGAAACATCACTACTACTGCTGTTATAAGGGTTTTTACTTGTTTCATTTTCTAATTATTAATTATTGTTTTGCTTTAACTTCTATTAATGCGGCTGCAAATATAATGGTATCGTGTTATTATTCACCGCCTGGAGGCGTTTTTTGATTAGCCTTCTTCTTTGCTTCACGTGCTTTTAGTATACTATCCTTGCGTCTCTCTCTAGCCTCGATGATACTATCTCTACGCTTTTGAAACTTTGCAGCTCTGGCTGCTTTGATAGAGTCACGCACTCTTAACTTCTCTAGACGTGCCTTTTCTCTATCATTTACTAGTTGTTCCTTTGCTTCTTCTTTTTTCTCTACAGTTTCTGCCTCTTCTACAGACAAGTAACGTTCTTCTTTCTCTTGCTCTCTCAATTCTTCTTTAGTAGGTTTTTTGTCATTACCTCTATTTCTAGAATCGATTTTTGCAGTTCTTCCTATCGCTTTTAACACTTGATCACTTAAATCATGACGCTCTGCATTATAAAGCATTGCTGCCTCAGAACTATCAAGTATGTAATCATATTTCTTAAGGCTTCCTATCTTACGTATTTCATTAAAAACTTGATCTTGTACTGGTTGTATTAATTGTTCTTTTTGTAAAACAAAATCACCTTGAGGACCAAATCTTTTTTGTTGATAGTTTAAAAGCTCTTCTTCTTTTATCTTAATATCTTCTTCTTTCTCTTCAATAAGCTCATTAGTAAGTAAGACTCTTTCATTTTGTAAAGCATCTTTCATTTGTTGTACTTCTAGACTCATGGCATCAATTTCTTGCTTCCATTTACCCATCTTTTGCTCTAGCTGTTGAGATGCTTTTTGATATTCTGGCACATTCTCGAGAATATATTCCATATCAATAAAACCTACTCTAATACCTCTAGTTCCTCCTTGCGCTTTCGCGAAAGCGAAACTCATAAAGGCCATTATACTGATAACAAAAATCTTATTTTTCATAAGCTCAAAGTGTTTATAGAAAATATCGTGCCATTCTTAGAATTGTTGCCCGATGATGAAGTGAACATTCCATCCACTAGGATCATTACTTACTGCTGTAGGCACTTTATCAAAACCATATCCAAAGTCAATACCTAACAATCCAAAGGCTGGCATAAATATACGCAATCCAGCACCTGCAGATCGCTGAACCTCAAACGGGTTATAGTCTCTAAAATTGTTATAACTACCTGCTGCCTCTGCAAATGATAATACATAAATAGAAGCTGCTTGCTCTAAAGATATAGGGTACCTCAACTCAAAAGAGAATTTATTATAAACGGTATCTCCATCTGCATTTGTAGTTAATGATGAGTTATCATATCCACGCATTCTTATAATGTCACGTCCATCTAATGAGAACGCACCTAATCCATCACCACCTACAAAGAAACGTTCAAATGGTACAAGACCACGATCTTGATTATAAGCTCCTAAGAATCCAAACTCTGTGTTAGTTTGTAAAACCAACTTATCATATAGACGAGTATACCAAGTACCTTGAAATTTAACTTTGTAATATTCTAAGAATTTAAATCGTTCTTGATCAATTTTTGCTAAATCAGCTTCACCATTAGTTTGGAATTCTTCTTGATCTTCTAATGTAGCATAATCAACACCGTTGAATAAGGAATATGGCGGAGTTAACTTTGCGGTAATTGAGAATGAGGATCCATAAGTAGGGAAAATAGGGTTTACACCTACATTATTTCTACTTAATCCGATGGTATATGCTAGATTGTTTGAAAAACCATTAGGAAAATTAAATAAAGAAGTTTGATAATTCTTCAAGTTATAATGTTGGAATGATAAAGCTTGTGAAAATTGGAAATAGTTATCAGGCCACTCTAAACGTTTAGCAATCCCTATGGTTCCTCCAGTAATTAAGAATCGTTGACTACGATCGACTTCTCTGAAATTTTGCTGATTAACACGGAATTGTTCACTGTGTGAAAACGAAACATTAAATGAAACTGGTTTCTTACCACCTAACCAAGGCTCCGTGAAATTTAAACTATATGTTCTAAATATTGTACTAGCTTGAGCACGTATGGCTAGTGTTTGTCCATCACCCATAGGCACTGGTTCATAGGCCTCGCCATTAAATATGTTACGTAAAGAAAAGTTATTGAAACGTAAACCTAGTGTACCCACAAAACCACCACCACCATAACCACCTTGTAGTTCGATCTGGCTAGCACCTGCTTCTTCTAATTCAAATTCAACGTCGACAGTACCGTCTTGCTGACTTACATTTTTAAGTTGTGGATTAATCGTTTCTGGATTAAAGAATCCTAGCTGACCTAATTCACGAATTGAGTTAATAATTTTTTGTCTAGAATATCTTTCACCTGGCGTGGTTTGTAAATTTCTATAAATAACGTGGTCATTAGTTCTTGTGTTACCAGTAACGGTAATGTTATTAAAGAAGGCTTCTTCACCTTCTACTATACGTACTTCAAAATCTATGGTGTCATTATACACTCGTGTTTCAACAGCATTTACAGATGAGAATAGGTAACCCGTATTTTGATACTGATTTGATATATCATCAGAGTCTGGATCTTGTGGATTACTAATACGTTCATAAAACGCTACTCCATTATACACATCACCTTTATCAACTTGCAATATTCTCCTTAATTGATCGTCTGTGTAAACAGTATTCCCTACAAACTCTATATTACCGAAATAATACTTTTTACCTTCTTCTACCTCTATATCTAGAGAAATCCTTTTATCACTGTTTTTTATAAGAGTATCTCCTATAATACGGGCATCTCTAAAACCTCTTTCTTTATACATATCAAGAACAGAGCTTAAATCTTCTTGATAGTCTGCCTCGATATATTTAGACCTTTTTAATAACCTAAAAGGATTGCGACGTTTTGTGTTTTTCATCGCTTTACGCAACTTCTTGTCTTCAATCAACTGGTTTCCAGTAAAAGTTATTTCTTCAACTTTTACTTTCTCACCTTTATTAATATCGATTTTCATATCAACACGATTAGTGCTTTGATCTGTTGTATCGATTACTTCGCGTACACGAACTAAAGCGTCTGCATATAAATAACCGTCGTCTTTGTATTTATTTTCAATAAAATTACGTGTGTTGGTAACCAGGTTTTCAGTTGCTTTACGGCCACTAGTAAGCTTAAGTTCATCTCTTAAGTCTTTAGCTTTTCGTTCTTTAATACCAGTTATTTCTACATTGCTTAAGTTAGGAACCTCAACAATATTTAATTCAAGGTTGATGATTTCTAACTCACCACCATCTGGATCAGGAATGACACTGGTTTTATAGAATCTAATATCACTGAATAGCTTTAAATCCCATAATTTTTTAACCACATCACTTAATCGCTGACCTGGAACATAAATTTCATCTCCTTTGCGTAGACCTGTGAAGGCAATTACGGTGTTTTCGTTATAAGTCTGGCTACCTGTTACAGTAATATCGCCTAATTTATATTTTGTGGCGTTTCCAATAGGTGTATCTGCCTGTTGTGCCTTTATAGTAGTTCCTAATAAAAATACTACTGCTATAAGTAGCGAGTGTGCTAGCTGTCTTGTCATTATTCTATAATTGTTCACTCGTTTTACCGAATCTACGTTCTCGGTCTTGATAATTTTTTAATGCCTCTATAAGATGTTCTTTCCTGAAATCAGGCCAAAGTACATCAGTGAAATAAAGCTCTGCATAAGCGATCTGCCACAGCAAAAAGTTACTTATACGTTGCTCACCACTCGTTCTAATCAATAGGTCTACGTCTGGCATGTAATTAGTATACAATAAACCATTAATCGTATCTTGATTGATATTCTCAACTTCTATCTCTCCTTCTTTCACCTTATTTGCTACATTTTTAATAACTGTAATCAACTCTTCACGTGACCCGTAACTAAGGGCTAGAGTTAAGTTCATATGATTATTATTTTCTGTAGCAGTAATTACTTCTTGAAGTTCTTTTTGTGCCGTTTTAGGCAATAATTCAAGACTACCTACTGCTTTAAGGGAAATATTATTTTTTTGTAAAGTAGGAAGTTCTTTTTTAAGACTTGACACCAGTAATCTCATAAGAGTATCTACTTCAAGCTTAGGTCTTTTCCAGTTTTCTGTACTAAAAGCATACAAAGTCAGGTTCTTGATACCTAACTCTGCACAGGTTTCAACTGTTTCTCTTACAGCTTTTGCTCCTTTTTCATGTCCTCGCACTCGCATGAGGCCTTGTTTTTTTGCCCAGCGACCATTACCGTCCATAATTACAGCAACATGCTGTGGTATATTATGGGTATGTAGTACGTTTTTATCCATTCTTAAAAATTACAATAACAAGGTTTTCTACCAAATGCATAAGTTAACGTTACACCAGAGAATACATACCAATCATTATTGTTAATATTCCCAAAGCTTACATTTTCAAAATCCTCGTTATTACTACCATCTAGGTTATCTGTAAACGTATATCGCACACCAGCTTCTAATCCTAAGACCAGCTTAGGTGCTATATTATACTTTACTCCTAAAATAAACGGAATTGCTAATCCTCTATCTGTGTCATCTTCTACTAGTTGATTACTAGCTTGATCTAATCTAAAGCCTTCATATTGAAAACCAGTAATCCCTGTGTAAATATAGGGCACGATTTGAGGTTTACCCGTGTAAAGTTCCCATTCCCAAAAATTGTATTCAATCCCTACACTTGCTTCTATAAGGTTGTAATTATACTTATAACCTCTTAAATCTCTTGATATATCATCACTGTCATTATCGTCACCTACCATATTAGAAAATATTAACGAAGCTCTAAAGCTGTGACGATCACTACGATTCCATTTAAAAATACCACCTACAGTAAGATCTACAGGATCTATAAACTGCGTGCTACCTACATCACCAATGATATTACTACCACCTGCAAAGAGGCCTACCTCATAGGTTTGCGCTTTCGCGAAAGCGAAACAAAAAAGAAAACTAACTAATAATAATAAACGCATGGAAATTTTAAAACGTGCAAATATAACAATTCTCATTACCTGACATGAGTAAACATGCATGATTGTGAGTAATGTAAAACTAGGTTTCTTTAAAATTATTGTCTAATTACGTTTATCTTCTCCCCAAAGTAATTTATGACGAATGGTTTTTATAAAACTCACGTGCTCTAATTCAATTAAATCAATTGTGAAATCTGCCTTTTTTAAAGTGATTTCAGTCTCATCTGGATATGAAGCAATACGATTATCTAAAGAGGCCAGGAATTCATTTTCTCTACCCATAACTTTTACGGTAATAACAGTTTCATCAGGAATGACTAACGGTCGTGCGTTTAAATTATGAGGCGCTATAGGCGTAATGACCAATGCCTTAGTATCTGGTGTAATTACCGGTCCACCACAACTTAAACTATAACCAGTAGAACCTGTAGGAGTGGAAACAATCAACCCATCTGCCCAATATGATGTTAACAACTCACCATTAAGATGTGTTTCTATTTGTATCATACTCGTGGTGTTCTGTCTGCTTACTGTTACTTCATTAAGTGCAAAGTTATCTGGTACCAGATGATTTTCTGGATGTTTAGAGGTTGCTGTGATTAAACTGCGTTTACTTAAACGGTATTTTTTATTGAATAATAAAGTAAAAGCGAGCTCTAACTCTTCTGACTGCAATGTCGCGAGAAATCCAAGTCGCCCAGTATTAATTCCCATTACAGGAATATTAAGCTTACCGATATAGGATACAGCCCTTAAAATAGTACCATCACCTCCTATACTAATCATTAAATCAAAACTAGTATCTAACGATTTAAAAGTCCCTGCCATGTTTAAATCAATCTTATCCCCAATAAGGGAAACATAGTCCTGCTCCATATAAACATCACAATCACGTAAATGCAATTGCTTAAGAACACTGGCAATAGTAGTAAGACTATCCTCTTGAAGATACTGACCGTAAATAGCGATTTTGTTCATTACATGTTAAGGTATTTATTAAGGTAATCTGATCGTTCTTTAAGATTATCGAGATAGGTATCTTCTTCAGCAGCACTGACTACTTCATAACTATATCTTCTAAAAGTTTGTAGCACTTGATTAACATTTTCTGCACTGACCTTAACGGTTATCTGAGTTAAATGATCATTATAACCACTAATAAAACAACCATATAACTTAGAATCATTAGACTCAATAATCTGAGTAATTTCACTAAAACTATAGTCTGTTGTACCTTTTTCTAGTACGATTACAGCTCCAGATTCATATAAAAAAGGAGAATCATTAAATAACTGCAAAATATCTTTAAGTTCATAATAACCTAAATATTGATTATTATCATCTAACACTGGCATCACATTACAATCATGCTGTGCAAATGCCTCCAGCACATCTAACCAATGTGTGTCAACCATAACATAAAAAGTGTCTAGCGCATACTTTACATCTTTTAATGTACATCCAGATTCAAAACAATGCGCATCGTTTTCAGAAACACAGCCAATGTAAACCTCATTCTCCATTACAGGAAGATGGGAATAGGTCAATTGCGAGAATATATTTTGAGACACCGTAACCTCATCTGTAACCTGAAGCGGCTTCACATCATTAATAATGTATTCTTGAATGTTCATTTAACAAGCTTTTTTTGCAAATTAATCATTTCTGTGATTACTCGTTGCGGTGAATCCTTTGTATTTTTGAAACTCAATAAATTATTATGACCGCACTTAGTGTAAATGTTAATAAAATAGCCACGCTGCGTAACGCTCGTGGAGGAAATGTACCTGACTTAATAAAATGCTCATTAGACATAGAGCAATTTGGCGCACAAGGTATTACCATACATCCTCGACCAGATGAAAGACATATTAGATATCAAGATGCTCGTGATCTTAAAAAGGTGATTCAGACAGAATTAAATATTGAAGGTAATCCTAATGAGAAATTTATCGCACTAGTAGACGAGGTTCAACCAGCACAGGTTACATTAGTACCAGATGCCGTTGACGCAATAACTTCAGACGCTGGATGGGACACCATAAAGAATGAAGCTTATCTAACTAAAATCGTAAAACATTTTAAAGATCAAGGCATAAGAACTAGCATTTTTGTAGATCCAACAATAGAAATGGTTGAAGGCGCCGCAAAAACTGGTGTAGATCGCATAGAACTTTATACAGAAGCTTATGCGCAACAATACCCTATCAATAAGAAATTAGCAGTTGCACCTTATGTTAAAGCTGCTCAAAAAGCGCTTGAACTAGGCCTAGGAATAAATGCAGGTCATGACCTATCACTAGAAAACATGAGGTATTTTAAAGACAACGTGCCCGGACTACTAGAGGTCTCTATAGGCCACGCTCTTATATCAGAAAGCCTCTACATGGGTCTTGAAAATGTTGTGAATATGTATAAATCCAGATTAACAGACTAGATGCTGCATTCAATTATTTTAGGAGAAGGAAAACCACTTATTATTCTACATGGTTTTTTAGGCATGGCAGACAATTGGAAAACTCTTGGTAAAGAATGGAGTGAAAACGGCTATGAGGTTCATTTAATAGACCAGCGCAATCATGGACGTAGTTTACACAGTGTAGACTTTAACTACACACTACTTGCAAAAGACGTTCATGATTATTGTATAGAACATAAACTGGAGAACATCTATTTATTAGGCCATTCTATGGGTGGAAAAGTTGCTATGAAAGTGGCCGCAGATTTTCCTCAACTTATTAAAAAACTAGTTGTTGCAGACATTGCGCCTAAAACCTATGCTCCTCATCATAGTGATATCATTAATGGATTAAAGTCCATCAACTTTGATGAAATAAAAAGTCGTAAAGAAGCAGATGAGCAGCTCGCCCTACGCATATCAGATTTTGGCACGAGACAATTCTTATTAAAAAGTTTATATCGGATAGATAAAAATAGATATGGATGGCGCTTTAATCTAGAAGTATTAGGTGATAGTCAAGAGATGATTGGTTTTCAAGAACCCATCCAGACTCAAATAAACATCCCTACACTGTTTGTTAGAGGTGCAAATTCAGGATACATTAACGATAACGATTTCGTAATTATAGAACACGCTTTCGCGAAAGCGGACTTAAAAACAATCCCTAATGCAGGACACTGGTTGCACGCAGAACAACCTGAAATTTTCTATAATACGGTCACAAGTTTTCTTACAGATTAAATACTATGCAAGCATAATAATAACGAAAACGCTTGCGTAAGAAGTTTAAAATATTAAATTTGACTTAACAAAACCCCAATTTTTTTAATAACAAACTGATTATGAATAAATTAAAAGCTTTAGCAGTGCTTCTTTTGATTTCTACAATGGCTTATGCTGGTGGATATCGAGTAAGTACACAGAGTAATAGACAGTTAGCCATGGGACACACTGGTGTGGCTGTAGTTAACAGTGCTGACATTCTCTTTTTCAATCCAGCAGGATTGGTACACTTAGAAAACAAAATTAATTTTAGTGCTGGTGGATTTGGCGTTTTTTCAAGCGTTTCTTATCAAAACTCAGAATTTGGAACTTCTTCAGAAACTGACAGCCCTACAGGTACTCCTGTTTATGCTTATGGAACTTATAAAATCAATGAAAAGCTTGCTGTAGGTTTAGGTATTTACACTCCTTTTGGTAGTAATGTAACATGGCCTACAGATTGGTCAGGTTCTCATTTAGTAAATGAAATTGAATTAAGCGCTATATTTATACAACCTACTATTTCTTATCAACTATTTGATAGCGTTAGTATAGGTGGTGGACCGATTCTAGCGATAGGCGGAGTTACCTTTAACAGAAACGCTGGCCAATCACTTACTGATGAGCAAGGTAACCGTTCAAATGTAGGCATTGATGATTCAGGTGTAACTGCATGGGGTTGGACCGCAGGTTTAATGTTTACACCTAATGATCGTTTCTCTTTTGGTTTTAACTATCGTTCTTTAATTAATATTGAAAGTACAGAAGGAACAGCTACATTCTCAAATTTCCCTAACTCTGCATTAACACCAGCAAACGGTGAAACTGGATTTACAGCGACACTTCCTTTACCAGCAGAAATCACTGTAGGACTTAGTCATAAGTTTTTTGACGATAAACTTTTACTTGCATTTGATTACAATCGTGCATTATGGAGTGAGTACGAAAGTCTAGATCTAGTTTTTGAAAATGGATCTACTTCTATCAATCCTAGAAACTACAAAGACTCTTCTTCATGGAGATTAGGTGCTCAATATTTAGCAACTGATAATCTTACCTTAAGAGCCGGATGGTACTATGATGAATCTCCTGTACAATCTGGTTATTTTGCGCCAGAGACACCACGTAACGACTCTTTAGGATACACCTTCGGACTTTCTTATCAAGTTAATTCTAAACTTGCTATCGATGCTTCATTCCTTTACTTAAGATTTAAGGAAGTAAATGAATCGTATGACTTCTTTACAGATCCGGGAGCTTCGGCACCTTCTTCTTTTGGCGGAACTTATAAATCACAAGCGCTTATTCCTGGTATAGGAGTAACATACAGCATGTAAAAAAACAATGATGATGAAAAAATTTAATTTAAAATATATTGGACTTTTTATCGCAGCAGCTGCGGTAGTAAGTTGTGAGGTAGAATTTGATAATCCTATTGATGAAGCTGGAGTATACACCTCTGGTGAAGCAGATTTTTCAAACTACGTGTCAGTAGGTAACTCTTTAACATCTGGTTATGCAGATGGCGCACTTTATCTAGACGCTCAATTAAAATCTTTTCCAGCAATAATGGCTGGTCAAATGGAACTTGCTGGTGGTGGTGAATTTATCCAACCGTTAGTAAATGACAACGCTGGTGGATTGCTTGCCGGTGGAGTTCAAATATTGCCTAATCGATTTGTACTAGCAGTAGGCGCAAATGGTAGTCCTGCACCAGCAGTTTATACTGGCGAGGCACCTACTACAGATATCACAAATACTTTTACTGGAAAATTGAATAACTATGGTGTACCAGGTGCAAAAAGTTTTCATTTAGGCGCACCAGGATATGGAAATATCGCAGGTGTGGCAACTGGCCAGGCTAATCCGTATTATGTACGCTTTGCATCAGGTGGCATGTCTACTGTTATAGGTGATGCCGCTGCAGCAAACCCGAGCTTCTTCACTCTGTGGATAGGTAATAATGACATATTATCTTTTGCTACTTCTGGTGGTATAGGAGTTGATCAAACTGGAAACTTTGACCCAACATCATATGGGAGTAATGACATTACAGACCCTAATGTATTTGCAGGTGCTGTATCTCAATATGTAACGGCACTAACAGCAAACGGAGCTAAAGGCGCTTTAGTTAACATTCCAGATGTAACTTCAATACCTTTCTTTACAACTGTTCCTTTTGCACCATTAAGCCCTGCAAATCCAGATTTTGCCGCTCAAATCCCAGCTTTAAATGCTCAATTTGGTGCGTTAAATCAAGCGTTTGCATTTTTAGGTGTACCTGAAAGATCTATTACTTTTTCTACTACAGCTGCAAGTGCAGTAGTAATTAAAGACGAATCATTGACAGATATATCAGCACAACTTACACAGGTTTTAATAGGAGGCGGATTTCCTGCTCAACAAGCTGCACTTTTCGGTCAGCAATATGGACAAGCAAGACAAGCAACTGAGGACGACCTATTAGTATTCACTAGTCAGACTGTAATTGCACAGCTTAACAGTACACGTTTCCAAGAGTTAGTAGGTCTAGGTCTTGATCAAGCAACCGCTGGTCAGTTATCAGTAAACGGTATTACATTCCCGTTAGAAGATCAGTGGGTTTTAACTCCTACAGAACAAACTGCTATAAGCACAGCTCAAACAGCATACAACTCTACTCTAGAAGCTCTTGCAGCTGCAAACGATCTTGCTTTTGTAGATGCTAGAACAGCTCTTTCACAAGTTGCTAACGGTGGTGTATCTTTTAATGGTGGTGTTTTAACATCTACTTATGCGACAGGTGGTGCATTTTCTTTAGACGGTGTTCACCCAACACCAAGAGGATATGCTCTTACAGCAAACTTTATTATAGATGCAATAAACGCTAAATATGACGCTAACGTTCCTAAGGTTAACATAGGTGCATACCGCTCTATTCAAACTAGTGATTCTGTAAACTAAAATCAGTTCAATACTTTATTAAAATCCGTCTCGGTTTTACTGAGACGGATTTTTTTATTTTTACCACCTAAATCATACATTATGAAATTTATAATCAAGCTGTTAATAACTGCACTATTAGTTGTATTGCTTTCAAAGCTATTACCAGGAGTAAGTACCGATGGATATCTAAGCGCTATTTTAGTTGCCATTTCATTATCACTTCTTAACTTTATAGTAAGACCTATTCTAGTGACACTCACATTACCAGTGACCATAATTACTCTAGGGATATTTCTGTTAGTCATCAATGCAATCATCATTTTACTTGCAGATTGGCTAGTAAGCGGTTTTGAGGTGGATGGGCTTTTATGGGCTTTTATTTTCTCTTTACTATTAGCTATCGGTCGCTCTATATTGTTTCAACTACTAGAAAAGGACAAGGATTAATCGACATAAGATGCCATGCTACAGCAGCATTTTGTATCCTAAAAACGTAAATTCAAGTTAAAACCGTGACTTTAAAACCGTTCATTGTTACAAACTATTTGATTACACGCAAATAAAGAGTAATTTTGCACCCCAATTTTAACAGCACTTAAAAGTCTTTAAATGAATATCAAGCGCACTGACATAGACGCACTTAATGCGTTGCTTACACTAACTGTTGAGAAAGCAGACTATCAAGAACAAGTAGATAAGTTACTTGCAGATTATCGCAAGACAGCAAACATTCCTGGTTTCAGAAAAGGACATGTACCTGCTAGCTTAATCAGAAAAAAATACAGAACTCCTATTCTAGTTGAAGAGATCAATAAAATGATCCAGCAACAATTGAACGAGTATATTACTAAAGAAGAACTTGAGTTATTAGGAAATCCACTTCCTAAAGCTCAAGAGGACATCAACTGGGATGCAGACGATTTTACCTTTGAATTTGAACTAGGTATAGCTCCACAATTTGATGTAGATGTAAAAGGCAAAAAGACCATTACTCACTACGAGATCAAAACAGATGACGATACTTTAAATCGTCAAATTGATCGTATCCGTGAGCAATATGGTAAATTAATTGCTAAGGATACCGTTGCTGAAGGTAATGAAGTGACTGGAGTTTTCCGTAATGATGATGAAGACATCAACAGTGACGCTACCTTTAAAACCGACAAAATCAAAGGGAAGACCAACCTTAAGAAATTTGTAGGTAGTAAAGTAGGTGATACTTTAGAACTAAAAACTAAAAGCCTTTTTGAAGATGATCACGATTTGATGAACTTCTTAAAAGTAGAACACGATAAAGCACATGGTCTAGACATTAAAGTAACTTTTGAAATCACAGAAGTAAACGAGCGTGAACTTGCTGAGATGAATCAAGAGTTCTTTGATAAGTTATTCGGTCCTGGAGTCATTTCAAGTAAAGAAGAATTAATGGAACGTTTAAGAGAAGATGCTGGACGCCAGTTCTCTCAACAAACAGATCAAAAACTCTTAACAGACGTTACTGAAGGACTTATTGAAAACACAAAATTTGATCTTCCAGCAGACTTTTTAAAGAAATGGATAGCAAATTCTGGTGAGAACCCTATGACTGAAGAAGAAGCCGCTGCAGAGTATGAGCGTTCTGAAAAAGGTCTACGTTACCAGCTAATTGAATCTAAAATATTAAAGACTAATCCAGATCTTCAATTAAAATTTGAAGAACTAAAAGATTATTCTCGTACTCAAATCAAAGCACAAATGGCACAGTATGGTCATACAGATGCTAGTGATGAAGAGATAGATGGAGTTGTTGCACGCATCATGCAAAACCAAGAAGAGGTAAAAAGAATGAGCGAGCAATTACAAAACGAAAAAATGTTACAATTCTTTAAGGACAACGCAAAGCTCAAGAAAAAAGAGCTTACCTATGAAGAGTTCATTAAGGAAGCCTACGAGTCATAAACTCGATGGAATAATTCTTATCTTTAGGGCGTTAACTTTATCAATAGGTTAACGCCTTTTTTACCTTATTAAAAGTAATATTACCACATGGATATATCTAAAGAATTTGAAAAGTTTGCCGTAAAAGATCAAGGTGTCAACCCGATGTATTACGATAAAATAATGGGTAGCATGTACCCTACTAATCTTACTCCTAATATTATTGAAGAACGCCAGATGAACATCGCCATCTTTGACGTGTTTTCACGTTTAATGATGGACCGTATCATTTTTATGGGTACAGGAGTAAATGATCAAGTAGCAAACATTATACAAGCACAGTTGCTTTTCTTAGAAAGCACAGATGCAAACAAGGACATACAAATCTACATCAACTCACCAGGTGGTAGCGTTTATGCAGGTTTAGGTATTTATGACACGATGCAATTTATCAAACCAGATGTTGCAACAATTTGTACCGGTATGGCTGCTAGTATGGGAGCTGTTTTACTATGTGCAGGAGCAGATGGAAAACGCAGTGCCTTACCACATAGTCGTGTGATGATCCACCAGGTTTCTAGTGGCGCACAAGGACAAGCTAGTGATATAGAAATCACCGCACGCGAGGTCGTTAAATTAAGAGAAGAACTTTATACTATTATTGCTAAGCATTCTAAGCAAACTTATGAAAAAGTCTATGCAGACTCAGATCGTGATTACTGGATGAAGGCTGCCGAGGCTAAAGAGTACGGTATGATTGATGAAGTACTAACTCGTGACTAGTACATCTGTTATAGTGTTTACGCTTTCGCGAAAGCGTATTCTAAAACAAAGTACTACAAACTACAAATTATGAGTAAAGAACAACTGGAATGCAGTTTTTGTGGCCGTAATAAGGCCGATACCAATTTATTAATTGCAGGATTAGACGCGCACATCTGTGATCGTTGTATTGAGCAAGCACATGGTATTGTATTAGAAGATGTCAAGAAAGAAGATGAAACTGGTATCACTAATGCCGAGCTGAAACTGCGCAAGCCACAAGATATTAAAGCTTTTCTTGATGAGTATATCATAGGTCAAGAGTTCACTAAAAAAGTGATGTCTGTCGCCGTTTATAATCACTACAAGAGATTATTACAAGTAGATAACGATGATGATATTGAGATTCAAAAATCCAATATCCTTATGGTAGGACAGACCGGTACTGGTAAAACACTTATTGCCAAAACCATTGCTCGCATGCTTAATGTACCGCTAGCAATAGTTGATGCTACCGTACTTACTGAGGCTGGTTATGTAGGTGAAGACGTAGAAAGTATCTTAACACGTCTCTTACAAGCTGCAGATTATAATCTTGAAAAAGCACAAACCGGAATCGTATTTATCGATGAGATAGATAAAATTGCTCGCAAGAGTGATAATCCATCTATTACTAGAGATGTATCTGGTGAAGGAGTGCAACAAGGACTTCTTAAATTACTAGAAGGAACCGTTGTTAACGTACCGCCTAAAGGTGGTCGTAAGCATCCAGATCAGAAATTTATTGAAGTAAATACAGAGAATATCCTATTTATCGCTGGTGGAGCCTTTGACGGAATAGAAAAAGTGATCCGTAAGCGATTGAATATGCAAGCGGTAGGTTTTAGCGCTAGTATGTCTAATGATGATGTAAAAGATCAAGACAACATCTTGAAATATATCATCCCTAAAGATGTCAAAGATTTTGGGATGATTCCAGAAATCATAGGTCGTTTACCTGTGCTTACACATATGAATCCATTAGATGCAGGTACTTTAAGAGCTATTCTTACAGAACCTAAGAATGCAATTATCAAGCAGTACACGAAGCTTTTTGGCATGGATGATATTACATTCACCATTACAGATGGTGCGCTGGAATACATTGTTGAAAAAGCGATTGAATATAAATTAGGTGCTCGTGGATTACGTTCTCTTTGTGAAGCGATATTTACAGACGCTATGTTTGATTTACCTAGTAGTGATGATAAAGAATTTAAAGTCACTAAAACTTACGCCGAGTCTAAACTCAACAAAAGCGGAATTCAAAAGCAGTTGAAGGCTGTGGTTTAATATCACTTATTTAAATAATAAAAACCTCATCAAATGATGAGGTTTTTTTATGCTAGAATTTGCGACTGCAATCGCAACAACTCTTCCATATAATCTCTAGAATTACTCAATCTAGGAATTTTATGTTGTCCGCCTAATTTGTCTTTTTCTTTGAGCCAGTTGTAGAACAAATCGGGTTGTGCGTCGTGAATTTTAAGCTCTGTAAGTGTGATGTTATTAGCACGTTTAGCTTCATAGTCAGTGTTGACCTGTTGTAGTTCGTGATCCAGTGTGCGAGCAAATTGATGTAAGTCGGCAGGTTTTTGTTCAAACTCGATCATCCACTCGTGAGCACCTTTCTCTTTTCCTTGCATAAAAATGGGTGCTACCGTATAATCTTTAATACTGCATGGCACTTCTTTCATTGTTTTTTTAAGCGCAGCCTCAGCATTTTCTATGATGAGCTCTTCTCCAAAAACGTTAATATGGTGTTTCGTTCTACCAGTGACTTTGATATGATATGGTGCTTTACTCGTAAAACGTACCGTATCACCTATTTTATAACGCCACAAACCACCATTTGTAGTGATTACTATCGCATAGTTCTCTCCTACTTCTACTTGGTCTAAGGTGATGATTTTTTCATCTGGTGTCCCATAAGATTTCATAGGGATGAACTCATAGAAAATCCCGTAATCCAGCATTAACAGCAACTCCTTATTATCATTACTATCTTGTATGGCAAAGAATCCTTCACTGGCATTATAGGTTTCGTAATACTTGATTTTATCGTCTGGCAACAACTTTTTATATTGATCTACATAAGGATCAAAACTCACGCCTCCATGAAAGAACACTTCCATATCAGGCCATACTTCTAAGATATTGTTTTTTCCAGTAGTTTCTAGCACGTTATTCAATAACACCATCATCCATGACGGTACACCAGCAAGACTGGTTACTTTCTCATTAATAGTTTCTCGTACTATGGCTGGCATCTTAGTTTCCCAGTCGGGCATCAATGCTATTTCATTACCTGGTGTAGAACTATAATCTGCCCAAAAAGGCATATTATCTATTAATATAGAACTTAAATCACCAGCACTAGTACCAGCTATTTTATCTAGTTTTTTACTACCACCTAGACGCAAGCCTTTACCTCTAAACAGTTTTGAATTAGGATTATTATTAAGATACATACATAACAAATCCTTTGCCGCTGCATAATGACAATCCTCAAGAGATTCCTGACTTACGGGTATGAATTTACTACGGCTACTAGTGGTACCACTACTCATGGCAAACCATTTAATAGGTGTAGGCCATAAAATGTTGTTTTCACCATTTTTACAACGCTCAATATCATCTTGAACATCATTATAATTTCCTAATGGCACACGGTCTGCAAAATCCCGATAAGACTTCATATCTGCAAAACCATGTTTTTTTCCCACTTCAGTATGACGTGCAAAACGTATCATGTCCATCAACAGATTGTTTTGCAACTCTTGTGGATGCTTCATAAAAAGCTCCATATCATGTATACGTTTCTTAAGAAACCACGATACTACAGAATTGATTAACGGTATAGCCATAAAGCCGAAAAAACTTGGGTATTTTTACCGTACTAAAATACTACTAAAAACATAAAGCGACTATGCTGGTTACAGGAACCTTACGTAAAATGCAGACTGAACTACAAGAAACCGTTCAATACTATTGGGTTTTTAAAGATAACTTTATACATGTTAACCAGCTGCTCGATAAAAAAATCCATATCAAGCATGTCGCAAATGAATGTCTTAATTGCGGCCTGGATAAGAAAATATGGCGTCAGGGATTTTGCTACGATTGTTTTACTAGCGCACCACAAGCTGGCGACTGGATCATGAAACCAGAACTGAGTCGTGCCCATCTAGACGAGGAAGATCGTGATCTAGAATATGAGAAAAAAGTACAGCTTAAACCGCACATCGTTTACCTAGCAAATTCCAGCAATGTAAAAGTAGGTGTCACACGCAAAACGCAAGTACCGACTCGATGGATTGATCAAGGTGCACATGAGGCAATTGCTATTTTAGAAACGCCTAATCGCTACCTAGCTGGAATTGCTGAAGTTGCCCTAAAAGATCACGTAGCAGACAAGACCAATTGGAGAAAAATGTTGACTAATGATATTGTAGATGTTGATTTATTACGCTTTCGCGAAAGCGTCATCGAACACATCCCTGAGGAAGCAAAAGAGTATATTCTAGCTCCAGAAAACGAGATGCATATCAACTTTCCTGTATTACAATACCCAGCAAAGGTAAAAACGGTAAACCTTTCTAAAACACCAGAACACAGCGGAACTGTAAAGGGAATTAAAGGTCAGTACCTTATTTTTGAAGATGGCCACGTCATGAATGTTCGCAGCCATGAAGGTTATGTGGTGGACCTAACGATTGATTAAGACTTTTTCTTTTTAAATAAATTATTTAAAATATTTCCGGCAGCTTCTTTTACTTTATCCTCTGCCTCTTCCTTTGCTTTACCTATAGCGGTAGTGTCTTTAGGTTTTGTAACCGCAGTAGAGTCCTTTACTTGAGTTTGTGTGGTATCGCTAGGTTTTTTATTACCTGTAATTGCATCTTTAATACCATCTAATGGGTTTTTACCACCTAATATATCTGTAACAGCATCGTCGAGTGTTTCTTTACCTTTATCTTTAATACGTGCCGTTTGTATCTCAACGATTTGATTTGTGAGGTTTTTAACGGCAAGATCTAGATTTAAATCAACATTAGGTTTCATAAAGGATCCTGACAACTGTACAGGTATCGGTACTGATATTTTATCAATATCCTCATCACTCAACTTAGACAATAATGCAGCACCATCAGTACCTAAATATCTGGCTGGCACATTTAAATCTAGCTTATAGCTCATATCATTAGTTAAGCTATGTGCTCCACTAGCGGTAATTTTAATATCCTTAATATTAAAATCAAATGGAGTAATTTGAACAGCTCCATCTTTAAAATTAAGCTTAGTCACTAAGTCTGAAAGTTTCAAATCATCTAGATTAATAAAATTAAGGCGATCATCTAGTTTTGCAATTAATGGCGCCTTGTTTTTATCGATTTCTCTAGTTAATAATTGTGCAATAGCATCACCAGTAAGACTACTGATTATAGGTGTAAGGTCATTATTTAGTTGACCATTTAAATTAATCTCTGTATTTATCTTTCCTTTTAATGCCTGTATGATAGGCACTAATTTTTGGAACATTTCAAATCCTTCAAAAGATTGAGCAATATCTAGATCATTCATATCTAGCGCCATGTTAAATAATGGCGTATCACCTTTAGTAGTTACAGATCCATTAAGACCGATGTTACCGTTAAAAATATCTGTAGTGGTATTATTTAGAGTTAGCGTTTCATCCCTAACCAAAGCAAGTCCCTTTACATTAGTCAAAGTGAGATTATCATACAAAACTTTATTTGCGTTAAATGACATATCTGCATTGAGAAATGAAGGTATTTTTATCGCCTCTGTAGTGGCCGCTGCAGAATTAGCACTATTATTTTCAGTAGTCTCAATTTCTGTTTCTGTCATAAAATCAGAAGTGTCGAACTGATTAGAATCGACTTTAAAACTTCCTTTAAGGTCTTGATCTTTAAACAAGAATCCCATTAAATTACTTATCGTACCGTTTGCTGCAAAATCTGTGTTTCCTGTTTTTGCTTTAAAGTTATCGAGTTTGATCCTAGTATTATTCATATCCAGATCTGCACGCTCTATGTAAAGTGGATTTTTCAAATCTGCACTGGCATAATTAAAGTCAGTAAGGCTTGCGGTTCCTTTAGTATTGATATTTTCATAACGTTCTTGTTCTACACTGTTCATGTCAAACTTTGTAGATACGTCTGCTACTAATGTACCGTCTAGATTCATGTCATCTCCCATAGGGAAAGCTTTAGATAGATTCCCTAAATTCAATGTACCATCTAGGTTTAAATCTACTAGCATATTAGTGGTCAAGTTGCGTATTAGCGCGTTTCCTTTCAATCGATCTTGACCTATATTAAAAGCAACATTCCCTATTTTAACATAGGTATCTTCTGCAAGACCTGTTGTATTTTTTATCTGTGTATCAATATCAATTTTAGTAACACTTTGCGGTAAGTCAGGATATTTAAAAGAAGCATTATTAGAGCTAATATTGATATCTAGCTTTGGTATATGCACATCGTCTACCATACCATTAATAACACCATTAACCGTAAAATCACCAGTGGTGGTAATACCGTCCAAATTTTTACGGTAAACCTCAGGAATGACTGCAAAGAAATTTTTAAAATCAGAACTAGGTGTTTTAAACGCTAAGTCTACCATCGTACCATCTTCTACCATTTGCACATAACCGTCGAGGTTTAACTTGAGATCATTAATTAAAGCCTCATTTTCTTGAAGAGTATATTTCTGATTTGCGAGATCCATTAAAATATCTGCATCTAGCTCTACTTGCTGACCAGATAAATATTCTATGTCATCCATGCCGTAAAAAACTTGCGCACTCGTCTGGGTATCTAACGTACTACTGTCTAGAGAGAAATCTCCATTCCCTGAATGTGTCAGGTTCATTAATCTTAATTTATTTTTAGTAGCCACATCTTCATAGCTGAAATCAGTATTGTTAATCTCATAGTGATTTAAATCAAAACTAAAACCTGCAGTCGTATCTTGTGGCTCTTCTACGACAACCGCGGTAGAGTCCACCTTTGCAATATCCCAACTAGCTTTACCATCTTCATTTACTTTAAGTCTCGAGGTCGCGTCATTAATGACTAATTCATTGATATGTATAGGATCAGAAGCATCATTAAATAAATCACCTACTGGTAAATCTAGTTTCACTTCCTTACCATAAAAAAGAGTATCACCTTCAAATGGAGCTTTATTAATAATCGATAATCCATCAATCTGTAATCTAGCATCTGGAAAGGCTCTAAACAAACTCAAATCCACATCTGCAAACTCAACCTGAGCATCTAATGCACCATTAAGTTTGTTTTTGATGATGGTCGCAATTTGGTCTTTAAACAAGAATGGTGCTGCTGCAACAAGTACAACAACTGCGAGTAAAAAGACGCCTAATATTTTTAAAAACTTTTTCATTAATCTATTTTAATTTCTTCTCCTACATCTAATTTAAACAATCTTCTAAATACGTAAACACCCAGATATAATAATGGTGTATCGATCAACGCTACCAATAATTTGAACAAGAAACCAGCACCTAATAACGGCCAGAATCGCTCCCATGGTATCACATTATAGTAACATAACAATAATAACACACTCATAGTGTCAACAAACTGTGAAAATATGGTACTCGCATTATTGCGCAGCCATAACATTTTCCCTTTTGTCAACCGTTTCCAGAAATGATAAATCTGTATATCTACAAACTGAGCAAATAAATAAGCCAACATACTCGCAATAACTGCAATTGTGGTAGCCCCAAAAACCTTATTAAACACATCATCCTGTATGGCCGAAAATCCCGTAGCAGGAGCCATATCTGCCACATAGATAATTCCTAGACTAAATACTGATGCAAAAATTCCTGCAAGTACTAGATCATTTGCTTTACGTCTTCCGTATATCTCACTCACTAAATCTGTTATGAGAAATGTAATCGGATATGGTAATAAACCAACTGATATCTCAAAATTAAATAGCCCTAACGGATTCCAATAAAAAAACTTCTGAAAAATTAGATTAGATACCACTAGCGAACATATAAACAATGCCGCTAGAACTAAATAAATACGATGTGCCTTGCGCAAATCTGCGCCCAAAAGAGTTTTCATATTAATGTAAAAGTAGCTTTTAGGCTGCGTATAATTCCTTAATTTGCTGCAAAATTTTTAGACATCAGTTCAAATCATAACCATAAGATATTCATTGCTTTAGGTAGTAATCTAGGAGATCGTGAGAAGCATCTTCTTGATGCCGCACGACTTATTGAGAGCACACTGGGCTTGATTATTAAAACGGCTCCGGTTTATGAAGTGCCTGCAGCAGGTTTTACTGGCGGGAATTTCTTAAACACTTGTATATTAGTTCACAGTCATAGAAACCCACTAGAGACCATCATCATATTACAACAGATTGAACGTGATCTAGGTCGCGTTCCTAGAAGCGGTGATACTTATGAGGATCGTGTTATAGATTTAGACATATTACTATTTGATGATCAAATTATCAATACTGATTCATTGCAAGTGCCGCATCCTAGAATGGAACAACGTTCATTTGTAATGCAGCCTCTTGCTGCCATAGCTGGTAAAGTATATCATCCAGTATTAAAAAAGAGTATACAAGAAATTACAGATTCCTTAGAGTCATTAGACAGCAAGGTTAGCTTTGAGATTCCGCTTTCGCGAAAGCGTTATCCTATAACTAATATCAATTTTATAGCCATTGAAGGAAACATAGGTTCTGGGAAAACGAGCTTATCTCATAAAATTGCTGAAGACTTTAATGGCAAACAGGTCCTAGAACGATTTGCAGACAATCCATTTCTGCCTCTATTTTATGAAGATACCGAAAGGTATGCATTCCCGCTTGAGATGTCTTTTCTCGCAGATCGCTATCAACAATTAAGTGATGACGTCGCACAACAAGATCTATTTTCAGATTTTACAGTTGCAGATTATTACGTCATCAAATCACTTATTTTCAGTAAAATAACCCTTGAAAAAGAAGAATACTCTCTGTACAAAAGGCTGTTTAATATGATGTATAAAGAGCTGGTAAAACCAGATTTATACATTTATTTATATCAGACAGAAGATCGTTTATTAGAAAATATAAAAAAGCGTGGTCGTGATTATGAGCAAAACATCGAGGCCAGTTACTTATCTCAAATCCAGCAAGGTTATGCAGATTTTATAAGATCTCAACAGGATTTAAAAATTAAAGTTATTGATGTTACAGATCTTGATTTTGTAAATAATCAAGAAGATTATTTAAAAGTACTGGAACAAATTACCTCAGCTATTTAAGAGTTGAGTTTATAGAACAAATCATAGATTACAATTCCTGTACATACTGAGATATTTAAGGAGTGTTTTGTACCATATTGCTCTAGCTCAATGACAGTATCGCAAGCGTCTACAACCTCTTGTTGAACACCTTTCACCTCATTACCCATCACTACAGCTACTTTTTTAGTAGATGGCTTAAAACCGCGCAAAGTGACTGAATCTTCTGCTTGTTCAACAGCACAAGTAGTTACACCTTGCTCATTAAGCTCTTTAATTACATCAATGGTGTGCTCACGATATTCCCAAGCTACCGTTTCTGTTGCGCCCAGTGCCGTTTTTCTAATATCTTTATGTGGTGGTTGCGCTGTGATACCACATAGATATATTTTTTCTACTCGATAAGCATCTGCGCTACGAAAAACAGAACCAATATTATTGAGACTGCGCACATTATCTAATACAATGATGAGCGGTGTTTTATCGCTTTCGCGGAAGCGATCTACCGACAACCGGCCTAATTCTTCATTAAGTAATTTTCTCATATCAAGATGAAAATATTTTTGAAACTAAAAAAGGACTGCTTTCACAGTCCTTTTAGTTTGAATATAAATAGTATTATAAGTTCACTGCAGGACAGTTACAACTCCATCTATCTTTAGTACATAAGAAATCAATTCCTAAAGTAATCTGGTGGAATCCACCACTGGCAAATTTAATTTCACCAAACTGGTAGCTATACGTATAAGCAAATGTAAAATTCTTGTGCTTAATCCCTAATAATGGAGAAAGTAAAGAAAGGTTTTGTTCTTGGATACTGGTTCCATTTACAAACTCTGCTCCATCAAAACTCTGACGGTAAGAAGCTCCTAAATAAAGCACACTCTCGTCGCTCAAGTCATAATATGCTTTTGCATTGAAATCCATAAACTGCTCTTCAGTACGATCTGTACGTTGATATAAGAAAGATGGTTCCCATTGCCATTTTGAATTACGTGGTGCAAAAAGATATCCTAATGTCGCGATGTAACGACGTTGATTAGTGCTTTCAAAACCTTCAGAATAAATTTCGCGATTTTGGAAGATAGCATTCTTCACTGTGAAGTGTGCATAAAATTCTTTATAGAAATAAGAAGCACCTAAATCTACATTAAAGTAAGAATCAGACCTTAAAACTCCAGTGATGATTGGATCGAAGTCTGTTAGGTCAAAATCAGATTCATCTAATCTACTTTGAACAAGACCTACGTTTACACCAAAAGAAAGTCTATTAAGGTCTTCAAATCCACCACCTATTTGTAGGTGATAAGCATATGAAATGTATCCACCCGTTTGAGAGTGATAACCATTTTTATCATTAAATAGAATAGCTCCAATACCGCTATTTTCACCTATTGCTGTATTAAAACTGAGTGTCTGTAAATTAGGAGCATCTTCTTGATCAAACCACTGCTGTCTGATAGTAGACCTAACTTTACCACAACTAGCGGCACCTGCCATCGATGGATGTAACAAGTAATAGTTGTCTGTTAAGTAATCCAGATATACTGGTACACCTTCTTGAGCTAACGCAAACTGACTGCTAAACGCTAGTGCCAGTACAATTAAAATTTTTCTCATGTTCTATTAAGTCTATTCTATCTCTTTAACGCAAAATGTCCACCAAATGTTTTATTGCTTCCGTTTTCTATGTATTCCACCTGGAACCAATAATCGGATGATGGTAACGGTTGACCATTATAAAAACCATCCCATCCTATACCGGAAGGATTCATTTGTTTAAGCAGTTTTCCGTATCGGTCAAATATATAAATTTTTGTAGTAGGTTCATTGTTAATTCCAATGATGTTCCAAGTATCATGGTAACCATCGTTGTTAGGCGTGAAATAGCGTGGATAACCGATGACATCGATAGGGATTTCTACTGTGTTACAACCGTCTAAATCCTGTATAAATACCACATGCGGTCCTGGTGTAACGTCCTCAAAAAAGCCATTATATTGCCATGGACCATCATCAACGCTAAAAATATATTGTGTTGCAGGTCCTTGAGCAAAGGCTTCTATTCTATGAACTTCATCAAAATATCGAGATGTTACCTCGGCACCAAAACTATCTGGCGGACCTAATTGTCTTACCTCTGTAGTTTGAGAACTATTACATCCTGTAGTCGTATCTGTAGCTGTTACCGTATACATTCCTACCATAGTAGCTGTAAGTGTCGCACCTGTTTCAGCTGGCAACACATTACCGTCTAACGACCAGCTAAAACTTAATCCTGTAACTGATAATGTCGTGTCTAATGTAGGTGGTGAATTATCTGTGTTTAAAACATTACCGTTACCATCAAGACATAAATAGTACAAATCAAACATTTGTGGGACTGGCACTTCATTTACAACAATATTAAAACTTGTTGTATTGAAACATCCAGTAGTGTTTTCTACTCTTACATAAACAGTCTGCAGCGATGATGAATTATCAAAACTCGTAGGATTTCCTATAGCATTTGAACCGGCATCTGCGTCAGCTTGTGAGTTATGATAGGTTAATGTAATTCCCGTTTGCCCATTTAAAACTGCAGTCTCATTATCTGTCAGGTTAAAGGTTTCGGTAAGATCACCTGTGTTATTATCATCACATAATATTAAATCTGGTGCCGTTGCAGCCTGTGGCGCATCAATAACCTCAAGATTTAACGTTGTATAATTTTCACAACCTGTTACATTATCTTCTACAACAACAAATACCGTTTGTGGATTTACAGTATTAGTGTAAGAACCAGTTAATTCATTCATCCTATTATCGGCATCTAGCTGTGTGGCATAATAGAAAACAGTATAAGAAGTATTACCACCAGTTATTTCACTATCTCTTGTCGCCAAATCAAAAGAAGTAAATCCATCAATTGTATTATCATCACAAAGATCATATAAGGCTGGCGCAATAACTACCGGTAAGTCATTAACGACCAGTTCAAAAGTTGTATCTGTATTAACACAATTAGTCAGCGCGTCTATGAGTCTCACATAAATAGTCTGTGGATTAGATGTGTTTGTATAACCATTAGTAGGCAACTCATTGACACCTATATCAGCATCTGCTTGCGTGCTGTAATAACTGACAAGGACATTTGCTTGTCCATTCATAATTTCTGTATCCTTATCGCTTAAAGCGAAAACCGTAGTATTAGGATCTATAGTGCTACATGATTCAAAATCTGTTATTGTAGGAGCGACTGGTGAAGGATTAAGAATTAAATTAAAACTAGCAGTATCTGCACAATTACTATCTGTATTTAATTCTACTCGACCATAAATAGTCTCTGGCGTTGTCGTATTAGTATATATTGGTCCTACAGGATTAACACCAGCGTCTGCATCTGCCTGAGTAAGGTGGTAAGTAACCGTTACAGATCCAGCAGCATTAGTTCCTGCCATGTCTGCGTCCTGTGTACTTAAGTCAAAATCAAAGAAACCATCATTATCAACATCACAAGCGATCATATCCATTGGCGTTCCTGCTGATATGGTTGCTATAATGAGATCAAACTCTTCAACAGACGCACAGTTAAATGCGTTTTCTTCTATGCGTACATATACAGTTTGTGGATTTGCGGTGTTTGAATAAGTTGATGGGTTAGGAATCGGGTTGATACCAGCTTCAGCATCAGACTGAGACTCATAATAACTTACGGTATGGTCTGCTGCAGCTAACGCACCTAAAGCTTCAGAAGTTTTAGACGTTAAATCAAAAACAGCAGTTCCACCAGAACCACAAGCTTGCATATCTGTAGGTGTAGAAGAATTAGGACTGATAAATTCTAGAAACACACTCGCTATCGTACTACAAGATGCCGTATAATTAATATCTACAGAATAATTCCCTGTGGTGGTTGCTGTATATGTTGCATTAGTAGCACCAGGAATTGGTGCCGCATTACGATTCCATTGATAACTCATGGCAGCACCAGCTACAGATGCGTCTAATGTATATTGATCTCCTTCACAAAGCGGATTTG
Organism: Nonlabens sp. Asnod3-H03; assembly: GCF_045063665.1. Lineage (NCBI taxonomy): Bacteria > Pseudomonadati > Bacteroidota > Flavobacteriia > Flavobacteriales > Flavobacteriaceae > Nonlabens > Nonlabens sp. Asnod3-H03. The sequence goes on from NZ_JBEFOD010000008.1 coordinate 344,940, forward strand.
AACCTACTAAAGTTCTATCCAGACCCAAATCTGCTCCAATATCAAAACTTCCTCCTGCGATGAAAACAGCGGAGTCGTAAATTCGATCACTAGGTGGAGAACTTTGATCAGAATCTCCTATGACCAATTTAATAGTATAATTTCTACCTGCAACAACAGAACTTTGAGCTCTTAAAACTACTGTTCTCCCGTTAAATTGCGTTGGACTTGTTGAACCTTGAGGAAGTATATTATATCTATCAAAATATTGTTCATTAATAGCTGGGCATGATCCTGGTACTGCTGGATGAATATTTGTAACTCGAATGGGCTCAGTTGTGCCCGGAAGAACTGCAAGATTAGTAGTTGTATTTGTTACAGTATCTGTTAAGAGAAATGCAAACGCATCTGAAAAAGTACATTCAAAACCTCCATCATATTCTTCACTAGCAAACAAAAACTCAAAAGACATAAAACCTGCCTGTGGCACAAAATCAAAAGACATCCATGTCACATCAGTTGAATTAACCGCAGGTGTACTTCCAGCCAAAGCATTATCTAAATCTGAATCACTAGCGGTTCCTAATTGATCAGACAAAGTAGGTTCCTCGATACCATTAACGTAATTAGGCCCTATGGCATTTGGGGCATGCCCAGTGGAAAGAATAATTCCTTCACGAATAGGAAAACCAGAAGAGTTGTGTTGAAAATAAGCTATCCCATTTTCATTAGGTCCAGCTCCGGTACTCCAGGCGATATTTCTAACACCTGCACAAGTGCTGTTCACAAGAACATCTTCAACGAGCTCAATATTGGTATAAGTTGTATTGTCTACTATTATTTGAGCATTTGAAAAAACACAAAGACCTAGTAGAAGTAATAAAAGGGCTGCTTTTTTCATTTCTTCTTAACTAATAAAAAGTAAATATATGGTTTTAAGAATAACTTAACGGCTTAAAGATGACACTATCAATAGAATCAATGACTTCTTTAAGTTACTATCTACATGACGCATCGTATCTTTGTAGCTTATAAGAGAACGATCATGGATTCACATACAATTACTATTACACCTACTACTAATGAGGCGATCATTAAATTTGAAAGCAATCATTTTCTAGTTAAAAATGAAAGCTATGAATTTAAGAACATTGATGACGCAAAACCATCACCGCTAGCGCAGCAATTATTCTATTTACCGTTTGTAAAAACCGTTTATATCACTCAAAATTTTATAGCTATAGAGCGCTATGACATTATTGAATGGAGCGACGTACAAGATGAAGTAAAAGAGCAAATAGAAAATTACTTGAATAGTGATGCACCGCTTTTAAATATAGAAAGTACACAAAAGAAAGTTCCGGTAACCGTGTATGCTGAGGCTACTCCTAATCCTTCAGTAATGAAGTTTGTGGCTAATAAGAAGCTAGTAGTGAATAGCACAGAATTTAAATCCATTGCTGACACGGCAGACAACACACTGGCGCGTCAATTATATAATTTCCCTTTTGTAAAAGAAATCTATGCCGATGAGAATTATGTATCCATTCAGAAACATGATATTGCATCTTGGGATGAAGTAACCTTTGAAATACGTTCTTTTATTAAAGAAGCTATAGAAAATGGTGCTGAGATAGGATCTTCAAAACATGAAGCCGGAACAGTTAAAAAAGAAGGTGAAAACATAGAGCTACCTAAATTCGAAAATCTAGATGATGTCTCTAAAAAAGTGGTAGAAATACTAGATGAGTACATCAAACCTGCTGTAGCGAGTGATGGTGGTAACATCGTCTTTGACAGTTATGATGAAAACACTAAAGAGGTAAAGGTTATTTTACAAGGTGCCTGTAGCGGTTGCCCATCATCTACCATGACTTTGAAAAGCGGTATAGAAACAATGTTGCGTGATATGTTACCTGGTAAGGTAGATCGAGTGATGGCTATAAATGGCTAATAAATCTGTCAATCATCTTTAAAATTTGTTATTAATCCAGTTATGTTTTTAGCTAGCTGATTTTAAAATCGATTTTAAAATTTTACTTATCTTTTGAATCTAATTAATTTAAAAAGATATAATTATGGCAATTTTAAAAGTAATTGAAGTATTAGCAAATAGTGATAGCAGTTGGGAAGACGCAACTAATAAAGCGGTAGAACAAGCCTCAAAGAGTGTTAAAAATATAAGATCTGTCTATGTAAATGAGCAAAGCGCTCAAGTAAAAGACGGAAAAGTATCTGAATACAGAGTGAATGTAAAAATTACTTTTGAAGTAAAGTAAAATATTTCAAAAATATAGATTAAACCTTATTAAATATTATAAGTCTTAATTCAAAGTAATAATACGACTCTATTGGTATAATTATTGTTCAAACAATGTAAAATCAAAAACTATGAAACATACATTTTTAGCTCTATTCATTCTTTGTTCACTTTTAATTGATGCACAAGTTGGAGATGCTTATACTACCGGAATTAACTTTGAAGTTTTTCAAAGTGGTGTTCAATTAAAAGCTGGAAACTTTGATAATGAAATTAAAGGAACTAGATATCTCAATGATGAATATGTTATGGGTTCTTTAGAAATTGATGGACAATCTCAAGGATTTTTTCTCAAATATGACATCTATTCAGACTCATTTCTTTTTTCTACATCAAAGACAACTGTAGATGATAAGTACCTTACCCGTAATCCAGAATTAGTCATTAAATTAAATGGTAAAACATTTCAATATTTTGACTTTGGCAATGAGCATGATGGATATTATGAAATTGTTGGCGACATTGATTCCGATAAAAAATTATTGATTAAGCATGGTAAAACTCTTATTGAACCTCAACAAGCGTACAACACTGGTTATGCTAAAGCGGACAAACCTAAGTTAATAACTACCACTGCTTATTTTATTTTAAATAAGGAGAATCATTTAACTGAGGTAGAAAACCATAAAAAGCGTATTCTTAGATCTATTTCTGATAAAAAAAATGAAAAATTAGTTAAGTCATTTATTAAAACAGAAGATTTAGATTTTAATGAAGATGGTAAGTCTCTATTGAAAGTTCTATCTTATTATTATAATCTTTAATCTATCCTGCCTTAAACTCTTTAAGGTAAAAAGGTTCAAAATAAGCGACATCAACAGTGTCGCTTTTTTTATACTTTAAAAGAGCAGTATCGCACATCGTTATTGCTGTAGGATTAGAAGTTACATATCGATGTGCAGGTTCTTTAATCAGATCCTCAAATTTCTCTACACCAGTACCTATGAAAGTAATGGTTCCGCTTTCGCGAAAGCGAGAAAAAGAATCTTCATCTAATACAACCGCTTTAGTAGTTTCTACAAGCTCTTTACCTTGATACACTGAAGCGTAAACCTCCATACGTCTTGCATCTAACATGGCGATAGTATAATCACTTGGTAACGTATTTTGCAAGCTTAAAGACTCTAAAGTATTGATCGCAATCATAGGAATATCTAAAGCATAACACATGCCTTTTACACTAGCAACACCGATACGTAGACCGGTATAGGAACCTGGTCCTTCACTAACGGCTATGGCGTCTAGATCTTGAACGGTTAAGTTATTGCGCTTAAGTAAGTCATCTATAAAAACATGTAAACGTTCTCCATGAGAATAACTAGAGCTATTATCTTCTATAAAATCAGCACAATGTGCTACCTGATATGAATTTGCGTTTGTGACACTAGTATCATCACTAGCCAGTGCTACTGAACAATTTGTAGAAGAAGTCTCTACACAAAGAATGAGCGCCATATTATTCTTTCTCTACAGTTTCTTCCTTACTCTTCTCAGTATTGATGAGATCACCAGTCTTAAGCTCTTTAGTAACGGTACGATATGGTCCCGTAATAATTTCTTCGCCTTCTTTAAGACCGGTAAGGATTACGATGTTTTTATCATCTTGTATACCTGTAGTAACCACGCGCAGTTTTGCTTTATCACCAGACTTTACATAAACACACTCATACTTTTCAGCATCTAACTCAATATCTGAGCGTCTTTTATTTTCAGTAGTATCATTTTTCACAACGATAGAACTTATAGGCACCGCAATAGCGTCTTTCTTTTCTCGTGTGATAATATCAACGGTAGCTGTCATTCCAGGTTTAAACGGACTGTAATTCTCTGGCTTACCTTCTGTAAGATCTGTATAGGATTTTGGAAGGATACGTACTTTAACTTTAAAATTAGTAACCTGATCTGCAGACAGCTGGCCTGTAGCCGTGTTTGCAATTTCAGTTACTTCACCTTCAAACTTTTTCTTTAAATAAGCATCTACTTCTACAATAGCTTTATCGCCTACAGCAATTTTAACGATGTCATTTTCATTAACATCTACTTCAACTTCCATTTGCGAAAGATCTGCAACACGTAGTAACTCTGTACCAGCCATTTGTTGAGTTCCTACCACACGCTCACCTAACTCAACGGCAAGTAACGATATGGTACCTGTCATGGGTGCATATATACTTGTACGACCTAGATTATCTGATGCTTCATTTACAGTTGCTCCTGCACTTTGTACCGTAAAATAAGCAGATCTTTCAGATGCTTTTGCCCTATCATATGCAGCGATAGCCGCGTCAAAATCTGATTGTGAGATCACACCTTTCTCAAATAAGGTAGCACTACGACCATAATTTGCTTTTGCCTCAACCAGTGATGCTTTTGCCTGTTCAAAACCAGCTTTAGCATTTGCGAGTCCAGCTCGAGAACGACTAACACTAGATTGTAATAAATCTGGATTGATACGTGCTAGAAGATCTCCTTTTTTAACAGCTTGTCCTTCTCTTATAGGTAATTCAATAATCTCACCAGGAACTTCTGGAGAGATACTTACTTCAATCTCTGGCTTAATTTTACCAGTCGCACTTACGGTTTCTATGATGTCCATTTTTTCAATGGACATTACTTCTACCGTTTTCCCTTTATCCTTACCACCTATTACACCAACAGCTTTGAGTCCAAAGTACCCGATGACAGCTATTCCAATAAGGATTAATATAATAAGTAATGGTTTTTTCATGGTTTTAGAGTTTTAAATCTTCTGGTGCAATTCCTGTAAATAATTCAAGAACTTTAAGTTTAAAGATGTAGTCGTATTTACTGCGCAGTAGACTGCTTTGCGCATTAGTCAATTGTGTTTGCGACTGGTTAAAGTCAAAGGCATTCATTAACCCAACATTATAGCGTTCTTGTGCATATTCATATGCTAGCTCTCTTGCTTCTAATGCTTTTTGAGCACTTTGATAAGTCAGTCTTGAACCTTGAGCATCGTTATATGCTTGATAAATATTTTGTTTTAAATCTAGTTTTGCTTGAGTTTCTTGTAAACGGTTATTCTCTACATTGAGCTTACTGCGTTTAACATTATTAGAAACCGACCAACCATTGAATATAGGAAGGTTTAAACTTAGTCCGTATGATATACCATCGTTTAATGATAACTGATCAAAGAATGCTAGATTTAATCGATCGCTCTCACGAGTATTGTAGTTGAAAAAGGCATTAACTGTTGGAAGTCTCGCACCTTTAGCAATTTTCAAGTCTTGTTCTGCAAGAGCGGTATTTTGCTCTGCTATTTTAATTTCAAAACGATTTTTAGTAGCTGCGTCATAAATACCATCTGCACCTTGATCTAAAATTAGTGCCGAAGGATCACTCAAATCAGGATCTGCAACGTCAAAGTTTTTAAAGTCATCTAAGTTTAAAATTTGTGCAAGAGTGATGCGAGAGATAACCACATTATTTTGGGCTGCAAGGATTTGCTGTTCCTCATTTGCAAATGTAGCTTGCACTTCTAATACATCTCCTCGTGGAAGTGAACCTGCATCTACTAGCTGTTGTGTTTGCTCTAATTGCTTTGCAGTTAACTGGTGTTGTGTTTCTAATTGCTTTAAATTTTCTTTATTGAAAAGAACGTTTAAATAACTGTTAGCTACGTTCAATAAAATATTGTCCTCTAACTGCTCTGCACTGTATTGAGTGGCTAGAATATTCATTTTTGCACGTTGATGACGATAAGCGTTACGCATACCATTGAATAACGTTACACCAGAATTAATTCCATAGGACGAGTTACGTGTTGTTTGCGTTTGTAAAACACCAGTAACTACGTTTTGTGTAAGACCTGTATTCCATGAATTACTAGCGCTCGCATTAAGACTAGGTAAGAAAGCACCTAAGGCATCCTTTTTATCTAGTTGTGCTTGCTCGATATTTAAATCTGCCTGCTTTATATTGATGTTGTTTTCTATTGCATAATTCACGCACTCTTGAAGAGTCCATGATTTTGTTTGTTGCGCTTTCGCGAAAGCGAAACTTAAAACTGCAATACTACAGATGATAATTTTTTTCATTCTCATAACTTCCTATATGATATGTATGTGTTTCTATTAAAATGTTACAAAAAAGTTTATCCGCCGTATCCACCACGACCGGTAGGTGCTTTAAGAGCATTCCAAACTTTAATGTTATCACCTTCATTTACTCCAGAAAGGACTTCAACATCGATACCGTTACTTAATCCTAGTTCTATATCACGTCTTTCAAATTCTTGATCACCGACTGCCACTTCTACAAAAGGTTTTTTAGTTTCTGGATCATATTGAACTAGAGCTTCTTTAATACTTAAAACCTGATCTCTTTTATCCAGTATTATACTCGCATTTGCACTTAAACCTGCTCTAATAAAGGTGGAGTCTCGGGCTGCTTTAAGAGTTCCTTTTATCGCAAATTGAATGGCTCCATTCTCTGCGATACCTTTAGGGGCAACATAATCTAGCACGGCATCAAATTTCTTATTATCAAAAGCTCCCACGGTAATCTCTAATGGCAGACCTTCTTTAATTTTACCTACTTCACTTTCATCTACCTTACCTTCAAATATCATTTTATTAACGTCTGCAATTACTGCGATAGATGTTCCTTCATTAAAGTTGTTTGCCTCGATAACTTGATTACCTTCTTTTACCGGTACATCTAGCACCATACCAGATACAGTAGCACGTATAGCGGTTTGTGCATAATTACCCAATCCTGCGGTTGTTCCTGTTCTAATGATATCATAGTTTTGCTGTGAACTGGTAAGATTTACTTGTTCTTGCTTTAAACGTTGAAGTGCGTTATTGTAAGCATTCTGTGCCAGGTCAAATTCATTTGCGGCGATAACTCCTTTATCAAAAAGAGTTTTCTGTCTGTTATAGATAGCTTTTTGATTATCTAAAGCAAGTTTTGCAGTTTCTACAGCAGTTCTAGCTCCAGAGATATTGTTTTTTGCATTAGTTAAAGATGAAACATTAGGCACGACTTTAATGTCTGCTATTAAATCTCCTGCCTTAACAAAGTCACCTGCCTCTACATGGATTTTATCGATCACTCCAGAAATATTAGGTTTAATATTCACCTCTTCTTTAGGTACAATACTACCTGTAGCGACTGTTTCTTTGATGATCGTCTCCTTAGTAGGCTGCTCAGTGGTATAAGTGATAGGATCTTCTAAATCTTTTTGATAGATGTAAAAAATCCCTGCTGTTGCAAGTAGCAGTATGATGATCAATGTAATTACGGTTCCTGTACGTTTCATTATGGTTACTTAGTTATTAGTCGGTTCTTAAAGCGTCTACTGGTTTCATTTGAGTAGCACGTGATGCTGGTATAAATCCAGCGAGTAATCCTGCGATGATTAAAATGATAAGCGCGATGATAATCACGGTAATATTTACACTAGGATTTGCAAAGTTTTCTACGGGTCCACTTTGATCTAATATATAATTCATGACCCAAATTAATCCTGCAGCAGCAGCAATACCTGCTAATCCAGAGACAATGGTTAACACTAGTGATTCTTGTAAGATTTGTGATTTGATATCCCATGGCGATGCGCCTAAGGCACGGCGTACACCTATCTCATTAGTACGTTCTTTTACCACTATAAGCATGATATTACTGATACCTATTCCTCCAGAAAGTAAAACCAGTGCGCCCACAAAATAGCCTACAAAACCTAAAATATCGAAAAGCCCAGTAAAGCGAGCAAAAATCTCTGCTTTATCAAAGTTCCCAATCGCTCTTTGATCATCTGGATGAACACCTCGTTGTTCTCTCATGATAGATAAAACCTGAGGCTTTAATGAGGTGATACTTGTGTGATCATATGCCGTGATAGCCATCCAACCTACATTATTCCCAGTATTAAATGCGTTTGCAAAGCTGGTGAATGGTATAAATATATTGTTTGCCTCTTCTTCACTATCACCTTGTGTATTGGGATTTTGAAATACACCGACTACTTTAAAGTTGACTCCATTAATTTTAATATAGGTCCCTATAGGCTCTTCACCGATATCGTATAAAGATTTAACAACATCAGTTCCTATCACTGCGGTTTTCATTTTTGCATTGATATCAGAGTAGTTGAGCCATCTACCTTTAATAATATCCATGTACTCTTGGTGAATATATTCTGGATAATCTCCATAGATTCCAAAGGCGCCAGTTTTTTCATTTCTGGTTACATTGTTAGCACCACGGAAACCGCCCAATTGTAATCTAGGTGAAACATATTGTAATGCAGGAATATTTTGTTTGAGCGCTTCAACATCTTCTAATTTAAATTGTACAGGACGACCTTTATTAAGGCCTTTATAAGCCATTGAGGTACTTTGTCCCCACATGAACATAGAGTTTGTCGCTCCGTTTGCAAAACCGGTGGTTACACCTGTCCTTAAGCCATTTGTTAGTGCTAACAACGCTACTAAAATGAATATTCCCCAAAATACTCCAAACGCAGTTAAAAATGTACGTAGCTTATTAGCATTAAGTGCTTCAAGTATTTCATTCCATCGATCTCTACTAAACATATTACTCGTCTCTTAAGGCTTCTATAGGTTTAATATTTGCAGCTCTTCTAGCTGGTATAAAACCTGCTAAAGCACCAGCAACTATTAATATAATGACCGTGGTTATGGATGTTACAAAATCAACTTTAGGATATTTAATGAAGTCTGCTTCAATTTGAGGACCTACTAACTCCAGTAAACCAACACCAAAAAACAATCCTATTAATCCCGCAAGACTCGTTATAAAAATAGCCTCTTGTAATACCATCCATATAATTTCTGAAGGCAATGCTCCTAAAGCTTTTCTGATTCCTATTTCTTTGGTACGCTCTTTGACTATAATAAGCATTATGTTACCTACTCCTACCACACCTGCAATAATAGTTCCTATACCAATAAACCAGAACACCGCTCTTATGGTATCTATTAAACCATAAATTTTCTTAGCTTCTTCAAGTGTATCGTTAACTCTCACAGCGATTCGATCATCTGGTGCAACACTAAATCTAGTGCGCAAATCTTGATCAATGCTTTGAGACATTGCAGCGCTCAACGCAACCGCTTCATCAAAACTATCACTCATTTTAACTGTATAAGCAATGCGGTTGATATTTTCTCCAGCGTTAAATACTTTTTGAGCGGTGGTCATAGGAATGAACAATCGTGTCTCCTCTCGTGTACCACCTGGATCTGTATAAACACCAACTACCGTAAAATTAATATTATTATTGAGTATAATAGTTTCTCCTACAGCCTCTTCGTCTCCAAACAAATCTTGTTTCATCTGATATCCTAGTAGACCTACTTTACGCGAACCATCGATATCTGAATTATTTATAAATCGCCCGCTTACTAATGTGGCATTTTCAATAAATTGTTGATCTGGGAAAGCTCCTTCAATACGATAGCTTCCTTGCTTTTCTTTATAATTTATCTGTCCACCCCATGTGTTATATAAACTCGTTTTATATTCAATCTGATCCTCATATTTTTGATTCAAATTTTCATAATCCTTATTAGTCATTTGAAGACGACGACCAGGATTAAGACCCTTAAACCCTTTTGTAGTTACTCTAGTACTTACCTGAATACGGTTTGTTGCATCACTTTCAAATTGTGATTTCACACCATTCTGTATACCAGATGAAAACCCTAGTAAAATGACTAAAATGAATATCCCAGATGCGACAGAAAGGCTCGTTAAAAATGTACGCAATTTATTCTTACGTATGGTTTCAAAAATCTCTTGCCAGCGTTCGATATTAAACATGCGACAGTGCTTTAACCTGATCAACCATAGTATCATCTATGATTAAACCATCTTTAAGATTTACAATACGCTTAGTCATTTGAGCGATGTCAGGCTCATGCGTTACGATAAGAATAGTACGACCTTCTTCATTAATACCTTGAATAAGGTCCATGACCTCGTAAGAAGTTTTAGTGTCTAAGGCTCCTGTAGGCTCATCTGCTAGTAATACTTTAGGATCACTGGCCAGTGCTCTCGCAATTGCCACACGTTGTTTCTGACCACCAGACAATTGATTAGGTAAGTGATTAGCCCAGTCTGCTAGACCTACCTTTTCAAGGTAATGCATGGCACGCTCATCACGTTCTTTACGACCTACTTTCTGATAATACAACGGTAAGGCCACATTATCTATAGCGTTCTTATAATTAATTAGATTAAACGATTGAAAAATAAAACCTAAGAATTTATTGCGATACTGTGCCGCAAGCTTTTCATTAAGGTTTTTAATAGGGACTCCATCTAATGTATAACTTCCATGATCTGCTTCATCCAGCATACCTAAAATATTAAGTAAGGTAGATTTACCAGATCCTGAGGAACCCATTATAGATACTAACTCACCTTCTTTTACAGAAAAATTAATTCCCTTAAGTACGTGAAGTGAGTTATTTCCTGTGCTGTAGGATTTATGCAGGTCCTTTATTTCAATCATGGCTAGTGTTTCTAAACGAGCTATAAAGCAAGCTTAATTACTAAGACCCTAAATTTCATAAGATGTTACAGCAATAAATGATAATTAAATGTTAATTCAACTTTTTTTAGTCGTTGAACGATAAACGAGATAAATGATCCCACCTACTAAGATATACGGGAAAATCATTAAATACGTGATTCCATTATTCAAGCCTTCAGCAGCTTTAGTATCTCCACCACTTTCAATTACTGCACGACACATAGCACATTGCGCTTTCGCGAAAGCGGAATAAAAAAGGACGATAAGAAATAATAATATTTTTTTCATCTCTAATAATATGGATACATGAATAAATAAACCAAAACACCTGTAATTGCAACATACATCCATATAGGAAATGTCCAACGAGCAATTTTCTTATGTTTTTCAAATTTTTGAGTCCAGGCAAAATACATGGTATATAACACTAAGGGTAAAATGATACCTGACAGCACGATGTGTGTTAATAAGATAAATAAGTAAACAAACCTGAACGACGCATCTTCTGGATATGGCACTGGCTCATTACTGATTTTGGAAATCACATAGCTCACTAAAAATATCGCAGATAGAACAAAAGCTGTAGTCATCACTTTTCTATGTGCCGTTTTGTTTCCAATTTTAATTAACCTAAAACCCGTAAATAATAATAGTGCAGTCATTCCATTAATCACTGCGTGAAATAGAGGAAATAATCCTGACTCAACACCTAGGAAGTTATACCTCTCTGGCATTAACATCAATAGCACCACCACAAGAGGTACTAATATTGATATGGTTATTATAATTGCCGGTCCGTTCTTTTCTAGCGTACTCATAATTACTTATTTAAAAGAGTTTGTGCGTCTTGTATAATTTCTTTCAATTGTGGTGCAATACCATTTTCTTCAACACCATTATATACCATCATCCAATTGCCATAGGCGTCTTTGCGAGAGCGTATTTTACCTTCTCTATCTACTAAAGCAAAATTACCGCTATGCTCAAATTTTATTAGGCTGTCTTGACTTTCTCCCACATAGGCACTGAAGCCTTCTCTTGCGAGCTTAAAAGTAGCCTCTTTATCTCCACGAGCAAAGTGCCATAATCCGTCTATAGCATCATGACGATCTGCATAATTTTTAAGGACTGGTTGTTTATCATAATCTGGATCTATGCTCACGGACAAAATCTTGAAATCGGGATGGCTTTTCAATTCATCTTGAACCGTTTTTAAATTATGACTCATAGGTGCACAAATAGTAGGACAAGATGTAAAGAAAAAATCTACTATATAAACTTTTCCTTTCAAGGATTCATTGGTAATGGTATCACCATTTTGATCTACAAATTCAAAATCAGGAACTGTATTAAATTTTTTAAGAAATTTATCTGCCACTGGCGCTCGATCTTCAGAGCGGTTACTATCCACGACTTTATCTTTATTGATGTAGTGTACTACGTTAGTTACCGCAAAATAACCAAATATGAGGATGATTATCCCTAGCCCTATGTAATATGGAGTATCCTTAGACTTACTCATCTTCTTGAATTTTTTGATCTCTATTTTTTTTGAAAGCAAATCGATATTCTGCAAGTAATACACGCATATCGTCTATCATTCTTTTATTGAGTTGTGCTGCTGTTCTTGTATTATAACCATAAACAACACCATCTTCTTCAATATCATCATCATCACGACCTCTTAAATTCCTATCTAAGTCGATAACAAAAGCATAGTCTGATGATAAATCTTTATTTAAAACATCATCTGTTTTAAAACTGTTATAAAGAGCCTGAACTTGTTGATGGTTACCTTTTAAAAAGTGCCAATCCTGCAGATCGGTTGTTTCACCCATTTGCTCTACAATTTGCTCTATATCATCCACACCAGATTCTGGAATTATACTGATCATTTGAAAAGTATTGAAGCCGTGGAATTTCTTGTATATTTTCTCATTAAGGTTAGAGACGTAACCTAAACGCTCATAAGGATTATCTCCTAAAAAAGTAATGATTGTAACACTATCCTTAAGTTGTGTTGCCGTTCCTTGAATTATTTCAAATTGATCGATTTCCTGCACATTTTCTGTAACAACAGGTAATGTCTCAAAGTGATGCTCACCATTAAGAAAGAAGAGGTATGCTACTAAGGGCAGAGCAAACAAAACCACAATAACGAATTTTTTAGAAAACTCGCTGGTTTGTTTAATTCCTTCGGCCTTTGGAAAATCTGACATATTAAGGTATAAAAAAGGACGGAAAAACCGTCCTTAATAATTTATTCAATTAGTATGCATTAGAAGTCAAAACTTACAGCTGCATTTTTATAAACTTGGTAAATATATTCTCCTTCTACAAGTAAAATTGCAATAAGGTATATTATTAAGAATACTCCTGTCCATACTACTGCGCGACGCAATCCACTTACTTCATCTCTCATGTGCATGAAATCCCAAGTAATGTAATACGCTTTTACTAAAGTAAGAATGATGAATATCCAGTTTAATATTTTCAATCCTAATATATGACCGTTTAAAGAGTCAGGTTTAATATAACCTAAAGCAACCTCAACGATTGTTATTAAAGAAAGAAATATAAGTACACCCCAAATTTTTTGAGTGTTAGATTTGAACTTTACAAGACCTCTAAAGATCTCTAATTTGTGTTCTGCGTGTCCGTCAGTATGTGCTGCGTGATCTGCCATTTTAATGTCTTAAAAAATTATACTAGGTAGAAGAATGTAAATACAAATACCCAAACTAAATCTACAAAGTGCCAGTAAAGACCAACTTTCTCTACCATTTCATAACTACCTCTTCTTTCATAAGTACCTAATAGTACATTGAAGAAAATAATTAGATTAAAAAGAACACCAGAGAATACGTGGAAACCGTGGAATCCAGTGATAAAGAAAAAGAAATCTGCAAATAGAGGTGCTCCATATTCGTTTTCAGAAAGATTTGCTCCCTCTACCACACCTACTGCTTGATTATTTAGTTTAAACAAAGACTCTTCTCTAGATAAAAGTAACTTCTCTGAGGCACCTGTCTCCTCATTAACAATAAGTTGTTGTGTTCTGATTCTTAAATCAGGATTTGCAGCAAACCCTTTTCTCACCTCATCAATTGTGTAAGTAGAACCTATCGGATCATCTGATTGATACCAGATACCTTCATTATTACCTAATGCCTCTACAGGACGTTCTCCTACAGTCACAAATTCGTTTAAGGCTACACGAGAACCTTCGGCATCAGTAAATTGAAGAATCTTTCCTCCTTTAGTTTTTACGGCACCATATTCTCCATTAATAAAGTTTTTCCATTCCCAAGCTTGAGAACCTACGAATATTAAACCACCGATAACGGTAAGTAATAAATAGAAAGATACTTTTTTCCTATCCATGTGGTGACCAGCATCTACAGCTAGAACCATCGTCACCGATGAACCAATAAGGATAAAGGTCATTAAGGCAACATAGAACATAGGTGCATCAGTCCCATGCATAAACGGGAAGTGATTAAACACCTCATCTGCGATAGGCCATTCTTCTATAAATTTAAATCTTGAGAAACCGTAAGCGGCAAGAAATCCTGAAAAGGTCAATGCATCCGATAGGATGAAAAACCACATCATCATTTTACCATAACTAGCCTTGAGAGGATTTGATCCACCACCCCAAGTTTGCCCTTCGGTACCAGTAGGAGCTACTGTTGTATCCATAATCTTTAATTAAAAATAATGTGCTGCAAAAGTACTCTAAAAAATGTCTTTAGCAAACACTAAAAATAATAGTAGATATATCCATAACACATCTACAAAGTGCCAAAATACGGCACCTAATTCGAAACCTAAAATTTTTGTTGGAGAATATTTTCCTTGCAACACACGTATAGTCATGACTAGCAACGCAATAAGCCCTGCAGCGATGTGAGCTAAATGGGCTACAACAATCACATAAATGAATGATGCATTCACACTACTTCCTTCTCCGGTTAAAAATATTTTTTCATTTACTAGACTATCAAAGCCTGCAAATTGCATAAAAACAAAGGTGCTTCCCAGTATAAAAGTAATAACTGTAAGTATAGTTGCTCCTTTTTTGTTGTTATTAAGAATAGCTTTTTTTGCAAAAAATAAGGTTAGACTACTCAACAAAATAACTCCAGTACTCCAGAAAAACTCTTCAGGTAATTCTATCTCAACCCAATCCTTACGACCACGACTTACAACATAAGCACTTGTAAGTCCTGCAAACATCATAATTAGACTTACAATACCAAACCACATCATTTGTTTTTTGGAACGTGCAATTTTCTCATCGTGCGTTAATTCTATCTCTTCCATCGTTTATCTTAAAAATTTATCAACCACATAGATGATTTGAATCAATGTGATATAACTAACACTAACTAGCATTAATTTTCTTGCAACCTGATTAGTGCGCTCTTTAAAAAGTTTTATGGCATAATATAAAAACCATAAACCCAATAAACCTACTAACACAGCACTTATCCAAGTCATGTATAAGCTACCTGTTACACCAAATGCCGGAATCAGCGATATGGATATTGTCCAAACCGTATACCAGATTATCTGCACAGCAGTACCTTTATTTGCTCCACCAGTAGGCAACATTTTAAAGCCACCTGCTTTATAGTCGTCTTCTAGCATCCATCCTATCGCCCAAAAGTGAGGAAATTGCCAAAAAAACTGCAGCATAAACAAAGTACCTGGTTCTATCCCAAAATTACCACTCGCTGCAACCCAACCTAGCATGTAGGGAATCGCACCTGGAAAAGCGCCTACAAACACACAAAGTGGCGTCCTAGTCTTTAGTGGCGTGTAGACTGCCGCATAAAGGATAATACTTAACGCACCAAAAAAGGCCGTTGCAAAATTGATAAGATATAGTATATAAATTCCACTGAATGCCATGATTAAACCATAGACCCATGCCGTGGAAACACTTATGCGACCTGTAGGAAGTGGTCTATTGCGCGTTCTTTTCATAAGCGCATCTAGATCCTTCTCTATAATTTGATTAAAAACGTTTGAAGAACCTACTAAAAAATAGCCGCCTACTATGAGCATCAAAATAACCTTCCAATCATACACCTCAGCGCCTAAAAAATAACCTGCAATAGAAGAAAACACCACAACTACAGATAATCGTGGCTTTGTAATTTCTATCAAGTTTCTCACCATGCTCGGTGATTTTTCTATGGCATTTACTTCTGTCAAAAAACTGTTTTAAATAGTTGATTTTAAAGGTTTGCAAAGATACCTTACAACAGCTTTGTGGCAAAGGAATTTAAATGCTTTCAAAGATATTTATGATTTATGAAGATTTGCGTCTCTACGCTTTCGCGAAAGCGTACTTCTCAAACGCAAAAAAGGAACCTAAAACGGGTTCCTTTTTTTTATATGATAAGAAGACAAGTTTACTTTTTGCGCTTCAACTTTACAAAGCCTATACCTACAGCAGCCGCTATAGCAAGCGCAATACCTGGTATAGGTGCTGGTGCTGCATCTGGAACATCTTCTACAAATCCTACTTGAGCCATAGCTGTCATGGATAAAGTTAAAAAGGCAATTAAAGCTATTGATTTTATGTTTTTCATTACTTCTGTATTAATAATATTAAAGGGAACTATAGTTAAGAACAATCGCTAATTTAACATATATTAACAAATGGACTTGAAACAAATATACACTTTTCAATAAAACAGCTCAACGCTTATCAAAGATTTATCACATGAAACCTCATAATCATAACGTTAAGGTAATCTTTACATCGATTTTGTTTTATTTTCCTTTAATTATCCCACCACAAAATTCACAATCTTACCTGGTACAATAATCGTTTTACGTATTTGTCTTCCTTCTAATTGTTGCTGTACTTTCTCATTTGCAAGCACCATTTTCTCTAACTCGTCTTTTGAAACATCTACTGGTAAATCCAGCGTAAATTTCATCTTACCATTAAAAGAAATAGGGTAGGTCTTGCTGCTTTCTACCAAGTGCTTTTCATCAAACACTGGAAAAGGCGCTTCACTTATCGACTCGTTATGACCTAACAATGACCATAATTCTTCAGCGATGTGTGGTGCATATGGCGATACAAGAACAGCAAGTGGTTCTAACACCTCGCGACTATTACATTTTTGAGCAGTCAACTCATTTACGGCAATCATAAAACTACTAACGCTGGTATTAAATGAAAAGTTCTCAATATCATCCTGCACCTTTTTAATGGTCTTGTGCAAGGTTTTCATGCTATCTGGTGATGCTTTCTCTTCACTTACAGCAAATCCATTATCATTATGATATAGTTTCCACAGCTTTTTCATAAACCCATAAACTCCTGTAATTCCTGCTGTATTCCATGGTTTTGCCTGCTCTAGCGGACCTAAAAACATCTCGTACAAACGCAAAGTATCTGCTCCATACTGATCACAAATATCATCTGGGCTAACGACGTTGTATTTAGACTTAGACATTTTTTCTACTTCGCGAGAGACTTTGAATGTTCCGTCTACAGCAGTAATGAATTCTGTAGATGCATAATCTGGACGCCAAACTTTAAAAGCTTCCATATCCAATTCATTCTGAAGATTAACTAAAGAAACGTCTGCATGAAGCTTTCTTCCTGACTTGATATTTAAATCCTTAGCTTTTACACCTTGAGAAATAAATCGTTTTTCAACCCTACCATCAACTTCAACCTCTAACTCCTTCACAAAAGCACTCTCACCAAGAATCATCCCTTGATTAATCATCTTTTGGAACGGTTCTTCTACCGTGACTTTACCTAGATCGTGTAATAATTTTACCCAAAATCTACTGTACAATAAGTGACCTGTCGCGTGCTCGCTACCTCCTATATATAGATCTACGTTATTCCAGTATTCTTGTGCTTCCTTAGAAAACATTTCGTTTTCATTATTGGCATCCATGTATCTGAACATATACCATGAACTACCTGCCCAACCTGGCATGGTGTTCAATTCTAGTGGATATACACAATCGCGATCGTCATCGTTAGAAACGACTTTATTTTCTTGAGTACACCAGCTCCACGTTGTCGCACGTCCCAAAGGTGGCGCACCATCTTCAGTTGGTAAATATTCATCTACCTCTGGTAATGCGATAGGCAAGTGCTTGCTATCTATCATTTGTGGCAATCCGTCCTTATAATATACTGGGAATGGCTCACCCCAATAACGCTGTCTAGAAAATACCGCATCACGCAATCTGTAATTGGTTTTTCCTTTTCCTGCACCTATTTCTTCAAGTTTTTGAATCGCTGCGTACATCGCTTGTTTGTAACTTATTCCGTTTAAGAAATCACTGTTACAAAGCGGCGTCTTATCTTTTGCTCCATAAGCCTCTTCAGATATATCCACACCATCAAAAATATTCTTGATCGCTGGCATTCCTTCCTGACCTGCAAAGTAATTGGCAAATGCATAATCACGCTCATCACCACACGGTACTGCCATTACAGCGCCAGTTCCATAACCAGCCAAAACATAATCACCGATCCATACTGGTACTGGCTCACCACTTAATGGATGCGTAGCATATGCTCCTGTGAATACTCCAGAAATAGTCTTCACATCGGCCATGCGTTCTCTTTCTGAACGTGCAGCTGTTGCTTTTTTATAAGCTTCTACCGCGTCTTTTTGTGCCGCAGTAGTAATTTGATCTACTAGCTCATGCTCTGGAGCAAGTGTCATGAATGTCACTCCGTAGATGGTATCTGGTCTAGTGGTAAAAACATCTATTTTATGGTCATCTAGTTGAAAAGACACCATCGCACCTACCGATTTCCCGATCCAGTTGCGTTGTATTTCTTTGATAGATTCTGCCCAGTCTAATCCTTCTAGACCTGTTAATAAACGCTCTGCAAACGCGCTAATTCTCATCATCCACTGACGCATTTTCTTGCGCACTACAGGATGTCCACCACGTTCTGAAACGCCATTAACAATCTCATCATTTGCTAGTACGGTTCCTAATGCTGGACACCAGTTTACTTCCGTATCTGCAAGAAAAGTTAATCTATAATCAAGCAATATCTCCTGTTGCTCTTTATCTGTAAACGCGTTCCACTCTGCAGCGGTGAACTGTCTCAAATCTTCGTCTGTGGCAGCGTTGATGTTGCTGTTTCCGCTTTCGCGAAAGCGAGATTCTAACAAACTAATAGGTTGCGCCTTATCTGCATCATTATCATACCAACTATCAAATAGCATGATAAAAATCTCTTGTGTATATTTATAATAATCTGGTGAAGAAGTTCTTACCTCACGATCCCAATCAAAACTAAAACCGATGCGATCCATCTGATTGCGGTATCCGGCAATTTTGTTTCCAGACTTATCTGTTCCACCTTCTATGTTAGTTTTAGTAGTCTCTGCAGGATGTTGACCTGTCTGTATCGCATACTGCTCTGCAGGCAATCCAAAACTATCATAACCCATAGGGTGCAAGACATTAAAACCCTTGTGACGCTTATAACGAGACACGATATCACTAGCAATATAACCTAACGGATGCCCTACGTGTAGCCCAGCACCACTAGGATATGGAAACATATCGAGTGCATAGAATTTAGGTTTATCTGAGTTATTTGTAGCTTTAAAAGTCTTATTAGCAGCCCAATGTTTTTGCCATTTTGCTTCTATAGATTTGTGATCGTAATGCGTCATTTTATAGTCTTATGAAAGAGCAAAAATAGGGTGTTTACAACAATGCCGAAACTTATAGCGTTGTAATCGTCAGTAGCTCATTTACTTTATTATTTTTGTGACACGATAAATTCTGTTATTTACTGCATGGCATCACACGAGAGATATCAAAAAAGACGATTATTCAGCTCCTACTTTTGGGTGGTGATTAGTGTATTTCTAGTATTGTTTTTACTAGGGATCATGGGCTTTTTCCTTTTAAACAGCCAGCAGATTGCAGACCACTTCCGTGAGCAAGTACCTATGTCTATTTACTTCAAGGATACTGCAAAAGAAGTAGAAATGCGACAGTTAGAGAAAACATTACAAATGGCAGATTATACTAAAAGCGCCATTTATGTCCCTGCAGAAGAAGGTGCAAAAAAACTGGTAGATGATCTAGGAGAAGATTTTATTGCAAACCTAGATGGTTTTAATCCATTACCGAATTCTATAGATGTGCGACTTAATGCAAATTTTGTTACCGATGGAGAGATTGAACAAATCGCCCAAGATCTAGCAGCCAAAGATTATGTGCAAGAAGTGCAGTATGACAAACCACTGGTTTCTTTATTGAATGAAAACGTGAAAAGAATCACCTTTTGGATGCTGGTTATCGCAGGTATATTTGTTTTAATATCTTTCTTATTGATTAACAGCTCCATCAGGCTATCGGTTTATGCAAAACGATTTACTATTAAAACCATGCAAATGGTAGGTGCAACTAAAGGTTTTATACGCAAACCATTTATATGGACTAGTGTAAAACTAGGATTGATAGGTGCTATCCTCGCTTTAATTGCACTGGCAGGTGTGGTTTACTGGATGAATGGATTGATTCCAGAATTAGAAATATTAAAAAATTATGAAATGCTTGCAATCCTTTTTGTAGGTGTATTAGTGTTTGGAGTTTTAATTAGTTTATTAAGTACATTTTTTGCAACAACGCGTTACTTGAACCTAAGGACTGATGAGCTTTATTATTAAATTAGGTTGTTGGATTTTGGGGTGATTGGTTATCTAGGAAGTTGTAGTTGAAATTAAAAAATGTCAGTTCGAGCGCAGTCGAGAACAGTTTATAAAATATAGTTTAGTCGCACTTCGTCAAGATAGTGTGACCATAAAGAAATAAACATGAAAAAAGGAACAATAAAAGAATCTAAAGGAGAACCATTACATCGCGGTGAAGAATATGACAATGAAAATATAAAACCACGTTTTGAATTTATCTTTAAAAAGAAAAATTACATGTGGATGATTATAGGTCTAATAGTTATTGTTACTGGATTTGCTTTGATGGCAGGTGGTGGCAGTGATAATCCAGAGGTGTTTAATGAAGCCATTTTTTCATGGCGCAGAATAAGACTTGCTCCTACATTAGTTCTTATAGGATTCGGTATAGAGATGTATGCTATACTATTAAATCCAGATAAATAATGGAGTGGTTAGACGCATTAATTTTAGGAGTTATACAAGGCCTTACAGAATTTCTACCTGTTTCATCAAGCGGTCATTTAGAATTAGGTAAAGCCATTTTAGGTGACAACTCTGTTCCTGAAGAGAGTCTTCTCTTTACGGTCGTACTTCACTTTGCTACCGCATTGAGCACTATTATTGTTTTTAGAAAAGATATTTTCAATTTGATTGCTGGTATTTTTTCTGGTCAGATGGACGATATGATTTTTGCGGGTAAGATTATCTTATCCATGATTCCAGCGGTAATCGTAGGGCTATTTTTTGAAGAACAATTAGAGGCCTTGTTTAATGGTAATATTGTTTTAGTAGGCTGTATGCTTATTGTAACAGGTTTATTATTATTTCTAGCCGGTAGAGCCAAAAATACTGGTAAAAACATAGGGTGGAAAGACGCTTTACTAATAGGTGTTTCTCAAGCAATCGCTATGTTGCCTGGTATATCACGTAGTGGTGCTACCATTTCAACTAGTGTCCTATTAGGTAATGATCGTACAAAGGCTGCTCGTTTCTCTTTTCTAATGGTTGTGCCGTTGATCTTTGGTAAGATAGCCAAAGACATTATGAGTGGCGACATATCGATGGAAAGCAGTGCGAGCATGCCACTTCTTATAGGATTTATAGCAGCATTTATTACTGGATTAATTGCTTGTACCTGGATGATTTCTTTAGTACGCAAAGCAAAACTGCATTACTTCTCATACTATTGTTTTGCAGTAGGTCTCATAGCAATCGCAGCTGGAGTTTTTAACGGTTAAATTAATATGGATCCTAATCAAAAACCCGTTACTAATCCTTATCAAATAGGTCAGGTACTTTTAATTGATAAACCTCTAGGTTGGTCATCTTTTCAAGTGGTGAATAAAATAAGATGGTTGATCAAACAAGAATATGGAATTAAGAAAATTAAAGTTGGCCACGCAGGAACTCTAGATCCATTAGCTAGTGGCCTTCTTATCATATGTACAGGTAAAGAGACTAAGAATATTCATGTGTATCAAGCGCAAGAAAAAGAATATACAGGCACCATAACTCTAGGAGCCACTACACCTAGCTATGATCTAGAAACTGAAATAGACAACCGTTTCCCGTTGAATGATATTACAGAAGAATTATTAGTAAAGACAACTTCACAATTTACTGGTGATATTATGCAAAAACCACCTATATATTCAGCCATTAAGAAGGATGGCAAAAGACTATATGAACTAGCACGTGCAGGTGAAACTACAGAAATCAAAGAACGTCAGGTAAATGTTCAGGCAT
Organism: Nonlabens sp. Asnod3-H03; assembly: GCF_045063665.1. Lineage (NCBI taxonomy): Bacteria > Pseudomonadati > Bacteroidota > Flavobacteriia > Flavobacteriales > Flavobacteriaceae > Nonlabens > Nonlabens sp. Asnod3-H03. Next base: position 367,216 of record NZ_JBEFOD010000008.1, read on the forward strand.
TTGAATTGACTAAAATTAAGCTGCCTAAAGTTGACTTTAGAATTGAGTGTAGTAAAGGAACCTATATTAGATCCATGGCACATGATTATGGTAAAGCATTAAATAATGGCGGCCATTTAAGCGCATTGAGACGCACCGCAATAGGTAATTACCGAGTGGAAAACTCCATGACTCTAGAAGAATTTGAAGCAGATTTTAAGAATATAGAATCTTAAAACACCTTTACAGGAACCTCTAGACTGTCTATAATAGGTACTTCAAAATTAACCATGCCTTTTCCAGCACGTATACTACCATTGTATTTAATATCCACCTTTTGATTTACTAATATTTGCAATGTGGCATCCAGCAAACCTCGCCCTTTTTCTCCATAAAAATCCTTAGGCGACATGGTAGCCTTTAATGGTAAGATAAACTCGTCACTTGCAGGCATCTCAACATCTAAATCCTGATTAATCTCTGCCGTTTTACGACCATTTACATAGACATCAAACTTTGCTTTAGTCAAGTCTAGCCCTACAGGATTAGGATTAAAAAGTACACAATCACCACTAAGCTGCACATTATCTGATGTAGCATTGTTGATTTTTACATTTTTTATCTCTATAAAAACGACCTCTTCATAAGCATCTTGACACGACGTCATCGCAATAAGAATAGAACATAAGAGCAGTAAAGCACGCATAGCATTGAATTTGTGGTAAAGATAGTAGTAGTTATGCTTTCGCGAAAGCGTATTGAAACAACATATTTTTTGCTAACTTTCTAACTTGTAAAAACTTAACCCAACCATCATGAAAAAAACTCTACTCTTATCCTTTTTACTTATCGGATCAACAACTCTATTTGCACAAACGCAAAATGCACTTAGTTTTGACGGAACTAACGACTTTGTCCAAACCACATTCGCAGGTGTAGCTATTACTGCTGACAGGACTTTTGAAGCTCATATTAAAGTTAGCACTAGTGCTCCCAGTAACAATTTATGTATTTTAGATTACGGTACTGGCGCCTCTGGATCTAGAAATACCTTTATGGTTAATACCAATCAAGGTTTATCTTTCTTTTCAGGCGGAACTAATGGTAATTTATCTTCAACTACTGGAGTCATAACAGCAGGGCAATGGGTTCATGTTGCCTTTGTTTTATCTAGTGGCACAGGTTTTCTTTACGTAGACGGTGTTCAAGTTGGTACTGGAAATTTATCTGGTGTTAATACTCCATCAACAGGGAACAGTGTAAGAATAGGTAGACGTGTTCCTGGAGGAAATTTATATTTTTCAGGAGAAATTGACGAAGTTAGAATTTGGAACAGAGCATTATCTACAACTGAAATAGGTGCCAATATGAATACTGAACTTTGTCCTGATGCAACTGGGTTATTGGGTTATTATCAATTTAATGAAGGAGCTGCTGGAGGAACAAACACTTCAGTCACCACTCTTCCTAATATAGTTGCTTCTACAGATGGGACTTTGACTAATTTTGCTTTATCAGGAACTAGCTCAAATTGGGTAGCAGGACCATCTATGGTAACTGCTATTTTAGATGATGAAGTAACTGAAAGTAATGGAGTTTTAACTGCTCAGCAGTCAGGTGCTAGTTACAGATGGATTAGATGTTCAGATGGCGTTGTTATTTCTGGTGAAACTGCTATGACTTTTACACCTACGGCAACAGGATTTTATGCTGGTGAAATTACATTTAATGGGTGTACACAGGTTTCTGAATGTGTGGAAGTAACTACTTTAGGTGAAGAGTCATTTCAATTAAATAATCTAGTATTATCTCAAAACCCATCACAATTCTTAAGCTTTAAAGGAGCGATTGATCAAGAAGCTGTTATTTCTATTTATACTATATCTGGCAAGGAATTATTATCGGCTTCATTAAACGATTCTCAAACCATTCAACCTACTATAGCAAATGGTTTATATATGGTAACCGTTTCTCAAAATGGAGCTAGCAAAACTTTTAAGTGGATAAAGGAGTAACCGACGTAACTTAACTGATAATAAAAAAGCCAAGTAGAACACTTGGCTTTTTTAATTGAAACTATATTGAATTCCTCAACTCTTTCATCTGTGCTTCTAAAAATGCCATTTTATCTTCCATACTATCTGAAAAATCTGGAATACGACGGAAAAACACGTAACGTACACGCCATAACTCTTTGAGATCATTAACAGTAATAGTCTGATCGTCTATATTTTTATGATCAGCTCTGAGCACAAGACCATCGGCAGTGACGTATAACCTTCTTAATATAAGTTCGTTTTCAGTAACCGCAAGAACTATAGTACCATTATTAAGCTTCTTCACCACTTTATGAGGTACTTTTTCCCCAACTATAACATCTTTGGGATACAAACCTTTATCGTGACTGGTCATTTCTAAATTAGTAACCGTATAAGCTCTAAAGTCTTTCTCAGTATTGATAGGCAAGGTCAGACGAGGCATATCATCTATAAAAGATTGATTATCGTAATATTCAAGATAATCATCAGCTAACTTTTCGGTAATACATGGCACTTGAGCAAATTGCTCTCGCTCTAATTCTTCTGGCGTTAAGGTTAAGCGATCATTAAATTTTAATAACTGATTAACCGTTAACTCTGCAGTAAGTATATCATCTATAGAAATGCTAAAATAATTAGCAATCTTAATTATGGTTTCTATTTTTGGTTCGCTACGACCTTCTTCATAAGCACCTAAAGTACCTCTTTTTAAGTCGAATAGGTCTGCAAAAGCCTGCTGACTTAAGCTTTTAATTCCACGTATCTTTTTGATGTTTTTACCGAAAAACGACATTATTTTGCTAATTTTATTTGCAATTAAAAATAATTATGTATATTTACACTAACAATATTAGCAAAATAGTTTCTATTAAGCTAATATTTTGAGTAATACTTCAGTAATCTAACCAGTTATAACCTAGTTTACTCAAAATTTGAGCATTATAAAACAGTAGGCCGTTGTCATATAATGTATCAAGACCATTTAAAACCAATAACTATAAAAACTTTTAATTATGATACTCTTAATGATTTACGTTGCAGATATCGCACTGCATATTTTAGTGGGATAAGAAGTTCCTTTTTCGTAATATTAAACCTACCAATAAAAACCTATGAATAATTACTTCAGCACTATTAAAGAATACCTATTACAGCTAGATTTTGACATCATTAGAGAAAATCCGCAAGACGGAATCCTAGTGATTGAAAAAGAAAGCGCTGGTGTTAAAAATATGATTTTAGGAATAGCACCACCCATTTTAATCATGGAGCAATACATTTTTAAAATCAATAACAAGAATGAAGAAGTTTTCAAAAGTCTTTTACAAAAAAACCGCGATATCATTCACGGCGCATTTGTGCTAGACGAAAGTGGATCTAAAGTCATCTTTAGAGATACCTTACAAATAGAAAACCTAGACCTTAACGAGTTAGAAGGTACTCTTAACTCATTAAGTTTATTAATGAGTGAGTACTCTGACCAAATTATCAAATTTTCAAAATACTAGATGCATACAATGCATCTAAAAGTAACGGCAGATTGCATCTGCCATAAAAAACTAATATCATGAACATATTTAAAAGAATTTTCAAAATAGGAGAAGCACAAGCTAACAAAGCAGTTGACAACCTAGAAGATCCTATCACCATGACCGAGCAAGGTATACGTGACATGAAAGCAGATCTTAATAAAAGTGTAGAGGCTATGGCCCAAGTAAAAGCACTAGCCATACGTTCTAAAAATGAGCGAGATGAACACGAATCCAAAGCTAAAGACTATGAATCCAAAGCTATGTTGATTCTCAAAAAAGCACATTCTGGCGACATGGCAGTAGAAGAAGCAGATCGTCTGGCTAAAGAAGCACTTGCAAAAAAGGAAGAAGCACAACAACACGCAAATCGCGCCGCTGCAGACACAGAAAAGTTTGATAAAAATGTTTCTCAATTAAAAGATACCATTGAGACCATCAAAGGAAACATCACCAACTGGGAAAACGAACTTAAAACGTTGAAAGCACGTGTTAAAGTAAGTGATGCCACTAAAAATGTCAATAAACAAATGGCAGAACTTGATAGCGCAGGAACAGTAAGCATGCTCGAGCGTATGAAAGAAAAAGTCGCACAAGACGAAGCTCTTGCAGAGGCTTATGGAGATCTAGCAAAGACGACAAAATCTGTAGACGATGAAATCGATGCTGCTGCAGATATGACGGAATCTAAACTTGACGATGATCTAGCAAAGCTCAAAGAGCAGTTGGGAATCAAAAAAGATGAAGCATAAGGATGAGCAACATAAATTATAAATGTGTCAAATGCGGTCATCACGATTATGAAACTGGAGAAATGCGAGCTACTGGCGGCACGCTTTCAAAAATTTTTGACGTACAGAACAAGAAATTCTCTTACGTAGCTTGCACTCGTTGCAAATACACAGAGTTTTATAAAGCCAGCACAGGAGCATTGAGTAACATCTTTGACTTTTTTACGAGTTAAATTGTCAGTCTGAGCCTGTCGAAGACGATTTATCGTTAATTGACTTTGTTAGCGTCCCACTTCGACAAGCTCAGTGTGACATTAGCTTTTAACCATTAAACACTAACCAACCTTGGAAAACTATTTCAACATATTATTCTCTGAAGTAAACATCACACTTACCGTGTTGTTAATCATTCTTATACTCTACTGGCTTGCCACGATGATTACGGGAATAGATTTTGACCTAGACGTGGATGTAGACATAGACGTAGATATCGATGCAGATGTTGATCTAGACACTGGTATTGAAGGAGGAAATATGGATTTCCAGGACGTTGCAAATGCTGAAGTTGATCGTGAACACGTAGTGAACAAACGCACTCGTAAACTCAAGTGGTGGCAAGTCTTTTTGATCTATTTCAACTTTGTAGGGCTGCCATTCATGTTCACGTTTACATTTTGGATTTTCCTTTGGTGGATGATTTCTGTTCTTACAACATCAATCACTGGCAGTTATGACAACACATTCGGATTTGTAATCGTACTTGCAGCGTTTATACCAGCATTAATTCTGACTAAAGTAATCACCACGCCTTTCAAATCATTTTTCAAAAATTTGAATAAAGATGGAGACAAAGCAGTAGACTTTTTAGGTCGTGAAGCCTTACTTTTATCTTCCATTTCTGGAGATAAATTAGGAAATGCAGAGGTCATGGCAGATGGTAACTTAATGAGTATCTATGTAAAATCCTTAGATGGATCAGAATTACGCTTTCGCGAAAGCGTGCTCATCATCAAACAATCAGATGATAAGAACTATTTTTTAGTGAGTAAAGCATAACTATAGAGCACACTATCAATTAAAAAGGAATTATGGAAGGAATGTTACCCATTGTCATTACCGCTATAGCATTCATAACATTTTTGATGATAATCAATTTTTTGTTGATTTTCATATTTTACAAAAAAGTACCAACTGCAAAAGCTATCGTTCGCAATGGATTTGGCGGTACCAAAGTTGCTATTTCTAAAGGTATGTATGTGATTCCATCATTTCATACTTATGAGATTCTAGACCTCTCTTCAAAAAGTATAAGAGTAGAACTATTAGATGATAATAACCTGATAACAAAAGACAATGTAAGAATTGATATCAAAGCTTCTTTTATGATGCACGTTAATAATGAACTAAAACAAATTAAACGAGTAAGTGAAACTATAGGAGTTACAAATGCTTCAAATGAAGAACATTTAAAAGAATTATTTTCAGCTAAATTTTCAGAAGCTCTTAAAACAGTGGCAAGAAAATATGAGTTTAAAGAATTATTAGACTCTCGCAGTGAGTTCCGCGATAATGTTATAGACATTACAGGAACAGACTTACATGGCTTTATATTATCAGATTGCGCCATTGATTATATAGAAAAAACAATAAACCAAAAACAATAAACCAAACAAAAACTATGGACGGAACATTAGGAATCATTGTAACAGGAGTAGGAATCTTTCTATTCCTTGTAATTGTTTACTTCGCAATCATTGCGATGTTTTACAAGAAAGTACATCAAGGACAGGCACTAGTGCGTACTGGTTTTGGAGGTACAAAAGTCGCTACGGATAAAGGACTTTATGTCGTACCGGTATTTCACCGTGTAGAAACTATGGATATTTCTGTAAAGAAAATCCAAATTGAGCGTATGGGCGTAGAAGGTCTTATTTGTAAAGACAACATGAGAGCCGATATTAAAGTAGCGTTTTTCGTGCGTGTCAATAATGAAGTAGAATACATTAAAAAAGTAGCTCAAACCATAGGTGTAGCTCGTGCATCTCGTAAAGAGACACTAGAAGATCTTTTTGAAGCAAAGTTCTCTGAAGCATTAAAAACCGTAGGTAAGAAATTTGAATTTATCGATTTGTATGAAGCACGTCGCGAGTTTCGTGATGAGATCGTAGATATTATCGGTACAGACTTAAATGGTTATACGCTTGAGGATTGTGCGATTGACTTCTTAGAGCAAACCAGCGTTTCTCATTTAAAAGCTGACAACATCTTAGATGCTGAAGGTATCAAGAAGATTACAGATCTTACTGCTGCACAAAACATTAAAGCAAACCTGATTAAGCGTGATGAGGAAAAGGTAATACGCAAGCAAGATGTTGAAGCTCGTGAAGCGATTCTAGAACTAGATAAGCAACTGGCCGAAAAAGAAGAGCAACAAAAACGTGAGATTGCAAACATCAAGTCTCGTGAAGATGCTGAAACACTAAAAGTAGCTGAAGAAGAAAGACTTAAGTCAGAAACAGCTCGTATCGCTACTACAGAAAAAGTTCAGGTTGCTGAAGAAAACATGCAACGTCAGATCATCATTGCAGAGAAAAATAAGCAACGTACTAACGCTGTAGAAACAGAACGTGTGGAAAAAGACCGCATGCTGGAACTTACCGAGAGAGAAAGAGTCGTGACTCTAGCTCAAATCGAGAAAGAAAAAGTAGTAGAGGTTGAGAAAAAGAACATTCAGGATGTGATTAGAGATCGCGTGGTGCTTGAAAAAGGCGTGGTGGAAGAACAAGAAAACATGAAGGACATCGAGGCTTTCAAAACTGCAGATCGTGCTAAACAAGTTGCTATCACAAATGCTGAAGCAAAAGCTCAAGATGATTTAATTAAGGTAACTAAGGCTGCCGAGGCTTCTAAACAAGCTGCAGTTCAAAAAGCTGAAGAAATCAACATAGAAGCACTTGCTCATAAAGAAGCTAGTGAAAAAGAAGCAGACGCTCGTAAGATTCTTGCTGAAGCACAAGCTAAAGAAGAAGCAACTGTAGGTTTATCTGAAGCACAAGTAATGCATGCAAAAGCTGAGGCTAGCGAACGTCAAGGAATCGTAGATGCTCTAATCATCCAGAAAAAGGCTGAGGCTGAAGCAAGCGGTATCGCTGCAAAAGCTGAGGCTAAACGTAAGGACGGACTTGCAGAGGCTGAGGTAATCAAAGAAAAAGCCCTTGCAGATGCTGCCGGTATCGAAGAGAAAGCTGAAGCAATGAAGAAACTTGATGGTGTAGGTAAAGAACATGAAGAGTTCAAACTACGTCTAGATAAGGAACTTCAAGTAGATCTAGCACAAATCAATATCCAAAAAGATATTGCCGATGCGCAAGCACAAGTAATAGGAGATGCATTAAAAGCTGCTAAGATTGATATCGTAGGTGGTGAGACTATGTTCTTTGAACAAATCATTGGTCAGATCACTAAGGCCAAAGGTTATGACAGACTCGTAAATCATTCTGAAACTGTATCTGAAGTAAAAGATGCCATTCTAGGAAGTGATGACGTAAAAGGTAATTTGTTGGATAAAGTAAAGGACTTTGCAGACAAGTATAACATCAGCTCTGAGGACATCAAGAACCTGAGTATCGCAAACATTTTGAACAACCTACACGGTAAATCAAATGATGGTGATGAGAAAAACATGCTGAGCAACTTGTTGAACATGGCAAAAGGTATGGGACTTTCTGGTAAAAAGCTGGGAGATATCTAAGGATATTTTTTGAATGCTACTCTATTCTTTCTCAGTAAATAATAGTAAAGGACTATTCGCAATACCTATTGAATACCTCACGGATTTTGAAAATCTGTGAGGTATTATTAACCATCAACCTCGACTTTACTTTCAATGGCAGAAAAAAACACCAATAACACTACACAACTAGACTCAGGAACTTACGAGATCATCCAGAGCCGTTTGCTCAAGCAAAAGAATGACTTGCAGCAACGACTTAATGAGCTTAATGAAGAACGTAAAAAGGTCTTCGGTTCTCTAGAAACACGACTGATTGCAAACGACCGCGTGAATACAGAAAATAACTGTATCGCCCGTGATATTGTGACCATCGGTAAATACAGCATCTTTGGTTACAACGTGCATCTAGGATTGCGCACTGAGATGCAATTGAGTGATGTTTTTAGTATCTATGAGTTTGATCGTGATGGTGTGGATGGTGATGCGTTACGCTTTCGCGAAAGCGGGAACAAATTAAACCTCATCACAGATCCTATTTTTCAGACTGATTTTGAAAATCTGTACAAATACTATCGCAACACGATTTTTTCCAAGTTTGCGATTATGGGGAATTACCTGCATATGGTATTTCAACTTAGTGATTCTGTTACGGATATCAAGACTTTTAAGTGGTTGATAACTGATGATGGTTTACAATATGTAGACAATCGTAGTGAGCATGAATATCGTTTTCCAGCGCAATATGGTTTCCAGTGGAAAGAAGCTGGACGCGATAATCAACGTGCTGGTGTGCATGGACATGTATCGATTCTAGACAAGGTTTTTGTAGAAACTATAGGTGGTGATTTAACCATAAAGGTTGAAGATAATACCGACGATGGTCAGGGAATTTACCGTGAAGATGTAGAACACCGCGACCAGACACTAGACGACGGGCAATATCGTTATGCCGATTTAGGCAATCTGATTGTTCTAGAAATAAAACCGTTTCAAGAAGAGCCTCGTTATTTTGTGTACAACCACAAGATTAAGGAAGTAGAACGCATCAATAGTATTGCAGAGGCTGCAGTATTGCTACCAGATGATCAAGGTATTATTTTCCCGAGTGGTTATTACTTGCAAACTGGAGAGTATAACGTATTCCCTAGCGATGCTGGTAAATTAAAATTTCAGCAAAGAATCGCATCACCTAATGGTGAAGATCATTTGTATGTGTTTTATAATGCTGCGCAGGGATTGTATGTTTTGATGTCTTACAATGTGATTGATCAAACGGTAAAAACACCTATCGTTTGTAATGGATTTACGATTTTAGAACAAGGTGAGTTGTGTTATTTCCGCACCGAAGATGAACAGACCAAGCATCACATGATGCAAATATGGCAAACACCTTATTTAAAAGGTAATATCATGCCGTCTGAGCATCAAGACACGATGTTATTTAAGATAGGTAACAAGGATATTGTTAAAGCCATGGCGCAAGCAAATGAGCTGCTCACGCTTCTTAATAAAGAAGATAGTTATGGTGGTTTATATGATGACATTGCACGTTCTTCAAAAGATATTCTAGATGCCTATTACTGGTTGCCTGAAGAAGAAACTAAACAAATTAATCTACCTCTTAACGAGATCAACAAAGCGTCTAACGCAGCAATTGACGAGTTTGAGAAAGTAAAACAGCTGCGCAAACAAGCAGCTGCAGATACTAGAGATATTTCTAAAAAGGCAGATGAGCTTTTTAGTAAAATTAAAAGCACCTCATTTAAGTCTATCAATGATTTTGTAGAGCTACTGACTCAGCTGCGCAGTTTGCGAGGTGAAGCCATAGGTCTTTATGAAATACGTTATGTAGATACCGATTTCATCAAAGGAATCGAGGAGCAAATCGTAGAACAAAATGAAGTGATCTCACGTCGTGCGGTTACTTTTTTACTCGATGATAAAGCACTCGCTCCTTATCACGATGCTGTTGCCGAAAAACAAAAAGCACTAGACGACACAAAAAAAGTGATCGAGATTAAAAATCTTGAGAAAGAAGTGAATCAAATTGCTGAAGATCTCGAGCTTTTAATAGACATCGTTTCTAATCTAGAGATAGAAGACACTTCTCACTCTACTAAGATTATTGAGAACATATCGTTGATTTTTGCTACCATAAATCAGGTAAAAGCGGCGATCAAGAATAAAGTGAAAACCGTAGGTAAAAAAGAAGCGCAAGCAGATTTTGCCGCACAGTTAAAGCTGATTGACCAGAGTATTATCAATTATCTGGACATTGCAAACACACCAGAAAAGTGTGATGAGTTTCTTACCAAAGTTTCTATACAACTAGAAGAGTTGGAAGGGAAATTTGCCGATTATGAGGAGTACATTACAGAGATTATAGGCAAGCGTGAAGAGGTTTACGCTGCTTTTGATAATCGTAAAAGTAGTCTGGTAGAAGCGCGCAATAAAAAGGCGATGGCATTTCAAAATGCTGCCGAGCGTATTCTAAAAGGTGTTCAAAAAAGAGCACAATCATTAGATAGCGTTACCGAAATCAACGGTTATTTTGCTAGTGATTTAATGATCAATAAAGTGCGCGACATTGTCGTGCAATTAAAAGATCTCGATGATGCCGGAAAAGCCGAAGCAATTGAAACAGCGCTTAAAGTGGCTCGTGAAGATGCTTTGAGAAAACTCAAGGATAAGAACGAGTTGTATGAAGATGGTGATAACATCATCAAGCTAGGGAAACATAAATTCGGTGTTAATAAACAGCAGCTAGACCTGACCATTGTATTTAAGGATAATGGGCTGTTCTATCATTTAACAGGAACTGACTTTTATCAAGAATTGCATAATGAGATTCTCACACAATCTCAAGGAATATGGAATCAAGATTTGGTGTCTGAAAATAACCAAGTCTATAGATCTGCCTACCTCGCCTACTCTATTTTTAAATCTGGAGATAAAGAAGCTTTAAGAATAATGAGTCCGGCAGATTTGCTGACAACCGTTCAAGAAATCGCGAGTGGTAACTATTCTGGTGGTTATGTAAAAGGTGTTCATGACCATGACGCTGCTCAATATTTAAGTGTTTTATTACATAAACACCATGATCTGGGCTTACTCACTTATGACCCAAATACGAGAGCGCAAGCACAGTTTTACTGGAATGCACTAGATACCAAACATCAATCCAACCTCAACCGTATTTTGAAAAGTGCTGGTGAGGTATTATCTGTTTTTCCAGATAGTAAGGAGTACGACTTTATAATAGAAGAACTGGCTGATGATATTTTTAAAACTTCTGAGTCTGCTAATAGTTTATCTATCGCAAGTTACTTATTCAATGAACTTAAAGACAATGATCATTTCACAGTAAGCACGAGCGCTATTCAATTAAAAGAAGCTTTTGAAAAGAAAATAAAATCTCAAAATGCCGATTTGAAATTTAAGAAAAGTCTAGAAGCTTGTGAGGACGAGAAGTCTAAAGTGGAACTGGTGAGACATTGGGTTTCCGCTTTCGCGAAAGCGGACTCAAAACAATCTTTACTGACATATGTAAACGAATGTGTGGCAAACATACTTTATGGAGAGCTGACAGCTGATAAAACAGTTGCCATCTCACCTAGTGAAAACATCAATGGATTAAAAGGGTCGCACCAGACGATTGAAGAAGGTGTGTTTGTGTTTAATTACCATGAGTTTGTACATACACTAGAGCACTTTACAACGATAAAAGTACCTGCTTATGAAACCTTTAGAAAAGCAAAGCAAGAGGTAACTGAAGAGTTAAAAGAGTCCTTGCGATTAGAAGAATTTAAACCACGTGTATTGAGTTCTTTTGTCCGTAACAAGTTGATCGATCAAGTATATTTCCCACTAATAGGTGATAATCTTGCCAAACAATTAGGTACGGTAGGTGATACAAAACGTACCGATCGCATGGGATTATTGCTACTTATATCACCACCAGGTTATGGTAAAACAACCTTGATGGAATATGTGGCAAACCGATTAGGCTTGATATTTATGAAAATAAATGGTCCAGCGATAGGTCATGAGATTACATCAGTGGATCCTGAAGCAGCAACTAATGCAGCAACGAGAGAAGAGCTTAAAAAGCTGAATCTTGCTTTTGAAATGGGTGATAATGTGATGTTATATCTAGATGATATCCAGCACTGTAATCCTGAGTTTTTACAGAAGTTCATCAGCCTGTCTGATGGTACTCGTAAAATAGAAGGAGTCTATAATGGAAAGCCGAAGACCTATGATTTACGCAGCAAGAAGTTTTGCGTGATTATGGCTGGTAACCCATATACTGAAAGTGGAGATAAGTTCCAGATTCCAGACATGCTTGCCAACCGTGCCGATATTTATAATCTAGGTGATATTATAGGTGATACAGCTCATTTATTTGAATTGAGTCTGGTAGAAAATGCACTGACTAGTAATCCCGTATTGCAACAGTTAAGTAACAAGCATTTTGATGATGTTTATGCATTGATTGATCGTGTTCAAAACGGAGCAAGTGATAATGAGTTAAAAGGAAATCACAGCAATCAAGAAATAGCCGATTATGTTGCTGTGCTTGAGAAAGTATTAAAAATACGTGATACCGTTCTTAAAGTGAACCAGACCTACATCGCAAGCGCAGGAATGGAAGACACTTACCGTACTGAGCCTAGTTTTAAACTACAAGGTTCTTACCGTGATATGAATAAACTGGTCGCTAAGGTAGTTCCTATAATGGACGATAAAGAGTTGCAAACGCTCTTATTATCGCACTATGAAAGTGAATCACAAACCTTAACTAGTGCTGCTGAAGCCAACCTGTTGAAGTATAAAGAACTCATCAACACCATCACTCCAGAAGAGCAACAACGATGGGAAGACATCAAAGGAATTTTTGCCAAAAACAATAAGCTTAGTGGTCTAGGCGGACAAAATCAGATGTCTCAAGTCTTGAGTCAAATGATGGATTTTACCGAGAATCTAGAAGGTATTAAAGAGGTGTTGAAGAAAGGATTGTCTAAGTAAAAACAAACGTTAATCTTCAAAAAAAACAGTCTTTTGAAATTCGTTTTCAGCTATAATAATTGACTTAGAGCACTAAAATCTTGATGCAATATTAACAGTAAGTGAAAAACTGTTAAAGTACTGGTTTTAAATTGTTAAAGACAATAAAATATGTAGTTTCGGCGTTGTATTTGTTCATATTATTCTGAACTTAAAAAATTAAAAATTATATGTTATTAAAAGTGTCTGCTTTATTATTAGTGATGTTTACTAGTCTAGTTCACGCCACTGACAAACCTTTATTGCTGCTGGAAAATGCAAATCAAGAGGTTAGTGCTTATCAAGACGCTACATTACAATTAAGTTTACAAGAACAATTATACTCAAACAAGCGATGGCAAAGTTTAATCAATAACAAAAGGCTGTCTGTAAGTCTTGTTGATTTATCAAACGATGGTGTTCGATATGCTAGTGTTAATGGTGATAATATGATGTATGCTGCTAGCATGCCTAAAATTGCTGTTTTATATACTGCTATGGATGCTATTGAGAAAGGTGATTTAGAATATACTGATGAAGTAAAGACTGATATGTGGTTGATGATTTCAAAATCTAATAATGCTGCTTCTACTAGAATGATTGATCGTGTAGGTTTTCAACGTATAGAAGACGTGATGTGCAATCCAGCAAATCCTTTTTATGATCAATATAGTAATGGTGGTTTATGGGTAGGTAAAAGATATGCCGCACAAGGAAGACGTCATCCTGAACCTATTAAAGGTTTAAGTCATGCTGCTACAACGGAAGCTGTAGCAAAACTATATTATCAATTAGCTACCGGCCAGCTAATTAACAATGAACGTAGTAGTGAAATGCTACAATATCTAAAAGACCCAAGTTTACATCACAAGTTTGTAAATACTCTAGATCAAATTGCTCCTGAAGCAGATGTCTATAGAAAAAGTGGATCTTGGAAAAACTGGCACTGCGATAGTGTAATCGTATGGGATGATGAGCGCAAGAAGCATTATATTCTTGTTGCTATGGTAGAGTCGCCAGATGGAGAAAAAATTATTAGAAGTTTAGTACGACCTGCAGAAGCTGCATTAAACAAAACACCTATCTTGCTTCAAGACATCCAATCAGGTGAAACCATTAAACCAGCTCATATCTAATCTATTTGATATTAAGAAAAAGGAACTCTCCATAGCCTTATGGATGCAGTTATATCTTTTTCTTATTATAGGTGCATTGCTAGTAGTTAAACCTACTATCAATGCACTTTTTTTATCTACAGCTGGTGCAGATTCTCTTTCGATAGCGTTTATACTAACAGCTATCATTGCAGTAGTGATCTCTTTTTCATATCACAAACTATTAGAGCGATTTAATCTTAGATATATTATTAAATCTACGCTGTGGATATTTTCGGCTGCATTCTTTATTATCGGACTGCTCGTGATGTTTGAAGTAACCAACCTTTTTTTAGTTTATGCTTTTTACCTATTTGTAGGAATATATGCCTTATTGGTTACTTCTCAGTTTTGGGTTTTGGCAAACGTTATTTTTAATATTAGAGAAGCTAAAAGGTTATTTGGATTTATAGGAGCTGGCGGAATTGCTGGTGGAATTGCTGGTGGATATGTTACTTCCATCCTAGTACCATTTACAGGTAATGGTGCTTTAATCATCTTAGCAAGTTTAATGATTGCTTGCTGCCCATATATCTATCAAAGAATTAAATCCCATAGTTATAAGGGTAAAATGAAATTAGAATTCAAAAAAAGAGAAAGTGTTTCTAAAGAACCTTCTATCAAATTAATATTTAATTCTAGACATTTAACTCATCTAGCAGGTGTCATAGGTATAGGTGTCTTAGTAGCAAAACTTGTAGACTATGAATTTAGCTATCTCGCCAGCCAGCAGATAGCAGACCCGATGGAACTCGCGTCCTTTTTTGGGTTTTGGTTTAGTACTTTTAATATAATCTCTTTGATTTTACAATTATTGATTACAAAGCGATTATTAGAAAACTTTAATATTGAGACCAATTTATTTTTTCTGCCAGCTGCGGTAATTGCTTGTGCTCTATTACTTTTTGTAATGCCAGAATTATGGCTTGTAATTATCTTAAAAGGCTTTGATGGTAGCCTTAAACAGTCCTTACATAAAAGTGCATTAGAACTTCTTGCGATACCTATACCTAGTGACATAAAAAATAAAACAAAAACCTTTATAGATGTGGTTGTGGACAGTGTTGCTACCGGACTAGCTGGATTAGTTATAATTTTTGTTGTAAAAGGACTGAATCTTCCCAATCACATTATTACCGCATCGATTGCAATTCTTTCTATTTTCTGGATTTATTTAATTTTTAAAGTTAAAGACAGCTATCTAAGTATCTTTAAACAAAGTATTGTAAAAAGAGAAAAGTTAAGAAAAGAAAAAAATAATGTTGGAACTCTTATCGGTAATATGAAAATCATTTTTGAAAATGGTGGAACTGAAGATATATTATTGATGCTGCAAAAACTACCAGAAATAAGTCATTCCAGTTTAAGAGATCCAGTTCTGCAACTTCTTAATCATGAAAATAATAAGGTCGTTACAGCGGTAATTAATAATTTAGATTATGTAATCAATGAACCAGTCGCACAGGTACAAGATTTTATATATACAGATGACAGTGAATTGATTAATGCAGCAATGAATTATTTATTGAGCCACGAGCATATTTCTTATCAATTCTATGAAAATTATCTAGATGACGAAGATGATATGATAGCAACAGCTGCACTGCTAGCTCTAGCTGCGATTTCTCAAGAAAACCCTTTACTAGCCGAAAAGTATAATCTGAAGTTACGTATAGAACTATTCTCTAGTGAAATAGGTGACCAGAACATGCAAATAGCAGAACTTGCTCGACTTATAGAAACATTGGGATATGCTGCTACGACTAACTACTATTCAATAATTGACAACTATTTGAATCACAATAATAAAACTTTAAGAATTGCAGCGATTAAAGCTACTGGTCATACTAAGGATGTTTATTTCTTAAACACTCTTCTTGAAGGACTCATAGACGATGAATTAAAAAAATCGATTATTTCTTCCATTCAAAAAATGGGTAATAAATCTTTAAAAATCATAAGTCAGATTTATTCTAGAAAAAAAACAGAGAATGATTTCAGAAAAAAATTGCTTCATGTATTATATCATATAAAAACTAAAAAATCACACCGTTTAATTATTCAACTAACCCATCGAAGCGACATTTCTGTTAAGAAAAGAGCTTTTGAACTATTATTTAAATCTAGGATAGATGGAGGAAAATCAATTTTAAAAAAGAAGGAATTGATAAGATTTATAGATAAAGAGTCTGCTAAGTATAAAGAATTAGTAAGATTATATTGGTCATTAAAAATAAGCCAGCGCTCTGATAAAAGAACTAATGGTGTTATCTCTTTACTTGAAAAGAATACAATAGAGCAACTTATCACTAATGTTGATCAGTGCATTTCTGATCAACTAGAAATCATTTTTAACCTGTTATCACAACGTTATAATCCAGAGGATGTCTATGTAGCCTATAAGGGAATGATAAGTAAAGAAACTGTTTCAAGGCTTCATTCTATGGAATATCTTAATGGTATATTGAGTAGGGACTTAAAAAATATGCTCTTTCCACTATTTGAATTAGAATCACATACCTTATCCAGCGAAACTTTTGAATTTCAAGAACGAATACAACTATATGATCGCAGTAAAATGCTAGAAAAACTTCTTCTTATTCAAGAAAAAAAAGTGCATTCAACGAGTATTAAATTACTCGACTTGCAGGGTGAGCATTTAATCACCAGTATATTATCACATCTGCCTACATCAAAAGCTTTAGAAATCAAAAATATTTTACTTTCTAAGGACAATGGTAAAACTAAAACTGCTTAATCAAATATCATCTGAATTATCAGTAGTTACTGCTTGGGAATCATGGTTAGTATTATTGATAGATCTGATAGTTTTATCTATAGCACTAGCTAAATACATATGATCACCAGCAGAGTTTTTACTAAGTATATTACTCATTAAACAGACCATATAATTAGTCCCATCTTCATGTTCTACGGTTATAATACTATTCATGTAATTATACCTGTTGCCCATGTATTTACCGCAAGGTGTAGACTTAGATTGATCACAACTATATAAACTACCTGATTTAAAGTATACGGCTGCAGTATCTAGTTGTGGACTGTAGGCGTATCTTATTCTTCGATCGGTCATATAGAGTAGTTTTTTTATTTCTAGACTACTCACCTCATCAATAACACAACCTTGTTCTAATTGTACCATAAATTTCATGAGACCTTTAGGTGTACCTATACTACCACCTTTACTGCCTACATATTGATCAGGCCCATTAGTAAAAAAGCTACCTAATCGCCATTCATCATGGGTAATACCTATATTTCTTAATGGTTGATTTACTAAGTTAATAGCGATATCGGTTAATTCAGATTTGTCAGCATTATTAAAATAGGCATCTGCCTCTTCTTGAGTTAAACCAAAATATGCGTCTCCAAAAACATGCATCAATAAAGCCTCACGCCAGACGATACTTGCTGCACCATTATTACTAACGCTCAACATATGATCTAACCATTCATAAAGACTAAACTGATCATTAAATACTACAGTACGTTTTACTAGCTTATCATTTTCGAGATTTACTACTGGTATAGTATGGTGATCATAGAGACCCCAATTACCAGATTTCACTACTTTATTTTTTAATAATCGTTGCCTCACAGACCAATCCTCAGGACATAAATTGCGTAATTCATTAAAAAAAGCAGTCGCTACAGCTATTTTACCTACACTACCTGGTTGAAAACCTGAATTCTCATTAAGCTGTGCATACTTGGGGTTATTAAGATTACTGATATCCATAACCGCAATACCGTAACCTGAACTATTAGGAAATAGTTTGCGCATTTTAGATTGAAAATCTTTATCTACAACCATTAAAGAATCTACTGATTTTGTGTCCTCACAAAGCCATAAATTCACTTCATCACTTTTTTTAAAAGAGCCAGGTTTTAAATACCGTTCTACCAGAGTACTGTCTATGGTTTTCTCTAATCGTTTAAGACGTTTAATCCCTGTAGATTGATAACCATCAATAGGATAAAACATCGCTAAAACTAATACTGCAGACACTGAAATACTATACCTAAGAATATCCATTATAATGCGATTTGTTTATTAATAAGTAACTCAGTATTATAGTCTGTTTTCTGATCCAATTTCAATAAATAAGAGTTAGTTATAGCATTACTATTCTCCACAAATGGACGTATTTGAAATAGGTATAATTTATTATCCTTAAAGCCTAACTCAATATCCCATGCCCCATTATAGGACCCATCTTTAGAACTAGGCATGGTTTGATGTGCCTTTAAAGCAAACTGCCGTATTTCCTTAAGATTATCTTCAGTAATAATAGGATTATTAAAGTTGACAAATTCCATTTTAGAACCACCTTGAACCGGTAATTTACGCTGCAAGCGTTCTCTTGCCGGTGCAACTAGTTGACTATTTCCTTGTCCATCGACTATAAAAGTTTCTGCACTTTGACCATCTACTGCTCCACCAGCACCACGACTCATTGCAATCGTGACACCATCAGCATTTTGATGAACAAAATCTTTCGTAATCAACACACCACTATAATCCACATCTACTGTAGGGATTATTAAAATAGATGGATATACATTTTCTGGATTTTCTAGATATGCCTGTCGCCATTTAAAACTACGATCTGTATAAGGACTAGCCCACACATCTCTTATTCCTTTTAATATTTTTTCTTCGCTCACCACATTAAAAACGGTCAGGTTTAAACCTGCACCAGTAAATTCCTCGAGATCCTCCATGTTTGTATCACTCCTTAAAAAAACTGGAACTTTACCCATATCGTTCCCTAGAATTCCTTTGAAATCCTTTTTTAACTCTTTTATAAATTCTGCTTTAATAGGCATTCTAGCTATGGCTTCCCTCAGAATCGCAAGTTGATCCAATTGATACTTTTCTACATCTGCTGTAGAGGACCCACTATCTTTTAATTGTCTCGCTTTCGCGAAAGCGGACTCCAGAAAAGCCCAATAACTACCATCTGTTTCAGGCATATTTTGAGACATGTGATTTCTAAAAACTCCAAAAGGAATTATAACACCATTTACGACATGGTCAGGAAATAACTGCTTCAATTGACCAAGATTAGCAGCTTTAGGACCACATAAAACTCCACTGTCTGCGCTATTAACACTAGCCATATCTACGGGCTCAACGATGTCCAGCTTCAATTTTTCTTCAGAGATGCGGATGGTTTTCTTCTCTTTCTGTTGATTCTTATTGAATAATGATTGCTCTTCGTTATCCATCTCGTTTGCAGGTTTTATAACCACTGCACCACGATCACTTACGGCATAAAACACCTGTTTACCATTATAATCCTTAAGGTCTGAAAGATTATCTGCACTGATGGCACTATTAGGAATTCCCAAGTTGCGCGCTAGTAATTGAACGTGAGAAACTAGATTACCTTCTGATACTGTAGCGATACCAGCAACTGGTTTTAAGTCGCTAGGTGGATGGTCAAACACATATATTTTTTTAGGGTCTACAGTCATTCCTTCTGCATTACCTGTTACGACTACTAATTCTCCTTGAGTATATCCTGGATTAAGACCTCTTACAGTACTAATATTACTCAGTACTGGAATGTAAGTTGAACTACCTAACTGTCTTGAGATTAAACCAGAAAACTCACCTATTGAGGAACCTAGAGGTAATAGTAATGAACTACGTATACGGTCATCATAAAATCCATAAGATAATGGTTCAAAACCGGTATATTCCTCTACAACATCTCCATAAATACTGTTGACCATACCTGTTCCCCAAGCGACCTGATTGCGAGCTACGTTTATGAAATCCATCAACTGGTTTGCTGTCATAGTTGCATCAGTACTTAACAGTAACTGATCCTCAACGGCATCCCATTCCCATTTCTCTACATAACCAGAGCTAGCCAATGCCTCGCTGAGCGCATGTACTTTATCTATATGTTCTCTTATCGTTGCAGGAATCCATTGTGATGACTTCTGAAATATCAATTCTTCTAGTCGTAAACTAAGTTCTAATGCACTGGTACGTCTGGTTCCTCTTCTATCTTCTTGAATATTATAGCGTATATCGCACATCAATCCTGATGCTGCTGGTATGATTATAGAAGGATCTGTCTCTTGGGCATAGGTCATAGAGAACCAATCTGTTTGCATTTTAATATAACTGTCATTATCCCAATCAGAAACCATTTGTGCAAGTTCACTAATGCTTACTGGTTCAAAAAACTCTTTCATGTCAGTTATAAGTTTTTGGAAATCAGCCAGCGTTTGCTCATTCAAGTCAGATTTATTAGCATCATACCACTCTTGAACCTGTTGGATATCTCTAGACTCTGGATTACCATGTATTTTAATCCTGATATCCATAAATTTAGGATACTTGTCTGCTATTACTTTACTAGTGCTTCTGATCTCTTGAGCTAGATTAGTATCTCCATCATGTGGTATATCTCTTAGGCTTTCTCTAATTAAAAAAAAATCTTGATCTAAAATCTGGTTACTAGAGAGAATAGTATAGTAAAACTTGCGTCCCCATTCTTCTTCGTCTTCGATTTGCCTGGCACCACGATAAAATTTTGATTTTTCTTGAATCCATCCATTATCTACGCTTTCTAAATAACGCTGTAATTGATATTGCTTTATTCTACTGTGGTTGAAAGGAGCATCCCAAAAGTCCCATACATCGTTTGAGGCTAGTATTTCACCTAAATAAAGGTGTCTAGTTTTGGCTAGGTTTATGATATCTGATTTATAACTAGCATGTTGAATTCCACCACCTATGGCATCAGGACATGGATCTTTTGCATCTCTAATTGTTCCGTCTTCGCAAAACCAATTAATCTCTTTATAGGGACCACGATCTAAATTCCTATAAGTATCTATGAGGCTCGTTATTTTTTCATCATCATATTGTTGACCCCATAAAAAAACTGGAAATAACAGTAATAAATAAAAGTGTTTAATAAACATGTAGCTGGTTTTACTCAAAGGTAAACAGCTAAGTTGTTAAAATAATGAGAATTTAGATAGGTTTATAATAAAAAGGCAGGACTACAACACTTCTCTTAACATGTTTATCAAGTCGTTCTCAGTATCCTTTCCTTTGTCTTTATTATACCAGTTTTGAAGTTCCTGTTTAAACTCAGGAGAAAGTGCCCCTTTTGCAGCTTTTTCATCTGCAACAAGTTGAGTCGCTTTAGTAGGTCTAGGACCCCAGGTTGTCACCGGTAGGCCAGTATTTTTATCTACAAGAATAAGTTTTGCAATAGCACGACCACCATTTGTTAAAAACTGATCCATTAATAACGGGTTTTCGTCACGCAATACCACCTTAAAATCCACACCAGCAGTTTGCGCTACCTTATTCATCATGGGCATAGTTTGGGCTGCATCACCACACCAGCTTTCGGTGATAATTAAAAAGTAAACATCTTTATCAAAAGAATTTAGCAACTCTTGATTTTCTGGTAAGATTTTTAAAGTCTTATCCAACCGTTTCATACGCTGGTTGTTAAGCTTAGTATACTCTGCGAGCGCTTCAGTTACCTCACTACCACTATTGGTTCCATTAACTGTATGCGCCTCTACAAAGGCTCTATACTGCTCATAAGATATAGACTTATCTGCGGCATCTTTTATTATCTGTTGTAATTCCATAATACAAATGTAAGTCAGCTTACAAGGTCTATAAAATGACAAATGTCACTGGTTATGTGAAATTATTCCCTAATATTTAAAGCGTCTACTTTCTTTCTTTTCACTATGCTTTTTCTTATCGTTTAAACGCTTACGCTTTACGGATTTAGGTGTGGTTCTTTTCTTTCTTAGTTTTTGCACTACTAAAGCTCCATTAAGCAACCCGATAAAACGTTTAAAAACTAATTCTTTGTTACTAGATTGACTTCTAGAATCTTGACAACTCAATTGCAATATACCATCCTTTGTCAATCGGTTTTGTAATTTTAATAAAACACGCTCATGTTCTACATCTGTAAATGCAATGCTTTTACCAGCATCCCATTCTAGCAAGACTTTAGTCGCAACCTTATTAGCGTGTTGCCCACCAGGTCCACTGCTCGCCACAGCTTTGTAATTTACTTCTCTATGTAGCTGACCTAGATCCATCTAATTTTGGTGTGCCGGTTTCAATAAGTCATTAACTGTTTTAACGGGATTGAAAGTAATTAAAGGAACTTCAACAAAAACACTGTTCCAATAAGCCATTCCTCCATTCCATAAACCAGGAAGTTCTTGTGCTTTAATATCCATACCTAATCTAGATTTATGTGTTATAAAGCCAGTCTGCTCATCACAAAAATCTAACAGATTAAATTTCTCTCCTTTATAATCACGTACGGCACATACTAAATCTACTGGATTAAAGTGCGTACTTTTATTTACTATGACTACTTGCTGCGTATTGCTTTTGTCTATTTGCGCACCTTCTATAATCTCTATAGAAAGTTCGCCTTTCTGATTATATACCCAAAAAGGCCCACCACCAGGCTCACCTTCATTTTTTACCATCCCACAAACCCTTAATGGTCGATTAAGACGATTAAATAAATATTCAAGCTGAAACTCTCTAGCATATTTTTTATAATCTGGTGGTAATACAGCACTTAATTGTATCATTAAAAACTCTTCTATCTCAGCTTTAAGAATTTCATCGACTTTATTCTCATCGATTAGTCTTAAATATTTAAAACATTGCTCTTGTAAGGTTAATAAAAGACCAGCTAGTGATTTCTTATAATCGCCTACCTCTTGCTCCAGCGATGACACAGTAACATTATCTATATTCTTTATAAAAATAATGTCAGCATCAAGTTCATTGAGGTTCATTAATAAAGCTCCATGCCCAGACGGCCTGAAGAAAAGATCACCAGTTTCAGTAACTATAGGTTGATTATTATAATCTACAGCTATGGTATCTGTAGAGGACTTTTGATGCGAAAACTCAATTTCAAATTCTGTACCTGTTTTAGATTCTACTATTTTTTCAATCCGGTCAAATTCGGCGTTGAAATGGTCTTTAAAGTCCTCGGCAATTGTAAAGTGCAGTCTTGCCTGTTTATTTGTTGATGCATAGATACTAGCTTCAAACAAATGCTCTTCAAATGCAGTTGTGTTGTGGTCCTTGTATCTGTGAAATGGTACGAGACCTTTAGGCATGTTCCCATAATTAAGGCCATCTATTTCTAGCATTTGTTTCACAAACAAAATTTTCTTCTCTCGATCTGCTTTTGCATGCCACTCATTATAGGTTGTTCTTAATGAAGCCATTACCTCATCATAAAACGGGAATTTTTCTATAGCAATAAAAAATGTAAATAATTCTTGTGCTCTATTTTTATTAATGAAAGAATTGATAGAATCCTCACACGGATCAAAATCCTTTAAAAACTCGTGTAAAAACTTAAACATTCTAGTTGCTGCACCACTAGCTGGAACAAATTTGAGAATTTGTAAATGATCAAGCCTTTCTTCATACAAACGTTGATATCGAGAGTGATCTGAATTATGAAGTTTTAATATACCATCTGACACCACTGCTGGTCGATCTAACTTTACAACGGGAAATCCTATCTTAAAACGCTCAATTTGCTTTAAGATCGTATCTGTAGTGATATTTTTACTTTCCAGTTGCGCTAGTTGTTGTTTAGTAAACTTGATCATTTAGACTCATTTTCTATCGCCTTTATTGCATTTTCAAATCTTTGAGAATCTAACCCATCCACGATTTTATAAGGCTTATTAAACTTATTGAGTGCCGCTAGAAACAACTCAAACATTTCTTCTCGACGTTCTGGCCGGTCTCGCAAATCATCTGGAGTCCATGGAACGTCTACTTGTAATAGTAAATATAACTCATATGATGATTCTTCCACAGCATTTATAAGTTCTTGCGGCGCCTGATTGAAATATGCCATGCAATACACATAGGTTTCTAACACATCTGTATCACAAAAAAGATAATCCTGAGCTTTATTTACTGCATTGTTTTCTAGATTTCTTTGACCTATTGCAATAGGTAAGATATCGTCATAACTGCAAACTTCTCCAGTATGGTTAAATTTATCCTGCAGATATTCTCTAGCAAATTCTTCTATTAAGACAGTATTGTAATGTTGAGCTAGCTTTCGCGAAAGCGTACTCTTACCAGTGCTTTCTGGTCCATATAAAACTATTCTTTTCCCAGAATAGGCTGCTTGTTGAGGTATTTTTTCCATTCTAAATAACCGTAGTAAGCAATAATAGCGAGAAATAAATAAAGTAGTGCACTGAAACTGTATCCTTTATAAAAATATAACGGTACTGAAATAACGTTACCTACCATTAAAACTAGCCAATGTTCTAGTTTACGACGAGCCATCAACCACATACCAGCAAAAAATATCCCAGTGGTCAACATATCGATGTAGGATACTATACTTTCTAAACGATTCGTTACAAAATATAACACATAAACACCTACAGCCGTAGACAGTAATAATAGAAAGCTATGAATCCATTCTTTATCACTAGTAATAGTTATAGGTGTTTCATGAGTCGCATCTATCTTGCGTGTCCAAATGTACCAGCCATAAACACTCATGATAAAATAGTAAGCATTGATAAGCATATCGCCTAATAAATTCCATTGAAGCAATAAATAGACAAAAATTAAAGTGCTTAAAATACCAAAAGGAAACACCCATATTTTATTCTTAAAAGAATAAATCACACTGATAATAGAAGCTATTATGGCAACTACCTCTAACAGTATATGAGAAACTTTATAGTCCCTATACTGACCAAAAAGAAATTCTATAACCTCACTCATCTAAAAAAACGGTTCATAATCACTACGATCTGTCTTTACTACTTTCATATAGAATAAAACAGCTTTAGTTTGTTCCATACTTTTCGACATTTCTCGAGTTAAAAACTGCATTAATGGCACAAAATCCCCATAAATTTGAGTCGCCAGCGGATTTTCTAATACCGTAAATTCAGACTCGCGTAGGGTTTTTATGAAATCAATGATGTGCTGTTCATAATCGTCTTGTAATGGCGACATAGTTAATTCAATAGATGCTTTCATGATTTGTTTTTAATTCCAATTAATTTTTTGCTCAATTGCTGTACCGATAACGAGCATATCAGCGCCAGCTAAATAGCTAGATTCTAATTGTTGTAAAGATCGCAAGCCACCGCCAACTATTAAAGGAATCTCCAGCTGATTTTTTACAGATTTTATGATTTCTGGATTTACTGGTGTAATAGCACCACTACCGGCTTCTAAATAAATTAATTGATTACCCATTAACTGGCCAGCAAATGCTGTATGAGTTATAGAATCAGCATCATGTTGAGATAATGGCAGAGTTTGAGAAACGCGTTGTACTGCACTTTCATGACCGCCATCGATTAACAAATATCCTGTGGGCACGATTTCCAACTGACTTCTTAATAATTGGGCAGCAGCCTGCCGTTGTTGTCTTATTAAATAATCAGGATTGTCTCCAGAAATTAAATTGAGAAACAACAAGCCATCAGCATTTTCGGTGAGTTGGTGATGTGAACCAGGAAAGATAACAATCGGTATCTTTATAATTTCCTTTGCGGCGAGTATCCATTTATCGAGATCTACATTTATCATCGTGCTACCACCTACAAAAAGTACAAAGTACTCTACACTTAACTCTGTCTGTATTAGAATTCTGAGATTATTAATGTGATCAAAAGTCTCTATTAAATCTTCAATCCTTGTTTTTTCTGGATCTAACAAGAACGCCATAGTACGCTGGCTTTCCTTTATCGTTCTTAAAACATTATGCATTATGAGCAGGAAGTATATATGCCATCATAAAGTTTTCTAATCGTTGGAAATATACATCATACTTAAAATTATCTCCGTTATAGACTATTCTAGATATCGTGTGGTTTAAATCCATTTCAAAGGGCTCTACATAACAATGCGCTTTAAAACCAAGACCTTTTGTCCCATAAAGTTTATACATTGATTCTTTTGCACCCCAAATTACCGTTAATGGTTCTATAGCGTCCTCTAGTTCTGTAACAAACTCTTTTTCATAGCCTATAAACTTTGGAGCGATACGCTTAATTTTATCTCGTAACTTCTCAATATCTATCCCTACAAGTTCATTACTTATGATAATTGCCGTGAATTCATAACTATGCGTGATGGATATATTCATACCGTCATCTAGGTGTGGTTTACCATCTACATTGTAATACAGATTTTGATCTGTGTAACCAGCTTCTCTCAAAAGATGTCTTATACTCAAGAAGCCACGCCTGTGCAACTCAGAACTCATAGTAAATAATCTATTAATAGAGTTCTCAGAGAGTTCCAGTCCAGTACGCAACCACGCCTCAGACTCAGTTATCTTCCAGACATATACGGTAGTATTTTCTCTATTTGTTAGGGTTTTGTAAAGAGGCACGAGAATCGATTAGTTTTTTGTAAATTTGCAGCCGCAATTTAAGCAAATAACAGCTTTTAATTTGTTGATTTTTAAACATATCAACGACATAAAGCTAACATATTAAAATTCATTATGAGTACAAACACAATTCCATACGTTCCATACAAAGTAAAAGATATCACTCTTGCTGAGTACGGAAGATTAGAAATAGAGCTTGCAGAAGCTGAAATGCCAGGTCTTATGGCATTACGTGAAGAGTATAAAGAATCACAACCACTTAAAGGGTCACGTATCGCTGGATGTTTACACATGACTATACAGACTGCTGTACTAATTGAGACTCTAGTTGCATTAGGCGCAGACGTAACATGGTCATCATGTAACATATTCTCAACTCAAGATCATGCTGCTGCTGCAATTGCTGCTGCTGGTATACCAGTATATGCTTGGAAAGGAATGAGTGAAGAAGAATTCAACTGGTGTATTGAACAAACGCTATTCTTTGGTGAAGATAGAAAGCCACTAAACATGATACTAGATGATGGTGGCGATTTAACTAATATGGTATTTGATGAATTCCCAGAACTAGCAGCTGGAATTAATGGTTTATCTGAGGAAACAACCACTGGAGTTCATAGACTATATGAGCGTATGAAGAATGGTACTCTGGTTATGCCTGCTATCAATGTAAATGACTCTGTAACGAAGTCTAAGTTTGATAATAAATACGGTTGTCGCGAGAGTGCTGTAGACGCTGTACGACGTGCAACTGATACGATGCTTGCTGGAAAGCGCGTTGTAGTTTGTGGATATGGTGATGTAGGTAAAGGTACCGCAGCTTCTTTCCGTGGTGCAGGATCTATTGTAACAGTAACTGAAATCGATCCTATTTGTGCATTACAAGCCGTAATGGATGGTTTTGAAGTAAAACAATTAGAGAATGTAGTAGGAAACGCAGATATCGTTATCACAACTACAGGAAATAAAGATATTATACGCGGTGAGCATTTCAAAAGCATGCGTGATAAAGTAATCGTTTGTAACATCGGTCACTTTGATAATGAAATAGACGTTGCTTTCTTAAATGAGAACTACGGTAGTTCTAAGGTAGAAATCAAACCACAAGTTGATAAGTATACGATTGATGGTAAAGATATCATCTTACTAGCTGAAGGTCGTTTGGTAAACTTAGGTTGTGCAACAGGTCACCCTAGTTTTGTAATGAGCAACTCTTTTACAAATCAGACTCTTGCTCAAATCGAATTATGGACTAACGCAGATGCATATAAAAATGAAGTTTATATGTTACCTAAACATCTTGATGAAAAAGTAGCAGCATTACACCTATCAAGAATGGGCGCAGAGCTTACAGTTCTTAAGAAAGATCAGGCAGATTATATAGGAGTAGAGGTTGAAGGACCTTTCAAGCCAGAATATTACAGATATTAATATTTAACCTTTTGCTTGGGTATTAAGTTTTATTTTTTAACTTAACACTTTTTGCAAATGGCGCGGATATTGTAACTACGCTTTTGCGAAAGCGTATTAATAACAATTTATGAAGATTATCGAAGAAGCATTAGCTTTTGAAACTGAAACAATGAGTAATATGTCAACCAGCGATAGAGTCCACGCATCAAGAAGAGCAAAGGATCTAATCTTAGGTTTAAATGATATTTACAAGGAAAACAAAGACGAAGAGATCATGGATCTTATGAAACGTCTCACTGCCAAAAAGCAGAAGATTGAGAAAAGATTGAAAGGTAGACCATAAGGCCTATTAGACAATAAAATAGCAGCCAGTAAAGTATACTCCTTAAAGAGTGTGTTTTTACTGGCTGTTTTCATTAAACACTTTACCATTAATCATATCGTTTATATTTAAACTCTTTTACTTATGAAAAACTTAAGTATCTATTTATCAATATTGCTTATATCAATAGTTGTAACTTCATGTTCAACAGATTTTCCGCGTCAGGAGATTGAAACGGCAAATCTATCGGGCTTTATAGAAGGTGGTAATGCTGGCGGAATATATGGAGATGCCGGACTTAAAATCACTAAGGACTCCATACAAATGACAGACTGGCCTGTATCTAGATTAACCACGAGCCTTAATGCTTTATTAGACACTACTTTGATAGACAAAACTAGTCTTACTGATTTTTACACCATACAAATTGAAAATAAAGGATTATTAAAACAACGTGAATTTATCGACTCATTAGTTGTTGTTTTAAATAAACAAGACTTAATAAAATAGACGAAGCAACGGTTTTTAAAAACTTATTGAACATAAAAATCCCAAGTCACTTTAAGCAACTTGGGATTTTTTAATGTAAAAAAAATAGTTTTTAAGCTTCTGCCTGAACGATAGAAACGTAAGATCTATTATTTCTTTTCTTAGTAAACTTCACTAATCCGTCTACTTTTGCATGTAATGTAAAGTCCTTACCAGCATATACGTTTTCACCTGGATGGTGCTCCATACCGCGCTGACGAATAAGAATGTTACCAGCAATTGCTGCTTGTCCACCAAAAATCTTAACACCTAAGCGTTTTGAATGAGATTCTCTTCCGTTTTTCGAACTACCTACTCCTTTTTTGTGAGCCATGGTTATAAATTTTAAGGATATTTATAAAAATATCGTGTTCTACTTTAATTAGCTTGGCATAACTCCGCCGTTAGCTTCGTCTTGCCATTTTTTTAATTCGTCCCACTTACCATCTGCAGCCATTTGAGCCTGCATAGGCCATGAGTCTGTGATATGATTACCACGTACATCTGCTATGATTTCAGAAATCTTTGCAGCGTCAGTTTTTGCAAGTTCTGCAAAGGTTGTTATACCTGCCTCATTAAGAGTGCTTGCAATCTTAGGTCCAATACCTTCAACTTTCTTAAGATCATCTGCTTTAGAAGTTGCCTTCTTTGCTGCCTTAGGAGCTGCTGCAGGAGCCGCTTCTTTTGCAGGAGCTGCTTTCTTTGCAGGTGCTTTCTTTTCTGCTTTTGGAGCAGATTTCTTACCACCTGTAGCAGAAATGCTAGAGATCTGAATTTCAGTTAATGATTGACGGTGTCCGTTTTTCTTACGGTATCCTTTTCTACGTTTTTTCTTAAAAACGATTACTTTGTCACCTTTAAGGTGTCCCAGAACTTTTGCTTCAGCAAATGCTCCTTCTATAGCTGGGGCGCCGAGAGTGATGTCGTTGTCATTGCCTAAAAGAAGAACTTTATCGATGGAAACTGTTGCTCCTTCGTCTTCTTGTAAACGATGTACAAACAACTTCTGATCTTTCTCGATCTTGAATTGTTGCCCTGCTATCTCTACGATTGCGTACATAATTGTAATTTAACTTTGTTAAAAAATGGACGCAAATATACTGCTATTCTGGTAATTAGCAAACTTTTTTAAAATTCGCTTTCGCGAAAGCGTAAATCTCACAAGTATTTAACTAAGAATTCTGATTTAGAGGCTTTTGAGAATTCCTCATTCCTCTTGTATTCCACGATTGCTTAAAAATAGGTATAATAAGTAAAGAACTCACAATAGCGGTAGAGACGCCTGATAAAAAGATAAATAGTAACAATCCCACTTCATCAGTTCCTGAAGCTAAAGGTATTGAAGCGCTCATCTCTTGAACTAAATCTGGATTAATCTCAAAAAGATAAATCGCCATAAAAACTGTGAATACAACAGAAATTAAAAAACCACTTGCTAGACCAGATAAAAAACCATCCATGTATTTAAAATCATTTGGCTGTGACTTAAAAACGCTCCTTATTATAAAATACAAACCTATCGCCATGATGGGCGCGTTAAGGAAACTTAAATAGACCTTATCTGCAACACCTATAGAGGCGATGAGTAAGAAATATGCAATTAAAAGAAAGATAATACTGAGGGATATTTTGAGTGTGTTTTTTGAAAATAACATGTTATTAAATTTTGATTGATTTTAAATTACGGCTACTCCATAGATATCTCAGCCTATTTGACCTTTCTTTAACTCATAAATAGGTAGTTAACGGCTAATTTTGAGAATTCTATAAGAAACCTGTAACGTTTCATATAGAAAAAACACTAACTAAAAGTAACAATCGTAAAAATCACAAAATGAAAAAAATTGTTTTAAGTCTTGCAGCAGCTTTTATGGCTGTGTCGGGATTTGCACAAGAAGTGGAGTACGTTGAGTATGATCTACCTAACGGATTGCATGTAATCTTGCATCAAGAAAATAGTGCGCCAGTTGTAACAACTGGAGTTATGTATCAAGTAGGTGCAAAAGACGAGGACCCAGGTAGAACAGGATTTGCTCACTTTTTTGAACACCTTTTATTTGAAGGAACAGAGAACATTGAGCGTGGGAAATGGTTTGACATTGTAAGCGCAAATGGTGGAAGCAATAATGCTAACACAACTCAAGATCGTACTTACTACTACGAGACGTTCCCTTCTAACAATTTAGAAATGGGTCTATGGATGGAAAGCGAGCGTATGTTGCATCCTAAAATTGAGCAAATAGGTGTAGATACTCAAAATGAAGTCGTGAAAGAAGAGAAGCGCCAGCGTATCGATAATGCACCATATGGAGCAATTCTTTATAGAACTGGTATTGATAAGCACTTATTCAAAACACACCCATATGGACAAAGTGTTATAGGATCTATGAAAGATTTAAATGCTGCAAAGCTTTCTGAATTTCAAGATTTTAATGATAAATACTATAACCCTAATAATGCTACTCTTGTAGTTGCTGGTGATATCAATATCGATCAAACTAAGAAAATGATTGAGGACTATTTTGGTCCTATTCCTAATAAAGCACCAAGAAATGTCCGTAAGACAATCGTTGAGGCACCTATAACTGAAACTCGTTATGCAACTGAGTATGATGCTAACATTCAGATTCCGGTAAAAATCTTCTCTTACATTACTCCTAAATCTATAGATCGTGATGCATATGTACTTGATTACATCTCTTCTGTTTTAACTGGTGGAGCGAGCTCAAGAATGCAAAAAAGAATGGTTGAAGAAGAGCAAATAGCTTTACAAGTATTAGCATTTGCACAGTCTAACCAAGATTATGGTACTTATACAATGGGAGCTCTTTCTAAAGGTGATGTTTCTTTAGACCAACTTGCAAAAGTGATGGATGAAGAAATCGTAAAACTTCAGACAGAATTAATCTCTGAAAGAGAATATCAAAAACTTCAAAATCAATTCGAAACTAGATTTGTAAGCTCAAACTCTAGAGTAGAAGGAATTGCAGCTTCACTTGCCACTTACAATATGTTAAAAGGCGATACTGGTTTAATCAATAAAGAATTAGACATCTATAGAAGCATTACACGTGAAGACATTAAGAGAGTTGCAAATAAGTATTTGAAACCTAATCAAAGACTAGAGTTAGATTATCTAGCTGGTAGCGCACCGACAGAAGAAGAAATGGCTGCCGCAACAGATGAGGTAAAGGTTGTAGACAATAAACTACAAATCAACAAAATCTATTTTGACAACGATAAAGCAGCAATTACTGAAAGTGCTGCAAAAGAGCTAGATCGCATCGTTAATATGATGATGAAGAATTCTACCATGGAAATTCTTGCAGAAACTTACACTGACACAAGAGGCAGCGATAGTTACAACAAAACCTTATCTCAAAAACGTGCAGATGCAGTTAAAGGATACTTAATCTCAAAAGGTGTTACTGCTAATAGAGTAAAGGCTGTAGGACGTGGAGAAGAAAACCCAGTAGTAGATTGCGAAAGCAAAACATGTTCTGATGAAGAATATGAGCAGTCTAGAAGAACTGAATTTACCATTACTAAAAAATAATATAACAATGAAAAAGCAATTTATATTTTTAATGGTATTACTCCTTACAGGAGCAGGTGCCATTGCACAAATAGACCGATCTCAAATGCCTACTTCTGGCCCAACACCAGAAATAAACCTAGGTAAGCCATATACATTTGAACTTAAAAACGGTTTAAAAGTACTTGTAGTAACTGACAAGAAGCTACCTACTTTCAGTATGAGTTTAGACCTAAATAATCCACCAGTGTTTGAAGGTGATAAGGCTGGTGTACAGTCCTTAACCGGAGCTATCATGGGAAAAGGATCTACTGAAACTGCTAAAGAGAAATTTAACGAGCAAGTAGATTTCTTAGGCGCAAGAATTAGTGTGGGAACTGGTGGTGGTTTTGCCGCTAGTTTATCTAAGTATAAGAACGACGTTTTTGGACTTTTTGCAGAGGCTGCTTTTAAACCTAATTTTACTCAAGAAGAATTAGATTTTGAAAAATCTCAATTATTAGAAGGATTAAAATCTGGTGAGAACAGTGCTGCTGCTATAGCCGGTAAAGTACGTAGCGCATTAGTTTATGGAAAAGATCACCCAGCAGGTGAATTTGCAACCGAAGAAACAGTAAACAACGTAACACTTGATGATGTTAAGAATTTCTATGCCGCTTACTTCAAACCTTCAAACGGGTACTTAATAATCACAGGAGATATTGAGAAAAAAGAAGCAAAAAAGCTGGTTAAGAAATACTTTGGCAAATGGGAAAAAGGAATGGCTCCAAAAGCTACATTACCTACTTTAAGCGACGTAGATCAAACTCAAATTAACTTAGTTGACGTACCTAACGCGGTTCAAACAGAACTGGCAATTTACAGCCTTTCAGATTTGAAGATGAGTGATCCAGATTACTATGCGGCTTTAGTAACAAACTATGTTTTCGGTGGTTCTTTTGGCTCTTATTTAAATATGAACTTGCGTGAAAAGAATGGATACACTTATGGAGCACGCTCAAATATAGGTACTGGTAGAAATTACAAAGGTACTTTTACCGCAAGTGCAAAAATCCGTAATGAAGTAACTGATAGCGCCATTGTAGAAACTTTTAAAGAGTTAAATAGAATACGTACTGAGTTTGTAGAAGATGAGATGCTAGCAACTGCCAAGGCTAAATTCTTAGGAAACTTTATTATGTCTTCAGAAGATAAATCTGTAGTTGCAGATCGCTCTATAAGAATTCAGAAAAATGAACTAGACAATGACTTCTACAAGAATTTTATTGCTAATATCAATAAAGTAACTAAAGAAGACATAAAACGTGTTGCAAACAGATTTTTGAGCCCAGATAACATACGTATAGTTGTTGTAGGTAAAGCTGGAGATATTCTTGAACCGCTTGAAAAAATGACTCTTAACGGGCAACCAGTACCTATCAAATTCTATGATAAAAATGCAAATGAAACTGAGCGTCCTTCTACTATTGAAATCCCAGCAGGTCTAACAGCTCAAACAGTATTAGATAACTATATCAAAGCTATAGGTGGAAAAGATGCTGTTATGAAAATTAATGACATCTCTCAATTCTCTGTGTTTACTTCTCCTATGGGTGAGATAATTATGGCCACTAAAATCCAAAAAGGTGACAGCTGGGCGCTAACTATGAAAATGGGTGGACGTGAGATGAGCAAGCAAGTCTATAAAGATGGTAAAGGAATGGTAAAAGCTCAAGGGCAATCACAAGAATTAAGTGGTGAGCAACTTGAAGCGGTCAAATCTGAAGCGTTGTTCTTTCCAGAATTATATCATGCAGACATGGCTGAACTAGTAGGCGCTGAGCGTCTTGGTAATCATAATGTTTTTGTTATTAAATGGACTGATATGAGAAAATCATTCTATGACACAGAAACTGGTCTTCTTGTAGGTTTAGAGAGAATGACTATGACACCACAAGGACCTACTATGTCAGTGACACAGTTTTCAGATTATAAAGATTATTCAGGTGTAAAATTCCCTACTTCTATGGTAATTCCTATGATGGGACAGGAAATCACATTTGAATTAAAAGACCTTAAAGTAAATCCAGGATTAAAAGATTCTGATTTCTAGAAAGAGTATGATTACTACGCTTTCGCGAAAGCGTGTAAAACATAAATTTTATTATAAAAACCAGTAACTATTTAGTTGCTGGTTTTTTTTTATCTCTAGTAACAAGTACAACAGCAAATATGATGACCATAGTGGCTAGTACTTGCCAGATACTAAAAGTCTCTCCATCCATCATTCCCCATGTTAATCCTACCACAGGCATTAGGTACGTGACAGAACTAGCAAATACAGGAGAAGTGATCTGAACAAGTTTGTTGAACATAATTTTTGCAGCAACAGTACCAAAAATACAAAGCACAATTATGTAGCCTAGACTTTTAAGTACTGGCTCACTAGTAAACTCTAGAGAAGCGCCATCTGCACTAAAAAATACGATTATCGCTAGAGGCAGTATAAAGATAAAATTCCCTGTTGCAATAGCGAGCGGCTTTATGTTTTGTAAATATCTTTTAATAATATTCACATTACTTGCATAACAAGTACATGCTATAAAGACTAGCCCAGCAAAAAGGTAGTTCTGTTCTGGATTATTTTTCATTCCTGAGAAGACAAGAGCAATCGCTCCAGCAAGCCCGATGATAACGCCTAATAATTGGGTGCGAGAAAAAGCAATACCAAATATAACCGCACCCATAATTAAAGTAATTAACGGTACTGTAGAATTGAGAATCGCACTTATAGCACTATCTATTTCTGTCTGTGCATATGCAAAAAGAAACGCTGGAAAAAAAGTACCTAAAAGTCCTGAGATAAAAAGCCATTTCCAATCCTTGCGATCTGTAGCTGCAAATGATTTCCAACCTATAGCTATTAAAATACATCCAGATATAATAGTTCTACCAGCACCTAGTTGCAACGGTTGTAGTACTAGATTACCGGTTCCGTCATCTCCTAATGCTTTTTTTATAAGTATAAATGAGGTTCCCCATATTAAACTAAGAATGATGAGGTAAACGTACTTGAGCTTAGAATTATCCATGTGATTGCTGAAAGCTCAAAGGTCATTCTTTTTAAGAAACTAAATCAAAGTTATTTCTTAAATGGAATACAATTATGTGTTTATACTATTTCCAATCCATGGACTCCATCATCTTACGCATATCAAGTTTGATATAATCAACGGCTGGATAAATAGAATCATAATTAGGTGTACGGTCAAAATAAAGAGATGCTGTTATAAAGTTTTGAACGCTGTCTGTTAAGTAGAATTGAACGTTTGAAGCAGCATTACCTTCAATGGCATACATCATTCCGTAAACAGATTTATCTGGATTAAGATAAATTTTATCGTCTATAACATCTGCCATACGATTATGGGAGAATGATAGCTTCTGACCATCTATTAATAACTCTCTAATATTATCCTTAACTGGCGCATAGTCCATATATACCGTAGCATCCATAAAAGGATATTCTATTTTCATAGCACAATCGCCTTTAGAAAGTACTCTTGCAAAAGAATTCACCTCAAAAGTAAAAGGGCAATTACCCTTATCAAGTCTTTGATATTCAGGTGATGGATACTGTAGAGCTAGCTTTGCTTCTGGCTTGGGCTGGAGCGCATCATTACCACAACTAGCAAGAGCAATAATTGTAATTAATATAAAAAGGAATTTTAAGGCTTGGTACATTTGACTTGTTTAATGCGTTTCTTATCCATGGACTCTACTACAAACGTAAACCCTTCAAAGGTTATTTTATCTAATTTGCGAGGAAAGTATCCCGTTTGCTCTAATAAAAATCCAGCAACGGTTTCTGATTCTCCTTTTGAATTATCAAATAGCTCTTGTTCTGACTCTTCTAATTCTGTTATGCGATAAAAATCTTTTAAAGGTGTTTTTCCCTCAAAAACAAAATTCTTATCATCTAATTTTGAATACACTAGGTTCTCATCATCAAACTCATCACTAATATCACCTACAATCTCCTCAATAATATCTTCAAGTGAGATTAAACCACTGGTACCTCCATATTCATCTACTACAATAGCAAGATGCTTTTTTTGCTCTTGAAATTCTTGAAGTAAGTCATCAAGTTTTTTATTCTCTGGCACAAAGTAAACCTCGCGCAAAAGTTTAGTCCATTCAAAATTTTTACGTTCTATGTAAGGTAGTAAGTCTTTTACATAAAGCACACCTGTAATCTGATCTATACTTTCTTTAAAAACAGGTATTCTAGAATAACCATTAGATATAACCTCTGTAATAATATCTTTAAACGACAGGCTTTCATCGAGCGCAAAAACATCTGTTCTATTGCGCATCACCGTTTTAGTGTCTGTATTACCAAAACTTACAATACCTTGAAGCAATTGCTGTTCTTCATCAGTAGTATCATGATGATCTGTTAGCTCTAATGCCTGTGATAATTGAGATACTGTAATACTTGATTTTTTATTTCCTAATCGTTCATGGATTTGAATGGTCACATAACGCATGGGTAGACTTAAAAAGCTGAATATCTTATCTAGTATATTAAGTGGTATAGCCATAAAATTTGCAAACTGCATGGCATTACGGTTTGCATAAACCTTAGGTAAAATCTCACCAAACAACAATATCAAAAACGTTGCAATAACAACCTCTAGAACAAATCTTAACCACTCTGTATCTATAGAGTCTAACCAACTATCTGCTAGTATACTAAAAATAAGAACTGTCGTAATATTGATTGCATTATTTGCGATCAGTATGGTTGCAAGCAATTTTTTAGGTCTAGCAAGAAGTTTTGCTACTAATTCACGTCTAGGGAAATCTACATGTTCATCTTCTAAATCTATAGTTTCTAGCGAGAATAAAGCAACCTCTGCACCACTGACCATGGCGCTTAAGATTAA
This sequence comes from Nonlabens sp. Asnod3-H03, assembly GCF_045063665.1. Classification (NCBI taxonomy): domain Bacteria; kingdom Pseudomonadati; phylum Bacteroidota; class Flavobacteriia; order Flavobacteriales; family Flavobacteriaceae; genus Nonlabens; species Nonlabens sp. Asnod3-H03. The sequence continues at coordinate 404,605 of NZ_JBEFOD010000008.1, forward strand.
TAATATTATAAAGACTAAAAAATAAACCAGCTCACTAGAGCCAGAAAGTATTGCAAACAATAAATGCGATGAGTCGGGATCCACTATTTGTAATTAAAATGGTAAATCATCATCGTCATCGCTAGATGCAGGAGCTGGCGCACCTTGATAACTCTGGTTAGCTTGCTGTTGTGGCTGTGCTGGGCGACTAACCTGTTGTGGTTGAACTGGTCTTTGTGATTGTTGTTGAGTAGGTGCTGCGTTCTCACCTTTAGGAGTTAAAAACGTGAATTCTTGAACTTGTATTTCAGTCGTGTAACGTTGTTGTCCATCCTCGCCAGTCCACTGTCTGTTTTTAATGCGACCTTCAATATAGACCTTATCTCCTTTTTTGAGGTATTTTTCACAAACTTCGGCAGCTTTGTTACGTACTACGCAATTGTGCCACTCTGTGTTAGAAACACGCTCACCAGTATTTCTATTAACATACTCTTCATTAGTTGCCAGCGGGAAACGACCTATACAGTTACCACCTTCAAAATACTTCATTTTCACTTCATCACCGGTGTGTCCTATAAGAATCACTTTGTTTACTGTTCCTGCCATTTTATACTTTTTTGATTAATATCAAGCGTGTAAAGATAATTAATCTTAAAGATAAGAATTCCAGAACGAACTTATAAAACGATGCATTAAAATATGTAGTGGTTTTTGAAATGCTTGTTGAATAGTAATCCCATTTTCAATTTCTTGATCTATTTCAACAATCCAGAAATAAGCATGAATCTTGCGATGCGATAGCTTGTGGATAATGGGATCTTGATTATATACGCTTTCGCGAAAGCGGAATCCTGACCACCATTCCTGTTGTTGTAGTTTATCTCTAAATTCTACTGATAATAGAGCTCCATCGCTTTCTATAAAGGGAAACTCAAACAAACCTGCCCAGATACCGGATTGCGGACGCTCTTGAAGCATCGTATTATCCTGAGGTGTTTGTAGTACTATATAATGGTGATGTAAATTTTTTACTTTTGCCTTTTTAATTTTTACAGGCAATTCATCAATACGATTATCACTTAAAGCGATACAATCATCGCTAAATGGACAAGTAGCACAGTCAGGATTTCTAGGTAAACATTGTAATGCACCAAATTCCATAATTGCCTGATTATATACATCTGGCTGATTATGATCTATCAACTGAGACGCTAGTTTTTTAAACTCTTTTATACCAGCACTCTCATTAATAGGAGTACTTATACCATATATTCTAGATAAGACCCTATACACATTACCATCTACCACTGGGACGACCTCTTTATATGCAAAACTTGCAATAGCTGCTGCTGTATAATCGCCCACACCTTTTAATTTCAATAGCTCTTTATAAGAATCTGGGAACAAACCACCCATATCAACTACCTGTTGAGCTGCCATATGTAAATTCCTAGCCCGAGAATAATAGCCCAATCCTTGCCATAATTTAAGTACATTTTCTTGTGGAGCAGCGGCTAATTGATAAACCGTAGGATAGGTATTAACAAAATTATCGTAATATGGTAAGCCTTGATTTACACGAGTTTGCTGTAATATAACCTCGCTAAGCCAGATGCGATAAGGGTCTTGAGTAGCGCGCCATGGTAAGTCTCTTTTATGTATTTCATACCATTTTATAAGTAGTTGGTGAAAACTCATTGCATATTTATTTAAGAGAGCGCAAGATATATCTTCTTAAATTTTAATCAATTAGAGAATTGTATTTGTATTATTACCGTATATTTGCGCCCTGTTTAACAAACCCTATTAATTAATTATTCAATTTAAACATGACTAAAGCAGATATCGTATCTAAAATTTCAGATAAGTTGGGAATGGAAAAGACTGATGTACAGGCAGCTGTAGAATCTTTCATGAATGAAGTAAAAGGTTCCTTAGAATCTGGAGAGAATGTATATCTACGTGGTTTCGGAAGCTTTATCGTTAAGACAAGAGCTGAGAAAACTGGACGTAATATTTCCAAGAATACAACGATTAAAATACCAGCTCACAATATACCAGCATTTAAACCTGCTAAAGTATTTGTAGAAGGTGTGAAAACAAGAGTAAAAGTTAAGTAAAAATATAAGAGATATGCCAAGCGGTAAAAAAAGAAAAAGACATAAGGTAGCAACCCACAAACGTAAAAAGCGTCGTCGCGCTAACCGTCACAAGAAGAAAAAGTAGTATTTCACTACTTTTTCTTTTTATATCAAAGTCTGGTACAGTTGTCACCTTTTAAATTGCACACTTTAAGAAAAGTCGTGTTGGTACCTTGTACTATATGAGGAGCCACTTTACCTTTTGATATAAACACAACCTTAAGTTCATTGACATAGAGTTATAGGGATATAACTCGTATCGTTATAGGTATGATATCTATAACATTATTTAAAGTATAACTTTTTCTATAATCCTTACGTGATTATAGAACTAACAATTGGAATCATGGATAAAGAAATTATTATCCGTTCCGGTTCTACTAAGGTCGACTATGCACTTACTAAAAATGGTAGGTTAGTCGAGCTACACCAAGATGAAGATGAAAATAAATTTGCGGTAAGCGATATATTTATTGCCAAATCTCGCAAGGTCTTATCTGGTCTTAATGCCTCATTTGTAAATGTAGGTTATGAAAAAGATGGTTTTTTACACTATCATGATCTAGGACCACAATACCTTACCCAATTTAAATTCACGAAGCAAATTCTGAGCGGTAGACGCAAGAATTATGCATTAAAAGATATTAAACTAGAAAAGGAATTAGAAAAATCAGGCAGCATTACAGATGTAGTTGCACCTAACCAACCTATTCTAGTACAAGTAGTTAAAGAACCTATCTCCACAAAAGGACCTAGACTAAGCGCAGAGCTTTCTATCCCTGGTAGATATGTAGTTCTCGTTCCTTTCTCAGATCGTATTTCTATTTCTCAAAAAATAGAAGATCGTGAAGAAAAGAGCCGACTTAAAAGACTTGTTAAAAGTATTAAGCCTGCAGGCTTCGGCGTAATAGTACGTACCGTTGCAAAAGGTAAACTAGTAGCAGAACTGGATCAGGACTTACAGAACCTTATCACAAAATGGGAAAATATGTGTGCTAAATTGCACAAAGCAAATTTTCCTTCTAAAGTAATGACTGAAGTCAGTCGTACTAATTCAATTATGAGAGATGTTTTTAATGACACCTACACGTCTATTGTTGTAGACGATGAAGAAGTATGTTCTGAAATCAAAGATTACCTTAAAACTATCGCTCCTCACAAGGAGTCCATCGTTAAATATCACAATCCTCGCACACCTGTTTTTGAAAAATATGGTATTGAGAGACAAATAAAAACGTCATTTGGCCGTACGGTTTCAATGAGCAAAGGTGCTTACCTTATCATTGAACATACTGAGGCTATGCACGTTATTGATGTTAACTCTGGAAATAGATCTAACAAAGCAAATAGTCAAGAAGACACTGCTCTAGAAACTAATCTTATCGCCGCTAGTGAAATAGCGCGACAATTAAGATTAAGAGACATGGGTGGTATTATAGTTGTTGACTTTATAGACATGCGCCAGGCAGAAAATAGAAAAAAACTCTATGAACACATGCGAGATGAAATGTCTGAAGATCGTGCTAAACACAAAATACTTCCTCCTAGTAAATTTGGATTAATTCAAATCACTAGACAACGTGTAAGGCAAGAAATGAATATCAAGACTCGTGAAGAGAATCCTGATGGCAATGGAAATGAAATTCAAGCTCCCATTCTTGTTATCGATAAGATAAAAGAAGAGTTAGAAAAACATTTAAAAAATGGACACAAAAAAGTGACGCTTAATGCGCATCCTTTTGTTGCGGCATTTATAACTAAAGGCTATCCTTCCATACGTTCTAAGTGGTTTATGAATCACAAAAAATGGATTAAAGTATCGCCTAGAGATGCTTACACTTATCTAGAATACAATTTCACAGATAAGGATGGTAAAGTACTCTAAACCTTTTGAAAACGCCTATAGACGCAAGTTTATAGGCGTTTTTTTATATAACACAGCTACTTAGATACTATTTACATAATACTATCTTTGCAATATGCAACAAGAAACTTTTACCGTTGAACAAGCTACTCGTGCTATAGAACGCTATTGTGTCTATCAAGAACGCTGTCATAAAGAGGTAGAAGATAAATTGCGTAAGATGGGAATGATTCAACTCGCGATAGATGAAATCATACCACATCTGATACAGCATAATTTTTTAAACGAAACTCGTTTCTCTCAAAGCTATGCGAGAGGAAAATTTCGCTATAAACATTGGGGACGTAATAGAATTATACGCGAACTCAAATTGCGCAAAATAGGAGAACGTAACATCAAAATTGCTTTACAAGAAATCACTCCTGAAGAATATGAGGTTTCATTTGATACGCTTTCGCGAAAGCGGTATGAACAACTACATAGTGAAAAAGATAAATATCGCAAACGTAAGAAACTAGCCGACTATCTTTTATACAGAGGTTGGGAAGGAGATTTAGTGTATGATAAGGTAAAAGAGCTTATTTCTTAATATTTAGCTTTTTATGAGTACGTGTTACAGCTTGCTGATTTTTATAATCAATCCAGTCTTGTCCTTTTTTACGACGCATGTAGTTATCATAATACCTCATGAATCCTAAATTATATAATGCCTTCCCTAGATTTTTTAACTTGCGTGGATAGCTGCGCAAACTTATAGAAAAACCTGGCGTTAGATAATGCATAAAATGCCAGTAACCTTCTGGCATATAGAGCATTTCACCATGATTTAATTCACATACATAACCTTGTGCTTGTTTTAAAGCAGGCCACTTTTCAAAATCTGGATTAGTAAAATTTATATCTTCTCGTGCTATTAATGAGTGTGGCACTCGATAAAGAAACTTACTCTGATCTGGTGGAAAAATGATACAGCGCTTTTTACCATGAAAGTGAAAATGCAATATGTTAGTAAAATCAATATCATAGTGCATAAAGACTCTTGAATCTGTACCACCAAAGAACATCATAGGCAAGCCTTTAATTAACCTCATGCCTAGTTTTGGGAACTTAAAATCACCTTGAAGAATAGGAACCTCACTTAATATATTATACAAGAAAATCCTGAAGTTAGTAGGCTTGCTTTTAAGCAGGTCCACATAATCTGCCATTTTCATTTCTGCATGAGCCTGATTAAAACCTTCATCATGCTTTACTGGTCTGTCATCATACAGCGGCACTGTTTTATCTCCTGCAACTTCCTTGATATATTCTAGATTCCATTTTTGATAAGCTGGCCAGTCTTCTGTTAGTTTTTCTATGACAACAGGACGCTGAGGCTTGAGATGATTTTTAACAAAATCTTCTTTACTCATTGTCCTAACTCGAGGTATGTCTTTCAAATTCAATTGCTGCATAGAAGATATAACGTAAAATTAATCTATCCAGTTTATGGAAATAGCACTTAAAATACTGGCAGAACTAGCTTTTTGCTGCTTTTGCAGCGAGTTTTGCCTCTTCATTACGCTCTATTTTATGATCTGGGCGCGTCCATTTAGGCTTTTCACCTAATGCTTTATATTCAGAATATTGAGCTTCCACTGTTTCTGGTTGTGCTTTTTTCACAAAAGGTTTCATAGGTTCTAAACCTAGAAGCTTAAACATTTCCATATCCTCATTTACATCAGGATTAGGCGTCGTTAATAATTTATCACCAGCAAATATGGAGTTAGCACCTGCAAAGAAACACATTGCCTGTCCTTCTCTAGTCATTTGTGTACGTCCAGCGCTTAAACGAACCTGCGTTTGCGGCATTACAATACGAGTAGTAGCTACCATGCGTACCATATCCCATATAGAAACTGGTTGTTGTTCTTCTAGCGGCGTTCCTTCTACAGCGACTAATGCATTGATAGGAGTACTTTCTGGTTGCGGACTTAAGCTTGCTAATGCCACTAACATTCCTGCACGATCTTCAGCACTTTCTCCCATCCCTATAATTCCACCACTACAAACCGTTACGTTAGTTTTACGCACGTTATCGATAGTATCTAGACGATCTTGATAACCGCGTGTAGAGATCACTTCTTTATAATACTCTTCACTACTATCTAAGTTGTGATTATATGCATATAATCCAGCCTCAGCAAGTCTGTGAGCTTGATTTTCTGTAATCATTCCTAGTGTACAACAAACTTCCATGTCTAGTTTGTTAATTGTACGCACCATTTCCAATACTTGGTCAAATTCTGGTCCATCCTTTACATTTCTCCATGCTGCTCCCATACATACACGAGAACTACCACTAGATTTAGCGCGTAAAGCTTGTGCTTTTACCTGTTGAACAGACATCAAGTCATTTCCCTCTACATCAGTATGATAACGAGCTGCTTGTGGGCAATAACCACAATCTTCAGGACATCCACCCGTTTTTATAGATAATAATGTAGAGACCTGTACCTGGTTAGGGTTATGTGATTCCCTATGAATTGTTGCCGCCTCATATAAAAGGTGCATTAATGGCTTGTTATATATTTCTAAAACTTCTTCTTTAGTCCAGTCGTGTCTCATAATCGTTCTATATACAGCGTAAAAATAGAAAAGTCAATCTTACTTACCTACTCAACGCCTTTTATTTATATATGTTTTTCTAACAATAGGCTCACTGCATTACCGCCAAAACCTGTTGCATTAATCAATATTTTTTGTGGATTCACCTCTTTGCCTCTAGGATTTGTAAAGGTAGATTCTAAGTAAGGAATAGTAAATAAGGTTGATTTATCAAACATTTCAAGCGCCATAGCTATACTTAAAGCACTACTAGCACCTAGTGAATGACCTAACTGCCATTTATTATTACACAATGTTGGATAATCATCTCCAAAAACCTCTTGTATTGCAGCAAACTCAGCCATATCACCCTTTATGGTACCTGGTGAGTGCGTGACAATTGCATCAACTTCTTCTAATGCTATATCACCCATCGCTCGTTTCATGGACTCTTGTAAACACTGACCATTCATAGAAACTGATGTTGCACTACTCAATTTTTCAATAGCAGCCCCATAACCTATTATTTTTGCCTGTGTATTTTCAGTAACTTTTCCAGAAAGCAAATAACAAGCAGCAGCTTCTCCCAATACCATAGTATTACCAGTCTTGTCTAAATCTAATGCTTTACAAGGATAAGTACTTTCTTGAGTGGCATAAATACGTAACGCTTTCATTTGCGCTATGGTAAACGGCGTTAAAGGAGCTTCTGATCCACCTACTATAAATTGATCTACCATATCACTTTCTATCCATGCGATAGCATTAAGTACTGCATGTGATGCCGTAGCACAGGTTATAGAATGTGAAAACGCAGTAGCGTCCACTCCTAGGTCCTGTGCTATCCATGTAGATATATTGCCTAATGTGGTTAATGGAGAGGATTGTGTTGTTGCTATTCCGCTTTCGCGAAAGCGTGTATAACTTTCTTCCCAGACACGAGTAGCACCGCGAGAAGAACCTATATTGATTCCTGTCTTACCTGCAGGAACTTTAATTTCTCTAGCGGCTAAAATGGCCAATAAAACAGATCGATCTAATTGACTATACCATTTAGATTCTGCCTGAAGTTCTTTTATTCTAACATCATGTAAATCGCTAATGGGCGCAACAAGATCATTACCGGAAACTAAAATAGCAGAAGAATCACTACTAAAACCTGCGGAAGATAATGGTGATACCACACCAGATCCGTTAATATAAATTGGGTTTTTCAATCTTATTTTATTCTATTGCAAAAATGCCCATACTTAAGTTTAAAACCGAGTAAAAGGCTATAAAAATTGGGCTTTTTTTGAAGTCATTTCATCCAGGAATACCAGTAGGGCTTTATAAAGTAACTCTAACTCTTGCGGTGATGTTGTAAATGGAGGCACAATGTAAATGGTCTTCCCTAATGGCCTCAAAAAAACTCCATGATTCATAAACCATTGAAAAATCTCATTACGTTTACTCCCATAACGTTCCATTTCTATAGCAAGATCAATTGCTAAAATAACACCACATGAACGTACTGAATCAACTGCGTTATGTGATTGATAAACCTTAATATGTTTTTTATGAGATTGAGTGATTAATTGAATGTTCTCTTGAATAGCATCAGATGTTAAGAGGTCGATAGCGGCGGCTGCAACAGCACATCCCAGAGGATTCCCTGAATAGGTATGCCCATGAAAAAAACCACGCGCTAGCTCATCATCATAAAAGGCATCATAAACCTTTTTTGTACAAGTGGTAATAGCCATAGGCATAATACCGCCAGTTAGTGCTTTTGAAAGGCACATCATGTCTGGCTTGTTAAGCATCGCTTCACTTGCAAAATTGTAGCCTGTTTTACCAAAACCAGTCATCACTTCATCTGCAATTGTTAAAACTCCTTTTTCTTGGAAACATTTTAAGACTTGACAAAGATGTTCTGGCCGGTGCATTTGCATGGCAGCAGCACCTTGTACTAATGGTTCATATATAAAAGAGGCCACTTGATTTTGAGTTGTCAGTTCATCAATTAGGTAGAGAACTTCGCTTAAATTTTCCTCTGTAGGAACAGGAATGCGTTTAACATCTATAAAAAAATCTTCAAATGGTCCATTATAAACAGATAGGCCACTGGCACTCATAGCTCCAAAAGTATCGCCGTGAAAGCCATTTTCTAAGGCAATTACTACATTACGTTTTTCTCCACGGTTGAAATGATATTGAAAAGCCATCTTTAGAGCAATCTCTACACTAGTAGAACCATTCTCTGAAAAGAATAATTTCTGTTGGTTATCCGGCAAGATACCGATCAGTTTCTTAGATAACCGCGCAGCAGGTTCGTGAGTCATTCCTGCAAATACAACATGATGTAATTCATCAACTTGTTTTTTAATTGCTTGAGTTAGCACCGGATTAGTATGACCATAGCTACAAGTATACCAACTTGAAATCGCATCAAAATAGGTCTTACCAGCCATATCAAACAGATAGTTCCCTTGCGCCTTTTTTATCGCAAGAGGACTATTTGCAGTTTTGTGCTGTGTTAATGGATGCCATATATGCTGGGCATCTAGTTTTTGAAGCTCTTTTAATGTCATATTGCTAATAGCTTTTCTCTCATCGTACGGGCAACTGCTGCAACACTATCATTATTTAATGAGTCTATATAAGATAAATGAGCTATAGTAGGAACACCAGTCATTTTTTCAATAATCTCTATAGTTCCTGATAACTCAACCTGATTATAAATCATACCAGCACACGATAGACCACGAGACCTTAAGACTTCAATACTCAATAAGGTATGATTGATACTACCTAGATAACCAGAACTAACTAGAATTACCTTATCCGTTGGCTGAATTAAATCTATAATCGTGTGTTTATCATTTAAAGGAACTAACAGTCCGCCAGCGCCTTCTATGACCAGATTGTTTTCCGTTTGCGGTCTTTTAATCTCTTCTAATTCTATCGTTATCCCATCAATAGCAGCAGCTTCATGCGGACTCATAGGTGTTTCTAAAAAATACCGCTCTTTATGAAACACAGTATCATTATTTGAGATCAATCGCTGCACTTCCATACGGTCCGAATGCTCTATTCCACCGCTTTGTATAGGTTTCCAGTAGTCTGCCTCTAACGCTTGAGTAATTGCAGCCGCCGCCAGCGTTTTACCTACATCTGTACTTATTCCTGTTATAAAATAACTATTCATTAAGATCAAATTTATGGGAGCAGTTCATACATTTATAATGCTTATCGCTTGAGAAAGGAAAAATGCTTAAGAGTACTGCTTTTAATCGTTCTGCAAAGGTAGTTGCTGTCATCACATCACCTTGTTCTCTTACGGCTCTTTTTTTACATTTAGGACATATTACCAGATGAGTAATACGTTGTGTAATTTCAGGGTTTGATTTCTCAATAAGCCCTATAGCTTTAATATAATCTTCTTTGTATACATCCATTTTTACACCACCTATCGCATTAGTGGCAAACGGATCTGTAGCAATGGTAAACTCATCTCTTAAAAAAACTGAGATATTTTCGCTTTCTAGTTTAGATTTAATGACTGCAGCCTCTGCAGGATAAGCAAATACAGCTATTGTTCTAAATTTGCTCATTTCTTTTTCAGAGATTTTGCAATGGTTTGAAGGACAAATTCACAGTCATCAATAGTGTTATAACTATGTAGACATAACCTTAATCGCTCTTGACCTTCTGGTACAGTAGGTGATAAAATGGCTCTTACATCATATCCTTTGTGTTGCAATTGACCAGCCACTTTTCTTACATTCTTGTTACCTGGTATAATACAAACTTGTATGGCGGTCTCGCTTTCGCGAAAGCGTAATCGCAATCCACTTTGCACCACTAGTTTATTGAACTGCTGTATTAAAATTTGTAATTTTTTTATATGTACATGCTGATTCTCGAGATGCTCATAACCAGCATTAATAGTTAAAAGAGCATGTGGCGGTAATGCTGTGGTATAAATGAATGTGCGACAAAAATTAATCAAGTATTGTACTAAATCACTACTACCTAATATGGAAGCACCATGACAACCTAACGCCTTACCATATGTTACAACCCTAGCAAAAACTTGATCTTCTAATCCTAAATACTGTACGAGACCTTCACCATTATGACCTATAACACCTAAAGCGTGTGCCTCATCAACAATAAGATAAGCATTATTCATTTTTGTAGTAAGCTGAGCTAATTCTACTAGTGGTGCTTGATCACCATCCATTGAAAAAACAGATTCAGTGATCACATAAACCTCTAGTTGTTCACCTTTTCCGAATTTATCTAGTAATATTTTTAAGTGATCAATATCATTATGTCGAAATTTAAGGGAACGTGCCATCGAAAGTTGAATACCATCCCTAATACTGGCATGTACTAACTCATCATATAAAATTAAATCGCCACGCTGCGCAACACTACTTATTAAACCTAGATTTGCGTCATAACCAGAGTTAAAAATGAGTGCATTTTCTGATTTATGAAAATGAGCGATACGATTTTCTAATGTATCAAATGCTTTACTATGTCCAGATAACAATCTAGAACCGGTGGCGCCATGTAGTAAGGTAGACTCCTCAACCATAGGGATTTTTGAAAAACCCAGGTAATCATTAGATGCAAAATCTATAAGATTGTTGTGCGATTTAAGTCTGCGCATATTTCCTGAGAAGTGTCGCATGCCTAGTTTGCGTAAGAGTTTATCTGGTAGCATGTGGCAAAAGTAAGGAGTAATCTGTTATCGAATCATAGTTATTATGGAATATGAACTATAGACAGTCCATCTTTTTTCTAGACATTACTTAACTGCACTAGTCTAGCTATTCAATGCTATACATTTGAACCTATTGATAATCTTGAGTACAGAGCTAATTGATTTTGTGTCCTTTAAAAAAATCTTATATTAGCATCACATTAATAACAACACGATGAAAAAAGCAATATTTATAGTGGCATTATGTTTAGGAACTCTAGCAAGTGCACAAACATTGAGCATGGATCTTACCAAAGCTCTTAAGAACGACGACACCACAGCCATTAATAGCTTAGTTACAGACAGTAACAAGGATACTTGTTATGAGGTTGGTAAATCCACTTCTTCACTTGCTCAACTAGCCATTCAAATGGACAGTGCAGATGTTTTACAGTTTTTAATTACTCAAAAGAATATCGATATTAACAATACATGTAATAATATGACGCCCTTAATGACCGCTGTTCAAATGGGACGTCCACACTTAGTGTCTATGTTATTAGACGCTGGAGCTGATAAGTCTTTAAAATTAGACGGAAAAACTGCAATGGATTATGCAACTGGAAATAACGCAGCAGCTATACAAAAGCTTTTGAAATAAAAAGTTTAATACTTACTTACTGGTGTTAAACTAAAAAAAGCCTCGATTCATAAGAATCGAGGCTTTTTTAATATCTTATAAAGTAAAGTATATTAGTCGGCTAATACGATTGCTTTATTATCTTTCATTTCTATAACTCCACCAGTGATGTGAAAATTAGTAGTTCCATCTTCTTTGGTAAATAAAGACGCAACCGTCTCTTCTAGTTCTACTTTACCAAAAATCTTTACAGCTCCTTTTACTAATAATGAAACAACAGGTGCGTGATTATCCAGCATTTGGAATTGTCCACTTATACCAGGAACCGATACAGATTCAACAGTACCGCTAAAAAGAGTTTGCTCTGGTGTTACTATTTCTAAAATCATCTTTGTTTACTTTTCAATTACAATAAAACAGTCGCGATAATCCTTTAATTACCGCGACTGCCATTGTTTGATTTATGATACCTCAGCAAGCATTTTTTCTCCTGCTTCAATTGCTTCTTCAATAGTACCTTTAAGGTTAAATGCACTTTCTGGTAAGTGATCTAACTCACCGTCCATAATCATATTAAATCCTTTGATAGTATCTTTAATGTCAACTAACACACCTTTAAGACCAGTAAACTGCTCTGCTACGTGGAATGGCTGAGATAAGAAACGTTGTACACGACGTGCACGGCTTACTGCAAGTTTATCTTCTTCAGATAACTCTTCCATACCTAAGATAGCAATGATATCTTGAAGTTCTTTATAACGCTGTAATAATTCTTTTACGTTTTGTGCGCACTCATAGTGCTCTTTTCCTAAGATGTCTGCAGTAAGAATACGAGATGTAGAGTCTAGTGGATCTACCGCTGGGTAAATACCTAATTCTGCAATTTTACGTGATAATACTGTAGTCGCATCAAGGTGAGCAAATGTTGTTGCTGGTGCTGGATCTGTAAGGTCATCTGCAGGTACGTATACCGCTTGTACAGATGTAATAGATCCTTTCTTTGTTGAAGTAATACGTTCTTGCATCGCTCCCATCTCAGTTGCTAGTGTAGGCTGATATCCTACCGCAGATGGCATACGACCTAGAAGTGCAGATACCTCAGAACCTGCTTGAGTAAAACGGAAAATGTTATCAACGAAGAAAAGTACGTCTTTCCCTTGTCCATCTCCAGCTCCATCACGGAAATACTCAGCAATAGTAAGTCCAGAAAGTGCAACACGTGCACGTGCTCCTGGCGGCTCATTCATCTGACCAAAAACGAATGTCGCTTTTGAATCTTTCATGATTTCCTTATCTACCTTTTGTAAATCCCATCCACCTTCTTCCATAGAGTGCATGAATGCATCTCCATATTTTATAATTCCAGATTCTAACATCTCACGTAGAAGGTCATTCCCTTCACGTGTACGCTCACCAACTCCAGCAAATACTGAAAGTCCACCGTGACCTTTTGCAATGTTATTAATCAATTCTTGAATCAATACTGTTTTACCTACTCCAGCTCCACCGAACAGTCCAATTTTACCACCTTTTGCATAAGGCTCAATAAGATCGATTACTTTAATACCAGTAAAAAGTACTTCTGTAGATGTTGAAAGATCCTCAAATGCTGGCGCTGATCTGTGGATAGATAAACCATCATCTCCTGTTTTAGGAAGGTTACCTAAACCATCAATCGCATCACCGATAACATTAAAAAGACGACCATAAACGTCATCTCCAATAGGCATTTTAATAGGGTTCCCTGTAGATTTAACAGCGGTTCCACGTGAAAGACCATCTGTTGAATCCATAGAAATGGTTCTTACAGTATTCTCACCGATATGAGACTGCACTTCTAAAACTAGAAGGTTACCATTAAGTTCTACTTCAAGAGAATCATAAATTTTAGGAAGTGCCCCTTGTGCACTGTCAAATGTTACGTCAACCACCGGACCGATGATTTGTGAAACGCTACCTGTAATTTGAGACATTATATAATGTTTTTAAACTTAAAAAGATACGGCTTCAAAAAGCCTTTTTTCAGTGGCGCAAAGATACTGCTTTCCTAATTATATAGACATCAGAATTTTCAATTTTTTTATAAGCTCAAAAATCTATTGGATTACAACTAGGATTGTTGAATCACGCTTACGCGAAAGCGTAATAAAAAACCACCTAATCTCCTAGGTGGTTTCTACTTATATCTTTGGTCATCTACCTACTACTCTACCGTAACAGATTTTGCTAGATTACGCGGTTGATCCACGTTTTTATCTAACATTACTGCTATATGATAAGATAATAACTGTAATGGTATAGTGGTTAATAAAGGTGTCATAAACTCTATAGTATCAGGTACCTCTATTACGTGATCTGCAAGATCACGCACATCAACATCTCCTTCTGTAACGATACCTATTATCTTACCGCTACGAGATTTAATTTCCTGAATATTACTGACCACCTTTTCATAATGCCCTTTACGGGTCGCGATTACAACAACTGGCATTTGCTCATCAATCAAAGCAATAGGCCCATGTTTCATCTCTGCAGCTGGATAACCTTCTGCATGAATATAACTGATCTCTTTAAGCTTAAGAGCTCCTTCTAGCGCAACTGGAAAGTTAAATCCACGTCCTAAGTATAAACAATTAGGTGCATCTTTATATATCGCAGCTATTTTCTCGATGTGATCGTTAGAACCGAGAGCTTTTTCTACTTTTTCAGGAATTGTATCTAATTCTTGTAGATATCTATGGAAGTCACTAGTCGAAATCTTACCTTTTTTCTTTGCTAACTGTAATGCGATAAGTGTTAGGACAGTAATTTGAGTTGTAAAAGCCTTAGTAGAAGCAACACCTATTTCTGGTCCTGCATGAGTATAAGCTCCTGCATGCGCCTCACGAGAGATGGAACTACCTACCACATTACAAACTCCAAAAACGAAAGCTCCCTTATCTTTAGCCATCTTTATAGCAGCCATTGTATCTGCTGTTTCTCCACTTTGAGAAATAGCAATTAATATATCATCCTTATCAATAACAGGATTCCTATACCTAAACTCTGACGCGTATTCTACTTCTACAGGTATTCTTGCAAGATCTTCAAAGATATATTCTGCCACAAGACCTGCGTGCCATGATGTACCACAAGCTACAATCAATACACGCCTAGCATTTAAAAACTTATCTATATGATCATCAATACCAGCCATCTTAATTAGGCCTTGATCTACTAACATTCTACCTCTGAAGGTATCTCTAATAGCCTGAGGTTGCTCATAAATTTCTTTAAGCATAAAGTGATCGTAACCACCTTTTTCAATCTGCTCAAGATTCATTTGTAATTCCTGTATGTACGGATCTACTAATGAGTCATCATGTATTTTACGGATTTTCATATCCTTGTGAGTACGCACAACAGCCATCTCACCGTCTTCTAAATAAATAGCTTCTTTAGTAAACTCAATAAAAGGAGACGCGTCACTAGCTATGAAGAATTCGTTTTCACCGACTCCTATTGCAAGAGGAGACCCTAAGCGAGCTACTACAATCTCATTAGGCTTATTACGATCAAACACGGCAATTGCATAAGCTCCTATAGTCTGATTTAAAGCTATTTGAACCGCCTTACCTAATTTTACTTTTTCTTTAGTCTTTACATCCTCTATTAGATTTACTAATACCTCTGTATCTGTATCTGATTGAAAAGTAAATCCTCTATTCATCAACTCTGTCTTAAGAGGTTGATAGTTTTCAATTATACCATTGTGTATAATTACAAGGTCACCACTATTAGAAAAATGAGGATGAGAATTGACATCATTAGGCACACCATGTGTAGCCCATCGTGTATGACCTATTGCGATAGTACCATTAGTACTAACCTCTGATTCTAACTTTGCCTCTAGATCAGCAACTTTACCTTTGGTTTTTGAAAACTTAAGATCTGTACCATCATAAATAGCAATCCCAGCACTATCATAACCTCTATATTCAAGTCTTTTAAGACCATTTAAAACAATAGGATAAGCGTCACGATGTCCTATGTAACCTACGATTCCACACATAATTTATTATTAGTTTACCTCTGTATAAAAAATCTCTAGCTTCAATCGTTTCTCAAGATCTGTCGAGCGATTACCGTGTAGAATTGTCCCTTCATGAGATACGGCTGAGCCTGTTGTAATTTGACTCGTTATATTAGGATTTTTAATTTGAGCGTTAGAAATTATATTGACATTTTGGGTAACGGATAAGCCTAACCTAACGTTCTCTATATCACCATTGACAATACTATTGACATGATTGGTCAAAATCATTTTATACTTTATTCCTTGACTACTCTCATCTTCATCATCAACCCTTTCTAACCTGCCTAAATGAGTTAAATTAGAAGACAAACCTGTGCCCGTTGACCCAATTGCAAAATCCGCTAAAATGGTATTATCATCAAAATTATAAATAATAATTCTTTCTGGTTCTGTTTCTCCTGCTACTACTGCAGCTTGATCTACAAAAAATGTAATTGAAGCTTCATTAATTAACCAGTTGTTTGATATCAATTGAGTTAAATCATCTGCTTCTCCATTCATGTCCAAGTCTGGCCCAAACAAATCTAACAACACCATTGATCCAGGACCACCTTTTAAATACAAACGCTCTTCTCCTACCACATCATTATTAGCCATCTGTATATCTGTAAATATAGATTGATTATAACCTGTCGTATCAATCAACCCTACCGAGTTTTCCCCAAAATTAATTGTAAAAGTACTATTCAGCGGTATTAAATCTGTCGTATCTCCATCCTCGTCTAAATCACTTGTATCCGTAATATTAATAGATAAAAAGAGCTCAATAGTTGCATCCGCAAGATCTAGATGAACGAGATTATCCGTGCCATTAGCATTACTAACATTAAAAAACAATCCTCTAAAGTAATTTCTAAAGTTATTATTGCTTTCCAGGTTAATTGTCCCCTCCTGTGAAACTATTAAGTTTTCCCAAAAGTTGATTTGAGCCACTTGTTCTGTAGTACCTGTTCTTTTACCTATCGTTTCTCTAAACCTGGGAGTTAATCTATCTAAAACAACCGTTTCGCTTTCATCAGTATCAAAATCAGTTAGAACCACTTCCTTCTCACTGGGCTTAAAACTAACTTTCTCAAAAATCAAAGCTCCTTTTTGAGAATCTATGGTGGCTGCTAAATCTGAATAATAAATCGCCGGATCTTCTATATTATCGGGATCAAAGTCATTTAAAAAATAATTATTTCGATAAATTTGTAAATCATAACTTCCATTACCATAAATAGAATCTAACTCATAGATAGTAGTTTCATCTTCAAAATCAATTGGAGTTGAGAAATATGGTATAGTTATGACGACACTATCCAACACAGGATTAATTCCAAAATCAGGATCAGTTGTTGCTAGACTTAATTGACTCACAAATCCATAATCAGTCCTGCCATATACTGGATCAGTATACGACCCTAATGGCATCGAATTAAAATTATTAGTCTGTACAGGACCTAATAACTCATTAAATGCAACTACATCAAATTCTTGTTTTTTGATTCGATCATTTAACTGATCTGCTCCTAGGATGTCACTCCCGATTGTATTTAACTCATTATCACACGCAGCTAATCCTAAAATTAAACCTGCAACAATTGAAACGTTCATAGCAACACGTTTCATTTTACTCATCATTTTCTTTTTCATTTAAAATATCGTTAAGATAGAATCCTTCATAAGCATCTGCAAATTCTTCATGAGAATGGAATTCCAAAACAGGCTTATCAACAGAGTCGATATAAGAATCTAACTCCTCGCCTAAATCCTCACTAGCTTTAATAATCCCATCACTAAACCTAACAGCATTCTTCATTAAATTAACATATGAAGGCTCCTCAAACTCAGTTACAGCATCATCATCTAATGCATCAAATCTTAGTTTATCTATCATTTCAGTATCTAACGTTCCTTCAAAGGATTGATTATATACCGAGGTAACTATTTTACTATCTTCAAATAATGGATCATTACCATAATAATTCTTTATGTACAATGGCAGTAGTCCAGCCAACCATCCGTGCACATGAATAATATCTGGCGCCCAATTTAATTTCTTAACTGTTTCAATGACTCCTTTGGCAAAAAAGATAGCGCGCTCATCATTATCATCAAACATGTTACCATCCTCATCTGTAAGCGTCGCCTTACGCTTAAAATAATCTTCATTATCTATAAAGTAAACCTGCATTCTTTCCTTAGGAATAGAAGCCACTTTAATGATTAGTGGCATATCTAAATCATTAATGATTAGATTCATTCCACTTAAACGGATTACTTCATGCAATTGGTGTCTGCGCTCGTTAATATTCCCGAAACGAGGCGTAAATATTCTGATCTGACCTCCACGATCATTCACCATTTTAGGACTAAAATAGGACATCGAGGATGCTTCAGTTTCTGGTAAATAAGGGATAACTTCTGAGGATACGTACAGGACTCTTTTTTCCTTCATAAATTGTTTTATTGATGCCTAACTTTTAGCAAGTTGCAAAAATACACAATTTCTTGCACTTTCATGGTTTAACCTTATGTTTGTAGCATTGCCCAAACCTATATCCCTATGGTACTTCAAACCCATAAAGAATTAAGCTTACAGATTGAAAGCCTTAAAAATGAAAGTCTTAGAATCGGATTTGTTCCTACCATGGGAGCTCTTCATGCTGGACATATTTCTTTAATGCAGGAAGCAATGAAATCTAACGACGTTCTCGTTGTGTCTATTTTTGTAAACCCTACCCAGTTTGATAATGCCAGCGATTTAAGTAAGTATCCTAGAACGGTAGATAATGATATCGATCTAATCTATAAACATTTTGATAAATCCAAGGTAATTATATACACTCCTCACGTTGAGGATATATATGGTAATAGCACAGTCGCAAAATCTTATAAATATGATGGATTAGAGCAGGTAATGGAAGGTGCTAATAGACCAGGTCATTTTGATGGAGTAGGAACTATTCTAGAATTCTTATTTCAAAAAGTACAACCAGATCATGCTTATTTTGGCGAGAAAGACTTTCAACAGTTACAAATAGTCAAGAAACTAGTAGAAAAACTCCATTTACCTATTCAAATCATAGGCTGCCCCATAAAAAGAGAAATGAACGGACTAGCAATGAGTTCTCGCAATGAAAGATTAAGTCCTAAAGCCAGAAAAGAAGCAATTTTCATTATACAATCTCTAGAAAAAGCTAAAGAACATTTCAAAAACCACAGTATTAATGATACTGTTGAAATGGTACAAAAGTTGTATACAGAAAATGAAAATCTAGAATTAGAATATTTTACTATCGCAAGTGAAGAAACTCTAGTCCCTGTAAAACGTAAATACCATAAACACACCTATAGAGCTTTTATAGTTGCCCATTTAGAAGGTGTAAGATTAATTGATAATATGCGTTTATCATAATAATGATTTTTAAATAATTACAAATCGTATCTTTGCAACATGTTAATTACAGTAGTAAAATCCAAAATTCACCGAGTTAAAGTAACCGGTGCAGACCTAAATTACATAGGCAGTATCACCATTGATGAAGATCTAATGGATGGTGCAAATATAGTTGAAGGTGAAAAAGTTCAAATTGTTAATAATAATAACGGTAACCGCTTAGAGACCTATGCCATTCCTGGGCCGAGAGGTAGCGGAGAAATCACTCTTAATGGAGCAGCAGCAAGAAAAGTAGCTCCTGGTGATGTGCTTATCCTTATCTGTTATGCTCAAATGACGATGGAAGAAGCTCGTGCTTTTAAACCAACACTACTTTTCCCTAATGAAGAGGATAACACCTTATCATAAATCAGCTTGAAAAAAGCATCTCTCAAAGCATTAAAAATAGTATTACCGCTTGCGCTAGGTATATTTTTAATTTATATCTCTTACACTCAGTTTACTGAAAATCAAATTGAAGAGATAAAATCTTATTTGATTGATGCAAACTATAGCTGGATTGTTCTAGGAGTTTCACTGTCCTTTTTGAGTCACCTTTCTAGAGCATGGCGATGGAACTATATGCTTAAAGCAATAGGGCATCAACCAGCTTTTCTTACTAATGTGATGGCTATTGGCACAGGCTATGCTATGAATTTAATAATACCTCGCAGTGGTGAAGTAGCTCGTGCAGTTGTTGTAAACAGAGTAGATAACGTACCAGTAGATAAAGCTATAGGTACTATAATAGCAGAGCGTGTTCTCGATTTTATTATTCTATTAATCATCACAGCTACCGCTTTATTAGTGTCAGGCACTGTTATCATTGACTTCTTTAAAGAACGTTTAAATACTGCTTTCGCGAAAGCAGATTCTTCAACAATTATTATCTATGGAATAATTGCGCTAATCTTTACCGTTATTGCAGTTGTATTATTTAGATACATAAAACCATTTCAAAAACTAAAAAACTTTATCAGCGGTCTTAAAGATGGTTTTAATACGATATGGACCATGCAGCAAAAATGGCTTTACCTAGCTCATACATTATTTATATGGACCATGTATTTATTAATGTTTTACGTCAGTATTTTTGCCATTCCAGGCACAACCTCTATACCTATTAGCGGAATTTTAAGTGCATTTGTAGCAGGTAGTTTTGCCGTCGCGTTTACAAACGGCGGTTTTGGTGCTTATCCCTATTTTATAGCACAGGTCCTTTTGCTATTTGACGTGGCAGACACCTTAGGAACGTCACTAGGTTGGATCCTGTGGACCTCACAAACAGTACTAGTTCTAGTTTACGGTATAGTATCATTTGTAATGCTTTCTATAAAAAATAGTGTTTCGGCTAAATAATTGTAAATTCCGTTCCAAAAATTTTCTTACAATGAAACATTTTATCGCTTTCATCATATTATTATTTACCTGTAATACTCTATTCTCACAAGCTTTTTATAGAGCATACCCTAGCGATGTGTTAGGTACGGAACGCAATATTAAGGTGCTTAAACCACGTAACTATGCTGAGAATCCTGAAAAAACGTATCCATTAATTGTGGTCCTAGATGGTGATTATCTTTTTGAACCTGTTGCAGGTAATGTAGATTACCTATCCTATTGGGATCAAATACCAGAAAGTTTTGTTTTAGGAATTAACCAGCGTAAA
Organism: Nonlabens sp. Asnod3-H03; assembly: GCF_045063665.1. Classification (NCBI taxonomy): domain Bacteria; kingdom Pseudomonadati; phylum Bacteroidota; class Flavobacteriia; order Flavobacteriales; family Flavobacteriaceae; genus Nonlabens; species Nonlabens sp. Asnod3-H03. The sequence continues at coordinate 425,676 of NZ_JBEFOD010000008.1, forward strand.
AGTCGTTATGATGAAACCTCAATCAATCGTGAAAGCGGCTTGCCAGAATCACAAAGCGCAGACTTTATGGACTTTATCATGGAGGTTGTTGAAACTATGAAAGAAGAATATCGTATCGCACCATTTACAGTAATTATAGGTAAAGATGTCACTGCAAATCTAGCTACCTATTTTTTAATGCGTAAAAAAGTTGCTTTTGACGCTTACCTCAATATAGATCCAGATTACTCAACTTTAATAACAGATAATCTGGTGAGTAAAATTTCACAATTAGAAAGCTATAATTACTACTATGTTGCCACACCAGAAAAGCTAAGCACAACTGATAATATGTTTACCACACAAGTGGACTCATTACTAGAAAACCGTAAAAACGTGCATTTGCTATATGAGAAGATAGAAGGCGTTGATAAATACGGACTAGGCGCACATGCCATACCACGCGGGCTGAATTATATTTTTGAAGAGTATAAACTTATCGATGAAGACGCCTTAGTAAATACAGCTGTAGCGGCTGATATGGCTGCAGAAGGTAAAGAAAATAAAGACGCTGCAAACGCTATAGAAACACTAATTGAAAAATACAAATACATTAAGGAAGTCTACGGTATCGACATGAGAGTCAGACTAATAGATATCGTAACTGTAGCAGAACACCTTATAGACAACAAGAAGTACGATGAACTAATAGATGTAGCAGACCTTGCTATGAAAGAATATCCAGAAAAACTTTATGGTCGATTTATAGAAGGAATCGGTTATGAAGGAATAGGTAGACCAGAGCGCGCCATAAAATCATATAATGCAGCATATGCATTAGAACCTGCTGTAGGAATTACAAAAGATGATGTGCTGGACAAGGTAGAAATGCTTCAGGAAAAAAAATAAATGGCCAAAGTAAAGACAACATGGTTTTGCCAGAATTGTGGCGCTCAACACGCACGCTGGCAAGGACAATGTACTACGTGTAAGGAATGGAACACACTAGTTGAAGAGGTTGTTCAAAAAGAAAAGAAACCTTCTTGGGATGCTGCTAGCGGCGATTCGCTTTCGCGAAAGCGTACTCCACAACCACAACTTATCACTCAAATAGATGTGACTGAAACGCCACGTTTAGACACAACAAATGCAGAGTTTAATAGAGTATTAGGTGGTGGACTAGTACCTGGCTCTGTAACCTTATTAGGTGGTGAACCTGGAATAGGTAAATCAACTTTATTGCTTCAAGTTTGCCTTAATTTACCTTACAAGACGTTATATGTAAGTGGAGAAGAAAGTGCACAGCAAATAAAAATGAGAGCAGATCGTATCAAACAAGATGCGACCAACTGCTACATTTTAACTGAAACTAAGACTCAAAATATTTTCCGTCAGATTACAGAAATGCAACCTGAGGTACTTATTATAGATTCTATACAAACTCTGCAAACCGAGATTATAGAAAGTACCGCTGGTAGCGTATCTCAAATCAGGGAATGTACTAGCGAGCTTATAAAATTTGCCAAAGAGACCAATACACCAGTGCTTTTGATAGGTCATATTACTAAAGATGGTAACATCGCTGGACCTAAAATACTAGAGCACATGGTAGATACAGTATTGCAATTTGAAGGCGATCGCAATCATACTTATAGAATTTTACGCGCGTTAAAAAACCGCTTTGGAAGCACACATGAAATCGGTATTTATGAAATGTTGGGTCACGGTTTACGTGAAGTTATCAACCCTAGCGAAATCTTAATATCACAACGCGGTACTAGTTTGAGTGGTACTGCAATCGCTGCCACTATGGAAGGTATGCGTCCTTTAATGATAGAAGTTCAAGCATTAGTGAGTACGGCTGTATATGGAACACCTCAACGTAGTGCTACAGGATATAACTTAAAGCGTCTCAACATGATTCTAGCCGTATTAGAAAAAAGAGCTGGCTTTAAACTAGGCCAAAAAGATGTATTCTTAAATATAACGGGTGGTATCACTGTAGACGATCCAGCGATTGATCTTGCTGTAGTGGCCGCTATTCTTTCATCTAACTTTGACATTGAACTTTCTTCACAACATTGTTTCAGTGCAGAGGTAGGTCTAGGTGGAGAAATAAGACCTGTTTCACGCATGGAACAGCGTGTTAATGAAGCCGCAAAACTAGGATTTGAGAAAGTGTTTATTGCACCGGCAAAACAAAAGTTTAAAGAAGTAGGTACCGATGTACAAGCTTTTTCAAAAATTGAAGATTTAATTAAATATTTATTTTCATAATTAATTATAAGTATATGTTTTTAAGAATTTTATGTTTAATCACACTAGTCAGTTTTGCATCTTGTAAATCTGCCGATAAGGAAGTTGAAACAGTAAAAACAACCGAGGTTGATAAAACTGACAACGATATTTTACATCTTGAGTCACCTGATGGGACCTATACTAATCTTGCTGCATTACTAGAAGAGCATAAGGGAAAGGTAGTCTATGTGGACTATTGGGCTAGCTGGTGTAAACCATGTCGCGTCATGATGCCAGCATCTGTAAAACTAAAAGAGCGTTATAAAGGTAAAGATGTCGTATTTCTTTACATATCTATTGACACAAAAAGAAATGCCTGGGAAAAAGCAAATCAAGAAGAAGGATTTACTGAGCATAGTTACATTGCTACTAATTATCCTAAAGCAAAAATATTTCAACTTAGAAATGTAAGTAGCATCCCTAGATATATGTTATATGATAAAAACGGCCGTATGATAGATGATAACGCTATGCGTCCCGTACAGCCAAATCTTATAACTGCAATAGACGGTTTACTATCTTTATAGTTTGCAGTTCATTAAAAAATACTGGCTTTATACAAGTATCCTTATTGCAATAATCGCTCTAATAATTACCTATGCAGTAAAGCCAGCATTGTTTGATTTTATATTAAAACCATCACAACGAACTATTTACGAGCGCAATTTTAACGATAATCCGGAAAAACTAAAACGCTGGAATAATCTTTTATCTATTGCTTCAAAAGATCAAGTAACCATTAATGAGTCTACTGCAGAACGTGTTGTGACCACTCCTCAAAAATCATTTACTGCTAGTTATTTGATTGACCTTCAATTGGGAGAAGTACTAGTAAGTACTATCGCCTCAAAAAGCTCTTGGATACTTGAAGCTAGAAATCTAAGCGGTGATTTACTTCAAGATGCTCAATTGAAAAAAAATCATCTGTCCTTAAATTATAAACCAAATAAAAATATTAAAGTCCGTATCATTCTTCAGGCAAAACTAGAAACAGAATCCACAACAGATTTTAAAATTTATACTTTACCACAATATGATTTTCCAGTAGCAGGAAAAGATAATACTGCTATACAAAGTTTCTGGGGTGCTTCAAGAGGTGGCGGCAGTCGTAGTCATGAAGGAAATGATATTTTTGCATCTAAAGGTCATCCAGTAGTTGCTATTACTTATGGAACAATTTCTAGTATCAGAAATCGTGGATTAGGCGGTAAACAGGTTTGGGTTAAAGATTATGATAATGGTTATTTACATTATTATGCTCACCTAGACGATTGGATAGTAAATGAAGGCGACATGGTCTGGTCTGGCGACACACTAGGATATGTAGGGAATACAGGAAATGCAAAAAACACACCACCACACCTACATTTTGGGATCTATAAAAACGGTAGTGCTGTAGATCCAAAACCATTTATTTGGAAAACCCAAGTTCCAGCAAACGCGATTTCCTTACCTCAACTCATCAATCCACGTGCAAACGGTTTTGCCGCAAATCTACGTACTGAACCATCAAGCTCTAGTGACATTCTTCAAGATTTAAAAACAGCACCTGTAACCATAATAGGTAATACTGGAAACTGGTATCATGTTAGAACCTCAGCCGGTTTAAGCGGCTATATGCATAAAAGTGTGTTAGTAGAACAATAATTATAGATTAGTCAACTCTAGTGTGACTTTATATAGCGGCCTGGATTGCATCTTTGCTTTGAGCCATGCATAGAAACTCATGACAAAAATATCTTCTCTGTCTGCTCCTATCCAGTCAAATGATTTCTCTACCTTGTTATAGAAAGCTTCTGTAGTTACTTGATGTGGTGTGTCATAGTATAAACGTAGTAATTTGAGATAAGAAAGCACTCGCTTTTCCTTCTTCTCTATTAATCTCTTGCGATATCTTTTATTGAAACTACGCATTCTGGATTCTACTAAATCAGGCTGATTACGTTCTATAAGAATGAGAATTTCTATGATATTGCGTTTTATCACCCAATTGAATCCTGCTCGTTTTTCATAAAAGTCATCGCTATGAGAAAGGCCGCGCATGATTAAACTGCACTTCGCATAATCTTCTTTTTGAAAATACGCCATTATAGAAGTCAATTCGCTCTCTGGAGTTGAGTGATTGATATGACTTAAAGTCTTCATACCATTTACCAACTCACCAGTATAAATCTCTATTAATGCTTTTAGATGATAATAATCATCACCCATCGTTTTCATGTATTTCCCATTCTCTAATTTTAATTGCGATCCCATTAAACTTAAAAACTCTTGTGCTTTGTCAAAGTTTTTGTTTCTGAAATATGTCATACTCATCAACTTTAAAATAGCTATGTGATAATACAAATGACGTGTAGCGAGATCTTTCTTAGTATTTACAATATGATAGGCCTCTTCCATAAAGTGTGCTGCGCTGTAATAATCACTTTTTATAGTAGCTGTCTCTACCGCGATGGTCATTAACGTATACAAAGACTTAAACCCAAAAGCGGCATTTAGCTTAATTCCATAGGTTTTTAAATGACGATCTATCACTTCTTCTACATCTTGATCACCAGTCTGTAAATCTTCTTTTATAAACGCATAGGCCGTCATCAAATGCGCCTCTGCAAGTTGGTTTTTCAAGTTACTCTGGTACTCTTCAATCACTAGATCTAACTGGACTGATGGATTCTTATGAGCATGTTGTAATAAGGTGTGATACATTTCATTAAGTAACGCATATAGCTCAAGTTTATGGGCCTTTTGAATTGCCTTTTTTAGAATTTTAAAGCCTAATTTATGCAGGCCTTTCTCAAAAAATATTCTTGAAGCTAGTAGATTTTTTAACAGTTGCATCTCTTCATCGCTTTCTGTTTCTAGACCGTGCGACGCAGTAAAATCTATCAGATTGTCACGCAGTCTTTTAGTTAATGCATAGAGTGCATTTTGATTCTCGTCACCATATAATCGGGTTGCCAGATCAGTAGTCACGCCATTTTCTATAAGCTGAAAAAGCTTAATGTTTTTAACGTCAGATCTTCTATTTCTCGCTTTCGCGAAAGCGTAGAAAGCCAACCTTTCTTCATTAGTCATACTATCAATTAGCAAAATAAGCTCTTTCATATCGTAAGAATATATAAATCCAATATACAGTAAATAAATGTATTATATTTTAAATTAATATTCTTAATCATAATAAAATAAAATATATTGACTCATATCGATTGAACATATATCGCACATTTGTACCATCAAACAATCAAAACAAACAATATGGAAAATCAAACATTTAATCCAGTAAACGTAAAGACTGAAAAGAAAGAAAAAGAAGTTTTTAACGGTAAACCTACACCAGCATTTATTGCTGCATCGTGGAGCGCATTGCTTATAGGAATGGTATCCTATTGTATAGGGTTATGGAACGCAGACATGCTTCTTAATGAGAAAGGCTATTATTTTGTCATCTTACTCTTCGGTCTATTCTCTGTCATATCAGTGCAAAAGGCTGTGAGAGATAAGCAAGAAGGCGTGGCTGTAACAGATATGTATTATGGAATTGCATGGTTTGTAACCATAGCCTCGTTAGTATTACTAGTCATAGGACTATGGAATGCAGACTTACTATTGAGTGAGAAAGGTTTTTACGGGATGTCCTTTGCGCTTAGTTTATTTGCTGCCATCGCGGTACAGAAAAACACCAGAGATGTGAAATTTATAGATGATCAAGAAAAATAGAAGGAGTTGAAAAATCTAATAAAAATAAATATAAGGATAGGCTGGATATTAATAGTGGGAATAATTATATCTCAACTTTTCATTACCAAGACTACCTATGATATTGGAAGAATGGCGCCCTTTTATGCGCTTTTAACTTTGATACTATTTATTCCTTTTATGATGACCGCTATAGCAAGTACTTTAAACAGAATAGAGAAGATAAAAAGAATAAAAATTGCCATAATAATTGGAGTTACATGTCAAATAGTGTTGCCCACGATTTTACCTCTCATTTTTGATAAAGAACTAATAACCTTATCGTTAGCTGGACTAACCTTAGCCATAATAATGTTCTTTTTTAGGAAAAAGATTGAGATTCAATTATTTATCCTAAATGGTATAGGTGTAATTGTTTTGTCTTTTATATCTGCTCTAGTATTGATGAATTTCTAAATAAAAACACTTTTAATTATGAAATGGTTCACTGAAAAAAAAGGTTATTTATTATTATTAGGGATTCTATGCATAAGCCCTATGATGATACTAGCAATGAGGCTTTTACTACAATTTGAAAGAGGTTGGCGGTTATTAAATATCATCGACGATTCATATATGATTGTCGCTTTCTCTGTTCACTTAGTAATTAGTATGACATGTCTTGCGTTCACCATTTATGAACTCGAGAAAAAGCAAAGAACTTTCCTTATTAATACAATCCTAGGACTCGTATTTAGTTCCTCTGTAATACTATTTTATTTAACAGTTGCTTTATTAATTCTTAATCTTATTAACTAACAAAACAGGCTTATGCAGTTGCACAAGCCTGTTTTGATGTTTGGGAAACGGCCTTTTGAAAAAGAGGTCGTTTTTTAATACATGTAATTTATGGTCGTTAATGAGGTACTAGAATTATTAAAATTCAACTGGACTTCATTTCCTGAAACTTGTAAACTGGAAATATCAAAAGTAAAACTCTTCTCAAAAACTGCGGTACACAGTTCTGTATTAGTAAACTCAAGAATTAGATTTCTTTCTGGCGGACTAGAAAAAGAGACCACATCAGAATCTACAAGATCTAGTGTCCATGACGATCCATCACATCCACTACCACTAATTATTATGGTTAAACAATCACCTGAAAGTGATAATCCTGTAATAGATACATTTTCATTAAGGTTACCGTATCTACTGGCATCTATAATCACGTCTGATGCATTAATACAAACCTGCTGATTAGTATTAATATCTTCATCACCTACATCGCATGACAACAAAGTCACACATAAAATTAAAAGTATTGTATTTATTGATTTCATAATATTGCTTTTAAAGTAGATGCTCATTACTTTAAAAGGTTGCGTTTATTACCTACAATCTCTTTTAATCAACTTCCACCACAACAGGACAGTGATCACTATGCACTGCACTTTGAAGAATTACTGCTCGTTGAATACGGTCACGTAATGGTTCACTAGCCATGTGATAGTCTAATCGCCATCCTTTATTACGTGCGCGAGAACCACCACGGTAACTCCACCAACTGTACTGATCTGGCTCATCGTTGAACATTCTAAACGTATCTATAAAACCACTAGCAACAAATCGATCCATCCACTCACGTTCTTCTGGTAAGAAACCAGAGGTGTTTTTAAGTCCTTTTGGGTTATGAATATCGATAGCTTTGTGACAGATATTATAATCGCCACAAACAATAAGGTTCGGTCGTTCTTTACGCAGTTCTTTAGAATATTCTAGAAACTCTTCCATGTACTTGAACTTAAAACTAAGTCGATCATCATTTGTACCACTAGGTAAGTACATACTCATGATAGACACATCGCCAAAATCTACTCGTAAATTTCTTCCTTCAAAGTCCATAGACTCTATACCAGTTCCATATTCCACATGATCTGGTTTTGTTTTAGAAATAATAGCCACACCACTATAACCCTTTTTTTGAGCACTATAATAGTATTGATATTCATATCCAGCTTCTTTAAAAGCCTCCGTATCTACTTGATCCTCATTGGCTTTTATTTCTTGCAAGCATAACACGTCTGGATTTGCAGCTTTAAGCCAAGTGATAAAATCTTTTTTCATCGCCGCACGGATTCCGTTGACGTTATAGGATATGATTTTCATAGGTATTTAATAATAGAATTTATAACCTAAGCCAATGCTTAGCTCATCAAATTGATGCAATTTATAATAATTGATAAAGGTAGCGATTCGACCAAAATCCTTAGCGATTCTCCCGACATATTGAGTGTTTCCATTGAAAAAAGATACGGTAGTCGAAGTACTGAAACCTGTCCACAAATATTCATCATAAGTCAATCCAATAGTAGGCGCTAAAAAACTAGTGGTATTTAAACGCATCAGTTTACCACCTGCTATTACTCCTAAATTATCGGTGGTTTTAAAAATTCCTTTTACACTATATATGGTAGGTTTAAAAGATTCCTGAAAATTTATTTTTTCAAAAGATCCATCAATACTCATTGAAAAATTCGAGTATGATTGAATCTCATATAATTGTGCACTTGCACGAAAATAATAGTCTGAATCTAAATTGGTCTGATAAGTCAAATTAGCATTTATCCTAGTTGTATTTTTAAGTTGATTCAAGTTATTCCAAAAATCTAGATTGATACCGTAAGGATTATTTAAAACACCATAATCTGAAAAAATTGTGAATTGTGGTCTTATAGGTAGATTGCAACCATACCCTTGTAATTTGATAACTCCTTGATTAGTTTTTTTTATATCAACATTGATTTCTATAGCTTCATATCCTGCATAAGATATTACAATCGTGGTATTTGGTCTTTTTGTTGTCAAACTAAATTCACCATCAAAATTCGTCTCAGTATAGTTATCTGTTCCTTTTTCTAGCACAGTAGCTCCTAAAATAGGTTCACCCGTTAAGTCAATCACTTTTCCAGTAATGATCTGTTGCCCAAAAGAAATACCAGAAAAGAAAAGAGCAAGAAATATGATTTTCATAGGGTAATTTTAGTAGAACACGAAGATAAGCATTGCAGTACTATCAGCCGATTCCGCTCTGCAGCGGAATGACAATTAAAAAAATCATTTGGGACTGTGGACTGAAGACTAACAGACTAAAGGGCTAAAACCTTACTCCTTATACATTCCAACCACAAGCTCGTCCTGATCATTCATCGTGGCACGATACATTCCTGCGGTGTTGAATTCCATGGATACGTTCCCAAGATGATCTAAGGCAACGATTCCGCCAGTACCGCCTAAATCGACAAGCTTTTTCTGGATCACAGCATCAGTTGCTTCTTTCAATGTCATGCCTTTATATTCCATCATGGCGCTGATGTCATAAGCGACTTGCACTCGTATAAAATACTCACCATGTCCAGTGCTTGAGACTCCACAGGTAGCATTATTTGCATAAGTTCCACTACCTATAATGGGTGAATCGCCTATGCGGCCATATTTCTTATTGGTCATTCCGCCAGTACTAGTTCCAGCAGCGATATTGCCATTTTTATCAAGCGCTACACAACCTACGGTTCCGTATTTAGAATCCTTGATAAATGGATCTTCTAGTTCTAACTGAGCTACTTTTTTATCATTTTGCGCATCCTTTTCGGCTTCTCTTTTTAGAACACGTTGCAAGGACTGGTAACGGTTCTCGGTATAGAAATAACTGTTAGGTACAATCTCTATGTTGGGATCTTGTAACGCTTTCGCGAAAGCGTCTCCACCACTACCACTTAGTAACACATGCTCAGAATCTGTCATCACTTTACGGGCTAGTGAAATAGGGTTTTTAACCGTAGTAATACCTGCGACCGCACCAGCATTAAGTGTTTTTCCATCCATAAAACTAGCGTCAAGTGAGTTGATACCATCGTGCGTAAATACCGCTCCTTTTCCAGAGTTGAATAACGGCGAGTCCTCCATGATACGTATGCTCGCCTCAACAGCATCCATAGCATCGCCTCCATTTTTAAGAATATCATGTCCTGCTTTTACAGCTTCTGTGAGTTTATCGTTATACTGTCTTTCCAGCTCTGGTGTCATGTTCTCTTTTTTAATCGTTCCTGCACCACCATGAATCACTATGGCAAATTCACTAGTTTGTTTTTGGGTTTCAGGAATTGCAACTTCTTCAGATTTTGTTGCTGTTTCTTGACAGGCAATTAAAACTATAGCTACTATTAAAAAAAAGATTTTTTTCATGATTTATAATTTGAGTTACAAGTTACTGAAAAAGCCGTGATGTAGGTAGTTAAGAATTTGTTGAATGTAGTCCGGTACTGATTGTAAAGCCGACCTTAAAACTGTAACTTTATACTTTAAAATAAACTGACATGGCAATTGCAAAACCTTTTAACCTTAACCAGTGGATTGAAGAAAATAGAGACTCTTTAAAACCACCTGTAGGGAATAAGAATTTATATAAAGATGCTGGTGATTATATAGTCATGATCGTTGCTGGACCTAATGCTCGCAAAGATTATCACTACAACGAGACTGAAGAACTTTTCTATCAACTAGAAGGAAACATAGAAGTTCACATACAAGAAGATGGCGAGAAAAAAACCATGAAGTTAGGTCCTGGTGACATGTACTTGCATCCTGGTAAAGTACCGCATTCTCCTGTACGTCACGAGAATTCTATAGGGCTAGTTATTGAGCGCAAACGTACTAGTAAAGATGATGTTGATGGATTACTATGGTTTTGTGATAACTGCAATAACAAGCTACATGAGACATACTTTAAACTAGATAACATAGAGAAGGACTTCTTGCCACGCTTTAAAGAGTTTTACACTAGTGAAGAGTTGCGCACTTGCGATAATTGTGGCACTACTATGGAAATGGATGAGCGATTTGTGGGGTAATCTCCAGCGACTATATTTAAAACAACAAAAACCCCAAGCTCGCACTTGGGGTTTTTTATTCTTAAAATGTAGTTAGGGATTACATTTTAGGAAGTAGTACTGCGTCCACTACGTGGATTACTCCATTAGATTGGTTAACGTCTGCTATCGTTACGGTAGCCATTCCACCATTTGCGTCTGTGATTACTACTTTACCATCTTTAATGGTTAAAGTTAGATCAGCTCCAGCTACAGTTGTTACTACTGCTTTACCGTTATTCTTTTTGATTAAAGCGATTACATCTGCAGCGCTAAATTTTCCAGCGATTACATGGTAAGTAAGCACGCCTGTTAATGCTTTTTTATTTTCTGGCTTCAATAACGTATCTACTGTTCCTGCTGGTAAAGCATCAAATGCTGCGTTAGTAGGTGCAAAAACCGTGAAAGGTCCTTCACTAGATAATGTTTCTACAAGGTCTGCCGCTTTAACTGCTGCAACAAGAGTGGTGTGATCTTTTGAGTTTACTGCATTCTCTACGATGTTTTTAGAAGGATACATCTCAGCTCCACCTACCATTACCGTTTTTTCTTTTTTCATCATTCCGTCTTGGGCAACAGAGTTCTGACCGATAAATAGGGCTACAGCTACGAGCGCAAGGCTCAAAAATTTTGACTTTTTCATAGTTTTTTTGTTTTAGTTAATGTGTTATACTGCTTGATATACTGCGTTAGTGTCGATTTGGTTTTTCAACTAACGCGTTTTAACTCAGTATTAACCTAAAACAGCTCATTTTAAGAGAGTTTGGGAAAACCAGTGAAAATTAGGCAACTGGATAAGGTCCAGCTTTTAAACTATGTAATTTAATTCAACAAGATGCCTTTTTGCCCCATTATAGGTACATCTTCAAAATTATCTTCTTTAATAGTATGCGGTGCAGCGGTAAAGGTTTTATCATAAAGTTTATTGTCCTTAAAATAGGTCAATATAATTTCATTTGTAAATGAAAAAACCTCTTCCATGATAAGCTCTACTTTAATGGCGCTTTTTGCAGCCACTACAGGAAAAGCTTGCCTAAAGGTAGTCGTCTTGCGCCCATCACTATGCTTACCACGACTCATGACCATTACAGATTCAATAGCTTCTTTACTATTATTAATGAGGTAAATATTCCAATCATTTGAAGAGAAGTCCTCATTCCATTCTTTCATTATCGCAATGTGAACGTCGTTTACTTCTGGTATAATGATGTCTTTTTTCATGACTATTTTAATCGTTTTTCAATCGTTACTATAAGTTGATCTATAGTTTCCTGCTCATTCAAAACTGCTGTACTTATAAATATATCTAATCCAGAGTTTGTACCAAATCCATCATTGTAATCTTGCACAGCATCACTCATGCTTAAAACAATCGGGAACTTGTACTTAGGCAACCACTTAGACCAGTATTGTTTTGAAAACTCGTCTTTATGTAGAAATTCTAATTGTAAATTAGGGTTCGTATCAAGCAAGTTTTTGCGGAAGCGTGACCATTTCTCATTTTCTTTAAAAACGCCATAAGTGAGATCGCACAGTTTGCAATCATAGGTGTCTGGACTCACTATTTTATGTGCACCATCTAGTAACGAGTTAATTTTACCAGAGTTTGCGTTGTACACAAAAATAAGTTTAGTAATCACTTTTTAGATGGTACTAGAAAATTGTTTTAAGAAACGCACATCGTTTTCAAAAAACATGCGAATATCACCTATACCGTATAACAACATCGCAATACGTTCCACACCCATTCCAAAGGCAAAACCACTATATTCCTCTGGATCAATTCCACAGTTAGTAAGCACCGCAGGATCTACCATACCACATCCACCTATCTCTAACCATCCAGTACCTTTAGTAATTCTATAATCCGTCTCGTTTTCAAGACCCCAATAAATGTCAATCTCTGCACTAGGCTCTGTAAACGGGAAATATGATGGTCGCAATCTGATTTTAGACTTACCAAACATCTCTTGAGTAAAATGCAAAAGCGTCTGTTTCATGTCTGCAAAACTCACATCCTTATCAATATAAAGACCTTCTACTTGATGAAAAATACAGTGTGCACGAGCACTTATAGCCTCATTACGGAAAACGCGACCTGGTGATATCGTTCTAATCGGCGGTTTATTATTTTCCATATAACGCACTTGCACACTAGAGGTGTGCGTTCTCAATAACACATCTGGATTAGTCTGTATAAAGAACGTGTCTTGCATATCACGTGCTGGATGATGTTCTGGTAAGTTTAATGCGGTAAAATTGTGCCAGTCATCTTCAATTTCTGGACCTTCACTCACATTAAAGCCTATACGTGAAAACACCTCTATAATTTGATTCTTAACCAGCGATATAGGATGGCGTGCACCTATCTCCATAGGATAACCTGTGCGCGTTAAGTCTCCATAAATACCAGCTTCTTCTTGCTTGGATTCTATAGATTCCTTTAGGGCATTTACCTTATCAGTCGCTTTTTGCTTGAGCTCATTAATCGCCTGGCCAAAATCTTTCTTTTGCTCATTAGGCACTTCTCTAAATGCAGCAAAAAAGTCATTTAACAAACCTTTTTTACCTAGATATTCAATTCTAAAAGCCTCAATAGCTTCTTTAGAATCTGCCTTAAAACTTTTTACTTTCTCAATATGTTCCTTAACTCGGTCCAGCATGGTGTATATTATATGGTTGCAAATTTAGTTATTTTAGTACGGAAACTAACCAGTAGAAACAGCAATATAGCCGTTAACAGATTTGTAATGATTTTAAATAACACGCTTTCGCGAAAGCGTAATTCCTCAAAATTATACACTTAGCCATCAACGATTCATTTTCTTAATAACTAGTTGCCGGTAGCGCTTGATGGTTTTGATTATTTTTTTAGGTTTGTCATATGCAAATCGCTACTTACATATCAGACTTATTATATCGCCACGAGTGTGTAGTGCTGCCAGGTTATGGTGCGTTTATATCGCGCCGTGTACCAGCCCAACATTTTGCGAGCAGTCATACCATCTATCCACCTAAAAAAGGACTGAGCTTTAATGCTCAAATCCAGCAAAACGATGGATTATTAGTAAATTATGTAGCGACTGTAGAATCTATTCCATATCAACAAGCGGTACAAGAAGTGCGCAATTATGTGCGATTTTTAGATCACGAACTAGATACCAATGGAGTAGTAACGATCCATAAAATAGGCCGTTTTACACGTAATGATGAACAATCATTACAGTTTACGCCTATGTATTTAGTGAATTATCTTCCAGAGGCTTTTGGGCTTACTGCGCATGAAACCTATGCAGTAGATAGAACACCTGTAGAAACTAAGATTCCAGTTCCTGCAGCGGCAACTATAGAATTACCACCGGTTCAAAAAGAAGAAATTGAAGAAACTCCAGTAGTTCCTTTACACGTTCCTGCGGCAAGTAAAACACCATGGTTGCGTTATGCAGCGATAGGAGCAGTATTAATAGGATTGAGCTATGTAGGTTTTGATACCTACACCACTCAAGAAGCTCAGAACGATATTGCAGTTCAAGAAATGGCAGATGAAGAATTTACTCGCGAAATTCAAGAAGCTACCTTTATGATAAGCAATCCGTTGCCTAGTATAGAGCTAGAAGTTGCGCCTGTAGTTAAAAATTATCATATTGTTGCTGGCGCTTTTAGAGATCCTGCAAATGCTGATAAAAAAGTAGCACAACTTAAACGCAATGGCTATGATTCACAACGTATAGGTGTGAACAAGTATGGGTTACATAATGTGGCTTTCTCTAGCCATGCAGATCGTAATGACGCGATTAACGAATTGTATCGTTTAAGAAAGCAAGGCTTTACAGGTGCCTGGTTACTTACTGGTTCTCTTTCTAAATAAGATTTCATTTTATAACGTTTGACTTTAAAATCTTAGATGATTTTAAATAGTGCACAGATTGATATCTCATCACTTTATCTAGCATTAAAGGCACATCCTTTGAACTAAGATGAAAACATATTCTTAAGTCTATTTTCATTAACTTCATCTCATGAAGTACATTCCTGTAAATCTAGAAACAGACCGATTGAGATTTCGCTTGATTACAAAAAGCGATTTTGAAACATGGCTACCCTTTTTCAGTCCTGACTTGAATCGGCATTTTCTTTTTTTAGATGCAGATAAAACGGCACTTGAATTATGTGCATTTTGGTTTGAGAAATGCTTGTTGCGATATGAAGAAAATCGTGGCGGACTTAATGCGCTTATTGATAAAACAACAGGTAAAATGATAGGTCAGTGTGGCATTCTTGTACAACACATAGATGGTGAACCACGTCTAGAAGTAGGTTATTCGATACTGCCAGGTCACCGCAACAAAGGATATGCTACTGAGGCTGCTGTTGCTGCAAAAAATTATGCCTTTGAACATAAAATGGACCTAGACTTTAACCATACTGTTGTTTCCATGCTTCATATAGATAATCACGGATCGGAAAAAGTAGCTATAGCAAACGGAATGACATTAGAAAAAACTTTTACTGATTTTGGCGATAACCGTTTTCACGTTTATAGTCAATCTAGGAAAGAATGGTTAAAAACCAAATAAGGTTATCATGACTTTAAAAGCGCGATTCATAAATCTAACTTCTTCATATATAAACGAGAATCAATCCATTGAACTTCTTTGGAATGAACTTGAGTCTCACTACACAGAATCTCATAGAACCTATCATAATCTGACTCATCTCGAAGAATTATTTGAATATTACGACACCCATAAAAAAGAGCTAGAAAAACCAGACTTAGTGGCGTTTGCTATCTTTTATCATGATATTATCTACGGCATTTGGAATAAAAAGAACGAAGAAGATAGTGCAGAAAAAGCATTAAACGTACTTAATAAAACAGCTCTTTCTGTTAACGACCTGACGACAATAGAGTCACATATATTAGCTACTAAAACACACAACGCATTTTTAAAAGACACGCAATGGATAATAGATTTTGATCTAGCTATCCTAGGAAGTCCAATAGCGCGATACAATCTTTATTCTCAGTTAATAAGAAAAGAATATAGCAAAGTACCCACGTTTCTTTATAAAAAAGGACGTAAAAAGATGCTCAAACACTTTTTAGAAAAGCCTTTTATTTATTCTACATCTACATTTAAAGTATTGTACGAAAAACAAGCGAAAAAAAATCTTCAAGCAGAATTAAATAGTTTATAAATAAAGCTCCATCTATTTTTTATTCTTACTATGTAAAGCACAATTACCTCACTCACGTTAAATTATCCTTAGCATTTGTGACATTTTGTTAGAATAGAAATAGTACACCTTACCTTTGCAAAAAATTATTAAAATGGAAGCCAAAACGCCTTCACAATCATTTACTACAGTTACTGATATGGTTTTACCTAGTGAGACCAACCCATTGAATAATCTATTTGGTGGTGAGTTACTAGCACGTATGGACCGTGCAGCCAGCATTGCCGCTAGAAGACATTCTAGACGTATTGTTGTAACAGCATCTGTAAATCATGTCGCGTTTAATAGAATGGTGCCATTAGGAAGTGTTGTAACAATAGAGGCTAAGGTTTCAAGAGCTTTTACATCATCTATGGAAGTTCATATGAACGTATGGATAGAAGATCGTGAGAGTGGTGAAAAAACCCAAGCAAACGAGGCTATATACACCTTTGTTGCTGTGGATGAAACAGGTCGTCCAGTACAAGTACCAGCTATATTACCAGAAACCGAGGATGAGAAATCAAAATACGATGCCGCATTGCGTCGCAAGCAATTGAGTCTAGTTCTTGCAGGTAAAATGAAGGCAAAAGACGCTACGGAATTGAAAGCATTGTTTGAGTAGTAAATCAGGTTATTAAAACCTCAATAACCACCCAGCAGGATCAACTGTGTGGCTATCTTCCATAAGTACGAAACGTAGCTCTGTTACACCAGAATTGTCTGTAAAAACAGTTCCTATAATGTCTTGCGTTTTAATTTGATTACCTTTTTGCACGACAACACTTTTTAAGTTACCATAGACAGACGTGTAATTACCATGTCTTATATAAACAGATAAAATACCGTTTGCTGCCTTTTGCACTCTTACCACTTCACCAGTAAAAATTGCTTTTGCTGGTGAGTTAGATGGCGCTTGAAATCGCAATCCATTGGAAGCAATTTTAATTCCGGCAAGTACAGGATGCGGTTGATCACCATATTTTCTTGAGATGATAAATTCATCTACTGGATAGGGCAATTTTCCCTTGTTAGACTTAAAGTTATTTGCGAGTACTTTTGCCTCTGGTGATAAATAAAACTTTCCTTTTACCGCACCGGTTTTACCTTTATTAGACGCTGCGATATCGGCCTCAATCAGCTTTTGAATTTGTCTATTAATTATCGCACGTTCTTTACTGGCTTCTCTTATCTCTTTAGAGTATTTCTTCTCGTCTTGTTTTACAACAGCTAGTAAATTTTCTTGCTCTTGCTTATCTTTTTGTAATGCAATACGTTGTTGTTTATTAATTTTTAAAACCTCTTGCTTTTGCTTTTTTTCTTCTTGCAGGTCTTTATTAATCTGCTCTAGCCGCATGGATTTAGCAGTGATTTCATCTGCCTGCTTTTTACGATAATCTGCATATGATTTTAAGTACTGTACTCTTTTGTACGCCTGTAAAAAATCTTCAGATGATAGTAAAAACATTAATCTACTTTGCTCATTTTTTGATTTATATGCTTTGACAATCATGCGAGCATATTCTTCTTTTTGAGTTTTGATTTCTTTTTTAAGCTTGGCATTCTCGTCCGTATTTTTCTTAATACTGCGCGTGATTAAATTAGCCTGTTTATTTGTAATGTTTATTAATTCTTGGGTGCTGGCTATTTTTTTGTCGATAGTCTCCACGAGCAATACCATCGTTTTACTTTCTTTCTTAACATTAGAAAGTAACCTTGAGAACTGATTGATTTCGGCCTGTATCCTTGCCTTTTTAGCTTCAAGCTGTGCTTTTTCTGACTGCGCTTTCGCGAAAGCAAAACTCAAAAACAAAATCGTAAATAACAAACTCTTTCTTCCCATTATAGATTCATGGGTTTGCTATTAGACGGAATTGAAAATGGAAATGATAGGTCCTGATTGAACTCTATATTTTTAAATTCTAATATGACTTGAGAAAGACGTTTACCACGTTTTGCATCGACTTTTACCTCTAGCGGAATAATGCGCTTGTCCACTATCTGATAGTCTGGATAAGTAATGACTAGAAAACTGTCATCTGCAGGTTTTCTTATAGATTGCTGGCTTAATTTAAAGTCTGATGGACGTAATTTAAATAGCTTTTCAATAAGCTGTCCTTGTTTAAATTGATACTGATTATCAACGATAGAGAAATCATGAGGCTGTAACGATTCAACTGCCTGGCCTAATAATAGATCCTCCAGCTGTTGATATTCTAGTGGCTCACCTAAAAAGTCACTTATTAATGAAAAATCACCATCAAAGGATCTTCCTTTTAGTTTTTCATAAAACTGTACACGATCTGGAGTAATATAAATTTTTGCTGCTGTAAAGCCAAGGAACTTTGCACTCATCCAGATTTGTTTTCCTTTTTCAATGCGTAAATCTACCGTCACATTACGCGATTGCTTCTCGTCTTTATAACTTACAGAAAGTCTAGACTGCATGGTTTTAAAGTCTGTGCGAGCAGCTGTATGAGCCTTTACTACACTTGCCTTTTTTGCGGTAGCACTAGCGTTATTTGCAGCTTTTTGTACACTACCACAACTTGTAATAACTAACGCAAGAAAGATGTATATAATTCTGTATGCTTTCATTTATAACTTTTTAGAAAGTTCTTGAGCTTTGGCTCTCATTTTAGAAGCACGAGCTGTGTCTCCTTTTTTATCATAAGAGATAGCGAGCTGCTGGTACATATCCTGCTCTAATTTAAATTCATCTAGTAAATAGCTTTGTCCCAATTCTATAATTTCAATAGCCTTATCTGGAGTATTTAAACTATTATGAGCCACACCATTTAATAAATAGAATAATGGCTGTGCTGGGAATTTTTCTATGGCAGTATTTGTTACCGCTAGCGTTTTATTATAATCTTTAATATCAATACTCAATAAAGCTATGCTCTTAATAATATCAATATCATTACCATCTAGCTCAAGACCTTTTTCATAAAAAGCAATGGCTTGTATAGGGTCCTTTTTCTTAAGATAAAAATCACCCATGGCACGATAAGCATTAGGGTCTTCAATATCATCAGATAACCAATCGATCGCTTGGTTTACTGCTTTCTCTAGTTCTACACGACCGTCTGACATACTTATGAAGTCTTGTAGAACCTTCATTTTAGTTTCTCGATCAATCTTATTTGATGTCAATACTTTTTCTAAACTAGCCTCGCCTTCTTCTATACGATCGTTTTTAAAGTATATTTTATAAAGGGCCAAATGGGCAGCATCACTATCTGGTAAATTACGCTCAAAATCTTGAGCTACTTCAAAAACAGCATCCTGATCTCCATTGCGACTATGCATGTAAATTAAGTTTATATAGGCTTGTTCATTTTTAGGATTCTTTGCGATTTCTGCCTCTAATGACTCTATATTATTTTCATTACGTACTTCTTGTTGCTGTCTACTTTCGAGACTGCGACGTAGAGCATTTCTGCGTGGATCATCGTTACCTTGTCGAGCATCTATATCATTAAGGGATTTTAAAGCTTTATCATACTGGCCAGTACGGTAATATAAGGTTGGTAAAAACTCAACATAGTTATCATTGATTTTTACTAGTTGTTCCATTACGGGAACTGCTTTATCATATTGCTTTTGCTCATCATATATGTCAAAAAGCATATCGAGCATCCACTCATTGTTACCAGATAGTTCTATTCCTTTTCTAACAGATTGTTCTGCTTTATTAAAATCCTTATTTGCAAAATGATTTTTTGCTAGTTCAAATTGTACTGCTCCAGAAGTAGGTTCATTTTTTGCACAGTTTTCTAACAATACTATGGCTCGATCATGATTCCCTTTAGCTTTTTCTGCAAGAGCGTTAAAAAATGCATCTTTAAAACCATTAGAAACGTCACCTAGATCATCTTGATTCACTTCTACTGCTTCTACTTCTTCTTGAGCATATGTAGTCGTGCTCCAGGATAGGGCAGTAGCTATCAAAATAATTGATAAGTGTTTTTTCATTCTGTTTTAAGTTCAATAATTATTCCATTACTGTATAATCACCGATGCTTACCTTGTTATAGTTTGCATTATACTTTACGTGATTTCCTATCATAGCCTCATCTAAAATAGCGTTCTTAATTACAGAATGACACTGTATTAATGAATTTTTAATAGTTGAGTTTTCTATAGTAGTTCCTGCTCCTATAGAAACGTGTGGCCCTACTGTAGAGTTTTTAATGACTACTGATGGGTCTATAACGCAAGGTTCTATGATTTTAGCATTTTCTAAGGTAGGATTTGTGTTGATTTCATCACTTCCGTCCTTTTTCATAAACTCGATGATGCGTGTGTTGGTCTCTACAGTAACCACTTTATTACCACAGTCCATCCACTCATCTACGGTTCCTGTTTTAAAAACTTTCCCATTTTGCATCATGCGTTTGATACCATCATTAATTTGGTATTCTCCACCATTAATGATGTTATTTTCTAATACAAACTGTAACTCATTTTTAAGGTCTGCAACTTCTTTAAAGTAATAGATTCCTATTACAGCTTGATCAGACACAAAAGTTTCTGGCTTTTCAACTAGCTCAACAATTTCTTCTTTATCGTTAAGTTTTACCACACCATATGCTTCTGGTTGATCAACTTGCTTTGTCCATATAACAGCGTCTGCTGTAGGATCCAGTTTAAAATCTGCTCTTATTAACGTGTCTGCATAAGCAACTACTGCAGGTCCTGAAAGTGAGTCTGCCGCACTCATAATAGCGTGTCCTGTTCCTAATGGTTCACCTTGACGGTATATACTAGCTTTTGCTCCTAGACTGGTAGCTAACTCTTCTAAACTTTTTACTACATCATCGCCAAAAAATGCCGGATCGCCCAATATAAAAGCCACTTCAGTAACTGGCTCTTCTAATATGCGAGCAATATCTGTCACTAATCTGTGAACGATAGGTTTATTTGCAATAGGAATTAACGGCTTAGGAACTGTTAATGTATGTGGTCTTAATCTAGAACCACGGCCAGCCATAGGTACAATTATTTTCATAGTATGCGATACGTTATTATACTGCTTATGCAGTTAATGTTATGTTTAATTTATTTTACTCCAGTACTTCCAAAACCGCCTGCACCGCGATCTGTACTGCTTAATTCTTCTACTTTTTGCCATTGTGCACGCTCATGCTTTGCAATGACAAGTTGTGCAATACGTTCACCGTTTTCAATAGTAAACGCTTCATTTGATAAATTTACAAGAATCACGCCTATTTCACCACGATAATCTGCATCGACTGTTCCTGGTGCGTTTAAAACTGTAATACCTTTTTTTGCAGCGAGACCACTTCTAGGTCTTACTTGCGCTTCATAACCTATAGGTAGTTCTATAAATAGACCTGTTTTAATAATGGCACGTTCCATAGGTTCCAGAATCACTGCTGTTTCTAGGTTTGCTCTTAAATCCATTCCTGCACTAGCCTCAGTTTCATAATGAGGTAATGCATGTGCCGATTTATTGATGATTTTTATGGTCATTATTTTTTAATCAAATTTTTAATAAATGTTTTCTCTCGTATCCAGATTAATCCGGCTAGAACAGCCGTCATTAGTATTCCCACAAGATAAAGACTCCAACTGCCTATACCCAACTCTTCTCTGAAAAAATAAAAGAATATCAGGGAAAAACTAATCGAAACGATTAAATACAATAAGATATTTTTAAGGTCATATGGTATTGCAAAATGCTTTCTACTGAGTACATAAGAAGTTACCATCATTAATCCATAAGCAGCGCATGTAGTTATTGCGCTGGCTATATAACCCATTTGTGGAATCAATAGAATGTTCAATCCTATAGTTAACGCAGCTCCGAGAACTGAAATATAAGCTCCATATTTAGTTTTATCAGTTACCTTATACCAAACAGATATGGACTGATATATCCCAAAAAATAAATAGGCAATCAATACCATAGGTACGATATCCATCGCATCATAATATTTTTCATTGATTAATAATACTTTAATCAGATCTACTAATACTATATAAGCAAGCAATGCTATCGAGCCCAAGATTACAAACATCTTTGTAATTTGAGCATAGAGCTGTGGTGCCTTTTCATTTTTTGCCTCACTAAAAAAGAAAGGTTCGACTCCTAATTTAAAGGCTGTTGAAAACAAAGTCATCCCTACAGCAAGTCTATAACATGCCGTATAGATTCCTACTTGATCAGTAGCATTATCAATCAACAACCATTCTAATAATATTTTATCAAAGGTTTCATTAATAGCAAATGCTAATCCAGCTATTAAAATAGGAAAGCCATAGCGCAGCATTCTTTTCCATAACAAGACATCAAACTTCCACTTACTGAAGTATGGTTTACAAATCACCAAAAACGTGAGTGCACTTGCCCCAAAAAATGCGATGAAATACAATTCAATCTTATCACCAGGCAACCAATCTCGTAAACCTGGAATATCTTGCAGCCATATCAAGAAAAGCGCACTGCAACCTACCGAAATGATTACGTTAATCATTTTAATTACTGCATACTTTACCGCTTTGCCTTGTGCTCTCATGTATGCAAATGGCACTACTGCTAGAGTATCAAAAGCCAGTACACCTATCACCCATCTCCAGTAATTTGCAGATTTATCAGTCCATGAAGCGATGTGGTCTAAACTTAAGTAAGAAACAATCACAAATAATAACGTAGTACCTAACAAAGTGCCTATAGCCGTTCCTAGAACCTTAGATTTATCATCAGTCTCTGTAAAATATCTAAAAAACGCCGTCTCTGTACCATAAGTCAACAAGACATTAAAGATTATGATCCAAGAGAATATGATGGAGACTTCCCCAAAATCTTCTGGATTAGGTAAGTAGTTAGTTAGTAAGGGCGTCAGTAATACGGTTAATAATCGAGGTAGTACGGTCGCTAGACCATAGACAAATGTGTGCTTAAAAAGACGATTAATTGCGCTCAAAAAAACCTTGTAATTATTACCGCTCAAAGGTAGTTATAATCACAAGGTTCTACAATGCAACGCTTTCGCGAAAGCGTATTTAAAATAATTGCTTATTACTATAATTTATTCATGAACATGACACGCCATATCGTGACTATGGTGATGATTGCAAACGGTTACATGATGTGTAGTGCATTGCACCTGGCTATAGTCTGTATAACCACCTGGCCATGTAATGCTGCCGCCAGTAGTACGGGCAAGCGTGATGTAATCTGGTGAAACATGGTCACAAAGAATGACATGTACTGGTCGCTTAATTTGATGTACTAGAGAAATATCTCTAATACTAGTAGCATCTGCAATGAGAACAAAGTCACTACCAGATTGGTCATGTGCTTGTGCTGCTATGATGGCCTCAACATCATTTTCTGGCCCATCGCCGCCGCCGCCATTATCTACTGCTGTTGCAACAGTATTTAAAAAACTATCAATATCTAAATGGTTAGGAAAATAAATACCACCTGTACTACCTATTGTTTTACCACTGCGTCCTTGTCTCAATTTATCATCGCCATCATTAAAAAGCACCATGCTATTCATCAATTGTTTGTCTTTATTGACATGGTGCCATCGCACTACCTGACCTACATAACTGTACATGCTGCCTGTCCAGTCTACGACTACATTCATGTTTTGCCACTCTGGATGAGCATTAAAGGCGTCAAAAACGACTGTATTTGTAGAAGTATTCTGTCCACCTATATGATGTGCCGTAGTCGTTGCAGCACTGCGCACATAGTGTGTTTTACCTGCTTTATCTTTTACTTCTATCATCTCGTCACTGGTCTCTGCGTTCATGTAGTTTCGGATTTCTCTAGCAATTTCTGCTCCTTGAGCATTTGCAAGTCCCGAAAATGTCAAAGCGATAATTGTTATTCTCAATAGATTTTTCATAGTTGTAAATTTTATGAGTCAAACTTAAGCGCATAAAAAAGGCGCTCATAGCTATAATGAGCGCCTACTATATTTGATTGAGTGAAATGACCTATTGAGGCATAGAAGGCATATCCAATTGCGAGCGTTCTTGAATATCAAGCAGCTTTACATAGCTTATGGAATCACTATTAATTTCTTTTAAAGCAATAACGGCTTCATTATCTTTCAACTCAAACGGGAATTTCTCAATATTAGGCGCTTCATTTTGCGCCTCTTTTTTAGAATCCAAATCCATGATCAGATCTTGACGATTATTAAAATCTGTGCGGAATCGTGACACCATCATCATGCGGTCATCTGCCGTGTAGTTTACTGTTTTATTAACGCTATTGCGAAAGTAGATCGCAACAACCTCTTTACCACTAGTAACTTTTGTAGGGAAATATAAAGTGATCCCACTACCAGATCCAGGTGCGCCACCATTCCATGCTTGTGCATATGCTTGTTGAGAGACCGGAAAGTCTGCAGAGGTATAGGTTTCTGACATTTTTTGGGCTCCACAAGAGCTAATGGTCAAGGCTAGTAAAATATAGATTGCTTTCATAGGTGTAATTTACGGATTGTTGTTCAAATGTGGTGCCATAAGCGTTTAAAGGAAAAGTGCTATTCAATAACCTTAATGTTATAAAAAGACTTAGAAAATGCCTTATTCTCAAAAGATACAACAGCCTCTAAAGGAAAAACTTCAATTGAATTAGTAGGTATATTTAAAACGGAATGGGTTGGTAATTTAATTTCATCAGTAACATATAATTCATATGTTGCTTTGCCCGTATTGTAATCTCGTAGTACTAAATTTTCTTTTTCAATTATAACTTTATAACATTTATAACCCTTAATGGTTTTAACATCTTTTTTATCTATTTTAAAAGTAACACCTTCGTTTGTATTAAATAGCGTGTCATTTTTATAATTAATATTCCTAGCCTTGTTATAATACCTTAGAATTCCATTGCTTTTTGATATGAGTTGATAGTCTCCTCTCATATCACCTTTATATTCTTCATAACGCCAAATGGAGTCCTCTTCCACCTTCAATGCAATATCATTCTGAATCCACTTCCTTGTTTTTACGCTATCCCGAGCTATTTTATTTTCATAAATTGTAACTAAAGAATCCAACCCTTTTAAACCTGTAGAGTCAATCGATGTTGCTAATGATCTAAAAAATTCAACATCTCCTTCCGTTGATTCCTCGTCATAATATTCAAAAAGAAAATAATTGGGCTCAGGTTTTAAATCATTTACCGCTTTTTTTGACGTGCAGGAGATTGCAATTGCCACAATGCTAAAAGTCAAAAAATAATTTTTCATAATTTTTATCTACTTAGTTCCATAACGTTCAAACCTAACTTTAGGATCTGATTCCCATTCGTTATATCCAATGTTGATGGGTCTATAGTTATAACATACTACGCCTAACTCATCCATAGCTGATTTCAATTTCTCTGAAATAATAAATTTAATACCACCAAATACATGTTGCAGAGCGAATAAATCAATATCATTGAAATTTTCATTAATTCTAAATTTATCAATTAGAATATAAGTATTATCAGCTGGATTAGAATATTTTGCTTTTTCATTATAAAATTCAGCCTTGGAATTGATGTCAATAATTTCGGTTACTCTATTAGGATAAGATCCATGAGTTTTTGAAAATTGTGTTTTTTCAAAATCTATTAAATCATCATCAAATTTAGAAATATGACTTATGTTATAATTATCTAAAAGAACGCCTTTGTGGTATACATTTAATGGAAGAAAGTTAATTCCGTAAATATAATGCTCTTTAAATAAGAATTTTAATTCATTATTTATGACTAAGGCTCCAGTAAAACCTATAGCTCCTAGAGGCACCAAACCATGAGTTAAGTTTGAATTATCATTCAGCAATAACTCCGCTTTTTCCAATATAATATTATTTGGAACCTCTTTTCCTATCCATAAATCAATAAATTTTCCTGAATTTATTTTTGATTTATATATATAATCTTTTATTTGAGGATACCTTCCAAAGTTTTTCCTTCTACAATTTTCATAAATGATAAAGTAATTCCCCATTTAGTTTAGTTTATTAAATGTATTAAATTATCTAATGGAACTCCCGGATTTGTATCTATAACATGTTTAATATTCGTAGTTAGTTCTACCACTTTACTATAAACTTCTAAACCAGTTGCATTTGGATATTGAATGTTCCAGTTATTAAGAAGTTGTTTGATTTTTGCGCTATATTGTATATGCGGAGCATTATGAATAACATCACTTACAGGTATACCATTTAAAGCTTCATCTATATGAAAACCTTGTCCTGCCGCTTTTTGTATTACAGGATGAATCAGAAAATCATTCGCTTGTGGAATAAGATGATGTGCTTTTCTAGGATCAACAGCTAATGGCGCCATCCCTAAAGCTTTCCTTAGTTTTCCGCTTCTACCAACGAATTTATATAATCCCGTAGAAGTATAATAAGAAATAATATAGGTTGTCCAGATCCAGATACCTCTACCTTAAGGGGTTTTTGATCATCACAAGCCATAACAACGATAGAAAGACATAGTGCAACAAATAGGGAAAGAATTTTTTTTATGATTTTGAATTTAAAGTTTCCCTTTAGATGCAGAAGTCAAAAAATGTTACATGTATATTCTAAAAAAGTTTGAGCATCAAAAAAGCCTTTCATTTCTGAAAGGCTTTTTGATTGATGAATTTACCTAGATAAAATTAATTTTTAAAAAACAAATCATAAGTTAAAGTGTTTTCAAAAGAATGATTGGAATAATTTTTTAATTTATCGAAAGAAATAAATATTAAAGAGTTTTCACAAATTCTAGTATTTTCAGTTAAAGAACTAAAAAGGTTGAAAACTCGATTCTTGCCTCCTTTATAATCATTTATCCAAATCATCTTATTTTTATCCACTATTTTTATTTTTTCCAAACTACTATTAGTATCAAAATTATTTCCATCCCAGATAAAATCTCTAATAAATGGTTTATGCTCGATTTTATTTGTATACCAAGCTTCTTTGTCATTAATCAATTTAAAAGCGAAAATAGAATACAAATCGTTCTTAGGATTAAATCTAGAGTCCTTAGATATTATTTTTTTAGGTAAGCTTACGTAATAACCAGTTATCATATTATAAATTGAATGTTGAAGTTAAAGGGTTAGAATTATACCCAGCATGAATTAATGTATGAACTTCTTTTCCGTAAAATCCTAAATCTTGAAAAAAAGGATGTGATGAATCGAAAGATAACATATAACTCTTAACATCATTAAAATTCCCAAATGTGGTGCCAATAGAAAATTACGTATATGAATTTAGTGTTGTAATAGCTTTAAAAAACGTGTTTCTTTAATAATCTGATTTATAATTATAGCCCCTATAACGATTAGAGAAATTACTGCTGAGACAATTAGATAAATATAAAATCCGTTAGAAAACTCATTCTTAAAATAGGGAAATAATAAATACAATCCATAGCAATAAATAGCAAAACATACTGGTGTAAGAATGTAATTGATTTTCATACGCCACTTATAATATCTTTTTAGGTATAGTTTATAAGTTTTGGCATCCATTGAAGCAAGTTTTGAAGCCTTTTGAAGTTTTGAATACATCTCAATGATGATTCTCACTAGCATAGAAGCAACCATTAAAGTAAGTCCCAAGCTAAAGCTATTAAATGAATTTGGTAAGTATAGTGTAGCATAAGTGATCAGAATTAAAACGGTAATTCCCATAACAATTAAGCCTATATTCTGTTTACGTCGCTGCTGATTTGCCATAGCTATAATAGAACTAGGTTCAGGAATCGTATGAGATGATTTATTTTCATTCCATACTTTATTTAATATATCGTTATCCATTTTTTATACATTTTAAAAGTGATTTTCTAATACGACTTAATCTGGTTCTAAGGGCTCCATGTTCTAAACCTGTCGTATTTGCAATGGTAGATTGAGGGATTTCCTCTAACTCCATTAAAATAAGTGTTTTATTTTGAGATGTTAATTGATTGATGCAGTGATACATCTTTTGAATCATGCCTGTACGATCTTCAGATATCTCATTAGAATCTGTTTGATCACTGACTAGTCTTTCTGTTGTAACTTTTCTTTTAGGAGTTCTTAAATCACTGAGACAAGTGTTTACCGCTATTCTATAAATCCAAGTACTGATGGAAGAATCACCCTTAAATGATTTTCTGTGATTCCAGACTTTAATAAATGTCTCTTGATGCCAGTCTTTTGCTAGATCTTCATTTCCGGCCGCATAACCTATACAAAGTCGATACACTTTATCTGAGTGCTTATTGTAAATTTCTTTAAAATCTCTTTCTATATGAATCATTACTCAGCCAGTGCTTTTAAAATTTGACTCTTAAACCAATCAGGTTGATCTAACATAATAAAGTGAGCGGAATCCTTAGATATTATTAAATGATACTCTTTAAGGTTTTTATATTGTGTTTCATAGGTGTTTCTGGACATGTCTTCCCCATAAGGTAGTGCAGCTGCAAGTATTGTAACAGGCACATTAATTTTACTAAGATCTTCTCGCATGTCTAATTTAAGATAATCGGTATATCCATAGACATAGGTTTTACGGTCTGCGGCAAGTATCCAGTTTTTGATTTGCGTTTGAGCTTCAGAATTAGTGCTCATTCCCATAGACATTCCTGTTGCCATTTGCTCAAAGTTTTCTTGACTCATCTCTAGTTGTTGTTTATTAAAAGGACTGTCATAAGATAAATTATCTGGATTAAAATCTGGAAACATAAGAGCACCAGCTGCAGGCAACGCATCTACTAGTATTAATTGACTAATTTTAGAATTTTCTCTGCTAGCAAGCCAGGTAGCGATAGTACCACCTAAACTATGACCTATTACGATGACATCTTCTAACTTATTATCAATAATATAGTTTTCTAGAGATTCATTTACTTTAGGTAACCATGGAAACTCTATAGGTTCCATTGAATCAAATCCGGCTAAAGTCACCACGTGACATTGATACTTATTTTTTAATTGATCTACCGTTGGATTCCAAATCTCACCGGGAACCGTAAAACCAGGAAGAAATAATATAGGCTGTCCAGATCCAGATACTTCTACCTGAATTGCCTTTTGATCATCACAAGCCAATACTAACATAGAAAGACAAAGTGCAACAAATAGGGAAATAATTTTTTTCATGATTTAGAATTTAAAGTTTCCCTTTAGATGCAGAAGTCAAAAAATGTTACATCTTAAAATAAAAAAACTTTACCACATGAAAAAAGCCTTTCATTTCTGAAAGGCTTTTAGATATTATAAAATGAGATGCTGAAATAAATTCAGCATGACAGCTTTGAATAGTATTTTAATTATTCAACGCTTCTGCTCCACCTACGATTTCAAGGATCTCGTTAGTAATCGCAGCCTGACGTGCTTTATTATAAGTTAACTTCAACTGATCTCTAAGTTCCGTTGCATTATCAGTTGCTTTATGCATTGCAGTCATACGTGCACCGTGCTCACTAGCCCAAGAATCACGCACTCCTTTGTACAATTGCATTTTTAAAGACTTAGGTATTAACTCTTCAATGATTTCTTCTTTAGAAGGCTCAAAAATGTAATCTAGCTCTTTTTGAGTTTCAATAGCTGCTTCATCCTTTGCTACTGGTTTAAGCGGCAAGAAATCTTCAGTCATTATAATTTGAGTAGCAGCATTTTTAAAACTGTTATATACTAAAACAATTTTATCAAATTCACCTGTTACAAACAGCTCCATCAACTCTTCAGCAATTAGAGCAACATTATCAAAGGATATGTCATCAAAAAGATCACTCTTGTTTGAGATAATATTATCGGTCTTCTTTGCAAAATCGTTTGCCTTCTTACCTATAGTCATGTAAGAAACAGCGATACCTTTCAAATCTTCTTGATTCAAACGAATCAATTCTTTAATAATATTAGAGTTAAAAGCACCTGCAAGACCACGATTAGAAGTAATAGCGACAACTAAGGCTTTTTTTACTTCACGTTGCTCTGCAAATTTGCTTCCGGCTTCACCTTCTAAGGTAGAGCTTAGACTCTGTAAAATCTCAGTAAGCTTATCAGAATAAGGACGCATTGCTGTAATAGCATCTTGTGCTTTTTTAAGCTTTGCTGCACTCACCATCTTCATAGCAGATGTAATCTGCATGGTAGAAGATACTGATGAAATTCTGTTTCTTATTTCTTTAAGATTCGCCATAATTTGTTAGAAGTTAGAGGTTAGAAGTCAGAGATAAGAAACTATGTTTCTCATCTCTGATCTCTAAGTTCTTAGTATCTACTAGAAAGATCTTTTGCTACTGCTGTAAGTGTATCAATCACTTCATCAGTAAGTTTTCCAGCTTTAAGAGTATCTAGAGTTCCTCTATGCTTTGCATTAAGTAATTCTATAAAGTCTCTTTCAAATTCTTTTACTTTTTCAACAGGAACGTTTTTCAACAAGTTCTTAGAACCTGCATAGATAATTGCAATCTGATCTTCAACAGTGTAAGGATCATTTTCTGCTTGCTTTAATATCTCAACGTTTCTCTTTCCTTTTTCAATAACACCTAGTGTAGTTGCATCAAGGTCAGAACCGAACTTTGCAAATGCTTCAAGTTCACGGAAAGCTGCCTGGTCTAATTTTAAAGTACCAGATACTTTTTTCATAGACTTAATCTGTGCAGATCCACCAACACGTGATACTGAAATACCAACGTTAATAGCAGGACGTACACCAGAGTTGAATAAATCACCATCTAGGAAAATCTGTCCATCTGTAATCGAAATTACGTTAGTAGGAATATAAGCCGATACATCACCAGCTTGTGTTTCAATAATAGGAAGTGCAGTAAGAGATCCACCACCTTTAACGATAGGTTTCAAACTATCTGGCAGGTCGTTCATGTTTTTTGCGATTTCATCATCTGCAATAACCTTTGCTGCACGCTCCAACAATCTTGAGTGAAGGAAGAATACATCTCCAGGATACGCCTCACGTCCTGGTGGACGACGTAAAAGTAGAGAGATCTCACGGTAAGCAACAGCTTGCTTAGATAAATCATCATAAATAATAAGTGCAGGACGACCAGTATCACGGAAGTACTCACCTATCGATGCTCCAGCAAATGGTGCATAAACCTGCATTGCTGCTGGATCAGATGCATTTGCTGCAACAATTGTAGTATAAGCAAGAGCACCTTTTTCTTCAAGTACTTTTGCAATGTTTGCAACTGTAGACGCTTTTTGTCCGATAGCTACATATATACAATATACTGGCTCACCAGCATCGTAAAATTCTTTTTGGTTAAGAATCGTGTCAATACAAACAGTAGTTTTACCAGTTTGACGGTCACCAATTACAAGTTCACGTTGTCCACGACCTACAGGAATCATCGCGTCGATAGACTTAATACCTGTCTGTAATGGCTCAGTTACTGGTTGACGGAAAACAACTCCAGGAGCTTTGCGCTCTAGAGGCATTTCATATAAGTCACCTTCAATAGCACCTTTACCATCGATAGGTTCACCTAATGTATTTACTACACGACCTACAATACCTTCACCTACTTTAAGAGATGCGATACGTTGTGTACGTTTCACAGTGTCACCTTCAGCGATACCTGTTGATGGGCCTAAAAGTACCACACCTACATTATCTTCTTCTAGGTTAAGAACGATACCTTCAATCCCAGATGTAAACGCAACTAGTTCACCATATTGGGCGTTAGAAAGACCGTAAACACGTGCGATACCATCACCTACTGTAAGTACGGTTCCCACTTCATCAAGTGATGCAGTTGCATCAAAACCTGATAATTGTTGCTTAAGTATTGCAGATACTTCTGCTGGATTTACTTCTGCCATGTTCTTGTTTTTATTCTTATCAAATAGGTCGTAATGACCATTTATTCTTAATTAAATACGCTTTCGCGAAAGCGGAATTTTAAAACACATTTACTATCTAGTAGCAAATGTTCTTTTTAATTGTCCTAATTTGTTTGCTACACTAGCATTGATTTCTTGATCACCTACTCTAAGAATAAATCCTCCTAGTATAGATTCATCAACTTTTTTCTCTAATGTAATGTCTTTACCAGCAAGCGCTTTTGCTTTTGCTAGCACTTTTTGTTCTAAATCAGCAGTGATTTCAACAGCAGTTGTTACTGTAGCAATCTCACGCTTATTCATTTCTTCAAAAAGTAAAATATACTTTGTAGCGACATCCATTAATATATCTGCACGCTTATTATCTACTAATAGATCAAAAGATCCCATTGTGATTGCACCTGCATCTTTAAAAACCTGACGTAATGCGCCACGTTTCTGTTCTGATTTGATTAACGGACTGCTCATGAAGTCACGTAATTCTTTATTACCGTTAAGAGTAACTAGAATAGTCTTCATTTCTTCATTTACAGCGACAGCTTCACTCTTATCTATTGCTAGACTAAGAATAGCATTTGCGTATCGGGATGCAGCTCTAGATAATTTCATGTTCTTAGATATTTGCTTCGGCTAGTAATTGCTCGATAAGTGCATGTTGTGCATCTTTCTGAGAAAGTTCTTTACGTGTCACTTTTTCTGCTATGTCTACAGATAGATCAGCTACTTGAGATTTGATATCTGCAAGTGCTGCTTTCTTCTCTGCTTCAATTGCTTCTTGAGCTTGAGCTATAATTTTATCTGCTTTTTCTTGAGCTTGACCTGCAGCATCTGCAATCATCTTCTCTTTAATCTCACGTGCATCTTTAAGCATCTCGTCTCTTTGAGCACGAGCCTCTTGTGCGGCAGCTTGATTAGAAGCTTCAAGATTAGCCATTTCTATTTTTGCATTTTCTGCAGCAGCTAGTGCTTCAGCAATTCCTTCTTCTCTTTCAGAAAGAGCGTTAAGAATAGGTTTCCATGCAAATTTTCTCATCAATACAATTAAGATGATAAGGATAAGTGCTTGCATGAAAAACAAGCCTGGCGAAAAATCATTAATTAAATCTAACATAATAAAATGTTGTTGTGTTTAAAATTTAATAGTTAAACAGTTCTTACAACCAACCGTTGCAAGAACTGTTTGTTTTTTGAACTCTTATTAGTTTTTACCTAATAAAAGAGCTCCAAATGCAAGTCCTTCAAGAAGTGCACCGATAATAATCATCGCAGTTTGGATCTTTCCAGCTGCTTCTGGTTGACGAGCAATAGCTTCCATTGCTTTTCCACCAATTTGACCAAGACCGATACCACCACCGATAACGATAAGACCTGCACCAATTAAATTATAAGCTGTTTCCATGATAATGGGTATTAAAAATTAAACAAAAAAAATTAAATAAAACGTTCTCTTACCTCGTCGATGTCGTCCTCTTCAGTGCCAGCATGCTCGTGATGATCATGCTCTGCAACTGCCATCCCTATAAATAGGGCAGATAACATTGTAAAGATAAATGCCTGTAAAAAGGCTACTAATAATTCTATAACTGATAAGAACAAGGTAAGGAATATAGAAAGTCCTGTCGAACCTACTATACCGAACTGTGCTTTAAGCGTAATCATTAAGGCAATAAGACCCATAACTACAACGTGACCAGCTGTAATGTTTGCAAATAAACGTACAAGAAGCGAGAACGGCTTTGTAAGCAGACCTATTAACTCAATAGGTATTAAAGCTATTTTCATTAATACTGGAACGCCTGGCATCCAGAAAATGTGCATCCAGTAATCTTTATTACCACTAAATTGTACAATAATAAATGTAAATAAAGCAAGACATACGGTTACCGCTATTTGTCCCGTGATGTTAAACCCAAATGGTGTTAACCCTAAAAGGTTACTGATCCAGATTAAGAAAAACACGGTTAATAAATACCCCATGAATTTTCTATACTTAGTCTCACCTATATTAGGACGTGCAATCTCATCTCTTACATATAACACTAACGGCTCTAATACACGACCGAATCCAGTAGGGATCTTTTTAGTCTTGTACTGCTTTGCTAATGCACCAAAAACTAGTAGCATTAACAGGCCTATTAATAGAAGTCCAAAAACAGACTTCGTAATAGACATATCAAATACTCTATGAGCATTAGTAGGGTGATGATCTGCGTCAAAATTAATGGCAGTAGCACCACTATCTAACTCATATATCTTACTGTGCAGTTTTGTAAATGTGGCGTCGCCAGCTTTTACTAACACTTTTCCATCATCATCGTGATGAAACTTTGAAGACATAAAGAATTTTAAACCTTCACTAGACCAAACAATAACAGGCAAAGAAAAACCAACATGTTTTCTTACTCCAGCATCATCTGAATATGAGAATAAATGGAAGTCATGTGAATCTTTTAAGTGATGATCGATATAAGAATCGATTTCTTCTTTTGTATTCACTTTACCGCCATCTGATTCTATTTCATCATCAAAGGCATAATCACCATTATGTTCTTGAGCTTGTGCTGTCGCAAAAGCCGTAAAGATCAAAGCAAAAAAAGCTATTTTAAAGTACGCTCTATACATGTAAATCACCTTAAAAAGTTAGGTCTCTTAATTCGGGTGCAAATGTATGACAAAAAAACGTGTAAAAAGCGAGCTTTTAAAAGTTAATTTTTTACTGCTTTTTAAAGTTTTTTAAAGCTGCCAATTAATTCTGATTAAGCCACTTAATAACTATTGCCGCTTCTAAAAACAAAAAGATAAAATAAGGAATTAAAAAGCCTAATACCTCAACTTTTGATAAGCTAGGTCCAGTTATCAATTCTGGAAACATAATTAGGACAATTCCAAACTTTATAAAAACTAGTGCTAA
This sequence comes from Nonlabens sp. Asnod3-H03, assembly GCF_045063665.1. Classification (NCBI taxonomy): domain Bacteria; kingdom Pseudomonadati; phylum Bacteroidota; class Flavobacteriia; order Flavobacteriales; family Flavobacteriaceae; genus Nonlabens; species Nonlabens sp. Asnod3-H03. The sequence goes on from NZ_JBEFOD010000008.1 coordinate 460,529, forward strand.
AAAAGCAAATCCTAGCTTATCTGGTACTAATCCGAAGACGTATTTTAATGCGCTAACTGTAATAAAAGCTGCAACACCAAGAAAACTATAAGTTTTCCATAACGGAATAGTCGGATGATCTACTATTAAATAATGTATTCCAAAAATGGAAAGTGACAATAATAACAGCAACAAAAAGGTCTTGAGGTAAAAATTCATTTATAATGAGATGTGACTATTATATAAGTCTATGCTGTTTTACCTTTTTTATTACTGTCGCTCAAGTTTTTTACTCCAGTATTCATAGAACAGGTTGCATTAAAGGTTGCGCCTGGTTCTACAGCTAATTTAGAAATTACTACTTCACCGTCAATTACAGCACTAGATTTTAAAGTTAATAGACCAGTAACTGATAGTTTTCCTTTAAAATTTCCTTCTATATCTGCATTTCCACATTCTAGAGATCCATTAATTGATCCATCTTTACCGATAACGACTTTCGCAGGTGTTTGTAAAGTTCCATTGATGGTACCATCAATTCTAAAACCACCTTGACTAGTTATATCTCCTTCTATCACCGTACCGTGACTTATTCTATTTTGCGATTTTCCTGCTTCCATTTGTCCTTTTTTTGAACCTTTCTTATCGTTAAACATATTTAATGTGTTTAAAGCATTTCTTTTTCATAATCATCCAGGCTTTTATACACCTGTATGATTTTATAATTTTCTGTTGCAATAGGTATTGCTGTGTCGCTGATATTAAAACCATTGCTAGGATTAGCCATAAAGTCTCCTAATCCACGACTACCTAGTTTTGAAGTTAATCCATGAACAACAATTAAATTTTCTTGTGGATTATATACATCTACAGATACTGTAAATCCATATTTCTCTTGTTCAATGGCCTTTTCTAATTGATCTTTAAGTTGTTCTAACTTTTGATAATTAGTTTTCTCAATGCGATATATTAATTTAAAATCAGAAAGACCTTGCTCTGGCATAAAAGCCTCGGCTATTTTAAGTTTTTCTGCCTCTAATACTAACTTCTGTGCACTTTTCCCAACTTCAGTATTGGGAAAGTTAAGAGCGACAAAATCGATTCCTCGTTTGTACTCTTTGAAACCATACAATCTTCCTGCGGCAAAAGCTTTCAATAATTCTAATCTAGGTACAATAGGATCACCGTTAAATAAGGTAACATATCTTTCTACATTAGTGACCACGATTTCATAATTGCCTTTCTCGTATTCTTTGTATAGTCTTTTATATACAGCACTAGGACTAGCATTATCTTCTATTTTCGCGTCTGGATTCAATAAAATCTGTGCATATCTAGTATCTGGGAATTCATTAATGATACGGCTTTTGTATATATCCGCTTTCGCGAAAGCGCCACTCTCATTATATATAAGGTATAAATTGTATAATCCTGGAAGCAACAGTTTTTCAGCAGGCTCAAAAGTAATTAGATTTTCTAAACGACTTATTGCTAAATCATTGCGCTTAAATTTCTCCTTATAAATAACACCTAGCTGGTAATATGCAAAGTTACGAGCGCTCGCAATACTATCTAGCACACTCATCCCTTCTGGTAATTGATCGATATAAAACTCTGGAGTAAACTCTGGTCTTACCTCTTCTTCTACGAGTGCTTCATCTTCTTCTATAACAATCTCGCCACCACCATCATCTTTTTTATTCTTGCGTCTCCAGTTATTTTCTAATTTACGTTTTCCCCATTTTCTACGGAAATCTTGCTTTCCACGGGCAACGGTTTGTGGATTATAGAAGTAAAATGTAGGAGTACCTGAAAGTGTAGGTGTTGAAGGTGCACCGCCTATAGGGCCAAAAGCCGGTCCTGCGTTACCTCTCTTAGTCGTCTTATTATTTTGTATGGTTTGAAATGCATTTTGATTTTGAGCTTCTTTTAATGCTTCAACTTCAGCAAGTTTTGCTAGTCGCTCTTCCTCTGCTTTTAATTTTGCGATGTACTCGTTGTAATAAGCGATTTGTTGATCAGTAGACATGTCCAACACATTAAAAATACTGTCTGCGCTGCGACGCCTTTCTTCATAAAGAATAACATCTTCTAGATTATCTCTTTTCTTTTTTACCAATCGATGCTCTGGGCTGCGCTCAACATAATTAACCATGGCACTGTCATAATATTTACCTGCTGCAGCATATTTATTCTGGTTAAAACTTATTTTACCTAATGCACTATAATTGTTACCTCGCAAGTATTGATCTGTTCCACCTTTTGCCCTTAGTGATAAATTATAATAGGTTACCGCATCGTTGAGTGAATCTCTATTCTCAAAGTATATCGCCTTGCGAGAATAAATATGGTCTAACCATGGGCGATTCTCACGATTTTCTTCTAGGTCATTTAAAGTTTCTAACAATAATACTTCACTATCAGTACTATTATCAAAGAGTTTTATTTTTTCAATAAATGAATGCACATAATAGCGACGTGGCACCTTGCGATGCATTTCTATGATTTGATCAAACTTTACAAAGGCACTGTCTCGCTGTCCTGCCTTTGCAAAAAGCTGTCCTGCTATAAATTTATAGCGAGCGATGGTTTCTTTATTCTTAGTGAGATTTGCTGCACGATTCATGTAAATCAATGCGCTATCTATTTGTTCTAAGTTTAAAAAGGCTTGAGAAAGTGTCGCATTTGCATTTGCTAGATCTTCATTTTCTATAATCTCACTTTCTTCTTTAAGTAATTTAGTAAGATTAATGATGGCGGTTTCGTTATTCTCTAAGCGCATATTAGTGCGCTCACGCCATATTTTTGCCTGATTAAGTTGATCACTTTCTGGCATGAATTGCAAGATGTAATTAAATGCCTCTAACGCTGGGACAAATCTCTGGTCGTAGTACCTAGCTTTACCTAGCAATAGATAAGCATCATCAACTTGCGGATTGAACTCTTCTTCATTAACAAAAATCGAGTGTTTTTGAACTGCTTTTACAGCTTTCTCTTCGGCTCTTTCAAAATTAGGATTTGCCGGTTTCTGTCCTGGAAGAAATACCTCTTGCTTTAATTGCATACGTTCTACCGGTAAGATATCCCAATAGTCCTCGTTATATGTTGCTTCTAGTTCATCTAGTCCAGCTTGCAAGGCGAGATCACCATTATAAAGTACGTTATACTCAGTTCCAACCGCGTGTAGATTGCGACTTACAAATGAGTTTTTTTTACGACTACAACTAGTGACTATGACTAGTAGAAGTAAAAACGTTAAAATGTTAATAAGTGTGGTTCTCAAAAGCTCCTTTTTTATCTAGCTATCATAACTGCTTAAACAGCATAGATATTGTGAAAGGTCGTAAAAATAAGGATTTTTTATCCCTTAACTAAGAAAATGACCAAATGGAAGTTATCAACCGAACTATTAGAGTATAATTAATCTTTAAACCAGTAGATTTTTTTTGAGAAAAGACTCTTTAACCCGTATTGTCTTCCTGATTGAGTCTCCACGACATGTGGTTTAGGAGACAGAATAATTGAAGCTACTATAGGAGTTAATTTGCGCATGGTGCTATCTGGTTCAAAGATATACCCTGATAAAACCCATAACCCTAGAAACAATGCTAAAAACACAACACCATAGACTAGATACATTTTAATTTTGGCACTCATGACTTCAATTTTAATGCAAAGATAACTACAACTTGATAATCTTATTTGAAAACACGATTCTTAAACCATATTGCTTACCAGATTGATGCTCTTCTACATGAGGCTTTGGTGCAAGTAACCAACCACATGCCACTGGGATTACTGTAATCCAGAAAGTTGGATCCACTACATACTGTGATATGATATATCGTGCTATAAAGAAAATAGCTATAAAAATTACAACATGAATAACGTACATTTTTATCATAGCATTCATCATTATTCTTCTTCAGTTAACACAGTAGCAACTGGCGCATGAATTTCTGATATACCAATAAAATAGTCTTCTAATTCTTTAAAAGTAGCACTGCTTTTCTCAATATCTTTTACGACTCTTCCTTTCTCTAGTAACACCACTCTTTGTGCAACCTCTGTAACATGTATTAAATCATGACTAGATACTAAAACCGTTACTTCTGGATCATTTGCAAGATCTTTAATAATCTTCTTTAACCTGATTTGTGTAGATGGATCTAGGTTTGCAAATGGCTCATCTAATATCACAACTTGTGGTTTTCCTATTAAAGCTGCGACGATACCTACTTTTTTCTGGTTACCTTTTGATAGGTCACGCAAGTATTTTTTTTGACCTACAGCTTCACCGTTAAAGAAATCACTGTAGCTAGCGATGAGTGCATCGATATCTGCTTTGTTCTGTCCACGCAACTCACCGATGAAATAAAAATACTCTTCTGGAGTAAGGTAACCTATCAAAAAACTCTCATCTATAAAAGCACTAGTAAATGGTTTCCAGTCCTCACTTTGGTCGATTCTCACATCATTAGAAACGATATGACCACTAGATGGTTGAATTAAATCTAGTAATAATGAAAACAAGGTCGTTTTACCAGCACCGTTATTTCCAACTAGACCTATAGCCTGTCCCTTAGGAATTTCAAGGCTTTCGATGTCTAGAACTTTAGTACCGTTATATTGTTTTGAAAGGTTATTTATAGTAATCATAATAGTTGTGTTCTTTATTGTTGTGGTAATGACGCTTTCGCGAAAGCGTATTATATCTAATTAATGCTCTACTCTTAGTTTTTCTGAGAATAAGCGGCTATCGTGTCGTACTTCTCGTTTTTATAAATGTCTTCTATCATATCAAAAATCTTATTTCTGAAAAGCAATCCTAACACTCCAGTCGCTGCAATAGCTATAAATCCAGCTGACTCATTTATAGTTAACGCAAATGCGTAGTAAATCACCACTGGTAGTACTAGTTTAGGAATTAACAATAAAAGTGTTTTTGCATTAAACGCCTTAGAATCACCAAAGGCTTTTTTAGTCGTCATTAAATCTATAGGTGTTTTTACAAATGCGCCACCCCATAAAACCACTGAACTATTAAAGCCAATGTTATAAACAGCACCTGCGAGCATCCCGAACCACCAGTCTAGACCAAAGTATAAGTAGAACGTACACAGTAAAGTGCTTACCACAGTCGCTGCGACCATAAGCCACCATTTGCTAAGCAAAAACTCTCTGTAGGGAATATTTTGCGACATCATTAATTTATAATAACTACTATCCCAGCTAGGCACTAATCCACCAAAGCTGAATAAAAATCCACCGGTACAAAAAAGTCCTGCAAAGACCTTCATACCATTAATACTAGAATATAGATCATTCATGAAAAACAATCCATAAAGGACAAAGAAGAAGCCCATGATAAAGGTCATTTTTGCACGCTTGTTTCTTTTAATAAGTTTAATGTCGTTCTTTAGATAAGTAGATAGTTTACCGAAGCGGTCTAAGAAACTTAAATCCTCTGTGGTAGCTTCTTTTGCAACAGCTTTTAACCCTTCATCTAGATATAATTGTTTGATAAAGTAGTGGTATGCATAATATGTAGTCACTATGAATAATAATAATGGAATTATAAATGCCCAAGCGTTTTCATAAAAGAACATAAACATAGGACCTGTATATGCAGTGATGTCAAAAAGACCATAATACTGGGACAATCCTAAACCTGCTATCACCGCTAGTACTGGATAAAATACTTTATCCATATTATTCATAAATACATTAAGAAAATTAGCGGCTAGAGTGATAAATAACATCGCTAGATGCCAGCCTATAACTCCTATAACACTATAACCTTGTGCAATTAAAACAACGCTGAAAGGAATAAAAAAGAATGCTGGTAAAAAATTAAAAAAGGAAATAACAGTTTTACCTAGTGCATAATTGACAATCTTTCCTTTTTTAAACGGCAAATACAATAAGGGTTTTATGTTTGCAACAGGCATTTTTTGAAGCATGTATCGATAACCTATGTCTGCAAAAACCCAGTATATTAAAAAGCCGTTCACGACTTGAAAAGGGTTGTCTGCAACGATTTTACCTTTTTCAATAAACTCTTCAATGATAAAATAGCTTCCTACACCTAGGGCTCCAAAAGCAACTATAAAATATAACGCCCCAAAGGCCATTAAAATCTTGATGGCTAGATTCTGTTTGAACGCTGCACTTCTAAAGAAGCTTTTCCATTCTAGATTGATAAATTTTTTGATCATGGTTAGTGAATTTGAAGTATTAGTTACAAAAGTTGTAAAAATGTTACAGGTCAATTTTCCTTTCTTATTTTTGCAGCCGTTAAAAGTAGCCCCATGGAATTTCATAAACTCACTATACAACAAGTTACTAAGGTCACACCACAGGCCGTAGAAATTAGATTTGACATACCACAAGAACTGGTTTCAGATTTTAATTATCAATCTGGTCAGTATTTAACCTTAAAAGCAACTATAGATGGTAAAGAAGTACGACGTGCTTATTCACTTTCTAGTGCACCACACGAGAATCACTGGAGTGTCGTTGTTAAAGCCGTAGAAAAAGGAGTCTTCTCTAGCTATGCCATGACATTGCGTGCTGGAGATCAACTAGATGTAGCTGCACCAGAAGGGCTTTTTGTTCACGAAAAATCTACAAATGCACAAACCTACCTAGGTGTCGCTGCTGGTAGTGGTATCACACCTATTATCTCTATTATAAAAACGGTACTAGAAACAGAACCGGATAGTAAGTTTGCTCTTATTTATGGGAATCAAAGTATTTCTCAAACTATTTATTTTGAACAAATTAATGATCTTCAAGATCAATATGGCGATCGTTTTATCGTACGTTATAGTTTCTCTAGAGAAGAACGTGATGGCGAACTTTTTGGTCGCGTCACAAAAGGAAATTTAAACTTTTTCTTGAAGCAGGATTGTACAGATTATGCTTTTGCAAACGCTTATTTATGTGGCCCAGAAGACATGATCACCATGACGACCGATAATCTTGTAGAAAAAGAGATTATAGCTAAAGAAAACATACACTTTGAGCTTTTTTCTACTAAAGAGAATAAAATAGAAATCACAGAAGACTCACATTTAACTGAGGTTACCGTAATCCTAGATGATGAAGAGCATACGTTCACAATGAAGCGCAGTGACAACATGCTAGATGTCATGCTTAAAAATGATATCGATGCGCCATACAGCTGTCAGGGCGGAATTTGTAGTTCTTGTATTTGTCAAATAGAAGAAGGCAGCGCTCAAATGGCCAAAAATGCCATCCTTACAGACAGTGAGATTGCAGAAGGACTTTCTCTAGCATGTCAAGCTTACCCGACTAGTGCTAAGGTGAAAGTTAATTTTGATGAGGTGTAGATTTAAAATAGAATATAAAAAAGGGCAAACTCACGTTTGCCCTTTTTTTATTTTTTGAAATAATCAATTATATCACCATCTCAGGAACTTCTCCTTCCACAATTAAGTTTCCTTCAGTAGCAGCTTTTATATCTTCAACACTTACACCAGGTGCTCGTTCTAGAAGCACAAATCCTTTATCAGTCACATCCATCACAGCCATGTTAGTGACTACTTTAGTAATACAATTGACTCCTGTAAGTGGAAGCGAACATCTCTTTAATAATTTAGAAGCTCCAGCACGATTGGTATGCATCATGGCAACGATGATGTTTTCAGCGCTTGCTACTAAGTCCATGGCACCGCCCATTCCTTTTACCATTTTACCTGGTATTTTCCAGTTGGCTATATCACCATTTTCGGCAACTTCCATGGCTCCTAGAATAGTTAAATCTACATGCTGCCCACGAATCATCCCAAAACTCATAGAACTATCAAAAAAGCTCGCTCCTGGTAATGTGGTAATGGTTTGTTTACCTGCATTAATTACATCGGCATCTTCTTCTCCATCAAAAGGGAAAGGTCCCATTCCTAATACTCCATTCTCTGATTGAAATTCTACGTCTATTCCTTGCGGCACATAGTTTGCGACTAGAGTTGGGATCCCTATTCCTAGGTTTACGTAATATCCGTCTTTTACTTCTTTTGCGATTCTTTGTGCAATTTGTTCTTTAGTCAACATAATGTAAATGTGCTAATTTGTTAATATGATGATGTGTTAATTTTATATAAACACAAAAATGGTATTATTAATTATCTGAGTTACATCCTACTTTTAGTAGTGGCTATAATTCTAGATAATAGTTTTTCAATTGTTTCTAACTGTCCCAGCAAATCGGGTTTAGGCGATATTAAACTGTCTGATTTCGTGCACAGATATAGCCAATATCTGGTTTCAGAAGCTTCTTTTGCTGCGATTTTTAATTTATGAACAAAGTCCTTTCTACTTTCAGCATTTTGTGATTCGTTAATGTTTGCTCCTATGCTTGTGCCACTTCTAAATAACTGACTAGATATTTCAAAATGCTTTTCTTTTTTCAAATTTGCCGTGAATGAAATAATTTCTAATGCAAACTCTGTCGATTTTTCTAAAATTACATTTTTCTGCATACCATTATTATTACTCATCAGCACATTGTCACATCAGCACATTAAAAATTAATCACGCTGTCTAACAGTTCTCTGCTCAATTCTCTTTTCGTACTTAGCTCCTTGGAAAATACGTTTTACAAAGATTCCAGGAATGTGGATTTGGTTAGGATCTAGAGTTCCTGCAGGAACTAGTTCTTCAACCTCAGCAACCGTGATTGTTGCCGCACCAGCCATAACCGGATTAAAATTGCGAGCGGTTCCTTTAAAAATAAGATTACCAGCCTCATCACCTTTCCATGCTTTTACAAAAGCAAAATCTGCTTGAAATGCATGTTCTAGAATATGTGGTTTCCCACTAAAATCTCTTACTTCTTTTCCTTCGGCTACTTCAGTACCATAACCAGCTGGAGTAAAGAACGCAGGAATTCCAGCTTGTGCTGCTCTACATCGTTCTGCCAATGTTCCTTGTGGTATTAAATCTACTTCAAGTTCACCACTCAGCATTTGCCTTTCAAACTCGTCATTCTCTCCTACATAAGAGGATATCATTTTTTTGATTTGTTTCCCTTGTAATAGTAAACCTAATCCAAAATCATCTACTCCAGCATTATTAGATATACACGTTAAATCAGTAATACCTGTTTTTACCAGTTGTGCAATACTGTTTTCCGGGATTCCAGATAGGCCAAAACCGCCCACCATAAAGGTCATACCACTCTTAACGCCTTCCAGTGCTTCTTCTACACTACTTACCGTTCTATTAATCATGTAACTTTTATTTGCCTTAAAAATACAGTAATAATTCATTGTTATCAATAGCAAACCCTACCCAAAATAAGCAGTCGTGTTTTCTGATCATTTCCATAAATTGCAGTAAAAATTCTGTGCAGCATGATTATTAAAAGACATCTTATTGATCCATCGGTAGGTAGCAAAGGTTATTTCCCCATTAATTTATCTGTTGAGAATTCATTTTGGGATAAAAATGATGTGAGTGATATCGCAGTATTTGAAAAATATCTAGCAGAAAAAAGAGACAAGCATCAATCTTATGTTGCCCACGGTGGTTATCTAGAACAACGTGCCTTATATCGCAAAAATGTTCGTTTTCAATCTGGAATTACTCGTGATGTACATATGGGAATCGATTTATGGGCTCCAGCTGGCACTAGTGTTCATGCCGTAATGGATGGTGTGGTTCACTCTTTTGCACATAATGATGATGCTGGCAATTACGGTCCTACCATAATTTTAGAACATGACTGGAATGGCCAGAAAATCTACAGCCTATATGGACACTTATCCATTAGTGATATGGCAGATTGGGAAGTTGGAGTCCGCTTTCGCGAAAGCGAGAAAATAGCAACTCTGGGAACTCCACAAGAAAATGGTGGTTATTCACCACATCTACACTTTCAGGTAATGACAGATATGAGAGATTATCGTGGCGATTTTCCTGGTGTTGCTGCACAAGAAGAGTTAGCGAGTTATAAAAATATGATTCTAGATCCTAATCCGTTTATTTTTAACTAACGGTTTTATATATTTATAGAATGGATCACCAAGAATTACGTTCTATTCTCGCGCTTAAAAAAGCACCTCTTATAGGTGATATCATGGCCAAAAAGTTGATCAGAACCTTTGGTAGTGCGACGGTGGTTTTTGAACAATCGATGCGAGAAATAGCCGCAATTGAAGGAATAGGCGATAAAAAAGCACAGTTTATAAAGGCTACAGATTTATTTACCAAGGCCGATAAAGAACTGGAATACGTCCATAAAGAAGGGATCACCACCAGAATATACTATGAAGACAATTATCCTGAACGCCTACAATACTGTGTGGATGGACCGATTATTTTTTTTGAAAAAGGAAACATAGACTGGAACAATCCCTATACCTTGAGTATAGTAGGAACACGTCAGATCACCACAACTGGTGCTGCTTTTCTAGAAAAATTTATAGAAGAAATTGCTCCACTAAAACCACTAATCATAAGCGGTTATGCGTATGGTGTTGATATTCTTGCACATCAACTGGCTATTAAATATGGTTTACAGACTGTGGCTGTAGTCGCCCATGGACTGAATCAAACTTACCCGAGAAATCACGAAGCTTACAATGAGCAAATGATGGCAAACGGTGGTTTTGTAACGGACTTTTGGCACACGGCAACCTTTGACAGAAAAAATTTTCTGGGTCGTAATCGCATTATCGCTGGATTGAGTGAGGCAACGGTTGTTATAGAAAGTGCTGCAAAAGGTGGCTCACTGGTTACCGCAGATCTCGCTGCTGGTTATAACCGTGAAGTATTTGCTGTGCCAGGTCGTGTAAAGGATAAGTATTCTATAGGTTGTAATGAGCTCATCAAACAGTCCAAAGCTCATTTACTCACCAAAGCGGCTGATATCCCATACATTCTAGGCTGGAAAGAGCGCAATACTGGTGTGCAAAAACAGCTTTTTGTAGAACTCAATGAGGACGAAAAATTGATTTACCGTTACTTAAAAGAAAACGAAAAAGAACTCCTAGACATCATAGCAATAAACATCAATAAGCCTGTTCATCAAGTAGCATCATTACTGATGAGTATGGAATTAAAAGGTGTGATAAAACCACTGCCTGGGAAGATGTTTATGCTGGCGTAGATTTAAATCCTAGTCAAAGAAAACACCACATTTACTGGGAAAACATGAGGAGTAGCACCATTAGGACAATCATCCTGTAATAGAATTTCCATAGAATTTGCTAGATAGAGATCTAATTGATTAGATGATAAAGGATTAATATATAAACTAAAAGTACCACTCTGTCCACATTCATCAAAACCTGTGGCATCAAAACCATGGTAATATGCTATATATTGACCTTGGGAATCGAGATATATTCCAGAAATATCATGTGAATTATCAGGGAAATTAAAAGTTTGTACTAATACGTTACCATTTACATCTTCAATTTTATATTTGATGTTTAGTTGATCTGCAACAATATCAGCAAAAGGTCCGGTAATTTTTGTAATTGTAAAGGTTATTGTATTCCCATTGTGTACTCCTATAAAAGTACCTATGTATGGTGCTAAAGAATTATTGACATCTTTAATATAGGTCACATCATCTGGGATACTAATTTCTTGATCATCTGCGTAAATAGCAAATGTCTCTAAGTCCATAATTACCTGACAACTGGAAAGTTGAACAGTAATAATCATAAGAAAAGTTAGGTAATATCGTGTTTTAATTCCCTTTGTACGTTCCATTATTCTTTAAGTAAATCTGCTCTATTTACATTATTGCTTATCAAAAATTAAGATCTTAAAATAAGGAAGATAACTTGCTACAGAAGTACAATTGAGGTTAGGGCTTTCATTTGAAGTCATTCCAGAGAAATTAGTAGATAAAATTGCAAATTCCATTTTAGTCTTTACCATATTAGAATTAGTAATACTATTAGGGTCATGAAAAGGAAGTATAACAATACTTCTATCTTGACTGCATGGATCTGGCAGTTCAAGTCTATAACTTCCATCCATCTGGTAGCTTAAACCATAAGCCCGACCTAATTCAGGATCTGAAGAACTGACTAACTCATTACCGTTTGAATCTTTAATCACATACGTGAAATTGATTACATCATGAGTTATATTACTATATTGATTGGTATGCCTTTCGTACTCCACTACTATTTGAATAGTATTCCCATTATAAGTACCTATCCAGGTTCCTAAAAAATCATCAAGTACATGATCTACATCATTAATCTCGGTAACATCGCTAGGTAAATCAAGGTCATTATCAAAATAATAAGCTCTTTGCTCTAGACTTATTGCTTGTTGTCCATAAGAACAAACAAATAATAACATAATTATTAATTGACTAATTTTTATAGTTAGGTTCATATCGTTAAATCCTAGTCAAAGTAAACATAACGTTTGCAGGAAAAACATGTGGAGTCTCACCATTAGGGCAATCATCTTGTAATAAGATATCTGTAGAATTAGCTAGATATACTTTCATTTGATTAGATGATAAAGGATTAATATATAAACTAAAAGTACCACTCTGTCCACATTCATCAAAACCTGTGGCATCAAAACCATGGTAATATGCTATATATTGACCTTGGGAATCGAGATATATTCCAGATATATCATGTGAATTATCAGGGAAATTAAAGGTTTGTACTAATATGTTACCATTTGCATCTTCAATTTTATATTTAATATTTAATATATCACGGGTAATCCAATCTGTTTCTGTTAGTTTAGTTATGGTAAAGGTTATTGTATTCCCATTGTACGTTCCTATAAAAGTGCCTAGGTATGGTGCTAGAGAATTATTGACATCTTTAATATAGGTCACATCATCTGGGATACTAATTTCTTGATCATCTGCGTAAACAGCATATGTTTCTAAGTCCATAATTACCTGACAACTGGAAAGTTGAACAGTAAGAATTATGAGAAAAGTTAGGTAATATCGTGTTTTAATTTTCATAGCATGTTTCATCATCAATTTTATCTTTATTTCCATATAAAAAATATCTTTTTACTTTACCGTTATACCTTGTATTGTAAAGTGCAACATTTGTTACAGCCATTTCATCTTTTATAAATTTTAAAAGTCCTCTCTGTTTACCAAAGTCTTTAACATACTTGGCATATTTCTTTTCAAAGTCTTCAGGACTTAACATATTTACAGAACCACCAGATGGAATGTCTAATGCGCTACCTTCATACTTGAGCGTATAATTGCCTTTGGAGGATATCATGGTTACATATACTTTTTCTAATGGAATATTATTTGCAGCTGCATTACGTAATAACTTTAAAAAGACACCTACGTCACCTGGTGATGGTACTTTTATAGTGGCTGTCATCATAGGAGTACCATTTACACTAAAATCTCCATTAGGATAATTATCATAATGTGTATGCATCATTCCTATAGTTGTACTATCTATAGGAACATTGGTTATTGCGGTTCTATCTAATGATGATTCTACAGCAACAAAATTATCAGGACCAGATTCTACAAAGCCATACTCCTTAAGTTTCATCTAATTTGTCGTCCAATTGTTCAATCCTATTTTTAAATTCTTCTTCATTGAATCGTTTTCCAACATCTTCACATAAAGGATCAGTTTCTAGATTATTAATTGAATCTAGACCATCATTAGGACCTATTCCTATAATAGATTTATCCGGCTCCTCATCATCTGGTGGACTACCGCTAGTTACACCATTATCTCCTCCTGAAGGTGGATTACTATTTCCAGAACCACCACCGCCACCGGTGTCACATGGATCATCTGTATGCGTGATGGTAATCCATCGAGTAACGCATCTCATTCCACCTTTATCACTAGCCGTACAATTAGGATCATTAGGGTCTGTATGCCTTCCTGTGCCACTACAGTACGTTACAAAACAATCTTCATAATTGATATGTAGGCTGTCCACCACATTTCATTTGAAATTGAGAGATTAAACTGTCTCCATATACTCGTTGTATAGTTATGTTATCCATGTCATAATCTCTATCACCTATACTGGATAGGATACTAGGTGTTGCACCTGCAATGTATCATTTACTATAGTTAGCATGTAATTTTTTAAAATGGATTGCTTTTCAATACTGTCCTGTACAATTTGAAATGTATAAGTAGTGAAATCACTAGATTCCATAACTTCTATACGACTGGTATCAATTTGTATACCAGTGACACCTGATTTATTTATGGAACCTTTAGATAGAGCAAGAACTTTATCTTTTAAATCTGGGTTTTTTAATAATTGGTCAACGGTGATCACGCTTCCACTCAATTTAGGAAACATAAAGTCTTTCTCTTCTTGAGTAATGACATCATCCTTCTCACATGAAGTGACCGCAATTAAAGTAAACAAGAGTAAACCAATAATGGTAAAAATTGAAGAATTCTTCCTGAACATACATAATAAATTTAATAGTAATCAAGGATTTGATACCATTTAACTGTTCTACTATATATTAATCATGGGGAACTTAAATCTAGTTCAAATTATGTAAGAAAAAAAACTAGTTAACATTATTTAACTTTTATGCCATATGACGAGTGCTCCTTACCTGTTTAAAATTAGTCGAATTACAAGAACAATATCGCCAAATGTTATCGCTTTATAAAGAGAAATTCCTGAAAAGTAAATTGCCTCACTTTGCCTATAATGACAGTATTTAATCAGTTGGTTTGTTTATTAATATCCCAACTTCTCCCTAACACGTTTCAATGTAGCATTTGCGATTAAGGTAGCTTTTGCAGCACCAGCTTCTAAAGCAGCATCAATCTCTTGCTTATTCTCCATAAAGTGATTGTAGCGTTCTCTAATAGGTCCAAATTTTTCTAAAATAGCCTCAAATAGAGCTTGCTTTGCATGACCATAACCATAATTTCCTGCCGCATAGTTTGCTCTCATTGCTGCAACTTTATCTTCTGTAGCGATTATTTTATACAGTGCAAATACATTACAAGTCTCAGTATCCTTAGGTTCTTCAAGTGGCGTACTGTCTGTTTCTATAGACATGACTTGTTTGCGCAGCTTCTTATCTGCTAGGAATATATTGATATAATTCCCTTTGGACTTACTCATTTTATCACCATCTGTACCAGGTACGAGCATCGTGCTTTCTTGAATTTTACCTTCAGGTTCTATGAGAGTTTCTCCCATTGCGTTATTGAATTTACCTGCTACTTCTCTAGTAATCTCAATATGTTGCAGTTGGTCTTTCCCTACAGGTACTACCTGTGCATCATATAATAAAATGTCTGCCGCCATAAGCATAGGATAGGTAAATAATCCAGCGTTTACATCCTGTAAGCGGTCTGCTTTATCCTTAAAACTATGCGCTAGAGTTAATCGCTGATAAGGAAAGAAACAGTTTAAATACCAGTTCAACTCAGTTACCTGCGGTACATCACTTTGTCTATAAAAAGTAGTCTCATTTATGTCTAGACCACAAGCTAACCATGCTGCAGCTGTAGAATAAGTGTTTTCTCTTAAAGTCTCGCCGTCTTTAATTTGAGTAAGTGAATGCAAGTCTGCTATAAAAAGAAAAGCATCATTTTCTTTTTGTGCAGACATTTCTATAGCTGGTAAAATGGCTCCTAATAAATTTCCTAAATGTGGAGTTCCTGTAGATTGTACACCGGTAAGTATTCTAGACATGGTCATTGTATTGAGTTGCAAAGGTAAATTACTCTCACTATTATGCGCAAAGTATTAAGTACAAACTATTGTTTAAATAAAGTCTTTTCAAGCATTAATAATAGAAATGATTTAAAGTTCAAGACCACATCCGGATAAGCCTAATAGACTGTTTTATGTTTTAGACACCATAAATGGAACCTATTAAGAGATATTATATCTAATTCGATAAGCTTTTTATAACACTCTAGATTAAACGGTAGGAATCGATTGTTACCTCATAATTTCTTCTATTTTTGGTGGCTTGAAATGGTTGCGCTACATATTGATGCCTTTATACCGTGTATGGTTCTATATACTGATGGGAGTTCCTATCATTATACTATTTCCTATACTGGTTGTCTTCACTATTTCAGAAAAAACGTATCATATCTTTTTTGCTATCGCTCGATTTTGGGCAGCTATAATTATTTACGGTATGGGTTTCTGGCCCATTATTAAACGTGAAGAGCCTATGCAAAAAGGACAGAGTTATATGCTGGTAGCAAATCACACCAGCATGACAGATATTATGATCATGTTACTGGTTTCTAAAAACCCATTTGTTTTTGTAGGTAAAGCTGAACTGGCCAAGATTCCTATTTTCGGTTTCTTTTATAAGCGCACCTGTATACTTGTAGATCGCAATAATCCCAGAAGTCGTAAAGCCGTTTTTGATAGAGCACGCGCTAGACTTTCTACTGGTGTCGGTATTTGTATTTTTCCAGAAGGTGGCGTACCTGATGATATGAATGTAACATTAGACTCTTTTAAAGATGGCGCTTTCAGACTTGCTATCGAGCATGAGATTCCTGTATTACCAGTTACTTTATTTGATAATAAGCAGCGCTTTCCTTTCCATTTCTTCTATGGCGGACCGGGAAAAATGCGTGCTCTTACTCATAAAGCTATTGATACTGCTGGTATGAACTTAAAGGAAGATAAAATACGCTTTCGCGAAAGTGTGAGAACAATCATCTTATCATCTCTCGAAAACGATCTTAAATAGAAAACCGCTCCATGGCACTGGAACGGTTCTCATCATCATTGCAAAATAATTGAGTTTAACTTAACCAACCTCAATATTCTTCTTTTTCAACTTAACTATTTGCGACCTGCAATGACCGGTCTATGATTTAAAATCTGTAAGTGATACCACTATAGATACCTACATTAAATGGTTTAAAATCTGCTGTGTTTTCTTTTAATGCATTGAGCTGATATTTAAACATAGGCTCAACAGTGATACCTAGCTGATCTGTAAATAGGTAATCTATACCTAACCCAAAGTTTGCACTGTGATTAAAGGAGTTAAAATTATCATCTTCACCTAATTCTAATTTTGAAGTATTATTAGTAACGGCGATACTATTATCTGTAAGGAATAAAGCACTTAATCCACCCATGACGTTAACGCTCAACTTGCGGTCTAACAACTTATACTTTAATTCTAGTGGTACTTCTAGATAGCCTAATCGTTGAGATATTTCTCCTTGAAAACCTGTGAAGGTATTGTCTGATAAAAATTCTTGAGAAAAAGAACTACCTAAATCTGCTGTTGAGACAGCACCTGGATTAGATACTGCATTTCTATCATAAGAGTTTACAGATAGTAATTGCACATCACCTGGTTGCACAGTAACACCATAGACAATATCGTTAGTCGTATAGCTTAAATTAACTTTATGCACACCTGTGCGCACAGATAAACGTGATGATAGATTGTAGCCTACACTCACACCATAACTAAGGTTTAATCCTGCTGCTTTATTATTATCTGCAAATTCTTGATCAATGGATGATCCACCCATCGTACTAGAGTAAATAGGTGCGATAACACTAGAAGCATTCCACTTCTTAAATGGAATTGCGTCTGCGTCTTTCTCATTTTCATCTTCTTCTTGCTGGGCGACAGCATCTTCTAAAGATTTACCTGTTAAGGTAGAGTCTTGAGGTATGGTAGTCGCTGCTATATCTGTATTTGATGGTAACGCTGTCTTAACCTGACCATCTTTATTCTCAGATTGTGCAGTGTTACTTGCAGAATTCTGACTGTGTTCATTTGAATTAGTAGCATTGATTGCTATATAAGGTCGTTTAGTAGATTGATTGATTGCAAATCTAGTTTCATCAGCATTTTTAATTGCTTTATTCTTAACACGGTTTATGTTATCACTAGATGGTTGATTATCAGATGTGGTTGTATATGATGTCTTTTGATTAACTGAACTGCTATTATTAATAATAGATTTTTGAGATGCATCTTTACCTATGCTTGCTTTATCACTATTTGAAGCAGTTGTGCCCGAATGAGCAACATTAGTTTTATCAGCTTCATTAAGTAATTTATCATCACTAGTTACTAAATCAGTATTTGATACTGTGTTTGAACTTGAATTATCTAAAACAAGATTATCATCAGCGTTGTTTTTATGAAATAAATTGTCCTTGTTAACCGCACCATCTAGCGTCTCTTCATCTGAAGAGTTGCTATTTACGTCATTAATTTCTGTAACAATTTGCTGGTCTACCTCTGTATTGTTTTTGAAGCTGGAATAACCAGTATATGCTAGTGTAGTTAATAGAGCTATTCCGGCAGCAATCCCTATCCATTTAATCCATAGAGGAAATACCGCGACTGGTTTTTTACCATCGAGTTGTTTCTCAATATTATCCCAAGCAGCCATAGGCGGCGCTGCTTCAAAATCTTTGAAGCGTTCTTGAAATAAACGATCTATGTTCTTTTTATCACTCATTCTATTCAACTGGCGTTGCAATTGTTATTAATACGCCATTTATTAATCATTTCTTTTAAATGTTGTCTAGCTCTCGCGAGGTTAGACTTTGATGTTCCTTCTGTTATTTCCATCATGCTAGCTATTTCTTTATGAGAATAACCATCAAGAACGTACATTGAAAAAACCATTCTATATCTATCTGGTAATTGTTGTACCATATTCAATAGACTATTAAGGTCTATATCTTCTATTTCTTCAACCTCATCTTGCACATCTTTAATCTGATCTTCATTAACTAGATTAAAAACTTTTTTTTTACGATACCGTTGTAATGCGGTATTTACAGCAATCCTTCTACACCATCCTTCAAACGATCCATCATCTTTAAATTGATCTATCTTATTAAAAACGACAATAAAAGTATCCTGTAATACATCTTGTGCTTCTTCATAACTAGGTGCATACTTCAAACAGCTCGCAAAAAGGTTTCCAGAAAATCTATCATAGATTTCTTTCTGTGCCTTGCGATTATGCTTCTTGCATTCATTAATAAGTTCTTTTAGAACCACATGATACTGTTAAATTATTCCAATACAAAAACTGTATATTCTAAATAAGTTTCTTCATTATTAGGTCCTAGACCATTGAAAAATCTAAAAACATAGCTACCATTACTAGCGGCTGTAAATCTTAAAGTTTGCTCTTCGACAATTACAGAATCACCGGTAGTACAGTTACCAGAGTCTAATTGAGCCAATACGGTTGAGATATTGCGCACATTAAGATCTGCTGTTACACTAAAACCATCAAACACATGACAATCAGTTGGTTTAGTATAAAAAACTGGTATGTAATAAGTCTCCCCAAAATCAAATGTGGATGGCATTTGTACACTATCAACTGCCACTAAACTATAAGAAACCTTAAGACCGTCATCCGAGATCTCGCAGCTACTTAAAGTAAGTAGACTCAAAATAGTGATTATTATAAAAAAATATTTCATGTTCATCTTCTTTATTCTATTGCATAGATGCATTAACTATTGAAAGGTTGCGTTAAGCTCATAAAAAAATCGCTTACTTTTTCCTTTACAGGTCAAAAGTAAGCGATAGATTATAATAGTTATAAATATCTAACTGTTAACCAGCCTTATAGCTTCCATTATTTTAGCCTGCAATTCATCGGCTAGATCTGGATTATCTTTAAGGATATTTTTAACAGAATCTCTTCCTTGTCCTAACTTAGTGTCTTCATAAGAGAACCACGATCCTGCTTTATTGATAATTTCATACTCAACACCTAGATCAATAATTTCACCTAATATAGAAACACCTTCACCATACATGATATCAAACTCTGCAGTACGGAATGGTGGTGCTACTTTGTTTTTTACCACTTTTACTCGTGTTTTATTCCCTAAGACGCTACCTGAAGTATCCTTAATTTGAGTAGATCTTCTAATATCTAATCTAACCGAAGCATAAAATTTCAATGCATTACCACCAGTAGTCGTCTCTGGATTACCGAACATGACACCAATCTTTTCTCTTAATTGGTTAATGAACATTACGGTACAGTTAGTTTTGGAAATAGTACCTGTCATTTTACGTAATGCTTGTGACATTAAACGTGCATGAAGTCCCATTTTACTATCTCCCATTTCACCTTCTATCTCACTTTTTGGAGTAAGAGCGGCAACAGAATCAATTACAATAATATCTATTGCTCCAGATCTTATAAGGTTTTCAGCAATTTCTAATGCTTGCTCACCATGGTCTGGTTGCGAAATAATCAGATTATCAATATCAACTCCTAACTTCTCTGCATAGAATCGATCAAAAGCGTGCTCTGCATCAATAAAAGCTGCAATACCACCTGCTTTCTGTGCCTCGGCAATAGCGTGTAATGTAAGTGTTGTTTTACCAGAAGATTCTGGTCCATAAATTTCTACTACTCTACCTCTAGGGTAACCGCCTACTCCTAGCGCAGCGTTTAATGCAAGTGATCCTGTAGGTATGCTTTCTACCTCAACAACTTGCTTATCGCCCATTTTCATAACGGCACCTTTACCGTATGCTTTATCTAATTTATCTAGTGTTAGCTTTAATGCTTTTAATTTTGCTTCCTTCTCTTTATCTTCTTTCTTATCTGCCATTTTAATTCTATTTGCTGTAAAAATACAACCCATTATTTATTAGAACAATGAAAGTTGATTTGGGTTATTAACTTTATGAAAATTCTGCTTTCGCGAAAGCGTGAAAAATAAAAAAGGAGCTCTTAAAGAGCTCCTTTATAAATAAAGTAAATAACAATTATTCCTTTATGAAGCGACGTGTTGTCGTTGCGTCTCCACTAGAAATATTGATTATATATACACCATTACTAAGATCTGATAAGTTGCTTAATTCAATAACACCGTTGGATAGGTTATTGTAATCATTAGACATCACTTGTTGTCCTAGTGTATTAAATACTTGCAATTGTGCTTTTTCTACCGATGCGTTGCCAATGTTAATGGTAACCGTATCACCTTTAACAGGATTAGGATAAATGGATAGGTTAGATCCAAAAGCAACATCTTCATTACTTAACGTTACTACTTGGAAAACTAATTCAAAACGCAGTGCATCTAGGCTTTGAGCATTATTCATATCTACTGTAAAGTCTACAGCGGTAGACGTTCCCTGAACTAACTCTGTCATGGCACCCGTAAAATTATCTTTAAGATATGCTGTAAGACCTGGTAATACATCAACAGTTGCATTAATAGTATATGCTGTAGTTAAATAGTTAGTGATATTTAATTCTAAGCTTTCATTTACAGAAGGAAGTGTTCTTCTTTCTACAGTAAGTAACTCACCTGTTGATTTTCCAATCGCCATATTAACATTGAGTCCATTAAGTTTAATTGCATCATTTGAATCTACATTAACATTATGAGCAGCATTAAAGTCTAGATAAAGACCATCACTTTCAGTTTGACCATTATTAAAACGGCTTGTTTGATAAATTTTAAGCCTTAACGCTTGTTGTAGTGGTGCAACATTAAATACGCCACCATTTGTAGTACCGTCAACTTTGTTGGACTCTGCAATTGCAACAGATGCAGATCCACCATTATCAACAAAAAACACAGCTTGTCCAGCGTCTAAAACATTAGTCGCAACTCCTGCAGATCCTACCGTACCAGATGCACTAGCATAAGGAATAGCAGAGTAACCACCGAATTCTCCTAGTGCTGGATCCCAATAATACATATCTGCACCTACTCCTGTAGCTACAATATTTTCTGTAGATAGTTTAGACTGATATGGATTTGCAAAAGCAAAGAACTCACCTGATGCAATACCTGGTGTTACAGTCATTGAACCTGTCATTAATGAACCTGAAGCTCTTAATGTAGTTTCTGTATGCGCTGGCGAAGTTGCTGCAGCAAGATCAGTGATTCTATCACCTCTTACAAATAAACGGTAATAATCACCTGCATTTAATATTTCAGTTTTTGTATTTGTAACGGTAGTCCATGATTGATTTGATGCATCCCATTTAAACATACTAGCATTTCCTGTAGTAGTTTCATCATGTCCGGTTGTTGCGTTAACAGTTCCAGCAGTTCCGGCTGTACCAGTTACCTGTACTCCATAACCTGTTGCATTAACACCAGCTTCTTGCCAGCTATCATAAACACTAGGTCCTGAAACTGTAGATCCTATAAATCTGAACGCCCTATTACCAGCAGGAATATATCGTTCAACGTTTACATTACCGGTAATGGCTCCTGCATCTACCGCATCAACTCTAGCAGTACCCATTACATTTGATACTAAAGTAATATTTCCATTTGCGTCTAGTTGTCCTCCAGAAACCACGTCTAACTGTTCAGAAATAGACTGCATACCGTTCATGGTAACATCACCTGTTGCATCTACGGTTAGCTTAGTCATACTTCCTGCTCCTGTAACACTTGCTGTAGCGCTACTTAAAGTTACTTGGCTAGCTCCTGTAATAGAACCATTGTTTTCTAGGTTACCAGTAACTGTAATGTCACCGTTATCTGCTTCTAAAGCAGCTCCAGCTTCTAGAGTCAGGTTACCGACACTTATTGCACTTGTTAAAGACGGCGTTGTTCCCACTTGAACAATCATGTTATCATTTGTAGTAATATTTCCTTCTGGAGTATTGTTCCAAGATGCTCCATTCCAAATGTAGTCTGTAGATGGTACTGCAATTTCAAACTTCCCAACTAGAAAATCACTATCCTCCGTATCATCAACTGTTCCGTCTGAAGCAAATAATGCAAATTGAACAACACCTGAGTAAGAAGATAAATCAATAATGTACGTCGTACCTGTAACTGCTGGTTCATTAGCTGCATTCCAAGTTAACAATGATGTCCAGTTGATACCACCATCTGTGGTTATTAATAGATCCACCTGATCATCAGACCCAAAAGCTCCTGTATCACTACTATTATAATCGCCAGTTGATTTCCAATCTGCTAACGCCGCTTCAATTGTTAACTCTAGACCACTTATATTGATGTCAAATTCTTCAGATATTAACCATTCCCTATCGACATCACTAAAAAGATTAATAAGGTTAGAAGCTACTATATCTCCATTTAAGTTAGTATAACTGCGCGAACCTCTCCAGTCAGAAGATGTTCCGGATGGGCCATCTACAATCTCTCCAGAACCAGCTTCTCTCCAGCAATCGCTAGGTAAATGAGTGGACATGTCTGCACTGTACGGATAAGAATTTACAGAGTCACATGCAGTCGTAAGGCTAAATGGGCCAACCCATTCACTAAAATCACCACCACCACAGTTTGCTCGTACGTAATAATCGTAATCTTCAGATGCGATTAAACCAGATATACTTTGAGGATTCGTTGCAGGAGAAACTAACGTTCCTGTTCCCTGAGTAAATCCATCGATTCCGTATTCAACTTCCCAAGAAGACTCGCCGCTACCTCCAGATGTCCAACTTAAGTCGGCAGAAGATGAAGTAATATTTGAAGCGCTTAACATCGAAGGAACTAGACAAGATGCTGGTGTTGTAAAGCTAAAAGGTCCTACCCATTCACTAAATTCTCCACCACTACAATTTGCTCTTACGTAGTAATCATAGTCTGCAGATTCTAAAAGGCTTGAAAGGCTATAAGGATTTGAAGTAGCCGAAACAATAGTTCCATCTGTGGTTCCCTGAGTAAATCCATCAATCCCGTATTCAATTTCCCAAGAGGACTCTCCACTACCTCCAGAGGTCCAAGTTAAATCTGCTGAAGTTGCTGTAATTCCAGTTACATTTAATGATGTCGGTTTTACACAACTAGGTAACTCAACAAAACTGAAATCATCTAAATAATAAGAATCAAATGTGCCAGTCTGTCCATGTCTTACTGCAAAATAAGAATCAGTACTAGTTGGGATATTTATTTCTATATTTTCAAAAGATGAAGATGTTAAAGTAGTCGTAGCTAAAACTGTAAAGGTTGAAGCATCATTAGGATCTGTAATTGTACCTAGTTCTAGTTCTTGTCCATTAGCTCCTTTAGCACTGAACTGTACTTGTACACCGTCAGTTGTTAACTCAGCTATTTCAGGAGAAACAAGCATATAGTCTCCAGAAGAATCAAATCCATTATAAAAACGATAAGACTTAGCTCCAGACTGAACATTTGTTGCAGAATTATCATAAACATAAACGTAACCAGATCCCGAGTCTATAAAACTCCAACAATTAGGAGCATTTGTATTTGAAGAACTTCCAGTAGTTGAACTATCAAAATTTTCAGTAAAGGGAATATTAAAAGCTACACAAGGAGTTGTAAAACTATAAGGGCCAACCCATTCACTAAAATCTCCACCACCACAATTTGCTCTTACATAATAGTCATAAGCTGTATTTGCTGTCAATACATTTAAATTATAAGGATTAGTAGCTGGAGTAATAATATTACCAGCTCCTTGAGTAAAGCCATCAACACCAAATTCAACTTCCCATGATGCTTCACCGCTACCACCGCTAGTCCAAGAAAGGTCTACAGAAGTTGCTGTAATATTTGCAGCAGATAATACGGTAGGAATTAAACAAGATGCTGGAGTAGAAAAGCTAAAAGGTCCTGCCCATGCACTTTCATTACCAACTCCACAGTGTGCTCTAACATAAAAGTCATAATCTGTACTTTCTGTTAAACCACTTGCATTGTATGGATTATTTGAGGTGTTATCTACTATTGTACTTGCTACTCCACCTTGTGTGAAGCCTGTAACTCCATACTCAACATCCCATATCGTTTCAGCGCTTCCACTAACAGTCCATCCTAGGTCGGCAGATGTTGCCGTAATGTTTGTTACTGCTAAATTGGTAGGTTCTTGACAAGAAGGTATTGTTCTTACTTGAAAATTATCAATGTGAAAGTCTTTATCACCAGTTGCCGTAGCTCCTTCATCAGAATAAATTGCAAACTGAACATTGGATCCTGTGATCGCAGATAAGTCAGCATTAAAAGTTTCACCACCAGCAGCCGGTGTATTTCCATTGGCTGCATTCCATTGTACAATAGTATTCCAAGTGATTCCATCTAAAGTATAAAGCAGTCTCACATCATCATCTGCATCGAAGGCGCCTTGTGTAGTGGCATTATAGTTAGTGAAAGCCACGTCAAGATTAATTTCGTATCCACCAGCGCTTAAATCAAACTGTGGTGATAATAACCACTCTATATCGCCAGTTTGATAGATATTTATATCTACTCCACCAAGACCTGATCCTAAATGTGCAAATTCTTCTTCAGCCCAATTGCTAGAGCCTAAAGAACTCGGACCATTTACAGGATCACCGTCAACAGCTTCTACCCAACAACCTGGAATGTAAGAAGAAAAATCTTCTAAATAATCTGGGATTTCAGCAGCACAAAGAGTTGTAAAACTAAATGGGCCTGCCCATTCACTATAATCACCAGCTCCACAATTTGCTCTTACATAGTAATCATAATCAGTATTAGACATTAATCCTGTTGTACTTACTGGGTTAGTTGCTGGAGTAATAGTAGTTCCTGCACCTTGAGTAAAGCCATCTATGCCGTATTCTACTTCCCAAGAGGATTCACCGCTACCACCACTCGTCCAAGAAAGGTCAGCAGATGAAGACGTAATGTTTGCAGCATCAAGTGCCATAGGCGATAGACAAGCTCCTAGTTGCACAGCAGTAAAATTATCGTTATACATATAATAATCACCTGAATTGTAAGTGTTAAGGGTTCTAATTTTTACATCAGACCCAATAGGCACATTGGCAGCGGGAATAATTCCAGAAATGAGAGCACATGTATTTGATACAATATGATTACTAGAATCTATTGTAGAAAAGGTGGTCCAGTTTGATCCATCATCGATAGAAAATTGTAATTCTAAAGTTCCGAAATTTGCAGGTGTAGGTGATGTTGCGAGAGACCAATCCACTACTTTATAGTCGACACTTACAGATATGTCGTTTCCATTTGAACTTGCAACCTGATTTGGGGTGGTTAAAGTCATTGTTGAATTACCGCCAGTGTTATAAACATTTCGTCTAAAACTATTTCCATCACAAGATTGAGTTGAGGTACCTGATCCATTTGAAGTCCATCCAGTGGGTAATGAGGTACTTGCATTAAAGTCTTCCTGAACAACAACTTGACCACTAGAGAAACCAGTCGCAAAAATTAATAGAAGTAATAGTAATTTTATTTTCATTTTGATTGATTTATAATTTATCAAGCTATTAAGGTATATCATTTTTGTAGTTCCACACCTACAAGCCTTAATTTTTTGTTAAAGCACTTAAATTACCGTCTATCTACCTGATTTTTAATGACTCATAATCAAAAGTGTGTTAAGTTCTATTTTTATTTAAAATATTACCTTTGCCGCTCAACACTAAAAATGTTTATAGCATGCAACTGTATAACAAATTAAGTGCTGAAGAAAGAAGAGAACTTATACGTGCCGCTGGAAAAGAGCGGTTAACGATATCTTTCTATCAGTACCACCAGATCGGTAATCCACAACTTTTTAGAGACCACTTATTTTTACACTGGCATCCTATGGATGTGCTGGGTAGAATATATGTTGCTCATGAAGGGATTAATGCACAACTCTCAGTTCCGGGAGACCGCTTTGAAGAGTTCAAGTCTTTTGTAGATAGTATAGATTTTCTAGAAAATGTACGTCTTAATATTGCTAGAGAGCAGGATAATGAAAGTTTTCTAAAACTTAAAGTTAAGGTGCGTAACAAGATTGTAGCAGATGGCCTAAACGACGAAACCTTTGATGTTACTAATAAAGGAATTCATGTAGATGCAACAGCGTTTAATGAATTAATAGCTGATCCAGACACAGTACTGGTAGATATGCGCAACCATTATGAGTCTGAAATAGGTCATTTTAAAAATGCTTGGACGCCAGATGTGGACACTTTTAGAGATAGTCTAGATTATATTGAGGATAAACTTAAAGACCACAAAGAAGATAAAAAACTAGTGATGTATTGTACTGGTGGAATACGTTGTGAAAAGGCTAGTGCTTACTACAAGCATAAAGGCTTTAAGGACGTCTACCAACTAGAAGGTGGAATTATAGAATATCATAGGCAGGTCACTGAGCAAGGTCTTGAGAACAAGTTTAAAGGCAAGAACTTTGTATTTGACCACAGACTGGCTGAAAAAATCAGTGATGAAGTCATTGCAAATTGCCATCAATGTGGTACTCCATTTGACCTGCACACCAACTGTGCAAATGAAGCCTGTCACCTTTTATTTATTCAATGTAATTCTTGCAAAGACAAAATGGAAAATTGCTGTAGCGATGAATGCAAAGAAATCATTCAACTACCTATCGAAGAACAAAAGAAATTACGTGCCGGAAAATATAATAGTAATAAGATTTTCAAAAAAGGTAGATCAGAAAAACTAGTATTTAAAAAGTAATAATTATTTTAAAATTCCGCTTTCGCGAAAGCGTATAAAACAAAAAAGGAGCTCAAATTGAGCTCCTTTTTAATTGAATAGAATTAAGTCTATTGTTTAATAAAACGTTTCACAGCAGTAGAATCACCGTTAGAAATATTTAAAAGATATACTCCTGAAGTAAGTGAACTTAAGTTGTCCATTACTATAGTGTTATTTGATACATTGTCAAATTCTCTAGTCATTACTTGCTGACCTAATGTATTAAAGATCGCAATAGAAACTTGACTAGCCGGCACGTTACCTAGGTTGATAGTCATCAAATCTCCCGATACAGGATTAGGATATAAGGACACTGAATTTTCTAACGCAATATCTTCATTTCCTGCAGTTGCATCTACAACAAATCTACTTACGTGGAAATCATAATCTTCAGTATCATCTGCTGCACCATCGCTAGCTAAAAATGCAAACTGTACCGTACCAGAATAAGCAGCTAAGTCATAGAAATAACTATCTCCTGTTACAGCTGGTTGATTTCCAACGTTCCACGCATCAAGTGATGTCCATGTTAATCCATTATCAACAGTAATTAATAAATCTACTGAATCATCAGACCCCATTACACCGGTATCTGCAGCTGTAGAAGTTCCGCTGAAAGCATAATCGGTAACAGCAACTTCAACAGTTAAAACCTTAGTAGTTAAACTAGTTAAATCATAAGTTTCAGAAATTAACCACTCACGATCACCTAGTCTATAAAGGTTCATTACGTTACTAGGAACTACTGTTCCTACACCATTAGTATATGCACGACCATCTTTCCAGTTAGAAGCTCCTATACCAGTAGGTCCAGTTGCTATTTCACCATCGCCAGCTTCACTCCAGCATGCATTAGGCACATTATTAGTAAAGTCAGTTGCTGCTGGGAACATAGTTACTGCACCACAATCTGTTGTAAAGTTTATAGGCGTTGTACTCCACGCACTTTCATCACCAACGGCACAAACTTCTCTAACATGAACAAAGTATTCTGTTTGAGCAGTAAGACCATTAATGGTATAAGTAACATTAGGCATCGCTCCTGCTACGTCTGTCCAAGCTCCCGAAACTGCTGGTGCAGTACCTGCAACGGTTGTCAACGAGTACTCATAGTTACCTGCACTTGTAGCGTTACCACTATCAAAATTTATTGTCGCGGCAACATCTGTATTATTTACTAAAGTAAGGTTAGAAGTATCCGGACATGAAGGTGGAGTTCTCACCTGGAAGTTATCAATGTGGAAATCATAATCAATTCCTGCATCATCAACTGCACCGTCTGTGGCATATATTGCAAATCTTACAGTCGCACTTGTAATACCTGTTAAGGCGTCATTATAAGTCTCACCAGCAGTTGCTGGTTGATTACTAACATCCCATGTCTGTAATGCGGTCCATGTAGTACCATCAGTAGTATAAACAAGAACAACTTGATCATCAGATCCCATTACACCAGCTGCTGAACTATTATAGTCAGTTACCGCAACATCTAAATTTAATTCATATCCACCTGCAGACAGGTCATACAATGGAGATATAACCCAATCAGAGGCTACATTACGATATAAGTTGATATTTACAGCACCACCACCACTTGTAGCGTTATGTGCAAATTCTTCAGAACTCCAATCTCCTGAACCAAATCCTGTAGGACCTGTAGTTAAATCACCATCAGATGCTTCTTCCCAACAGTTAGGAACAAAAGTATCAAAGGTTTCTAACGCATCTGGTACAATTACAGCACAATCTGTAGTTGCTGTAATAGGTCCCACAAAAGTTGTACTACAGTCAGATCTCACATACACGTCATATGCTGTCTCTGCCGTAAGCGCCATGATAACAAATGGGTTTGATGTTGCATTAGAAGTTCCTACAGCAGGTGCAGGATCTCCTGATGGTACCGCTATAATTTCCCAAGCAGTCGCAGGTGGAATACTATTTTCTGTCCAGCTTACTGTTATAGAATCTGCTGTTACAGAATCAACTGTTACGCTAGACACATCGTTACATGTTGGTAATTCATCAAAACTAACATCATCAATTGAAACATCTCCTTCATAGGTATTACCTGTCATGGTAGACTTAGAAGTTGTAAACGCTACAATAACTGTTTGTCCGGCATAACTAGACAAATCAATAATAGCTTGTTCCCATGGATCTGCAGATGCTGTTTGTTGTTGACCAGTAATTGTCAATTCTGTTGTAAAAGTTGCTCCATTATCTGTAGAAACTGCTACTGTTAAATCAGTAATAAATGCTCCATACATATGATAATAGAAAGTAACTGATGGTGCAGTAAGCGCTGATAAATCTACAGCTCTTGAAAGCACAGTAGCAACATCTCCATTAGACCCATTACTTGCTTCAACAAACATAAATGTAGTACCACTAAACGCTCCTGAAGGACCAGTGTTAGAAGAAGTTGTTCCTCCTGCAGCATCTATAGCCCAGTCGTAAGCACCAGAGCTTATTTCATTCCAACATTGATCATTTACAAAACCAGATGTTGCAGCTGAAAAGTTTTCAAAGTCTACAAAATAAGGTGCAGCTATCGCAGCACAAGGAGTTTGTATACTAAGAGGACCTGATTGAGTTGATAAACCATCACCTGTAGCACTACAATCCTGCGTTACATAAAAATCATAGTTAGTCTCACCTGTTAAACCAGTTATGGTTGCCGTATCTGCTCCACCAGCAACTGTTGTTCCAGTCATAGTAGGATCAAAACCAACAGGACCATAAGTGATGCTAGAAACGGTAGATCCGTTGTTATTAGTCCAGCCAATAGTTGCCATAGTATCTGTAGCAGATAATAATGTGATATCTAAAGGTGCTTGACATGCTGGGATCATTTCCCAAACTATATTGTCTAAATACAAATTATCAAAAGTAGAAGCAAACACATGTTTAAAGGCGATATAGGTATCAGTACCTGCATATGTATCAAAATTCTGAATATACTCAGTATGCGTGGTTGTAGGTGAAAATGTCCCCAATGCAGTAAATGTCGTAGGATCATTAGGATCAGTCATTGTACCAACTTCAACAGTAGAAGTAGCCACCGTGATATCTGCAAAGAATTTTACTCTGTGCGTACCTGCATTAAGGTTACTTAACACTGGTGAAATTAATAAAACATCAGCAGGAATTGTAGTACCGTTTGCACTACCGCTATATAACTGGATACCGTTAGGTGCAGAGTTGTCTGCAGAAGTTGAAGTTCTTACATAAGGATCTGTTCCCGTAGCTATATCAGTCGCAAAGAATGACCAACAAGAAGGTAAATCTGGTGTAGACACACTATCAAAATCTTCATTAAAATCAGTTATTGGTGCACAAGCAGTAGTAAAAGCAAGTGCGGCAGACCATGGACTAGTATCAGTTCCTGTACAGATTTCTCTTATATATACATCATAATCTGTACTAGGCATTAATCCTGTAATTTGTCCAGCTTGCGCTACAGGTAAAGTCGTACCTGTTACACCAGTTAAAGTACCAGTAGGAGCTACCATCGCGCCTGGTCCTGTAGGATAAGAATTTGCAGTATCCAATAAGTATTCAAAATTACCAGCTGTACCAGAATTATTACTATCCCATGTTATATCTGCTGTTGTTTGAGTTGCAGATACTAACTGTAGATTATTAGAATCTAAACAGCTAGGTATTGTTCTCACTTGAAAATTATCGATATGAAAATCATAATCCTCTGTATCATCAACTGTTCCTTCACTAGCATAAATACCAAATTGAACGGTACTACCTGTAATGGTAGAAATGTCTGCATTAAATGTTTCACCAGCAGTTGCAGGTTGATTTGCAGCGGTCCAAGTTTGAATTGCTGTCCATGTAGAACCATCTAAAGTATAAGCTAGCACAACCTCATCATCAGATCCCATTACGTCAGCAGCAGTGCTGTTATAACTAGTAAGAGCGACATCAAGATTTACTTCATAGCCACCAGCCGATAAGTCAAATAATGGACTTAAAACCCAGTCAGAAGTGTTTGCATTAAAAAGATTAACATTTACAGCACCACCACCAGAAGTTGCTGCATGAGCAAATTCTTCAGATCCCCAATCTCCAGAACCAAATGTCGTAGGTCCAGTCGTTAAGTCCCCATTAGATGCTTCTTCCCAACAATTAGGCACAAAACTGTCAAAAGTTTCTAAATAATCTGGAACAAAAGCAGCACATAATGTTTCAACACTTAACGGACCTTCTGTAACAGATAATCCATTTGTAGCTGCAGTACAATCTTGTGTTACATAAAAATCATAGTCTGTATTAGGCATCAATCCAGTGATACTTGCGCTGTTAGCACCAGCAGCAACCACTGTACCTGATCCTATTGTAAAGCCATCAACTCCATATTCTACAGAAGAAACAGTAGAAGAACTAGTATTTACCCAACTTAAGTCTAATGTTGTAGCAGTAATATTAGAAGCTGCAAAAGATGTAGGTAATGGACATAACGCAGTAGTAGTAAATGAACCAGTAGCAGCAACTGAGCTTCCGTTTCCAGCAGCAGAACAGTCTTGGGTTAAAATGTATTCATAATCTGTTTCTGGAGATAAACCTGGTATATTAACCGTGGTTGCTCCACCAGGAATATTTATGATTGTACCTGTACCAGCCGTTAATGGGTCTAGTCCATATTCTAATACCGTATCTGTAGATGTAGAGTTATTAGTCCATGAAACATCAGCTGATGTTGCTCCTTCAACCTCGCTTAAACCGCTAGGCGCCGGACATGGTATTGTAAACAAATCAAAGGCAACGTCTGCACTAGAGCCATTGAAATCATAGATCTGAATTACAAGGTTATCACCTAAAGCCCATCCAGACTGCAAAGCATTAGTTACGAACGTATTTGAACAACTAATCTGAGTTCCCGAAACAGCATCATAAATAGCAATTCCAGGACTTCCAGGATTTAAAGATGTAAATGTCAAAGTAAGCTCTGTAGCTGTCCATGTAAAGAATTGGTCATTACCAGAGGCTGAACAACCTACGTTATCCTGTCCACTATCCGTTGTACCATCTGTAGTAAATGGCAACGTGAACTGCGGAGAAGTTGCTCCTTGCACAGGAATTGTTATAGGTATGGCACCAGCAAAGGTGTCATTGGGCGGTTGCGCTTGTGTCATTATACATGTTAAAGACATTAACATGGATAATAAGAGTAATTTCAATTTCATATGAGGTTATTTAAATTAATTAGAGAGTGCTTTATGAGCGCGTAAAATAGAGCTTTAATTAAATGTAAATAAAATGTTAAAGAAATTTTAGATTAATGACACATTACAACGACAAAAGACATGTCTATTTAACATTAATCAATCATTAAGGCCATAACGAATTCACCTTTAGGCTTTTTAAGTTCAAAGTGTGATATGGCGTCATCTACCGTACCACGATAATGCTCTTCAAACATTTTTGTGATTTCTCTTGAAATTGACACTCGAGAATTCCCTCCATAATGTGTTTTAAAATCTGCTAGAGTTTTTAAAAGCTTGTGCGGTGACTCGTAAAAAACTATAGTGCGTCGTTCTTCTTTAAGAAACTCTAACCGTTTCTGTCGTCCCTTTTTCACTGGTAAAAACCCTTCAAAAACAAATTTATCACATGGTAAGCCGCTCACCACTAAGGCTGGCACAAAGGCTGTTGCGCCAGGTAATGCCTCTACATCTAGATTATTTTCTAGCATTTTGCGAGTGATTAGAAAACCTGGATCACTAATGCCAGGTGAACCTGCATCAGTTATTAATGCCATTTTCTCTCCATTTTTTATGCGACCTACCACATGGTCTACAATTTTATGCTCGTTATGCATGTGATATGAAAGCATAGGCGTTTTAATTTCATAGTGTTGTAACAACTTACCACTGGTCCTAGTATCCTCGGCTAGGATAAGATCTACTTCTTTCAGTATTTCAACAGCACGATAAGTCATATCTGCTAGGTTTCCTATAGGTGTAGGTACTAGATAAAGTTTCATAGTGTTTTTTTATGCTTTGGATAACCAATAATTATGAGAATTACGCTTTCACGAAAGCGTATTTATACACACTTCTCAAAACCCTAGTTTTACAGGAGTAAAATTAAGTATAATGATTTATTAAACCATCACGCAACCATTGGTAAGAAAAGTCATCTTATATTTATAACCAGACCAATCTTTATGAAATATCTACTAACCATAGTCATTTTTATTTTTAGCTTGACCACAGTTTATGGTCAAACTACGGACCTCTCAACCACTGTTGAAGCTCAAGATCTTACAGGAAGTTCAATATCGCAAGCACATTTTTATGAACGTTATACCTATTTAGTCACCATTAGTAATACAGGTGCACCTGTGTCTAATGCTGATTTTAATCTATCACTTAGTTCTGTAAATAACATAGAAAGTGCTGTTGCTCAAAATAATCTAGGTGGTGCTGTATCACCAGCGACAATCAATATTTTAGGAAGTTCGATTGATGGTATTTTACCTAATATGCCCAATTCTTCTAGTATTGAGATATTAGTAACAGTAAGAGCCTCGCCTATATTTTTAGGCGGTGCAACGGCTACTGTTGTAGTAAGTCCGCCGGCAGGTACGACGGACACAAATCCGTCTACTAATACATCAGTGATAAGCATTATTATGACTGAAAGACCTATCGATTTTCAAATTACGCAAAGTCAAATTACTCCTGTAAGCAATGGAGCTTTAGCAAGTTGGGGAGACTCTGTTACCTATGAGATGACCATTCTCAACAATTCTGGTATTGAATATCCGCTACAAAATTTTTTAATTGCCGCTCAAAATATTAATGGAGCTGGTAGTGCTATTATCACTTTAGAGAATCTAACTTGTGTAAGTAGTAATGGAATGAATTGCCCAACACTATCTGGAATTAATCCTACATCTAGTGTCAATCTTACAAATCAATTTGAATTTTATAACCATGGACAGCAAATTGTTTTTCCTGCAGGTGCATCATTTACTTTAAGTATTACTTACAAAATTGAAGAAGGTGATTGTAGTCGATTAACGCCTAATCAACTTTTAGAAATCGGGAATCGAGTTAATATTCAATCCTATGTAAATAATACTGGTTTCAGTACAAATAATCTGATAGCAACTGATGCTTTATTAAACACCGCGTGTCCTTGTACTGACTTAACATCTCAGGTAACTAAAGTTAGCCCAATAGCAGGTACACTTAGTGCTTGGACTGATATTGTCACCTTTGACTTTACCTTTACTAATAATGGACCTCTTGATATCACGGGTGGCGCTTATCTTATCAATACGAGCACTTTAAATACCGGAATTGAAATTTTAAGTACTAACTGCCTCAGTACCACAGGTGCCATTAATTGCTCGGACATCAATATAGTAACCACACCAGACTTTAGATGGCTGACAGATGATTTTATCTTTCCTGCTAATTCAAGCATTACTGTTAGGACAACGGTAAGATTCATACCACCAGAGTGCACAACAGGTGGTGTTGCTCCTGTTTGTAGCGTGCGTGGAATAGTGTTTGAAAATGACAATGCATTGATCGATTGCGATTTATCAAATGATTTTGACGGTGATAGTATTCTTGGTCTACCTATAACTCCTTGTGTAGACATCCCTAATAATCCAATTATTCAAATTGTTGAAAATCAAACTAATCCGGCACCTGGTGCTGGCCCATATCCTTATGGTAATGTTACTTATGAAATAATAATGAGCAATGTAGATACCATTGCACACCATATTAAATTTAAAGACACTCAATTTTCTCAAGGAACCGGTATTTTACAATCTATTATATGTACAAGTACGACTGGTGGAGCAGTATGTCCATCAAATCTAAATGAAAATATAGGTGTTGCTAACTCTCAAGGAGATACCTTCTGGGAGATATTAGATACAGATGGTTTTATCATGCCAGCAAATAGTACCGTTACCTATGAAAAAATAATAGACTGGACTCCTATTTGCTCTGTACTATCCACAAATGTCCAAGATAACTTAGAAATGTCTGCTCTGGACTCCAGTCTTTCTGTTATCGCAACTGCCAGTGCAGGAGTCGCCACTCCTATGGTTCCATGTATTGATCTAGTAGTACAAACGTATCCATCCATAACATCTGCGCCTATTAACTCGCCACTAGAATGGATTGTTGACATCACTAATTCTAACATCAGTACTGATGCTAACAATATTGACTTTACAGATCTACTACATCCCGATTTTATTATTACAGGCACGCCTACCTGCTCACTTATCACCGGTACTGCAACTTGTATTTCTACTTTTAACGTTACTGGAAACCTTATAGAAGGTGTGATTCCTTATATGGAGTCCGGATCTACTATACAAGTGCGCATTCCAGTCACTTCACCATCTTACGGAGGTAGTTTTGAAAACCGTGCCGAAGCTCAACCAGATTTGACACAACAAGGAGAAAACACACCAGATTCTAACATTTCGATTTCAAGTCTGTTTGTTCTTACTTCTCAAACTTCAAAAAGTTTTGACCCAGCAATTATAACTACAGGACAAACATCAATTTTAACGTTCACTCTTACAAACTCAGTAGGTCTGCCAGCTCAAGATAATATTACATTCATAGATAATCTATCACCAGAGATTACACTATCTGGTAATGCATATTGGGTAGATCAAAATAATGCATCGGGAACTTTTATAGATACCATCGGTACTTCTTTAATAGGTATTCAAAATCTTAGTTTTCCAGCAGGAACGCAACAAGTCAGTTTTGCCGTTGAAGTGACCAGTGCAGAAGCTGGGTTCTACACAAACAGTTTTTTAAACTTCTCTGCACTTAATAATATTGATGTTTCTACCGCATTTGCTACTCTAGAGGTATTACCTGTTCTAGATTTAAGTGTTACTAAAACCGTTGACAATATTAAACCAGATGTGAATGGTAGTGTAACCTTTACTATTCTCGTTGAAAATTTAGGTAGCGCTACTGCTACTGACGTTATTGTAGAAGAGTTTTTACCTAGCGGTTATAATTATTTATCGCACAATACATCCACAGGTAGTTTTGATAATTTATCTGGCTTATGGACAGTAGGCGATATGATCGTAGGTAGCACAGCTACTTTACAAATAACTGTAGACTTTAATATACCAGGA
This sequence comes from Nonlabens sp. Asnod3-H03, assembly GCF_045063665.1. NCBI lineage: Bacteria > Pseudomonadati > Bacteroidota > Flavobacteriia > Flavobacteriales > Flavobacteriaceae > Nonlabens > Nonlabens sp. Asnod3-H03. The sequence continues at coordinate 497,094 of NZ_JBEFOD010000008.1, forward strand.
GATTTTATTAATGTTGTCAACGTATATAGCAGCAATTTATTACCCGATATTGATTTAGAAAACAATACTGCAATTGCTTTTACCAGGCCTGATTGTTTAAAAATACCAGAAGGATTCTCACCTAATAATGATGGTATTAATGACACTCTAGTTATAGAATGTATCGAACTGTATCCAGATAGCAAACTCAAAATCTTCAATCGTCATGGAAGTATTGTTTATGAAACAACAGGATATTTAAACGACTGGAATGGAAATCCTAATAGTGGATTGTTACATAATAGTGGTAAGGTATTACCGGTAGGCACGTATTTTTGGCAGCTAGACCTCAATGATGGTAGTGAAGCTAGAGTAGGTTGGGTTTATATCAATCATTAAAATTCCGCTTTCGCGAAAGCGTATACTACCTCACCCATTTCCTAACCAAGTTACCAGTAAAATAAGAGGAAAAAAGTAAAAGCAAACCGATTAACGCAAAAGTATAGCCACCATCTTTTAAAGCTAAGTGAGCTCCCATTGCTAGTAACATATCAAAGAAAAAGCCTGCATAGGCCCATTCTGTTAACCAGCGATTGCCTCTCCATAAAATCATTGCAACACCTGCTATTTTAAACACGGCTAATGGATAAATAATCCAGGTGGGAAATCCTAAAGATTTAAAGAAACCTGTCACCATATCATACTGCAGTAAATACATACTTGCAGACCATAGCATTAAGGCACATAATAAACCTGTGGCAATCCAATAGAAATATTTCATAGAGGCTTAATTATCAAACTTTGCCTCAACTATTTGCATAAATCGCTCTACATAAGCATCTTTTCCTTCCCAATTATTATAATCGGGTTTTACCATCGATATGATGAAGTTTTGAGCGGCAACCTTACTTTCCATCGTATTTAATTGGGATAACACACGATTATAGTCTTGATCACTACCGTTAAACAAGTGTTTAATGAATCCTATACGATCATTCATGCCTATTTTCAAGCCTGCTTTTAAACGATCATTAATGGACTGGCCTTTTTCTGATTGGTTATTAATCTTACGTTCAAACTCTGGCATTTTTTCATAACCAGCAGTTAGATCTTCCATATCATTTTTCTCATAAGTAGGTTTAGGAAAATCAATTTCAATCTCTTCTTCTGGAAATTCATCCACCATTTTATGGATTGTTGAAATCCCTGGCAATTCAATCTCTTCTCTCATATCCTCATCTGCAGGGACAAAAAGGTCACTTAAATCTGGATTAGAGAAAGCATCCTCTGCATTTGACTTTGCATTTTCCATGGCTTGCTCTACCTCTTGCGTTACACTTTCTACATCTTCTTGTGCAGCGGTAAATGCCTCTTTTATCTTTTCTTGTACCTCAACAGTTCCTGCGGTAGGTTGTACATCACCAAAATGTTTTTCAGTAAAAGAAAGAATAGTCAATTTTTCATATAACTCTTTGGCTACTGACTGTAACTCGTGAATATCTTCCTTATTCTTCATTTGTAGAATGCGGTGTGCGAGACTAGTAAGATCTGCTGCTATTTTCTTTTTCATAATGGTTTAATATGCCGCTGGTTTTATTGTATTTTTGAAACTGATTTGCGAGAATCGCAGTCCCAATTTTTAACGCCTGTAAATTACAAAATGTTTCTAGAAAACACGGTAAATCATAAAGAGCAATTCGGCTGGATCGAGGTGATTTGCGGTTCCATGTTCTCAGGAAAGACTGAGGAGTTGATACGTAGACTCAAAAGAGCTCAATTTGCCCAACAAAAAATAGAAATATTTAAACCGGCTATTGATGTGCGATATGATGAAGAAAACGTAGTTTCTCACGATTCAAATGAAATACAAAGTACACCTGTGCCTGCAGCAGCAAATATTCCATTACTAGCAGCAGATTGCGATGTAGTAGGTATTGATGAAGCTCAATTTTTTGATGATGAGATTGTTACCGTATGTAATGATCTAGCAAATCGTGGCATAAGAGTAATCGTTGCTGGACTAGATATGGATTTTAAAGGAAACCCTTTTGGACCTATGCCAGCACTTATGGCCACTGCAGAGTATGTCACAAAGGTACATGCTGTATGTACTAGAACAGGAAACCTAGCACAATTTAGCTATCGCAAAACCAATGATGAAAATGTAGTCATGCTGGGTGAGCAACAAGAATATGAACCCTTAAGTCGTGGTGCTTACTATAAAGCAATGCTTGCTCATAAAGTAAAAGAGCTAGATGTTCAAGATCCAGAGGAAGTAGCACAAAAAAACAAATCTTAATGCCATTACAAGGTACCCGATTAGAAGTTAACCTTGCTGCACTAGAACATAATTTTCATTATTTGAAAAGTAAACTTCAGTCTGGAGTTAAGTTTATGGCTGTAATTAAGGCAAATGCTTACGGTCATGGCGCCGTTACAATTGCACAACACCTTCAAAAATTAAATGTTGATTATTTTGCGGTTGCTTATGTGTCAGAAGCTGTCGAATTGAGAGATAATGGTATTCAAAAACCTATTCTAGTATTACACGCGCAAACCTTTATGCTAGATACATGTATAAATCGATGTATTGAGCCGGTAATTTATAGTCTAGAAATGCTAGATGCTTTTATCACAATTGCAAAGACAAAACAACAACAATCTTACCCTATACATTTAGAGTTTAATACAGGTTTAAATAGAATAGGTATAGATTTCAAAGATATTGATGAAGTTATTTCTAAAGTAACATCTAACTCAGCTATAAAGGTTCGTGGATTACAGTCGCATCTAGCCGCAAGTGAAGATTTAAATGAGAGTAATTTCACAAATTTGCAAATCAAACTATTTGAAGAAGTTAATGCTCGATTAGAAAAAGCACTACCATACCCTTTTTTAAAACATAAGTCTAATACTAGTGGTATTTTAAATTTTAAAAATGCTCATTTCTCTATGGTCCGATCAGGTATAGGGCTTTATGGATATGGAAATGATCAAAAATTTGACGCTGAATTAATACCTATAGCTTCCTTAAAGTCTGTTATATCACAAACCAGGTGGATTGAGGCTGGAGAAAGCGTGAGTTATAATCGCAAATTCATCGCTGATGAAAGAACTAGGTATGCAGTAATTGCATTAGGACATGGTGACGGTATTAACCGTATTTATGGATATGGCAAAGCACATGTTTCAATCAATGGAAAACTTGCGCCTACTCTAGGGATAATATGTATGGACATGTTTATGGTTGACATCACCAACATTGATTGTCATGCGGGAGATGAAGTCATCATCTTTGACAAACAGCTTACCGCAAGAGATATGGCAGAAAAAGCTGGAACCATTTCTTATGAAATCCTTACAGGTATTCAAAAGCGAGTACCGCGAACTTATACTCAGTAGTTATTTCGTCGTTTTTTAAAGCACTTTCGTCGTTGCTTTTGCAGTTTTGCAAAAAATCATTTAGAATATTTTAACAAATCACAGTTTCTATATCTAAATTGCACGTCATTAACCATAATTTATATAACATGTTAAAAGAGTTTAAGAATTTTATTATGACGGGTAACGTCCTAGATCTTGCAGTTGCAGTATTATTAGCTGGAGCAGTAGGTCTTGTAGTAAACGGATTTGTAAAGATGATTATGATGCCTATCATAGGTCATTTTGCAGGAGGAATGAGTTTTGAAGACTTAAAAATTATTTTAAGTGAAGCTCAACTAGCTGCAGATGGTTCTGTTGCAGTTGCAGAAAATGCTATCCAGTATGGAGCATGGATCAATACAATCATCAACTTAATCATAGTTGGATTTGTTCTTTTCATGATTGTTAAAGCGTACAACAGGTCTAAAGCACCAGTTGAAGAGGCTCCAGCAGCACCAGCAGGTCCTTCTCAAGAAGAACTTCTTGCTGAAATACGTGATGTATTAAAAGCTAAAAACTAATAAATACTTAATCTAAGTATTTGTATTAAGCCGTTCTGTTTTGACAGAACGGCTTTTTTATTTGTCAATTTTTGAAAATATTAGGAGTCAAATCAATTCTAGGATATACTTTTGAGCAAATTAAATTTATTCACATGAAAATAGCAGTAGTAGGCGTTACCGGAATGGTAGGCCAGGTCATGTTGCAAGTTCTAGAAGAACGCAACCTTAATGTTTCAACTCTAATTCCTGTAGCTTCAGAAAAATCTGTAGGTACTGAAATTACTTTTAAGGGTAAACAGATAAAGGTAGTAGGCATGAAACAGGCTATTGAATTAAAACCAGATATTGCGCTATTTTCTGCTGGTGGATCAGTAAGTCTTGAGTTTGCTCCACAATTTGCAGCCGTAGGCACAACAGTAATCGATAATTCTAGCGCTTTCCGTATGGACAGTGATAAGAAATTAGTAGTTCCAGAAATCAATGCTGGTTCTTTAACAAGATCAGATAAGATCATTGCAAATCCTAATTGTTCTACCATCCAATTAGTAATGGCTCTAGCACCGTTGCATGATAAATATCGTATTAAAAGATTGATCGTTTCTACCTATCAGTCTATTACAGGAACTGGCGTAAAAGCGGTACAGCAACTAGAAAACGAGTACAACGGCAAAAAAGATGAAATGGCTTATCCTTACCAAATTCATAAAAATGCTATTCCACATTGTGATGTTTTTGAAGAAAATGGATATACTAAAGAAGAGCTCAAACTCATAAGAGAAACTCAAAAGATTCTAGACGATCGTACAATTGCTGTAACGGCGACTGCGGTGCGTATTCCCGTAGTAGGTGGCCACTCAGAGTCAGTAAATCTAGAGTTTGAAAAAGAGTATAATGAAAACGACATACGTAAAATCCTTGCAGATACTGATGGCGTTACTGTGCAAGATAACGTAGATGTGAACCTTTATCCTATGCCATTAATGGCTCACGGAAAAGACGATGTTTTTGTGGGTCGCATAAGACGTGATCACTCTAGAGAAAATGCTCTTAACATGTGGATTGTATCCGATAATTTAAGAAAAGGAGCAGCTACTAATGCCGTACAGATTGCACAATATTTAATCCAACACAATTTAGTAGGATAACCTTTAAGGTATAATAGAAGTTTGACATTTTAAACTAACCGCTTTTAACTAACTTTACCTCAGTTAAAAGCGGTTTTTTATATGGTATCACGTTTACTCTTATTTTTATTTCTTACTTCATTCTATTCACAAGCACAATTCTGGACAGAAAGGTCCTCTGGTTTCCCAATAACCTCAACAGGGCTCTCAAAAATCCATATTGTTGATGATAATGTCGCATGGGCAACAGGTTATGATGGACTTAATCCCAACAATAACATACAACGTTTTTCAACCACTAGTGATGGTGGAATGACCTGGAGTGCTAGTACTGTAGATATAGGTAATAGCGCATTAGGAATTTCTAACATATCTGGTGTAAGTGCAACAACAGCATACATAGCCGTTCATCCACGTGCTTCAGGTCAGATAGGTGGTGTGTGGCAAACTACAGATACAGGTGCCACATGGACTCGTCAAACTGGAGCAGCTTTCAATAGTACGAGTAGCTTTGCAAACGCAGTTCACTTCTTTAATACCACAGATGGAGTAGCCATAGGCGATCCCGCAGGCGGCTATTGGGAAATATACACGACAACAAATGGTGGTACTAGTTATACTAGAGTTCCTAGTTCAAACATACCTGCGCCTTTAACCAACGAGGTAGGTTATCTAGCACAGTATACTCATTTAGGTAATAACATTTGGTTTACTACTAGCGCAGGAAGAGTCTATCATTCTGCAAACATGGGAAACAATTGGAGCGTTTTTAATACACCACTTAGTGATTTCGGTGGAACAAATTTAAGTGGAGATATTACTTTTAGTACCGCAAATAAAGGAATGATTCAAGATAATTCTGGTAACTTATTTATAACACAAGATGCTGGAACCACATGGAATCCAGTAAACATCTCTGGCACAGGCTTCCCATACGGTGGTGCTATTGCTTATATCCCTAACTCTTCTAGAGTGGTGAGTACCGGCGGTGATACTGCACTAGCAGGTACCGCTTACTCTACAGATGACGGCATTACATGGACTAATGTAAGTACAGATCAACATGTTGACGTCGCTTTTTTAGATGAGGATACTGGTTATAGTGGCGGATTTAGCACTATTAGTACACAAGATGGTGTTTATGTCTATACAGACAGTGTACTGTCTACTTATGATCAATTAGCAACAGATGGTTTTTCTATTTACCCTAATCCTAGTTCAGAATTTATCAATATTTTAAGTACTCAACCCATAGAAAAAGTTGAAATTTATGATATCAATAGTAGATTATTAATGGAATATAGTAACATATCATTGATTGATGTGACTGATTTACAAAGTGGTATTTATTTTATTAAAATTAATGCTAATACTACTTCAACCACACAGCAACTAATAAAAAACTAACTATGAAAAAAACACTTCTCGCAGCCACTGTTCTTATGGCATTGGTATCTTGTGAAGACAAAAAACAGGATTCAAAAAAAATGGAAATTACTTATCCTACCACACAAACAGTAGATCATGTTGATAATTATCATGGTACAGATGTACCAGATCCATACCGCTGGCTAGAAGATGATCGTAGTGCAGAGACCGGTGAATGGGTTAAAGCACAAAATCAAGTTACTAATAGTTACTTAGATCAGATACGCTTTCGCGAAAGCGTTAAAAATCGACTTACAGAATTATGGAACTATGAGAAAATAGGGGCTCCTTTTATAGAAGGTGACTACTCTTATTTCTATAAAAATGACGGTTTACAAAATCAATATGTGATATACCGATTTCCTACTAACGGAAAAATGGAAGATGCAGAAGTTTTTCTTGATCCTAATCAATTTTCAACAGATGGAACGACTTCTCTAGGTGGTACTTCTTTCACTAAAGACGGATCTCTATTTGCTTATGCCATCTCAGAAGGTGGAAGTGACTGGAGAAAAATTATCGTTTTAAACACTAAAGATTTAACTCAAGTAGGAGATACCATAAAAGACGTGAAATTTTCTGGAATGTCTTGGAAAGGTAATGATGGTTTCTACTATTCTAGTTATGATAAGCCTGACGGTAGTGAGCTGAGTGCTATGACAGATCAGCATAAACTGTATTATCATAAGTTAGGTACACCACAGAGTGAAGATCAAGTTATCTTCGGTGGTACAGCAGATCAAAAGTATAGATATGTTGGTGGTGGCGTTACTGATGATCAAAACTACTTAGTCATTTCTGCAAGTACATCTACTAATGGTGGTAAGATGTTTATGAAAGAATTAAATAAACCCAATGCACCACTAGTAACCGTTCTAGATAATTTTGATACCAACACTTATTTACTGCATAATGAAGGTTCTAAGTTATGGTTGGTAACAGATTATAATGCGCCTAATAAACGTATAGTATCGACAGATTTTTCTAATCCTACTCAAGAAAGTTGGGTAGACGTGATACCAGAAACAGAAAATGTGCTGTCACCATCTACAGGTGGTGGATACATCTTTGCAGAGTATATGGTAGATGCCGTATCTAAAATACAACAGTATAATTATGATGGTACTCTTGTTAGAGAAGTTAAATTACCCGGAATAGGAAATGTGGGCGGTTTTGGCGCTAAAGAGAAAGATAAAACACTTTACTATAGCTTTACAAATTATACCACTCCTGGAAGTACTTATTTATATGACATCGCTACTGGTGATTCAAAACTATATCGCAAACCAGAGATTCAATTTAACAGTGAGGATTATGAATCAAAGCAAGTGTTTTACACCTCTAAAGATGGTACTAAAATCCCTATGATTATTTCACATAAGAAAGGATTAGTACTAGATGGTAAAAACCCAACAATACTTTACGGTTATGGTGGTTTCAACATCTCACTTAATCCTGGTTTTTCAGTTTCAAGAGCTGCGTGGATGGAAATGGGCGGTATTTATGCCGTTGCAAATTTACGCGGTGGTGGTGAATATGGTAAAAAATGGCATGACGCTGGTACTAAAATGCAAAAGCAAAACGTGTTTGATGATTTTATAGCTGCAGGAGAATGGTTAAAAGATAACGATTACACCTCCACAAAATATCTTGCCATCCAAGGTGGTTCTAACGGTGGATTATTAGTAGGTGCAACGATGACACAGCGACCAGATCTAGCCGGTGTAGCATTCCCAGCAGTAGGTGTGTTAGACATGTTGCGATATAATAAGTTTACTGCTGGTGCAGGATGGGCTTATGACTATGGAACTGCAGAGGATAATCCAGAAATGTTTGAATACCTTAAAGGATATTCTCCATTACACAATATTAAAGAAGGTGTTTCTTATCCTGCGACGATGGTAACTACTGGCGATCACGATGATCGTGTCGTTCCAGCACACTCGTTTAAATTTGCTGCTGAACTGCAATCTAAACAAGCTGGAGATGCTCCTACCTTAATACGAATAGAGACTGATGCTGGTCACGGTGCAGGTAAATCAACCGCACAAGTAATTCAAGAACAAACAGATATTTATAGTTTTGCCTTATTTAATATGGGATTTGAAGAACTACCAGAACTTAGTACAAGAGTAAAAATGTAAATCTTAGATTTCATTAGAAGATAATTGTTAAAACCCATGCAAATAGTATGGGTTTTTTTATTGCATAACCTTTATATAATCTTTTATAAACCATCATATAAGACTTAGCTAACACCATTCAGTTATTGAAGACTTTTTTTTGTACATGCCAAAAAATCAATAAAATGAATAAAATTATTTATGCCTTAATTGCAATTATATTATGTAGTTGTAATAATGATGATGATACTAATGATCAAATCTCACTATCTACTGAAGTAAATTTTCAAAGAGCTGCAACTATTCAAGTCGGTGGTGAAGGCAGTGCTGAAATAAGTGCCTATGATATCGTCAGTAAGAAGCTATTTGTTATAAATGCAGAGTCAAATCAGATTAATGTTTATGACTTATCAAATCCTAGCATTCCAATGGAACAACCAGCTATTTCATTAAGTAGTGGAGCTCCTAATAGTGTAGCAGTTGGTGATGGTATAATTGCCGTAGCGGTAGAAAATGACAATAAGCAGCTTAATGGTACTGTCGTTACTTATGACATTAATAGTCAAGCCCTATTAAATAGTTATACTGTGGGAGCATTACCAGATATGGTTACTTTTACACCAGATGGTGAAAAAATTCTTGTTGCCTGTGAAGGTGAGCCTAATGATGATTATACCATTGATCCTGAAGGAACAGTAGGTATCATCACACTTTCAAATGGAGCGATACAATTAATCAATTTTGCGAGTTTAAATAATCAAGAGGCATCTTTAAAAAATGATGGCGTTCGTATTTATGGCCCAGGCGCCACTGTAGCTCAAGATTTAGAACCAGAGTACATAGTTGTATCAGAAGATGGGAATACCGCATATGTAACTTGCCAAGAAAATAATGCTCTAATGAGTATAGACGTTAATACTGCAGCTATAAATTATGTAAAAGCATATGGTGTTAAAGATTATAATAACCCTTTAAATAGCATAGATGCCAGTGATAGAGATGGTGTAACCCAATTAAAAAATTGGCCTGTACTTTCTTATTATCATCCAGACGGAATGGATATCGTTACAATAAATGGGCAAGAATTGATCGTTACAGCAAATGAAGGAGACGCTCGCGATTACGATGGATATTCTGAAGAAGAAAGAATTAAGGACCTTATTTTAGACCCAACAGCTTTTCCTGATGCAGTTAGTTTACAAATGGATGAGAATATCGGTCGATTAAAGACAACAACTGCAAACGGTGATATCGATGGTGACGGAGATTATGATATAATTTATGGATACGGTGCTCGTAGCTTCAGCTTTTGGGATACCAATGGAAACCTTGTTTATGATAGTGGAAATAGTATAGCAGTAAACACTTTAAATATAAACCCTACACGATTCAATGATGAAGATGGACGTAGTGATGATAAAGGTGCTGAGCCAGAAGCAGTAGCTGTTTTAGAAATAAAAAGTAATACATCAAACACTAATTCTATAAACAATAGATATATACTCGCTGTAGCAATGGAACGTACAGATGGTGTTCTATTATATGATGTCACAAACCCAAATAATCCAGTATTCCTAACGTGGCTAGAGCCAATAGGTGATGAAGCCCCAGAAAGTTTATTAATGATTCCGCGAGAAGAAAGCGGCAGTGACAAAGCACTTCTAATTATCAGTAATGAGGATAGTGGTACCGTTAATATCTATCAAAACAATGTTTTAGATTAATACATCTGCTCAATAATATTAAACCCATGCAAATTGCATGGGTTTTTTAGTTTCTAGCAAATACCTTTGTAGCATGCTACATTTAAAAGACGTTCAGTTTTCTTATCCACAAGGTAAAGCCTTACATCATATCAATTTGAAAATTGAACAAGGAACACATGTGGCACTCATAGGAGAAAGCGGTTGTGGAAAAAGTACATTACTGAACTTAATTTACGGCTTACTGCAAGAAGAAAGTGGAGAGATCACTTTTGAAGGTAAAATACTAGATGGTGCAGATTTTCATCTCGTGCCAGGACATCCTATGATGAAATATGTTCCACAGGAATTTGATTTAATGCCATTCACTACCGTTTTTGAAAATGTAGGTGAACATCTTTCTATACAGATTGATGATAGAATAACTCGCATTACAGATTTACTTCATATAGTCGATATGAGCGACTTTAAAGATCGTAAGGTTAAAACACTAAGCGGCGGACAAAAACAACGTGTAGCAATTGCTAAAGCGCTCGCTCAACAGCCTAAGGTTCTATTATTAGATGAGCCTTTTTCCAATATTGACAATTTTAGAAAAAACGATTTACGACGTAGCCTTTTTTCTTATTTGAGAAAAGAGAACATCACATGTTTGATTGCTACACATGATAAGGATGATGTATTGCCTTTCACACATGAAACTATCATCATGCGCAATGGTCAAGTCATTGATCATAGAAAAACAATTGATTGCTATCAAAAGCCCTTAAATAAATATGGAGCTTCTTTATTCAACGAGGTAAATATCATTCCTGTAGGATGGTTCAATAATACTAAAGAAATCATATGCTATCCAGAACAGCTTACTGTTAATGAAATAGGCGTTGATGCAATTGTAAAGAGCGCTTATTTTAAAGGAGTAGATTATCTTATTCAAGTTACATGTCAGGATGAAACCTTGTTATTTAACTCTTTTGAGAAACTTGATCCTGGTCAAAAAGTAAAATTAGTTTTAAAGAGCAATTAAAACTTAGACAACTCAGTTTAAAAAATCAACAACTCAGTAAAAGAGAATAGTAATCAGCCTTATTTCATAGGATGTTTGTATCATCAAACCATGACCTATGAAAACTCTTTTCTTATTACTAATTATGACCTTATCAATATCCAGTCTAGCACAGACCATTGTAAGCGGTCAGGTTATAGATGAAAAAAACATACCCGTTCTAGGAGCAAATGTTTATTTAAAAGGAACTTATGATGGCACCACGACCGATATAGATGGTAAGTTCTCTTTTGAAACTGCTGAAACTTCTACAGTAACCTTAGTCGCCAGTTTTATAGGCTATGAAGATTATATCCAGCAATCTGACGTTAGAGAGCTGAATGGTTTAGAAATACGCTTCCGCGAAAGCGTAAATAGTCTTAACTCTGTGATTCTAAATGCTGGAACTTTAAGTGCTGGAGACAGTTCTAAGGCGAGCGCACTTAAACCACTTGATATAGTAACCACGGCTGGTGCAGTAGGTGATTTTGTCAATGCATTGCAAACACTTCCAGGAACGAGTGCAAATCCAGATGATGGCCGTCTTTTTGTACGTGGTGGAAGTGGTGAGGAAACTCAAGTATTTATTGATAATAGTAGAGTATTCCGCCCTTTTGTGCCAGTTACTGGAAATATACCTACACGAGGAAGGTTTTCTCCTTTCTTATTTGATGGAATATCATTTTCTACTGGTGGTTACAGTGCAGAGTATGGTGACGCTCTATCGAGTGTATTATTATTAAATACCACTGATATACCTACAGAGGAAAAAACAGACTTACAAATCATGAGTGTCGGTGGCGGCGTGGGAAATACACAAATATGGGGAAAGAATAGTGTTAGTGTTAATGCTAGTTATATTAACCTAGGTCCTTATAATCAGTTAATACCGCAAAACAATCAGTTTGAAGATCCATATGAATCTATTAGTGGTGAAGCTGTCTATAGACATCAACTCGAGAAAGGGATGTTTAAGGCTTACAGTGCTTATTCTTATAGTAATTTTAGTATCCTACAAAAAGATATTAATATAGAGGATGGAATATTCTTTGGACTTAAAAACGGGAATTACTACGGGAATTTAAACTATGAGCAGCGTCTTAACAATGATTGGAAAATGGAAACTGGTCTTAGTCTAGCACATGATCGTAATGACATTAACGTTGCAGGTACAGATGTGGACACTAGAGAAAATGCATTACATGCAAAAATAAAATTGCGTAAGCGTTACAATAATTACTTTAAAATCCACTACGGTGTAGAACAGTTTCTCATCAACTATAAAGAAGGTGTTGTTATAGAAGATAACGCTTTTGAATCATCTGTTAATTCTTCTAATTCAGGCGTTTTTACAGAGGCTGAAGTTTTTCTATCTAAAGATCTTGCCTTTAAAGCTGGTGTAAGAGCAGATTATTATGGCTTAAGTGAAGAGTTACTTATATCTCCTAGATTGAGCGCTGCCATAAGTGTATCTAAGAATTGGCAGGCATCTATTGCTTATGGGCAGTTCTATCAGCAGGCTCAAAATAATATTCTTCAATATAATGAGAAACTAGCACCAGAAAGTGCAGAGCATTATATCCTTAATTTTTTATATCAAAAAGATGGTCGCATGCTACGTGCAGAGACCTACTACAAAAACTATTCTAGTCTATTAACCTATGATACTGACAGACCACAATTTGATAGTAATTTTGAGGTAAATGGAGATGGCTATGCGACTGGACTAGATATATTTTGGCGCGATGAGAAAACTGTTAAAAATTTAGACTACTGGATCAGCTACTCTTATCTAGATACTGAAAGACAGTACCTTAATTTTCAAGAAACTGCAACGCCTAATTTTGCCAGTTCACATAACTTCAGCGCGGTAGGAAAGTACTGGGTTGAGGATTTAAAATCACAAATAGGTATTACCTACAATTATACTAGTGGTAGAACATTTACTAATCCTAACCTAGAAGGTTTTCTTAATGATAAAACTGCATCTTTTCAAAGTTTAAATTTAAACTGGGCATATCTCATCGATCAACAAAAAATCGTATTCCTATCAGTGACAAATATCTTAGGAAGGGAAAATATCTTTAATTATCAATACAGTAATACACCTGATCAGATGGGCAATTTTGATCGTAGATCGATAGGTCAGGCTGCAGACAGATTTATTTTTGTAGGCTTCTTTTGGACGCTAGGTAGTAATGACAATCAACTAGATAATCTATAAAATTTTGCTTTGCACAACTCAGTATCAAGATACGACAGTTGGGTTGATTACGCTTTCGCGAAAGCGTAATACACAGCATATTTACTATATCAACAACTTCTAAAACCTTTATTATGAAATCAATTACTACTCTTATTATTCTGTTCTTAACTCTTTCTATAAACGCTCAATCGGGCTATGAAAAAGCAATGATTAAAGGATTAGAGCTTATGAAAACAGATTTACTCGCTGCATCGCAACAATTTGAAAGAGTCGCCGCTGCCGAGTCTGATAGATGGGAACCAGCCTATTATGTGGCGCTATGTAATATAAATAGCTCTTGGGGACAAAATCCAAAAGACAAGACTGTGCTTTACATGAAAAAAGCACAAAACTATATTAACGATGCCAAGGCAATTTCTACAAATAATCCAGAATTAATGGTTTTACAAGGGCTTTTAAATACTTGCTGGATTACCTATGATGCAAAAACATTTGGAATGAAATTATCTGCAGAAACAACGGCCTTATATGAGAAAGCTTATAATATAGCGCCGGAAAATCCTAGAGTTGCACTTTCTAGAGCAGAGTGGTTGATGGGTAGTGCAAAATACTTTGGTAAAGACATCACACCTTATTGTAATCTCATTGATAAAGCTATTTTATTATTTAATGAAGAAGTAGTAACTGGCTTTACACCATCATGGGGGAAAGAACGAGCGCTAGAAGTACAAACGACATGTAATAAAGATTAATTGAATTAGCCTTCAAAAAAAGTCCCATATTACTAGTTGTAATATGGGACTTTTTAATATTTGGAAATTTACTTTTATTTCTTTGCTTCCATCTCAAAATCATTCATGAATGCTGTGGTATAATTACCTGCAACATAATCTGGATGATCCATTAGCTGTCTATGAAAAGGAATTGTAGTTTTAATACCTTCAATTACAAACTCATCTAGAGCTCTTTTCATTTTATCAATTGCTTCCTGACGTGTACGTGCAGTAGTAATTAACTTTGCTATCATAGAATCATAATTAGGCGGGATAGAATAACCTGCATAAACATGAGTATCTAGACGCACACCATGACCGCCTGGTGCATGAAGTGTAGTTATTTTACCTGGAGAAGGACGGAAATCGTGATAAGGATCCTCAGCGTTAATACGACATTCTATAGAGTGTAATGTAGGCTCATAATTCTTACCTGATATCTTTACACCAGCGGCAACTAAAATTTGTTCTCTTATAAGATCAAAATCTATTACTTGTTCTGTAATAGGGTGCTCTACTTGAATACGAGTATTCATTTCCATAAAGTAGAAATTACGGTGCTTATCCACTAAGAATTCTACCGTACCAGCTCCTTCATATTTAATAAATTCTGCAGCTTTAACGGCAGCTTCTCCCATATCCTTACGCAACTTTTTTGTCATGAATGGAGAAGGTACTTCTTCCGTTAATTTTTGGTGACGACGCTGTACAGAACAGTCACGTTCACTTAAGTGACATGCTTTTCCATAAGAATCACCTACAACCTGAATTTCAATATGACGTGGCTCCTCAATGAGTTTTTCCATGTACATATCATCATTACCAAACGCAGCTTTACTTTCTTGACGAGCACTTTCCCAAGCTGCTAGTAGGTCTTCTTCTTTCCATACAGCACGCATACCTTTACCACCACCACCGGCAGTCGCTTTAAGCATGACAGGATATCCAGTTTCTAAAGCAATTTTTTTACAATCGTCAAAATCTGCAATAATACCATCAGATCCTGGTACACAAGGTACACCAGCAGCTTTCATGGTTTCTTTTGCAGTTGCTTTATCTCCCATTTTTGCAATCATATCTGGACTAGCGCCGATAAATTTGATATCGTGCTCTCCACATATACGAGAGAAATCTGCATTTTCAGAAAGGAATCCATATCCTGGGTGAATAGCATCTGCATTTGTAATTTCTGCAGCACTAATGATATTAGAAACTTTAAGATAAGATAAGTTACTAGGTGGTGGTCCTATACAAACAGCCTCATCTGCAAATTTAACATGGAGACTATCAGCATCAGCAGTAGAATAAACAGCTACTGTCTTGATTCCCATCTCCTTACAGGTTCTAATAACTCTAAGAGCTATTTCACCACGATTTGCTATCAATATTTTTTTAAACATGATACGTTTTTTATGTTAGTGTAAATGTGGTATTTACGCTTTTGCGAAAGCGTATCCACAAAAAATCCTTCTTATTAATTAAGAAGGATCTACTAAAAATAATGGTTGGTCAAATTCTACCGGAGAAGAATCATCTACTAAAACTTTAACGATAGTACCAGAAACTTCACTTTCAATTTCATTGAAAAGTTTCATAGCCTCAATAATACAAAGTGTATCACC
This sequence comes from Nonlabens sp. Asnod3-H03, assembly GCF_045063665.1. Taxonomy (NCBI): domain Bacteria; kingdom Pseudomonadati; phylum Bacteroidota; class Flavobacteriia; order Flavobacteriales; family Flavobacteriaceae; genus Nonlabens; species Nonlabens sp. Asnod3-H03. Next base: position 513,023 of record NZ_JBEFOD010000008.1, read on the forward strand.
TTCTTTAATACTATCTCCTACTTCACAGAAAAGTGGTTTATCTGGAGAAGGTTTTCTATAGAAAGTACCAATAATAGGTGATTTTACAGTAACATATTTACTGTTATCATCTGCTGCTGGTACTGGTGCAGCCTCTGTTGCTGGTGCTGCAGCTGGTACCGCTGCAGGAGCTGCTTGTGGCATAGGTGCTGCTTGCATAGGCATTGCTTGTTGTACATAAGTCACTTCATTAGAGTCTGATCCAGTTCTAATTGTGATTTTAACGTCATCCATTTCTAGCTTTACCTCGCTAGCTCCAGATTTTGCTACAAACTTGATTAAGTTTTGAATTTCTTTTATATCCATAATTTAAGTGGTTATGATTAGCTATTATAAGCCCATGTTAATAAAATAGAGCCCCAAGTGAATCCACCGCCGAATGCGGCAAACACCAACTTGTCACCCTTTTTTAATTGAGATTCATATTCGTTTAATAGTAATGGTAATGTAGCACTAGTGGTGTTTCCATAGCGATCTATATTCATCATTACTTTTTCATCTGGTAAGTTGACTCTTTTAGCGGTAGCGTCTATAATACGCTTATTTGCTTGATGAGGTACTAACCAATCCACATCTTCATTAGTAAGATTGTTACGTTTAACAATCTTCTCTGCGACGTCTGCCATATTAGAGACTGCATATTTGAAAACGTTTTTTCCATCTTGAAATACAACGTGCTGGTTATTATCTATAGTGTCATGACTTGCTGGCATTAAAGAACCTCCAGCTTCAATTTTCAAGAAGTTTCTACCTACGCCATCACTTCTTAATATTTCGTCTTCATATCCTACCTTTTGATCTTCAGTAGCTTCAAATAGAGCAGCTCCAGCGCCATCACCAAAAATGATGCATGTAGTACGATCTTTATAATCAATAATACTAGACATTTTATCTGCGCCTATAAGGAGTACTTTTTTATAGCGACCAGATTCAATATAACTGCTTGCAGTGCTCATTCCATAAAGGAAACTAGAGCATGCAGCTTGTAAATCATAAGAAAATGCATTAACCGCACCTATCTCACTTGCTACATAAGCAGCCGTTGATGCTACGGGCATGTCTGGTGTCACAGTTCCTACTATGACTAAATCTATAGATAAAGGATCTAAATCTTTTTTCTTGATAAGGTCTAGCGCCGCTTGAATAGCAAGGTACGAGGTTCCCTTATCCTTATCTTTTAAAATCCTGCGTTCTTTGATACCAGTACGAGTAGTGATCCACTCATCATTTGTATCAACCATAGTCGCTAGGATAGCGTTAGTAAGCTTGTAGTCTGGCACATAGCCGCCTACTGCAGTAATCGCCGCTTTGATGTTACTCATACAGGTGATTCTAGTAATTATTAGAGCCGTGAAAGCTACTGAAAAACTTGCAGAAATAAATAAAAATGACACGTTTTTAATTAAAACGTGTCATTTTTTATGAATTTGTAAAGAAAAGCTTTGTTTTCTACTGATTTGATAAATCAGCAAACTATGCTTCTACTTCTTCTGTTTTGTCGATTAATACATTACCGCGGTAATATAATTTACCTTCATGCCAGTGTGCTCTGTGGTAAAGGTGTGCTTCACCAGTTGTGCTATCTGTTGCAATTTGTGGAACACTAGCTTTGTAGTGAGTTCTTCTTTTATCTCTTCTTGTTTTGGAGATTTTTCTCTTAGGATGCGCCATGGCTATTTATTATTATCCGTTTGTATTTTTTTTAATGCGTCCCATCTGGGATCAGTACTTTCTTTATTGTCTTCTATAATATCAAGGTCTTTCGGCTGCAGCTCTTCCAATTTATCGAGCAAATCTGAATCTAACGATCCATCTTCTACTCCTGGATGAACTCTTTTCAATGGAATACCTAGCACCAACATTTCATACACAAATTGACTTATGTTTAATTCATAAGCGCCATGTGGTAAAATGAGTAGTTCTTCATTATCATCATTATATTCTGGACCGAATTTAATAATGACATCCATTTCTGTTTCAATATCCAAGTCAAATGGCTCATTAGTAACATCACAATTGACATTAATTGAACCTGAAGCTTCTAGATGCAATTCCATTATAGTGGATTTTTTATCTAATGTGGCTTCAACATTTAACTGAGAACTATTGAAGTCCTCAAAACCAAAATTTTCAAAAAACGTATTATCAACCTCATATAGAAACTGATGTTTCCCCTGCTTTAAACCGACAAAGGAAATATTAAAATCTTTGAGTTCCATAATCTTCCTCGTTAAACGAGCGGGCAAAGATAATAAAAGTTATTAAAAATACATTGTTAATATTATCTACGTTTCTTAGAAATATTTTTTAACGGGTTTGCAGATAGCTCATCATACATCTTTCTGTGCTTAAAAACAGTGACCGCAGTATGTATAGCCGCCATAAATGAAGATGGATTTGCACTTCCCTTTCCTGCAATATCAAATCCAGTTCCATGATCTGGACTAGTTCTTACATGACTTAATCCTGCAGTATAATTGACACCAGAACCAAATGTAATCGTTTTAAATGGCACTAATCCTTGATCATGATAAGATGCTAAAACAGCATCAAATTGCAAATGTTTTTTATTTCCAAAAAAACTATCTGCTGGATATGGTCCGAATATTAACGTACCATCTTTTCTCAATTCTTCTAGAACAGGAATTAATGATTCTTGGTCATCTGTGCCTATAACGCCATTATCTCCTACATGAGGATTAATACCTAGCACAGCAATTTTAGGCTTAACGATTCCAAAATCTTTCTTCAACGACTCTTTAATGGTGCCTATTTTTGTTTTGATAAGTTTTTCTGTAATTTGACTAGGAACCTCTTTTAAGGGTATGTGATCTGTAAGTAATCCTACTCTTAGATCTTCAGAAACCATAAACATTAAACTTTCCCCTTCTAACTCTTGATTAAGATAGTCGGTATGACCTGGGAATTTAAACTCTTCTGATTGTATAGACTCTTTATGAATAGGAGCCGTCACTAAAACATCGATTTGATTTAATTTTAAAGCCTCTGTTGCCGCCTTTAAACTACGTACCGCTAGTTCACCAGCAACAGGATCAACTGTTCCCCAGTTTACCCTAAATGGCTCTTTAATTAATCGTACTACATTTACCTTACCATCCACAACATCATCCAGCGAGGTAATGCCATGAATTTTAATATTAAGTTTTAAAGTTTTAATATAGTAAGATAAAAGTTTTGTACTTGCAAAAATCACTGGAGTGTATAGCTCCAACATCTGATTATTCTCAAATGCTTTTAAAATAATCTCTCCACCTATTCCATTAGGATCACCTAATGAGATTCCTACTCTAATGTTTTGCTTTTTGTTCATGCGGTGCTTTGTTTTTCGCCGTATTTTTGAGAAGATAAAAGTAACGGTTTTTCATCACTTATGTTTACAGGAATAATAGAGTCTGCCGCAAGAGTTATTCAACTCAAAAAAGAAAACACAAATTTACACTTAACACTAGAGAGTAATATCACTAGCGAGTTAAAAATAGATCAAAGTGTTGCACACAATGGTGTCTGTTTAACGGTAGTTGCCATTGACGGTAATCAATATGTTGTTACCGCAATTGAAGAGACCTTACAGAAAACAAATATAGGTGCACTTAATATAGGTGATATTGTAAATATAGAACGGGCTATGAAAATGAACGCTAGGCTAGATGGTCATATCGTTCAAGGTCATGTTGATCAAACAGCAGTTTGTAAAGACATTATTAATAAAGACGGCTCATGGATATTTACTTTTGAGTACGATAAGGACTTACATAACGTAACTATTGAAAAAGGTAGCATCTGTATAAATGGTGTCAGCCTTACTGTGGTTAACTCTAAAATTAATGAATTCTCTGTAGCTATAATACCCTATACGTATGAGCACACAGGTTTTAAAACATTAAAAAAGAATAACGTCGTCAATTTAGAATTTGACGTTATCGGTAAATATGTAAAAAGATTAATGGGTTTATAACGCTCTACGGCGGCTTTTATAAACAGTAATAGCGCCTATAATAACAGCACTTGCTATTAAGAACCATATATTTCCATCCAATGGAACGTCTCCTACAGGTGGCGGTATACCCGTCTTAGGAACAGGTGGTGTTGCTTGCTGTACTAACACTGTTAGGGAAAGTGAAAGAATATTGCTCATAGTTGTTTTAACGAATGCGAAAGTAAAACTTTAATTGAATTAGCGCAAAAAAGTAATGTGAACTTGATGTAAAGTTTAAAAACAACGCTTTTCGTCGATGAAATACGGTTTTTAGACTTGAAAAGAGCCTGAAATTTATCTCATATTCATTTAAAAAGGTTCGCATTTTATTCTATAACGATTCTATTAAACATTTTATTACAGAAGTAAAATCACTCTTATAAAATAAAAAACCTCAGATTTAAATCTGAGGTTTTTAAACTTGTGGGCCCACCTGGGCTCGAACCAGGGACTTTCTGATTATGAGTCAGATACTCTAACCAACTGAGTTATAGGCCCGACAACTATTTTTATGGAATAGTATGTCCTAAAAAGTCTGCAAATTTAAACTATAATTCTTGTTGTACAAACTATTCTTCAATTTCCTGACATAACTCTACTAATACACCATTGGCAGATTTGGGGTGAATAAATGCAACCCATTTATTATCAGCACCTTTCTTAGGCTCGTGATTCAAAATTTTAAATCCTTCTTTTTCTAATCTTTTTAATTCTGCTTTAATATCTTTAACGTTAAAAGCAACGTGATGTATACCTTCACCTCTTTTTTCTATATATTTTGCAATAGCGCTATCTTCATGAGTAGCAGCTAATAACTCAATTTTATTCTTTCCAGATTTAAAAAATGATGTCATTACATGCTCACTTTCTACAGCCTCACTTTTGTATGGTTTCCTTCCTAAAAGTTTCTCATAGGTTTGATTTGCTTTTTCTAAATCTTTAACAGCAATTCCTAAATGCTCAATTTTTCCTAACATAACTCTTTAATTTATTTTTCAAAAATATCACAAAACCATTTGCTTACCTTTGTCGCATGGAAGAAAGTAATAGACAGAAAAAGATTAGTGGTATTCTTCAAGAGGACATATCTTCTGTAATACAGGATTTTTTAAGAAAGAACACCGTTAAGAACTTACTAGTATCTGTAACTAAGGTTACGGTAACACCCGATCTGGGATATGCAAAAGCGTACCTGTCCGTCTTTCCTGCAGATAAGGCTGCAGCCGTTGTTCAAGAAATTGTAGAAATAGGACCAGAATTGAGACATCAAGTAGCTGCAAAGGTACGTCACCAGTTACGCCGCATGCCTGAATTACAGTTCTTTAATGATGACTCTCTTGAGTATATGGATCAAATAGATAGAGAGCTTAAAGGTCTTAACAATCCTATTGAAAATCCAAATATATTGCCGCGCAGAAAAAAATCTTAGTGAACTTTTCTTATTACATCGCAAAGCGATATCTGGTATCTAAAAATGGTAAAAACGCCATTAACATTATCAACATACTTAGTTTTATAATAACTATTGTTGGGACAGCTGCCTTATTCATTGTGCTTTCTGGATTCTCAGGATTAAAAAGTTTTAGTACAGAGTTTAGTAGTTATTTTGATCCAGACCTTAAGGTTACTCCTTTAAATGGTAAAGTTATAGAGATTCCGCTTTCGCGAAAGCGAGAACTAGAAAACATATCGGGTATCACATTACTAAGTGCTACCATTGAGGAAAAAGCTTTTTTACATTATGATGGTAAAAACGACATCGCTTACATCAAAGGTGTCGACAGTAATTATGACCAAATCATAAAAACAGACACGATATTACTAGAAGGTAGTTGGCTAGGCAACAGTGATTTACAAGTTGTCGCTGGTGCAGCAATATCTGATGAGCTTTCTTTACAAGTAGATAATTATGGTAGGTTTTTACAAATCATGGTGCCTAAACCTGGAAAAAATGCGATTAACGCTTTAAATTATAGGGATTCTTTTAGTCAGATTGATGTTGTCGCTACGGGAGTTTTTAGTATTAATGAAAATCTAGACAGTAAATATATTTTTACAACCATTGCAGCTGCCAGAAAATTATTGAATTATAATGGTGACCAGGCAAGTAGCTTAGAGATTAAAATTTCTCCTGATGTTGACGAAGATCAAATAAGAGAAGAAATACAAGCATTATTTGATGTCCCTATAGTTATTAAAAATAGACTTCAAATGAATGATGGTTTATACAAAATGCTTAATTCAGAGAACCTTGCTGTTTATCTGATCTTTACTTTAGTACTAATCATCGCGCTATTTAATGTTTTAGGGTCCATAATCATGATGATTCTGGATAAAAAACAAAACTTAAAAACCTTATTAGATTTAGGCGCTAGTGTGAAATCTTTACGTAAAATATTTTTTATTCAAGGTAGTTTAATGACGATAAGTGGTGGATTAATAGGTCTCTTTATAGGTGTTGCCTTTGTTTACCTACAGATAGAATATAGTCTTCTTTATATAGCGCCAGGACTTCCTTATCCTTTTGAAATGGTCTTAACTAATGTTGCTGTTGCCATAGGGACAACATCCATATTAGGTATTATAGCAAGTTATATCGCATCTAGACGAATCAATGAAGCGTTGCTTTCTCAAGCAAAATTATAATCCAATAGGCCTAGTAATTAAAAGAATGAGACTGATCGAAGGTTTTTCTGTCAGAAAAAATCTATATTTAGCATTAATCACTAAATCTCTTCAATGAAAAATTTAAAACTAGTCTTATTACCATTACTTTTTATGTTTAGTGTTGCTATAGCTGCGTCAGGAAATGAAAACACCACAGTTAATACGCCACAATCTAAGAATATCGATAAGAAAAAAGTACTTCATCGCATGAATTGTCATGATTCAAATTGTTCAAACTCTGCACATATAAGACGTCCTGATCAAATTCAATAAAAACGTATATCTATTATGTGTTTCAAATAAAAAGGGTTCTATTTAAATAGAACCCTTTTTATTTAATTAAGCCTTATCTATAATCTAATCAAATCTATGGTTACCAAACTTATCGAGTACTTCATTAAAGGTGTCAAAAACACCTTTAGAGTCATCACTGGTAACCATTTTCATTCGGTATTCTTTAAAATTAGGAATCCCTTTAAAATAGTTAGTATAATGACGTCTGGTTTCAAAGACACCTAAAGTTTCTCCTTTCCAAGCAATAGACATTTCTAAATGTCGTCTTGCGACCTCTACACGCTCTTGCATAGTTGGTTTTGCCATATGCTCTCCAGTCTCAAAAAAGTGCTTTACTTCTCTAAAAAACCATGGATAACCTATGCTCGCACGACCTATCATAGCACCATCCAGTCCATAATCGTCACGCATTTCTAAAGCACGTTCTGGAGTATTTACATCTCCATTACCAAAAACTGGAATGTGCATGCGAGGATTATTCTTTACAGCTGCAATAGGTTTCCAGTCTGCATTTCCTTTATACATTTGGGCACGTGTGCGGCCATGAATAGATATCGCTTTAATACCTACATCTTGTAAACGCTCTGCAACCTCAACAATTTTTATAGAGTCGTCGTCCCAGCCTAGTCTAGTCTTTACCGTTATAGGTAAATCTGTATGTTTTACCATGGCAGCTGTAAGAGATACCATAAGATCTATATCTTTTAATATCCCAGCTCCAGCACCACGAGAAACTACTTTTTTCACTGGACAACCGAAGTTGATATCTATAATATCTGGTTTAGTACGTTCTACGATTTCTACAGACTGTAACATCGAGTCTAGGTTTGCACCAAAAATCTGGATTCCTACAGGACGTTCTGCCTCATAGATATCTAGTTTCATGGTGCTTTTTGCGGCATCACGTATCAATCCTTCACTAGATATGAATTCTGTGTAGACCACGTCTGCTCCATTTTCTTTGCAAAGTGCGCGGAAAGGTGGATCACTTACATCTTCCATAGGTGCAAGTAGTAGTGGGAAATCGGGTAATTGTATATCTCCTATTTTAGGCATGTTGCAAAAATAAGGTATAATCTAATTTGAATTGAAGAGAATTAATGCGTTTTATAAGCCTTTAGTTTTTTTACCAGTACGTTCTAATTCTTCTGAAGCTTCTGGCTCTCGATTATCTAATCTAAAGTTTCCAAATTTATAAGTAAATCCTATAGTAACTAATTGAGTTTCTGGAATGGTTAACACGCGATTATCTTGATTTGCATACCGACTTACAAAAGGCTGGTTTTGTGAAAGAAATATATCACTATACTTTGCTGTTAATATAGCTCTATCATTCCATAATCTTTTTGAAAAGCCTATGCTACTGGCTAGCATATTCTCATATTTGTATGAACCGAAAAGAATGCTAGTAATATAATCTGCTTCTATCAACATATTTAATGTGCCATCCTTAGAAAGCTCAAATAAATTCTGTGTTTGAATAAAAAACCCTGTAGTATTTAATCTTTGGTTCTCACTAATTGATTGTATTGCTTTAAATTCATTTTCCATATAAAAAGCACTTACACTTGTTAAAGAAGTCCACTTTTCAGTAGGATATTTTATAAGTGTTGCATCAACGCTATATTGAAATTCATAATTCAGATTAGCGCTTTGTGTGGTCAACACGTTTGTATTATTATTTTGAAAAGGTAAATTATCTAAAATACCTTTAGTATAAATGTAGTAAGCATCTACAAATAACTCATAGTCGTATGTCCACCCTAGTGTTACTTTATTAGTAAAGGCCGGTTGTAAATTAGGGTTACCAGACTCTATATTATTATCATTTATAAAGTTATTAAATGGATTTAAATCACCATACCTAGGTCTTTCAATAGAGCGTTTGTAACTTAACGATAAATCATTCTTTTCATTAAGATTATGAGTAACCGATATATTAGGAAAAAAGCCGAGGTAGTTTTGAGAATTAACTAAGCCTAAAGTTTCACTATCTCCTACGACATCTGTTTGTTCTAATCTTAATCCTCCGGTAAAAGACCATTCAGTCCATTCTCTTTCTAATTGCGCATATGCTGCATAAATATGCTCATCATAAGAATAGTTGTCTGATAGTGACGGGTCTATACTACTACCCATATTGGTATCAAAAAAATCTTGTTTACTCTGAGATGAAATATCAGAATATTTTAATCCAGCAGATAGTGAATAAGCACCGATCTGATTAAGGTAATCTGCTTTTGCAGTAAATATATTTATATCTTGAAAACCTACGGTATTGAAACTGTTTGTACTAGATGTAGTTTGCGTGTCATCAAAAAATGTGCTGAAAAAGTCTTGCGCATTGTCTACTTCGGTAAAAAAGTAACTTCCTTCCACACTTAATGTACCGCCATTATCATTCATAATGTTATTCCATCCTAAGTTAAGAGAACCAATAGTGGCATCGCGTCCCGTACTAGAATCCGTATTAAAACCACTAAACATAGTTCCTCCTTGTGGTAAGATTAAGGTGTTCACATCCGTATCTACCTCTCTACCATTGTCTAATCCTAGATAACCTAAAATAGATAAGCTGTTTTTCTCATTAATATTGATATCTATAATGGTATTGAATGCATGTGACTGACTGCGTGAGACACTATTTAAATCAGTAAACCAGCGAGAGCTTCTTGTTCCATCATTATTAAAAAAACCTACTTGAGATTCTTCAAGAGTCAAGTCTTTACGTGGATTAAAATTATAATTTGCGTACACGTTAAGCCAGTTATTTTTATAATACTGACTGGTACCGATATTATATTTTGCAAAAGTGTCTATTTCATACTTACCCGTTAACGAGCCCTTATAGCCTAATGAGACATTCTTACTAGTAACGATATTAATTACTGCGCCACCTTCTGCATCATATCGAGCAGGTGGATTATGAATAACTTCAACACTTTTTACATTCTCACCGCTATATCCACTTAATAATTGCTCTAATTCTTCATTACTTAAATAGACACGTTTGTTATTAATGTACACTTGGGCTACACTACCTTTTACAGTATAAGTACCATTCATTTCAAACACTCCTGGTGTAGATTGTAAAATCTGTGATGCATTTCCTGTGCTTAAGGTTGTGTTTTCAACATTAAAAATAAGACGATCAGACTTGCGCTCTATAGTTGGTTTCTCTGCGATGATTGTTACAGCGTCTAATTGCGCAGCATCTGTTTCTAAGGTGAGATTGTTAAGAGCAGTGTTTTTTTGTAGAGTCAGCTTTCGCGAAAGCGTAACATAACCCACAAAAGAGGCATTGAAATTATAATCGCCGTTAATTACATTAGGGAAAGAAAAGTTTCCTGTCTCATCAGTTGAAGTACCGTATTTAAAAGTTCCCTCTTCTACATCGAGAAGTACCACATTTGCAAAAGCAATGGGAGCACCGTCAGAATCGATAAGGTTACCTGTAAGATTAATTTGAGCAAACGTACTTAAAGAAGTGAATAGTAATAAAATGGATATCAGTTTCATGCAATAAATAAAAGAGCCTCTAAAATAGGAAAGCTCCTTAAAAAATTGGGCAAGGAATTAGATTATATTTGCAGCAGTATTTAACGGACTATGAAGAACATACGCAATTTTTGTATCATCGCACACATTGACCACGGTAAAAGCACACTGGCAGACAGACTGTTAGATGCTACCCATACGGTTACAAAACGTGAATCGCAAGCACAATTACTAGACAATATGGATTTAGAACGTGAGCGCGGTATAACGATAAAATCGCATGCGATTCAAATGGATTATACTGCACCTGATGGTGAGCAATACATTCTTAACCTGATAGATACACCAGGTCACGTAGATTTCTCTTATGAGGTTTCACGATCAATTGCAGCTTGTGAAGGTGCTCTTTTAATTGTTGATGCTGCGCAAAGTATTCAAGCACAAACAATCTCTAACCTTTATCTAGCACTAGAAAATGATTTAGAAATCATACCTGTACTTAATAAAGTAGATTTACCTAGTGCAAACGTAGAAGAGGTAACAGATGATATCGTTGATTTATTAGGATGTGATCCTAGTGAAGTAATACCTGCTAGTGCAAAAACAGGTCTAGGGATTCAAGATATTCTAGACGCAATTATAGAACGTGTTCCTGCACCTACTGGTAATGTTGATGAGCCGTTACAGGCTTTAGTTTTTGACTCACAATACAACCAGTTCCGTGGTGTAGAGACTATTTTTAGGGTTATTAATGGAACTATAAAAAAAGGACAACACATCAAATTTGTCGCTACTGGCGAGAGTTATTATGCTGATGAAATAGGTACTTTGAAATTGAATCAAGTTCCTAAAAAAGAAATAAAAGCGGGTGATGTAGGTTACTTAATTACCGGTATTAAAGAGGCTAAAGAAGTAAAGGTAGGTGATACTATAACAGATCATTCAAACCCTACTACAAATCCGATTGAAGGTTTTGAAGACGTTAAGCCTATGGTTTTTGCCGGTATTTATCCAGTAGATACTGAAGACTATGAAGACTTACGTTCTAGTATGGAAAAACTACAGTTAAACGACGCATCTTTGGTGTTTGCAGCAGAAAGTAGTGCTGCACTTGGTTTCGGATTCCGTTGTGGGTTTTTAGGTATGTTACACTTAGAAATCATTCAAGAACGTCTAGAACGAGAGTTCAATATGACTGTTATCACAACTGTGCCTAACGTTTCTTATTATGCTTATACTAATAAAGAACCTGATGCTCGCATCATCGTTAATAACCCAAGTGATTTACCAGAACCTTCTACTTTAAATAGAGTTGAAGAACCATATATTAAAGCAACAATTATTACAAAATCAGATTTTGTAGGTAATGTGATGTCTTTATGTATTGAAAAACGTGGTATAGTTACTAATCAAACATACTTAACTACAGAGCGTGTTGAACTTACCTTTGACATGCCACTGGCCGAGATTGTTTTTGACTTTTATGATCGTTTAAAAACCGTTTCTAAAGGTTATGCATCATTTGACTATGCGCCTATAGGAATGCGTGTTTCTAAACTTGTAAGATTAGATGTTTTATTAAATGCACAACCTGTAGATGCTTTAAGTGCCTTAATACATGCTGACAACGCTTATACCATAGGTAAAAAGATGGTAGAAAAGCTGCGTGAACTCATCCCTAGACAACAATTTGATATACCTGTTCAAGCTGCTGTAGGAGCAAAAATTATTGCTCGTGAAACTATTAAAGCCCTACGTAAAGACGTAACGGCAAAATGTTATGGTGGTGATATCTCTCGTAAACGTAAGCTTCTAGAGAAACAAAAGAAAGGTAAAAAACGTATGCGCCAGGTAGGTAATGTAGAGATACCTCAACAGGCATTTATGGCAGTGTTGAAATTGAATGATTAATTGAAAGTGGTATAAAAAACCGCTATTTATATAAAATCTAAAAAAGGGACAGAATTAATTTTCTGTCCCTTTTTGCTGTTTGAAGAATTCTTAGAACTTACTTATAAATGATTTCCTACATATTGAGTGTTGTAATGTATATTCGCGCTCAAATTAAAAAAATCTATGAAAAAATTATTATCCCTATTCATCGTCTTAAGCGTTTTATTTTCATGTAGCAGTGAAGAAGATTCGCCTACAGATAGTGGACTAACTAACCTACAGATTTCAGTGCAAAGTAAATCGACTACCAGTGTCACCTTGAGCACCACATCTGAAGGTGATCCTAATTTTACTACTGTAATTAGTTATGCCTTATCAGGTACTGGGAACTTTCAACAAACGTCATCTAACACCATTAGCGGATTAGAAAAAGGAACTAAATATGATATGTTCTTTACACGTACGAGAAATGGACAAGACTATACTAGTCCTACCTTATCCGTAACAACACTAGGTTTTACACATACACCAGGGAACCCTTTATTTTCTCGAGATACTGAAGTAAATCATCTTTACCAAGTGATTTATGAGGGCAATACAGAGTTTGGTGATTTTGCTCAACCTTTAAGTGGTTATATCATCATAGAAAATGATAGTGTACCATTATTAAATGTAACTGCTACATCAACTCAAATCGACTTTGAGGTTGGGAAAAACGTAAGAACTATACTTCCTACCACTGCAGATAATTATCAATACAATTACCCATTTGAAATAGGTCTGTTTACTAATGAGGCATATACTAGAATCACAACAGATACACAGACTAATACACTTACACAACCTAGAAGTGTCTTTAGTATTGATAATCACGTACCATATATTGAATCTGGTGTTCTTACTGGATCTATATGCTCAAATTCTGGTGAAAGAGGAATCATACAACCTAGAGGTCGTTTCTGGTTACGTGATCAAGGAACCTCAACAAATAGCGACTACAATAATCAAGATAACTACAATGTAAAAATAACTAACATAGTAGACCCTACTATTTCAAGAACATATCTAGCTAGCGATATCTTCCCAATAAATACTTTAACCGGTGATTGTACGATTGAAGGAATGGCTTTAGTAGCTTCGGCAGTTAATGGTAGAAGAGGATTCCATGATGCTAATGTGTTAACCTTAAACTTAAACCGTAATTTCTTTATAGATGGAGATTATACCATCCAGTTTATTGTTGAAGATGATAATACATCATATTTTTCAAATGAATTTATGGTAACTCTAGACTAATTTTTAAGTCTAATTTTTATTAAAAAAAGGGACAGAATATTAATTCTGTCCCTTTTATATTATAATAATGTTTTCCTTTATTCCATGACCACATCACCACTCGCTTGCACTACAATTTTTTTACCTAGATAAACCAGCTTACTATCTTCTTCTACTTCCATATCTAGTGATGTAGATGGTATAATATCTATCTCATTTTTCTTTCTTATAAATAAAGGAATGATGTTTTCATCAGTTTTTGTGATTTCAATCAATCCTTCATAGTGCTCTTGTGATTTAATGGTGATTTCATGTATCTCTCCATAATAACGTGCTACTTCCATCATGTTTACATAATCATCGGTAGATGAAAACAGACCTCTAGTAGGATTTTCATCAGGATTGCTCACTTCAGTAGAGTGAACTAATCGGTATGCGCCATTTTCTCCAAAACGTGCTGTAAAACGCTCTAGTGCATAATCATTAATCTGCGAGTTACCTGTTAGCGCCATTAGAAAACCTATGTTATTAAATTCAATATCATCGGTTATGGCATCACTATAAATATCTGCAGCTACAGCGTCCAATCCTTTTTCTTTTGCAATACGCACATTATTAGTATTAGTATCTACTAGTACAACACTGCGTCCATGTACTTTTAAATAACTAGCTATTAATCTAGAGAACTTTGAAGCTCCTACGATCATAATACCATCAGATTGCTTCAAGAACACACCTACAATTTTTGCAAACAATCTGGCAGTTGTTGCATTTAATAATACGGTACCTAATACAATCATAAATACGAGCGGTGTGATATACTCTGCTCCTTCAACACCTTGTGTAACCAGTTTAGAACCAAATAGTGACGCAATACCTGCCGCTACAATACCGCGAGGCCCAACCCATGATATAAATAGCTTCTCATTAATTTTTAAACCACTATTTATCGAACTAGCAAATACACCTAATGGACGTATGATAAAGGATACTATTGCAAACAATACTGCCGTTTCCCATCTGTAGATAAGGTACAAATCTTCCATATTAATATTTGCTGCAAGAAGTATAAACAGAATCGATATCAATAAAACACTCAACGACTCTTTAAAATAAAGTAGTTCTTTAAGGTTAGGTAAATTAATATTACCCATAACCATACCCATAACAACTACAGCTAATAAACCAGACTCGTGTGCAAAAGAATCACTAAGAACAAACACTCCTAGAACAGCCGCAAGTGTAAATACATTTAATAGATAATGAGGTATCAACTTCTTCTTAATAGAAAATGCCAATGCATGTGCAAATGAGAATCCAAAAGAGAATCCAAACAACACAATCTTACCAAATTCCTCAAGCGCTACTAATGTAAACTCTCCACCAGCATTTGCGCTTATAAATTCAAATACCAGTACCGCAAATAAAGCACCTATAGGATCAATTAAAATCCCTTCCCATTTTAATATAGAACTCACATCCTTTTTAAGCGGTATGTTCCTTAAAATAGGTGTGATTACAGTAGGTCCAGTAACAATAATTAATGCTGAGAATAATAACGCAATTTCCCAACTAAGGCCAAAAATATAGTGCGCCGCAACACCGGCACCAGCAAATGTAATGATCACCGCAACCGATATTAATTTACCTATCACCGGTCCTGTATTAAGAATCTCTTCTTTCTTTAAAGTAAGTCCACCTTCAAAAAGTATGATACTAATCGCTAGCGATACAAAATAAAAAAGACTCTCGCCGGGAAATAGGCCTTGCTGTCCATTCCATATAGGTTCAATTAATTTAGATGCATCTTCTGTATATAAAGATGCAATAGGACCTACTAATAAACCTATAATTATTAAAGGTAGAATGGCTGGTATTTTAAATCGCCACGCCATCCATTGTGCAAGTATTCCTAGTATTATAATTCCAGCTAGTTCTAGCATATTCTCTATTTTGGCTGAAAATTACGACCTTTTATTAAATGATGACGTGATTTACGCTTTCGCGAAAGCGTATTTATATAACATAGAGTGATAAAAATTAAAAAATGTGCATCCTTTATAATTCATCCCGTTTATTTCAATTTAATATTATAAAAGTAGTTTAACGCAATTTCAAGACTTTTGATGTAACAAAATTTTAAATTGCACTACCTATAAAAGAGATTCATTTTATGAAAATACATTCTATAGAAGCTGGTAATTTTAAATTGGATGGTGGCGCCATGTTTGGTGTCGTCCCTAAGTCTTTATGGCAACGTACTAATCCAGCAGATTCTAATAATATGATCGATATGGCAGCACGTTGTTTGCTGGTAGAAAATGGTGATCGATTAACCTTGATAGACACCGGAATGGGAAATAAACAATCAGAGAAATTCTTTGGTTATTATTTTATGGATCATATCTATGACTTAGACAGCTCTCTTAAGAAAGCTAGTTTTTCTCGAGATGATATTACAGACGTCTTTTTAACTCACTTACACTTTGACCACTGTGGTGGTGTGATAGAGAAAAAAAAGAATGATTTTTATGAACCTGCGTTTGCAAATGCAAAATTTTGGACTAATGAAGAGCATTGGAAATGGGCTGTAGAACCTAATGCGAGAGAAAAAGCATCTTTCCTTACAGAAAACATTAAGCCTATAGAAGAAAGTGGCCAGTTAAATTTTATCAAACAAAACAGCTCTTTTGCAACACAAAACGAAATGGATTTTGATATCCTTTTTGTTGATGGTCATACAGAAAAGATGATGATACCACACATCACTATAGGTGATAAAACCTTAGTTTACATGGCAGACCTTTTGCCTACTGCAGGACACATACCTATACCTTATGTAATGGGCTATGATACCAGACCATTACTTACTCTCGATGAGAAAGCAAAATTTCTTAATGAAGCTGCCACAAAAGGTTATTACCTCATCCTAGAACACGACCCTAATAATGAAATAATTACCGTGAAACACACCGAAAAAGGTGTGCGTCTCGATAAATCCCTTACTTTTAACGACTTATTTAATTAAAAATCATGAATTACTCCTTTATTAAGAAAACAATGTTAACCGTAGCGGCAGCAGGTATGCTAGCTGGTTGTGGTAGTGGATTTACGATCGTATCTCCACCTATTGAAAACATAGACTCAACACCTATTAAAACGACTGCAATGTCTGATGTTGAGGCAAAAAACTGGAAGGATCTAGACCTACAGACAGACACCATTCCTGGAATGAGTGTTAATAAGGCTTATACTGAAATCCTTAAAGGTCGCATGGGAACTACTACTGTGGTTGCAGTAATAGATTCAGGTATTGACATCGAGCATGAAGATCTAGATGGTGTAATCTGGACTAATGAAGATGAAATCCCAGGAAATGGTATCGATGATGATAAAAATGGATACATCGATGATGTACATGGATGGAACTTCTTAGGGAACATCGTTGATGAGAATCTAGAGTATGAGCGTATTGTAAGAGATAAAGCTATGTTACCAGCAGATATCGTAGCAAAAGCTCAAAAAGAGTATGATGCAAAACTAGCGCAAGCGACACAAAGCAAAGAACGTTTTGAAGGTATCCTACAGCAAATCGTTGAAGCTGATAAAGTTGTGAGTGCACACTTAGGCAAGTCAGACTATACACCAGCAGAGGTTGCTGCAATCAGTTCTGAAGATGAAACGGTAAACAACGCAAAAGGAACATTGAGTTTCTTCTTTGGTCAAGGTCTTGAGTCTGTTGCACAGGCAAAAGAGGTCCTAGGTGATTACATTACAGATGCTACGAACCTATTAAATGGCGAAAAGTTAAAATCCAACTATCGTGAAGATGCGATGCCAGGTAATAATCCTTATTCTTATACTCCTGGAGAAATTTGGGGAGACAACCAGTACAGCGGTCCAGACCCAGAAAAAGCAGATGCATTTCACGGTACACACGTTGCAGGAATAATCGCTTCAGAGCGTGATAACGGTCTAGGTGTAAATGGTGTTGCAAATAATGTAAAAATTATGGTACTAAGAGCCGTAAGCATGGGCGACGAGTATGATAAAGATATCGCAGCAGCAATACGCTATGCAGCAGATAACGGTGCTAAGGTTATCAATGGTAGTTTTGGTAAATACCATTCTTCAAACCCAGAATTTGTTTGGGATGCTATTAAATATGCTGAAAGTAAAGATGTACTTTTTGTAAACGCAGCTGGTAATGAAGGAACAGATACAGATTTTACTCAAGTATATCCACAAGATCAAGAACTTGCAGGACCAGAGATCTCTGATAATTTCCTTACAGTAGGTGCTCTTGCTTCATCTTACGGTGCAGACATGCCAGCAAGTTTCTCTAACTATGGTAAAGCAACAGTAGACGTTTTTGGTCCTGGGGCACAGATTTATTCTACAGCACCATTAAATGAATATCGCAATGCAAGTGGAACATCTATGGCTTCTCCAGCAGTTGCTGGTGTTGCAGCGGTAATACGTTCACAGTTCCCTAAACTTTCTGCTAGTCAGGTAAAACACATCATTATGGACAGTGGTTTAACAACTATGGCACGTGTAAATGTTGGTGGTGGAGCAGATACTAAGCCATTCCAAGAAATTACTACTTCAGGTAAAATGGCAAACCTTTACAACGCCTTGATTATGGCGTCTAAAATGTAAGCCGTATTTAAATAATATTGTTAAGCCTGTCCTAATATGGACGGGCTTTTCTTTTTACGCTTTCGCGAAAGCGGTATATTTATAACCTAATTACTCAACAACAATCAAATGAAAAAAATCATTTTACTACTCACCACCGCAGTTATACTTGCAAGTTGTGGATCTTCAAAAGATGTTGTAGCTAACCAAAGCACCAATGCAAACGGTTACTGGCAGCAAGCTGTAGACTATAAGATGGATGTAGATATGGATGTGGACCGTTATCAATATACGGGAAAACAGACCTTAGTTTACACAAATAATTCTCCAGAGACTTTAGACAGAGTTTATTATCATTTATTCTTCAATGCTTTTCAACCAGGTAGTGAAATGGATGTAAGATCTCGCACCATTGCAGATCCTGATAGACGTGTTGGATCTAGAATTGCTGCATTAGAACCTAATGAAATAGGTTATCTACATGTTTCAAACATGACACAAGATGGTACAGCTCTTCAACCACAAGAAGAAGGAACTGTTTTAGTTGTAAAACTAGCCAAAGCTCTAGCGCCAGGACAGTCTACTACTTTAAAACTAGATTTTAACGGTCAGGTTCCTGTTCAAGTACGTAGAAGTGGTCGCAATAACAAAGAAGGCGTTGCACTATCCATGACACAATGGTTTCCTAAAATGGCAGAATTCGACGCTACCGGATGGAACACAAGTCCATACATAGGACGCGAGTTTCATGGTGTATGGGGAAATTTTGACGTGAAATTGACACTTGATAAAGATTATACTGTAGGTGGAACTGGATATTTACAAAACCCAAAAGACATAGGTCACGGTTATGATAAAGCAAACTCTGGTCCTGCAAAAGGTAAAGACGGTAAATTAACTTGGCATTTTAACGCACCTATGGTACATGATTTTGCATGGGGCGCAGATCCAGATTTTATCCATGATGTATATAATGGTGCAAATGGTGTAAAACTTCACTTTTTATACAAGGATAATGATGCGATTAAAGAAAACTGGAAAAAACTACAGCCTAAGACTAATGAAATGTTGAAATACTTCAACGAGCACATCGGTGAGTATCCTTATAAGCAATATAGTGTGATACAAGGTGGTGATGGTGGTATGGAATATGCCATGTGTACTTTAATCACAGGAGAACGCAGCTATGGTAGTTTAATGGGCGTTACTGCTCATGAGTTTGCACACTCGTGGTTCAATCACATTCTTGCTACTAATGAGGCAAAACATGAATGGATGGATGAAGGTTTTACCACCTTTATTTCTAATAAAGCTATGGCTTACATTAATGGAGAAGATGAAGGTACTGCAAATAGTGGTTCTTATAGAGGTTATCTAGGTCTAGCAAATTCTGGTAAAGAACAACCTCAAACCACACATGCTGATCGTTATGAGTATAATGGTGCATATGGTGCTAGTGCTTATAATAAAGGTGCTACTTTTTTAGCACAATTAGGCTACATTATTGGTGATGAAAAACGTGATGAAGTAATTAAAGAATATTATAACACATGGAAATTCAAGCATCCAGAACCTAATGATTTTAAACGTGTTGCTGAGCGCATAAGTGGTTTTGACCTAGAATGGTATTTAAGAGACTGGACTATGACTACAAACGTGATCGATTATTCTATTGAGAACTTAAGCAGTCTAGACGGCATGAGCGTGGTATCATTAAAGCGTAATGGTTTAATGCCTATGCCACTAGATATTAAAGTAACCATGAATGATGGAAGCGAGAAATGGTTTTACATACCGTTAGAAGAAATGCGTGGTGAGAAAGCCGTACCCAATAACTGGACTGTTTTAAATGATTGGGCTTGGGCTTACCCAACCTATGAGCTAGAATTAGACGGTGTGGATATGCGTTCTATAAAATCTGTTGAAATTGATCCTATGAATAACATGGCAGATGTGGATAAAGAAAATAACAACTGGTCTTTACAAGAGTAAGTTATCAGCCATTAGATTTTGAAAAAGCAGCTGTTTAATTACAGCTGCTTTTTTGTTGTCTTAAATTCAATCATAGCATTCTCTTAAAAACATATCTTTGCATCATGCGTTTCACCCTAGGAAAAGAGACTAAGCTTAAAAGTAAAAAATCTATAGAGTTACTTTTTACAGAAGGTTCTTCTATACGTAAAGGACCTATACGTTGTGTTTATAATCTCATAAACATGGATCAACCTCATAAAATAGGTGTCAGCGTTTCAAAACGATTTTTTAAAAAAGCACCAGATCGCAATCGTATTAAAAGGTTGTTGAGAGAAGCTTATCGTTTAAATCAACATGACTTAATAACTCCTAAAGGAAAAAGTATTGAAATGATGTTTCTTTTTCAATCTCCTAAAATGCCTGAATTTGAAACCGTTCAACAATTGATTAAAAAGCTAATCATCGAGTTAAACAAGCAACATCAACAATTAGAAGATTAATTGGCATTTTAATTGTATTCTATTATAAATAGCTACTAAACGGCAAGAAAATGAGTCATCTACCGTTTTTATCCTATATTTATTGCAACGCGTATAGAACCGTTAAAAACTATGAAAGGTACCATTAATATTAAAAGACAGATTTTACTTCCTATTCTAGGAGCGTCTATTTTCTTTACGACAGCTAGTTTTCAAAATGACTTTTTTGAAATCGCAAAGCAGATTGAGATTTTCACAGAAATGTATAAACAGCTAAATATGAACTATGTAGATGAGACTAATCCAGCAGACTTAATGGATAACGCCATAGAAGGAATGCTGTCAGAATTGGATCCTTATACTAAATACTGGACAGAACAAGAAGTTGAGAAGTCTATCATTAATAGACGTGGCGCTTACACAGGTATAGGTGCTGTAGTAAGCACTAGAGATGATAAAGTGATTATAGTAGAACCATGGAAAGACCATCCTGCTGATGTTGCAGGACTTAAAGCAGGTGACGAGATTATAGAAATAGATGGCATCAAGCTAGCGGACTATAAAGAAAATGCCGGTGATTTATTGAAAGGTAGTGCAGATACAGAAATATCCATCGTTTATAAACGACAGGGAAAAGAGAAATCAGCAAAAGTTAAAAGACAGGCAGTTGAGGTAAATGCCGTTCCTTTTTATGAAATGGCAACCCCAGAAATAGGATATGTGGTATTATCTAAATTTAATGAGAAAGCTTCTCGAGAAACTAAGGCTGCAATTGTAGCGTTAAAAGAAAAAGGAGCTACTAAAATAATACTTGATTTAAGAGGCAATCCTGGTGGTTTATTAAGTGAAGCGGTTGCTGTTTCTAATCTTTTTATAGAGAAAGACAAACTGATAACCAGTACTCAATCTGTTGTTGAACAGTATAATAAAACATACCTTACAAAACGTCCTGCGTATGATCCAGACATACCTGTGGCTGTACTTATTAATGGACGCAGTGCCAGTGCCAGTGAAATAGTAAGTGGTAGTATACAAGATTATGACCGTGGTGTGGTAATAGGTGCTCGTAGTTTTGGTAAAGGACTAGTACAACGTCCTAAACCACTATCCTATGGTACACAAGTAAAAATAACCATCTCAAGATATTATACACCTAGTGGCCGTTGTATACAAGCATTAGATTACTGGAATCGCGATGAAGATGGAAATGCCGTGCGCACTAAAAAAGAAGATTATAACGCCTTTAAAACTGTAAATAGCGGTCGTACCGTTTATGATGGCGGTGGTGTACAACCAGATATTGAATTAGCAAGCGCAGCTTACTCACCTATAACGACAGCCTTACTTAGAGATAACGCCATCTTTGACTATGCTACAGAGTATTATTATAATCATCAGGTAGCAGATATGGATAGTTTTAGATTCACGGATACCGATTTTAATGACTTTGTTAATTGGGTTGAGAGAAAAGGATTTGATTTTAATACTGAAACAGAGTCTGCATTTGCAAAAGCATTTAAAACTGCCGAGAAAGAAGAACTAGATGATGATATTAACTCTAGCTATAAGGCTATGCAAGAAGCGATTAATAATGCTAAGAAAAAGGATATGAAAGATAAAAAGGCTGAAATCATGAGCCTTTTAACTGATGAAATCGTTAAAAGATATTTCTATCGTGACGGTTTATATAACTATCAATTAAAATTCAATCCAGAAATTTTAGAAGCTGTAAATGTTCTAGAAGATCAAAACAAATACAACAGAATTTTAAAATAAGAATGAAGCGATTACTATACATATGTGCTTTCCTTACTGCTTTTTGTGCTAGTTCACAAATCACAGTCACACATTCTGTATATTTTGATGTGGATAAAGATCAGTTCTCTTTTAGTGAAGGAAAACAACTCACGTCATTCTTTGATGATCTTATTTATAAACCCATTCTTACCGTAAAAATATTAGGGTATTGTGATGATAGAGGTAGTTATGAGTATAATTTAGACTTATCTAATAGACGAGTAGAAACTGTCTCTAAGTGGTTAGAAAACCACGATATAGAACTAGAGAACATCTCTAAAAAAGTAGAAGGATTAGGAGAAGTAGCTCTTGAAGAAGAATTAGATCAAGAAGAAACTGAAGAAATAAGAGCTCAAAACCGTCGTGTAGATGTCGAATTCTCTTTAAGCGCAGATAAAACCAAACGAGTTGCCATTAAAAAATTGCGCAAACAAGAACTTACCATAGAAGAGGTAAAAGAGATACCTATCTATGAAAAGAAAGTCGTCGCTGCTATCTTAGAGAACCCGAGTAGTACAGAAGTAATTAAAACCAGTAATACAACTGAGCCAGAAGTATCTGTAGAAGTCGTCGAAGAAGATGAATTCTTAGATATCCCTACTAAACTCGATCCACCTATTGATAATACTAAAGAACCATTTAAGTCTCTTTTAAGTAAAAAACTTAAAAAGGGTCAGGTCATTAGATTAGAGAATATTCTATTCTATAAAGGTCGTTCTACGATTTTAGAAGAATCACAGCCACTACTCGATCGTGTTGCAGAAATTTTAATCGCTAGAGAAGATATTCATTTTGAAATACACGGACATGTATGCTGTATCAATCCTGCCTATCCAGACGCATATAATAGAGATACTAAAAAATCAAATCTATCCCATGCTAGAGCACTAGCTATATATAAAATATTGCGCAGTCGTGGTGTAAAACACACACGTATGAGGTTTAAGGGATATGGAAGGACTAGACCATTAGGTGGTATTGATAAACTAGACCGTAGAGTCGAACTTTACATCACTAAAATAGATCCTCCTAAAAATTAAAAGCAATTATTCTTTTTTATTTAATCACTTCATCGTAATATTGCGATGAATATGGGGACAACTAAAACTGAAATATTTACAGAGCAACAAAATCAAATGGCTCAAATGGCAAAAGCATTGGGTCATCCTGCACGCATAGCCATTGTACAATACTTATTAAAACAAGATACTTGTATATGTGGTGATCTAGTTTTAGAAATAGGACTAGCACAACCTACTATATCTCAACACTTAAAAGCACTTAAAACTGCAGGACTTATTAAAGGAAATATAGAAGGCACTAGTACTTGTTATTGTTTAGATTATGAGAAATGGGACGTCATGAAAAGCTTACTATCTCCTTTATTAAATCTTGAAACTGATAACAACACAAATTGTTGCTAAAAAAATTTGAATTTATTAATCGTAATATTACAATAAAAGAAATACTATGAAACTATCCGCATTTAAAAATCAGCTATCACAATTAGAACAAATCGCATTTAAATTACCAGATGGTAGTCTGGTACCATCACACTTTCATGTAACTGAGGTAGGTAAAGTTGTAAAACACTTTATAGATTGTGGTGGTACAGAACGTCTAGAAACTGTAGTTAATTTTCAACTATGGGAAGCAAACGATTATGATCATCGATTACATCCAGAAAAATTAGTTTCTATTATAGAGCTATCTCAGGATAAATTAGGCCTACCAGATGTAGAAATAGAAGTAGAATATCAAGCGGGAACAATTGGTAAATTTGGTATCGATTACAATGGTGAACACTTTCTACTTACCAATAAATTGACCGATTGTCTTGCCAAAGATTCCTGCGGTATACCACCAGAACAATTAAAAAAACCTAAAGTTCAACTTTCTGAAGCCCAAAATACATGTGCGCCAGGATCTGGTTGTTGTTAACTTAAAATATAAAATGATGTTTTCTACTTTAGAACAAACCATTACAGACTTAAATATTGATGGAATTACGCTTTCGCGAAAGCGTATCCTAGACCAACTTAAAGATTATATTCAAAGTCAAATTGACAATGAACAAAAGGTTAATCTTAACTTTATTTGCACTCATAATTCCCGACGTAGTCACCTCTCACAATCATGGGCACAGGCTATAGGAAGTTTTTATGGTATCAATAATTTACAATGTTATTCTGGTGGTACAGAAGCTACAGCGTTATTTCCAGAAGTTACTGAAGCTTTAAAAGATGCAGGTTTTCAAGTTGAAAAACTATCACAAGATGAAAATCCTGTTTACAGCATCAGATATGATGAGACCGATCATCCTATTATTGGATTTTCAAAGAAATTCAATGCAGCATTTAATGTACAGCAGCAATTTGCAGCCATTATGACTTGCTCGAGTGCAGATCAAGGTTGTCCACTAATATTAGGTGCTTCAGCTAGAATACCTATAACTTATGAAGATCCTAAAATCGCTGATGGTACTGACCGACAAGCAGCTGCGTATAAAGAACGTAGTCTTCAAATAGCTAGTGAATTAAAATACGTATTTTCAGAAATTAAGTTATGAGCACTAAAAAACTAAGCTTTCTCAATCAATACTTAACCCTATGGATATTTCTAGCCATGGCAATAGGTGTAGGGTTAGGTTATTATATACCTAGTATAGCTACTTCTATTAACAACATGAGTAGTGGAACGACTAATATTCCCATTGCAATAGGATTAATTTTAATGATGTATCCACCGCTAGCAAAAGCAGACTATAAACTCTTACCAGTCGTTTTTAAAAACACTAAGATATTAAGTATCTCACTTTTATTAAATTGGGTAATAGGTCCCGTATTGATGTTTGCACTTGCATTAATATTTCTTCAGAATCATCCAGAATATATGGTGGGACTTATTTTAATAGGTCTAGCACGCTGTATAGCCATGGTACTAGTATGGAATGATCTAGCAGATGGTTCTCCTGAATATGGAGCTGGATTAGTCGCTTTAAACAGCGTTTTTCAAGTTTTTGCATACTCATTCTATGCATGGTTGTTTATAACCGTATTGCCGCCTTATTTCGGCTTTGACGGTGCAATTGTAGATATATCAATTGCGACCATTGCAGAAAGTGTTGCTATCTATCTAGGAATTCCATTTTTAATGGGAATTTTAAGTCGTTACTTTCTTGTGAAAGCTCGTGGTAAAGAATGGTATGAAAACGTATTTATTCCGGCTATTTCACCTATTACTTTAGTGGCATTATTGCTTACTATTATTTTAATGTTCTCATTAAAAGGTGAGTTAATTGTTGAAATTCCGTTTGATGTGTTATTGATTGCGGTTCCTTTAATGATTTATTTCATAGTCATGTTCTTGATAGGATTTTTTATCAGTAAATATCGTGGTGCGTCCTACAGTGAAAACGCAGCAATTGCTTTTACTGCAGCTGGAAATAATTTTGAACTGGCGATTGCAGTTGCTATTGCGGTTTTTGGACTTAATTCTGGTCAGGCGTTTACAGGTGTGATCGGACCACTGGTAGAAGTTCCCGCATTGATATTACTGGTACGTGTGGCATTTTGGTTGAAGAAGAAGTATTATTAGATGAATCACCGTCATAATCATCGTTATAATTTCTCGAGTGTAGGGTTAACTCTGCGCTTGAGAAATAATAAAATATAAACCATAACAACGATATTTGCAGCACCTAAAACGTTTAGGAAAAGCATCATGACACTAGTTTCAAAAGACATCTTAAAAGCTGCCGAAATTCTCAAGAGAGAAGAACTCGTTGCTATTCCTACCGAGACCGTTTATGGACTCGCTGGAAATATCTATAGCGAGACTGCCATTAAGAAGATTTTTGAGATGAAAAAACGCCCGTTTTTCAATCCGCTGATAGTGCATATTCATAGCATGGAGCAAGTAATGGAACTGGCAGCAGATTTTCCTGAGAAGGCACAGCAGTTAGCACAAGCTTTTTGGCCAGGATCTTTAACACTTATTTTACCTAAAAAGAATGATGTTCCAGACCTCATCACTGCCAGAAAAGATACTGTTGGGATTAGAATGCCGCAGCATGAGTTAACCCTAGAATTATTAAGAAACTTAGATTTCCCAGTAGCGGCACCTAGTGCAAATCCTTTTACGCATATTAGTCCTACGACGGCACAGCATGTAAAAAACTATTTTGATGGTTCTCTAGAAATGGTATTAGATGGTGGTAATTGCGAGAACGGAATCGAGTCCACCATCATAGGCTTTGAAAATGAAAAGGCCGTTGTTTATAGACTAGGCTCTATATCATTAGAAGATATCACGTCCATCATAGGACCTGTCACTGTAAAAAATAATAAAGAGCAAGCACCCAATGCACCAGGAATGCTCGAGAAGCATTATGCACCACGTACGGCAACTTATCTAGTAGATGACATAAGTGAATTTATCGCTCTACATGCTGGTAAAAAAATAGGACTTCTACTCCACTCTACAGATCATCCAGATTATGCAGTAACGCAGGTAAATTATTTATCTAAAACCGGACATTTAAAAGAGGCTGCATCTAGATTATATAACGCAATGCACGAGCTAGATCAACTAGATCTAGACATGATTGTAGCACAACGATTACCAGATCACGACCTAGGAAAATCCATTAATGATCGCTTAAAAAGAGCTACTAAATAGTTCTGATTGCTTTAGTATCTTTGTCTTGTGAAAGTTATATTATTTATCTTCTCGATATATTTTCTAGGACTCAACATCATGCCTTGTAATGATGGTAATATGGAGCAGCATGATGAGGTAGAACAAACTGTAGATATCGACGACCATGATAATCACGATCATGAAGATGAATGCTCACCATTTTGCCAGTGTAATTGCTGCTCTGTTCATGTGATCTCTTTTGAATTTGAGCCACTAGAGTTTATAGTACTACCGGTAATTAATTCACAAATTTCTTTTTATATCAGTCCTGTTTATGACGGGTTTGATGGCTCTATCTTGCAGCCACCACAATTAAATAGCTAGAAACTTCAAGAGCATTGTGCTCATTTTATTTTAGTCTATTTAAACATTTTACATGAAAAAAATCATTTTATGCAGCATGTTGTTGCTGTGTTACGCTTTCGCGAAAGCGCAATCCAAAACAACCTATGATGTCAACATCACTGTGGTATCTGAAGAAAATAACGAACCATTACTAGGTGCAAACGCTACCATCCAAAATCTCCAAAAAGGTGCGATGATGGATATCAACGGGAAAGGAACCATTAACAACCTAGAGGCTGGAACTTATGAACTGACTATTTCTTTTATAGGATATGAGAAACAAACCGTTACTGCTGTTATACCAGATCAACTGGATTATACATTTCAACTACACGAGGCAAAAGGCGAACTGGAAGAAATCGTCATACAGTCTACACGATCTTCTCGTAGTTTTAAACGCACACCTACTCGAGTAGAATTTATAGGTGGAGAAGAGCTTATTGAAAAAACAGCAATGAACAGTACTAATATTGCTATGGTACTGAGAGAAAGCACCGGTATACAGATGCAACAAACCTCTCAAAGCAGTGCAAATCAATCCATACGTATACAAGGGTTAGATGGTCGATATACACAGTTGTTAAAAGATGGATTTCCACTTTACGGTGGTTTTGCTGGTGGATTAAGTATCATGCAAGTACCACCATTAGATATTTCTCAATTTGAAATCATTAAAGGAAGTTCTTCTACACTATATGGTGGTGGTGCCATTGCAGGACTGGTAAATATGCAGTCTAAAACGCCAGATGATGAGGCAGAGCTAGATTTAATGTTAGTAGGGACACAAGCCCTAGGAGTTACTGGAAACGTATTTTACAGCGCACGTAATGATAAATGGGGAATGACGCTTTATGGAAGCGCAAATTCTCAAAAAGAGTATGATCCAGATGGAGATAATTATTCAAATTTACCTCGAGCGCGTACCATTTCACTAAATCCTAAGGTATTTTATTATCCTAGTGAGAAAACAACCTTGTGGCTAGGTCTTAACGGTACATTTGACGATCGTAAAGGTGGAAATCTAGATGCTATAGATGGCAATAATAATGGTTATCTAGAACAAAACATATCGCGCAGGTTAAGTACACAAGCGGTATGGGATACTCAACTTACAGATCATTCTAGCTTCCAGTTTAAAAATAGTGTTGCCTATTTTAATAGAGAACTACTAATTCCTAATATGGATTTTAAAGGTAATCAGGTCAACACATTTACTGAGGTAAATTATAAAACTAATTCTAAAAAGACTGACTGGGTTTTGGGAGCTAATTTATATACATCTAGCTTTGACGAAGACGTGCAGATTAATGAACGTGATCAAAAAGATACTACCATAGGTGCTTTTGTAAATAACATTACAGATCTTAATAATAACTGGATATTAGAAACTGGTCTACGTACAGATTTTACAACAGATTGGGGTGCTTTTGTGTTACCTCGAGCATCTTTATTATATAAAAGTGATGGAAGGTTTACAAGTCGTTTAGGTGGTGGATTAGGTTATAAAATTCCAGATTTATTTACTGAGGATGCTGAAAGATTGAATTTTCAAAATGTAATGGCGATAGACAAAAATGAATTAGTGGCAGAGACCTCTTATGGTATGAATCTAGATTTTGATTATGGGTTTGCTATTACTGATCAGATTAATTTCTCGATTAATCAATTATTTTATTTAACCGCCATAGATAACGGATTGTTACTCAATAGCAGTGCCACTAGTCCAGGAATGTTTAAATATTCAAATGCAACAGATTTTACCTTCAGTCGCGGTGCAGAGACTAATATTAAATTCTCTTATAAAGATTTTAAATGGTTCTTAAACTATGCACTTATAGACACTCAACTTAATTATCTAGATGGTAATCCTCAAAAACCACTGACTGCAAAACATAATGCCGGTAGCGTTATTATGTATGAAAATGAGAAATGGCGCATAGGTTATGAAACCTATTATACTGGTAAACAACTTTTATTTGATGGCTCAGATTCTCAAGATTTTTTATTGATGGGTCTGCTGGTTATGAAAAACTTTGACTGGGGAAATCTATATATGAATTTTGAAAATCTAACAGATAGAAGACAAAGCCGCTACTCTCCTACTGTCACTACAGATATTACTGGAGTACCTACTTTTAATGAAATTTATGCGCCTACAGATGGTTTTATCTTAAGTGCAGGAATCATATGGAAGCCATTTGGTAATAAAAGTCATCACGGTCATGGACATCATGATGATTAAGTAAATTTTACTTTTATTAAAAGCTCAATATGATGAAGGTTTCTTTCAAAGTATTGAGCTTTTTTTATGTCTGTTGTTTACTTTTTTACTGGGCAACTATTAATCCCTAAAACTGCATATAATGGACAAAAGTTCATAAAACTAGTGGCTAATAATACACCACCTATAATTAATAAAATAATTCCTAGTGTACCTGTTATTACATTAGTAAAGAATAAAATAGATACTATTACTGCAAATAATACTCTTACTATTCTATCGATGTTTCCTAAATTCTTCTTCATGACTTATACTTTTAAAATGAGATACAATAGTAGTCTAGTGTACGTTCTTAAAAAGTGACTTATGTCACAACTAAAGAATTTTAATAGTTTGATGTGATAAAACAAGTTTGTTATCGTTCTCTAATTTTTTTAAAACACGACTAATCACCTCTCGAGATGTAGCCAGATCGTCTGCAAGCGCTTGATGAGATATTTTAATTATTTGAGAATTAGTTAATGCTGCTTTATCGTGCAGTAAATTTAAAATACGCTCGTCCATTTTATGAAACACCATATTCTCTATAGTGTTTAATAAATCTGCATAGCGCATCTCATATTGTGAGTTAAAAAGTAGATTTAACTCTGGATATTGCTGCAGCCATTTTTTAAGTCTGTCTGCAGGTAGTAAAAGTATTTCTGTATTTTCTAATGTCTGTGCATAAATCTCACTGGTTCCATTTTTAATACCTGCTGCAAAGGACATCACACAGCTCTCACTTGCTTTTATATGATATAGTAATAATTCTTTATCATTATGGGTAGTATAAACTCGCAACAGTCCTTTTAATACCACTGGTATCACCTTTACATACTGACCTTTGCGTAAAATCTCTTGATGATGAGGCACAGTAATAATGTCACATTCTCGATTAATGGTTTCTACTAGTACTTTATTAAAAAATGGAAATTGTTGCTGTAAATCAGTAAAGGACATAATTAAAATTCTAAAGTCATCGCTTGATGAGGAATTCCATCTTCTAAGTATTTCTCGCCCGTATTCATAAAACCTAAATCTTTATAAAATCTATCTAGATAACATTGAGCAGATATCTTTATGGATGGAAATCCTTGATTTTTACAATAAACAATACTCGCATTCATTATTTTCTGGCCGTAGGCCGCGCCACGATTTTTAGAATTTACGACTACTCTACCTATACTAGCTTGTTTAAAATAATCACCTGGTTGAAACACACGAGTATAAGCTACAAGTTTATCATTTACATATCCTACAATATGAATAGCTTTTTGATCCTTACCATCCATATCTTGATAAACACAGTCTTGTTCTACCACAAAAACTTCAGTACGCAATTGTAGTACATCATATAATTCTTGAATATTAAAGTCAGAAAATGATTTAACTATTACTTCCATTTTTAAAATTGTTTTGGAACCACTTTAGGTTGCGGTGGCTTCACTCCTATTCTTATGTCAGTAATTATTTTCTCTAGCATATTTCCAAATTCTTCATCGCCAGTCGCCATAAGTTCTTGACGTCTAGCATCTAAATCATCCAGTGTTTCTTCTCGATCTTTTTCATCAAATTCTTCAAGATCACGCCATATCTCCATCAATTTCTTTTGAGGATGAACCGCTGTTCTTAATTGATGTATTATAATAGAAGCTTCTTTTCTCATATTCACTTTACACACAAATGAAAATCACAAATCGTGACTCACCTATTTAAATTAATTATTATTTGTATAGTCTAATTATCGTACTATTTCTTACCGCGATAAATTAAAGATATACGATTGTGTTCTAATAAAAGTTGCTCGTCTTTTTGATAGCTTTTTAATAAATGGATTGCATAATCTAATTGATCCTCTGTAATATTTCTATAAGCTGGAGCTGGTACTACTTCACTCCATTTTGCAAATAAAGTATTGTCTAAAGCAATGCGCCAATAGCAATGATTATCAAATTTTAAGTGATAATATTGATTAGGTAATGCATTACCTAGATCTAGATACTCTTGCCTTTTATTAAGATTCATACTAGTAATTATAAAAATAAATACACAAGATCACTACAGTTAATGATAATATATAAAACAACAAGCCAGTAAAAATTCTATACCATCTATTTTCCATTGTTAAAAATATATACCTAAATACTAAATACCTAGTAATCAAAAATAGTATACCACTAGGTAGTATTATAAATATAAAAAGTAGTAGAAAATAATCAGCTAGTGATCCACCAGATAACAACATCATCTACTATGTTGTGGAGTATCCCGCTTTCGCGAAAGCGTACTTATGAACAAGCTATCTTATTCACACGATTTGCATGGCGTCCACCTGCAAATTCTGTATCTAAAAAAGTCTCTACCATGGCAATAGCCTGTGGTATAGAAGTGAAACGTGCTGGTATACAGATGATATTTGCATTATTGTGCTCGCGTGCTAGTCCTGCAATTTCTTTGGTCCAACATACTGCGCCACGAACATTTTGATACTTATTAACGGTCATAGAGACACCTTGTGCACTACCGCAAATAACTACACCTAGATCTGCCGCGTGGTTATCAACATCCTGCCCTACCTTGTGAGCAAAGTCAGGATAATCAACACTATCTAAAGTATTTGTTCCATGATTAGTTACTTGATGACCTCTTTCTTTAAGCATATTAACAATAGCTTGTTTATAATCTGGTCCTGCGTGATCGTTTCCTATAGAGATGTTCATGATAGCGGTGTTTTATGATACAAATTTAAGTCTAGTTATTGATAATCTAGGGTTATTAACATCGATGGTTTTACACTATTCATAAACAATAGATAACCTGTTGATATCAATTGAAAGAAAACATTAGGAAGTGAAGGTTTAATAACCCATATCCATTTAAAATTGAGATAACCAAAATATAACTCACCTATTTAAGACTGACTTTTCAGACCTAAAATGATGTTCATTAACATAAAATATATAGCTAGTTTATGTACATTTTGATGTGAATAAGGGTTGTCAACAACTGTGTATAAACCTAGCTCGTTTACATTAGAAACTTACTTTACAATTAGTTAACGTTAGTATAACATGTGGATAAGTAGCGATAAGTTGTAAAAGTAACAAGTTCCTAATTATTTAGTAAAAAGATATACCGCTATTCACACTACATCATCATCATCAATTTTATTTAAATTTTTAAAAAAGAAAAAATGATATTGTTTATAATGTGGATAACGTTGAAAACGATAAAAATTCAATACGATGATTAAAGAAGAAACGAATCAATATTGTGGAACAAAAGAATTTCTTTAAAATTCTTTTTGGAATAGTAAATGCATGGTGTAGTTGATATGATTTATAAATATTTTAATAATCACTTTTAAAAAATATCGATAGATTGATTTCTAAGTTAAGTATTGAATCTAACTAGGATATAAATTGGTGATTATTTAATAAGTAATATCTAGTTAAGCACTAGTAGTCGTTGTATTTTCAATAAGAGGTGAAGATTCCTCAAAACTATCTACAGTGTGTTCTGTATCCAATGCTTTATTAACAAAAAGAACAACTAGAAGTATACCCACAAGAAAGATCCCTATAAATAGTAAAGTTGATTTTAGAGGCTTTCTAGTTTCCATTTGTTCCAATATTGTTATCGATAAGACGACTAACATCATACAAAGTTACAGCTATTTCTTAAATAATTGTTAATAACGGTATATTAAATCATTAATAATCAAAGTATAAACGAGTTATAATCTCTCAGAGTTTTAAAAGATTAACTTTGTAGAAGTATAAATAGAATATGAAGAAGAAGAAAAAAAGAAACTCAAAAACAAAGTTTCAAAACCTCAGTCAATCAGTGCTGAATGTATTAAAACAAGAACCTAATAAGGATTTTAATTATAAACAAATATGTGCAAAGCTCTCAATAACAGACGCTAGTACACGTAATCAAGTTATAAAAAGACTTCACCAATTAAAAGCCAAAGCTCAAATTGAAGAAACAGGTCGTGGTAAGTTTAAAATAATAAAAGCAATTGATTATTATACCGGTACTATAGATATCAGTACACGTGGTACGGGATATGTTATTACAGAAGAATTACAGGAAGATATTATGATTCCGCGTCGTTCATTAGGTCAGGCCTTAAATGGTGATCAGGTAGAAGTATATGTTTATCATAGAAGAAGAGGTCAACAGCCTGAAGGAGAAATTACTAAAGTAATAGAACGTAAGAAAACTGAATTTGTAGGTACTATACAAGTACATGAAAAATTTGCTTTTGTAAACGTTACCGATCCAAAAATTCAAACAGATTTCTTTATACCAGGTCGCGAGATTAATGGTGCAAAAGATGGACAAGTAGTTCTAGTTGAATTTGTAGAATGGAATGATAAGCAAGATTCACCTAACGGTAAAGTAAAAGCTGTTTTAGGAGAACCTGGTGAGCATAATACTGAAATTCACGCTATACTAGCACAATATGGTTTGCCATATGAATTCCCTACAACTGTAGAAGAATATGCAGACCAGCTAGATAAAACCATAACAGATAAAGAAATAAGTAAACGTCGCGATATGCGAGAATCGCTTACTTATACTATTGATCCAGCAGATGCCAAAGATTTTGATGATGCACTTTCTTTTGAAAAATTAGAAAATGGTCATTATGAAATAGGAATCCATATTGCAGATGTAAGTCATTATGTAAAAGAAGGAACGCCACTAGATGATGAAGCATATGAACGGGCAACTTCTGTATATTTAGTTGATAGAGTAGTACCTATGTTACCAGAGGTATTATCAAATGGTGTATGTTCTTTAAATCCACACGAGGATAAACTTTGTTTTTCTGCTGTATTTGAAATGGACGATAGTGGAAAGGTTTATAAACAGTGGTTTGGTCGTACTATCATTCATTCAGATCAACGTTTTGCTTATGAAGAAGCACAGCACATTATTGAGACTGGTAAAGGAGAAATTCCTGCAGACATATCACTTACTCAAAAAGATACAACTGCAGATCCTGCCATTGTAGAAGCAACTCTTACCTTAGACAGTATCGCAAAAAAGATGCGTAATGAACGTATGGTACAAGGTGCATTAAGCTTTGATAAAACTGAGGTTAAATTTAATCTTAATGATAACAGTGAGCCAGTAGGTGTTTATTTTAAAACCTCTAAAGATGCTAATAAGTTAATTGAAGAATTTATGCTATTGGCTAATAGAAAAGTAGCTGCATTTATAGGAAAACGTGATCCTAAACATACTTTTGTTTATCGTATTCACGATGAGCCTAATGATGAAAAACTAGGAGCACTTGCAAAAATTGTGACTCGTTTTGGTCATAAACTAGACTTAAGAGATCGCAAACATGTTACTCAATCTTTAAACAAATTATTGAGTGATGTAAAAGGGAATAAAGAGCAAAACATGGTCGATACACTTGCTATTAGAACCATGTCCAAGGCAGAGTATTCTACACAAAACATAGGTCATTACGGTCTAGCGTTTGATTATTATTCTCACTTTACTTCACCTATACGTCGTTATCCAGACGTGATGGTCCATAGACTATTACAACATTATCTAGATAAAGGAAAAAGTGTAAGTGAAGAGCTCTATGAAGAAAAGTGTCACCATTCTACTAACATGGAAATTCTAGCTACTAAGGCAGAACGTGATTCTATCAAGTACATGCAGGTTAAGTTCATGAAGGATCATGAAGACGAGCAGTTCTTAGGTGTTATTTCTGGAGTTACCGATTGGGGAATTTATGTAGAAATTATTTCTAATAAGTGTGAAGGAATGATACGTTTAGGAGATCTAGATGATGATAGTTATGAATTTGTAGAAGAAGAGTTTGCAGTGATAGGTCGCAAGACTAAAAACGCTTACAGATTAGGTGACGAGGTTTATGTAAAAGTAAAAAATGCAGATCTTGTTAAGAAACATCTAGATTTCTGGATGATAGGTAGTAAAGAAGCTGTTGAAAACTAAGCATTGTTATACCTGTAAAAAAGAAGATACAGTTATGTATCGCATACAGATTACTAAAGGTAAAGACTGGATTTTTTGTTGCAAGACCTGCACAGAAAATCACCAGTCTTTACCTTTTTATAAATATGGTGGAACCTGGAAAGGTAAAAGACACTAGTTATGAAAAGAATATTATTATTATTAACGATATGCTCACTCGTTTCTTGTAAGAGAGATTTTTCTAAAGGACCTCAGTTAAGCTGGTTACAAGGTAAATGGCAAAGAGTAGATGATAGAGATGGTAGAAGTACTTTTGAAAATTGGAGGATGCAAATCGATGGAAGCTTTTTAGGTCATGGTTTTACTCTAGAAGAAAACGACACTGTTTTTGAAGAAAAATTAGCTATCAAGCCACTTAATATATTAGTTAAAAATGATAATAGATGGGTACTTCAAGTTACAGGTGTCAATGAATCTCCTACTATTTTTGAAATTAAAGAATTTACTAGTAAAAGTTTTACAGCAGTAAATTTAGAAAATGAGTTTCCTACTCACATTAAATATTCTATTATAAACGATAGCCTTAAAGCACAAGTTTATAGTGATCAGATGTCAATCGATTATATTTTTAAAAGAAGATAAGACGGTTTTAAATTTTAATGATAATAGTAAAAACCATTTTTACTGTATTTCATCTATGATTTTGTATTTTAATCTATAAAATAATTTTACTAAATCACATTTTAACTACCCTAGGTAAAAGGCTAGATATTTGTATCGGTTATCCTGGTTAGTTAACTAAGAAAGTGTATTTACATTTTTCCCCTGAAAAAAGTAGTACATAAAGATATTTTAGATATTCCCTAAATATCAAAATATCATTTCAAAAAAGTAGAGTTTTTTTGGTTAGTATGAAAGGTAGTTTGTCATATGATAGACTACCTTTTTTCGTTTACTGTAACAAAATCATTTGTATGACATCTTTATAAAAATGATACACATGAAAATTTCAACTCTATTTTTGTTCTTATTTGTTACGGCATTCAGTTTTTCTCAAAACCCTAGGGAAGTTGAGTTAGGTAACTTTGATACTATTAAAGTCTATGATTTAATCACTGTTAATCTTGTAAAATCTGACGTTAATAAAATTGTTATTTCTGGTCACGATGCTAGTGATGTAGAGTATGTTCACAAAAATGGAACTTTGAAAATACGCATGGCTTTTGATAAACAATTTGATGGTACAGAAACTTTTGTCCATGTTCACTACACAGATTTAAAAGTAATTGATGGAAATGAAGGTGCCTTTATCACGTCTAATGAACTTATAGAACAACCACAATTAGAGATTAGAGTACAAGAAGGCGCTCGAGTTAAAGCTGGTGTAATGGTAGAATATCTTGAGATTAAAGCCGTATCTGGTGGAATTACTGAAGTAAGTGGTACTGTAGATCAACAAATCGTTAACGTCAATACTGGTGGAATTGTAGAGAACCAAGATCTTAAATCAAAACGTACCAAAGTAAAACTTAGAGCTGGTGGAGAAGTAGAAGTATATGCCACTAACGCTGTAGATATTAATATTCAGGCAGGCGGTGATGTTATAGTCTATGGTAATCCACAAGAAATTTCTAAAAAAACTTTTGCAGGTGGACGTATTGAGATAAGGGATTAAGACAACTTATTAAGTAAAAATTCCTGTAATTACGCTTTCGCGAAAGCGTGTTAATTATCAACACACAGGTATAAGAAAACCCAACATTAATTTTTACCTTTGAGCAATAACCTTTTAATTATATGCTCGAAGATGTTCTTAGTGCAATTCCGCTGGGATTTTTAATGGCCTTTCTCATAGGACCAGTGTTCTTTGCATTACTAGAAACCAGTGCGATTAAAGGATTTAGAGCTGCAGTAGCACTAGATATAGGAGTTATTCTTGCAGATATTATTTTTTTACTAGCAGCATATTTTATGACTTCCTCTATTTTAGAGAAGTTAAAAGATGATCCTGGACTTTATATTTTTGGCGGTTCTATACTTGCGATATATGGTATAGTTTCTTTTGTAAAAACTAGAAAATCTTATCTTAAAGAGGTTGATCCTAAAGTACTTATTGTAAAGAAAAACAACTACTTTTCTTTATTTATAAAAGGTTTTTTCCTCAACTTTATCAATATAGGTGTCTTAGGATTTTGGCTAGGATTAATAGTCGTTTTTAGTCCTCAGTTAGAGAATGATTCTAATAGAATTATCACCTTTTTTGGTGCAGTATTAGTCACTTATTTTATTGTTGATCTATGTAAAATAGTGCTAGCAAAAAGCCTAAATCGTTACCTCACACCACATCGTATATTTCTATTAAAAAGATTGATAGCTATCATAATGATGATTAGTGGTGCGGTACTTATTTTTAAAGGAGCTTTTCCTAGTGTAACTAATCAGGTAGAAGAGCAACTGCACATTATTCCAGAATTACCAGAACCAATCGCTCCTGAACTAGAAGGTGTGGAGGAGACTCTTATTGTTAATGATAGTATATAAATTTAATAGCTGATTATTAGGTTATTGTCATTTTTTTTTTTTTTTGATGTTTGTAATCTAATTCAACCAAAAAATGAAAACAACCATTAGATTATTATGCTTTTTAATCATAGCATCAATAGTTTTAGTTTCTTGTGAAAAGGATGAATATTTAAAAGATAGTACCATAAGTGTTCCCTTTCCTTTTGAAGTAACTAAAATGAGTAAAGAAGAAATTATCAACTCTACTGGTAATAGAGATCTGTTTACAACCTTGAATGAAGCTACATCTATTTTTTCACAGAAAACAACTAACAACACACCTTCATACACCATACTAGATAGCAGTGCTAAGGTCGTTACTGATGATAATAATACTTTTACCTCATATACTTTCAATACTATAAACACTTTAAATGATGGTGTTTTAAGAAACATTGTTGTAACTGATATTAATGGATCATTTTTTACATATTTATTAAGTTATATAGATAATGGGGATAATACTTTAACAGCAAGTTATACACTCTTGAGTAATGATGATAGTGGTTTATTAAAAACTACTATATCCGTTACAAATTGCGAATGGATAGGTTATTGGAAAAGTGAGGCAGTCGATGACTGCGACTGTTATATGGAAATATGGACTGTAGAAGAATTTTGTACAACTACTACATATCAAATACCATTTACTTTTTTAGATTCTAATCCAAATAGTGGCGGTGGTGGTTCTAGCGACGGTTCTAGTAATAGTACTTGGGGTACTGGTACTCCTGTAATGGGAGGAACTACTGGAAACGGAGGAGGATTCCTTACTCAACCATTCATTGATCTTAATAAAATAAAACTTAATGAGCAGACTAGTCAACAAAGTGTGAGAAATGAAATTATTAGAATGAAAGGTGAACTAAATAGCAGTAACAAGGAGCAAGGTTCAACTTTTATAAGAATTGGTAATACCCTTTTTATAGGGGCGCCATTACCCAGTACCGCAACAGGTTTTGATTTTACAAATTTTCCCAATCCATCAGACCCAAATACAGAAGGATTTATACACATGCATCATAATACAGAAAATTCGGATGGAAAATCAATAATGCCGGTACCAAGTTTTGCTGATTTTTCTAACTTTTCTAGGTTATATAAAAGAATGTCGGAAAATTTTCCAACCTCTTCAAATAATGAAGATATTTTCATGATAACGGTTACTAATGGAAGCATATTTGCATTTAAAATTGGAAACACTAGTGATGCTATAAGTTTCGCTAATTTTATGAATCAGCCTTTAATTGGAAGTCAATTAGCAGAGGTTCCAAAATCATTTTTACCTGAAAATGGAATACCTAAAATAAGTCATTATTTTGATTACAAACAATACCAGCAAGTCTTAACGGCGTCAGAAAACCAATTTAACTCTAGTATGACTGATGTTGAAAAAACTGCTTTAATTACTAGTAAGTATTTAAATTTTATAAATCGTATAATAAAAGGTCTAAAACCAGGTATTGACGTATATCAATCAGATACTACGGATGATTCTGGAAATCAGATATGGACTAAATTAAATTAATTATGTACAAATTATCAGTTTTACTATTTTTTATAAGCATTAATATAAGTTTTTCTCAAACACTTAATGAGATTTCATTAAGAGAAATAAATCCTAACAGACTTTTATCAGACGAACCTGACTACACTTATTTTAAAGACATTAGCGGTGACTTAAACAAATTTTTAGGAAATTGGGTATTTGATGACGGTACAAATCGTTTAGAGATAAATGTTGTCAAAAATACTCAAGTTCCTGACGATTTCAATATTGAAGTATTTGGTAACGGTCATAGGTACGAAGATAAGTTGACAGTGACTTATAAATTTTATCAAAATAGTCAATTAATTTATGATATTGAATCTAATACTAGCGCTGATTATTCTACTTCAATTAATTCTAATATTATTCAAAATAATCAAAAT
Organism: Nonlabens sp. Asnod3-H03; assembly: GCF_045063665.1. NCBI lineage: Bacteria > Pseudomonadati > Bacteroidota > Flavobacteriia > Flavobacteriales > Flavobacteriaceae > Nonlabens > Nonlabens sp. Asnod3-H03. The sequence continues at coordinate 553,344 of NZ_JBEFOD010000008.1, forward strand.
ATCATAGGAGCAAATTCATTGGACACATGGAATATAGTACAATTTCCCTATTACGAACCTGTTTCTATAGCGAATGCATGTGGAAGAAGTAAAATAGGACAGCTGTCTATTGTTTATGACTCAACTCTTGTTCCTGATAACAATGGAAATTTACAAAGTGGTAGTCTAATATGGATTTTAGAAACTAGAGATGCGGATTATACACTTTTAACTGAAAAGTGTAGCGTTAGTAACCCTATTTATGATGATACCGATTTCTTATTACCTAGTAATATTAGATTGCTTAGGGATTAATCTGTGATAAAAATTTATTTACTATAGACTCCATTTAAAAACAAAAAATCCCCAATCAATAAAGATTGAGGATTCCAGAGGCGTCTAGCGGATTCGAACCGCTGTACTAGATTTTGCAGACCCATGCCTAGCCGCTCGGCCAAGACGCCTTTTACGCCCGCAAAAATAACAAAAAAGTTGTCTTTATCACTATTATTAATCAAAAACGCTCTTTAGTGTTGACTTCTAGCGACTTTGCTGCATAGAAATGACCACACTTGCCACATCACCACCTATAGGAGGATTGATTTTTGCCACTTTTACATGCGCTTTTTGTACTAATTGCTCTTCACTCAGAACTCGATCCAGTATTCTTTGTGCGACTTGTTCCAGTAATTTTGAACGTATCGCCATTTCTTCTACTATAATTCTATTAAGTGAAACATAATCCACGGTATCACCCAGTTCATCAGTCTTAGCGCTTTTTGATAGATCAGCAGTTACTTCTAGATCTACACGATATTCACTACCTATCATAGCCTCTTCATCGAGACATCCATGGTTAGTATAAACCTTTACGTTTTCAAGTATAATTGTATGCATGTGGTAAAGATACTATGAGTATGGTTAGGACTGAAATAAGCTGTAAATTTGTTTTATCTAAATATATTGAAAAGAGCCATGAGTGATACTACTAAACCTAATAACTTCATAGAAGACATTATAGAAGACGATTTAAACAATGGTCTTTCTCAAGATAAATTACGTTTCCGTTTTCCACCAGAACCTAATGGGTTTTTACACATAGGTCACGCTAGTGCAATATGTTTAAACTTTGGGCTAGGAGAGAAGTACAACAGGCCAGTAAATCTGCGTTTTGATGATACTAATCCTGCAAAAGAAGAAGCAAAATATGTAGCTGCGATTCAAAAAGACGTAGAATGGTTAGGTTATAAATGGGATAATCTGTGTTATGCGTCAGACTATTTTCAAGAGCTTTATGACTGGGCAGTTAAAATGATTAAAGACGGAAAAGCTTATGTAGATTCTCAATCTAGTGAAGAAATGGCCGCTCAAAAAGGGACACCTACTCAACCTGGAGTAGATGGACCTTACCGTAATAGAAGTGTGGAAGAAAATCTAGCACTTTTTGAAGGTATGAAGAATGGAGAATATGGTGAAGGAGAACACATCCTGCGTGCTAAAATTGATATGCAGTCTAATAACATGCTCATGCGCGATCCTATCATGTATCGTGTGGTTGATAAAGCACACCATAGAACTGGTACTGACTGGAAAATCTATCCTATGTACGATTGGACACATGGAGAAAGTGATTATCTCGAGCAAATCTCACATTCTTTCTGTACGCTTGAATTTAAGCCTCATAGAGAGCTTTATGACTGGTTCCTTGATCAAGTTATCGATAAAGATAAAATACGTCCTAAACAACGTGAATTTGCCCGTAGAAACGTATCACATACTGTGACTAGTAAACGTAAACTTCAAAAACTGGTAGAAGCTGGTGTAGTTAACGGATGGGATGATCCACGTATGACGACCATATCTGGTTTAAGACGTCGAGGTTACACTCCAGCATCATTAAAAAACTTTGCAGAGTCTATAGGAATCGCAAAACGTGATAACCTAGTAGATATGAACCATCTCGAGTTTCATTTAAGAGATGATTTAAATAAAACTGCAGATCGTGTGATGTGTGTATTAGATCCAGTAAAACTGGTTATTACTAATTATCCAGACGATCAGGTAGAGATCCTTCAGGCAGAAAATAGTCAGGAAGACGAGTCTCGTGGTTTTAGAGAAGTTCCTTTTTCCAAAGAACTTTATATAGAACGTGAAGATTACAGAGAAGAGGCAAATAAGAAATTCTTCCGTCTTAAAAATGGAAAAGAAGTACGTCTTAAGAACGGATACATCATTAAAGGTGAAGGTTGCCTTAAAGATGCAGACGGTAATATTACAGAGATTTACGCCACCTATGATCCAGATTCTAAAAGTGGTAGCGGCACTGAAGCGAGTATGCGCAAGGTAAAAGGTACACTTCACTGGGTAAGTGCTGCACATGCAGTGCCTGTAGAAGTACGCCTTTATGATCGTTTATTTACAGTACCATCACCAGATACTGATAAGGAAAAAGACTTTATGGAATTTGTGAACCCTAATTCTCTAGAAGTTATTACTGCAATGGCAGAGCCTGCAATGAAAAACTTAAAAATAGGTGACATTGTACAATTTCAACGTATGGGATATTTCTGTGTTGATCCAGATACTACAGAGGATCAAATGGTATATAACCGTACAGTAACCTTGAGAGATACTTGGGCAAAGCTAGAGGACTAGTATATTCTAAATATTTTGAATAATTACGCTTTCGCGAAAGCGTATCTTATAAAATCCTTCTTATTTTAACTACAATTAGTAATAATTATGTTGATTTAAGAAGGATTTAATATATATACCATAATTGTTAACCGGTTATTAACGTATTACCACATACAGTGTGTTTATCTTTGAATCAATTAATAATCAATAAATTAAACGAAGATGGCAAAGACAGGAAACGCATTAGTAGCACTAGCAGCAGGAGCAGCAATAGGAATAGCTGCAGGCTTACTTTATGCACCAGAAAGTGGTGAGAAAACTAGAAAGAAATTAAAGAAAAAGGCTGATAAGGCGCAAAAGGATATTAAAAATCAAGCACAAACTGCTTATGATACTTTAACAACTAAGGCCACTGAATATAAGGGTACCCTAGATGAGCGCATCGAGACTGCATTATCAACAGCAAGTTTTAAAGCTGACGATGCAATTGTTTCGTTAGAAAGAAAATTAGAGCAGTTAAGAGCACAAAATGCAAAATTACAGAAGCCTAAGGTAAACGGAAAAACCACGGTATAAATCTGATATATGGGAAAAGGTATAAGTGAGAATATTCAAGAATTTACCACCGCTACTCAAAGTTTTATAGAATCATCTATTAACTATCATAAACTCGATCTTTATAAAAAAGTAATGAGTGGCGTGATATCGAGCAGCCATAAATTGCTATTGGGATTTTTTTTACTGATATCAATTCTATTTTTAAGTCTTGCAGCCAGTATCTACATTGGTGATTTATTAGATAACGATGCTCTTGGATATTTAATCGTTGGATTATTTTATTTTTTACTCGTTATACTAGTAGCTTTATTTATGAAGCCAGTCATTGAAAAAAGTTTATTGCGCAAGACCAGCCAGCAATTCTTCAATTCAAATGAGGATATAAAAATTGACAAGTATGAGAGTTTATAATAGTTTTGACGAAATAGATAGAGATTTAAGGTATTTACAACTGCAAAAGCAGGTTGATCAAGAGACCATGAAACTTAATCTGAATGAAGTAAAGGAAAGCTTCTCTGCAGTATCAGTATTAACTAGTATTGTAAGTTCTATTGCAAAGAAAGCGGTGATTCTTAAAACGGTCAACAAATTAATAGGAAGATAAAATTGCATTGAAAAAGAAATGAAAAAGCACCGCTATTGCGGTGCTTTTTTTATTTAATAAAATAGATCTATAAGATTAATCTTGCCATCCATCAGAATCTTTATTTCTATTTGCCTCATCTCCTTCTTTATTTTTATTAGTTTTTTTCATTTGCTCACCTATTTGTGCACTTGCAGTGAAACTAGCAATCATGTTGTTTAACATATCACTACCAGCTTGTGGTGAGTTAGGTAAAAGAATAAGGTTAGAATTAGTTTCTTCACCCAAAGATTGTAAAGTATCATAGTGCTGAGTAACTACGATTAAAGCACTTGCCTCTTGAGAATTGATACCTACGTTATTTAAAACATCGACACTTTCTTCTAATCCACGAGCGATTTCACGGCGTTGATCTGCGATACCTTGACCTTGTAAACGTTTAGATTCAGCCTCGGCACGTGCTTTTGCAACAATCTTGATACGATCTGCTTCAGCTTCATATTCAGCAGCTGTTTTCTCGCGCTCTGCTGCATTAATACGATTCATAGCTGCCTTTACCTGTATATCTGGATCAATGTCTGTTACAAGCGTTTTAATGATGTCATATCCATAATCCATCATCGCCTCGTTCAATTCACGTTTTACAGCAATGGCAATATCATCTTTCTTTTCAAAAACGTAGTCTAGTTTCATTTTAGGAACCTCTGCACGTACTACATCAAATACATATGATGTTATCTGGTCATGTGGGTTTTGTAATCTATAAAAAGCATCATATACTTTTTCTCTTCTAACCTGGAATTGTACAGATATTTTAAGACGAACAAATACATCATCTTTTGTCTTAGTTTCAACAATAACATCTAGTTGTTGAATTTTAAGATTAATACGTCCTGCAATTTTATCAATTAATGGCACTTTAAACTGAAGTCCAGAATGACGCATACTGGTAAATTTTCCAAAACGCTCAATTAGAGCAGCTGTTTGTTGCTTTACCGTAAAAAATGAACTGAAAATTAGTAGAAGTATGATTACTCCTAAAATTGGAAAAATTAATTGTCCCATAGTTAGTGTTTTAAGTTTGTTTAAAGATACAGTACAATTAGTCTTATTTTATTTAAAAAAGTTACAGGCACTATTTACAATGTTCTTTATAAAGCTCTGTCAACATTAAAACTCCTTTTTCTTTATAGAGATCTTTTGTGACATGTGTCAGTAATTCAGGACATGAATCTTTAAAATAATAATCTATGATTTTGGTGAATGCTTTATAAAATCCAATTTTAATTTCAGTCATAGAGCTTCCTTCATATTGAAGATATTTAAGTTCTTTTTCATCAGGTAGTTTCATGTATGAAGTCATGCTGTAAGAAATGTTTCCGCGGCCGTCATTTGATTTTCCCCAAGCCACATAAATAGATACACCATCAATATTCTTTTCTATAACTTTAAACCAAATGGGCTTTTTACTCACTTTTAGTTTCTTAAAATTTAAAAACTTTGCCTGCATGTAGTATAAAACTTCATATTTCACAAGCTCTTCGCCTTTAGTAAATTCAAGTGTAGAAAATTCTACTGATAGAAATTTTTGTTTCTTACTATCTAAAGAACTTTTAAATTTAATTTTTTTAACAGCTGCAAAATCTGGTTCTTCAAAATAACCTATTAATTCTGTTCCGTCGGTCTTTACAGCCTTTCCGGGATAATACTTTGCAGCTATAGAAATCAATGGGATAATCAGAAAAAATGTAAGGATTGTATTTTTCATCTTTTATTTCTTTTAAAGAATTTGTAGCCAAGGTAAACAATAATGATATTGTTTGCTTTCTATTTAGTCTCTGAGTTCTTTTATTATTATGTTTAGCTTTTAATTTAATTATGAGAAGTTTATTTATTATTATTTTCATTTGTGGTTTCAATATAGTTGCTCAGGCTCAAAGAAGACAAGCTTCAAATAATAGACTAGGTATAGCTCTAGATGCTACCTTTTTTAGTTTAAACACTGATGATGTAGCGGTAGATGGTAAAGTAGGGTGGAGCGCTGGATTAGAAACCAGAGGATCCTCTAGACCTTATTGGGATATGATTTTTGGAATACACCTTTTTAATAATAAATTTTCTGTTCAAGAAGCGTTAACACTTGATGATATAGACATGAGTGTTATAGGTGCAGAGGTTAAGTTATTGTGGGCTTATAAAATTGATAATAGAGATTATCTTTCTTTAGAAATAGGACCAGCCGTATCTTTTAATGGTGAATTTAAAGTAGCAGATAAAAGGTATGAAGACAGCATAATTACAGGTAGTAGCGCTGTTACCGTTGCTTCTTTTCAAGAAACATCGCCAATAAATATTAATGGAATTGTCGGTTTAAGTGGTGGATCAGAGAAGATTAGATTTTCTGCTCACTACCACTATGCATTTTTAGATGTTTTAAATGGTAAAAACGCCTTAAGCGAAGAACTCAACGGTAATATGAGTTATATCACCGCTGGAGTTCGCTTTTATTTTTAAGATAACTTCTTTATAGCATGTTGAATGCGAGCGATAGTTTGATCTTTACCTATCATACTTGCTATTTCAAATACATCTGGTCCCATTAAACTACCTACTAGGGCAAGTCTTAATGGCATCATTACTTTACCAAATCCCATTTCTTGAGTAGTAATCCAGCCTTTAATTGCAGTACTTAAACCAGTAGCGCTATCATCAGTGCAGTCTTCGATAATTTTAATCACATCTGTCATGATGTTAGAAGTATCTTCTTTCCAAGCTTTTTTAGCTGCTTTTTCATCATATGAATCTGGTGCAGTAAAGAAGAAACCAGCCAGTTCAAAAAGATCTTCTGTAAAAACAGCACGTTCTTTCACTAGACCACAAACTATATTCACATAATCCTGTGATCCATAATCGATATCTTTTTCTTCTAACGCTTTCGCAAAAGCGGCACCTATAACAGCATCATCTTGTGCAACATACCATTGTTGCTGAAACCATTTAGCTTTTTCCGGATCATATTTTGCACCAGAACTATTTACCTTATCAAGACTAAAATCTTGAACCAATTCATCTAGACTGAAAATCTCTTGTTCAGTTCCTGGATTCCATCCTAAGAAAGCTAAAATATTGATCATTGTTTCTGGAAGAAAACCATCTTGTTTAAAACCTGTAGATATTTCTCCGCTTTTAGGATCTTTCCATTCTAGTGGGAATACTGAAAAGCCCATTTTATCACCATCACGCTTACTTAATTTTCCTTTTCCGGTAGGTTTAAGTATTAATGGTAGGTGAGCAAACTTAGGTCGTTCCCATCCAAAGCTTTCATAAAGCAATACATGCAATGCCATGCTAGGCAACCATTCTTCACCACGTATCACGTGAGAAATTTTCATATCATGGTCATCTACCACATTAGCAAGGTGGTAGGTAGGCATTCCATCACTTTTAAATAGTACTTTATCATCGATAAGTGAGGTGTCTATTTCAATCCCTTTACGGATTTCATCAAACATGTGTAGTGTTTTCAACTCTGGCTTAAAACGGATCACATAATCATCTCCACGATTGATACGTTCTTTTACTTCATCACTAGATAAGGTTAGAGAATTGGTAAAATCGTTACGATTGTTATGATTGTATATAAAAGTCTCCTTTTTTGCTTCTGCATTTTCACGAGCGGTTTGCAATTCTTGTGCAGTATCAAAGGCATAATAGGCGGCACCTTTTTCTATAAGGTCTAGCGCATATTGTTTATACATTGATTTGCGTTCGCTTTGTCTATAAGGTCCACAATCTCCTTCTTTTCCTGGTCCTTCATCATAAGGAATATGACACCAGTTTAAAGCGTTAATAATATAATCTTCAGCACCTTCTACATACCTGTTTTGGTCTGTATCTTCAATACGTAGTACAAAAGTACCGTTGTGTTTTTTTGCAAATAAATAGTTGAACAATGCTGTTCTAACGCCACCTATATGTAATGGTCCCGTAGGACTAGGTGCAAATCTTACTCTTACTGAAGTGCTCATTATCGCCGTTTTTAAGGCTGCAAAGATAATATTTGTAAGTTATGAGTTCAGTGTTAACAGTTAAGACTTTCTCAAGAAAGTGGTTCTCTATAGCTATGGTAGGACAATATATAACGATTATAAATGTCTATTTTTATTTTCAGATAATTCTATCATTTCTTGTGGCACATGTTTATTAACAATTGAAAACCACAATGGTGGTATCGTAGCAATAACCATCATAGTAGGATATCCATAGGGTAGTTGTGGACTGTTTTCATGATAATCTAGAAGTTGATACTTTTTATTTGCTCTATAGTGATGATCACTATGTCTAGTAAGTTCATAAAGCAAAATTCTACCCAGCGCGTGGTTAGAATTCCAGCTATGTATTTCTCTTACTACTTCATATCTGCCTGACTTTTTCTGTACTCTTCTCAACCCATAATGTTCTAGATAATTTATAATTTCTAGCAAACTAAAACCGACTACAGCAATACATAATGCAATTATAGAAGTCATCCAAGAAAATGAAATACCTATAATAATTAAATAACTCAATTGTATAACTGTGTACCAAAGCATGTCATTTTTTACTGAATAGAATGATTGATCGTTTACTTTCAATAATCTATTTTGAATACTCCATGAGTTTTTATATTGATTGATAACAGAACGCCACCAGAATGCATATAGACTTTCATTGTAACGCGCACTAGCTGGGTCCTCAGGTGTTGCAGCATTTACATGATGTCCATAGTTATGCTCTATATAAAAATGCATGTAGAGACTAGGTAATAACAATATTTTACCTAGAAAACGTTCCCACGATTCTTGTCTGTGACCTAATTCATGTGCAACATTAATTCCATTACTACCAGCCACTATTCCTAACGTAAAGATTAAACCTATTACTTCATAAGTTTCAAAATTACTGATAGAGTACACGTATAAACCATAAATAAGAACACTAAATATGATAGGTACATTTAACCACAATAAGATGTCAAATAATTTATTTTTTAACTTACTCTCTTTACTTTCCGCATCTAAATTGCTAGTTAAAGATGGCATGATTAGTTCAATTAATGGTACGATTGTAAAAACCATCAATGGGGTAATATATAAAGCAGATCCTCTATAATAAATACCAATCACGCACAAAATAGGAACGATATATGCGGTTAGGTATTTGAGATCTTTCATGAGTAGGATGATTAAACTATTGAAATTTTAAGGGCGTTATTTTCTTAAAGAACAAGTTCTAATATACACCATATCATAAACATCGTGCTCATTGCGTTATATTTACCCTACGTAGACGACATATTAAGTGATGAATAACTTTCAAATCATAGAGCACAAGCTCAAACTTTTTATTAAAAAATATTACACAAATGAGATCATTCGTGGTATTATTTTATTTCTAGCGATAGGATTATTGTACTTTCTATTTACTGCTGTTATCGAGCATTTTTTATGGTTGAGCTCTACAGGTAGAACAATTTTATTTGGTCTTTTTGTATTAGTACAGGCAGCATTATTGTTTAAATTTATTGGTATACCATTAGCAAGACTATTCAAATTATTTTCAGGAATTGATTTTAGAGATGCCAGTAATATGATAGGAACTCATTTTCCTGAAGTATCAGATAAATTAATCAACATATTACAATTACATAAAAATGGAGGAGATGATGAGCTTACTTGGGCCAGTATTAATCAGAAGAGTGAAGAGCTCAAACCTATTCCTTTTTCTCTCGCCATCGATTTTAAAAAGAACGCGGCATATTTAAAATATCTTGCTATTCCATTGTTAATTATTGCTGCACTTTTCTTCACTGGTAATAATGATGTACTAACAGAAAGTACAAAACGTGTAGCAGACTTTAACAATGAGTACATCCCACCAGCACCTTTCACTTTTAAGTTGCTTAATGAAGATTTGAATACTTTACAAAAACGTGATTTCAAACTTAATGTAGAAGTTTCAGGAAGAACAATTCCTGAAAACGCAAGTATTCATTTTAATAATCAAACTTATTATTTAACTCAAGACGCTCCAGGTAGATTTAGTTTTGTATTTAATAATCCATCTGCAGACACTCCATTTTATCTTAAAGCAAATGAAGTGCGTAGTGAGAATTTTGAACTTACTGTCGATGCTGTCCCTTCCATTAATAAATTTGAATTATTGATGGACTATCCATCCTATACTGGTAAGAAAGATGAGGTTATAAAAAGCACTGGAAATGCTCTGGTTCCACAGGGAACTAAGATTACTTGGAAATTAGAAACTGCTGCGACAGATCATGTAGATTTTAAATATACTAATACTGTAGAATCGTTTGAGAAGGATGGTAATGATTTCGCTTTCGCGAAAGCGATATTAAAACCACTTAAATATGCTATCTCAACATCCAATGTGAATGCAAGGGATTTTGAAGAATTGAATTTTAAAATTGAAGTTACTAAGGATGATTATCCAGAATTAAAAATGGAAATGAAGAAAGATAGTATTCAAGAAGATATTCTTTATTTCAGAGGTCAAGTAGCTGATGATTATGGGATTAAAAGGATACAACTTGTTTATTTTGAAAGCGATAATAACGCAAGTCAGAAGATTTATGAGATAGGAAAGAATCGTGGAACATTTGATCAATTTCTTTTCACTTTTCCTGGTAATTTACCCTTAAAAGGCGGTAAAAATTATCAATTTTATTTTGAAGTAGTTGATAATGATGTTGTTAATAATTTTAAAAGTGCAAAGAGTCAGGTTTATGGTTTCAAAAAATCTACAAAAGAAGAGGAACAGCAAAAACAATTAAAAGATCAAAAAGAATCTTTAGAAGAGTTAGAGAAATCATTATTAGAACAAGAAAAACAACAAGAAGAACTTAAAGAAATAAGTCAAGAGCAAATTGAGAAAAAACAACGTGGTTTTAACGATAAGAAAAAATTAGAACAAGCTCTTAAAAATCAACAAGAGCAGGAACGTGAAATGCGTCAACAAATGGAAAAAATGAGGGATAATTTAGAGAAGTCTAATCCTGAAAAAGATCCTATGAAAGAGGCTTTAAAAGAACGTTTACAGCAAAGTGAAGAAGAGATTAAGAAAAATGAAGAATTACTTAAAGAGCTTCAAGAGTACCAAGATAAGTTAAGTAAAGAAGATCTTAAAGAAAAAATAGAGAAGGCTCAAAAGAATTCAAAGCAGCAAAAGCGTAATTTAAAACAATTGCTAGAGCTCACAAAAATGTATTACGTTACGCAGAAGTATGAGCAAATGATTGATAAGCTGAAGGACATTGCACAACAGCAAGAAGATCAATCAAAAAAAGAAGGTGATAAGAATAAGAAGTCTGAACAGGATAAGTTAAATGAAGCTTATAAGAAATGGGAAAAGGAACTACAGGAACTCGAGAAGGAAAACAATGGTCTTAAAAAACCTATGAAGTTAGATTTTGATCCACTTAACTCACCAGAGATAAAAAAAGAACAGCAGGAATCTAGTGATGATCTTGAGAATTCTAAAACGCCTGATGCTAGTAAAAAACAAAAAAGTGCCGCAGATAAAATGAAAGAGCAAGCTCAAGCTATGAAAGCTCAAATGAGTTCGGGTAAATCTGAGAAATTGAAAGAGGATGCAGATATGTTGCGTCAGATATTAGATAACCTGATTGTGTTTTCAAAGGAACAAGAAAACGTTCTTAATGGTGTTAAGAATCTAAATAGAAACAGTCCAAATTTTGGTAAAAAACTTAAAATCCAAAAGGATCTTGAGAAAGCATTTAAACATGTCGATGACAGTTTATTTGCTCTTGCATCACGTAATCCTGAGGTGGGAATTGAAATAAATAGAGAAGTAACCGACATTTACTATTATATAGATAAATCTTTGGTACAACTAAGTGATTTTGAGATGAATAAAGGACAGATATCACAGCAGTTCACTTTGAATGGTGCTAATAAACTAGCAAATCTACTTAGCAGCGCTATGGATGCTATGAATAATGCGATGGCTTTACCTGGTAAAGGTGAAGGAGAACCTGGTGAAGGTCAAAGTTCAGGTTTTCAGTTACCAGACATTATTAAGAAACAGGAGTCTTTGATGAAAGATGGGCAGGACGGTAAGGAAGGTAACGATGGTAAAAAACCTGGTGATGGTGAGGGAAAAAAACCTGGCGAAGGTAAACCTGGAGAATCTGGTCCACCTGGTCAAGGAGGAAAGGATGGTCAAGAAGGTCAGTCGGGTGAAGGTGGTCAATCTGGTGAAGGTGGCGAAAGCGGTCAGGGCGGTAAAGACGGTAAAGGAAGTACTGGTGAATCTGGCCAAGGTGGTCAAGGTGGTGAAGGCGGTCAAGGTTCTAATGGTGAAGGATCGGGTAGTGATGGTACGAGTGGAAAAGATGGAAATGACAATGGATCTGGTGATAGTCAAGAGAAACGTGGATATAAGGAATCAGAAGAAGAAAGTGGAAGGATTTATGAGATTTATAAAAGACAACAGGAATTGAGAAATCAATTAGAGGATATGATTCGTCAGGAAGGTCTTGAAGGAATCGTTGATGACATTACTGATAAGATGAAGGCAGTTGAGCGTAAGCTATTAGATCAAGGTTTTAATCGTGAAGTTCAAAATCAAATGATGGAGATACAACATGATTTATTGAAGTTAAAAGATGCAGGATTGCAACAAGGTAAGGAGGATGAAAGAGAAGGAAATACTAATCGTAAAGACTTCAACAATCCTACCAATGCTGTTTTACCAGATGCATCCATGTATTTTAATAGTAAGGAGATTTTAAATAGACAAGTACTACCTTTGCAACAGCAATATAAACAGAAGGTAAAGGAGTATTTTAAAGAAGATGGTAGACTTTAATTATCAATTTAATTTTGAATTATCAGATGAAGTACGATATTCAAAATGGTTACGAGCTGTTGCTTTATCTGAAAATAAATCTTTAGGTGATTTGTCCTATGTTTTTTGTACTGATGATTTTCTATTGGAAATAAATCAGAAGTATTTAAATCATGATACTTTAACGGATATTATAACTTTCGATTATTGCGATGATGATTTTATTCATGGGGAAATATATATTTCTGTGGATAGAGTTAAGGATAATGCTAAGGATTTTGTCGTAAGCTTTGACGATGAGCTGTTACGAGTTATGTCTCATGGGCTGCTTCACCTTATTGGTTTTGGTGATAAAACCGATATCGAAAAAAGTACTATGCGACTAAAAGAAGATGAAAAAATTAAAATGTTTCACGTGAAACAATAGGTATGTTTGATAAAGAATATGATGTAATAGTTGTTGGTGCAGGACATGCAGGAAGTGAAGCCGCAGCTGTATCTGCAAATATGGGTTCTAGTACATTATTGGTTACTATGAATCTTGAAACTATTGGACAAATGTCTTGTAACCCTGCTATGGGTGGTATTGCAAAAGGGCAAATTGTTAGAGAAATTGATGCTTTAGGAGGATTGAGTGGAATAGTTTCAGATAAGAGTGCTATTCAATTTAAAATGCTTAATCAATCTAAAGGTCCTGCTATGTGGTCTCCTAGAACACAAAATGATAGGATGCGCTTTTCTGAAGAATGGAGGTTGCAATTGGAGGCTATTCCGTTACTTGATTTCTATCAAGAAATGGTTGCTGGTTTAGTTATTGAAGGTAACAAAGTAGTTGGTGTTCGAACCTCTTTAGGTATTGAAATTAGATCTAAAGCTGTAGTTCTTACTAATGGTACTTTTTTGAATGGTTTGATTCATATTGGTGATAAACAGTTTGGTGGTGGTAGGGCAGGTGAGCGTGCTTCAACGGGTATTACAGGTCAGTTAGTTGATTTAGGTTTTGAATCCGGCCGTATGAAGACAGGTACTCCACCTCGTGTTGATGGTCGTTCTTTAGATTATTCGAGAATGGAGCCACAGCCAGGCGATGCAATTACTTCTAAATTTAGTTACAGTAATCTTACTACATCTCTGAAGTCTCAAAGGGATTGTCATATGACTTATACCAGTCCCGAGGTTCATAATTTATTGCGTGAAGGTTTTGATAGATCTCCAATGTTTAATGGTAGGATTAAATCTTTAGGTCCTCGTTATTGTCCTAGTATTGAAGATAAAATAGATCGATTTGCTGATAAGGATAGACATCAATTATTTGTAGAACCTGAGGGATGGAATACTTGTGAGGTTTATGTAAATGGTTTTAGTACATCTTTACCTGAGGATGTACAATTTAAAGCTTTACGTAGTGTGGTTGGTTTTGAAAAAGTGAAGTTTTTCAGACCAGGTTACGCTATTGAATATGATTATTTTCCACCTACTCAGTTAAAACATACTTTAGAGACCAAACTTATTGATAGTTTATATTTTGCTGGTCAGATAAATGGTACTACAGGATATGAAGAAGCCGCTTCTCAAGGTTTAATGGCTGGTATTAATGCAGTTCGTAAAATAAGAGAAGAAGAGCCATTCATTCTAAAAAGAGATGAAGCTTATATTGGTGTACTTGTAGATGATTTAATTACTAAAGGAACTGAGGAACCTTATAGAATGTTTACATCACGAGCTGAATATCGAACGTTGTTGCGACAAGATAATGCAGATTTAAGGTTAACACCTAGAGCTGTTGAATTGGGTATTGTTACTGATGAAGCTCTCAAAAGAGTAGATCGTAAAGCTACAGAATCAGAAAGAATGGTTCAGTTTTTACGTGATACAAGTTATGATTTTAAAGAAATGAATAATCTGTTAGTAGCTAAGGGTACTAAACAAGTTACTCAAAATGATAAGCTTTTTAAAGTTTTTTCCAGACCTCAGATTAATCTAGAGGGTATCAAAACTATTTCTCAGGTAAAAGAATATCTTGAAACTAATGATCTAGATGATGATATTCTAGAACAAGTTGAAGTTCATGTAAAATATGCTGGCTACATTGCAAAAGAAAAAGATAATGCTGATAAGTTACACAGATTAGAAAATGTGAAAATTCCATCTGATTATGATTTTAAATCTATTAAGTCTCTTTCCTATGAGGCACGCGAAAAGTTAACAGCAATTCAACCAGCTACAGTTTCTCAAGCATCTCGTATCTCGGGAGTTTCTCCTAGTGATATTTCGGTGTTATTAGTACATATGGGAAGATAGTTTCACGTGAAACAATGAAAAAAAACAATAATTACTCAGAGCATTTTCTTTCTTTAAAAGACTATTTTTTGACTCAAGAATCATTTGAACTATATAGGGATCCTTCTTCCGCAGTTCTTAAAACGATTCCTCAACCTAGGCATTTAGAAGCTTTTTATGAAAGTGAGGATTATCTATCTCACGATGATTCTCAAACCTCTTTTTTTGCAAAATGTTATCAGTTTGCTAAAAGGTGGAACCTAAAAAGCAAAAAACAGTTAATTGCAAAGTATGCAATCGACGGAAAAATTTTGGATATAGGTGCTGGAGTAGGTGATGTTGTAGCCATTTTAAAAAATGCGGGTTATGATGCTATAGGATATGAACCTAGTGAAAAAGCAAGATCATTTGCCGCGAGAAAAGGAATCGAACTTTTAAATCAAACGGATTCTATAGAACCAAAAAGTATTAAGGTTATAAGTATGTATCACGTTCTTGAACATGTGCCTGATTTTGAACAGCAAATTAATCAAATCCAAAACTGGTTAACAAAAGATGGGATTCTAATTTTGGCACTGCCTAATTATGATTCATTTGATGCAAAATATTTTAAAAAAGAATGGGCTGGATATGACGTCCCTCGACACTTATATCATTTCAATAAAGAAGCTATAAGAAATATCTTTCAAGACCGTTTTGAATTAATAACTACAAAACCGATGTGGTTTGACAGTTTATATGTTTCCATATTATCTGCACGTTATCAGAAAAGAAAATTTTCCTTTCTTTATGGTTTATGTATAGGTTTTTTATCTAATTGTTCTGCGGTCTTCACTAAAGAACCATCTTCACTAGTTTACGTCCTTAAAAAACGATTTTAAAGCCTTTTAAGAGGCTTTTACATAGGTTATGGTAGTTATGTGTAATATTATTTAAAATGCCGTTTAGATTGCTTTAATCAGTAGGTTTTTAATAAACTTAATTTATTTTATATATAAAAACAATAGTTTATATTGATTGTATCCAAAATAGACCAAAAACGACGAGAAGAAAATAAATGGCTGTTCTACCTGCGCCACGATAATCCTGTAAAATTCTTAATCCGATAAGTAGAATTAAGAAAAGAACTCCTGTAATAATTAATCCTATTTCGCTCAAGGAGATATCTTGATCAACTATGATATCATAAATTCCCAAAGCTAGGAATGAGGTCACAATTATCTCAAGGCCTAAAATTATAATTAAGGATAGTTTCACTAAAAAAGGCGGTAGATGGTTTTTATACATTTCTACATAATCCTTGAGAGTCTTATTCCAAACAAATAATTTTTCATAAGCAGAAATAATTATTGTTAACAGCAAAAAAACTAAAATTAAAATGGGACCTGAATAAGTAATCAACAGAAAGAATTTTTAACGAAAGGTAAAATTACTACCTTTTTATAATTAATTCCTAATTTTCAACATGTTAACTACTTTTAAGCAGATTTATGAATAAGACGAGTAAGTCCTATTGCTAGGTCTGTTAGAATGACTTTACCATTACCATTTCTTTCAATATGGTAAATAGCTTTCTCTATTTCATCACTTATAGGTTGTATACGATGACCTTCTATAAATGGAGCAAACTTTTCTAATTTAAAATCTGGCATTTGCGGTGTTAAATAAACCGCACTATTTGCTTTGTAATTAAGTAGCATTGCTTGTCTGAAATATTCTAGACAATACAATAAAAAGCGTTTTTGAGTTTCTCGATTAGTAGCGGCTATCATATCTGCCCACGCAATTAAATCGTTAATTGCAGACTTGCGACCACGTGCTGCAAATGCGGTACGCACCCAGGTTACAAACCATTTTTCAAAATCAGTATCTTCAGATATGTTATGAATGGACTGTACAGCTTTATTATAATCACCATTTGACTGTCTTGCGATTTGTTGAGCACGTGTTATTTCTAAACCGTTTCTTTCAAGTAATCCATTAGCGATAGATTCACTATTTAATTTAGGAACATGTAAAAGCTGGCACCTCGATTTAATAGTATTGATGATTTGATCTTCATCTTCAGCGATTAGTAAAAAGACTGTTTTTGCCGGTGGCTCTTCAATCAGTTTCAATAATTTGTTAGAAGCCTCGGTATTTAATTTATCCGCACCCCAAATTATTAAAACTTTATATCCACCTTCATAGGATTTGAGACTCAATTTAGAAACTATTCTTTTAGCCTCATCAACACCTATTTTACTTTGCTTTTTTTCAATCTCAATGGCTTGATACCAATCTGCAAGGCTACCATAAGGTTGTGTTTTTAAAAACTCTCGCCATTCTGCAATAAAATCATCAGATACTGCTTTGGCTTTAATCTTTGCATTATTTGCTACAGGATAAGCAAAATGTAAATCTGGATGTGCGATTTGATCCATTTGGGCATCACATCTATCATTATTAGAATTACATAATATACTTCTGGCATACGCCAGTGCTAGTGGTAAAACACCACTTCCTGTAGGACCTACCATTAATTGCGCGTGTGCAATCCTACCATTTTCAACCGTGGTTTGTAAATGTGTCTTAAGATGTTCTAGTCCTATGATATCTTGATATCGCATAATGCAAATATAAAAGTATAGGCGCGAGGTTGTATCATAACCGCTATATTTGTGACCATTCACAACATATAACTATGAAGACTATTAACGATATCAATTTTAAAGATAAAAAAGCCTTAGTAAGAGTTGACTTTAACGTGCCGCTCAATGATGATTTTGAAGTAACGGATGCGACTCGTATCCTTGCGGCAAAAGATACCATCATTAAAATTCTAGAAGATGAAGGCTCAGTAATACTTATGTCACATCTAGGTCGCCCTAAAGGAAATCAAGAAGAATTTTCTTTAAAGCACATCGTTGCCGCTGCTACTGATATATTAGGTGTTCAGGTAAAGTTTGTGGACGATTGTATAGGCGATGCCGCTCAACAAGCAGCTGCAAACCTACAGCCATGTGAAGTTCTCTTATTAGAAAACTTAAGGTTTCATAGTGAAGAAACTGCTGGTGATTCCGCTTTCGCGAAAGCGTTATCTCAATTAGGAGACGTATATGTAAACGACGCATTTGGTACCGCACATAGAGCACATGCATCTACAGCAATAATTGCTCAATATTTTGATGAAAAATGCTTTGGTCACTTAATGACAAGAGAGATTGAGAGCTTGAATAAAGTGTTGGAAACTCCAGATAAACCAGTCGTAGCGATTTTAGGTGGTGCAAAAGTTTCATCTAAGATTACCGTTATTGAAAATATACTCGATAAAGTTGATGATCTTATTATCGCAGGTGGTATGGCATATACCTTTATCAAAGCGCAAGGTGGTAAAATAGGGGATTCTCTCTGTGAAGACGATAAAATGGAATTAGCACTTGAAATTCTTGAAAAAGCCAAATCAAAAAATACTAACATACACTTACCTGTAGATGCTATTACTGCCGATGCTTTTTCTGAGCACGCAACCATAGATAATGCAGCTATTGACGCTATCCCAAATGGTTGGATGGGATTAGATATAGGAGAGAAGTCTAGATCACAATTTCATACTGTATTAATGCAGGCCAAAACTATTTTATGGAATGGTCCAGCAGGTGTTTTTGAGCTTGAGCCATTTTCTCATGGTACTATTTCTTTAGGTAAATCTGTCGCAGCATCTACTGCTGCAGGAGCATTTTCTTTAGTAGGTGGTGGTGATTCTGTTGCTGCGGTAAAACAATTTGGTTTTGATGATCAAGTAAGTTACGTCTCTACCGGTGGTGGTGCAATGCTAGAAATGCTAGAAGGTAAAACACTTCCTGGTATTGCTGCCATATTAGATTAATTCTTAAAACAATACATGTATAAATTCTTTTTATTCTTTTTTGCGTTATCTATGGTGACTATGGCGCAAGTCTCACCTGATAGTACGACTACTACAGGACGTATAATCACCTATGAAGAATTCAAAAAAAATCAGGAAAAAGAACAACAAATTACAACTGTAACAGACTCTATAAAACCAACTATAGATGTAGTAACTGACACTACCTCTATGGTAAATATTCCTGTAATAACAATTGCTACTGCTGCGATTAATGAATATCCCGAGGTAGATAAATTTGATGAGAACTTACTTAAAGAGCTGTATAACAATGATATGTATGATTATATGTATGATGAAGTTATACAAATGGATTATAGTGAGGCTGTTATGAAAACGCTACCTACAGACACACTTAAAGCACGTCTGAAACGTATTAATGAGACCACACCTTTTCAAATAGATTATAATCCTGTACTAGAACAATTAATCAATAAAAAGTTGAGTCATCAACGTATCTATATGGAGCGTTTAATGACTTTGAGCGATTATTATTTTCCGCTATTTGAGGAAATGTTAGATAAATATGATATTCCACTAGAGATGAAGTATCTAGCTGTAGTGGAAAGTGCATTAGATCCTAGAGCAAAAAGTAGGGTAGGTGCTACCGGATTATGGCAATTCATGTTTGCTACAGGTCGCGATTTTGATCTTGAGGTAAATTCTTATGTTGATGAACGCATGGACCCTATAAAATCTACAGAAGCAGCATGTAAATTCTTAAAGAGTTTATATAATATCTATGGAGATTGGGATCTAGCATTAGCGGCATATAACTCTGGTCCCGGAAATGTGAATAAAGCCATAAGACGTAGTGGTGGATATAAAAACTACTGGAATTTAAGACCTTACTTACCACGGGAAACCGCTGGTTATGTACCTGCATTTCAGGCTATGGTATATTTATACACTTATGCAAGTGAGCATGGTTTTCAACCTGCACAAACAGCATATAAAACAATCGCAACTGATACCATACGTGTTAAGAAAATGATTTCCCTAGAGCATGTTGCTCAATTTACTGATGAGGATATAGAAACTATTCAATTTCATAACCCTAGTTATAAATTAGATATCATTCCAGCAGTATCTGGTAGAAATTATTATCTCAGGTTGCCGGTAAGAGCAGCAGGGAAATTTGTGAGTAGTGAGGATGCGGTATACGCTTTCGCGAAAGCAGAATTAGACAAAAAAGAAAAACCTTTACCAGAACTCGTTAAAGCAGAGTCTCGTGTCGTTTATCGAGTTAAAAATGGAGACTATCTAGGTAAAATTGCTAATAAATATGGAGTGAAAGTTAGCCAATTGAAAAGATGGAACAGCCTGCGTAGTAATAATTTAAAAATTGGACAACGGTTGTATATACATCCTAGAAAACCTATTACGAGTGGCTCTACTAGTTCAAAAAAAGCACCTGGTAGTTATAAAGTAAAAAGTGGTGATAGCTTATGGAAAATCGCAAACACCTATGGCATAACTATTGCTCAAATTAGAAAATTGAATCCTGGTAAAACCGAAGATTTACAACCAGGTACCACTTTAAAACTTAAATAATACTCTTATGAGATCCATAGTTTACATATTTCTCGCAATGATCACATTAACTGGTTGCAACGATGCGCCGGTAATCGTAACAGATAGCGCTGGTAGAATGAATGATATTTTATTAGTGATTGACAATGATTTATGGGAGAATGAAGTAGGTGATAGTATTAGACAGATTCTAGCAGCACCTGTAGATGGATTAGTGCGTGAAGAACCACAGTTCTCTCTTAACCAGATAGAGCCAGATTCATTTGCAGGATTGTTGATGAAAAACCGTAATTATTTAAAGGTTGAGACTTCTAATAAGGAGCCAGGTGTAACCGTCACGACTGGATTATATGCAAATCCACAGACTGGTGTTATCATAAGAGGTAAAGATGCTGCTGGCGTTATAGAACAAATCATTACTAATGCACAGCAAATTAAAACCATATTTAATGATGGTGAGATTAAGGAAAAGCAACGCTTGATGAAAAAAGTAGGGCTTAATGTTGATCAGATTAAAGAACGATTTGGCATTGAACTGATAGCGCCTAGATCATACCGATATGCGGCACCAGATGATAAAGATTTTTTCTGGTTGCGACGCAATATTAAAGAAGGTACGATGGATATTATGATCTATGAAGTGGATCGTGATAAGATTCCTCAAGATTCTAATGTCGTAGCTAGTATTACTAAAGTAAGAGATTCTGTAGGTTCTTTAAAAGTGCCAGTGGATAATGGAGAATTTATAACTGAACGTGCTTTCTCACCTTATGTAAATGAAAGTCAGGTGGACGGTAAATTTGCTTATGAAACAAAAGGATTATGGGAAGTTAGCGGACAGTTTATGTCTGGACCTTTTCTTAATTATGCGATTTATAACAAAGAAAAAAATAACTGGCTAGTTATAGAAGGTTACATTTTTGCACCTAGTGCAAAGCAACGCAATTACCTTTTTGAACTAGAATCGATATTAAAAAGCGTGAAATTTATATCCCAAGAAGATTAAATAACACTTTGTGATTATAAATAAAAAAGCCCTTTCAAAATTGTTGAAAGGGCTTTTAATATGGTATGATTTAGACTAGTTGTTAGAGTCTATTTGATCATTATTTGCTTTGTCTTCTTTAGTAGCGTCTTTAAATTCTTTAATTCCACCACCTAAACCGCGCATCAATTCTGGTATTTTTTTACCTCCAAAAATTAATAACACTACTAGCGCTATTAATATAATACTACCATAACCAGGCATTCCTAAAATAAAGTTTGCTAACATAATATGTGTTTTAAAAACATTACAAAGATACAATGAACTCTTTCAAACTTTTAATAATGACGTTAAAATTACTTGTTTTATAGAAAGTAAAAGGGTAGCCCATTCCTATTGAGCTATAATTATCCTTAAGAAGACAATTTTAAAGCATACTTAAAGTTGATGATTAGTAAGAATAGCATTGTATAGAAATAACGTGCGAGCTATTATATTATTTTATCTTTGAAATTCGTTAAAGACGCTCATGGCTACTAAAAAGGAAAAAGGAAAACTTAAGAGAAAATGGTTGCATCGCTATCGAATGGTGGTGCTCAATGATGATACTTTTGAAGAACGCTTTTCTTTAAACTTAACTAGATTAAATGTTTTTATAGTTACAGTATTATCTGCTATCATCCTTATAGGATTAACTACGGTCTTAATAGCATTTACACCGTTAAGAGAATTCATACCTGGTTATGCCAGTACTAAACTTACTAAAGATGTTATAACCCTAGAAAATAAAACAGACTCTTTACTGACCTCAATTCAATTGCAACAACAAAAATATGATCGTATTCAAATGGTGTTAAGTGGTAACATCACTGCCGCAGAATATGCTAGAATAGACAGTATTGCAAAAGTAGAAACTGCAAATCAAGAGAACTTACCAATCCCTATTGAAGAAGATAGCTTATTGCGAGAAGAAGTGGATCGTGAGGATAAGTTTAACGTGATAGAAGGAGCAACTAGTCGTACTAACTTTATATTCTTTACACCTGTAACTGGTACTATATCAGATGGTTTTAATGCAGAAAAAAAACATTATGCCGTAGATATTACATCTGCAGCAAATTCACCAGTAAAAGCTGCGGCAGATGGCACAGTGATTTTTGCAGGTTGGAGTACAGACACTGGAAACACCATACTTATGGAACATTCTTATGGTGTAATTACCGTTTATAAGCACATGGCTACATTGAGTAAAAAACAAAACGATCAAGTACAAGCTGGTGAGGTAATCGGAATTGTAGGTAATACGGGTGAGTTAACTAATGGACCACATTTACATTTTGAATTGTGGATGGACGGCTATCCACAAGACCCAACTAATTTTATCAACTTTCAGTAATGTCAATAAAATCATTCGCAGCAAAGGTTTTTGCAGCTATCATTGATAGGCAAACTCGTAAATGGTCTACTCAACCAGTGGCTACACAAGAAAAGGTTTTTAAACATCTCATTAAGACTGCTCGAAATACCGCTTTCGGTAAAGCACATTCTTTTCAAGATATAGATTCACACGCTACTTTTATTGAAAAAGTACCCGTAAGAGATTATGAAGAATTAAGGCCATTTGTAGATAGAGTTGTGGCCGGAGAATCAGATGTTTTATGGCCTGGAAAACCACTGTATTATGCAAAAACCTCTGGGACTACTAGTGGTGCAAAATATATTCCTATTACTAAAGAATCTATGCCAGAGCATGTCAATGCTGCTCGTAATGCCATTTTAAGTTACATCCACGAGACAGGTAAAGCAGCTTTTGTAGATCACAAAATGATTTTCTTGCAAGGTAGTCCTGAAATGGAAGATAAGAATGGTGTTCAGTTAGGTAGATTAAGTGGAATTGTAGCCCATTATGTACCGGGATACTTACAAAAAAACCGTCTGCCTTCCTGGAAAACTAACTGTATTGAAGATTGGGAAACTAAGGTAGAAGCAATTATTGATGAAACCTTACCTGAGAATATGGGTATCATTTCTGGAATCCCTAGTTGGGTACAAATGTATTTTGAACGCATTGTACAACGTACTGGCAAAAAAGTAGGTGATGTATTTCCAGAATTCAACCTTTTCATTTATGGTGGTGTGAATTTTGAGCCATACAGGCCTAAATTTGAACAGCTTATAGGTAGAAAAGTAGATAGTATTGAGCTATTTCCAGCAAGTGAAGGATTTTTTGCATATCAAGATAAACAAGATGTGAAAGGAATGCTATTGTTATTAGATGCTGGAATTTTTTATGAGTTTATTCCTGCAGATCAATTTTTTGAAGAAAATGCACCACGTTTAACTATAGGTGAGGTGGAGATCGGTGTGAATTATGTGCTTATTATTTCTACAACAGCTGGTTTATGGGCATATAACATAGGTGATACAATTGCTTTTACCTCTACCAGTCCGTATCGCGTTATAGTAACTGGTCGTATCAAGCACTACATCAGTGCAAGTGGAGAACATGTCATAGGTAAAGAAGTAGAGCATGCCATGAAAGAAGCCGCTGCCATACACAATGTTGTGATTAATGAATTTACTGTTGCACCACAACTTGCCCCAGATAATGATGAATTACCTTATCATGAGTGGTTTATAGAGTTTGGTGGAAAACCTAAAGACCTGGAAAAGTTTAAAGCAACTTTAGATCTTAAAATGCGCGAGCAAAATAGTTACTACGATGATTTAATAGTTGGTAAAGTTTTGCAACCTCTTATTATTAAGCAAGTTGTTGAAAATGGATTTAAGCAATACATGAAAACCATAGGTAAGCTAGGTGGACAAAATAAGTTACCGCGACTCTCTAATGATCGTAAGATCGCTGAGGTCTTAGAGAGATTATAATTTAAATAATTTTCTAAAATTAATTTTACAATCATATAACAGGCTGCAAATAGTTGTTATAGCTGTATAGACTAGTTAAATAACTATCTTTGCTAGGAAATTTATTATATGCCTATACTTAACGTAGAACCACGGACAAGAGCCCAAGAAAGTACTAATGCCATTGAACGCATGTATATAACCATGCGACATTTATTTAATCGTGGCTTTTATAAACCTATGGGCGTGAGTGGAGAATCTTTAAGAGAATCACTCCTTACCTTAAGGCCAGAGATCTACGGCTCTATTGCTGAGGAGAAAATAGAACTTAGTGGTTTGCTTTACGTAATGGACCGTTTACCAGAAGGTATTGAAGAGTGTTCTTACATCAATTTAACTAGTGATGAAGGTTATCAAGGTTCTCATTTTAAAGCGATTATTCCTAAAAAGAGACGTCGCAACTGCTATCGTATCGATAAGCACCAGATGAATATAGAGGTTACTCGAGGACGCTCAGAGATTTATGATATACTGACGCACCTAACTTTTCTTATGATAGAATCTCATAAGATTATGAAGCAAGTACTAGTCGGTGATAATGGTAGTACAACTCGCGACTGGAAATGTCTAGAAGCAGTAATAGGAAAAACAAAACTAACACAGCAAGAAAAAGAAGTTGCCGTTACACATGTAGCAACTATATTAGGGCGCACTTTTGAAGAAGTGATGAGCGTTTATAATGATTTTGCAACTGCAAAAAATCCTCATCAGTTTTTAAGTACCATCTATCATTTAGGTAATCTTGCAAAGAAGGAAATCCTAGATGGGGAAAAGAGATTGGTGACATTCTCTCCTGTTTTAAGAGAACGTCTGGGTCACCATATTCATGGAGATAAATGGGCGTTACGCATCAAGCAACATCTAGTAGACCACAATCTTTTTGATAGACCATTACATATCATTAGTGCAAATCTGCACAGTGTAATGAATTCACTTTACGGTCCTAAAGCACTTGAGGCAAAGCTTAAAAATAGTGACCGCATGGAGTTGTTTGCGACTCTTAGTAATGACGCTGCAAAAAAAGATCGCGATGCTATTAAAAAGCACGCGCTCGCAAATGGAATGTCCTACCTTAAGGATGAAAGCGGTACTAATATAGACGTACAGATTTTTGATATGTCTCAGTGCCAGTACATGGATGTAGACTTTTGTTCAGTTAGCTTCCGCGAAAGCGAGGAAAACACAAAGCCAGTGCTTATAGTCATGGATTATGCTTTTGGAGAACAAGCTTATGAGACCATGGATGAATTGTTAAAGCCATATAAAGATGAGAATGGTAAGCTGCATTTAATGAACATGAAGTCAATTAACATCATGGGTAAAGCAGGTATTCTAGAAGGTGATAAAGGAGATATCATGGTTCCAGATGCCCACGTTTTTGAAGGTACTGCAGACAACTATCCATTTAAAAATAAACTGACTAAAAAAGATTTAAAAACAGATGGTATTAATGTAGTAGCCGGTTCTATGGTTACTGTATTAGGGACATCTTTACAAAATAAAGATCTATTACAATTTTTCTATAGTTCGAGCTGGCGTGTGATAGGTCTAGAGATGGAAGGTGCACATTATCAAAAAGCGATACAAGCTGCCTCTAGAGTACGTCGCAGTATCAATAAAAAGATTAATGTGCGATATGCATATTATGCTAGTGATAATCCTTTAAAAACAGGTCATACACTTGCCAGTGGTGGATTAGGTCTTACAGGAGTAAAACCAGTATACGTCATTACTGAAAAAATCCTTGAACAGATCATGGAGAACAGTGTTGCTTCAGAAATAAGTACAGAATTATAATTTAAGCCTCCTATTATCGTTTTTAGGTAGAAATAAACTTCAATTATATTTGAATAAATAAAATCATCGATTTTCATGGAAAACCAACCACAGAATAATCAAGAGCAAGAAGTAGATTTAGTTCCCGTTTTTGTCTGGATTAGTAATGGATTTAAAAATATATTTACTGGTGTAGGTAATCTACTCAAAGGGATAGGTCACTTTTTAATATTATTCCTGATTTTTATTCAGAAAAATTTAATCATTATCGCAATTACTTCTATTGCCGGTATTGCGTTAGGTTGGTATTTAAATTTAAAATCTGGTGATCAATTTACAGCTCAAATAGTAGTGCAGCCCAATTTTAAAAGTGCTGGTCAATTGATTTCTAACATTAATTATTATCAGTCGTTAGTAGAACAAGAAGACTTTGAAAAGTTATCTCAAGAATTAAATACCTCTGAAGATAAAACTTCAAAAATCACTTCGTTAAGTATACGTCCAGAGTTTAATGATACAGAACTTTTAGAAGAATATGATCAACTGGCTAGAAAGTCCGATACGATGGCTTTAGAGAACTTCACTTTTGAAGGTTTTAAAGCTGCAAAACGTGATCAAGACTATCAATATCAATTAATTGAAGTAGCATCTAAAGATAGAACGGTTCTTGAAAATTTAATAGATGATGTAATTAGAGTAAAAGAAAACTCAATCATAAAGTCAGAGCAACAAGCACTTAAAGAAACGGCAGATTTTGATCTTAAATCTATGAGTTATCAATTAATAGAACTAGACTCTTTAATCGCGGCTTATCAAACAGCTATTAAATCTAGTGATGTACAAGGTGGAAATGGCACTAATTTATACCTAGGAGATCAAAAACCATCTGAAGCATTAAAAAACCTATTTGATCAAAAAAGAAATATACTCTATCAAATGTCTAGTGTAAGACAAGATAAGTATAGCTATAGTAGCACCATAAATGTCGTTTCTCAGTATATCAAAAAAGGTGCGATAGAAAAAAGGCATTACCGACTTAAAGGAGCTTTTATAGGTCTAGGATTTGGACTTTTAATTGCATTATTCCCGCTAGTTTGGAGGTTTTTGAAAAACTACGAAAAAGAGAATGCTTAAAATATTAGTTACCGGTGGAGCAGGTTTTATAGGAAGTAATCTTATTGAATACTTACTTACAAATACCGGTGCCCACATTTATAATTTAGATAAGCTTACCTATGCTGCAGACCTAGGTTTTGCACATAACTTCAAGCATGATCGTCTCACTTTTATAGAAGGAGATATATGCGACGCGGTATTTATTAATAAGCTATTTGAAGACTATCAATTTGATAAAGTGTATCATCTCGCGGCAGAGTCCCATGTAGATAATAGTATTGAAAATCCTCAGGTCTTTATAGAAACTAATGTAAACGGAACTTTTAATTTGTTGCATGCTAGCTATCAATTATGGATGGAAAAACCACGAGTTTTTAAACCTGATTTTAGCACAAAACAACAACAATCTAGATTTCTCCACATCTCTACAGACGAGGTTTATGGAAGCTTAGAAGATGACGGTTTTTTCACAGAGAAAACACCTTATGCTCCTAGCAGTCCGTACAGTGCCAGTAAAGCAGCCAGTGATCATTTAGTAATGAGTTATGTGCATACTTATGGTTTTCCTGCGGTAATCACAAACTGTAGCAATAACTATGGACCTAGACAGCATGATGAGAAGTTAATACCTGTCGTGATAAGAAAAGCATTAAATGGTGATTCTATTCCCATTTATGGTGATGGTAAAAACGTGCGTGATTGGTTATATGTAACAGATCATTGTCAAGCTTTACATACTGTTTTAGAAAAAGCTAGTCAAGGAGAGAATTATAACATAGGTGGAAAAAACGAAATAAGGAATATAGATATTGCAAATCATATTTGTTCCATATTAGATGAGGTTCAACCTCGTAAAGATGGACAACCTTATGCGGCACAAATAACTTATGTAAATGATCGTCCAGGACATGACTACCGTTATGCAATTGATCCATCAAAGATTGAAGATGATTTCAATTGGCAACCGGCAGAAACCTTTACTACCGGAATCAAAAAAACAGTAGAATGGTATCTCAAAAAATATAACTCATGAAAGGAATAGTTCTAGCCGGTGGTAGTGGTACTAGACTGCATCCACTTACTTTAAGTGTGAGTAAGCAGTTAATGCCTATCTATGATAAGCCTATGATATATTATCCTATCTCAACATTAATGAGTGCAGGAATTCAGGAAATATTAATCATCTCTACACCACAAGATCAACCACTTTTTAAAAATTTACTGGGCGATGGATCTCAATTGGGCTGTAGGTTTGAATATGCTGTTCAAGAAAATCCTAATGGTCTGGCAGAAGCGTTTATTATAGGCGCCGATTTCATAGGAGAAGATAGTGTTGCTCTAATTTTAGGAGATAATATTTTCTATGGAACAGGTCTTGAAAAAGCACTTCAAGAAAGTGTGAACCCAGAAGGTGGAGTTATTTTTGCTTATCATGTAAATGATCCACAACGCTATGGTGTGGTAGATTTTGATGAAAATATGCGAGTAACCAGCATAGAGGAAAAACCTATAGAGCCACGTTCAAACTATGCCGTTCCCGGAATTTATTTCTATGATAATGAGGTAGTAGAAATTGCAAAATATATACAACCATCACATCGTGGTGAATTAGAAATTACAGACATCAATAACGTATACCTTAATCGTGGCAGACTTAAAGTAAATGTGCTCGATCAAGGAACTGCATGGCTCGATACAGGAACGTTTGAATCCTTAATGCAAGCCAGTCAGTTTGTACAAGTAATCGAACAGCGTCAAGGCTTAAAAATAGGCTCTATAGAAGAAGTAGCTTATCGCAAACGATATATTGAGAAGCAACAACTCAAAAACCTCGCACAACCTCTTATAAAAAGTGGTTATGGAGATTATTTGATGAGACTTACAGAGAAATGATTGTAAAAGAAACTCCGTTAAAAGACAGCTACATCATCGAGCCACCTGTTTTTGGTGATGATCGCGGTTATTTCAGTATTAGACATGATAAATACGCTTTCGCGAAAGCGTTTCCTAATCATACACCATTTGTATTACATAACGAGTCCTTTTCAAGCTATGGAGTGCTACGTGGTTTACATCTACAAAAAGGAGATGCTGCTCAAGCAAAGCTAGTGCGTTGTGTACAAGGTAAAATTCTTGATGTAGCAGTAGATTACAGACCAGATTCTCCAACCTTTTTAAAACATTTCACCATTGAATTAAGTGGTGATAATCATAAACAACTCTTAGTTCCTAGAGGATTCCTGCATGGCTTTTCTGTCCTGTCAGATACAGCAATCGTAAATTATCAAGTAGATAACACTTACCAACCAGAGACTGAATTTGGGATACGATATGACGACCCAACGTTAAATATAGATTGGCAATTACCAGATAGTGCTGTTTTACTATCTGAAAAAGATGGAAAATTAGATTTTTTAAAATTATAATTAGAATGTCAGTCTGAGCTTGTAGAAGACGATGTTTGATAAATACAAACCCTTGAAAAAAATTCTCATCACAGGAGCAAACGGAATGTTAGCTACCGCGATAAAAAATGCTTTATCTGGTTGTGATGTTTATGCATTTTCAAGTCAAGAATTAGACATCACCTGTTCACAAAGCTTACATAAAAAGATAGCAACGGTACAACCCGATTATATCATCAATTGTGCAGCATACACAGCTGTAGATCTTGCCGAAACCGAACAAGAAAAAGCATTTAAAATCAATGCTTTTGCTGTTGAAAAAATGGCTCAAATTGCTAAGCAATACCACGTAACACTCGTTCATTTTTCTACAGATTATGTTTTTAAAGGCGATGCAGCAATGCCATATCAACCTGATCAAGACACAGATCCTATAAACGTTTATGGAGCCAGTAAGTTAGCTGGAGAAAAAGCCATTTCTCGAGTAAATGGTAAACATTATATTTTTAGAATTTCTTGGTTGTATGCAGCAAATGGCAAGAATTTTTTCAAATGGGTAGCAGGTACTGATGTAAAGGAGTTAAACATTGTGAATACGCAAACTGGTTCACCTACCAGTGCAATAGATGTGGCAAATTTTATCAATCATGTAATTGATAATGACCCTAAGAATTACGGTATTTACCATTTTACAAATCAAGGTGAGATGACGTGGTACGCTTTCGCGAAAGCGATAAATCAAAAATTAGATTTAAATAAAACTATCAATCCAGTAGCCACTTTTAAAACGGATGCAAAACGACCAGCTTATAGTGTGCTGGATTGTAAAAAAACAGAACAGGTTTTCAATTATTCAACTCCATCTATTAGCGATGGATTAGATAAGGTAGTGGCTAGGTATAAGTCTTAAGGAAACCTTATTTTTACAGCTTTACAATTAGAATATGTCTGAAAAGAATCATAAAGTAGCATTAATCACTGGTGTAACCGGTCAGGATGGTGCTTATTTAAGTGAGTTTTTATTAAAAAAAGGATATGAAGTACACGGTATTAAGCGCCGTGCTTCATTGTTTAATACAGATCGTATCGATCATCTGTATCAAGATCCACACGAGACTGATGTGAAGTTCAAATTGCATTATGGTGACCTTACAGATACGACTAACCTGACTAGAATCATCAAGGAAACTCAGCCAGACGAGATTTATAATCTTGCGGCTATGTCACATGTACAAGTTTCTTTTGAAATGCCAGAATACACCGCAAATGCCGACGGAATAGGTGCGTTACGTATCCTAGAATCTGTACGCTTGCTAGGAATGGAAAAGAAGACTAAAGTTTATCAAGCTTCTACCTCAGAATTGTATGGTAAGGTGCAAGAAATTCCACAATCAGAAACGACTCCATTCTATCCGCGCAGTCCATATGCGGTGGCAAAAATGTAT
Source organism: Nonlabens sp. Asnod3-H03 (assembly GCF_045063665.1). NCBI lineage: Bacteria > Pseudomonadati > Bacteroidota > Flavobacteriia > Flavobacteriales > Flavobacteriaceae > Nonlabens > Nonlabens sp. Asnod3-H03. The sequence continues at coordinate 584,344 of NZ_JBEFOD010000008.1, forward strand.
GCCTACTGGGCAACGGTAAATTACCGTGAAGCTTATGGTATGTTTGCTTGTAATGGGATTCTTTTTAACCATGAATCTCCAGTACGTGGAGAGACATTTGTAACTAGAAAAATTACTCGTGCGACTTCTAAAATCGTAAAAGGACTTCAAGATAAAGTGTATTTAGGTAACCTAGATGCAAAACGAGATTGGGGACACGCTAAGGATTATGTACGCATGATGTGGATGATCTTACAACACGATGAGCCAGAAGATTGGGTTATCGCTACAGGAACAACGACTAGTGTAAGAGACTTTGTGCGTATGGCTTTTCAATACATAGGTATTGAGTTAGAATTTAATGGTGAAGGCGTGGACGAGAAAGGAACGGTGAAGTCCTGCTCCAATCCAGATTACCAGCTAGAAATAGGTAAAGAAGTAGTAGCCGTAGATCCACGATATTTCCGTCCTACAGAGGTAGATTTATTAATCGGTGACCCTACTAAAGCCAAAGAAAAACTAGGTTGGGTTCCAGAAATCGCCCTTCAAGAACTCGTTAATGACATGATGAAAAGTGATTTACATTTAATGTCTCGAGAAGAATATTTGAAAAGTGGTGGTTATAGAATTAACAACTACTTTGAATAATGAATAAAGATTCAAAAATATACGTCGCTGGACATCGTGGTCTAGTAGGAAGCGCTATCGTTAGTGAGTTAAAAAAATTAGGTTACACAAATTTTGTTCTTAAAACTCACAAAGAGCTAGACCTTACAAATCAACAAGCCACAGCAGACTTTTTTGTAACTGAAAAACCAGAATTCGTCTTTCTTGCAGCGGCTAGTGTAGGTGGTATTGTAGCAAACAATACCTATAGAGCAGACTTTATCTATAAAAACCTCATGATCCAGAATAACGTGATTCATCATAGTTATTTAAATGGAGTTAAGAAATTATTGTTTCTGGGAAGCACTTGTATTTATCCTAAAATGGCACCACAACCTATGCCAGAGGACAGTTTACTTACTGGACCACTAGAATATACAAACGAGCCTTATGCGGTAGCAAAAATCGCTGGTATCAAAATGTGTGAGAGCTATAACTTGCAATATGGCACCAATTTTATCTCTGTAATGCCTACTAATTTATATGGTCCTAACGATAATTTTGATTTAGAGAAATCACATGTACTGCCAGCGCTAATTCGTAAAATGCACCTAGGTAAATTATTAATGGATGGTAATGAGCAGGCATTAATGGATGATTTAGGTATTGATGATATCGCTTTCGCGAAAGCGGTATTACAAAAACACGGTATCACAGAAAATGGCATCGCTTTATGGGGAACAGGTTCTCCTAAGCGTGAATTCTTATGGTCGCACGACATGGCAAAAGCCTGTGTGTACTTGATGGAAAACAAAGACTTTGCTGATGTAAAAGGAAGCGAAAAAGACATAAGAAATACACACCTCAATATAGGAACCGGAGAAGATATCGCTATAAAAGACCTCGCAGAACTGATTAAAAAAACTGTAGGATATCAAGGTAAACTTGATTGGGATGCCACAAAACCAGACGGCACACCACGTAAGCTTACAGATGTGTCAAAACTGCATAAATTAGGATGGAAACATGAGATAATTCTTGAAAAAGGTGTAGAGATGATGTATGAAGCTTATTTGAAATAATCGATACATATGTCATTTATTTCCATATCCTATTTATTGTTTTTTCCAGTTATAGCACTGTTATACTATGTGTTACCTCATAAGTTGAGGTGGATTTTATTATTAGTAGGAAGCTATTTTTTTTACATGTCTTGGAATGTAAAATATGCGCTTTTGATGCTGCTTTCCACAGTAATTACTTATTTGAGCGGAATTTTAATCAGTAAAGTAAATCAAAGCGAGTTAAGTGAAAAGCTTAAAATAAAAAGGAAGAAGCTATGGCTTACCTTGAGTTTAGTCTCTAATTTAGGAATTCTTATTTTCTTTAAGTATTTTAATTTTTTGAATTCGGCAGTTGCTGATTTCTTTTCATTAATTCATGTAGAATGGGGCTTTGAAAATATTGATGTTTTATTACCTGTAGGTATTTCTTTCTACACTTTTCAGGCTTTAAGTTACTCGTTAGATGTTTATTTTGATAGAATAAAAGCCACGCATCATTTTGGGAAGTATGCATTATTTGTTTCATTTTTCCCTCAATTAGTCGCAGGTCCTATTGAGCGGTCTTCTCATTTGTTACCTCAACTTGATAAGGTAATTAGCTTAGATTATAGTAGAATTAGAAGTGGTTTAGGACTTGTGGTATGGGGAATCTTTAAGAAGGTTGTTATTGCAAATAGGCTTGCTGTAGTTGTAAATCAGGTATATAGCGATCCAGGTTCTTATAGTGGTTTTGAGACCATTATTGCAACTATATTTTTCTCATTCCAGATTTACACAGACTTCTCTGCATACACAGATATTGCACGTGGTAGTGCTAGAATGCTCGGTTATGATTTAATGAAAAACTTTAATCAGCCTTATTTTGCGATATCAATTCCCGATTTTTGGCGTAGATGGCATATTTCTTTAACTACTTGGTTTAGAGATTATCTATATATACCATTAGGTGGAAATCGAGTTAGTAAATGGCGATGGTATGTAAATATTATGATCGTTTTCTTGGTGAGTGGTTTCTGGCATGGAGCAGCTTGGAGTTTTATAATTTGGGGATTCCTGCATGGGATTTTCCAAATGATTGATTTGTGGACTCAGAAATCAAGAAGCAAAATGAATTCGTTTATGAAAATTAAAGAGAATTCATTTGATGTTTTATTTTTTAAAAGAGTTTGGACCTTTGTTCTAGTAAGCTTTGCTTGGATCTTTTTTAGAGCAGAAACATTTGAAAAAGCGATGCTAGTAATAAGCAACAGTATGAACCTATCTTTTTATCAATTGCTTGATGGCTCAATGTATGAGCTAGGCTTGGATTCAAAAGATTTTACACTTGCAATCTTACTTATCATAGGATTACTGGCTTTTTGGTCTATTGATAAAAGATACCCTATAAGAACGTGGTTATATAGAAAGCACATCGCAACGCGCTATATCGTTTACTTATCTACTATTTTCTTTATTTTAATTTTTGGATATTACGGTTCTGAGTATAATGTAGATGAATTTATATACTTTCAATTTTAATGAGAAAGACTTTGATTTATAGATTTTTGAGGTTGTTGTTTCTGGTTATTCTGGCTGCATGGATTTTTGTTGAATTAAGCACCATATTTACGCCTAAGAGAGATAAACTACCGTGGAATACCACCTCTAAGATTAAAGGCTTTTATGAGTTAGAAGATAATTCTATAGACGTCGTGTTTTTAGGATCGTCACACGCATTTTGTACCTTTAATCCAGCTATATTTTATAAGGAAAATGGCATTAAGGGATATGTTTTTGCATCTAATGAACAACCATTATGGTTAAGTTATCACTATCTAATTGAAGTTTTAAAAACACAAAAGCCAGAAGTCATTGTTTTAGAAACATTTTATATTTCTGAAAATAATGAATATAAAAAAGATGGAGTTAATAAATTAAGTCTTGATGATTTACCGTTGACTTTAAATAAAATAAAAGCGCAAAATGTTGCTTTTGAAGATAATCTAGAAGGTGTTAATCCTTTTTATAATTATCATAATAGATGGAAAGAATTTAATATCACAGATTTTAAAAGTAAAGAAAATGGATTATTGAAAGGCTTTACTCCATTGTATAAGACAACACCTAAAGTCATAGAGAATTTTAATGTTACTAAGGCTGATTTACCCGTTAAGAGTAGGTTATACCTTGATAAAATTATTGAGTTAGCTAATGATAATAATATACCTCTTGTTTTAACTTATGCTCCATATAATATTAATGCATCTCGCAACCAACATATTAAAACAGTAGAAGAAATAGCGTTGTCTCAAGGCATACCATTTATAAATTATACTGATACTACCTTATTAAAAACAATCAAATTTGATGCTCAAGTTGATATGGAAGGTGGACATACAAATGTTTATGGAGCGCAAAAAGTATCTGAACATTTATCTAATTATCTAGACAACGAATTTAATTTTAACCCAATTAAGAAGAGTAAAGACTATGAAGTTTTAACCTCAAGATTTTATGCAGCAGACTCACTTAAAAAAATAGATGATTTTGACGATTACCTAAACTATTTAAGTAATATGGACGTTTACGTTGCCGTAACTGCTATGGATGCGATTAATAAAAGTACTTCTATAGCTTTTGAAAAACTAGGTTCTCAAATCAGTTTTAAAGATAAATTTAGAGTTTCTTATACTGGTCTATTTAATAATTATAGAGGATACGTTGAGGAAAAAATAGATACAATGGCTATCATCAATAAGATGCAGCCCAATGATAAGAGAAATTTTTATATAAGAATGGAGAGTGCTAGTTTTAATACTGGTAATTATTCTAAGATCTATATTAATAATGTAGATCAATTAATTAATAAAAGCAAGAGAGGTTTTAATATAGTAGTCTATGATGCCGTTACAAATCAAATATTAGATACAGCCTCTTTTGATACTTTTGAAACAGGCAATTGGAGTCGATATTAATTATAAACTATTATTACTTTGAGCTAAACATAATAAATGCTACTAAGGAAAGGTAAATTTTCAGGAGAACAGAAAACCGTGGCCAAAAACTACGGCGCACTAGTGATTCTTCAAGGATTAAATTATTTACTACCACTACTAATTATCCCTTTTTTAGAACGCCAATTAGGTCTTGAGAAGTTTGGTCTGGTAATGCTAGCACAGTATTTAATGGTTTTTTGCGTGGTGTCTACAGATTTTGGTTTTAACCTAACGGCTACTCGAGAAATATCATTAATCAAATCTCAAAATGGAGATTACTCTAAAATTTATTTTAAGGTATTCTGGGCACGTATGATTTTATTAATATTTGTGTTTTTAATTCTTATGACTGTGGTTTTTAGTTTTGAAAGATTTTCTCAAAACTGGGCTGTTTATTTGTTGAGTTATGGTGTTGTAATAGGACAAGCCATTTTCCCAGTTTGGTTTTTTCAGGGAATTGAAAAAATGAGATTGATCACAATTATTAATGTAATTGCAAAGACAATTTTCACTACACTATTGTTTTTATTCATTACTGGTCCTGATGATTTTATTAAAGTTCCTGTTTTTAATTCTATAGGTTTCATAATAGCAGGAATTATAAGCTTTATGATAAGTCTTAAATACGTGTCATGGCAATGGCCACATTTTAAAGGCACTAAAGAATTCTATAAAGAAAGTTTTCAAGTTTTTAGTTCTAATGTAGCCTCTCAAATAGGTGTTGCTGCAAATGGCTTGATTCTTGGTTTTTTTGCCGGTGATGCTGTAGTAGGAGTTTATAGTGCATTTGAAAAATTAATTCTAGCAGCAAAGAATATGTACGTGCCTATTTATCAAGCTATCTATCCCTACATGTCTCGTAAAAGCTGGCCCCAAAAGAAAAAAATGATGATGCTTTTAATACCAACAATTACCTTAATAGGACTTACAGGTTATGGGGTGATCTATTTCTTTGGTAATCATATCATCTCCCTACTATATGAAGATACTCGCATAATAGAGAACGTTAATTTATTTAAAGTTCTAGGGTTAATTGTTGTTTTCTCTGGGTTAAATATGCTGTATTTATCTTTATTTGCGCCAGCTTCAAAACTATATAAAAACCGACTTAGAATTCTTGTTTTAGGAGCCATAGCGACGCTTATTCTCAACTTTTATTTTGTGCCTTCTTATGGCATAAAGGCTACTATATATAGTTTTACATTTGTAGAAGGTCTTATGCTACTTTTATGTATTTACTTTTATCTAAGGAAGACACCTAACGAAACCATGCTAAATGAATAAAATTCTTGCTTTTTACGCTCATATATTCTCTAAAAAGATTTTTTTTAAATTAAACTATTTCCTATTTCATGTAGGTTTAAGAGGAATGGGAATTCTTAATTATACTAGCTTTAGTGTAAGTGGTGAGAAATTTTTAATTGACTTTCTTAAGAAAAATCATAGTTTAGATTTAGTACTTGATGTAGGTGCAAATGATGGAAACTATACAGCATTCTATATGGATTACTCAAAGCAAGTTTATTGTTTTGAACCACATCCTAATACTTCTAACAAACTCATAGAACGCTTTAAAAACAATAATAAGATTAAAGTGATTCCTAAAGGACTGTCTGACACACAACTTAAAACTGTCATTTACGATTATGCACAAGATAATGGATCTTCCCACGCTTCTTTGTATGCTGAGGTGATTACAGATATCCATAACTCGCAGATGGTAGAAGTCCCAATCGAACTCGATACTTTGAATAGCGTTGCTCGAGAATTGCATATCAAACATATCAACTTACTCAAAATTGATACCGAAGGAAATGAGTACAAATGTCTTAAAGGAGCTAGCGAATTATTAAAAAATAATCTGGTGGATGTAATTCATTTTGAATTTAATGAGATGAATGTCTATAGTGGTGTATTTATGAAAGACTTTGTAGAATTGTTACCTAACTTTAATCTATACAGACTTTTACCATCAGGTTTTTTACCTATTACTTATAAATCTGATAGACCATTGCGCTATGAGATTTTTGCATTTCAGAATATTATCGCTTTTAGAAAAGATATAGATACTCTTGTAAAATAATGGGTAAACTAGTCGTCATACAAACAGTAATTCCAGCTTATAGAATCAAGGTTTTTGATAAAATAAGTACGGAGTTGGGTGATGATTTTACACTTTATGGAGGACAGTTTTTTTTTGACAAAACGATTACTACTACCACACAATCTAAACTTCATCAACATATAAATAACCATTACTTATTGGGTCGTCGATTTTTGTGGCAAACCGGATTTTGGAAAGAGGTTTTTAAGGATAACGTGCTCGTACTTAGTTTAAATCCAAGAGTTCTTTCGCATTGGGCAATATTGTTGTTGAGATCGCTTTCGCGAAAGCGAACTATACTATGGGGACATGCATGGCCACGATCTGGACAGAAATCAAAATCAGATAACTTACGTCATCTTATGAGATCACTTGCTAGTGAAATCATAGTTTATACAGAACAGCAAAAGGAAGAACTTAAACTTAAAATGCCTTATAAAAAGATTACAGCAGCACCTAATGCGGTTCTTTTTAAAGATCAAATGTCTAGCGATACTGCTACTGAGGTCAATGACATTATTTATGTAGGCCGTTTAATTGCAGATAAGAAACCGCTCTTACTTTATAACGGTTTTAAGAAAGCTCTTAAAGAACTTCCAGAAGCTACCAAACTGGTAATTATAGGTGATGGACCAGAACGTGCAAAATTGCTGGAATTAAGTAAAAAGGATGGACTTGAACATAGAGTATTAATTCCTGGAGAGGTTACTAAGGCGAGCATACTCGAAGAGTATTATAAGAAGTCTCTTTTAAGCGCATCTCCTGGTTATGTAGGTTTAAGTATAACTCAAAGTCTAGGTTATGGAGTGCCTATGATTATAGCACGTGATGAAAATCATAGTCCAGAATTAGAAGCGGTAAAAGATGCTTTTAATGCACAATTTTTTAATTCAAATGATGAAGATAGTCTTGCTCAAGGTCTTATTTCATTTTTTGAAAATAAAGAAAAGTGGTTGAAGCTTAGAAAAGAAATAGTTGAGGATTGTAGGATTAGATATTCTATAGAGGCTATGACAGCAACATTTATTAATTTACTTAAATAAAATCAATAGGTGTTACTAAGGAATTTTTTCATATTTATTTACCTGTCCATAACAGTGTTTCTATTTGCGACATTAGAAACCTCATTATCTCTATGGATGAGTTTTATGGGAAATGCTCTCATTCTTACATTCATTACTTATTACCATATTTTTATTGAGCGCAGGTATAGTCCTTTTTTAAGCACCTACATTGTGTTTAATTTTTTGTTTTTTCTAGTAGCGCCGCTGGCACAGATTAGTGAGTTCAATATGATGGAGGCACCTACCTTTACACATCACTTTCCCTTTTCAGAACTTATTTTCATTAAGACTAATGGTCTTATAGCCATCTTTAACATTGTATTTTTCCTATTTTATGTAGCTGGTAAGGATTACATAAAACTGAAGAAGCAAATACCTACTAGGAAGTCGTACTCGTTATCTAACATCTTTTTCTTTATCGTCTTAAGTATATTAGTCCTTATCATTAACTATGATTTTTTTTTAGATGAACTTTCTAGGCCTAGTTGGTTAACTTCTACATATAGTGTTAGCTATCTTCTCATTGTTAAAAAGGTATTATTCTTAATGCCACTTGCAGGAGTAATTCTATGCATAGATTATTATAAAAATTCAAAAATTAATACGCAAAAATGGATCCTTGCAACGGCAATGTTGTTTTTTCTTATCGCATTGGTATTACTCTTTAAAAACCCTTTAACAGAGAAAAGAAATGCACTAGGACCTATTTATCTTTTATTATTATTCTTATTTGTTCCTAAACTACTCAACAGTAATGTGAAATCAACACTTCTCTTATTTGTGGTAATGATTATAGGCTTTCCACTTTCTCAATTTCTAACGCATATTGATTATGGATTTGATGAAATATTAAGTAACCCTAGTTTACTGTTTGCAAAAAATCAATTGAGTGAAGGATACATGTCACTAAACTATGATGCATTTATAAATATAGGAGTAGTGATGGAGCACGTAGAATTTGATGGGCTTTCTTATGGGTATCAATTATTGAGTGCTTTATTGTTTTTTGTGCCTAGAAGTTTATGGGTTGCAAAACCAGATGCATCGGGATTAATAGTAGGGAATCATGTAATAGATCACTATGATTTCTATTTTGCAAACCTATCTAATCCTTATATTGCTGAAGGCTACATGAATTTTGGTATCATAGGAGTTATTTTTATGGCTATAGTACTCGCATTGAGTATAGTATATTTCTTAACTTGGCTTAATAGTTCTAATCTATTTAAAAAATCAATCGCCTTTTACTTTGCGATGCATTTGTTGTTCTTGTTAAGAGGAGATTTTACAAATGGATTTGCTTACTTTATAGGAACATTTATAGGTCTATATCTATTACCTAAAGTTATTTTAGCGTTTGTAAATTTATTTTTCTACAAAAAAGTATGGGTGCAAAAATCTTAATAGAGAAACATAGTAACACTATTTTATGGCTTTTAACCGCTATGATGTTTGCGTTTCCTGTAATTCCTTCTCCTGTGAGGCCTGTTTGTATCGTTCTATTTGTGATAGGTTCTATATGGAGTAGTTACTATTGTAAGCAACAATTTAGATGGAGATATTTTCTTTTAAATGCTTCTGTATTTATAGTTTATTTAATAAGTCTTACTTATTCTGACGACTTAAGTTATGGATTTAGAAAAATAGAAACTGGAGCGTCGCTTATAGTATTCCCATTGATTTTTTCTCTTATTTCTATTAAGCATCTCAATTATATTTTTGAGAATATCCATAAACTTATGTGGATTTTTATCACTACTGTACTTATTGCAAACCTTGCATTTTTCATTAAATTTTATACACATTATAATTTTGTAGACTCAGTACAGCACTTTCCAAATATTATTAGATCAGATATTTATGGATGGAATATTCATCCTATTTATCTAAGCATGCACGTAGCTATTGCAATAATTTTCTCATTATTTCTTATTCATAAAGGATTGTCTCTTAGAAATATGTGTATCCTATTGTTAATGGATTTAGTGCTTATTCTATTTTTACTCATAATGATTAAAAAAGGCCCTATTTTAGGTTTAGTAATGATTATGTCCTTACTGGTCGTTCTTTTTAAAAATAGAAGCCTTTGGATTTTTTATGGCTCAATAGTTACGATAGTAATTGGTGTTATTATTTTTCACCCTAAAGTCAATAGTAAATTCTCTGAATTACTAGAGATTAATAAAAACAATCATGATGAGTTGACTTCAACTAACATAAGAATGAAGATTTATGATTGTGCAGTAGATATCACATCAGACGCTGGGATATTTGGCTTTGGATTAGGAGATGGAAAAAATCATCTTGTAAATTGTTATGTTGAAAAGGAAGCTTTTGCACTTTCAGACAGTCAGTATAATTCTCATAATCAGTATTTAGGTTTTATACTCAATATAGGATACCTAGGCCTTATTTTCTTCCTGCTATTTGTAGGAATACGTTTAATTAAGGCATATTCAAATAAAAATTATCTCGCGCTTGCAGTTGTTTCGTTCTATTGTATAGTAATGTTTTCAGAAAATATTTTAGAACGTGAGCAAGGAGTTATTTTCTTTAGCTTTTTTGCAAACTTGTTATTTTTAAAGAATAGTAAATACTTGATTGAAAGCACCAAGAAAAAACAAGTAGAGAATGTTTTTGAAGAACTTAATGTAGGTAAGAACTAATTATGTTAATTCATAAAAATAAAGTCTTGATCATAGGACCTTTTCCCGATCCTATAACCGGTTTAAGTATTTCAAATGCTGCATTATTGCGAGGACTTTGTGCAAACGGTCATCAAGTAGATTTTATCAACACAGAGCACTCTACTAATGTCTCTTCAGAGCTTGGGAAATTTAGTTTTAGCAAACTTAACTTCTTATTTTTCTATTGTAAGATCTATAAAATTCTTAAGAACGATATCATTTATATGACACCAGGACAGACCTTTTTTGGTGTTATGAAGTATTTGCCTTTTGTTTTAACAGCAAAGCTTTTTAAAAGAAAATCATTATTCCATTTACATGGGAATAGTGTTAAAGACGTTTATGCGAGCCTTAAAGGGTTAAAGCGCAAACTCTATTCAAGAACAATCAAGTGTTTTGATGAATCGATAGTTCTTTCACCATCGCTGAAAGTCAATATGCAACCTTTTTTCAAAGATTCTGATATTCATGTTGAGCATAACTTTATTCAAGAAGATATCGCAATATCCCTTAGTGAATTAGAAAGTAAGAAGGACTATAAAGAAATTAAATTAATCTTTATAAGCAATCTACTACCTGAAAAAGGAATTAATAATTTGATAGATGCTTTATTAAAATTACAATCACTAGACATTAATCTTAAAATTAAAATAGCAGGTAACATTCCGTTTAATAACACAAACATTAGTGACAAAATTGCTCAATTGAAAAGCGGTGAATACTTAGGTGTTGTAAGTGGAGAAAAGAAAAGAGATTTACTTTTATGGGGAAACGTTTTCTGCCTTCCCACACAACTAGAAGAAGGACAACCTATCTCTATACTAGAAGCAATGACTTACGGGCATTTTATTCTTGCGACCAGAACACCTGGGATAAGCGATATTATACATGACAAAAACGGTGCATTGCTAGAAAACTATGATGTTGCTTCTATTATGAAACAATTACAGCTATTAACACTTAATCAGGTTGAGCAAAAAGGTATATTCAATAGTAGATTTGCCAATAATAGATTTACAGAAGCTTCCTTTGTAGAAAGAATATCTAATCTACTATCAACAAACGCTTAGGTTAGTTAAAATAATTACCTTGCAATCTTAACACTACAGCTTTTTGAAAAACTACCAGCAACTAGACCAGTTTGAATTACCGCCCAACTTCCGTGGTCGTGGTGCGGTAACGGTGCAATTATGGTGGTTAGTACAAAGTACACTATTTGCTTGGTCACCGCAATTTATGTACGGCTGGCGCAGATTTTTATTACGTTCATTCGGAGCTCAAATCGGTAAAAAAGTGATTGTTAGACCTACGGTTAGAACACAATTCCCATGGAAAGTTTCTATAGGTGATTATAGCTGGATAGGTGATGATGTGGTGCTTTATAGTCTAGGCGAAATAAAAATAGGGAACCACGTAGTGATATCTCAAAAATCATACATCTGTACAGGAACACACGATCCACAAGCGGTATATTTTGATATCTATGGCCATAAAATTACTATAGAAGATCAATGCTGGATTGCAACAGACGTTTATGTTGCACCAGGAATAACTATAGGCCGCGGCACATTAGTAGGCGCACGCAGCAGCGTTTTTAAAAACCTTCCAGCAGGTAAAATATGTCTAGGAAGTCCAGCACAAGTGATAAAAGATAGATGAGTTTAAAAGGAAAACACATCACATTCATAGGGCTCAACTATGCGCCAGAAGATACAGCCATAGGCCTGTATTCTACTCAAATGGTAGAAGCATTAACAACTGCTGGCGCGACAGTAAATGTAGTTACAGCCTTTCCATACTATCCACAGTGGAAAATAGCGCAAGCCTATCAAGACCAGCCTAGTTATCTTCAAGAAGAATATAAAGGTGCAAAACTCTACCGTTATAAGCAGTATGTGCCAGAAACGCCTACTTTTTTAAAACGCATCATTCATATTTTAAGCTTTACAAAAGGAAGTTTCTTCAATTTGAGAAAGATTAAAGAAGCAGATCTAGTCATTTCTATTATTCCGTTTACAGCTAGTGCATGGCTTGCAGGATATCATGCAAGAAGTCACAAAGCCAAAAGCTGGATTCACATTCAGGATTTTGAATTTGATGCCGCATTACAATCGGGATTATCTAGTGGTGGAAAAAAGTTGATTTTCAAGTATCTATTTGGTCTTGAAAAACGCATTTTAAATAAGGCAAACACGATTAGTACTATAAGTCATAATATGATTGCAAAACTGGAATCCAAAACCAGCCAGTCACATTATTACTTACCTAACTGGATTGATGAAAATCAAGTAAATCCAGAGACAGCAAAGCAACATTCTTACTTACGCAGTGATAAATTTAAATTGCTTTACAGTGGTAATGTAGGAGATAAGCAAGATTGGGATTTTTTCTCCGCTTTCGCGAAAGCGTTACCACAACAACATTATGACATTATCATCGTAGGTGCTGGAGCAAAATACCAGCAGTTAAAGGATACTACAAACCAAGAAAATATTCACTTTTACGATCCAGTTCCTTTTGAAGAACTCTCAGATTTACTGTGTAGTGCTGATTCACATTTTTTGTTTCAAAAAACCGAAGTGCTCGATACTGTAATGCCGTCTAAACTGTTAGGCATGATGGCTAGCAAGAAGCCTTCTCTAGTTCTAGGAAATGCAAAGTCTGAAGTAAAACAGGTGATGGAACTTGCAAATGCAGGTTGCTATCTCAATACTGCAAATGTTGAAACTGCTGTCAATCAATTAGAAAATTGGCGATTAAATCAAGATGAGACCTTGCAAATAGGTAAGGACGCCAGACGCTATGTAACCCAACACTTTGCACGCAAACCTATATTAGACAATTGGGTAGATCAACTCACAGAATTACTGGACAGCTAGTATACGGTGCTACCAGCCATTTTCCCTATATTTACAGCTCTAACCACAATTTTACTCGATGAAGAAAAGAGTTCTTATTACTGGCGCAGCTGGCTTTTTAGGTTCGCATTTATGTGATCGCTTTATAAAAGAAGGTTATCGCGTGGTAGCAATGGATAACCTAATTACAGGAGATCTTAAAAATATAGAACATCTTTTTCCATTAGAACAATTTGAGTTTTATCATACTGATGTGAGTAATTATGTGCACGTTGCTGGTGAGTTAGATTATATTTTACATTTTGCCAGTCCAGCTAGCCCAATAGATTATTTAAAAATTCCTATCCAGACTTTAAAAGTAGGATCCTTAGGAACTCACAATTTATTAGGTCTTGCTAAAGCTAAAAATGCACGTATACTTATCGCCTCTACCAGCGAGATTTATGGAGACCCATTAGTCCATCCTCAAAGTGAAGATTACTATGGAAACGTAAACACCATAGGACCTCGTGGTGTATATGATGAGGCAAAACGTTTTCAAGAATCCATAACCATGGCATACCATCGTTTTCATGGTTTAGAAACACGCATCGTACGTATTTTTAACACCTATGGACCTAGAATGCGATTGAATGATGGTCGCGTTATTCCTGCATTTATGGGACAGGCCTTGCGTGGAGAAGATATCACCGTTTTTGGAGATGGAAAACAAACGCGTTCTTTTTGTTATGTAGACGATCAAGTAGAAGGAATTTATAGATTACTCTTGAGTGATTACAGTGATCCAGTAAATATTGGTAATCCGCACGAGATTACGATAGGCGATTTTGCAAAAGAAATAATTGAACTTACTGGTACTAATCAGAAAGTGGTTTATAAAGAATTACCTCAGGATGATCCTTTAAAAAGAAAGCCAGATATTTCACTAGCTAAAGAATTACTTAACTGGGAACCTAGAGTCCATAGGGAAGAAGGAATGCGCATTACATTTGAATATTTTAAAACACTTTCTAAAGAAGATCTAGAAAAACGTGAGCACAAAGACTTTACAAAACATATCAGACGATAGTATATCCTATCGAGATGGCCGTTATTCGGGACTAATTAGACCTTTTCTGTATTTAACAGATTTGTGCCTGATCATTGCTGGTGCGGGATATTTTTTTGATAGTAGTTTTGACTTACTCACTTTTGGGATTTTCATAGGTATATGCTGGGTGATAGTATCTATGCAATTTGATTTTTATCAAATACATCGCAATACTAAATTCATCACGTTGATGTTGCGTATCGCAAAACAATCGGTGTTTTTTGCTTTTATCGTTTTTGCATTTTTTGGCTACTATTATCAGTTGGATAGAGATTCTGTTTTTATATTTAAATACATAGGTGCTGCCATGGCTGCCATAGCGACCATTAAGGTGAGTATCTTTTTCTTGTTTAGAAACTATCGTAAGGTATTAGGCGGTAACCTAAGACATATTGCGATTTTAGGGGCAAATAAAGACACAGAACAACTCAAGAACTTCTTTGCAAAGCGTCCTGATTATGGATACCGACTCAAAAATCTGTTTGATACAAACGACTCTTTTAATATTCAAGAGTTTACAGATTGGGTAATTGAAAATAATGTAGATGAGATATTTTGTTCTGTACCTGCATTAACTAATGAGCAATTAGTTGAACTAACAGATTTTGCAGACAACAATCTGCGTACTCTGAAATTTCTACCAGACACAACTGCGGTGCTTTCTAAACAGTTACACTATGAGTATTATGGTAAAACACCCATATTATCTTTAAGGCAAATTCCACTGGATGATCCAGTAAATAAACTAGCAAAAAGATCATTTGATATTGCCTTTTCATTGTTGGTAATAGTTGGAGTTTTATCCTGGTTAATACCTATAGTGGCCATCATCATTAAGTTAGAATCTAAAGGAGCTGTGTTTTTTAAACAAAAACGTAATGGACTAGACTATAAAGAGTTTACCTGTTATAAATTCCGCAGTATGGTGCCCAATAAGACCGCAGATTTACACCAAGTCACACGTGGAGATCATCGCATAACTAAAATAGGGAAGTTCCTGCGCAAAACCAGTATAGATGAGCTGCCACAATTTTTCAATGTATTTCTAGGCGATATGAGTGTTGTAGGACCACGACCGCACATGGTCAGTCACACACATATGTATGCAGAACGCATCGATAAGTTTATGGTACGTCATTTTGTAAAACCAGGCATTACAGGACTTGCACAAGTAAGCGGTTATCGTGGCGAGGTAGAGACAGAAGAAGATATCATAGGTCGTGTGCGCAATGATATTTTCTATATAGAAAACTGGAGTACAGTGATGGATTTAAAGATTATTTTTAAAACTGTGGCAAACGTATTTATGGGTGAAGAAAAAGCCTATTAGATGGAACTTGTATCTGTCATTATGCCTACGTATAACAGTGCTTTAACTCTTAAAGAAGCGCTGGACAGCATCATTCATCAATCATACAGACCTATAGAAATTATCACAATTGATGACGCAAGTAATGATAATAGTCTCGCTATTGCAAAATCATATGCACAACAACAAAGCACTAAAGATGTACAGTTCGTTACTCTAAGTAATGACGTGAACGCTGGTGCAGGAATAAGCAGGAACAAAGGAGTTGAAAAAGCATCAGGTACCTACATCGCTTTTCTAGATGCAGATGATATATGGAAACCAGAAAAGCTTACGACTCAAATCAACGCTATGAAATCTCAAAACGCTACCGTATGTTATGGAGCTTATGAGATCTTTAAAACCAGTCCAGATCAGCCTATCTCAGTTCATAAAGTATTTGAAAAACTGACTTATGATAAACTGCATAAAACCAATTATCTAGGCAATCTTACAGGCATTTATAACGCTGCTGTATTGGGTAAAATAACCATTCCATCATTGCGCAAAAGGCAAGATTGGGCCATGTGGTTAGACGTTCTTAAAAAAGCAGAATTTGCTATAGGAATTCAAGAGCCTATTGCTAGTTATCGACTAAGCGATGGACTGTCTGCAAATAAAATAGAGTTGATTAAGCATAACTATGCAGTTTATAGAAAACACCTCGGTTACTCAGCGATGAAGAGCTATTGGAATATGATGTTGTTTTTTTATGAGCAGTTTCTTGTAAAGAAGAAAATGATAGTTTCGTTTGAAAAAAAGCAAAAGGAATCTTCGACACATACGAATTGGTTTCCTGATAAAATTTTAATTGAAAGAGAAGAAGATTATCACACACATTATTTAGGTGAACTTAATGATGGCCGATTATTCTTCGGTTATAACACCTTTGTTTTTCCAAATGGCTTTCAGGCTGAAAATTGGCAAGAGTCTCGTTTAGAGTATGTGGTAGTTTATCTATTCGATAATAATGGTAAATTTTTGGAGGTTTTATATAAGTTTATAGGTAAAACTAAAGATGTCCAGATTGGGGAATCAGAGCGTTTATTGTTACAATTATTACAGCCATTAGGTAAATTAAAATTTAGAAGTATTGAAGTCAAACCATTTTCAACAATAATTGATGGGTTTGAATTTGGACTTATTCCAGATGATGAAATCCAAACTATTGAATTACAACCAAGTTCTACTATTGCTTTTTCTGCTCCTTGGAATGGTGAATACGATACCTAATCCACTTCGCTCATAAATTGTTTCAATTTCCCACGATTACTACGATCTAAGGAATCTAATCGTGTAAAAGCGACGGCTAAATCAGGTTCAAGATATTCATCCATAGCTTTTTGGACTTTAACTTTTTGAGAGACATCCATTTCCTGTGAACTCACATATTGAATTTCAAAAGACGCTTCTGTTTTTTGAATGACTATAAATTCTAGTATGTTGACATCTTCATTGATAATCGATTTTGTGACATAATAAAAGGTCAATCCAGGAACTACTTTACCACTAGGTAATCTAGCGATGTCACTGGTACGACCTTGTAGGTTTTCTAGAATTCTTGTACCATTTTCTAGTGTTTTTAAACTACCTAAATCGCCTATTTCATAACGTATCACGGGATGTGCTAGGTTATATAAATCTGTAACGAGTATACGACCTATAGTGCCATCTGTAACTGGTTGATTAGCCTCATCTACTATTTCTATAAATAGATTTTGCTGGTTCAGAACAAATTCTCCTCGTGGATTTTCCATAGCAATTAATCCCACCTCGCTAGCTCCATATTCATTCACAATGGGAACACCTATCCATTTTTTGAGGAGCTTGCGATCATCTGCAAAAAGCATTTCACTGGTTACGATACATATTTTTAGACTTGGACAGTAGGTTTTGAGAGTTGTGCCTTTTTCACGACAGTATTTTGCTAGTAGTACGATACTACTGGTATAACCGTTGAGGTATTCGTATTTGCTTTCGCGAAAGCGTGATACATACTTCTCTAGTATCGCATTATTTAAATTAAAAATTGGAAACCTTTTGCGATTACTCACGTAATCTTTAAGGAGTTCTACATATTTACCTTTTCCACTCAATGGAATCCCATAAAAACGAGCCTGTAAAGACGTGTTGAGGTCAATGTCATGTTCATTATAGGCATGATGAAATGCAGCCCAAGTAATCGCGTGTGCAAATTTATCTTTTGCATAAGTAAAAGGATGACCGCTAGAACCACTAGTTTTTCCTTTAAAAACGTTTTTTGAGCTGTAGTCGTTACTTAATCGTTCATGAAGTGGTTGCTGTAAATCTCTTTTAGTAAGTACTGGCAGCTTTGCCCAGTCAGTAGGCTTGTTGTCTAATAGATTTATATAGAAGTTGTTATGCTTTAAATGATGTTGAACAATTGCCTTCTTAAGTTGTTCTATAGATTCATCAGTGTTATTTAATAATTGTTTAAAACGAGATTTGGCTTCCTGAATAGGGAAACCTTGCCATCTTAATATGTTGTCAAAAAGTTGTAGTGGCATTTTAAATTTTAAAGCAATATTGAGCAAGGTAAAACTTATTTTTGCATTCTTAAACACAACCTAATGAACGTCCTTATTCTAGGAAGCGGTGGCCGCGAGCACGCTTTTGCATATTCAATTTCAAAAAGCTCTTTACTTTCTCAACTTTTTGTTGCTCCAGGAAATGCTGGTACGGCTCAAATAGCGACTAATGTAGCGCTAGGCGTGACTGACTTTCAGGCGATTAAAGAATTTGTTCTTGAGAATAATGTGCAAATGGTAGTAGTAGGACCAGAAGCACCACTGGTAGAAGGAATCTATGATTACTTTCAAGAAGACGCTGCTCTTAAAGATGTTAACGTTATAGGACCATCTAAACAAGCTGCCATGCTTGAAGGTTCTAAAGAGTTTGCAAAAGAATTTATGGAACGCAATGAAGTTCCTACGGCAGCCTATAAAAGTTTTACAGCCACATCACTTAAAGAAGGAATGGCGTTTATTGATTCATTAAAGCCACCATTTGTTCTAAAAGCAGATGGACTCGCTGGTGGAAAAGGTGTTCTTATAATTTCTGATGCCCAAGAAGCAAAGGAGTCTCTTGAAGAAATGCTGGTAGGTGGAAAATTTGGTGCAGCATCTAATAAAGTTGTGATTGAAGAATTTCTAGACGGAATCGAAATGAGCGTTTTTGTTCTTACAGATGGTGACTCTTATAAAATCTTGCCCACTGCAAAGGATTATAAACGTATAGGTGAAGGCGACACAGGTTTAAACACTGGTGGAATGGGTGCGGTTTCTCCAGTACCATTTGCAGATGATGTGCTGATGCAAAAAATTGAGCAAAAAGTTGTAATTCCAACGATAGAAGGATTTAAAAAGGAAAACTTAGTCTACAAGGGATTTGTTTTTATAGGTCTAATGATTGTAGATCAAGAACCGCTTGTTATAGAATATAACGTACGTATGGGTGATCCAGAAACTGAAGCTGTTCTTCCACGTATTTCAAGTGATTTACTAAGTCACTTAAATGCCTTTGCCACGACTAGCTTAGATCAAGAAAATCTAGTGATCGATGAGCGCAGTGCAACAACAGTAATGTGTGTTGCAGGTGGCTATCCTGAAGCTTATGATAAAGGAATGGAGATTACAGGACTAGATGAGGTAGTAGACAGTATTGTTTTTCACGCAGGTACGACTGTAAAAGATGGTAAAGTAGTTACTAATGGTGGACGTGTTATGACAGTAACTTCTTATGGTACAGATTTCAATGAGGCACTAAAAAAATCCTACCAGAATGTAGATAAACTACACTTTGATAGGATGTATTATAGAACCGATATAGGATTTGACCTATAGTGGTTAATAGTTATTTCTGATTTTTTCCTAAGAAAGAATGAGCAGTTTGTGTGTGGTCTTCCTCACCATTTGCTTCAAAAATACGTAGTTGCTTAATCCAGTAACCTAAAGCTACTATTAAAATTGCAATACAAATCCATGAAACGGTATTTGCTAACCACCAGTTTTCTAACTCTAATTCAGCTAGGGCTGAAAATGGAGCTAATAATATCTCTTCAAAAAAGTATGCGATTCCTTCAAAAAATTCTTTCATTACTGTAAATTGCTTTATACTGATGCAAAAATAGTCAAAAAACCATATGCTTTCTACTTTTTTTAGTACTTCTAGACCTGTTCACTATTTGATGGTGTTCATTATAGTAGTCTTGACGGTATTAATTACAATATTATGGGATCCACAAAGACAATGGTGGGAACTTATTGCTATACTAATTTTGTCGGGAAGCCTTGCTCTAGTTGAATTTATTGTGTCTAAAAATGATTTAACACCTTCATCCAGTTATGTGTTGTGGTGTGCTACAATTTTATCACTCACTTATCTTGCATTTAAAGTACCGCTGCATATTATGGTTGCATTGTTCTTTGTTTTGCTAGCAATTCGTCGTTTATTGAGTCTTAAAACAGGACATTCAATTATAAAAAAGATTTTTGACGCTACCTTTTGGATAGCTATAGCGACCGTCTTTTATCATTGGAGCGCCTTATTATATCTCTTGGTTTTTGTTTCTATATTTCTTTATGTGCGCAATGACTTCAGGCACTGGGCGACACCATTTATTGCATTGGGTTGTGTATGGGTTTTATTATTTACCTATGATTATGTGTGGGAAAACCACGTCATTTCTTCGTTATGGGACTCATATAAAACTTCATATTTATGGGAGTATACAGTATTTCAAAGTCAAGAAATCATCTTGTTTTTTCTGATTATCTTTTCTGTGTTTGGACTATTTATTTACTTGACAAAGCTCATTGATATACAGCAAAGTGTGCGACCACGATTTACTATTATGACATTTATGGGTTTATGTGGTATTGCTTTATTTTTAATCGATTTTGAATCATTCTGTAATGGTGGATATTTATTTCTCATATTACCACTAAGTGTATTTATCGCAAGAGCAGTGCACGCAATAAATCATAAAATATTTAAAGAAATTCTTCTTTGGATTCCTGTTTTACTGCTGTTGGGCAGTTTTTTACTGTATTAAATCAAACCCTAAAATTGACTAAAGAGACTTATATTTGTATCTTAAAATAACAAATTATGTTCTCAGATAAAGCCAATGCTATTTTTCAAAAAGTCATCGATGTTTACCACGTTGTAAATACAGTTGATCAACCTTTTGAAAATGCATATGATCGTAATACAGATCTTATAGAGCACTTATTATATCGCAAGTGTTGGATTGATACGGTACAATGGCATTATGAAGATATCATCCGTGATCCTAACATTGATCCAGTTGCAGCACTAACTTTAAAACGTCAGATAGATGCTAGTAATCAAGATCGTACAGATATGGTCGAGTATGTAGATAGTTATTTTTTAGATAAATATGCAGATGTTACCGTTAAGGATAACGCCACTATTAATACAGAAAGTCCTGCATGGGCAATTGATAGATTATCTATCCTAGCCTTAAAGATTTATCACATGAATGAAGAGGCAACACGTACAGATGCTTCTCAATCACATATTGATGCCTGTCAGAAAAAATTAGACATTTTATTAGAACAACGTATTGATCTTTCTACTGCTCTAGATCAATTGTTAGAAGACATCGCGCATGGTCGTAAATACATGAAAGTGTATAAGCAAATGAAGATGTATAATGATGATGAGCTTAATCCGGTATTGAGAGCACGTAAATAATATGGCCTTACCGCAACGCATTATCGTTATCAGGCTCAGTGCCATGGGTGACGTGGCTATGTGTGTGCCTGTTTTACTTGCTTTACAAAGAGATTATCCTAGTGTTGAGGTGATTACGCTTTCGCGAAAGCGATTTAAACCCATCTTATCACAAATACCTAACGTTACGTTTATAAAGGCTCAAGTAGACGATATACACAAAGGAATTCCCGGTTTGTGGAAATTAGCGAAAGAATTGAAAGAACTTCAACCACAAGCTATTGCAGATTTTCATAATGTCTTGCGTACTAAAATGTTGCGTACATTTATGATGGGAATACCTAACGCTGTTATTAATAAAGGTCGCGCAGAAAAAAAGCAATTAATTGATAACTCATCATTTTTTAAACCTCTTAAACATAGTACAGAGCGATATGCAGATGTATTGCGAGATCTAGGTTTTGAAATTCATTTAAAACAAGACGAGTTTCTTCCAAAAAGATCCATTTCTGCTCAAATACTTGAAAAAGTAGGCAAAAATTCTTCTAAATGGATAGGTTTTGCACCATTTGCTGCACATCGTACTAAGGCTGTAGGTCTAGAAAAAGCTACTGAAATTGCTCAAAAGGTTGCTGCAATGCCTAACGTCAATTTATTATTATTTGGTGGTGGCAAAAAAGAAACTAGTGATCTAGCTCAAATGGCAAGCAGTGCAGATAATATTATCTCAATAGCAGGTAATTTAGATTTTGAAGAAGAGCTCAGTCTTATTTCAAATCTCGATGCTATGATTGCTATGGATAGTGGTAATGGTCACCTAGCAGCGATGTATGGTGTTCCTGTTATTACCCTATGGGGAAACACACATCCATATGCTGGTTTTGCACCTTATGCGCAGCCTATACAACGTCAACTTACTGTTAATAGAATAACTTATCCATTAGTTCCTACTTCTATTTTTGGTAATCAATTAGTGGACGGCTATGAAGATATTACTGATTCTATAGAGACTTCTCGCATTCTAGAAGAGTTGAAGAAGTTGTTGTAGGTTATAGAATAACAATATTTGCAGATTCTTTTGCTTGCTTTATAGTGGCAACAGAGCCGCTATTAAATCTTAGAAAATCTTGTTCAATTCCGTCGCTAAAAATAATTCCGTTAGTAGGCATGAATGATTCGATGATTAGTGAGTCGTTTCTAATTATTCCCGCGGTTAAATCGGTTTGCGTTCTTATACTTTTAAATGGTTCTCTAACAGCAAAAAGTAAATCGCTACCTCTTAATTTAGGCTGTTTAGATACAAGGTCTTTCTCAAACATTTTAGTCACTCCATAGGCCATATTAAAAATAGAACTTAACCATCCTGTAGAACCAGCAGGTGTAGACACAATTATTCCACTTGAAGAATGTTGTTCGGTTTGATCCTTGAACGTGATTTTATATCTAGCTGAAACGTGAGAAGAGGCTCCTATGAACAAATCATTAAATGCTAGTAATCTTTGTCCATCATTTAATGTTGCTTCTGCAAAGCTCATTTTTTTTGACTGATAGTTTTGAGTCATCACACGCTCAACACCTTCAATAAAATTATTAGTATTAAAAGGTAGCAGGATACCGTCGTATCGATCCGTATCCGGATTTACAGCTATTATAGGTAGACCTTGAGAGTACTTAGCAGTGTTAGCCACGAGACCATCTTGACCAATTACTATAATGATATTTTTATTAGAAAAGATGTATGAAGAAACAAATTGCCTATCGATTGTTTTATTCTTAATAAACTTAGAAAGTTGAGTCTGTAAAGAGTTTAAAGAATTTTTAAATATGGCATCTTCAATTTCATATTCTTCAAAATCACTTCCTAAACTTTCTATGTAAAATTTTGCTTGTGCTTTGGTGTTAAATCGTTCAATAAGAGACTCTAAACGAGTCTTACTTTTAACAATTATCGCGTACTCAAATTTCATTATTTGAGTTCTTTCTTTTCATTAAGAATGGAATCTAATAAATCTGGACTAATATTTAAATTCCCTATTTTCCCAGCATTATCAGCTAGTTCTCTAAAAGCAAGAGAAATGTTAAATCGTGGATCAGAGTTGTTATTTAAGGCAGTTAAAGTCTTCCAATCCATATCGCGATAAGGTTTGAGAGTTGTTTCTAAAACATAACCTTTAGTTTCAGCTTCTTTCTTATCATTCTCTGTTTTTTGTTCGATTAATGATTTTCGCTGGTTTTCTACAGAAATGTCAGCATCTAGTTGCATTTCTCTAAGCTTTCTTTGATTATCAGCATTCTGAACATCTGACTCCATTTTTTTCTCGGCGATTTGCTTTTGTTTCTCTTCAACCGCAATCTCAGTGTTTAATTCTGATTCTTTGATGATTCGTTCTTGTTCAACAGCAAAGTTTCTTCTTTCATAAATTGCTTGATCCGCTTCTTGTTGTAATTTTTCGCGAGTTTCTGTTTCTAGTGCTCGAGACATTTCTGGTGTTGCTTGGACAGCAAGAATATTAGCGCCTAGAATTTCTATTCCTAGCATTCCTATGGCATTTGATGTTTTGAGTCCATGAGTAATGTTTTCTTCAATCGATTTTGCAGAACGTATAGCTTCTTTCAATTTTATTCCATGAATATAAGCAGAGGTGGCTGTTTGTGCCTCATTGATAATTCTTTGGTTTAACTTTTCAATATCGTTCTTTTTGTATTGACCATTATCTTGAACGGTGAAATCTAGA
This sequence comes from Nonlabens sp. Asnod3-H03, assembly GCF_045063665.1. Classification (NCBI taxonomy): domain Bacteria; kingdom Pseudomonadati; phylum Bacteroidota; class Flavobacteriia; order Flavobacteriales; family Flavobacteriaceae; genus Nonlabens; species Nonlabens sp. Asnod3-H03. The sequence goes on from NZ_JBEFOD010000008.1 coordinate 608,572, forward strand.
ACGTCGGCAAGAGTTTTAGGATCACTGATTTTATAACTTATTTGACCTTGAATAGTGACGGTTTGATAGTCATTTGTGGACTCATTGAATACAAATGGCAAGTCATTACTTCCCATAGGTATTGCTACTATTGAACTGTTTGGAGAAAAATAGAAGAATGAAAGACCTCTTCCTTCCTTTTGTATGTTTCCATTTTTATAATGAAGAACATACGTCATTGAGTCAAATTTAATGTGTTTAATTCCAAACATATTCTAAGTGTTTTGTACTATCAAAAGTATTATTTTTTATTCCTATTCCTGCCCAAAACTATACTCACGTTCCACTTTACAAATGCGCACGTGATACCATTTATACCAATCAGATTTACCTAAGCGTTGCGCCATTTGATGATCCACTTGCTGTTTCCATTGGTCTATTGCTTCTAGGGAATCCCAGTAAGAAACAGTAATGCCTATTTCTTCACGGGCAGATTCGTGATGTTTATATCCAGATTGTTGTTGCGCAAGTTTTTCTATTAGCCGCGCCATAGAATCGTACTCAGGAATATTTTCTTTTTTAACTGAGGTAAATATAACGGCGTAGTATGGAGGCATTTTTAAACTCTTTAAAACAAATAAATTTTACTTACCTCTTAATTTCAACCCATTGTCCTTTATTGCGCACAATATACTCGTTATCATACATCGCTTCACACTGTATACCTGGCAGGTAATAATTACCTAGATAACTTGCGTTGATAACCGTTTCAAAGGTGATGGACTTATTAGCTTGTAAGCTGAAGTAATAATTTACTCGATCATCTCTTATATCGGTATATTCAGCTTTGTTGCTTGTGTTGTCACCATATTCTGTAAAACGAGTATTGACTATTTCCCAACCACTAGGTAAAATCTGGCTTAAAGCGATATCATTTACATATAGGCCTGTCGTATTTGTGATGATCACTTTTGCTGTGATTTCTGTTCCCTGTATGATATTATTCATATCAATCGCTTTACCGTTACTATCCGTATAGCTTACGATTGCAGATAACTTACTTTTCACTGCCTTTTCTTCACCTACTGGTAATTTTCCTGTGGTTGCCGTAGTGATGAAAATACTGTTTTCACCATTGTTAGTTACAGATATAGAGGTCTCTTGTGTATCTATTTCTAAATCACGACTGGCTAAACTTTTACCACTTGAAACAGATGTAGAATTCCCTTTAAAACTATAACTAACGTCAATGCCTTTTCCTCCTATAAAATCTGCATATTTTGAAATAGCGAGTAGGGAATAGGCCGTCTCTTGTGTACTATAATACTTTTGAGAATCAAGTCCTTTTGCGAGGTCTTCTACAAGATTTCTTGCCTTGCTATTTTCTTTTAATAGAATCATGGTTTCTAGAGCCATAGCACGATTGCGCTGTGGTGATCCATAGGTTCTATAATCATATCTAGAAGGTTTAAAATCTATGTTTGAATTAGAGACCAACTCATTTGCCGCTTTTTGTTGACCTACCAGTGCATAAGCCGCGGCTAGTCTTAATTTACTTTCATTAGACAGATTTCTGGTTTCTCTTAATCTATTCATAGAAGATAAATCTGGCGCTCCGGCTAGTGCTAGTGTATAGAGTCGATATGCTTGATGCATGTCATTCCACTCTGTATAACGCCATTCTTTTGAAGCTCTTTTTTGATAGGCTATCCAGTTTGACTTGAAGGATATAGGTATGGTGTATCCCATTTTCTCTGCTTCAATTAAAAAGTGGCCAGCATAACTTGTTCCCCAATCGTTTGCACTACCATATCCAGGCCAGTAAGAGAATCCACCACCAGAACGTTGGTAACGACCTAATTTTCTAATTGCGGCTTTAATATTCTTACTCGTTGCTGCTTGTTTAGTACTGGTCAAATCCACAACTTTACTCAAGTGTAATTGCGGGAAGGCAGCACTGGTAGTTTGCTCCACACATCCATGTGGATAACGGATCAAGTAACTCAATCTACGACCTAAATCCATAGATGGTAAACTAGAAAAACTGACTTGGGCACTGTTAGTTCCACCAGTTCCAAATGGCGTTATAGGAACGCTAACTGTTGCGCCAGCGGCAACCTCTGCCTTTTCTGATATGGTTGTATATGGATTAGGATTTACGATATCAATTTCAGTACTGTAAGCTGCTTTTTCTCCGTTACCGCTGGCTCTAAGTTCAAGTTTTGCAATACCAGCTTGTGAATTCACTTTGACATCAAAATATGCGATTTGGTCACCTGTTTCTGTAAAGCTTAGCTTTTGAGAATTCCCATTTAAAAATTCAAAGTATGGTGAGTTCTCCATGGTTACACTTACATTCTTCACTTTTTTATCCATTGCAAAGATGGTAACAGGCAACTTTACTGTTTCCCCAGGAGATAGTTTTCGCGGAAGCGAAGCCAACATCATTAATGGTTTTTTAACCGCAGTAGTTTTCTCTGCATTTCCATAAGATTCTGTATGATCATTACCGGCTACAACCATGGTGCGCACAGAACCTACATAACGTGGAATATCGATAGTGTGCGATTTACTGCTGCCAGCTTCTAACTGGAATGGCCCTAAGTGAATGACCATAGGTGTGAAGCGATTTGCTTTTTTCCCTTTGGCATCTTGTGCAGTTCCATCACCACCTATTTCAAAGGCAGCATCGATACGGCCGCCATAAGCGCCGACTACATCGTCAAAAATATCCCATGTTTTTACTCCTAAAGCCTCGCGAGCAAAAAAGGTGTCCCAAGCATTAGGCGTTTTGAAATTTGTTAAATCTAATAGTCCTTCATCAACTACGGCAATGGTATAGGTCATGGCTTTACCGTTTTTCTCACTCACTTTTATGGTCGTCTGACTTTCTGGAGCGAGCTCATTTGGCATATTGATCACTGGATATAAATGTGAAGCTTTATTTTCTACTAGAAGCGGTATCACACCATACATTCTTAAAGGAAGATCGTTTGCGGTTTGTGCATGTGGCTGTAAATAAGTGATGTGCACAAATACATTAGGAACGTAAAGGTTGTTGAGAGGTATATTTACTACAGTTTCATCTTTTGTGGTGTTTACCCATTGTGCATCGAGCACTTCTGTTCCATTTTCTATGGTGACTAGTGCACGACCATCGCTAGTACTAGGGAAAGTGATTTTTGCATTTTCACCTACTACGTATTTTTCTTTATCTGCATTAAAAATAAGCATGGAAGCGGTTTCTGGGTCTGTCTTACGACTTTTTCCAGCCCAACCTGGCCAGTCTACATAAACTAATTTACCTGTCGCATGTCCACTGGTCGGATCGTATACACGCACTAAATATCGTCCCCATTCTGGATATTCTAGATTGAATTTAAAGTCGCCTTTACCATTACTACCAGTAGATACAGTGGTTTGCATAATAAGTTCTTTATATTCTCTAGATTCATAACGTGATAAACTGTTTGAAGAGCTTTGCCACCACCAGCGCCAGTTTACCTTATAAACTTTTACTTCTAGGTTTTTAGTTGCTTTAGGTTTTCCATTTTCATCAACAGTTACTACATCAAATTTATGGTCACGATCTGTTACTAGCATTCCACGACGTTTATCTCCTGGTGGTACATCTAGACCAACATAAGTGTCATAAGGTGAATATATTTTGGTAGTTACGTTTGTACTGAAATCTCCACCGTTTTCATAAACCTTAGTCAAGAAGCTTGCTTTCAACATTCCAGGAGCTTCTGTAGACATGCCTGGTTTGAAAGTAAAACTAGCCTGTCCTTGCTGGTTAACGCTGCTATTTAATACTTCAACTTCTTCGGTATCATAATAGCGTGACGGATCGTCAAAGACGTAGCTGTTATAATCTTCAAATTTTGTAGTAGTAGGATATAACTTTGCAGTAATATCCGCTTTAAGTCCTTTTGCAGTTGCGCCATGTAACCACATGGTTTCTAGAGTTCCAGTACTTGCTTTTCCAGATTTTAAAATCTCATCTTCAAAATCGAGTTTTACCTTAAGTCGATTCGGTTTAATGGTTTCTATTTTAAGTGTTTTATTAAAAGTAGAACCACCTACTTCTATGCGTGCATTCCAGTTTCCTGTAGGTGCTTCATCATCTGTTTTTAGATCAAATTGGTAAAAATTATTCAATCCATTTTTTAAAACCTCTCGATGGGTGATTTTACCATTTGGATTGCGCAATTCTAGTTTGATAGGATGACCGTTGGGTAATTTATTATCGGCATCATTTAATACAAATGTTAGATAAATGTGATCGCCAGGTCGCCATACGCCACGTTCACCATAGATGTATCCTTTAAGACCATTGCTTAAGTTTTTTCCAGCAGTGTCAAATTTACTTACTGGTAATGCGTTACCATCATCTAACCTGACGTATCCAAATTGATTATTATAACTCACTTGTGCAAAAAATGCTTTCTCATCTCTTAAATCGATATGGAGTAGTCCTTGCGCATTAGTGCGTCCTTCATAAATTTCTTGTTGTTGAAAATTAAATAATTCAACACGGGCGCCGCCCAATGGTTTAGTCGTCAAGATATTATTGATAGCAACCAGATAGGTATTATTCTCACCACGTTTAACCGTTATTCCTAGATCGCTAGCAAGCACATTAGTACTAACGCTTTTATTGCGATAAAAAGAATTTGAACAAGGATTATCACGCTCGCTCCAGTCATAATCATAGTAATAGTCATCATAGTAATAGTTTTGATAACTATCCCAGTTAGAAGACTCAAAAGAAACGTCAAAATCGATCTCTTCTTCATCTTCCGTTTCTTCTAGTGTACTGTCATCACAATTGTAGGCACTATAGGCTTTTTTATATTTAAACTCTACACGATATAGTGCACCAGGATCTGGAGCAATGATCTTGCTTAAATCTATTGAAAAGACATTCCATTTAGTAACATCTTTACCACTACCGGCTAGATCGATCACGTCGCGTGCAACCGGTCTACCTACATTGCGCAAATTACCTTTATTGCTTAAGTTATTGCTTTGTAAATATTGCAGGACATTGTTAGTATAAACTTTATAAACCCAAACATCTACCGCTTTAAGATTCACGGCTTTAAAATTGATTTTTAAGTTTTGAGAAGAAGGTAAAATAGTTCCGTTGCGCACTAATTCCACAGCAGGTTCTACCTGTTCAAAAGCAATGTAACTAGAGAAAGGAAATTTAAGGTTATACCCATCGACACTTTTTATGCCTGTAAAGACCTCAACTTTTTTACTTCCGGTAACGGTTTTATTAGGGTATAACTTAACCTCATTGCCGTCAACTTCAAATTTATATTTATCAACACCTTCAATTTGTATCAACCCATCTAGATTTTGTCCAGTCTGTAAAGGATCAGAAAAATTGACCAGTATATATTGTGAATCGTTGTTAAACAGTTCTATATCTGTAACAGAAAAAGAATTCTTACCAGGTATGCGCACCACATTATCACCTTTGCTATCGACACCTATCGATTTACCATTCCAGCTTACTTCTATCTCTTCATCTTCAACAGGTCGTTTTATACTATCTATTTTAAATTCAAAATACTTTCCTAATTCATTATTATCAAGAATTTTAATAGGCAACTCTTTGCCGTTTAATGTCGCTTTTAATAAAAGATCAGCATTAGTTAAAGTCATCACGTCACTACTGATGATACTACCAGAGATGAATTGGTAATTACTATCATAAGAACTTACCGGTTCTGTACGTACTATAAAATCTTGTTTAATGGTTTTAAGCTCAAAATCAAATGTTTTAAAATCTGCTGGGACGTCTTTTACTTTTCCCAGTTTAAAACTCACTTTATATTTAGTGTCTTGTTCCAGTGGTTCATCGGGTACAAAAGCGATGGTCTGATGATCTAAGGACTTTACTATTCCATTAGCTCTAGGCGAAAGCGTCATGATATCATTCTCCAGCTGCATATCAACCTTCCAGCTTTCTACAGGCTCATTAAGTCGTATAATGATAGGTTCTCGAGCAGATATCACGTTATCAGAAACCTGTGCCACATATTCTCTAAACTTGAAGAAGGTGTTGACGTTTTCTTCTGTATTGATTTGCTGGTCGTCTTTACAGGCAAAAAGAAGCATGACAGTACAAAGAGCGAGGATTAACTTTTTCATAGAAATAGGTAGTAGGTGTGGTTAGTACTAGAATTCCTATAAAATTATAGAAACTAGTTGAGCAATAAGAGAATAACGAGAAAAATTTAAAAGTATTTTTATAGAAGTAGTTGAGCGATACGACTTAAGTCCAGTGGTTGTTTTATTACTTAGTCATCATTTCCCACTATAAAACCGCTTTACCACGTGGATTTAAAATATTTTTGAAGAGAATCTGTTTTAATCTTGCATGAAACACGCACTTGCATTTCTCTTTACTCTCATCATGGCAGCAGCCAGTGCACAAGAGTATGTAAATGTGAAAAAAGTGCGTCGTGCGGTGACAGACAGTATAAAATTGGATAGCATCAGTATCAATCCATCCTATTTCAAGATAGTAGATAGTCGCGGCATGCCAGTAGATTCAACAGCTTATCAGGTAGATTTTATAAAAGCGATGCTAAGTATTAAAGATGCTACCGCGATAAAAACAGATTCTATAGATATACAGTTCTTACCATTTCCAGAATTTTTAACCAGAACTTACCAGCTATACGATCCTAAAATTATTCTAGAAAATGAAACGGCTCAAGAACGTGTAGTTGCCATGCGACAACCTACAGTGCAGCGCAATTATGTGCCATTTAATGGATTGAACACCACAGGCTCTATTACACGAGGATTGCGAGTAGGAAATAATCAAAACTCAGTCGTAGACTCAGAACTGGATTTGAGAATCTCTGGTGCGCTATCTGATAAAGTCTCTTTGCGTGCTTCCATTCAAGACGCAAACGTACCACAAACTCAGAATGGCTATTCACAACGCCTCGATGAATTTGACCAGATTTTTATAGAACTCTACAGTGATGACTGGAACATAAGAGCAGGAGATGTAGACTTACAACAATCAGATTCTTACTTCAATAATTTTACAAAACGCGTACAAGGAATCTCTGGTCAGATCAAATTTGAAGGCGATAATTCTCAAGGCTATGTTCAGGCAGCTGGTGCTTTAGTACGTGGTATTTTTAATATCTCCAGATTCACTGGTCAAGAAGGTAACCAAGGTCCATATAAATTAACCGGTCGTAATGGTGAGTTGTTTATACTGGTCGTCTCTGGTAGTGAGCGTGTTTTTGTAAATGGTGTGCCGCTTACAAGAGGTGAAAATGCAGACTATGTCATAGATTATAACGCTGGCGAGGTGCGCTTTAATGCTACGTTTCCTATTACCAGTGAAATGCGTATTTCTATAGAATATCAGTACAGTGAACGTAATTTCACCCGTTTTGTAGGCTATGCAAAAGGTGGCTATGAGACTGATAAACTAGCGGTAGAAACCTACATCTATACTGAGAGTGATGCCAAAAATCAGCCGTTACAACAAAATTTAACAGAAGATCAAGTTACCATTCTCGCTGCCGCAGGAGATAATGAAGATCTCGCTATTGCACCTAGTGCGGTAGAGGACACATTTTCTGAAAACAAGATCCTATATCGCAAGGAAACCATTGCTGGTGTAGAACGATTTGTTTTTTCGCAAGATTCTAATGATGAGCTATTCAATGTACGATTCTCTTTTGTAGGTGAGAATCAAGGAGATTATGTGCTTGTAAATGACCAAGCGATTGCAAATATTTATGAATATGTGGCGCCTATCGCAGGAGTGTCGCAAGGTAGTTTTGCACCTGTGATTAGATTATTTGCACCAGAAATCATAACAATTGCAGGTGCTAAAGCCCGTTATGCACCTTCTAAAACCACTATTCTAGATACTGAAATTGCAGCCAGCAGTAATGACTTGAATCGCTTTTCAAGCATAGATGATGATGATAATCGTGGTGTTGCTGTAAAACTCGCTGTGCAACAGCAGCTATGGAAAAAGGACTCACTTACCACTTTAAGAGCTCGTGTAAAGTCTGATTATATTGACCAAAACTTTCGTAATGTAGAGCGCGTTTATAATATCGAATTTAATCGTGATTGGAACTTAGACGTCATCACCGGTAATCAACTCTTTTCTACAATTGGATTGGATTATGTGCAAGATTCCACCTTACGAGCTACTTATGAATTAGAACATCTCGAGTTTTCTGATAGTTATAGTGGTAATAGACACAACTTAAATGGTGTATATCGTGATGGTGGATGGACAGCACGCTTTCGCGGAAGCGTACTCAACACAAACGCTACTGCTCTAGAATCACAATTTTACAGAGCCAATGCTGATGTGGTAAAACGGTTCAATAATAAATGGATAGGTGCTCGATATGAGACAGAAGATAATCAGCAAACCGTGCTTGCTGATCGCAGTCTGACGGCATTATCTCAACGTTTTGCAGGTTATGAAGTCTATACTGGAGTAGGAGATAGTACTGCTGTTTTTGTAGAAGTAGGTTATAGAAATCGTGTAAATGATAGTTTGCGATTGGGCAATCTAGAGCGTGTTAACAGGTCTAATAATTATTACATAAGATCACAACCTATTAAAGATGAGTTGAGTACTTTAAAGATCTATGCAAATTATCGTGTGCTTAAAAGCGAAATAGAAACTATAGAAGATGAGGTGTCTTTTAATAGCAGACTACAATACCAGCGCAAATTTTTTGATAAAAAAGTATTGTGGAATACGACTTATGAGACCAACAGTTCTACGATACCACGACAGGATTTTACTTATGTAGCTGTTAATCCAGGACAGGGAACTTTTACCTGGATAGATTATAACGGCGATGGGATACAAGATTTAAATGAGTTTGAAGTGGCACAATTTCAAGATCAAGGGCGCTTTGTGCGCATTTTACTGCCCAATCAGGTCTTTGTGCCTACACATCAAAATAAGTTTTCTCAAACGCTTACCTTAAATCCCAGCTCGTGGTCGCAAAGCGATGGTTATAAAAAGGTGTTATCTCACTTCTATAATCAGACCAGTTACTTGATTGATCGTATGGTAGAGAGAGAAGGAGCTACGTTTGATTTGAATCCTTTCGGTACAGGAGATAATCAGCTAGGACTAAATCTCAATTTTAGAAACAGCCTGTTTTTTAATCGTGGTAAACAGAAGTATACTACTAATTACACCTACATCAGTAGTGCAAATGAAAACTTGCAAAGTATAGGTAGTCTGAGTAGTGATATAGAAAGTCATCAACTAGGTTTTATTCATAAAATTAAGGAAAGCTGGTTGTTTACCTTAGACGCTCAAACAGGTTTTAACGCTAGTGAAAGCGAAAACTTTACAAATCGCAATTTTAAAATTAACGAGCGTTTATTCAAGCCTCAAGTGTCTTATTTATTTGGTAATAGTAGCCGTGTAGATGTATTTTATGAATTGGAGTCTAAAGAAAATGTGGTCAATGAAGAAGCGATGCTCGATCAACAGAATATCGGTGTAAGTTGGTCTTTTAATAAAGAGCAAAGCTATGCCGTTAATGGCGAGATACGCTATGTAAAAAATGATTTTATAGGACAAGCATTTTCTCCTGTAGGTTTCCAAATGCTAGAAGGATTACAGCCAGGTACAAATTTTACCTGGAATCTATTATTCCAGAAAAACATTTCTAGTTTTCTAGATTTAAATATCTCTTATAGTGGACGTGACAGTGAAACCGCAAGAACCATTCACACCGGTAGTGTACAGTTAAAGGCTTATTTTTAAGTTAGAACTTTCTTATTAACTAGATTCTTTACCTATTTAACACAATCAACTCGTTATTTCATAGAGTGAAAACAGCTTTACGTCAATTGATTATATAATTCGTGTAATAGGATGGCTATTTTTAATACCTAATCTAGTAGTAACAACTAAAATCGATTATTATGAAGTACCTAGTTAAAGCCTCGCTATTATTTTTTATGTCCATCTTATTTTTAAGTTGTGATAATGATGATGGTATGGCAGACAATCAAAACCAATGTAATTATGAAGGACTAACCTTTGACGATGGAAGTACACAAACATTAATACCTGAAGCTCAATTACAAACAGAGCTTTTTCCTAATAATGGTGGACCTGGTGTAGCTGCTGTAGAGGTGTATGAGACATCTAATCCTGGTAATATATGGTTGCTAACAGATGCAGTTACCTTAAATGCTGTAGGGCCAGGTACATTAGGTATAAATGGTACAAATTATGCCGTGACTGTAACATGTCAGCGTGCAGGAACAGCTGTAGGTGATGAATTCCGTTTTGATGTAGTCACAGTAGGAGGACTGGAAGGTGAATTGTGTGTTGTTATTGACGCTGTAATACCTTAATTGAATTATATACTTTTGAAAAGAGTTATATTAGAAAAACACCGTGACTATTTAGTCACGGTGTTTTTTATTTTTAAAACATATCAATAGAAATAAATTAGCGTTTATCGAATTAAATAAACTGAAAGTATAAATCAACTTGATTCATGATGTAGGAAAATCATATTCGCAAAAAATACACTTGTAATTTATTGAATTAAAGTCATGAATGTTAAAATATGAATGTGATTTAGTGTTTTTATTGTGTTTTATCTAGTGAAAGTATCTACAAAACTATTCACACTATTAAATTGAATATATTGTGCGCTAATTCTTAAAACAGCGTCATTATGAAAAAAATTTTACTTTCAATTTTCATCTTTTTAATTTATAATAGTATTTATAGTCAGGTAGTTGTACTATCTGAGGATTTTTCAGGTATTGTTAATAATCAAACAGGTAATAGTTTTATGCTTCCTGGTTGGAATCAGACTCGGGACACAGATGTGTTGTACACAGATGGCTGGGCTGTAGATAATGGTGGTGCGTGGTTGCGAGATGGTTTCAATAATAATGGTACTACAGGAGCAATAAGAATTAATATGACTAACAATGTTAAGCGGGATTTTTTGATAAGTCCGATGGTGGATTTATCAATGGTGCCTGCTTCAGGTTCTTACACGGTTAGTTGGGATATGGCGTTTACTAATAATAATAATAGTGCAACTACTTTTCAAGCACTTAATCCAGGCGATGAGATTCATTTAGTGGTTTCCCTAGATGGTGGTGCAACCTTTACCTCTTTAATGTTTTTTGATAGTGCTAGTACAATAATAAATGGAGGAGAAACTTTTTCTGTTGATTTAGATAGCTCTTACTTTTCTAGTACTGTAGTTTTCGCTTTTTGGGCATTTGAGGGAAATGTAACAACTCTTGCGACTAATGTGTTTGTTGATAATTTTGAAGTGGCAGAGTCAGCGCCTTTATCCATTGATGAATTATCTAGTATTGAAGAAGTGTCTATATACCCAACTCTAACAACTGATAATTTGCAGGTTGAAAATTGTGAATTGCATGAAGTAATTTTATTTACTGTTACAGGAAAGCAAATTTCTGTTGAGTTCAACGATTCAACTATTTATACCAATTACTTAGAGTCAGGCATTTATTTTGTTCAGTTAATAGATGTAAATGGAAATGTTTTTACAAGGAAATTCATAAAGAGTTAAATAATAACATATATAGATTAAAGTAAAAAGGTCGCTATTTATAGCGACCTTTTTACTTTAATGAAAGAAACTTTATTGGTATTAAGTAACAATCATCCTTGAAAATCTATTAGATTTTTTTTAACCATTCGCTCATGCTTACACGGGCTTCTAGATAGTTTTTTAGGTCTTTAATAGCAATACGTTCTTGAGTCATTGTATCGCGATCTCTAACGGTAACTGCATGATCTTCTTTAGTATCGTGATCTATGGTTACACAATACGGTGTACCGTTCAAATCGTGACGTGCATAACGCTTACCTATAGAGTCCTTTTCTTCATAAGCAACTTTCATAGACCACTTTAGTTCGTCTATAATTTCGTTTGCGATTTCTGGTAATCCGTCTTTCTTTAATAATGGTAAAATAGCCGCTTTAACTGGTGCAAGAACTGCAGGTAATTTAAGGACTGTGCGCTCGCCACCACCATCTAATTTTTCTTCTTGTAAAGAATTAGAGAATACAGCTAGAAACATTCTGTCTAAACCTATCGACGTTTCCAGTACATAAGGCACGTAACTTTTATTTTCTTCATGGTCAAAGAATTGTAGTTTTTTACCACTATGCTCTTCATGTGCTTTAAGGTCAAAGTCTGTACGAGAATGAATACCTTCCAATTCTTTAAAACCAAATGGGAAGTCAAATTCGATGTCTGTTGCAGCGTTTGCATAATGTGCTAGTTTCTCATGGTCATGAAAACGGTAATTTTCTTGACCCATTCCTAGTGAGTTGTGCCATGCCATACGACGTTCTTTCCAGATTTCAAACCATTCAAGTTCTGTTCCTGGCTTTACAAAATATTGCATCTCCATTTGTTCAAATTCACGCTGACGGAAAATGAATTGACGTGCAACAATCTCGTTTCTAAAAGCTTTACCGGTTTGTGCTATTCCGAAAGGAATCTTCATACGACCAGTTTTTTGAACATTTAGAAAGTTTACAAAAATACCTTGTGCTGTTTCTGGTCTTAAATATAGATCTGTAGCAGTATCTGCACTGGCACCTATTTTAGTACCAAACATAAGGTTGAACTGGCGCACATCTGTCCAGTTTTTAGAACCTGTATCTGGATCTGCGATTTCAAGTTCTTCTATAAGTGCTTTTACACCAGCAAGATCTTCAGCCTCTAAAAGAGTAGCAAGTCTTGCAGTAGGTTCAGTAGCTTTCTTCATGTAACCCATCACACGTGGATTAGTCTGGCGATACATATCTGCATCAAAATCTTCACCAAATCTTTTAGCAGCTTTTGCTATTTCTTTATTGGCTTTTTGAAGATTTTTTTCACAATAGTCTTCTATTAACACATCTGCACGATAGCGTTTTTTAGAGTCTTTATTATCAATCAACGGATCATTAAAAGCATCTACGTGACCAGAGGCTTTCCATGTCGTAGGATGCATAAAAATAGCTGCATCTATACCTACGATATCTTGGTTTAATTGCGTCATCGCTTGCCACCAGTATTCTCTGATGTTTTTCTTTAACTCTACACCGTTTTGACCATAGTCGTAAACAGCGCTTAATCCATCATAGATTTCGCTTGATTGAAAAACATACCCGTACTCTTTTGCATGTGAGAGTACTTTTTTAAACTGATCTTGATCGTTGTTCTTTGCCATAGCTGCAAATGTAAAAAAAAGGCTCTTTGCAACGATATGATTTTGTTTATTTCGCTTTCGCGAAAGCGTAAAATAAAAAACACGCCCTAAAGCGTGTTTAAATAATTATTTGTACAAGTGTTTATCTAAGTGCCAGTTCTGAACTACTGACTCTTATACCACCATTATATAGATTGATGCGATATGTTCCTTTAACGATGTCATCCTCGTTAGATTGAACAAGTTCACAAATATCAAGTTCTTGGCCCTTGTAATTAAAAGAAACTACCTTAGAATACGTTAGTTCTTGGTCTTCAAATTGTTGCTTTTTCTTGAGTCCTAACACATTGTTATCTGGGTTAATTACTTGCAAGTAAAAAGACTGAACACCAGTAGGTGCAAGTGCATTTTGAGGTAGTGTAAAGCATACTTTTAAATCATCTACACGTCGTGCACGATCGTTTTCTATTTCTTTCCCGCTACTTCTTATAATAACTCCTTTTGTCTTAAAGTTAGTAGGTAAAAGAGTGGCTGCTTTTGCCATGCTTTCATTAAGGTTGTCAATTTCTGTTGATTTATTAGTACTAGCGATGATTTCTTCATTAAGTACTTGAAGCGTGCTGTCTTTAACACGAACTAGAGTCTCGTTTTCTCGTTCAAGTACATAAACACGTGCCGCAAGAACCTCACGCTCGTCTTTTATTTTTACTAATTCTTTACGCAGTCTAGCAAGTATGGCTACATTAGGTTCTAATCTGTTTACAGAGTCTTTAAGTCTAGTGATGCGTTCTTTAGCAGCTTCTAGGTCGCTAGTGATTGCAGTTCCTTTTTCGATTTCTATTAAATATTCTTTTTCGATGTTATCGAGTGCTTTTTCAATCTCTGTTTTTTCAATTCCTAATTGAGTAGTGATAGCCTCGTTTTTATGATGTGCTCTGTAGGTGTAACTTCCTAAGATTATTAACAATAGGACTGCTAGTCCTAGTAATATCTTTAATAAACGGTTGTCTTTTTGAGTTCCCATAATGTTATCTTTAGTCTTTTAACGCTATAAACGTACTAAATAATATATATGAAGCGCTGGATATATGATTTCTTTAACTTACTCTATCCAGAGTTGTGTGTAGGTTGTGAGAGCGTTCTTACTACTGGAGAGAACTTGCTTTGTACCTCATGCCGTACGCATTTGCCATTAACTAATTTTCATAAAACAAGTGATGAAAAAATGCGAGAACTTTTTTATACTCGTATCGATGTCCAACATGTTACAAGCTTATTTTATTATGAAAAAATAGGTGCAGTACAGCAAATGATTCATCAATTAAAGTATCGTAAAAAAGAAGAAATAAGCAGTTTTATAGGCTCTTGGTTAGGGCAAGAATTAATTGAATGCGATCTTTTTATGGATGTAGATGTAGTAGTACCTGTGCCAGTTCATCCTAAACGGCTTAAAAAACGTGGCTATAATCAGGTCGCTGGATTTGGAAATGAGCTTGCACAAATTTTAAATGCAAGTTATCGCGATGACATTTTAGTGAAAACTAAAAATACAATTAACCAAGCACGATTGAATCAAACGCAACGTAGTGATGAATCTAATAATCCATATCAACTAGTAGGATCCTTACCTCAAGGCACACATGTCTTAATAGTTGATGATGTCATTACCACAGGTACGACATTAGTTTTGTGTGCTAGAGCGTTATTAAGTATTTCTGATATAAAGATCTCTATAGCCACAATGGCAATATCAGTATAAACTGCCTTGTAAGTGTAATTCATAAAACTTTTCTATCTTTTACATAATCATAGTACCTTGCAGTCGTTATACTATACTGTGAAAAAGACCATTTTAAATATAGCGTTAGTTTTATCCATTACCATTTTATTGGTTCAATGTGCAAAACGTGGTAACCCTACCGGTGGACCTATAGATGAGGAACCACCTGTCATCTTACGTGCTTATCCCGATAATTATAGTGTTAATTTCAAGGCTCAAGAGATTGAAATAACTTTTGATGAATATATCAAATTACAAGATTTACAAAAACAGTTAGTTGTTTCTCCACCTCTTAAGAACAGACCTATAGTAACACCACAAGGTAGCGCGTCTAAAAAAATGACCATTACCATTACAGATACACTAGCGCCTAATACAACTTATACGCTCAATTTTGGGCAGAGTATAGTCGATAATAATGAATCAAATCCATATCCGTTTTTTAGATATGTTTTCAGCACGGGAACTTATATTGATTCTCTACAGCTTAATGGTAAAATAACAGATGCCTTCAATTATAAAGCAGATGACTTTGTTAATGTATTACTCTATAAAATGGATGAAGAGTATACGGATTCGTTGGTTTTTAAAGGACCGCCGTTGTACGTATTAAATACATTGGATAGTTTAAAAACCTTTACCATGGAGAATCTTGCTGCTGGTGAATACCGACTAGTAGGAGTTAAAGAAGAAAATAGTGACCTAAAATTCAATCCGCGTACTGATAAAATAGGTTATGTGACAAAGGCTGTTACTGTACCTAGTGATGAGGTTTATGAATTAAAAATGTTTCAACCAGAACTAGATCCTAGTGTTAAAAAAATTACTCATGAAGGTAAAACTAAGTTGTATGTAGCATATACAGGTAGGTTAGATTCTCTAAATGTTAAATCTCAAGAAAAGAACCTTTTTACTAAAACTAGAATTACAAAATTAGAAAAATCAGATACGTTACAATTTTGGTTTCAGCCAGAGATTGATAGGGATAGTGTCTTTTTAGATGTAAAGTATAAAGAATTTGAAGACTCAAAACGAGTTTTAATTAAAGAACGATTTGTAGATAGTCTAATTGTTAAAAAACAAAAAGATTTGTCGTTATCTAATCCATTAGTCCTTACCGCGAGTACACCTATAGAATCTTTTGACCTTTCTAAGTTTAAGGTTATAGATAAAGACTCTATAGCCATTGAATTTGACGCTCAATTAGATGTATTAAAAAACGAATTGACAATAAATTTTGAGAAAAATGAAATGCAACGTTAT
Organism: Nonlabens sp. Asnod3-H03; assembly: GCF_045063665.1. Taxonomy (NCBI): domain Bacteria; kingdom Pseudomonadati; phylum Bacteroidota; class Flavobacteriia; order Flavobacteriales; family Flavobacteriaceae; genus Nonlabens; species Nonlabens sp. Asnod3-H03. The sequence goes on from NZ_JBEFOD010000008.1 coordinate 624,839, forward strand.
AAGGTAGATGTCTTACCAGGTGCAATAATTGACTTTTATGGCGAGACTACCGATACTTTAGCTTTTAATGGCACTACAAGGTCAACATCTGATTACGGAAATATGGAAATCACCCTATCATCTGGTACTCAATGGCCAGCAATTGTTCAAATAGTAAAGGAAGATTTAACCGTGATCAATGAGCAAATAGCTATTGACAATGGAGTATATGCCTTTGAGAATTTGGATCCAGGAAGTTATTTAATTCGTGTCATTTATGATGACAATGCAAATGGAAGATACGATACGGGTAATTTTCTAAAAGGATTACAGCCAGAAACTGTTGTTTATTTGCCAGAAGTAATTACGTTACAAGCAAACTGGGATGTGCGTGAAACGGTTATATTAAAGTAAACGGATCTCTATCTTCTAGAAATCTCAATTTAGACCTCAACTTTAAAACGTGCTCTTTTTTAAGTAGAACTGTTTTAATATTTTGGTTTTCCCATGGATGTTCAATAGACTCTTCTCCTAAAACGTTATAAACTTGAGAATGGCCATTGTAATCCATACCACTGCCATCAACACCAGTGCGGTTAACACCTATTGCATAGCACATGTTTTCAATTGCTCTAGCCTTTAAAAGTGCATCCCATGCATTAACTCTAGGAACTGGCCAGTTTGCTACATAGATAAGCACATCATAATCTTGTGTATTTCTAGCAAACACAGGAAACCTTAAATCATAACATATCTGTAAATTAAATTTCCATCCCAGATAGTCGGCAATAACAGGCTGTTTCCCACTGTCGTATACTTTTTGTTCACCAGCGAGCGTAAATCGGTGTTTTTTATCATATAAAGTGTAGGTACCATCAGGGCGCATAAAAATGCCGCGATTTACATACCTATTTCCTTCTTGAAACATGACACTACCATAGATGGCAAAACCACCTTTTTTTGCATGAGCTTTAAGGTACTTATAAATCTTTTCATCACTGGCTAGTTCTTCAGGATGCATAGAAAAGCCAGTCGTAAACATTTCAGGTAGAATGACTAGATCTGTGATACCATATAGTTGTTCAAGCTTTCGCGAAAATTCGACAAGATTAGCCTTAGGGTTTTCCCAGACTAGATGTGTTTGTATTAAACTTACTCTTATATCTTCTTTAGATTTCATTAATCAATTTATCTTTTGTAAAAATAGTTGCTAATTTATAAGAACCGAATTATAGACTATTTAAAATTTGAGCGGCTTTTATGATTTCATGGTCTTCTTTAGCAAAGCAAAATCGTAGCATTTTTGGGTCTGTGCCATTCATAAAGACGGATATAGGTATCGCAGCAATTTTGTAGTCAATGGTTAACCTTCTAGCAAAAGCGACATCATTTTCATCAGTAATGGAAGCATAATCTAATAATTGAAAATACGTTCCTTGGGAAGCGTCAAATGAAAATTTACTGTCTTTAATCGAATTTAAAAACAAATCTCTTTTACGTTGATAGAATGATGCTAATTCAAGATATCTGCTTTCTTCTTGTATATAATTGGCTATTGCAATTTGTGCAGGATGATTAATACTGAACACAAGGTATTGATGGACTTTATAGAATTCTTTCATTAAATATGCTGGAGCGAGACAATAGCCTGTTTTCCAACCTGTGACATGAAATGTTTTGCCAAAACTAGCTGTGATAAAACTACGCTTTTTAAGTTCAGGATACCTTGCGGCACTTAAATGTGCGTTATTATCAAAAGTAATATGTTCATATACCTCATCGCTTAATACAATTAAGTTATGTTGAACCGCTAGACGTTCTAATTGTATCATATCATCATGATTTAACATCTTACCACTAGGATTATGTGGTGAGTTAATCATTATCATCGCAGTTTTATCATTAATATGATCAATTACTTTTTGCCAGTCTATATTGAAATCGGGTAATTTCATAGGTATTTCTATCGCAATACCACCGGCCATTTGTATCGCAGGTACATAAGAGTCATATGCTGGTGTAAAGACTATTACCTCGTCACCCGAGTGAATTATTGCCTGTATTGCAGTGAATATGGCCTGAGTAGCACCGGCAGTTATACATATTTCATTACCTGGATGGTAGTTAGCTTGATGAAGTTTCAACATTTTAAGAGATATTGATTCTCTTAAAAAAGTCACTCCTGCCATAGGAGCATATTGATTGTAATTATTTTTAATTGCTGCGGTATGATAATCCTTTAAAATAGTGTCAACAGGGAAGCTAGGAAAGCCTTGGGATAAATTTAAAGCATTGTTTTTATGAGCTAAGTTGCTCATAATGGAGAATATAGAATCTTTAGTATTGGGTAGTTTAGAGTTCAGCATACTCTAATATAGTTAAAATACAAACGGGTGATTTTAACATTTGTTAATCTAACTGTGAATTAACTGTTAATTGTTAGTAATGGCGTGCAAATTTAATCCATTTCATTTTAAAATCTGTTAAAACACAAAATAAATCGTTAATAAGCTATAAAATCGACGAAATGCATAATACAACGATTACATGATAATACTAGTACGTTGGGCTCTAAAGCATTGATATACTGTGCATTATGGTGATTTGTATAGATCAATTGGGAAAACTTTGGCAGTCACTTTCAACGATTTACGTTCGGTTAAACTCAAAATAACTGGTTGAAGCGCTAATTTTGGATAACACCAATTAACAATAAGATCATGAAAAACTTTACTTTACTTTTAAAATTATCTTTAATCGCCGCTTTCTTTGTTTCCTGTAGTGGAGACGAACTAACTAATGCAGACCTTTATCAAGAAGAGGTTCCTCAAAAAATTGCAGACTATGTAGGTAGCGACTCTAATTACACTATATTCAATGATGCTATATTGGGTAGTGAAATACAAGACTGGTTAGCACATCAAGAAAACATTACCTTATTTGCTCCTACAAATGTTGCTTTTGAAAATTATCTTTCTCAAAATGGAATGACTAGTATTAATCAAATTCCTCAAGATGAGCTAGCTCAGTTGCTTAAAAATCATGTGATTCAATCAGAGCTTTTAATTAGTGACTTAAATACAGTAGAAGAGCTTTTTGTAGAGACTATGGCTCAAACTTCTTTTGAATCTTCTTCTCATGTTATGTCTATCATTTCTAATCATGATGGTCTTAAGATTAATGGAGTTCCTGTAATCACACCAGATATGTTGTTTGTAAATGGAGTGGTACATTCTGTTGATCAAATTGTAGAGCTATCAACTGCGAGAACATTTATTAATGAATGCCTTGAATTCTCTAGTTTCAAATCTTTAATAGAAGCTTCTGCAGACGCTTCTACGGCCTTTACTACTTTAGAATCTAAATTTCAATCTGGTTTATCTCAAGAACTTACTGTTTTCGTTCCAGATAATGCTGCAGTAGACACTTTTCTAGCAGGATTGAATGCAGGTGATACTAATAATAATATAGCTCAATCAATCAACTTTGCGATAAGCACTCAATTGTCATTTCAAGAGAACTATGAGGTAAGTGAGCTGTCTGACGGTTTAGTTATTTCAACACTAGGTTCTGATGTTTCAACTTCTATGAATTCACAAAGCGATATTACTTTTAGTACAGGTCCTTTTAGTGAAGTGGTTAAATTCCGCTCCCAAGACTTTACTTCTATTCAAACTTCAAATGGTATCTTATTATTAACAGATAAAGTATTGTTCTAGACTATAAGTACTTCATGATTTATATAAATAAAGCTCCTAGTATAAACTAGGAGCTTTATTTATGAAACAAGATTAATTAAAAAAAACTCCATCTATTAAAAGATGGAGTTTTTTAATACTTAAGTAATTTAACTACTTACTAGATATTTGCTTTTAAATATTCGCTGTTCATACGTGCGATATTTTCTAACTTAATTCCTTTAGGACATTCAATCATACAAGCTCCTGTATTTGTACAGTTACCGAATCCTTCAATATCCATCTGGCGAACCATGTTTTGAACACGATCTGTAGCCTCAATTTCACCTTGTGGTAATAAGGCGTATTGAGAAACTTTAGCGCTTGTAAATAACATCGCACTAGCATTTTTACATGCTGCAACACAAGCTCCACAACCTATACAAGTAGCCGAGTGAAATGCCTCGTCTGCTTTTGCTTTTTCAATAGGAATAGAGTTAGCATCTTGAGTATTACCAGAGGTATTTACAGACACATAAGCACCAGCTTGTTGAATTCTATCAAAAGAAGAACGATCTACAATTAAATCTTTGATAACAGGAAACGCAGCAGCTCTCCATGGCTCAATAGTAATAGTATCACCATCGTTAAACTTTCTCATGTGCAATTGACATGTCGTCGTCAGTTTTTGAGGTCCATGAGGTTGTCCATTGATCATCATGTTACAAGATCCACAGATTCCTTCACGACAGTCATGGTCAAATTCTACAGGTTCTTCACCTTTATTAACCAGTTCTTCGTTTAAGATATCCATCATTTCTAGGAAAGACATATCACCATCTACACCATCTAGTGGATAAGTAACCATTTTTCCTTTGGCTTCAGGACCAGCCTGTCTCCATATTTTTAAAGTAAGTTTCATACTTTTTATATTTAGTTTGTCACGCTTTCGCGAAAGCGGAACATTTAAAATTCAATTATTTATAAGAACGAGTTTTCAATTCTACGTTCTCAAACACTAGATTTTCCTTGTGTAATTTTGCGTCACGTGGATTCTCATTATATTCCCAAGCAGATACGTAAGCATAATTTACGTCATCTCTCAGTGCTTCACCTTCTTCTGTCTGGTACTCTTCACGGAAGTGACCACCACAGCTTTCATTTCTATCTAAAGCATCTTTTGCAAACAACTCTCCTAATTCTAGGAAATCTGCAACACGACCTGCTTTCTCTAGTTCTTGATTCTTAGTATCTGCACTACCAGGAACTTTTACGTTTTTCCAGAAATCTGCTCTCAACTCAGCTATTTCATCCATTGCAGATTTAAGGTCTGTTTCATTACGAGACATTCCACATTTATTCCACATGATTAAACCTAGCTTTTTGTGATAGTAATCTACAGAGTGTACACCAGCACCATTCATTAATTTCTCGATTCTAGCTCGAGTATCTTTTTCTGCTTGATCAAACTCAGCCGTTTCAGTAGAGATTGGGCCTGTTCTAATCTCGTCAGCTAGATAATCACCTATAGTATATGGTAATACAAAGTAACCATCTGCTAGACCTTGCATTAATGCACTAGCTCCTAGACGGTTTGCACCGTGATCAGAGAAGTTTGCTTCACCAGCTGCAAAACATCCTGGTACTGTAGTTTGTAAGTTATAATCTACCCATAATCCACCCATTGTATAGTGAACAGCTGGGAAAATCTTCATAGGTACTTCATAAGGATTCTCATCTGTAATGTTCATATACATATCAAACAAGTTGCCATATTTCTTTTCTATGACTTTTTTACCTAAGGCAATCATTTCTGCCTCGCTGGCATCTTTATGACCGCTAGTAAGTGCTTCTATTTTTCCATATCTAAGGAATGAAGCTGCAAAGTCAAGATAAACAGCGTTACCTGTTTTGTTTACTCCATAACCTGCATCACAACGTTCTTTTGCTGCACGTGATGCAACATCACGAGGAACTAAGTTACCAAAGGCTGGATATCTTCTCTCTAGGTAATAATCTCTATCTTCCTCTTTAAGATCAACACCTCTTAATTTTCCTTCACGTATTGCTTTTGCATCTTCAAGATTTTTAGGAACCCAGATACGTCCATCATTACGTAGTGATTCTGACATTAAGGTCAGTTTAGATTGATGCTCGCCACTTACAGGAATACAAGTAGGGTGAATTTGTGTATAACAAGGATTTGCAAAGTGTGCACCACGACGGTGTGTTCTCCATGCAGCCATTACGTTACTTCCCATAGCATTTGTAGAAAGGAAAAATACGTTTCCATAACCACCAGAAGCGATTACAACAGCATGCGCTCCATGTCTTTCTATCTCACCGGTAACTAGGTTACGAGCGATAATTCCACGAGCTTTACCATCAACCTTAACAAGATCTAACATCTCATGACGGTTAAATGGTGTTACTTTACCACGGTTAATTTGTCTATTTAATGCAGAATATGCACCTAATAATAACTGTTGTCCTGTTTGTCCAGCTGCATAAAAAGTTCTAGAAACAAGAACACCACCAAAAGAGCGGTTGTCTAACAATCCACCATATTCACGTGCAAAAGGAACTCCTTGTGCTACACACTGGTCGATAATATTTGAAGAAACCTCTGCAAGTCTGTGAACGTTTGCTTCACGAGATCTATAGTCACCACCTTTAATAGTATCATAGAATAAACGGAAATTTGAATCTCCATCACCTTGATAGTTTTTGGCAGCATTAATTCCTCCTTGTGCGGCAATTGAGTGTGCACGACGTGGAGAATCGTTATAACAAAATGTCTTAACATTATATCCTAGCTCAGCTAGAGTTGCAGCGGCACTACCACCAGCAAGTCCAGTTCCTACAACGATAACGTCAATGTTACGTTTATTTGCAGGGTTAACTAAGTTAATGTGATTTTTATGATTTACCCACTTTTCAGCAAGTGGTCCTTTAGGTACTTTAGAATCTAATACTGACATAATTTATTATTATTAGTGAGTAAAGTGATGATACAATGCGATGAAAATAAAACCTGCTGGTATTAATACAGACCATGCATAAGTTGCTTTTTTCAAGCCTTCACCTTTATTAACTGCTTTTGCTCCCATAGACTGGAAAGAACTATTGAATCCATGCCATAAGTGCATCGCTAGTAAAACAAAAGAAACTACATAAATCCCGACTCTTACAGGACTTACAAACTTCTCTTTAAGTTCATGTAAATAGCGAGTTGAATCTTCTGGTTGAACATCGATATACTTAACGGTCATTTCATGAACCCAGAAGTCATACATGTGTAAACCTAAAAAAGCTAGAACTACAAGGCCGGTAATAATCATATTACGAGATACCCATGTTGAATTTGCATTACCAGAATATTTTGAATACTTAACTGGACGTGCCTTATTGTTTTTAATCTCAAGAGCTATTCCCATAACAAAGTGAACAATTAATCCACCTATGAGTATAGGTTGTGCAAGAAATTGAACTAATGGGTTGTAACCCATAAAGTGAGACCACTCATTAAAAGTGTCTGGTGCTATTACAGACGTAATGTTTATGACAAAATGCTGTGTTAGGAATACAACCAGAAACAGACCCGAAAGTGCCATTATCCACTTTCTAGCAATAGAAGATTTTACTAATGCGCTCATGTATAATTTTTTAGTTTGACGCAAAGATAACTTTCAGCCACTGGATTTTCAATCGTTATAGATAAAAGCATGTCTGCTCAGTCTTATTTGGATTGAATCTTAATAGCTTTGGAACTACTTTGCTTATGCTATAGTAGTAATAGGCTCTTTTTCCTTACGTAGGATCTGTTAAGGTAGTGTTGGAATTTTGTGAGTGTTTAATTTTCACCTGTCGTATAAGATCTTAAATCAATCTTGTCTTTAAAGTGATGTGTTAAAATGTAAATCAAGAAATCTACATTTCAAAAAATCTTTAAATATAGCTACAGATTCTAGATTCTTAGCTCAACATTCTATCTACTCCACCATTTCCAAAACTTGCTCAACGCTTCCCATTGCACCACTTAATTTTACTGTGTATTTCCCAACAGGTAAATAGGTCTTACCATTATCTGCTGTTTTAGGAGTGTCTTTAAATCGCTTTATACCAGATTTTGAAATAGAGCCATCATATTCATAGAAGTTCAAGCCTTTGTCTGCTATTGTAGTGAGTTCTTGAACCGTTTTTCCGTTTTCGTTGAGGATTTCTATTTTTACTTTTCCGGCTGCTGGACTGTAAAAAGCTAATTCTATAGAAGGTTCTGGTCCTTCACTCCACATAAATCCTTTACTACCGTAACGAGAAGAAGCTCTTGTTTTATCAATTTTCGCAAAAGCGAAATCATTCCCTATAATTTCTAAGGCATCCAAATCTGCCAGGTAAATAGAACGACCATGTGTTCCTGCCAGTAAATGATTTTCTTCTGGTTGGATTTTTAAATCGTGTACAGCAACTGGTGGCATACCGCCAGTTAGTAGGTTCCATGTTTTTCCTGTGTCTGTGCTTATATAAGTAGCGTTATCAGTTCCTGTAAAAAGGATATTCTCTTTTTCAGGATGTTCTATAATTACATTTACAGATGATGTTGGTATCGACGACCCAATGTTGTTCCAGGTTTTCCCATAATCTTCACTCATGTATATGTAAGGTGTAAAATCATCAAAGCGATACCCATTAAGTGTTGCATAAACGCGTCCTTTTTTATGTTGTGATGCTGTCACTCTTGTCACCCAAAGATTAGCTGGCCAGCCGCCATTTAACTTTTGCCAGTTGGCACCACCATCTTTAGTAACTTGCACTAATCCATCATCTGATCCGGTATAAATTAGACCAAATCGGAATGGTGATTCGCTAATGGTTGTTAAAGTACCATAAGCTACATTTCCTTCTTTTCCACCTTGTGTTAAGTCAGGAGAAATTGCTGTCCAATCATCACCTTGGTTCATAGAACGATGTAGTTTATTACCACCTAGATATAATATATCTTGATTATGAGAGCTTAGTAAAATAGGTGTTTGCCAGTTAAAACGATAAGGAGATTCACCTAGTTCATGTTTAGGCTGTATGTATTTGCGGTCACCAGTTCCTCGATTAATTCTGAAGTAATTACCAAATTGGTAACCTGTATAAACGATATCGCTATTACGTGAATCAATCTGGATTTGCATTCCATCACCACCCATAATAGTTTCCCATGGGTACTGACCGCGCTGGTGCCAGCTTCTGTCCTCAGGAGCGTTATGAGCACCTACCCAAACTCCATTATCCTGCAAACCACCATAGATGCGATATGGTTTTTGCAAGTCATAGTTAATTGCATAAAACTGACCTACACTAGGCGTGTTGTTCTTAATCCACGTTTCACCATCGTCATAAGAGATGTTGAGTCCACCATCGTTACCATTAATAAGATGACCACGTTTGTTAGGATTGATCCATAGCGCATGATGATCGGCATGTACATTTTCACGAGAGATACTTTTCCAGTTGGCACCACCATCATCAGATTTTACTATAGGAACTCCCATTACATAAACGTGATTCACATCACTAGGATCTACTCTTACCTGTGCAAAGTAGTAGCCATAGCTGTAAAACACGTCGTCTATCTGACCTTCATGAGTTTTTTTCCAAGTTTTCCCTCCATCATTACTGCGGTATAGTTCAGCTCCTTTTACTGGTGTGTCAAAGAGTTGTGTGTTTGCGTTTTCTAAATATTTTGCAACATCTAGTGGAGTTGCATCGCCACTGCGTACCATGTTTTTTACATTGTCTGCTCTGTATTTTTCTTGGAAACCATTTCTCTTCAAAAACTTGTTAAGTTTATCGTTATCGAGTTTTAAGAAAGCTTCTTTGGACATGGATTTGAAATCATCTTTTGAAAGGTCATTTTTGGAGTTCGCTTTCGCGAAAGCGTTATTTCCACTGTCATCCTTATCCCTACGGAATTGTGAGTCATGAACCGCATATACCGTGTTATCATCATATACAGCAAGTCCTATACGTCCAACTCCAGATCCTACTGGGAAACCACTTTTTTCTGTGGTGATTTTTTCCCAAGTTTGTCCAGCGTCCGTGCTTTTATAAATAGCACTAGCATCGCCATCTCCATCAAAATTCCATGCTTTACGGTCTTTTTCCCAGCTAGCAGCATACATAATATTAAAATTATTAGGGCTGTGCGCTAAATCTATAAAGCCGGCCATGTCTGTTGCATAAAGTGTTTTTTCCCAGCTTGATCCGCCATTTTTAGTCGTGTAAATTCCTCGTGCGTCACTAGTAGAATATAATGGTCCTGTCACAGCAACAATCACATGATCACCATTTGACGGGTTGATCAAAATACGTCCGATGTGATGTGAGTCTGTAAGCATAGGTTGACTCCATGTTTTTCCCCAATCTGTTGATTTTAAAACACCTATACCGGCATAACTACTGCGACTAGAGTTATTTTCTCCGGTTCCTGCCCATATTGTTTTATCAGTCCAATCTACAGCGATATCACCTAGGTTAATCGTTCCTGCACTATCCATTATAGGAGTAAAACTCGTTCCATTATTATCAGTGTACCACAATCCACCGCTGGCATAAGCGACCAGCATCTCTGTAGGGTCTACAGGATTTACATCGACGTCTACTACACGACCAGACATTACGGTAGGTCCTACATTTTTAAATTCAAGATTCTTGAATGGCGAGTTTTGCGCCATTTGTTGGTGTTGTACTAGGCCTTGTTGAACTTGAGTTGCAGCAGTCGCTTTCGGACTCTGGCAAAAGCCTATGAAACTAGAAAATATTATGGCAAAGGATAGAACTTTGTTCATGGATGTTTTTTTTGGTGCTTAAAGATAAGCAAGGCGGTTTTTAAAATTCTTATTCTAACATTTTTTTACCATGACCCTAACATAATCGTGATACTCTTTTTATACTTTTCCAACATGAAAAAAATATTATTAACCTTATTTGCAGGTGTTTTATTAATATCCTGTAAGAGTGAAAACAAAAAAGAGGCATTACCTCTTCAAACAGAAATTGCACCAGTTGAGCAAATAGATTTATCTATATATCCTCAAGCATATCAAGATGTCCTAGCCACACACGGTGGGCTTGCACAATGGAGCGCTATGCAAAGCCTTACATTTAAAATGCCCAAAGAAAATAGTGATGAAGTCCATACTACAGATTTAAAAACTAGAGATGTAGTTATTGAGATAGAAAAGTATCAAATAGGTTCACATAATGGTAAGGTATGGCTTGCACAAGACAGCACTTATTTCCCTAAGAACAGAGCAAGATTTTATCACAATTTGATGTTCTATTTCTATACAATGCCATTCATACTTGCAGATGATGGTATAGTTTACAGTGAAACAGCTTCTTTAGAAAAAGACGGAATCTCATATCCAGGAATTAAAATTGCTTATCAGTCTAATGTAGGCGACTCACCAGACGATGAGTACATTTTATATTACCATCCAGAATCTAAAAAAATGGAATGGTTAGCTTATACCGTTACTAGAGGACAAGGTTCTAAGTCAACCGATTTTCATTTTATTAAGTACAATAAATGGCAAGAAGTAAATGGATTATTACTACCAGAAGAATTAACTTGGTATAAAACTGAAAATAATCTACCTACAGAGGCTAGAGGTAAACCTCGCATTTTTACAAATGTTGATATAGATGCTAGTCATATGGGTGCAGACTTCTACACCATACCAGATAATGGTGTCTATGTAGATGAATAATATCTCACTTATTTATAGTAACTTAAGACCATCAACCACAATCTTAAAATTATTATGGACGTTGCTAGATATGTTATCATCGGAATTGTATTAGTTGCTATTTTACTGCTCGTAGTTACTTTTTTGAAAAATCAAAAAAAGCGTAAGAGAAGACCTTAATATTAAATGTTATAGATTTCTGTAAACCTTTGCTATCTCTTGAAGCATTGGTATCTTGCTAGCCGCTTTAAAGTACTTTAATACAAATGCTTTAATACGAGTTTACTACCACTATTTACAACAAATTGAATTATGAAATATCATCCTATAGATCCTAAACTCTTTATTAAAAACCGCAAAAACTTTATGGCCAAAATGAAGCCATCGAGTCTAGCCGTATTTAATTCAAACGATATTTTTACAACAGGTGCAGACAGCACAATGCCATTTAAGCAGCATCGAGATATTTTCTATCTAAGTGGTGCAGATCAAGAAAATACCATTTTAGTATTATTTCCAGATAGCCCAGACCCAGCGCATCGTGAGGTGTTGTTTGTTACAGAGACTAATGAGCACATCGCCATATGGGAAGGCGAGAAGCTGACTAAAGAACGCGCGACTGAAGTGTCTGGTATTAAAACTGTTTATTGGTTAAATGATTTTGACAAGAAGTTTTTTGAAATGATGACCCAATGCGACACGATTTATTTCAATACTAATGAGCACTACCGTCAGGCTGTTGAAATGGAGTCACGTGAAGATCGTTTCATTAAAAAGACTAAAGCGCAATATCCAGCACATAATTATGCAAAATCAGCTCCTATTTTACAACGCTTGCGTGCTGTAAAAGATCAGATAGAAATAGATTTATTACAACAAGCTTGCGACATTACAAATGCTGGTTTTCGTCGGGTTCTAGAGTTTACTAAACGTGGTGTCATGGAGTTTGACCTAGAAGCAGAGTTTTTACATGAGTTTATAAGAAGACGCAGCGACGGATTTGCTTACACACCGATTATCGCGAGTGGTAATAATGCAAACGTATTACACTATATAGAGAATAATCAAGAGTGTAAAGACGGCGATTTAATTCTGATCGATGCAGGTGCGCAATATGCAAACTATGCAAGTGATATGTCTAGAACCATTCCTGTAAACGGGCGTTATACAGACCGTCAAAAAGATGTTTATAATGCGGTTCTTAGAGTCAAGAACGAAGCTACCAAAATGCTGGTTCCAGGAACGCTCTGGAAAGAATACCATGTTGAGGTAGGTAAAATAATGACTAGTGAGTTAATAGGTCTAGGTCTACTTGATAAATCGGATGTGCAGAACGAAAATCCGGACTGGCCAGCTTATAAGAAATATTTCATGCATGGAACATCTCATCATATGGGATTAGATACTCACGATTACGGTATATTATGGGAACCTATGCAAGCCGGTAATGTCTTTACTGTAGAACCAGGTATCTATTTGCCAGAAGAAGGTTTTGGAATTAGACTAGAAGATGACGTAGTTATCAATAGCAGTGGTGAACCATTTAATTTAATGCGTGACATACCTATTGAAATTGAAGAAATTGAAGACTTGATGAATAAATAGCAACTGTCTTATTAATCACAATGCCGTTTTACTTATGTAGAGCGGCATTTTTCATTAATAGCAATTGTTAGTGTGCTGTAAAAGCTTTAAAATATTACGCTTTCGCGAAAGCATAATCCCAACACACATCGTACTTTTACAGCATGAGCAGAGATGAACAATTAAAAGAGCGATGGGCACAGACAGTTGCCTTTTTTCAAGAGCGATTCAGTGATGGAGAACAAATGGATATAGATGCTATATTGTTCATGATAGGAGTTCAAGAATTGGGACAGCTGCATCGCAAGTTTCAGAAAGATGAGAAATACCAACTGATGCATATTGCGATATGTCGTGTTCTAGAACCTTATGGCTATTATGAATTTTCACATTTTGATGATGATAAATGGCCACATTATATTGTAAAAGAGAATTTGCCACCGCTTAAAGCTGGAGAACAATCTTTATTAATGAAAGAAGCTATAGTGCAGTATATGATTGATGCTGAGGTCATCAACTAACTACCAGCCGGTATATCTAGGTAAATCTATCTGGCACATGTTAAGGTAAACGATAAGTTGACCACGATGATGTGTAACATGATCTTGCAACAGATTAAGAATTTGTAATCTAGATTTAGGTCCAGCATAAAATTCGACAACTTCTTCAAACTTTCCAGCATCCATAGCTTTTACAGCATTATATATATCGTCAAATCTAGATTGCAGAGCAATAATAAGATCTTCTTTAGATAAATTAGATAGGTCTTCTGGTTCTCCTACAGTTTCTAGATTAAAGTAAGTTGTGCCCAGCCATTTCATGTTGCCTTCAATATGTATCAATTGAGTTTTAAAACTCATTTGACGTTTTGTAGGCTTGAAGTCGTATTTATCTTCAGGCATTGCTTGTGCAATAGCGACGAGATATTCTTTTGAATTATTCCACTTTTCTAGAAATGCACCTTTCACATTAGTTTGTTGAGCCATGCTTGTAATTCCCAATAAAATAGTAAGAAGGAGAATGGCTTTTTTCATGAGACCTATAAATTTGAATCTTGTTCTGGATTTTCTAAACCAAGAGATTTAGATCTTTTTTCCCAATTTTTACGTGCTAATTGCTGCATGTCTTCAACATTATCACTTTCATCCATAATTTCTAATCCTAGCATGGTTTCTATGACATCTTCCATAGTAACGACACCTTGCACGCTACCATAATCATCTACGGCTAGTGCCATATGTTCTTTAGTAGCAATCATTTTTTCAAATAATTGTGGGATAGGCATATTTGCAGGTACCATAGAAATTTCGCGACGTAAATCTTCAAGTGTTTCTGCTGGTTTATCGTGTATAATATCTTCTAGAATATGATCTTTAAGTACGTATCCTTTAATGTCATCTCTATTAGTCCCAAAAACGGGAATACGAGAGAATCGCAATTCCTGATTTTCTTTAAAGAAATCTTTAATCTTCATAGACTGCGGCGCCATAAACATGACTGATCGTGGCGTCATCACGTCTTTAACTTCAATCTGATTAAAGTTCATAAGGCTTTTGATATACTGACCTTCTGATGGGTCAAAAACGCCTTCTTTCTCTGCTGTATCTGTAATGGCAATAAAATCTTCACGAGTCATGGTGTTCATGTGAGCGCTTTTACCAATGGCTTTAGTGGTTAATTGTAATACCCATAAAATTCCTAACCATTTTAATGGAAAAATCATGATATTTAACGCTGTAGTCGTAAAACCAGCAAGGCTTTGCCAGTAAGTCGCCCCAATCGTCTTAGGAATGATTTCAGACACTACAAGAATTAAAACGGTCATGATACCCGATACAATCCCAACAAATGGTATCCCAAAATAACTACTGTCATATCCACTACCACTTACCATATTTTCTGCTTGAACACCTACTAGAATTGCTCCTACCGTATGAGCAAGCGTATTTAAAGTCAGAATGGCAATAAGTGGTTTGTCCACATCTTTTTTAAGTTCTTTTAATGCTGGAATATAGGAAGCACCTTCTTGACCTTTTACTTTCATAAAAGTACCAGTGATACTCAATAATACCGCTTCTAGAATAGAGCAGAGGAAGGAAAAGAAAATCGAAACTGTTGCGTAAATAAGGAGTAATCCCATGAATAGTTTTTTGTAAAGTTAATCAACAATTTTTAACCTAGTAATTTAACTACATCTTTAGCAAAATAACTCGCTATAAGATCAGCTCCAGCTCTTTTAATGGCAGTGACTTGTTCCATCATCACGGCGTCGTGGTTCAACCAGCCTTTTTCTGCTGCAGCTTTAAGCATCGCATACTCACCACTCACTTGATAAACACTAATAGGAACTTCAACTTCGTTTTTTAAATCACGCACGATATCTAGATAACACAATCCTGGTTTTACCATAACTATGTCTGCTCCTTCATCGATATCCATGAGTGTTTCTCTTATGGCTTCACTACGGTTTGCAGGATCCATCTGATAGGTTTTTTTATCTCCAAAACCAGGCGCGCTATCCAGTGCATCTCTAAAAGGTCCATAAAAAGCGCTAGCATACTTTGCGCTATAACTCATGATTCCTGTATTTTTAAAACCTTCTTCTTCTAGAGCTTCACGTATATAAAGAATACGTCCATCCATCATGTCGCTAGGCGCTACCATATCTGCTCCAGCCTGTGCATGTGAGACGCTCATTTGAGCCAGCACTTCAGCAGTTTCATCATTTAGAATCTCACCGTTTTCTACTATACCATCATGGCCATAACTTGAAAAAGGATCCAATGCAACATCTGTCATAACATACATATCTGGCGCTACATCTTTGACAGTTTTAATAGCACGTTGCATTAAACCATTTGCATTAATAGCTTCAGTTCCTTTATTGTCTTTTAGATTGTCGGGAACTTTTACAAAAAGCAACACACTTTTCAATCCCATAGACCATAGCGTTTTTACTTCTTCTTTAAGTAAATCTAGACTATAACGATAGTAATCTGGCATAGAGGCGATTTCTTCCTTTATACCAGTTCCTTCTACTATAAACAGAGGAACGATAAAATCATTAGGTGATATTATGGTCTCTTGAACCATTGATCTGATAGCGTTGTTTGTTCTTAATCTTCTATTACGTCTTAATGGGTACATATAAAAAGTGTAAATCGTTTATTTGAAAATCTAAGTTTTAAAGTTGAACTATATTAAAACTATTGTTTGTAATGTTTAATGTATTAATTTGAGACCAATCTTGTCTATAACTCTTTCTTCAACACAGTACTACTGGCTTGTGCAGTACACATAACTGTTAAGTCTGCAATATTTACATGCGCAGGTCTGGTTACGGCAAATAAAATAACATCAGCAATATCTTGGGCTTGTAACGCTAGGTATCCTTGATATACTTTATTGGCTCTTTCAGAATCTCCTTTAAACCGCACCTCACTAAAGTTAGTTTCAACCAATCCTGGGTTTACAGCGCCGACACGTATGTTATAAGGGTTTAAATCTAATCGCATACCAGTAGTAATGGCGTCTACAGCATGTTTAGAGCCACAATAAACATTACCGTTAGGGTATACTTCTTTTCCTGCAGTCGAACCTATGTTGATGATTTGCCCACGTTTTCTGTCTCGCATTTGAGGAATAATTGCATTACTAACGTAAAGCAGTCCTTTAACATTAATATCCATCATCGCATCCCAATCATCGATACTACCTTTATCAATAGGATCTAGACCATGGGCATTTCCTGCGTTGTTGATTAAGATATCTATTTCATTAAAAGGTGCTTTTAAGCTTGCTATTTGAGAAGCAACCATATCTTTATCACGCACATCAAATGCTAATGTTTCTACCGGTACAACCGCACTTAATTCTTCTTTAAGTTCTGCTAGTTTTTCCGTGTTTCTACCACATAATACGATGGCAAATCCATTTTCGGCTAGTGTTATAGCTGTTGCGAGTCCTATACCGCTGGTGGCACCTGTAATTAATACTGTTTTCATTGCGAGTACTTTGTACAAAAATAAGCAATAGTTAGGTTTGAGTACGCTTCCGCGAAAGCGTAATTCACACACTCTTATTACTTAATTAGTCCTACTTTTCTCTTATTTATCCTACAATTTGCTCGGTATCTGTTTGAATTTGATATTATTCTTAAATTTTTACGATTTTTTATGCATTTTTAACGCACGATTAACAGCATACATGATAAGAAAACTACAATTTGCGAGTTAGATTGAATGTAATAGTACATCACTTATGGATCAACAAAATACCGCTATCGATATAGCAAGTATCAATGAAAAAATAGCCCAAGAAAGTCAATTTGTAGACTTATTGGTTAATGAAATGAATAAGGTGATTGTAGGCCAGCAATACATGGTAGAACGATTGCTTATAGGTTTATTAGGTCGTGGACATATTTTATTAGAAGGAGTGCCTGGTCTAGCAAAAACACTAGCCATTACTACATTATCTAAGGCAGTTAGTGGTTCGTTCTCAAGAATTCAGTTTACTCCAGATTTACTTCCTGCAGATGTAGTGGGGACTTTAATCTATAACATGAAGGATGGCGAGTTCAATATTAAAAAAGGACCCGTTTTTGCAAATTTTGTTCTTGCAGATGAGATTAACCGTGCGCCAGCAAAAGTGCAAAGTGCACTACTAGAGGCTATGCAAGAAAAGCAAGTTACGATAGGTGATACTACTTTTCCATTGCAACGACCATTTTTAGTAATGGCAACACAAAATCCAGTAGATCAAGAAGGTACTTATCCATTGCCAGAGGCGCAAATGGATCGTTTTATGTTAAAAACGGTAATTGACTATCCTACCATTGCAGATGAGCAGTTCATTATGCGTGCTAATCTTAAAAAAGATTTTCCTGAGCCTAATGCTGTTGTTAGCATAGATCAAATTTTGCGTGCTCAAGAAGCCGTTGAAATTGTCTACATGGATGAGAAAATTGAGAAATATATTCTAGATATCATATTTGCAACGCGTTATCCAGAAAACTACGGTTTACATGATTTAAAACCACTTATCAGTTTTGGGGCTTCACCTCGTGGATCCATTAACCTTGCTAAAGCTGCAAAATGTTATGCCTTTATCAAACGTCGTGGATATGTCGTGCCAGAAGATGTGCGTGCTGTAGTATTAGATGTATTACGTCATCGTATTGGGATCACCTATGAAGCCGAGGCAGAAAACTTTACTACTGAAGATATTGTCAATAAAATCGTGAATACGATAGAAGTACCATAGATATATAATTTTAATTATAAACAGTAATCGCCATTTAAATTAGTGGTGAGTTAGCGTATAGTCTTGGTCAGATTATAAACATATTATCATTAATCAATAATCACCACCCATTTTAATAGTGGATACTAAAGAACTTCTTAAAAAAGTCCGTAAAATCGAAATCAAAACACGTCGTCTAAGTGATGCTGTTTTTGGTGGCGAGTACCATAGTGCGTTCAAAGGTCGTGGAATGACTTTTAGTGAGGTGCGCAAGTATCAATATGGTGACGACGTAAGAAATATAGACTGGAATGTAACGGCAAAATACAGTGAGCCATTTATTAAAGTTTTTGAAGAGGAACGTGAACTTACACTCATGTTGGTTGCCGATGTGAGTGGATCAACACTTTTTGGTACACAAGAGCAAATCAAGAAAGAAATTATCACTGAACTTTGTGCAACATTAGCGTTTAGTGCATTACAAAATAATGATAAAGTCGGGTTGCTATTGTTTTCTGACCAAGTTGAATTGTTTTTACCGCCTAAAAAAGGGAAGTCATACATTCTGAGAATTATTAGAGAATTACTTGAATTTGAGCCTCAACATAAGACAACTAACATAGGTGGTGCACTAGAGTTTATGGCAGGCGTTTTAAAGAAAAAAGCTATTGTATTTGTAATGTCAGATTTTATGGCAACAGATTATGATAGAACTTTAAAGATTATAGGACGCAAGCATGATGTCACTGGTGTGCGTGTATATGATCAGAGAGAAGCCGAAATGCCTAATATAGGACTAGTTCAATTTAAAGATCAAGAGTCTGGTAAAAGTCAAATGGTAAATACCAGTTCAAAATCGATACGTAATAAATATGCGGCGCATCACCTAGAGTGCGCAAACTATTTTAAAAATGCGTTTACTAAGTCAGATAGTGGAGCTATTGATCTAGAAACGAAAGAAAGTTATACAAAGAAATTATTAGGATATTTTAAAACACGATGAAGCAATTGATTCAAATTTTCTTTTTCGGGTTTTTAAGCATGACCCAACTATTAGCTCAACAGCCAGTACAAACTACTGTTGATCGTAATGAAATCCTGATGGGTGAAGAGGTGAAACTAGGTATTACCGTAGATGCTACAAGTACAGATTTAATTGTTTTTCCAGAACAGGCAAAATTTGGTCAGTTAGAAGTTATAGAGTCTTATCCAGTAGACACAATACGTGAAAATGATCGATTGAGATTATTTAAACAATATGGGATTACTCAATGGGATTCTGGTGATTATTATGTTCCACAATTAAGCATTCTTAAAAACGAGGCTAAAATATTTTCGGATTCCATACTTGTAAAAGTTCGCGAGGTACAAGTGGATACTGCAAAACAAAAAATGTTTGACATAAAGCCAGCTATCGATATACCAGACACAAGACCTACTGACTGGAGCTGGTTATGGTGGCTGCTATTGCTTTTACCACTAGGTGGACTTATATATCTGCTTACGCGAAAGCGTGAAAAGAAAACCTATGAGGAAACATTACAGCCTTATGAATGGACTAGATATCGTTTATCAAAACTAGATGAACAGCAGTTGTTAGAGCAAAAACGCTCTAAAGAATTCTATACAGAGTTGACTTATATTATTAGAAAATATATTGACTCTAAGGTATATGGACATGCTTTAGAGAGCACAACGGGACAATTATTAGGTGAACTTAAAACAGTTATGGTTGATCGTGGTATGAACATTACATCAACGACAGAGACTCGACTTAAAGAAATATTAGAAAGAGCAGATCTTGTAAAATTTGCTGGTGTCGCACCAGATGCCATTACTGCAAAAGAAGATCGATTGCACACAACCGATATTATCTATAACATTCATCAGGTACTACCACCACCTACTGAAGAGGAGTTGATGATGGATGCAAAATATAGAAGAAAGCAAGAATTGAAAGCGCAAGCTAAAAAAATTGCGCTAGGTGCAGGATTAGCTTTAATTACGATAATAATTGCGTTAGGTAGTTGGATTTATATTGAAGGAGCAAATAATGTTAAGGATAAGATACTAGGAAACGAGTTACGCGAGTATTATGAGCAGGACTGGTTGCGATCGGGTTATGGTGTTCCAGAAGTAGCTATTACCACTCCAGATATATTAGTGCGTACAGATGAGGATAAACTTCCCGAAGAGCTTTCTCAATATGTAGGTGCATTTGATAACTTTCAATTAGGTGAAGATGGCGATGATCTGACCATTACAGTATCTACATATTTATTTAAAGAAGGTGCACAGCTTAATGAACTTAATGCGCAAAACTTAATCGGTCCTGTTACTAGTGGTCTGGAACAAGATGGAGCGACTAATATTGTTATGCTAGATAACGAGTTAGAGCATAAAGGAATGAAAGGACTGGAGTTTTCAGGAACCTTTGATTTTGAAGGCTCGATATATGAGTATGACTTATGGATTTTTAATGAAAATAGTGGAATGCAACAAATTTTTGTAACTCACTTAGAAGATGAGGAAGAGGATAAATCTAGAGAGTATGGTCGTTTGATTAAAGAACGTATCCTAAGTTCTATTGAGATTGCAAAAATTGAAAATTCTAAAAAACAATCAGGTAAATGATAAACTGGTTTAATAGTATCGAGTTTCTAGATCCGCAAATGTTCTGGTTATTGCTGGCTATACCAGTTGCAATTGCATGGTATCTCTGGACACATCGTAGACAGCAAGCTCAAGTTCAAATCTCTAGTTTGAAGGGTTTTAAAGTAGAGACTTCTTGGTTAGCAAATTTGCGTCCTTTACTTTTTATATTGAGATTGATTGTACTCGCATTAATTATTACCGCTTTAGCAAGACCACAAACTACCGATGTTACTACAAAGACTAAAAAAACTGAAGGTATAGATATTGTGCTGGCGGTAGATGTTAGTGCAAGTATGCTAGCCGAAGATTTAAAACCTAATCGACTAGAAGCTACTAAAAAGGTTGCAGCAGACTTTATTAAAGGTAGGCCTAATGATCGAATAGGAGTAGTAGTATATGCAGGAGAAAGTTATACTAAAACACCCATTACTACAGATGAAATGATCTCATTAAGAGCCATTAATGAAATAGCATTTGACGGTGTGTTAGAAAACGGAACTGCAATTGGTATGGGACTAGCCACGGCAGTCAATAGATTAAAAGACAGTGAAGCATTAAGTAAGGTTATTATTTTAATGACTGATGGAGTTAATAATAGTGGATTTATAGACCCTAAAATTGCAAGTGAACTAGCACTAGAGTACGATATTAAGGTGTACACGATAGGAATTGGTACTAACGGTAATGCGCCATCACCAGTTGCTCAAATAGGCAAAAATAAATTTCGCATGGCGATGATGCCAGTAGAAATTGATGAAGATTTAATGAAGCAAATCGCTGCAGATACCGGTGGTAAATATTTTAGAGCGACTAACAATAAGAAGCTTGAGGAAATCTATGGAGAAATAGACAAGCTAGAAAAGACAGAAATAGAAGAGTTTAAATTTATAAATACTGAAGAAAAATATAGAATCCTTGTGCTCATCGCATTAGGATTTTTAGGGCTAGAAATGCTATTGCGCTACACTATTTTTAGAACGGTTGCTTAAACTTCAGAAAACAATATTATGTATCTATTAGAAGAGAAAATATACTTTTGGCTACTATGCATCATTCCGGTGCTAGTATTGCTATTTATATTTTTATCATACTGGCGTTATAGAGCACAGCGCAAGTATGCAGAAAAACATATGCTTTCTCATTTAATTCCAGATCGTTCTTGGTTCAAGCCTATCTTAAAACTAGTCACTATTAGTGTAGGAATTTTGTTTTTGGTAACCGCATTAGTCAATCTCAAGGCTGGAACAAAAATAGAAACCGTTAAAAGAGAAGGCGTTGACATCGTGTTTGCAGTAGATATTTCCAAATCGATGCTTGCTGAGGATATTGCGCCTAGTCGTCTAGAAAAATCACAACAACTAGTAACTCAAATCATTAATAACCTAGCTAGTGATCGTATAGGATTAATCGCTTATGCAGGATCTGCCGTGCCACAATTGCCTATTACCACAGACTATAGTAGCGCAAAAATGTTTTTGCAATCTATGAATACAGATCTAGTTTCTAGTCAAGGTACAGCCATTGCAGAGGCGATACAACTAGCAGAAAGTTATTATAGTGAAGATACTGAAGCTTCAAAAGTGCTCGTCATCATATCTGATGGTGAGGATCATGAAGGAGAAGCTCTAGATTATGCTGAGGCAGCTGCAGAAAATGGAATACGTATCATTACCATAGGAGTAGGTACTGAAAAAGGTGGAACCATTCCTATTAAACGCAATGGTATTGTACGTGAATTTAAAAAAGATAGAGATGGTAACACCGTTATAACCAGACTTAATTCTGAAACGCTAGAAGAAATAGCAAGTGTAGGTAATGGGGTTTATATCGATGGTACAGTAACCGCTAGCGTAATTGAAAAATTAAAAGAAGAACTCTCAGGTATTGATAAAGTTGAATTTGAATCACAGCAGTACGCAGATTTTGAATCTCAATTTCAATGGTTCCTGGGCTTTGGATTGTTCTTTTTATTTTTAGATATCTTTTATTTAGAGAAAAAAACGGCGTGGCTTAAAAAATTAAACCTTTTCAATGAGTAATAGTCATAAACATATTATCTGTGTGGTTGCATTGAGCTTGTTAGGTCTCGCTTTCGCGAAAGCGCAACAAAACAAAGAATTAGACAAGGCATATGATACAGCTGTTGCAGAAGCTCAAGAATATACAGCTGAAGGCGATTTTAATCAAGCAGAAGCATCTTATCGCAAGGCCACTGCACTTAAACCTGGCGCAGCAGAAGCTAGTTATAACTTAGGTACGCTATATTATAACAACGATAAAAAATTCAACTCTGTAGAGAATTATAAAAAGGCTGCCGAGGCATCTACAAGTAAAGAAGAAAAGCACAAGATTTATCATAATCTAGGGAACTCTTTTTTAGAAAATAAGCAATATGATGAAGCTGTAGAGGCTTATAAAAACGCCTTGCGCAATGACCCTACAGACGATGAAACTCGCTATAACCTTGCCCTTGCAAAACAAGAGAAAGAGAAAAATGGCGGCGGTGGCGGTGGAGGCAATGATGATCAAGATCAAGATAAGGATCAAGATAACAAAGAAGGTGATAAGGATGAGAATAGTGATGGTGATAATGAAGGTGATCAGAACGAGAAAGACGGTAAAGATCAAGAAGGCGATAAAGGCGATCAAAAAGAAAGTGATAAAGGAGAGAATAGTGAAGGAGAGAATGGTGATGGTAAACCTAAGGAACAAAATCAAGGACAGCAACCACAGCGTGTTGAAGGTAAATTAACGCCGCAGCAAGCAAGACAATTGTTAGAGGCGATGTCTAATGAAGAACAAAAGATTCAAGAAAAAGTAAACGCAAAAAAGGCTCAAGGCAAAAGCGTTAAAACAGAGAAAGACTGGTAATATGAGACATTTAATCATTTTCTGTTTGTTAATCATAACTGGCTGGACCAGTATGGCTCAAGTAGAATTTACAGCAACACCTACACGTGATAAAATTGCTATAAATGAACGCGTGCGTGTAGAGTTTAAGATGAATGTAGCAGGAGATAATTTTACGCCACCTAATTTTGAAGGTTTTCAAGTAGTTAGTGGTCCTATTCAATCATTTTCTCAACAATGGGTAAATGGTAAAAGTAGCATGAGTAAATCTTATAGTTACATTTTAAAGCCTAATAAGACAGGAAAGGTTACTATCAAACAGGCTGTTATGGAGTTTGAAGGAGCTGAGTATAAAACAGTCCCTTTTCAAATCGCTATCAACGGTGCTGTTGATGATCCTAAAGATGCAAATAGTCAAGAGATTACAGCAGATACTGATATTCACCTAGTCGCTGAGGTTTCAAAAGCAAATCCATATCTTAATGAACCTATTAAAGTGGTTTACAAACTGTATGTGGCAAATAACACTGGAGTAAGTGGATGGAATGAAATTGATAGCCCAAAGTATCCAGATTTTTGGTCTTTGAATATTGATAATCGTAATGCTCAAGTTAAAAACGGTAATTATCTAGGTCAACCGTATCGTTATTTACAATTAAGAGAAGTGGTTCTTTATCCACAGAAAACTGGCGAATTAGTTATTGAGCCTCTAACCTTAGATATTAATGTAGAAGTACCGACTAATAGGCGAGACTTTTTTGGTAGAACAGTTTTTAAAACGGTTTCAAAAACAGTAAGTGCAGGAAGTAGAAAAATAAACGTTAAGTCCATTCCGACAGCCGGACGTCCAGCAAGTTATACGGGAGCTGTAGGTGATTTTAAATTTAAGGTGGAACTTGATAAAGCGCAGTTAGATGCAGGAGAAAGTTTAAACGCTGTTGTTAAAGTGGGCGGAACTGGAAATTTAAAATTAATGGAATTGCCTAAACTTAAAGTTCCTCAAAGTCTTGAAGCTTATGAGCCAGAGCGTGGCAATGATGTTAAAACTAGTATTTCTGGAATGAAAGGAACTATAAGCGATACCTATGTAATAGTGCCGCAATATGGTGGGAAGTACATATTGCCACCGGTTGAGTTCTCTTATTTTGACCCCAAAAAAGAAACTTTTATAACTCTTAATAGTGGAGAGACTCTTATTGAAGTTAACGGTCCTGCGCCAGCATCTGGCTCTAATACTGCAGTTAATAATTCTACCGGCGCTAATAAAAATTTTATAAGCAACGATGCGCAATTTGCTTTTATCAAAACATCTACTGATTTTATAGATAAAGAATCAACCTATTTCTTTAATTCAACACCTTATTGGGTTGTTATAAGTGGTTCATTATTATTAATTCCTCTCGCCTTATTAGTAAGACGCAAACAAGAAACTATTGCTAGCGATGTTATTGGAAATCGATTGAAAACTGCAAATAGACTAAGTAAAAAATATTTAAGTGCTGCAAAGAAAAACTTAGGAAATCATGATCAGTTTTATATCTCATTAGAAAAGTCATTACACAATTATTTAAAATCAAAGCTCAATATTCAAACTGCCGAAATGTCTAAGGATAGAGTTAGTGAGTTATTATTACAGCGTGGTGCAACGGTAGAAACTAATAAGGAATTTGTAGAATTGCTAGCCAGTTGTGAATTTGCTAGATACACACCTTCCTCAGATAGTGGTATGCAACAAGACTTTGAAAAAGCTAGTAAAGTCATTAATGAAATCGATAAACAATTAAAACGCTAATTATGAAGTGGATGACAAGCTTTTTGATTTTGTTGATGACACTTATAGTAAGTGGTCAAGGTAGTGAAGTAGATGATCATTTTGCTAAAGCTAATCAAGCCTACACGGCTGAGAATTATCAAATGGCTATCTCAAATTATGAGGAGATACTTAAAACTGATGTTCACAGTGTTGACGTTTATTATAATCTCGGTAATTCCTATTATAAACTTAATCAGGTAGGACCTGCTATTTATAATTATGAAAAGGCATTAATGTTAGATCCTAGTAATGAAGATGTTTTAAATAATTTACAATTTGCAAAGCAAATGCGTATTGATGCAGTAGAGAGCTTACCAGAAAACGAATTTGAGTCTAAAGCAAGTTCAGTTGCGAGTTCCTTAACCATTGATGAATGGGCATATTTAAGCATTATTCTATTAATCATTTCTATACTTCTATTTGTACTATATCATTATTCTCAAACAGCTGGTAAGAAAAGGCTGTTTTTTCTATTAATGTTATTATTTGCTATTGGGGTAATTACTACAATAATAATAGGTTTTTATGCTCAAAATAACTTGGATAATCAGCAGTATGCTATCGTATATGCTGTAGAGTTTACTGCAAGAGAAGAACCTAAGCAGTCTAGCTCAGCAAGTTTTGTCATTCATGAAGGAACAAAAGTTGAGGTGCTAGAAGAGTTCAATGATTGGGCAAGAATCTCTTTAGAAAACGGTAGTAAAGCATGGGTAACTTTAGAAACAATTAAAAAGCTCTAATTCATATTTACTTATTCAGTACAGTGAACTGTTTCTTTTGTTTACAGGTTAACTCTTTTGTCGTTTTTTCTTTATACATTAGTTGATAGTGTTACTATTAATTAATAATAAAGAATAATGTTTAAATATTTATCTAAGGATATACCGGCAAGTGTCGTAGTATTTTTTGTGGCTCTACCTTTATGTCTAGGTATTGCATTAGCTAGTGGTGCACCACCATTTGCAGGAATGATTGCTGGAATTATAGGAGGTATCGTTGTAGGTTCTCTTAGTGGTTCTCAAATAGGTGTAAGCGGTCCGGCAGCTGGGCTAGCAGCTATAGTAATGACAGCCATTACTACCATGGGTTATGAAAACTTCTTAGTAGCTGTAGTAATAGGAGGAGTTATTCAAATACTATTCGGTATTGGTAAATTAGGTATCATTGGTTACTTTTTTCCGTCTTCTGTTATTAAAGGTATGTTGACCGGTATTGGAATCATTATTATTTTAAAGCAAATCCCTCATTTTTTTGGAATGGATGAAGATCCAGAAGGTGATTTTGCTTTCTTACAGCTGGATGGAGAAAATACTTTAACAGAGCTTCTTAAGGCTTTTAATGCATTAATAAGTGGTAACATTAGTGTCGGAGCGACGGTTGTAGCTATTATTGCTATGGCTATTTTACTACTGTGGTCCAATATATTATCTAAGAAAGGTAAATTATTTACTTTAATTCAAGGTCCATTAGTTGCCGTTGTGATAGGAATAGTATTCTATTTATTCACTAAAGATTCTTCACTTGCAATTACTCAAGATCACTTAGTAAAAGTTCCAGTACCTAAAGATTTTGATAGCTTCTTAGGACAATTCAGTTTTCCTAATTTTTCTTCTATTGGCAAAACAGAAGTTTGGATAACAGGATTTACTATTGCCTTAGTAGCATCATTAGAGACTCTGTTATGTGTAGAAGCTACCGATAAGTTAGATCCTGAAAAGAATGTAACTCCGACTAACAGAGAGTTATTTGCACAAGGTACAGGTAACATCCTATCGGGTCTGATAGGTGGATTACCTATCACTCAGGTTATTGTCCGTAGTTCTGCTAATATTCAATCAGGTGGTAAAACAAAACTATCTGCTATAATTCACGGTTTTTTCTTATTGATAGCAGTTATCTTAATTCCTACGTTACTCAATAAAATTCCACTATCTGTTCTTGCGGCTATTCTTTTTATTGTTGGTTTTAAACTAGCAAAGCCTTCTACATTTAAACAAATGTTTAGCCTGGGCTGGAAGCAATGGGTACCTTTTATAGTAACTATTTTAGGGATTATATTTAAAGACTTGTTATGGGGAATAGGGATCGGACTCGTAGTAGGGATTTTTATTACCTTAATTAAAAGTTTTCAAAATTCACATTTCTTGCACAAAGAAGGTGAAGATGTAAATGATGGAAAAATAAAAATGACGCTAGCTGAAGAGGTTACCTTTTTCAATAAAGCAACCATCCTTAAAGAACTAGACAAGATTCCTGAAAACTCTGTACTTGAACTAGACGTGACTAAGACAGTTTATTTAGATAATGATATCATAGAGATTCTAGAGGATTTCTCTCATAAAGCTAAGGATAGAAATATCACCATTGATCTAATCTCTCAACGTGGTAATGTTACTAATCCTGAAAGTTTTGTAGAATTCTTTAAACTGGATTATAAAGCAAAAAAGCTTCCTTTATCAGATCTTTAAGTGTTCTGTTTTAGAAGTTGCCAGATGTGTTTGTAGAATCTATTGGTGTCTCATTCTCATCTCTATCACCTCTTATCCTACGATCTACGCGATCAGCTTCTGCAAGAATTTTAGGAAGCAAAAAAGGTGCTAGTGGCTCTATGTGTTCATAAACTAAGCTGTCTTCGGTAGTTTGATCTCCTAAAAGATTAAATTCACCAGAGGCAGTTTTTATAAACATTAATATAACGCTTGCAAGAAAAGCCATTTTTATAAGCCCAAAAGCACCACCAGCTAGTTTATTCAAAAAGCCCAATTTTGCAGTTTTCATTAACTTAGTAATCAGCTTACCTACGTAGCTTATTACAAATATGATAACGACAAAAGTGATGATAAAGCTAGCTATCGTAATATATGTTTCTTCCCATTCAAATTGTTTGCGCAACCAGTCTCCTGCATAATTTGAGAAATAAATAGAGCCGTAAATTGCCGCAATTAAAGCGAGTAAAGATGTAAGCTCTACAAAAAAACCGTTGAGATAGCCCTTCCAAAGGCCTATCAATAAAACAATACAAATAACGATATCTAACCAATTCATAGCCGTAAATATAATGAGTTGGTAAAGAACTTAACGGTCTTGAATAAAAAAGGAGTGTAAAACTCTAGGAATTAAGTACCGACTTAATGGATTGCATTAAAGCTTTTCCGCCGTTTGCAAATACTTTTTCTGATTGCGCTTTCGCGAAAGCGAGACCTAAATCAACATCTGTTTCTGTCAAGTTAATCTGATCTTTTACATCGATACGTTCCGTACCATCTATACTTAATAGACAGCCGGTAAAATCAATTTTATTATCACGCACTTGAGCAATCGCACCTATTGGAGCGGTACAACCGCCTTCTAATTCTCTTAGAAAACGTCGTTCTATGTCAACACATCGTTGTGTTTGAGCGTGATTAAGTTGTGAGGCCGCTTCCAATACAGCGGTATTATGTCCCATTGCGGCAATCATCATCGCGCCTTGAGCTGGTGCTGGCACAAAACTATCTAAGTCTGAATATTCAAACCCATAATTACCTTTTAATTGCGATAATAACCCGATACGGTCTAATCCTGCTTTTGCAAATATTGCAGCATTCCAGTCTTTATTACTATGTAATTTAGAAAGACGTGTGTTAACATTGCCTCTTAGATCAACAACCTGATGTTGTGAGTACATATTAAGCCATTGGGCCTTGCGACGTAAACTACCAGTTGCGATAGTCATGGCTTCATCTGGATTAAAGTTAGACTTATATACTAAAATATCTTTCTGAGAAGCGCGCTCAAGCACAGCTGCTTGCACCATACCTTTAGGTAGTTGAGTAGGAACGTCTTTAAGACTATGCACCGCAATATCAATATCACCTTTAACTAGTGCGACATCGAGAGTTTTAGTAAAGATACCTGTGATGCCCATTTCATAAAGTGGCTCATCAAGATTAAGATCACCTTGTGATTTTACAGGTAATAATTCTGTTTGAAAACCTAAAGCTTCTAATTGAGACTGAACAGTTGTGGCTTGCCACATCGCTAGTTGTGAATCTCTTGTACCTATTCTTATTTTAAGACTCATAACTGCTTAATTCTTCTAGTTTAAAGACTTTATTGAGTAAACTTATCGCCTCTTCAGTGCTTTCATCTTCATTGCGTAAATGATTTGCAAAATGGCCAGCGATTTTTTGAATAATACGATCAGCTAGTACGTCTGCCTGTTCGTGATTAAAATCACTGAATTTTGTACGGCTATTTTTAATTTCAGCATCTTTAAGAGTAGAGAGTTTAGTTTTAAGGGCATGCATGGTAGGTGCAAACTGTCTAGAAACCATCCACTGCTTAAAATCTGCATGAACGTCTTTAATAATAGCCTGAGCTTGAGGTATAAAATTCTCTCTATTTTCAAGTGTCTTATGAGTCACTTTAGAAAGTTCGTCTAAGTGAATAAGCTTTACATTATCTAATTCTGTCACGTTATCATCCACATTTTTAGGTATGGATAGGTCCATGATTAGTAAAGGCTTATTAGTGTGTATGATCTGTTTAGAAACGGTAGGCTTTTGTGCGCCTGTAGCTACAATAATAATGTCTGATTGAGCAATTTCTTCTTCTAGTTGCGCATAATCTTTAACGATTAAGTCAAATCTTCCCGCGATACGTTCTGCCTTATCTTTAGTACGATTGATTAGTGTGATCTGCTTATTTTCTGTATGCTTTACTAGATTTTCACAGGTGTTACGACCTATTTTACCAGTTCCGAAAAGCAAAATCTTTTTTGCAGGTCCACCAGCAGGAAAGTTTTCTAAAATATATTGTGCACTAGCAAAACTAACTGATGTTGCACCACTACTTAACTCTGTTTCGGTTTTAATGCGCTTACTAGCTTGTATGACACAATTCATCAAACGTTCCATGTAGGCATTAATCAAGCCTAATTTTTTTGAGCGTTTGAACGCCATTTTAAGCTGTCCTATAATCTCAAAATCTCCTAATATCTGACTGTCTAATCCAGTACCTACGGTATAGAGATGATTACAGGCGTCTTCGTTTTTTTGAATGTAGGCTATTTTTTGAAACTCCTCTACCGTACCATGTGAATGCTCACATAATAATCGTATTAATTGAAAAGGATGCTGTGCAAATCCATAAAGCTCTGTGCGATTACAGGTAGATATCACTGCTAGAGAAGGAATGCCTTCTTCTTTTGCTTCTAGTAATAAATTGTTGATCCCTTCTTCTGAAAGTGAAAAAAGTCCACGAGTCTCGGCATCGGCTTTGCGATAACTGAGACCTATACTGTAAAATGAAAAATGTTTGGGCTGAGCTGCCGCCATATACACTTTGATAATGAAAAACAAAATTATAAGACTAATCGTTATTAAAGTAACGCTATGAGTTCCAATTTAAACGCAATGAGTTACTTTTGTAGTTAAAATGTATATTTTGTACTGATAAATGGTGTTGTAAACGCTTTCGCGAAAGCAAAACACTACTATTTAGAGTAATTATAAATAAGAATGAAAATGGAAAATATCGCTAAAGGTGCTGCTGAGGTGACCTTAATTGAAGAAGGATTTCAAGTAGTAAGATTAAAGAATGAAACAGATGACGTGGCGCATTTTCACCACGATGTGGATAATAGTTATATTCAATTTCATTTTTGTTTAAAAGGTCAGGTAGATCTAGCATTTAATGAAGGTAGTTATAAGTTAAGTCTTTCAGAACAAAACAGTTATCTGCTGTATAATCCTTCTCGAGATTTACCTATTAATCTAGATTTAAAGGGTCATTCTTGGTTTATATGTGTATTAGTTTCTATAAAAAAATTCCACTCGTTATTCTCTCCTGATGCACAGCATGTGAGTTTCTTAAGTGCCGAGAATAAGGATAAGAAATATTATGTTGATGGCAGTATATCGCCGTCCATGGCTGTGGCATTGCATCAGTTAATGAATTATAATTTGAACGATGCTATTAAGAGATTATACTTTAAAGGTAAGTCTTATGAATTGATGTCTTTATACTTCAATAGTCCAGAAGATGCAGATGTTGAGGCATGCCCATTTCTAGTAGATGAGGACAATATGCGTAAGATTAAAAAAGCCAAGGAAATCATTATTGAACGTATGACCAATCCACCATCTCTTAATGAACTAGCGATGGAAATAGGATTGTCTCTTAAAAAATTAAAAGAAGGTTTTAAAGAAGTGTATGGAGATACCGTTTATGGATTTTTACTGGATCATAAAATGGATTATGCACGTCAACTCCTAGATAGCGGTCAGCATAATGTAAATGAAGTCGGTCTTAAAGTGGGCTATAGTACAGCAAGCCATTTTATAAGTGCCTTTAAAAAGAAATATGGTACGACGCCTAAGAAATATTTAACCGGTAATTAAATGATATTGATATTAGGATTGTTTTTTAAGCAATCCTAATATCTCCTTATAGGTTTTCTCATTGTCCAAATGAGTACTTAAGTAATTATAAACTTTGTTAATCACATCTTGTGAAGCGCCTAGGCTTTCAAAAAGAGCAAGGTCTTGTGACCAGTTTTCAATATTCCCTACAGTCTCGCCTAATCTTTCACTCGCAATAGTGACTTCTCTGATCTCCTTATAAACATCAGCCTTTTTAAATTTTACAATCTCTGTATAGAGATCGTTAAAAGTCATTTGTTCTACTTTTTTCTCTTTAGAAATACGAGCTAGCATGGTATTAAAAACGTCCATGTTACCAAAAAAATTCACATCAAATTCATCGAGGCCACATGGTCTTAATTTTGCAATTTCCTTGAAGAGCACATTCTCATTTGCAAAAGAACCATCGAGCATAAAATTTAATTTCTCATTAAGCTGCATTTCGCAAGTTTCGATTGCATTGTCTTCTGATGGACTATGCTGTGCTTGAGCAGCTATAGCTAGGAACATTGCAGCAAAAAAAAGGATTTTCTTCAAAGTGATTTTATTTATTTTAATAACGTGTCGTGGTAATTCTTAGTACACTAGGCAAAGAAAATGCCAAAACAATCCAAATCCAACTAAACTATCACATTTTCTGATATCCTTACTTCTTCAAGCGCTTGTTTTACATCGGCAATAAGGTCATCGCTGTTTTCTACACCTATCGATAAGCGCACAAGTGAATGCGTGAGGCCTATAGATTCTGCGTGATTTTCATCTACGCCTGCGTGCGTCATAGAACGTGGATGTTCTGCAAGACTTTCTGTTCCACCTAAACTTACTGCAAGGCGTATTAATCTCAACGAGTTCAAGAATTTAAATGCTTCTTTCTCTCCGCCTTTAATTTCAAAACTAATCATGGCGCCTGGTCCGTCATATTGTTTTTTGTAGATTTTATAATCTGGAGCATCTGGTTGTATTAAACCTAGGTAATTGAGCTTAGTGATTTTTTTATGGCCTTTTAAAAAGTTAGCAACCTCTATAGCATTGCGTTGCTGTTGCTCCATACGTATTTTTAGAGTTTCCAGACTGCGCATTAACATCCAGCCTGTATGTGGAGAAGCCATGTTTCCTAAGAAAGTTCGTAGAACCTTAACACGATGCATAATCTCTGCATTACCTAATACGGCACCAGCAATCAAGTCGCTATGTCCACCTATATATTTTGTGGCGCTGTACATGACGATATCGGCACCTAATTGTAATGGATGCTGCCATAATGGTCCCATATAAGTATTATCGACACCTACGAGGACTTTTTTATCACTTGTTGAAAAATGATCGGCAATTTCTCGACACATTTCAATATCTATTAAAGCATTAGTAGGATTTGCAGGTGTTTCAATATGCATAAGCGCCACTTTATCTGCATATCCAGCATCTTCTACCAGTTTGATAATGTCATCTTTACTCATTCCAGATTTAAAACCTAGAGAATGGATACCGTATTTAGGTAAAAAGTGATTGATGAAATGATCTGTTCCACCATAGGTAGGTGAACTGTACAGCAACACTTGTCCTGGTTCTAAAAACTCCATAAGAACAGTCGATATGGCGCTCATGCCACTTTCAAAAACTGCGCAATCATCTGCTTTATCCCATAAACGTAGTCTGTTTTCTAGAATTTCTAGGTCTGGATTATTGATACGACTATATATCAATCCCATTTCCTCACCTGGCAATTTATCACGCTTTCCATAGGCGAGTTCAAAAAATGCTTTGCCTTCTTCTGCATTTTTAAAGACAAAGGTAGAAGTTAAAAATATAGGACATTTAATAGCGCCTTCAGATAATTCAGGTTTATAACCGTAGGACATCATTAGGCTTTCGGGTTTCATAGAATCTTTCATAATGTTGGCTGTTTAAAACTAATCCTAATGTACTTTTTTTTGAGGATTCAATCGATTTCGTAAGCGATTTTTTTATGAATCCTATTAGAAAGTCTATAAAATGATAATTCCGTAATGTAAGACCTACATTTTTGTTATTTAAGATTTTCTTAACTTTAAGGTTTCAACCTATAAAACCAATTAATTATGCCTTACAGTTCAAAACCCCAGATGTGGTTCTGGGTACTCGCTATTATCTTTTTACTATGGAATCTTATGGGAATAGGCGCATGGTCCACAGAAATGGCAGCACCCGATATAATGATGGAGCAAATGACTGAACAACAACAAGAGTTATATCAATCAAGACCTGGTTGGTATATGTATGTTTATGGAATAGCTGTATTTGCTGGACTATTAGCTTGTATAATGTTGTTATTTAAAAGAAAACTAGCGGTAATACTATCTTTAGTATCGTTATTTGCGGTTATTATAACAACTAGCTTTAATTTCTTTAATGGCTCATGGGGTATTATCAACACCTCAGATAAGTTTTTCTTCTTAAGTGTTCCTTTGTTGTCCATTTGTCTTTGGCTATTTGCTCGCAGCGCCGCTTCTAAAGCCTGGTTGCGATAGTCTAAGTAAAAATATCTCGTGCTACTCTATAGGTGTTAGCATGTGCTTCAATGATTAATTTAATATCAGGAGAGTAACCGCCGCCCATACTGCATTGTATTGGGATGCGGTTATTATTTTTTGTTCTCGCTTTCGCGAAAGCGGACAAAGCAAACTCATCCCTTTTTTTACAACCATCTAGAGTCATACCTAGCCTGCCTAACTTGTCTGTTTCTAGTACATCTACACCACACAGGTAGAAAATGAAATCGGGCTGTTCTTGAGCAATTAAATCAGGCAGAATATGATGAAGTTCATTGAGATAACTACTGTCATCAGTATGATCTGGTAAGGCGATATCTAGGTCAGACAACTCCTTTTTAAACGGATAATTACCTGCGCCGTGCATGGAAAATGTGAATACGCTATCGTCATTTTGGAAGATTTCAGCAGTTCCATTTCCTTGATGAACGTCCAGATCTACAATCAGAATTTTATCTGCTAGCTGATGATGTTGTAAGTATCTAGCAGCGATTGCCTGATCATTTAGTAAACAAAATGCTTCACCATGATCTGTGTAAGCATGGTGTGTGCCACCAGCGATATTCATTGCAATGTTGTATTCAAATGCCTTTATGCAACCATCAATTGTACCTTGAGCTATGTATAATTCTCTTTCTACTAGCTGATTGTTTAATGGAAAACCCAATTTGCGTGCTGCTTTACGGTCTAGATTTAAGGCCTTAAGGTTTTTTAAGTACTCTGAAGTATGAACACGTAATACATCTATATCACCACATAGTTTACTGGGCTCAAAAAAATCTGTCTGATTTGCGGTTCCTTCTAGTAAAAGTTGCTGTGGTAATAGCTCATATTTTACCATAGGAAAACGATGGCCATCTGGTAAAGGATGTTTATAAATAGGATGAAAGGCAATAGGGAAATTCAAGAAACCGACATTATTTAGAATACTTCAAATTTAAGCACAAGATGATTACCATATTCTTTATAATTTTTAAACTATTGTATAGGTGTTAGGTATTAAATTTGCACAAAAATTAATCATATCAAGTCAGCATTAAGTATCATATTGTTAACGCTATTCAGCTTGCGACCTGTTTATCAAGTAGGCTGCTATGCATACTATGAGATGAATATTGATATGATTATTGAGCAGTATTGTGAAAACACGGATAGGCCAGAGCTTAATTGCGATGGAAAGTGTTATCTAGCTAAAACGCTTAAACTGCAACAAGCTCAATCCAGAACGGATTCTAAAGAGCAAGCGATCTCAATGTTGATTGAAGCTTTTTGTCCGTTATATTATCAAGATGTGGTTTTGTATATCGTTCCATCTTATGAAGTTATCGTTAAGAGAGGAAATAAGCCTTATTCATATATATTAAAAATAGGATTTCAGGACGTTATAAAGCCGCCACCACGAGTTTACAATACATAAGCACTTATTCTTCTATCGCTTTAATGCGATAACATTACTTATTTATTAAGGCCACACTGTGGTCACAAAACTCAACACATTGAAAAAAATACAATTAATTATAGCATTATGTGCAAGTACTTTAATGCTTGCTCAAGATAATAACACAACCTCTTATACAACAAACAGACCAGATGGGCATGCACCTATCTCAGTTATGGGAGATCATACTCATAATAAAGGAGAATGGATGGTGTCTTATCGTTTTTCTACCACTACTATGGAAGATTTGCGTCGCGCAAATGATGACGTTACTAATGAATCAGTTTTATTGCCTAATGGTGGAGATTATATGGTAACGCCTACTGAGATGCCTATGAATATGCATATGATAGGAGCTATGTATGCGCCTACTGACCGTTTAACACTTATGGCTATGGGAATGTATATGGACATGACCATGGATCATTTGACAGCTATGGGTGGAATGTTTACTACAGAATCTTCTGGTTTTGGAGATCTATCCGTATCTGCGATGTATAAATTTATAGATACAGATTCACATAAGTGGCATGCACAGATAGGTTTATCCATACCTACGGGAACTATTGATAACAAAGATGTAACGCCTGCTAGTATGGGTAATGAGGTGATATTACCTTACCCTATGCAAATAGGCAGTGGTACTTATGATGCCATTACTGCTGTTACTTACTTAGGTCAGTCAGATTATTTTTCTTGGGGTTCTCAATTAAGAGGTGTTTTCCGTACAGGTGAAAATGAAAATGATTATAGACTAGGGAATCAACTAGGCTGGAACAACTGGATTGCGTATCGTGCAACTAACTGGTTGAGTGTTTCTGGTAGGTTGCAAGGACTTATACAAGGCGGCATTAGAGGAGCTAATCCTGATTTGAATCCGGCAATGGTTATAACTGCAGATACTTCTAACTCTGGTTACGACGCTTTAAATGCTGGTTTTGGATTTAATATTTATGCGCCAGAATTATTAAAAGGTGCTCGTTTAGGATTTGAATATGCCTTACCTTTACAACAGAATCTAAATGGTGTACAACTTAAGAATCAAGATGTTATCACTGTAGGCTTACAATATTCTTTTTAAACAAGTATAAGATGAAATCACTTTGGACATTAATATTATTAGCTCTTTTAGCCTCATGTAATGATGAGCTCAAAGAACAACAGGTCGCTTTTGATAATTTAAAGCAACAATCTATGGAGGCGCATGATGTAATTATGCCTAAAATGGGTGACTTAATGGATTTAAGCAATCAATTAAGTAAGAAAATGGACTCTACTAACACTGATTTGATCATGTCTAAAAAAAGCGAACTTCAGAAAGCGCATGATGATATGATGACATGGATGAGAGACTATTCTGAGAAGTTTCCTTATGATTATAAGCTTCCTAAAGATGTAAATGCAGTTAATAAACAGTTAGATGTTTTAAAAGAAGAGCATGAAGAGATTGAGGAACTTAAAGTAAGAACGCTAAGAGTAATTGATGAGGCGCAAGCCATGCTCAAGTAGTAGATTTTTCAGCAATACAATAACCCTAATAACTATAGTTTATAATTCTAGTTATTAGGGTTTTTATTTTGATATTAAATCACTATTCACCGTTTTTAAATAGGAGATGCTTTTTACTAAAGCATCATTATTACGTTCTAATTTACTCATCATAATAGCTCCTTCTAAGGTTGCTATATAGACGGCAGTTAATTGATCAGAATCTACGCTAGATTTTATGTGGTTATTTTTAAGTGCCTTATCAAAAATTCTTTTAATAGTTGTTTTAAAAGTGACAAGCATACCAAATGACTGCTGTCTTAAACCAGCATCTAGATCATCGCTTTCGCAGGCACTGTTCATTAAAGGACATCCTCCAGAGTAAGGCGGATTATCTAGGTAATTCTCAAAAAAATTAAATATTACGTTCATTTTTGAAGTAAAATCTGATGCATTCTTGAGATCTATGTTAAGAATATCAAACATTCTTTTGCTTAAACTACGCAAGGCTTGTTGTTCTAAGTCTTCTTTATTTTTAAAATGCTTGTAGATTGCACCTTTTGTAAAGCCTGTAGCTGTGGTTATATCGCTTAATGATGTTGCTTTATAGCCTTTAGTATTAAAAAGGTCAGCGCTCTCCTTTATGATAATGTCTTTAGTAAGCTGTGGATTTCTCATGCGATAAAGATACCGCTTGGTATTTCACTTACATTAGGTTTTAAGGATCAGATTTGCACATAGTTATTAACTACTCGCATCCTAAGTCTATTTTAGATTGGACGTCTGCATTAGGAAAACAATTTCCAGATAACACGGTCTCTGGTACATATCTGGTGAGATAAGAGTCGTAGAGACTATTCTCGACAAAGAATATTAAATCTTGAATCTCTTCTTCAGTTAGTGTAACTGCTCCTTTTTCACTAGCAATTTGAGATAAAGGAACGTTATTATCCTGTACTTGACTCGATAATTTATAACGTATAACCTCTTCAATACTATTAAATGTACCACCATGTCCATAGAAATTAGCATCTCTTAAATTGTACAGTGTAGGAGTTTTAAATTTATAATCGTCTGAAGGGTTATTAGTAAAACCACCACGACCTTTTTTTACATTATCAAAATTAGCATCATCCAATACTACAGCGTCATTACTATCATCAAAATGACCAAAACCGAATGCGTGAAAATCTTGATCTTTTAAAGCTGGTCCTGTATGACAGTTCATGCAATCTGCTTTGCCAGTAAATAAAATAGCTCCTCTTTTTTCTCGTTCACTTAAGGCTGCATAATCACCTTTAAGATAATCTTGCCATGGTGCACGATTAGATAGTAATGTTCTATTGAATGCCGCAAGAGCAAGAGCAGCGGTCTTTCGTGAGTATCTTTCAAAAGATTGTGTATTGCTAAAGGCTCTATCAAACATTTCTTTATAGCCATAAGTATCAGCAAAATTTTCATCTATTTGCAATCTATGAGTATCCTGTCCTACCATACCTTGAATTTCTAGACCTTGAAATCCTAAGTGGTTTTCAGGAATGTCACTCCATTGAGATTGTGTGCCAGCATTAGTTCCTGATCCACCTAGCATACCATTCCATAAAGCAACATCTTGATAAGCTACATTAAGTAAAGTAGGTACTCTTATAGGTTGCAGGTCTATAGAGTCTAATGGCATGGTTAAATCAAAAGCGCGACTTTCTCCTGCTGCACCAAATCCACTGCCGCTTTCACCTATTCCCTGACGTCTACCAGAGTAAAAGCTAGAAGCTACAGGATGACAGGATGCACAAGCATAAGTGCCAGCCATAACATCCATTTTTGGATTACCACCACTAGCTGTTTCATGTAGTAATAATTTACCTAACTCTACTTTTTCTTTGGTTATTGGGTTCAATGGGTCTTGTGGTATAGACGCATAGTCATCGCTTTCAGGTAGAATAAAAAAGTTGATTCCTTGACCTTCAGATTTTTCTAATAATAGTTCTTCCAGTCTAATATCCAGTTCAGATTTTGCAACTTGGTAATCATCAATATCATTTTGACATGACATGACTGTAAAACTGATTAGAAGAAGAAAATAAATTTGTTTCATTAAAGAAAAGGTATTGCTTTAGATCAGTGTAAAATTAACAAAATATTAGAACTAGAGAGAGAACAGGTATTATATTGCATTTATGAAGAAAATGACCTATTACTATAAGTCCTCAAATAAGCCTAGTGTACTACTTTTACACGGTTTTTTAGGTAGTAAAAGCCAGTGGAATACGGTGGCAAAATTATTAGAAAACAGCTATAATATTATACATGTTGAATTACCTGGTCATGGTGAATCTCCTATGGTATCGCAATACTCTATCGATGATCTGGCTTTTGAAATCTCACAATTTTTGATGGAAAATGATATTCATAAGGTACATTTTATAGGTCATAGTATGGGTGGTTATGTAGGATCTGCTTTCGCGAAAGCGTATCCTCAACAACTTTATTCTTTAACATTATTGAACAGTATTATGGGACCTGATAGTGTAGCCCGTAAAATGATGCGAGATCGTGCAATCCAACTAATTGATCGCTTTCAAAATGCCTATGTATCTATGGCTATTAATAATCTTTTTACGCCTCAAGAACATGTAATTTATAAGGCTATTATTGAAAATATGAGGATTGAATCTCAAGAGATTACTCTAGAAGCTGTAATGGCGGCGTTGCGTGCGATGAGAGATCGTCCATCACAGCTCGGACATGTTGATGTGCCCGTTCAATACATCTATGGAAATCGTGATACTGTTATTGAAAAATCTATTATCGAGGCCGAGTTAAGCCAAGAGCTTTATGCTGGTGTAAGTATTGAAGGTGGACACATGTTATTACTTACTCATCCTAGTGAAATCGTAAGCAATATGCATTTTATCGATTAAATTAAGTGTTTTATCGTTTATTTGAATTATATTTTTTACATTGGTCGTAGTAAAATGAAGTTCAACCAACTTTCGTTTAAATAACTAGCCAAATGTCAAAATCTTTTTCCCCTATCAAGGCTGCAGCTATATGCTCTTTTACAGGACATAAACTACAAGTTACTCATCAAGTAAATGACCGCATACAAGAAATGTGTTGCGTAAAATGTGGAAAGCAAATGACCACAAATATTTATGGTAATATCGTTCCGTTAAATGATCAATATTCTCGTATTAATCGTGCTCTCAATGACCTTGCGGTTAAGAAAAACAGACGTGAATTAGGTTTTTATTCTTGAAAACTATTCCAGCCCATTGCTTTAATAGGTATTTGCTCGCCTGATCTGGTGATTAAATGAATTCCTTCACCGTTGGGTACAGCATGTCCTATGATGCTTAAGCTAGGATTTGCTTTAATTTTAGGGAAGTCTTCTTGTTTTACCGTAAATAATAATTCATAGTCCTCGCCACCACTAAGTGCAATCGTTGTACTGTCTAAATTAAATTCTTCACAAGCCGTTATTACCGTAGGGTCTAATGGAAGTTTTTCTTCATAGAGCTTCATTCCTACATTAGAGTTTTTACATAAATGAATAACTTCAGAACTTAAACCATCGGATAAATCAATCATACTCGTAGGTTTCACATCTAGTTCTTTGAGTAGCTTAGGGATGTCTTTACGAGCTTCAGGTTTAAGCTGTCGTTCTAATAAATAGCTATAGGCTTCAACATCTGGTTGATTATTTGGGTTTGCTTTATAAACAGCTTTCTCGCGCTCTAGGATTTGTAATCCCATATAAGCGGCGCCTATATCTCCACTAACGACTAGTAAATCATTATCTCCAGCACCTGAGCGGTATATAATATCATCTTCCTTTTGTTCTCCTATTGCAGTAATAGAGATAATCAAACCACTTTGAGAAGCAGTAGTGTCTCCACCTATTAAATCTACATTGTAGATTTTACATGCCAGTTTGATACCATTATAAAGCTCTTCAACGGCTTCTACAGGAAAACGATTAGACATAGCTATGGATACGGTTATTTGGGTAGGTACCGCATTCATCGCATAAAGATCAGATAAATTAACCATAACAGCTTTGTAACCTAAGTGTTTTAGAGGAACATAACTTAAATCAAAGTGAATACCTTCTACAAGCATATCTGTGGTGACCACAGTAGATGCTGTATGATTGATAACAGCAGCATCATCGCCTATACCTTTTAAGGTAGAATCTTGATTAAGTTCAACATTTTGTGTGATGTGATCAATTAAACCAAATTCACCTAAATTTTCAATCGACGTACGTTGTGGATTTTTATCTTCTATCATGCTGCAAAATTACAATGAATTAAACATCTTAATTATAAAACAGATAGAAAAGAGTTGATGTTTTTTTAAATTTCAAAGTATAATTTGAGCTTTAAGCTATTGAAAAATAGATATGTTAGCACTTGATTATATAAAGAACTGTTAAACTATAGATATTGGACATACAATCATGCATTTTATAAATTGAATAGGGCAATGTTCAAAAATGGCTGTTGTATATTTGTAGTCATTTTAAATAAGGATTTTAAGCATATGATAAATGTATCAGATACGGCAAAAATTAAGCTTACTCAATTAATGAGTGAGGATGGATTTGCTATAGGTAATGATTATGTGCGCGTAGGTGTTAAAAGTGGAGGTTGTAGTGGTTTATCTTACGATCTAACATTTGATAAGACAACTACAGACACGGATAAGATTTTTGAAGCAAATGACGTGCGCATTGTGGTTGATAAAAAAAGCTTTTTATATCTCGTTGGGACGACGCTTGAATTTAGCGGTGGTTTGAACGGTAAAGGCTTTGTCTTCAATAACCCTAATGCACAAAGAACTTGTGGATGTGGAGAAAGTTTTTCTCTATAAGCCTAAATAAGTAGAATAGTATTGTGAAAGCGCTACTGTTCAATAATTAATAAATAAGAAGTTCAAATTATACAGTGTAGCTGTTTTATGAACTTTAAACATAGCATTATGTCTAAGTACACAGAAGAAGAATTAGAAAAAGAACTCCAGAATAAAGAGTACGAGTACGGCTTCTATACCGATATTAAATCAGACACTATTCCTATCGGACTTAGTGAAGAAGTGATACGTATCATATCTGCCAAAAAGAATGAGCCACAATGGATGCTTGACTGGAGACTACAGGCATATCGTGTGTTTATTGAAATGGAAGAGCCAGATTGGGCAAATGTAAATTACGAAAAACCAGATTTACAAGCCATTTCTTATTACAGTGCACCTAATTCTAAGCCTAAATATGATAGCCTTGATGAGGTTGATCCAGAATTATTAGAAACGTTCAAAAAATTAGGAATTTCACTTGATGAGCAAAAGAAGCTTGCCGGTGTTGCCATGGATATTGTAGTAGACTCAGTATCTGTAGCAACTACATTTAAGAAAACGCTAGCAGAGAAAGGTATTATTTTCTGCCCCATTTCTGAAGCAATACAAGAACATCCAGAGCTTGTAAAAAAATATCTTGGTACTATAATTCCACAAAGTGATAATTACTATGCAGCATTGAATAGTGCTGTATTCTCTGATGGATCATTCTGTTATATACCTAAAGGTGTTAAGTGTCCTATGGAACTTTCTACATACTTCCGTATTAATGAAGGTGGAACAGGACAATTTGAAAGAACACTAGTAATTGCAGATGAAGGAAGTTATGTTTCTTACTTAGAAGGTTGTACTGCGCCTAGTCGTGATGAAAATCAATTACACGCTGCATGTGTGGAGTTAATCGCACTAGATGACGCAGAAATTAAATACTCTACCGTACAGAACTGGTATCCAGGTAATGCCGAAGGAAAAGGTGGTGTTTTCAACTTTGTAACTAAGCGTGGACTATGTGAGAAAAATGCAAAAATCTCATGGACTCAAGTAGAGACCGGTAGTGCTGTAACATGGAAGTATCCTAGCTGTGTTCTTAAAGGAGATAACTCAGTTGGTGAGTTTTACTCCATCGCGGTGACTAATAATTTTCAGCAAGCAGATACTGGAACTAAGATGGTTCACTTAGGTAAAAACACTAAGTCAACTATTATTTCTAAAGGGATTAGTGCCGGAAAATCGCAAAACTCTTATCGAGGACTCGTAAAAATCAATTCACGTGCTACAAATGCTCGTAACTTTTCACAATGTGATAGTTTGTTAATGGGTAATGAGTGCGGTGCACATACATTCCCATACATTGAAAATAGTAACAGTACTTCAAAAGTAGAACACGAAGCGACAACGAGTAAAATAGGTGAAGATC
Source organism: Nonlabens sp. Asnod3-H03 (assembly GCF_045063665.1). Classification (NCBI taxonomy): domain Bacteria; kingdom Pseudomonadati; phylum Bacteroidota; class Flavobacteriia; order Flavobacteriales; family Flavobacteriaceae; genus Nonlabens; species Nonlabens sp. Asnod3-H03. The sequence goes on from NZ_JBEFOD010000008.1 coordinate 668,515, forward strand.
AAATTTTTTACTGCAACCAGCGTGGTATTGATACAGAAAAAGCCATTGCACTTATTGTAAATGGATTCTCTAAAGAAGTATTAAATAAACTACCTATGGAGTTTGCAGTAGAAGCTCAAAAATTATTAGAAATAAGCCTAGAAGGATCGGTAGGATAGAACATTTCAAAAACCATTAATTATGAAACGATTACTCGTTTTATGTTTTATAATAATTGCAACAGTCTCTTGTAAAAATCAGGAGCAACCGTTGGATGTTGCAACCACAGAGGACATAAGCACGTCATTTGTAGAAGATGAAAACACCTATGAAGGTGAGTTTATTTTATTAGAGGACGCCGCAGTCCTTACTAGTAAAAACGAAATTTATGCCGTACGCATAGATGATAAGTTAAAGCAGCTCCATGAACTGGCGTTACCTTTACAAAAGACAAAATTTGATATGGTAAATGTAATTCTTAAAGGAGAATTAGTGCCTAATCCATTGTTGCTAGAAACAGGTGAAGGCTGGGAACAAATGCTTATCATAAAAGAAATAATAGAAGTAACACCAGCAACAAGTGCTGCCGTAGTTGCGCCCATCAATTAATACAGATACAAGAAGTTAAATAACAGCTATGTTAAAGATCAAAGACTTGCATGCCTCAATAGAGGATAAAGAAATATTAAAAGGAATCAATCTAGAAGTAAAAGCTGGTGAGGTTCATGCTATTATGGGACCTAACGGTTCTGGTAAATCTACTCTAGCAAATGTGATTGCAGGACGTGAAGAGTACGAGATGACTGGTGGTTCTATTGAATTAGAAAACGAGGAAATATCTGAGCTTGATCCAGAAGAAAGAGCACATAAAGGTGTCTTTTTATCATTTCAGTATCCTATTGAAATCCCTGGAGTATCAGTTACTAATTTCATGAAAACTGCTATCAACGAGACGCGCAAGGCTCAAGGTAAAGAAGAAATGAAGGCTGGTGATATGTTAAAGATGATCCGTGAAAAGTCTGAGATGCTAGAGATAGATCGCAAATTCTTATCTCGTTCTCTAAATGAAGGTTTTTCTGGTGGAGAAAAGAAACGTAACGAGATTTTCCAGATGGCAATGTTAGATCCTAAACTTTCGATATTAGATGAGACAGATTCAGGTCTTGATATCGATGCCCTACGTATCGTAGCAAATGGTGTAAATAAATTGCGCAGTGAGGATAATGCCACTATCGTGATTACTCACTACCAGCGTTTATTAGATTATATCGTGCCAGATTTTGTACACGTACTTTATAAAGGACGTATCGTGAAATCAGGAGGAAAAGAACTAGCTCAAGAATTAGAAGAGCGCGGTTATGACTGGATTAAAGAAGAAGTAGAGGCTTAGTACTCAGCTTTAAGGTCTAGTAATTAATAGTGTAGTTTTTATTATTTCGCTTTCGCGAAAGCTGACATTAAAGAAATGTAGTTGCAACAAATAATAAAAGCGTGAAAACAACAAATCATGAGTTTTAAAGACAAAATATTATCTTCTTTTATCGCTTTAGAAAATGAAGTCGATACAGAAACGTATGCACATCAATTGCGTAATGAGGCGCTAGCGTCTTTTGAAGAGTTGGGCATTCCGCAACGTAAAGAAGAGGCATATAAATATACATCGCTGAAATCTCTATTTAATAAAGATTATAGTCTTTTCCCAAAGAAAGAATCTGCTATTGAATATGGAGATATTAAACCATATTTAATCCATCAAATAGATGCGTATCGTGTGATTTTTATAGATGGGATTTATAGCTCGCATTTATCTGAGACTACACACGATAAATTTGACGTTTGTTTAATGTCTAGTGCCTTAAATAATCCGAAATATAGTCCTGTTATTGAGGCTTATTACAATAAACTTGCGCCTAAGGATGGATTAACATCTTTAAACACAGCATTTGCAAGAGAAGGTGCTTACATAAGCATTGGGAAAAACATAGCGGTAGAAAAACCTATAGAAGTTGTATACTTTTCTACTGGTAATGAGAGTACTTTAATGACACAGCCACGTAATCTAGTGGTAGTAGGAGAGAATTCTCAAGTGCAAATTATAGAGCGTCACCAAAGTTTAAGTGATAATCAAGTATTGACTAATAGTGTTACTGAGATTTTTGCAGATAAGCGTGCCATGGTGGATTATTATAAAATCCAGAACGATCATCTTAATGCATCACTTATCGATCATACCAGTGTAGAGCAAAAATCAGATAGTGAAGTGCGTTTGCATACGTTTTCTTTTGGTGGAGCTTTAACTAGAAACAACTTGAATTTTTATCAACGTGGTGAGCACTGTAATTCTATTCTTAACGGAGTTACAATTATAGAAGGAAAACAACACGTAGATCATTCTACACTAGTACATCACACAGCACCTAATTGTGAGAGTTACCAGCAGTACAAGCAAATTTTTGACGATAAAGCTGTAGGAGTTTTTAATGGTAAAGTTCTCGTAGATAAAGTAGCGCAAAAAATTAACGCGTTCCAGCAAAACAATAATATATTAGTAAGCGATAAGGCTACCATCAACGCAAAGCCACAACTAGAGATTTTTGCAGACGATGTAAGATGTTCACATGGTTGTACCATCGGTCAGCTTGATGAAGATGCCCTATTTTACATGCAATCTCGTGGAATTGGTAAAAAGGAAGCACGTGCCTTATTGATGTTTGCTTTTGCAAATAGCGTACTAGAAAGTGTAAAAATTCCTGAAATTAAATCTCGCATCACAAAGCTTATTGCAAAGAAGCTAGGTGTAGAGATTGGGTTTGATTTATAGTGATTGTCTATTTCAATTTTAAAAAAAATGCCTTGTTTTATGACAAGGCATTTTTTTTAGATGAATGATTTTCAAAGTATATGAATTACTCTTCTAATAATTCCTTAAATAATACCTCTTTCCCAGTCCGCATCGTACCTTTGTGATATGTTAGATATTCAAAAAATAAGAGCTGATTTTCCTATCCTTAATCGTGAGGTAAATGGGCGACCGTTAGTTTATTTTGATAACGCTGCGACTTCTCAAAAACCGCAACAGGTCATTGATAAAATCGTTGAGTATTATACCTTATATAATGCAAACATCCACCGTGGTGTTCATGCGTTAAGTCAGGAAGCAACAGATTTGTATGAGGAAGCAAGAGAAAAAGTGAGGGCTTTTTTCAATATTCCTCAAGCAAAACAGGTAATTATTACCTCTGGAAATACACATAGTATTAATGCTGTTGCGAGTGGTGCCCACGTCTTTGTGAAAAAAGATGATGAGATCATTGTAAGCGCAGTAGAGCATCATTCTAATATTGTTCCCTGGCAAATGCTTTGTGAACGAGTAGGCGCTACCTTAAAAGTAATACCCGTATTGGACAGCGGTGAGCTAGATATGCAAGCTTATGAAGGACTGCTGAATAATAAAACAGCTTTTGTCGTTGTTAATCATGTGTCTAACGCACTAGGTGTTACTAATCCAGTAGAAGAGATTATTAAAGGCGCACACAAATACGGTGCAATGACTTTAATAGATGGCGCACAATCTTGTGGTCATATGAAGTTAGATATGCAAGCGCTTGATGCAGATTTTTATACCATGTCTGGACATAAAATGTGTGGTCCGACAGGAATAGGGATCCTATATGGTAAAGAAGAGGCGTTAAACGCATTACCACCATATCAAGGTGGTGGAGAGATGATAGATCAAGTGACATTTGAGCATACTACCTATGCAGGATTACCACATAAGTTTGAAGCCGGAACACCTAATATCGCAGGTGGAATTGCTTTAGGTGCTGCTGTGGATTATCTTAATGAATTAGGTATGGATAACATCGCTGCTTATGAGCACGAGTTATTAATATATGCAACGGAACAGTTAAAGGCTATCGAAGGCCTCAAAATTTACGGAGATGTAGTAAATAAGGCTGCAGTAATAAGTTTTAATGTAACCACACTACATCCTTATGATATAGGGACGATTGTGGATAAACTAGGTATTGCGGTAAGAACAGGACATCATTGTGCACAACCAGTTATGGAACGCTATTCAATACCTGGTACGGTAAGAGCAAGTTTTGCATTTTATAATACTAAAGAAGAAATAGATATTATGGTACAGGCTTTGCAACGTGCAGTAAGTATGCTGTCTTAATAGACTTCATTATCTTTGAAGACTACTTAATCAGTATACCTTAAAACATATTAAAATGAGAATATTTACATTACTTTTTAGTCTAACACTTTTTACATTAACCAGTTGTGATGAACAAGATGTTGCAGGTAGTTATGACGTTGTACTGGTAGGAGAAAATGATTATTCAGAACATGATATCACATTAACCATTGAGATGGGAGAAGAGAATCGCATATCTGGTAAGTCAGCATGTAACAACTATAGTGGTTCTTTTGAGTACTTAGGGAAAGGAAAAGTGACTATCGGTCCTTTAATGGGAACTAAAATGATGTGTAGAGATGTGAATGAGATCGAGAGAGATTATATGAGTCATCTTGCAAAGGTTGTTGAAGTAAGCCCTACTAAAGAAGGATTAGAACTTTTAAACGCATCAGGCGATATTATAATTACAGCAGTAAAACAATAATGGCTAGCATTCAAGACATACAGAACGAAATCGTAGAAGAGTTTGCCATGTTTGACGACTGGATGGACCGCTATGAATACATGATAGATCTAGGGAAAAGCGTTCCTGTTATAGATGAGCAGTACAAAACCGAAGATAATATCATAAAAGGTTGTCAGTCTAAAGTTTGGGTACATGCAGATCTTGAAGAAGATAAAGTAAAATTTAGTGCGGACAGCGATGCGATTATTACTAAAGGAATTATTGCAATACTTATTAGAGCGTGGTCTGGTCAGAAACCAGCAGATATTATCGCAGCAGACACGGCTTTTATAGATCAAATAGGTTTAAAAGAACATCTTTCACCTACCAGAGCAAATGGATTAGTATCCATGATAAAACAACTTAAAATGTATGCAGTAGCATATCAATCTCAATTGAGCTAATTATGGAAGAGATCAACGGACAAGAAATAGGAGAAAAAGTAGTTAAGGTTTTAAAAACCATATATGACCCAGAAATTCCTGTGGACATCTATGAGTTAGGCCTTATATATGATGTCATGGTGAGCAGTGATGCTGACGTTAAAATATTAATGACATTAACTTCACCTAACTGTCCAGTAGCAGAAACGCTACCAGTAGAAGTTGAGGAGAAAGTAAAAACTCTCAAAGAAGTCAACGATGCTGAGGTGGAAATTACATTTGATCCACCATGGAATAAAGACCTTATGAGTGAAGAAGCTAAGCTTGAACTAGGAATGCTCTAGAACATGGAAGGCGAGATCATTAATAGAGTCGCAAACTCAAAACTTCAGGTCATCGACTTAGAAGACTATTATCCTGTGGGGCCGCGCAGTGAGCTAGATATTTCTCAATGGTTGATGGAAGGTATTGTGTTAGTAGAATCACGCTTTCGCGAAAGCTTAAAAAACACAGATTTTACTGCTTATAAAGATCATTATGTAGCAGTAAAATGCTCTACAGACGCCATTATACCTCAATGGGCATGGATGTTAGTGCAAATGGAGTTAACTGGTGTCGCTAAAAAAGTAGTGCTGGGCTCATTAGAAGATTTAGAAACTAGTCTATACAGTCCGATTATCAATCAATTAAATCTTGATCCATACATGGATATGCCTGTAATCGTAAAAGGCTGTTCTCATAAGCCAGTTCCTCTAACTGCTTATATGATGATTACTGAACGCCTGCATGGTGTTGCTAAATCAGTAATGTACGGCGAGGCCTGTAGTGCGGTACCCGTTTATAAGAAAAAAAAGTAGTTTATCGATAGAGTTGTTTTTTAATAGACAATCAATCCTTTTTTTTAATTAAATGGTAATTTCGCGCCATAACATTTCAATTTAGTATTATGAAAAAAATTATTTTACTTTTTGCATTTGCACTTTGTACTGTAAGTACTTATGCGCAAACTGAAGAAGAACTTAAGGCGTTAAAAGCGTCAAAAATGGATTCTATTGCTCAAATTCAAGGTAGAGCAAATGCTATCCAAGCACAAATAGATGCACTTCCAGGTTGGAAAAAGGGAGCTTTTGGTACTATAGGAGCAAATTTATCAAGTTTTGATAAGTGGTATTCTCAAGGTTCTCCTAATGTGAACTCTGGTAACATAGGTGTTACATTAAACGGATTTGCAAACTTAAAAAGAGAGAAGTATTTCTGGAGAAATAATCTAAACGTGAATTTACAATGGGTAAAGTTTGACGATAGAGATGACGCTACAGATGATGATAGTTTTCAAGAAGCTACAGACGTTTTTAATATTCAATCATTATATGGTTACAAGTTGAGCGAGAAATTTGCTGTTTCTACATTAGGAGAGTACAGAACTACGATACTTAACAATTTTAATGATCCTGGATACCTAGACCTAGGTGTTGGTGCAACATGGACTCCTTTAGATAACCTTGTAGTGGTGATTCACCCTTTAAACTATAACTTTGTTTTCAGTAGTGGTGATGATATTTTTGAATCTTCTTTAGGTGCAAAAATCGTTGCAGATTATACAAGACAAATAGGAGCTATTAACTTTAAGAGTAATCTTTCTACATTCCAAAGCTATAAGAGCTCTAACTTATCCAACTTTACATGGATCAACTCTTTCGGTTATACACTATGGAAAAACATCGGTGTAGGTTTTGAATTTGGTTTAAGAGGTAATCATCAAGAGGCTGTAAATTTTGCGGCGACTCAGGATCCTACAGGTACATTTGATTTTGATAATGTAGATAACGATTTACAATCATACTGGTTATTAGGTTTGAACTATAAGTTCTAATTTAATTTTATCTAAAATAAAAAGCCCTTAATCCACTGGATTAAGGGCTTTTTCATGTTTTAAAAGTGTTTATTCTTCTTCTGTTTCTATTAAGTCTTCCCAATCTGGAAATAAGAAAGCATTGTAAGGAAATCTTTTTACATGAATTTCTCTAACTTGATCATAGACTTTTTTCTTAAACGTGTCTATGTTTTCTTTATTAATGGCTGATATAAAGACAACGTTTTCACCCATTTTTGCCATCCAGGTGCGCTTCCATTCTTCTAGCGAGTAATGTGCACTGGTCCTTTCTTCAAGTAAATCTTCTGGATCATAGTCCTCGGCAATGTACTGGTCGATTTTATTGAAAACCATGATAGTAGGTTTATCCACAGCGTCTATCTCGCTTAATATTTTATTTACTGATGCGATGTGATCTTCAAAACTACCATGAGCAATATCTACTACATGCAATAACAAGTCAGATTCACGTACTTCATCAAGCGTTGATTTAAAGGATTCTACTAATTGAGTAGGTAGTTTACGTATAAAACCTACAGTATCTGTCAGTAAGAAAGGAAGGTTTTTTACAACAACTTTACGTACTGTGGTGTCTAATGTTGCAAACAACTTATTTTCTGCAAAAACCTCACTTTTTGAAATTACATTCATTAGTGTGCTTTTTCCAACGTTTGTATAACCTACTAAGGCAACACGTACCATCTTACCACGGTTACCGCGCTGGGTAGCCATTTGTTTATCAATAGTAAGTAATTTCTTTTTGAGTAAAGTTATACGGTCACGTACGATACGACGGTCAGTCTCAATCTCTGTTTCTCCTGGACCACGCATTCCGATACCACCTTTTTGTCTCTCAAGGTGAGTCCACAGACCTACAAGTCTAGGGAGTAAGTATTCATATTGAGCCAGTTCAACCTGTGTACGAGCATAACTAGTCTCTGCACGTTGAGCAAAAATATCTAGGATTAAGTAAGTTCTATCTATAATTTTAACTTCTAGAATTTTCTCAATATTCTTTTGCTGTGCAGGACTTAGCTCATCATCAAAGATTACCGTATCAATATTATGAGCATCTACATAGGCCTTTATATCTTCCATTTTACCAGATCCTAAAAATGTTTTAGGATTAGGTTTTTGCATTTTTTGAGAAAAACGCTTGTGTATAGTAGCGCCTGCTGTATAAGCTAAGAATTCTAGCTCATCCAGATATTCTTTAAGTTTTTCTTCTGTCTGCTGCTGGGTAACCACTCCTACTAGAATGGCTTTTTCATATTCGTGTGTTTCTCTTTCTAACATTTATGGTTCTAAAACTATTTAACAAAGATAACAGATTGCCAGTGAGCTGCTCTACAATTAATAAAAGCTTAAAGTAATTCTTATTATAGTGAGAGAATTTGCGTGATGATGTATTAGATTTGAAATCCCTACAAAAATAAGAGTATTGGCAATTTCACAACAGGCATTTGAACAGTATACCGTCGCATTCTACAATTTAGAAAATTTATTTGACGTTCACAATGATGAGGATATACTAGATCAGGATTTTACAGCACAAGGTCGTAAGCAATGGACACCACAACGTTACCAGAAAAAGCTGCAAAAATTGAGTGAAGCGATATCAAAAGTAGGTGTTTTACAAACTGGTAAGTTGCCGGCAATTATAGGTGTGGCTGAAGTGGAAAATGAAAAAGTTCTTGAAGATTTAATACAACAGCCTAAACTGGTTAAAGGAGATTATGGTATCATACATTATAATAGCCCAGATGAGCGAGGAATTGATGTAGCCTTATTGTACAGTAAAAAAATATTTACAGTGCAATCATCTACACCGATAGCTGTCGATGTAACTATGCCTAATGATGAGCCAGACCGTACCCGTGATATATTATATGTAAAAGGTTTTTTATCTGGTATGCCATTACATATATATGTGAACCACTGGCCGTCTAGAAGAGATGGAGCAGACTCTACAAATGAAAAGCGAGTAACTGTAGCCAAGCAGTTAATGGATCATATCAATCATGTAGATCCACAAAATGATCGAACTAATCAAGAGAAGCATTTACTAGAAGGCACTAATATTATTGTAATGGGAGATTTTAATGATGATCCAGAAAACGATAGTATACGCAATGAAATCCTGCCACACGGTTTTCAAAATGTCACCGCGCCGCTTAAAAAATTTCATAGAGGTAGTTTAAATCATAATTTTAAATGGAATCTTTTTGATCAAATTATGGTTAGTGACAGTTTAATTAATGATGTGCCAGATGCTTTATACTTTCATCAAGCAGACATTTTTGATGACATTATGTTGAGGCAATGGAAAGGGAAATATCGAGGGCAACCAGCGCGCACATTTGTTGGTAAAACCTATAAAGGAGGTTATTCTGATCATTTTCCTGTATATATGATACTACGTAGAAACTAATTGAATCATTTCGTCTGTGAAACGTTGCTTTTAATCTATAAAGAAATTGTTAAACAATATAGGCGATGTATTTTTTCTATATTCGGTCTTCTAAGTAAATAATTGATGATATAGTATAATGTTAATGTTTAGCCTTTAATAGTTGATTATCAATGGATAGGTTAAAAATTACGCTTTCGCGAAAGCAAGATATTATAAAATCAGGTCACTATGTAAGTCGCAATTGATAGCATAGTAGTATATTTAGAACCATAAAACTAACTTGTGCAACCCAAAAAACTAACTCTATAATGATGAGAAAATTACTTGCCATGGGGATTTTCCTTGTCTTGTCCGGAACCAGCGTACTTCACGCTCAACAAGATCCTCAGTACACACAGTACATGTACAACCAAAATGTCATTAACCCAGCATATGCTGGTACAAGAGATGGCTTAACTCTTACAACTCTTTACCGTCAACAATGGACTGGTGTAACTGGTGCGCCAGAGACACTTACCTTTTCTGGTAGTACTCCAATAGGCGATCGAGTAGGTGTAGGTCTTTCTGTAATTTCTGATCAAATAGGACCAGTTAAAGAGAAAAACTTCTATGGAGATTTCTCTTATAAATTACAAGTTGGAAAGAAAACAACATTATCTCTAGGTCTTAAAGCTGGTGTTACATTCCACGATGTGAATCTTAACTTTGTGAACACTACACAGCCAGGTGATCCATTGTTTAGTGAGCAATTAAACGAACAGTACTTAAATCTGGGTGCAGGTGCTTTCCTTTATGGAGATAACTGGTATGCTGGTTTTTCTGTTCCTAATATGTTAAATAGTACTCACTTAGATGAGGACGGTTTAACCTTTGGTTCTGAAACACAACATTATTTCTTAACGGGTGGATATGTATTTGATATTAATGAAAACATCAAATTAAAGCCACATGCAATGGTTAAAGGAGCATTTGATTCTCCATTAAGCTTTGATTTAAACACAAACGTATTATTTAATAATAAGTTTGAAGTAGGTGTATCTTACAGATATGAAGACTCTTTCAGTGGTCTAGTAGGTATGCAACTTACTGATAATGTAAAGGTAGGTTATGCATATGACCGCGTGGTATCAGATATACAGGTAGCGGCAAATTCTTCACATGAGATCTTCTTGACTTATGACTTGAATTTCCCTCGTAAAGTGATGCAATCACCACGTTTCTTCTAATAACCAGCAAAGAAAGAATATCATGAAAAAAATATATTTACTACTCTTAATAATTATCGCTGGCTCATTTCAAGTAAATGCACAAAGCGATGCAACTAAAAAAGCAGACAAACTATATGAGCAACTGCGTTATGTGGATGCTGCAAAAGCTTATGAGAAACTCATTAAAAATGGAGAGCGTTCTCAACACGTTTATACTAACCTAGGAAACTCTTATTTCTTTAATAGTGACTTTAAAAGTGCAGAGCAATTTTATAAAAGAGCTACTAATAAGAATCCTCAAGCAGAGACTCTTTACAGATATGCTCAAACTTTAAAGGCTAATCAAAAATATGATCTCTCTAATACTATCATGAACCAGTTTGCTGGGATGGTGCCTAATGATGATCGTGCTAAAGCCTTTAAAGCAAACCCTAATTACCTAGCAGACATTACAGGAATGAACCCAGCTTATACTGCTGAGGCTTTAGGACTTAATGGTGAAGCAAGTGATTTTGCTGCACAAAAAATAGGTGATAAAATTTACTTTGCAAGTGCTCGTAATAATAAGCGTGCAAACTATGCATGGAATAAAGAACCTTACTTAGATATCTATGAAGCATCTGTTGATGAAAATGGTATGCCTGGTGAAGGAAAACTTCTTGATGGTGATGTAAATACTAAGTATCATGAAGGTACATTAGATATTACACCTGATGGGAAATATATGTTCTTTACTCGTGTAGATTATATCGATGGAGATTATGAAAAAGCTAGTGATGGCGAGAGTAAATTGAATATTTACAGAGCTGTTAAAGCTGGTGGCGAGTGGAGAGATGTAAGAACTACTTCTCTAGAAAGTCAAGAATACGGTGTAGGTCATCCTAGTATTACTGCAGATGGAAAAGCAATTTTCTTTGCAAGTGAAGCGCCAGGTGGACAAGGTGGAACTGATATCTATAAAGCGAGTCTTAAGAATGGTAAAATATCAAACCCAGTAAATTTAGGACCTACAGTTAATACTGCAGGTGATGATTCATTCCCATGGATTGCTGAAGATGGTACACTTTACTTCTCTTCAAACGGTCACTTAGGATTAGGTGGTCTAGACGTATTTAAATACAAAGACGGTAAAGTTTCTAACTTAGGTTCTCCTGTAAACTCTGTAATGGATGATTTTGCTTTCACATATTCAGAAGAAACAGGTAAAGGTTTTGTTTCTTCTAACCGTAAAGGTGGAAAAGGAAGTGATGATATCTATGCAGTGAATCGCATCGAAATTTGTGAAGTTGCTGTTACGGTAACCGCTATTGATGCACAAACTAATCAGCCTATTCCAGGTGCAATCGTTTCTTTACAAGATGCAGATGGTAATAGCTTACCTAGTCAGACTACAGATGGTGAAGGAAAAGCAATGTTTACTACAGAGTGTAATGAAGAATTTGTTGCTCGTGGTGTTAAAGATCAGTATGAAAGTGGACAATCTGACTTAAGCGTTGCTGAAGAAGCAACTGCTATGGTTACTGTAAACATGGAGCCTATTATTCCAGATCCACCGGTAATTGATGAGAAAATCATATTAAACAAAATTTATTTTGATTTAGATGCTTCAAATATCCGTCCTGATGCAGCTCTAGAATTGGATCGTTTAGTTTCATTTATGAAGAAATATCCAGAACTAGAAGTAATGGCAGAGACTTATGCAGATATCAGAGGATCTGATTCTTATAACCTTGCACTTACACAACGTCGTGCCGAGTCAATTGTGGCTTATGTAGTGTCGCAAGGAGTAGACGCAAGTCGCTTGACTGCGGTAGGTCGTGGTGAGGCAAACCCAGTAATGGATTGTGCTTCTCAAAAATGTACTTCTGCAGAATATGAGTTGTCTCGTAGATCTGAGTTTACGATTACAAAAAGATAATTATTAAGCATTACTAACTAACCAATGCTTTAAATCCCATCTCTTTATTGAGATGGGATTTTTTTATTTTAGGATTTTGTATAATGTTGACTAGTTTACTATTGTAAGGAAGTAGGAGATCACTGTGTTTAGTAATATAACGTCATTGCGAGCGATTTCTGAAAGATATATTTAGGGCGCTCAATTATATGTTTAGAGAACACTAAAGGCTATTTCTAACTGTTTATATGGATTTCTATAGTCGTTACAAATGTTTTATTAGATCTCACGAATTACAGATGCGTGCTGCATGAGGAATAATATGAGCCTACTATATAGTAGAATTGCGAATATTAGATACCAGCGCACGACATGGTGCATAAATGTATGTGTTTAGTCCTTTTGACTAACTAATAGGTAACTAGTTCCTTTGAAGCTATATAATTCTATGATAGTATCAGAACAGCTGTTAGATTTATCGAAATAGACTAATGGTTTAGATTCTTGATTGAGCTTTATGTTAAAGGAGTCAGTACAATGTAATATGATTTTTGCATAATCTTTTTTATCAGTGATAAATAGCTCTTCTTTTGGGTTATCATCTATACTAATTTCTATTCTATTTGTTAGTTTTTTAATTGGAAACGAGAAATGAAGATCTCTATTTAAGAAAAATGAACCTTTGTAAATCCGACTAGATGGTTCTTTAATTTCTTTCTTGTTAATAGTTATAGATTTAGGGTTGATATCAAAATTACTTCCCAAATCAAATAAAATAGTTCCATTTCTATTCTTACCACTATTGTATATGGATACTATAGAGCTCTTATATTCAAAGGATTCTTTGTGCTGTGATTCTTTTTGAATTTTGGTAATTAGATTCTTATGAGGCAATGGCTGATCAACAGATTCTAAATTACTAAACCAATCAATTATATTAAATGCAAAATAGCCACCTATTAAGATTGCCAGTATGATAGGAATAAAAATCCGTTTGTTTTTCATTTTTATATTTAAGGTTTCTTTACTGGTTAGGTGTTTTTTAAAAATATAAAAGCCCATTACAAATAGCAATGGGCTTTTCTTATATGTTTTCGCTTAAAGCGAAATAATCTTTTTCCTAGTTGCTCGTCAAAGAAATGTTATCTAATTCATATGTTCCATCAAATGCACTGTCACCAGAACCTTTATATCTGAAAGCAATCCTACCAGAACCAGTTACACAGTCTAGAGAAACATTACCAGAAAAAACCCAATTTGTAAAAAGTTCATTATCAGGAACTACAAATGCGTCTTCAATTTCTTGCCAAGTAGCTAAATTAATATTGGCATCAGTGCCATCCCAATCACTCGAGAATAGCACTAGTAAATCAGATGCGTCAGAAAAACTATTTGATGTTTCAAATGAGAATACTTCTCCAGTTTGTGCGTCAAAATCTATAGTTGGTGTAATTAACCAACTAATGGTAGATGAGTCACCAGAACTAAAAGATCCTACACGAGCACTTTTTCCTAGGGATGGATTTGAACCACCTGAAGTATATACTTCCCAAGTTTCAGTTCCTGCTTCCTGTACATTAGACCATCCCGCAGGCATAGCAGCGGCCCCAGTAGACTGAGTTTCGAAGTTTTCACTCAAAATAGTATTCGTTCCAGGACCACTTGCATTTGCACAATCTATTGGAGCGCCTAATACAAATGGTATGGGATCACAACGATCTGTTCCAGGCATATCAAAATTTTCAGGCGTGTTAACATACAACACAAATTCACTGTCATCAAAACTCCTTGTTATTAAAGCGTCAATTGTTCCTTTCCCGTCTGGAATATTTAAAGCTTTAAAGTCAGAAAAAGTACTAGTAAATAGATTAGCGATTGATTCATCTACACAACTTTTTATAGTTCTTTCACCATCAAAACTATCTCCTGACTCACAAGCAAAACAACGATCTATATCTTCAACGATAAATTGTACGTCACTTACTCTAATCCATAAAAGTTCTGTTACATCTTCCACAAACTCTCCAAAAGTTAACTCTAAAGGAATAATAGTAGCTATAGTATTGTCTCTTTTAATAAAGTCACTTTCTTGAGAAGCGGCTATTCTTTCAATATCGCCACCTATTCCGGCAACTCCAATAGTCACAACACCATTTGATATACCAGCAGTTAAGCCTGTTAATTTCAAATATATCTTTCTACCAAATTCATATCTGGTAAATAAAGGGTTAACGTCAATCGAAATAGCAACACCAGTTGTAGGGTCTTCTGGAGCATCTTGAATAATTAATTCCTTAAACCAGTTCCCTCCTTGATCGTCTGAAATCACATAACCAGTAACATAGGCGTCTACTAATTCTCCATTATTATTTAGTACTTGTTCAAAAGTAACCGTACCATCATTGCTTTGATCAACTTGCGAGGAAATTGTGTTTAAGTCTAAGACAACACCATCAACAGTAACTGGTGTTGTGTCATTAAATGTAGGTACTGTAAAATCATCATCTCCTACACAAGAAAATGTGATAGCGGCGATAAACGCCAGCGCTATTATTTTATGAAAAGCTCTCATATTATTTATTTTATTTTTCATCATTAATTTTATTAAAATCTTAGGTAAACGTTTAAGTAGTATGTGCGACCATTTCCATAGAAATAACGTGGTGCAAACACTTCAATTGGGTTGTTACTATCGTCTAGAACATCTTGATAATTTGCAAGACGACCTTGTTCAAATCCACCAGTTCTATATTCTTTACCTAGTACATTATTGATAGTCGCAAAGAAACCTACAAACTTGTCGCCTATTTTCCAAGATTTCCCACCTACTACATTTAATAGTTCATATGGGTTGAATTTTTCTTGTTTCAATAAGCCTCTAGCAATTTCTTCATCATAATTTGATACTGGTAAACCGTCTAAATCAGTCACAAAGTTTTCTGATCTTCTTAGTGGTGCAACGTCCACATATGAATTAGAGAAGAAGTTTGCAGTAGCACCTACCCACCAGTAATCTGGATCACGGTATTCAAAACCTACTTGATAAGCTTGTTCTGGTCCACCAGCGATGTGGTAATCTTTTAAATTAGTAGTTCCATCACCAAATGTTAAATCGACATTAGGAAAGTCATCACTATTTAAATAGATATTAGGATTGTTGCTATAAGTATTTGTACCAAATGCAGCAGCTGCTTTTAAAGCAATTGTTGGTGTTACTTGAACTTCCAGTCCTAGTTCTCCACCGATATTGCGACGATCTATGTTAGTCATCACTTCTTGTACAAAAGCGTTACCATCTTGAGTTGGAGCACCAGATAAACCTTCTACAAAATAGAAGCCTACATCCGTACCATCTTTAAATTGTGTGAAGTAACCTGTTAATCTAGCCTTTACAATAGGAGATCTGTAGATATAAGATATATCTGTAGAATATACTGTCTGAGACTCTAGTCCAGTTGTAGTATTATTGTTTTGTCTGGCATTAGGGAAAGCGCTTCTTATTGTAGGAGCATCTGTTAAATAAACTCCGTTAAAATCAATAAAGCTTTTACCGCTTAATTTATAAGTAGCACCACCCTTAATTCCAAAGTTGGTAAAATCTAGTTGTTCTCCTTTTCCAAAAGAATTGTCAGCAAAGTTACCATTACGGAATTTACCATCTCTTTGATAAGAAGTTTGAGTGATGTTACCAGCTATATAGAAGTCAACCTTTTTAGTCTTAAACTGAGCTTGAGCAAATGCATCGATCTCATCAACTAATATGTCATAATTGTACTTATAGCGATCACCTTCGCCTACAATACGATTAGGGTTGTTTAAATCTGATTGTGCCGCTTGATCTTGTGTTATGTTAGAGGTTTCTTGTGCAAAGAAATCTACATCTAGATAACCACCGCCACCTAAAAGATCATCTATTTTTGCATAGTTTTCACTTTTTAAATTACGATAGCTCACTCCACCTGTGAATAAAATATTATCTGTAATATCTGCAGTAAGAATTGAGTTTACCATTAAAAGATCGTCATCGATACGATCTTCTTGTATAGCATAAACACTAGTTCCTCCTTGTTGAGTAAATGAAGCGTTTGCTCTATAAAGTGCATCCCAATCTAACTGACCGTTACTTACAAACTCTTGTTGAGCTAGATAAGCATTAGAATAATCTAAACCATTACGTAAGAAATAACTAGGTAAATTTTGATAATAATCAGGATTAGGGTTACGTGCACCACCTATGTAAGAATCTTGACCATCTAGAGTTACTAAACGAGTACCGCCATTATCGATACGAGTGTTTCCTATACGACCAAATTGATATCCTACGTTAGTATTTAATTTCACTTTTTCATTGATTTGCCAGTTGTGGTTCAACATTAAAATAGGCTCTTCAATTTCTCTGATACGACTATTGCGTTTTTCACCATCGATATAACCCCAGTTAGGATTATAAGTAATTCCTCTTAAGTTTTTTACCTCTTCAGTCATTGGCGATTGTCTACCACGACGATTAGGTGTGTACATACCTGTGAAGTTTAAGAAATGATTGTCATTAATCTTTTTCTCTACAGATAGACCTATAGAATTTGCATCATATACAGTACCATCTATAAATCCTTCTTCTCCAGCTCTACGTGAGGCACTTATTGAGTATGCCCATCCATTACTTTTCAAGCCACTATTATAAGTTGCCATAAAGCGACCTGTGTAACTACGGTTACCAGCAGCATATGAAATACGACTACCTTCTCTTTGTTGAGAAGCACGCATGTCAATACTCTGAACACCACCTAAACCACCAAATGTATTATCTGCAGCAGATAATCCCATAGTAAAGTTTTGGTTACGTTGTAAGTCATTTAATCCACCCCAATTACTCCATTGTGGTCGTCCAGAAAAAATCTTGTTCATAGTTAGTCCATTAATAAGGACACGACCATCTTCACTATTCAATCCACGAGGCCTAAAGAATGTCGCACTAAAATCAAATGCTGCCGCTCTTAAGAAGATATCTCTTGAAGATTGTAAAAGTCCAGATACATTGTTTGCAGCATTCTGGTCATCAGACAGATCATTTTCTGTTAGTGAAATAACACCTGCAGTTTGTTCTTGATCACTAAAATCTACTCTTAAATAAAGTGGATCAATATTAACTGGTGTTAATTCATTTACAACAATAGGTAAAGTACGGTTGTAATGATCAGCTGCACTAACTTGCATTTTCTGATCTCCTTGTGGGATACCGCTAGCAAAATTAAAGAAACCATCAGCATCAGTAGTTGCTGTAAACTTGGTTCCTAAGATTTCAATCAGCGCTCCTTTAATAGGTTCTTCGGTTGATTCGTCAATTACTCGACCTTTTACCACTTGGGCACTCGCAATAGAGCCGCAGACCAGTAAAATCAACAAAATCAACTTGCTAATTTGTTTATTCATAAGAGTTGTTTATTAATATATCGTTATTAATGGGCTGCAAAAGTACGTTTTTCTATGGTTAACAGTACCTTTGGCGCGGCGTTTGTATAAATGTTTACATAATGTTAATCTAAGTTAATTAAAAGAAATGTATAAATATCTCATTACCAGTGCTTTTGTTTTTTTCGCTTTCGCTAAAGCGTCTCATGCACAACAAGATAACAATGACACAAAACAGTATAAAATACAAACTGTTGCGTTTTACAATCTAGAAAATCTTTACGATACAGAAGATGATCCTACAATCAATGATGAAGCCAGCCCTATGATGGAGATGGCTGAAGGATTAAGAGAAGACGTGTATCAAAAGAAATTAACAAACATGGCACGTGTTCTTAGAAAGATTGGTGCAGATAAGTCGGGAACTGCTCCTGCTTTAATAGGTGTTTGTGAAGTTGAAAACCGTAAGGTGCTTGAAGACCTTGCGAGCCACGAGCTATTAAGAGACTATGATTATGGTATAGAACATTACGATTCTCCAGACAGACGTGGTATTGATGTCGCTTTATTATATAAGAAGAGTGAATTTAAAGTGATTAACTCTCAGTCGAGACGTTTAGACATATCAGATCCTGGTAGTGGTCGCCGTATTTTTACTCGTGATCAATTAGTGGTAACAGGAGAGCTTAATGGCGATCCTATGAGTGTTATCGTTAATCACTGGCCATCACGCAGTGGTGGCGAGATGCGTAGTAGAGCAAAACGTGTTGCAGCAGCAGCCTTAAATCAGCAAATTATCGATTCCTTGCACGTAACTAATGCAATGGCTAAAATAATGACCATGGGAGATTTAAATGATGACCCTACTAATGAGAGTGTTCTTAAAACATTAAATGCACAACAAGATCAGGAAGACGTAAAGCCTCAAATGATTTATAATCCATACATCCAAATGTTGAAAGATGGTTTTAACACGCTTTCTTACAGAGATGCAGGAAATATTTTTGACCAGATCATGCTTACTTATCCTTTATTGAAAAAAGCAGATCAAGAAGGTTACTTCTATTATCATGCTGGAATTTATAATCCTAGTTTTATGACTAATAAATCTGGACGCTATAAAGGGTATCCGTTACGTAGCTATAATAATGGTAGTTTCACTAATGGTTTCAGTGATCACTTTCCTGTATATGTATATCTTATAAAGGAAGAGAAAGAATAATAATCTCATCACACTATAAAAAAAAGCAGCCTTTGGGCTGCTTTTTTTTATTTCTAAAAATGATAAAAAGCATTTTCTAAATGTTCGATTTTTGTTCCTGCTTTATTTTTTATAATGGCGATAATA
This sequence comes from Nonlabens sp. Asnod3-H03, assembly GCF_045063665.1. Taxonomy (NCBI): domain Bacteria; kingdom Pseudomonadati; phylum Bacteroidota; class Flavobacteriia; order Flavobacteriales; family Flavobacteriaceae; genus Nonlabens; species Nonlabens sp. Asnod3-H03. The sequence continues at coordinate 687,680 of NZ_JBEFOD010000008.1, forward strand.
TCAAATCTAGCCTCGATATCATTACCAGCATGATGTTCAATATAATGGTCTGCAGTGGAGACCAGTCTTTTAATCTGAGCAGGCTTTAAAAAATCTTGTGGATCACCAAAATCTGGAGTGGAACGTGTTTTTACTTCGACTATGACTATGGTATTTCCTTTTTGTGCGATGATGTCGATCTCTCCTTTGAGATATACATAGTTTGTGGTAAGAATGTCATATCCATTTTTAAGCAAGTAGTTCACAGCTATTTTTTCTCCTTCTTTACCTAGTTCGTTATGATCTGCCATAATTTAATAAGTGAAAGTGATATGATTCTTTTTAATGGAAACATGCATATCTGTGCCTAGTTTTAGGCTACAGTTATCTTTTATATGCCCAGCAGGGAAATTAAAAATCACAGGATAATGATAACTAGCAGTTATGTCTTTGATAATCTCCACCGCATTTTTACCAAACGGAATTTTGTGATCTCTCATATCAGTCATTCCACCTACAATTAAACCTTTGAGCTTATCTAAATGCCCAGCTCTTTTAAGTCCATACATCATACGTTCTATATGATACACATACTCATCTATATCTTCTATAAATAGAAAACACCCATCGGTATTTGTAAAACTTTTAGAGCCTAATAGACTGTAGAGAATAGATAAATTTCCACCTACCACACGAGCTTTAAGTTCTTGAGGTTCTATATTGTTATCATTTGCAATAGATATACTTTGAGAATGACCTGTTAAGGCTTTTTTAAAACTATCTATACAAGATTGTGATTTGTCTTTAAGTTCTAATGGCATAAAGCTATGTAAACTCGTGAGATCCATCTTTTGTAAATGACTGTGTAGTATCGTAACGTCTGAGTAACCTATGATTAGCTTTTTAAAATTCGCTTTCGCGAAAGCGGAAAAATCAACATCATCGATGATCTGCACGGTACCATAGCCACCACGAGCAATCCATATGGCGTCGATATCTTCATCATTTAAAGCATCTTGAAAATCAGTAATTCTTAAGCTAGTTGTACCGCCAAATTGATGATTTATGGATCCTATAGTTTTACCATAACTCACGCGTAAACCCCATGATTCTAATAACTCATGTGCTGGCTTTAAGTCAGCCTGAACAGCGCTTCTTGCTGTACAAAGAATTCGTACATGATCGTTACTTTTTAAACCGGTATATGTATATTCTCTCAATATCAGTGATTTAGCTTGATGTGTTCTACGTGAATTTATACTAAAAGTCTTAAAACTAAGTTAAGGAATATATATCTTTATCATTAATACTTAATGTGCTAGCTTATGGAAACTTTTACATCTTGTAACACAGCTACCTTATTGCCTTATGTTCCTACGACAACAAAACCATGGAATATACAACGAATAAGGCATGTAGTAAAAAGACTGGGATATGGGCTAGACGTCGCACAAGAGAATGCCATTTTATCTCAATCACCTACGGCATTTGTAGATACTTGGATTACAGATTCTATCAATTATATGAATACACCAGCGCCGGTTTGGGGCAACTGGGCACAATCTGATTATACAGATTTTAATAGCGAGGCATTTCCTCAAATGGTAGAATGGTTGAAACAAACCTTTGATGATTCTCTTAATCTTAAATTAAGGGCTAAAATGACGCTTTTTTGGCATAATCATTTTGTGACTAAGGCAGATGATTATCAAGCGCCATCATGGCTATATCAATATTATGATCTATTGCAAACTCATGCTTTAGGTAATTTTAAAACGCTTACTAAAGAGATCGGTAAGAATGAGGCCATGCTGGTTTATCTTAATGGAGTGCTTAACAATAAATGGAGTCCAAATGAAAATTATGCTCGAGAACTTTTTGAGTTATTCACTCTAGGAGCAAATAATAATTATACACAAACAGATATTGTAGAAGCGGCTAGAGCTTTAACAGGATATAATAGCTGGACCCAATTGGGCGCGCCTATTGTATTTCAAAGTTCTACATTTGATAATACAGATAAAATAATCTTCGGTAGTGCACCTACTAATTTTGATCATGACAGTTTAATAGATCATCTTTTCAGTGTTAGAGCAAATGAGATTTCAGACTTTATCGTAAAAAAAATATATAGAGCTTTTGTGAGTCCAGAGTTGCCTTCACAGACTATAATTGATCAATTAGCGACAACATTCCGCACTGGGAACTGGGAAATTGTACCGGTTTTAAGACAGCTTTTTAAAAGTGAGCACTTTTTTGAAGATGATGCTATAGGTTCTATTATTAAAGATCCAATAGATTGCTTTTTAACTTTTATAAAAGAGGCTAATTTTCCATACACACCACAACAACTTGAAGTGTTGGTATATTATTCGGCAAACTTAGGTCAAGAATATTATAATCCAGTAGATGTTGCAGGATGGCAAGGTGATCGCGATTGGATCAATAGCAGCACGATAACCGGTAGGTGGCAAGGTCTAGAATATATTATGTGGACCACATGGAATCTAGATCAAGAGCTATTTAGAAACCTAGTTATTTCTATAGCAAGTTCTAATAATGATCCTGCGGTTATCGCTCAAGAAATGGTGGATCGATTTGTTCCAAAAACATTGCATACTACGGCAGACTATGCTCTAGCAACACAAGTATTTAAAGGAGATGTGCCTCAAAATTATTATGATAATATGCAATGGAATCTTCAATGGGGTTCTGTTCCTTATCAAGTGGTTTTATTACTGCAACACATTTTTAGAATGCCAGAATTTCAACTTAAATAATTAGCGCTATGTGTGATACTCATAAAAAACATCAAGACCCTAATTCACAAGCGCATCATGAAGAACATGAAGCCTGGAGCCGTAGAACTTTTTTACAAGCCCTAGGTATTGCCGGTGCAGGAACATTTGCATTAGGTGGAGCTCAGATTTCTAGTGCGATGGCTAGCCCTATTACAGCGGCGTTATCATCTAGTACAAATGATCGTGTTTTAGTATTAATAAGGCTGAAAGGTGGAAACGATGGTTTGAATACAATTGTCCCATTAAATCAGTACGGTACTTATGCTTCTCAACGACCTAACATCGCACTTGCTCAAAGCAGCCTCTATAATTTATCGACAGACTATGGGTTGCCATCATACATGAGTAGTTTGCAATCTCGATGGGGAAATGGAGAGATGAAAGTTGTACATGGTGTAGGATATGCAGGCCAGGATTTATCACATTTCAGATCTAGTGATATATGGGCAAGCACAGATGCTGTAAATAATGAAGAAACCGGATGGATGGGTAGATTTTTTGAAAATGAGTATCCTAATTTTTTATTGAGTCCGCCAGCTATTCCGCCGGCGATACAAATAGGTAGTTTAGGTAATCTAGCTTTTGAAGGTATACAAACTAATTATGCCTTTTCTGTGGCAGATCCACAACAGCTTTATAATCTAGCACAAAACGGATGGCAGCACGATGCGTTGAATGTGCCACCATGTACTTATGGCGATCAGTTAAGCTTTTTAAGAACTACTACTAACACCACGTTTGCTTATGCAGGTGTTATCAATACTGCATATCAAGCAAGTACAACGCAAGCCACATATGGAAATCATACCATTGCAGACCAGCTGGCAATTGTTGCAAGATTGATTAAAGGTCAATTAGGAACTAAGGTTTATATGGTAACCTTAGATGGGTTTGACACACATGCAAATCAAGCTAGTACTCATGCAGATCGTATGCAAAAATTAGCAGATTCAATTGACGCTTTTTATACAGATCTTGCGGCCTACGGAAATCAGGATGAAGTATTGTGTATGACTATATCAGAATTTGGTCGTCGTGTAGAAGAAAACGGTTCTAACGGTACAGACCATGGCGCTGCAGCACCTATGATGCTTTTTGGTGGTGGATTAAACGGTAATGGCTTTATAGGATCGCATCCTAGCTTAACTAATCTAGATGCAAATGGTAATATGATCTATAGCACAGACTTTAGAGATATATACTCTACCGTTATGAAAGAATGGTTGTGTATTGATCCTACAGTGGTAGATCAGGCGATGCTTAATGGTAATTATAACAATATAAATTTAGGATTTAATTGTACTACTTTATCAAATCCATCTTTTGAAAATCAAGATTTTAAACACTTTGTGGTCAATAGACAGGACAGCGATGTGCTATATCTAAAAATGGATGTAGGGCGCAAGTTGGATATTAAGGTTTACAATTTCATGGGCCAGCAAATAGGTCAGTTAGCAAATGAATATTACATGCCTGGTGTTCATGAGATCGATATAAAAGCAACGCTACAAACTCGATTAGCATCTGGTAATTATATCTACAGAATTAGTTCTGGTACAGATCAGTACTCGAGCCAGTTTTTGATACGATAACTCTCTGATTATATTTTGATTTGTGTTTACGCTTTCGCGAAAGCATCATTATAACCATCAACCTGCTATAAAAACACGTGCATAGCTGTTTCATTAATCGTAAATTTGCAACTCTCAAAATAAGTTCATGAGCAGTCAACAACGATTTACGATTACGGCAGCATTGCCATATACTAACGGTCCAGTTCATATAGGTCACCTTGCAGGTGTGTATGTGCCTGCAGATATTTTTGCACGTTACCAGCGCATGCGTGGTAGTGATGTAGCCTTTATTTGTGGTAGTGATGAGCATGGTGTTCCCATTACTATTAAGGCAAAAAAAGAAGGTATTACTCCGCAAGAACTGGTAGATCGTTATCATAAAATTATAGGCGACTCTTTTGAAGAATTTGGGATCACCTTTGACCATTATGGTCGTACTAGTTCTACAGAGCATCATAATACAGCAAGTGCTTTTTTTACAAAACTCTATAATGACGGTAAGTTTATAGAACAAGTAACAGAGCAATTATACGATCCAGAAGCAGACCAGTTTCTAGCAGATCGCTTTGTAGTAGGTACTTGTCCTAAGTGTGGTAATACAGAGTCTTATGGAGATCAATGTGAGAAATGTGGAACTTCTCATAACGCAACAGACTTAATAGATCCTAAAAGTGCTATTACAGGTAATATACCAGAACTTAAGGAAACTAAACACTGGTTTTTACCACTAGATGAATATAGCGACTGGTTAAATGAGTGGATTGTTGAAGGACATTCTAAGGATTGGAAAGCTAACGTTTTAGGTCAAGTAAAAAGCTGGATTACAGATGGTTTGCATCCACGTGCCGTGACGCGTGATCTAGATTGGGGAATTCCAGTTCCTGTAGAAGGAGCAGATGGTAAGGTGTTATACGTTTGGTTTGATGCTCCTATTGGCTATATCTCAGCGACTAAAGAATGGGCAGCTCGAGAAGGCAAAAATTGGGAAGATTACTGGAAAAAGGATGATACAAAACTATTGCACTTTATAGGTAAGGATAATATTGTTTTTCACTGTATTATTTTCCCTGCAATGTTAAAAGCGCATGGCGATTATGTGATGCCAGATAATGTGCCAGCAAATGAATTTTTAAATCTAGAAGATGATAAGATTTCTACTTCTAGAAACTGGGCCGTTTGGTTACATGAGTATCTAGAAGATTTCCCTGGACAGCAAGATGTGTTACGTTATGTATTAACGGCAAACGCACCAGAGACTAAGGATAATAATTTTACTTGGAAAGATTTTCAAGCGAGAAATAATAATGAGTTAGTTGCAAACCTAGGAAACTTTGTAAACCGTGTTATAGTATTGACTAATAAATACTACGACGGTATTGTTCCTGAAACGGCTAATCTTGCTCAAAGAGATCTAGATGTTTTAGAACAAATCAAAGCATTTCCTAAAACCATAGGTGATAGTTTAGATCGTTATCGTTTTAGAGAAGCATTGCAAGAATTAATGAACTTATCCAGTATAGGTAATAAATACATTGCCGAAGAAGGATTAGAACCATGGAAACTAGCTAAAACAAATCCAGAGCAAGTGCAAAACATTATGTATGTGTGTTTGCAATTAACTACTGCGCTTGCTATATTAAGTGAACCTTTCCTACCGCATACTTCAAGTAAGTTAAAAAGTATGCTCGGTTATTCTTTACTTGATGCGGAATCTACTAGTTGGATTCGTGTAGCAAGCTCAGAACCATTACTACCATCCAACCACAAAATCAATAAAGCCGAGTTGCTTTTCTCTAGAATAGAAGATGAACAGGTAACCGCACAATTAGAAAAATTAGAAGCTACTAAAGCTGCAAATGCGGCAACAATTCCTAACCTTATGCCACAAAAAGACGAGACTAATTACGACGATTTCATGAAAATGGACTTGCGAGTAGGAGAAATTCTTACTGCTGAGAAGATGCCTAAAACTGACAAGTTAATGGTCATGACCGTAGATACTGGAATAGATAAAAGAACTATCGTTTCTGGAATCGCAAAGCATTTTAGTGCTGAGGAATTAGTAGGTCGTAAAGTAACCGTACTGGCAAATCTTGCTCCTAGAAAACTACGTGGTGTAGAATCTCAAGGAATGATTCTCCTTGCCGAAGATCCAGAAGGAAAACTAGTCTTTGTAAATCCAGATGATGCCGTTGTGAATGGTGCTACTATAGCATAAATTTATTTCCAAAGGGCAGACTTAAGTCTGCCCTTTGGGATGAGACAAGAAACTCATTGTTAACTAGCTTTCACTCATTTCAACTTTATTATCTCAAGCCGTAACTTTATGTTTAAACCAAATTCACGCAGATGCAACGTTGTTTATATGGTTTAATTATAATCTTAATATCGTCGAGTTGTTCGACTATTCAAATAAATTATCATCGTGATAGGATCCTAAAAAAGTATTCAGACGATTATAAAATCTATTTAGACTCATCATTAATTGAACTAAAAAACTATTATCTCGATAGGAATAATGTAAAATCAGTTGTACGAGATAAGAGCAAAAAAGCTATTCATATTGATAGAGATTCAATGATTGAATTTTTAGAATTCAAAGAATATTTTTTGGAAATAAAAAATGATAGAATGGTGATTCTGAATGGAATTCCTGTAGAATCTGAAAAAGGAAAAAACTTGAAGGTTAGTCCTAAATCTTTGATGGAGATCACTGTTTTAAAAAATGATTCAATTAACTCTCAATTATTTCATCGTAATTATAAAGATGTAATAATTTTTAGAATTCAAGAATGATTGCTTTTCTGCCCTTAGGGAAAACTACACCTGTTCAAAGTCTTGACTTAACGTACCAGACTTATGATGTTCTTTCTGATTTTTTATATAGTTTGAAATCATAGTTATGTCCTTTTTGCTGACTGTGAAAGCGCCATAACCTCTAGACCATTCAAAAATTCCTTGATTTCCAGACAACTCATTCATAAATCTAGAACTAGTTCCTTTTAATTGTTGAGCGATGTAGGAGACTGTAATTTTAGCAGGCATCTTTAGTAGAATATGTAAATGGTCAGGCATGCCATTTATCATCAATGGTACAATTTCAAGCTCTTCCATTTTCTCTCTTAGGAATTTATGGAGTTTAAGTTCTAAATTTTCCATAATCATAAAATCTCTATGCTTTGTGACAAAAACAAGATGTATGTAGAGTTGCAGGTTGTTACGTGACATAACTTAAAGATAGGAAAACATTTCATTCTCTAAGGGCAGACTTAAGTCTGCCCTTAGAGAATAAGATTAATCCTTCCACTCCGCAATAAACAAATTCGTATCACGTCCACCACCATTATTGCGGTTAGATGAAAAAGCTAGATATTTTCCATTATTAGAGAATACGGGAAATGCGTCAAAAGTTTCACCGTGTGTGATGCGTTCAAGACCAGTTCCATCAGTATTGATCATGTATAAGTTGAAAGGAAAACCGCGCTCAGCTTCAAAATTTGAAGAGAACAATACTCGCTTACCATCTGGTAAAAAGAAAGGTGACCAATTAGCATTTCCTAACTGCGTTAACTGGCGTAAATCAGATCCGTCTGCATTACAAATGTAGAGTTCCATCTCTGTAGGCTGTACTAATCCTACTTTCAATAAATCTTTATATTCTTTGATTTCAGCTTCGGTCTTAGGTCTTGAAGAACGGAAAATGAGTTGTGTACCATCTGGTGAGAAGAATGCGCCACCATCATAACCTAATTCATAAGTGATTTGCTTCACATTACTACCATCTATATTCATAGTATATAATTCTAGATCACCGCTGCGATCACTAGTAAATACAATTTTATCGCCTTGCGGAGAAACAGTAGGCTCTGCATCATAACCTTTTTCGTCAGTTAATTGAGCTGTGATATTTCCTTCTAGATCTGCGACAAAAATGTCATAGCTGTAATAAATAGGCCATACATATTTCCCGTTTTCTTTCAATGGAGTATCTGGACAATCATCCATCGCAAGGTGCGTACTTGCATAAATGATATGCTCATTATCTGGTAAGAAATAAGCACAGGTCGTTCTTCCTTTACCAGTAGAGACCATTTTAGGCACGCTTTCGCGAAAGCTATCTCCATTATTCATCAAGAACATTTGATCACATTCTACATCCCAAGCGGTGTTGTTGCTTTGAAACACCAGTTGTTTATCATCAAAACTCCAGTAAGCCTCGGCATTATCGCCACCAAAGGTCACCTGCTGGATATCCTTAAAATGATTTTCACCTTCCATAATCAATGGATTGTCATTGACTTTTTCTGCTTCAGTTGTAGCTGCTGCTTCAGTATTTACAGAGTCTTTACAGCTTATAACAGCCATTAATGCGATTAGAAATAGGAACGTTCTCATGGATGATTTAATTTTGAGCAAAATTACAAGCTAGATATGAGAATCACGACACTTTTTATAGCCATTTGTTTATTAGTCTCTTGCAAGACAGAAGTGAAACCTTTAGAACCTGTAAAAGGTAATATGAAAGCCGATGTGGTCTATCTAGCGTCAGACGACTTGCAAGGTCGTGAGACTGGTACTTCTTATGAATTGCAAGCAGCAGATTATATTGCAAAACGCATGAAAGAATCTGGTCTAGAACCTAAAGGTAATGAAGGAACTTATTTCCAGACTTTTTCTTTTAAACCTTCAAGCGATCCACATCAAGAAGCTGCCTTTACAGATGAGAAAGGCGATGCATTTCTTACAGGTACTAACGTTCTAGGTTATATTGATAATGGCGCTGCACAAACAGTAGTAATAGGTGCGCACTATGATCACTTAGGAATGGGTGGTGAAGGTTCTCTACATCGTGAAGGAGAAGCAATCCATAATGGAGCAGATGATAATGCGAGTGGTGTTGCGGTTATGTTAGACCTAGCTTACGAATTGAAAACGAGCGATAAAAAAGGGAATAACTACTTATTCATGGCATTTTCTGGTGAAGAAATGGGATTATTAGGTTCTAATTACTTTACTAAAAACCCGACAATTGCCCTAGATTCTATTACCTACATGATTAACATGGATATGGTCGGCAGGCTAAATGAAGAAAACACTTTAGCAGTATATGGAACAGGAACTTCACCACGATGGAATCAGATTGTAAATGCGGTCAATAAAGATTTTGAACTAGCGCTAAGCGAGAGCGGTGTAGGTCCAAGTGATCACACGTCGTTTTACTTAAATGATATTCCGGTATTGCATTTTTTCACTGGCCAACATGAAGATTACCACAAACCAGGCGACGATGCCGAGAAATTGAATTATGATGGGATGCAAAAAATCTCTGATTATATCTTAAGAATCACTGCAGAGTTTGATAACGCTGGAAAACTAGCCTTTAGAAAAACAAAAAACGAGAGTGAAGAAGTGCCGCGTTTTAAAGTAGGCCTAGGCGTAGTTCCAGATTATTTATTTACCGGAAAAGGAATGCGTATTGATGGAGTAAGCGAAGAGAAACCAGCACAAAAAGCAGGATTGTTGAAAGGTGATGTCGTTGTAAAACTAGGTGATAGTACTATAGTAGATATGATGAGTTACATGCGCACATTATCAACATTTGATAATGGTGATAAGACTATGGTAACCGTTGATCGTGATGGTAAAATGGTGGAGAAAGAGATTGAGTTTTAGGCTTAGGAATTATTTAGAGAGTGAGCGTTTCTAGTCTCGTTTAAATTTAATTCTCTTTTTGTTTTTCTATTTACATTTTCAGACTATTTTTGCACCCAATCTCAAGGGGTGCTTTTAGAAATAAAGGCTGAGATAATACCCAAGGAACCTGGGCGAGTAATGTCGCTAAGGGAAAAGATTTAAGTTAGTTGATTTGTGTGCTATAATTTCGCTTTCGCGGAAGCAGGCTTCGCAACTATCTTTATCAAGAGAATCCTTCAAACATTTTATTTTAATCAAACCGAATAAATGCCCCTTTTATTTGAACTTAAAAAAAGTTCTAATGAAACATTTATCTCGCGTTGTAATTGCTATGGCATTAACCGTAACCGGCCTAGCAACAGCGCAAACAACACAAGAAGCAGACACCACAAAATCTGAAAAACTAGATGCGGTGCTTGTAAAAGCTGTACGTGTAAATGCAAAATCGCCTATCACACACGGTAACCTTACTAAAGAGGAAATTGCAAAACGTAACTTAGGACAAGACATTCCTATGCTACTTAATTTTTTACCATCTGTAGTTACCACCACTGATGCTGGTGCTGGTATAGGTTATACAGGATTAAGAGTACGTGGTGTAAGTTCACAATCTACTAACGTGACCATCAATGGTATTCCTTATACAGATGCAGAATCGCTAGGTACATTTTGGGTAAATCTAGGAGACTTTTCTTCTTCTGTAGAGAGTTTACAACTACAGCGTGGAGTAGGAACTAGTACTAATGGTAGTGGTGCCTTTGGAGCAAGTATTAATGTATTAACTGATGCAGTTTCTAAAGAATCCAGCGGTGAAATCTCTAATTCTATAGGTAGTTTTAATAGTAGAAAACACACTGTAAAGTTCTCAACAGGTCTCATGAATGATCACTTTGAGATTGCAGGTAGATTGTCTAACATACAATCTGATGGTTATATCGACAGAGCGACCTCAGACTTAAAATCGTATTTCTTACAAGGTGCTTATGTAGATGATAATACCTTAATTAAAGCGGTGACTTTTGGTGGTAATAATGTTACTTATCAATCTTGGTTTGGTATCGATAAGGCAACGCTTAGAGAAAACAGAACCTTTAATCCAGCTGGTCAATATGAAGATGAGAATGGTGTCACTCAATTTTATGATAACGAGGTAGATGATTATAGACAAGATCACTATCAATTACACTGGAACCAGCGTTATAATAGAAACTGGTCTACTAACATAGGATTGAACTATACTTACGGGCGTGGATTCTTTGAGCAGTTTAAAGAAGATGATGACTTTTCTACCTATGGATTTGATGAACTAACAGTTGATGGACAGACTGTAAATACAACAGATGTAATACGTCGTCGCTGGTTAGATAATGATTATTATGTTTTTAATGCGAGCGCAAATTATAAAAATAGAAATCTAGACATGATTTTCGGGACATCCATCAGTCATTATGACGGTGATCATTATGGTGAAGTGATATGGGCAAGATTTGCAAGTCAAAGCAATATCAGAGACCGATATTATGATGGTAATGGTAAAAAGAATGACTTCTCTGTGTTCTCAAAAGCTACTTATAAGCTTAATGATAAAGTTCAATTGTATGGTGACTTACAGGTAAGAAACGTAAATTATTCTACGTCTGGGATTACATCAGATCTTGTAGAATTGTTAGTTGATGAGAATTACACATTCTTTAATCCTAAGGCCGGTATAACGTATAAGTATAACGATAATAATGATTTATACCTATCGTATGCAAGAGCAAATAGAGAGCCTAATAGAAACGATTTTGAAAGTGACTCTTCTATCAGACCAGAACAGTTGAATGACTTTGAACTAGGATGGCGTCACAAAGAAGGCAACTTCTCCTTCAATGCAAACGGTTACTTAATGTTATATAATGAGCAATTAGTGTTAAGTGGTGAGTTAAATGATGTAGGTGCACCATTAAGAACTAATAGTGGTGAAAGCTATCGTTTAGGTCTAGAATTAGAAGCTGTAATACCAGTTAATAGTAAACTTACAATCCAGCCTAATCTAGCTTTAAGCAGCAATAAGAATAAAGAAACCATAAGATCATTTGATGGTGAATTGCAAAATCTAGGCAGTACTGATATCGCTTTTTCACCAGAAGTAGTAGCCGCAAATGCTATCGTTTTTCAACCTATAAAAAATCTACAAGTTTCTTTACTTAGTAAGTTTGTTGGTGAGCAGTTTATGAGTAATACTGAGGCGCAAGAATCTAAATTAGACAGCTATTTTACAAATGACATCAATTTAATTTACACCATTAAGCCACGATCAGTTTTTAAAACTATTGTGCTTACTGCACTAGTAAATAACATCTTTGATGAGAAATATGAGTCTAACGGTTATTACTTTACCTATGATGACGATTTCTCTAATCCAGGCACCATCACAACTGTAGAAGGTAATGGATTCTATCCTCAAGCAGGTATTAACTTCTTAACTGGAGTAACACTTACTTTTTAAAAGTATAATAAAACTTCATTCAGGTTCTAATCTAGAAGTGATTTTAAATATCACGCTAGATTAGAGCCTTTTTTAATTAAAGACTCTAATAATATTACCACTACGTTCTACACGATAAGCTTTTAAACCATATTGTCCGCCACCTTGTGTAGGCTGGCCATTAAAGATACTGTACTCATTATTATCATCTGTACACGGACAAGATGCCGTGATACCAGAAACTGTCATTTTAGAACACTCATTAGGCGAGTGATTAGGGTCACTTAATTCATAGGCAAAATATTGTGAGTTACCGGGATGGTATATGACAAAACCACGCAAGCCACCACTATTAACCACTACAAAATTGCCAGGAAAGTTTAAAGCACCATACTGTGGTAAATTGGTGTTTAAATCTACCTGAAAGGCAAGGTTAACCAGAAAAGGATTGTTGCGAGCGTCATCATCACTTGCGCATGATAATACGATAAACAGCACACTAATAATAAACGCTTTACGCATAATTAAGTTTCTTTTAAAGACTTCAAATGTATAACGATGATATTGATATTTAGTATATTTGTTTTTGAAATCCCGCAGCAATGATGGGATTTTGTTATTTATATTCTCAATTACTGGTAAATGTAGGAGTGAATTAGAGAATACGCTTTCGCGGAAGCTGTCTTAAAATAGCCAACGTGAATAATTAAAACAGCAAAACTATGAGTAACGTATCGTACTATACAGAAGAAGGGTTTAAAAAATTAAAAGACGAGCTAAAACAGCTTAAAGACATTGAGCGCCCTAGAGCATCACAGGCCATCGCTGAAGCAAGAGACAAAGGTGATTTAAGTGAAAATGCAGAATATGATGCTGCCAAAGAAGCTCAAGGAATGCTGGAAATGCGTATTTCTAAGCTAGAAGCAGTAGTCTCTAACGCTCGTATTATTGATGAGACTGATTTAGATCTATCTAAAGTCCTTATCCATAGCAATGTAAAAATCAAAAACCTGAATAATAAAATGGTCATGAACTATAAGCTCGTGGCACAAAGTGAGTCTGATATTACTAAAGGTTTAATATCTGTCGATTCTCCTATAGGGAAAGCCTTATTAGGTAAAGAAGTAGGTGAAGTTGCCGAGGCTGTTGTGCCAGTAGGAACCATTAAGCTAGAAATTATGGAAATTTCAAGAGGATAGTTATGAGTGTATTCACAAAAATTATTAACGGAGAAATCCCATGTTACAAAGTAGCAGAAAATGAGGACTTTATCGCTTTTTTAGATATTAATCCTAATGCTCCAGGACATACCTTATGTGTTCCTAAAAAAGAGGTCAATAAAATCTTTGACCTCGATAGCGAGACTTACTTTGACCTAATGGATTTCTCTAGAGAAGTTGCACTGGCGTTGAGAGAAGAAGTAACCTGTTTAAGAATCGGGATGAGCGTTATAGGACTAGAAGTTCCTCATGTACATGTACATTTAATACCACTACGTGATATGGAAGACATGCGTTTTTCAAATAAAGTATCATTATCTGATGAAGAAATGCAAGACATCGCTACGAGAGTTAAGGCGCGATTTGACCATTAAGTATTAAAAACCACATCGATCATTAAGACCTGTAAGGTATAGATTAATAACATCATAAGATTTAATGATATCATTAACAGGTAGATTAACGAGATAGGTTTTACCTTTGTAAAAAATTAATATTATGTACCCAGCAGAATTAGTTCAACCGATGCGCGATGATTTAGGAAACGCAGGTTTTGAACACTTATATACCGCAGACGCTGTAAATAGCGCAATTAGTAAAGAAGGAACAACACTAGTAGTAGTAAATTCAGTATGTGGATGTGCTGCTGCAAATGCGCGTCCTGGAGCAAAAATGTCTTTAGAAAACGCAAAAAAACCAGATCATATCGTGACGGTATTTGCAGGTGTAGATCGTGAGGCAGTAGATGCAGCAAGAGCAGCTATGATTCCTTTTCCACCTAGTTCACCTAGTATGGCATTATTCAAAAACGGTGAGTTAGTGCACATGTTAGAGCGTCACCACATTGAAGGTCGCCCAGCAGAGATGATTGCTGAAAATCTTAAAGAAGCTTACAACGAGAATTGCTAATACATTTCTAGTTTAAGAAATAAAAAAGGTTGTGTAGAAATACACAACCTTTTTTATTTATACAGCACCATTCCTTTTACTATGCGTGCATATCAATTGATTCAAACATCGATGGATATGCACTTTTTGCATTATATATTTGTGCTATGCAAAAAATTATCTCGTATCCTTTAACGATACTACATTTTATACTCTTTTTTTTGATGCTGGTGATCTTTCATCCTATCCAGTTGATATGTCATAAAATATGGGGATATGACGCCCATAGAAAAAGTGTTGCCATTTTAAACTGGTTTTTAATGCAAACCCAGCTGCCGCTTTTCAACACCTTTGACTTTAAGTTTAAAGAAGAATTGCCTGTAGGGCCATCATATATATTTGTGAGTAATCACCAGAGTATGTTTGATATACCACCATTGATTTATCACTTGCGTCATTATCACGCAAAGTTTATTGCAAAAAAAGAACTAGCAAAAGGAATACCTAGTATATCTCTTAACCTGCGCATTGGTGAGAACTGTGCCATCGATCGCAAGGACGCAAGACAATCTATTGCGGCATTAATAAAATTTGCAAAAAACGTTTATGAAAAGAAACGCAGCGTTGTGATTTTTGCCGAAGGTTCTAGAAGCCGCACTGGTGTTCCTAAGCCTTTTAAAACTAAAGGTTTATTAACGCTTTTTAAATATATACCAGATGCTGTCGTTGTACCAGTAACGGTAAACAACTCATGGAAAGTGGATCGCTATGGGAAATTCCCTTACGGTATCGGTAATAAGATTTCTGTATTGGTACATGAGCCTATACCTATCGCTGGTCGTGATGGAGAAGAAGTTATAGCACAGGCAGAATCAGTAGTACATGGTGCGGTAACCAGTACAGCAATAGATTCTTAAGTTAAGAAATGCTGTAAATAACTGATTATTATTGTAATTACGCTTTCGCGAAAGCGAACTAAACATTAAAACACGTACTTTTAAAGTCTATTAATATATTTATGAATATCAAGCCCCTAAAAAATATACGCATCGAGGTGATGCAATCGCTAGAAAGTAAGGTGCAGTCCTTTATGGATGAGTACTTGATTCCGGTCGACAAGATATGGCAGCCTACAGACTTTTTACCTAACTCTCAAGAAGATACTTTTTTTGATGAGGTTACAGAATTAAGAGAGCTGGCAAAGGAACTACCTTATGATTTTTGGGTAGCTCTAGTCGGAGATACCATTACTGAAGAAGCATTACCTACCTATGAGTCCTGGCTTATGGATGTAGAAGGTATTAATCAAGTAGAAGGAAAAGGTAATATATGGTCTAAATGGGTACGCCAGTGGACTGGTGAAGAGAATCGTCATGGCGATGTGTTGAACAAGTATCTTTACTTATCTGGTCGTGTGAACATGCGCGAGATAGAGATTA
Organism: Nonlabens sp. Asnod3-H03; assembly: GCF_045063665.1. Taxonomy (NCBI): domain Bacteria; kingdom Pseudomonadati; phylum Bacteroidota; class Flavobacteriia; order Flavobacteriales; family Flavobacteriaceae; genus Nonlabens; species Nonlabens sp. Asnod3-H03. The sequence continues at coordinate 703,745 of NZ_JBEFOD010000008.1, forward strand.
CCACACAACATTTAATTGCAGACGGTTTTGATATAGGAACAGATCGTGATCCTTATAAAAACTTTATTTATACTAGTTTTCAAGAATTAGCCACATATATATCACACAATCGTGTCGCAAAACTCGCACGTGGTTATGGTAATAGTGCGCTATCTAAAATGTGTCGTATGATATCTGGTGATGAGATGCGTCATCACAAAGCATACAGCATGTTTGTTACTGAGATTTTTAAAGTAGACCCTAATAATATGATGGTTGCTTTTAAAGATATGATGGTTAATAAAATCGTTATGCCTGCTATGTTTTTAAGAGAAGCAGGACAATCTATGGGATCTGCTTTTGAGGATTTCTCAAACAGTGCACAACGTATCGGTGTCTACACAGCACAAGATTATATTGATATCATGCAAAAGTTGATTGATATGTGGGATATCGCAAATATGAAAGGATTGAATGAAGAGGCAGAAAAAGCACGCGATTATTTAATGAAGCTTCCTGCACGTATGGAGCGTGTTTCTCAACGTATAAAAATACCAGAAGAAATCACTCGTTTCACATGGGTAAACCCAGCCATGACTACTTAAACACAAAGTTGTAAATTATTTAAAAATCCTTAGATCTCATCTAAGGATTTTTTGTTTACAAAGTATTGAAGGACTTCGGCTTGATTATTGTTAATTCCTTACAATGTCTTATTAAGTTATTACATTTACGTATCATGAAAATCTACCAAAACAGTCTGCGCAATCGCATTTTTATAGCGATGATTTTATTGACACTTATCTCCAGTCTATTGATCGCTGGAATGTCTATTTATCAATCAAGAGAACAGGCTAAAGATTACCATTCTAAAAGATTACAACGTAAAGAACAGGCCATTAAAGAACAAATTGCCTACGAACTGCGCAAGACCGACTTTGAAGTAGTCACAGAAAATCTTCAATTCATTTTCAGAGAAGAAATTTATGGGATAAGCGATATCCACGGTATGCCTGTAAACATGTACGATTTACAAGGTCGTTTAATAAAAACTTCAAAACCTAAACTTAAAGCCGATAGTCTAGAACTACAGATCAATCATATCATTTTGGAAGGTTTGAAGACCTCTGACACCAGGCGATATGTTATTGAATTTGAAGAAGATGGGAAGAAATACCTGTCTAGTTATTCTTATCTAACTGATAATCAGTTTAAAAATATAGCGATTCTTAATTTACCTTATCTAGAGAATGATGATTTTATGAATTACGAACTCAAGGAATTTCTCACTAGACTTTCTGGGATTTATGTTTTGATGTTCTTATTCTCTATAGGGTTAGCTTACTTCTTGTCTAAATATATTACCAAATCTATTAGCCGCATCAGCGATCGTTTTAAAGAGATTAATATCGCACAACGTAATGATAAAATTGTAATAGATGAGTCTGATGCTGGCGAGTTAAACGCGCTGGTAATGTCTTATAACAATATGGTTGACCAACTAGAGGAAAGTGCCGTAAAACTGGCTACAAGCGAGCGTGAGCAAGCCTGGCGAGAAATGGCAAAACAGGTCGCGCATGAGATTAAAAATCCGTTGACGCCTATGAGGTTAACGGTGCAAAGTTTTCAACGTCGTTTTGATCCAGCAGATCCTGATTCACAAGAAAAGCTCAAGGAATATAGCAACTCACTTATTGAGCAAATAGACGTGATGAGTAATATTGCCAGTGCATTTTCTACCTATGCGACCATGCCAGCGCAAAAAAGTGAAGAGACTGATGTACCTATGGTGACACAGCTTGCGCTAGATATTTTTAATGAGTCGTATATTACTTATGAAGAAGATGCGGCTTCACTGTTTGCCATCTTTGATCGCACACAGCTTATAAGGGTGGTTACTAACTTGATAAAGAATGCTATACAGGCGTTAGATACCGATAGGTCTCCAGAGATTAAAGTGTCTGTCACGCATGATAAATACAATGTTTACTTAAAAGTAAAGGATAATGGAACTGGTGTTCATGAAGATCATCAAACTAAAATTTTTGAACCTAAGTTTACCACAAAAAACAGTGGTATGGGACTAGGTCTTGCGATGGTAAAGCAAATCGTAGAGAACTTTAAGGGCACGATTACCATGACTACTGAAGTAAATGTAGGGACTGAATTTACGGTTCAAATACCTAGATCTCGATAAATCCGCTTTCGCGAAAGCGATACTAGGAATTCTTATCATTTTTTTAAAGATTCAAATTCTTACTTCACTGCGGTTATGTCTATTTTTACAACAGTAAAAAATAATAGATCATGAACAATATTCTAGTTGCTACAGAAAATAAAATCACAACCATTACGATCAACAGACCTAATAAACTCAATGCGTTAAATAAAGAAACCATTGCAGAATTAAGTCAGGCAATAGATACTGCCGAGGATAATGAAAATACAAGGGTGATTATTCTAACCGGTAGTGGGGAAAAAGCTTTTGTCGCTGGTGCAGATATTGCAGAGTTCGCAGACTTCTCTCCAGAACAAGGTAAAGAGCTTGCCGCTCATGGACAAGACATACTTTTTAATAAAGTTGAGAACTGTTCTAAGCCTGTTATCGCTGCAGTAAATGGATTTGCACTAGGTGGTGGACTTGAACTTGCAATGTCTGCTCATTTTAGAATAGCAAGTGATAATGCTAGAGTAGGATTGCCAGAAGTCTCTCTAGGAGTCATACCAGGATATGGTGGTACACAGCGTTTACCACAATTAGTAGGTAAAGGACGTGCTATGGAAATGATTATGACTGCAGGAATGATAGATGCTGCGACGGCACATTCTTATGGATTAGTAAACCACGTTGTGACACAAGATGAATTGATTTCTACTTGCGAGAAAATCGCAGGAAAAATAATGCGTAATAGTCCAGTAGCAATAGGTGCTGCTATTGACGCGGTAAATGCAGGTTATATTGATGGAGTCGATGGTTATCAGGCAGAAATTGACTGCTTTGGTGCATCTTTTGGAACAGACGACTTTAAAGAAGGAACGACTGCGTTTTTAGAAAAGAGAAAAGCTGAGTTTTAGAAATAAAACTTTTAAAAGTCAAAAAAGGGCGGATTTATTTCCGTCCTTTTTTGATTTACTTTTTGTTGTATGATCTTTAAATAAGTTGGATTTATCCTCTAAATAAGAAAAAGTCGTCTTTCATATCCTCAATTTTTTCATCCTTATTGGTGATGATGTAGTCGAGTGCTTTTTCCGTAAATTCTAATCCTTTATCTGTGAGAGAAACAATTTGATTATCGATGGTAATCATATTGTTCTTTTCGGCAAGTTGCAACACAGAATTTGCCTTTACTTTACGCCAGTTGATATGTTCTTGAAGATGTGCTACACGTCGCTCGTTTTCACTATCGTGATTGTTCAGGTGTAATAAAAAAGTAAGTAATGAAACCTCTATACGTTGCCTACTTTGTCTAAACAGTACTGCAATTAATCCTTTACTAGGTGCAAATAGATATATTAGTAAAAATAAAAGCCCTAATACCGTTGTAATAGAACCTGAAATAGAAGCGTCTAGCCAGCGCGCAAACCAGTATCCACCTATCGCACTTCCTACTCCAAAAAGAACTGAAAGTATTAGCATTTTACGCAAGTCAGTCGTTAGAAGATATGCCGCAGCTGCTGGAGTTATCATCATTGCAACTACAAGAATGGCACCTACGGCGTCAAAAGCTGCTACTGTAGTTACAGAGGCAACACTCATTAACCCGTAATGTAAAATAACAGGTGAGAACCCTAAGGCACTAGATAAACCAACATCAAATGTGCTTATTTTTAATTCTTTATAGAAGGCGAACAATAATACAAGTGTAATCACTAGAATCACTGAAATAGTCCATAATCCTTTAGGTCCAAAATCGGCATTATCGATAATAAGTCTATCAAATGGTGCATAAACCAGATCACCTAATAAGACAGCGTCTACATCTAGATGCACATCGTTTGCATTCTGGGCAATTAATATAACACCTATACTAAACAGTGCTGGAAAAACTAATCCTATTGCGGTATCTTCTTTAACGAGACCTGTTTTTTGAATTAGCTCTACGAGAACTACAGTGATGATACCACTAAAAGCGGCAAAAATAATTAACCATGGAGATGCTAGGTCATGAGTTATAAAAAACCCAATTACAATTCCTGGTAAAATAGAATGACTAATGGCATCACTTATTAATGCCATCTTGCGCAACACAAGAAAAACACCTGGAATAGCACAGGCAGCAGCAGTTACGGCAGCTATAAGCTGTATGTCAATCATAGGACTCATGACTCTGGTAGATTATTGTTGTATAAATTTGCTGCAGTCTCAAAACCGTCTTCAGTCATGGACCAGTTTTGGCCTTGAATAGTAATCCAGTTTTTCTCTTCTAATTTAGACAGTGTTTTTTTAGTAAACCCTTGAAAGCTATTTAAAATCCTAATGGCGTGCGGTCGTGATATATCATCATGATCGCGCACAATATCATACATAAAGTACAGTGTTTTCTTGAGCTGAAGATCACGTCTGTTTTTGATCAACCTAATTTGTTTAAAAATGATACCTCTTTCTGGAGAAAATAAGAAGGAAACTATAACAAATATGGCTGCTACTAATACGATTACCGGACCTGTAGATAAATTGTTTTGACTTGCACTGATAGCAGTACCAAATACACCAGAAAAAGCGCCAAATATAGCTGCAAGGATGACCATAGTACTCAGGCTATTGGTCCATTGTCTTGCAGCGGCAGCAGGTGCGAGTAACATTGCACTCATTAAAACAACTCCAACCGTTTGTAGTCCTATTACAATAGCGAGAACGATAAAAAAGCTTATCAAGCCATCAATGAATTTAGTATTAAACCCTAAAGTCATTGCATAGTTTTTGTCAAATAATAGTAGCTTAAATTCTTTCCAGAATAATAGCATCACTAAGAGGCTAATCCCAGTAACTATGACCATTAATAATACATCACTTTCTACTAAGGTTGCTGCTTGACCAAAAAGATATTTATCTAATCCTGCTTGATTTGCATTAGGCTGTTTTTGAATATAGGTTAACAATAACATTCCAAAACCAAAGAACAAGCTTAAGATAAGTCCCAAAGCGGTATCAGTTTTTAAATGAGTCTTAGTGGTAATGCCTCGTATCCAGAAAACGCCTATTAGGCCACTTACTAAAGCACCTAATAGTAAAACATTAGAATCTTTTGCGCCAGTAATCAAAAAAGCAACCGCTATACCTGGTAATGCAGCATGTGAAATGGCATCTCCTAATAGGCTTTGCTTGCGCAATACAGCAAAGCTTCCTAGCATACCGCATATAGCGCCTAGAACTGCAGTTCCTAACGTAATCGTACGCAAAGTATAGTCGGTAAAGTATTGGGTGATGTCCATATTATTGTTGAACCGCTACTTTATAATTAATACCATAGGTTTTAGTCAGGTTGTCATCATTAAAAATATCCTTTACAGGACCTGTTGCGATATGTTTCACATTTAAAAAGGTTACCCAATCAAAATATTCGGGTACTGTCTGTAAATCGTGATGAACGACTATAACTGTTTTACCAGCTTTACGCAGTTCTTTTAAAATATTAATAATAGCAATTTCTGTTGTCGCATCTACACCTTGAAAAGGTTCGTCCATAAAATAGATAGCAGCATTTTGAACTAATGCACGAGCTAAAAAAATACGTTGTTGTTGTCCTCCGGAAAGCTGGCTTATCTGTCTGCTTTTAAAGGCAAGCATACCTACTTTTTCAAGAGCTTCTAGAGATAGTTTCTTTTCCTTTGCACCAGGTCTTTTAATCCATCCCAATGAGCCATAAGTACCCATCATAACCACATCTAGTGCGGTAGTTGGGAAATCCCAGTCTACACTACCTTTTTGTGGTACATATGCTACTTTATCACGTTGCTTTGTATAGGGTTTACCATAGATTGCAACAGATCCCGCGATAGGGTCTATAATTCCTAATATAGATTTTATTAAGGTAGATTTTCCTGCACCATTAGGACCGACTATAGCCATTAAAACTCCTTCAGGAATAGATAAATCTATATCCCATAATACTGGCTTATAATTATAAGCGACCGTTAAATCATCTACAGCTACAGCTATTTTAGTTTTCATTATTTAAGTGCATTAACGATGGTGTTGACATTATGTCTATACATTCCTATATAGGTACCTTCTTCAGTACCTGCGCTACCTAAGGCATCACTAAAAAGCTCTCCACCTATTTGAACTTCATGATTTTGTGCTCTAACAGCAGCTTGTAAAGCTTCTACAGTGCGTCGTGGCACACTACTTTCAACAAAAACAGCTTTAATTTTATGTTCAATGATAAATTTTGTAATGCGTTGCACGTCTTTTACTCCAGCTTCTGTAGCCGTAGAAAGCCCTTGTAGACCTACCACCTCAAATTTAAAAGAACGACCATAATAATTGAAAGCATCATGTGCTGTAACTAGAATACGCTTCTCTTGTTGTAACTCATTAATTTTATCGCTTAGTTCTGTTTTAAGAGCAGAAATTTTTTCAAGATATAAATCCCTGTTTTTTTCAAAGGCAACTTTGTTTTCTGGATTCTTTTTAACTAATGTTTCAGTTACATAATGACTCATTTGTGTCCAGTAATTGATGTCAAACCAGATGTGTGGATCATAATTACTAGCAAAATAATCACTACCTATAAGAGTTGACTTATCTAGTGCATTACTGATAGCTATAGTAGCTTTACCGCGTGCATTCATTTTTTCAAATACATCTACTAGCTTGCCTTCTAGATGCAGCCCATTGTAAAAAATAATATCTGCATTTGCTAGTTTGGTCATGTCACCTTCACTAGGTTTATAAAGATGAGGATCTACACCGCTACCCATCATACCTTCAACCTCGATTAGATCACCACCTATATTTTCTACTAGATCTGTAATCATTGTTGTGGTGGTAACGACTTTTAATTTACCATTATCTTCCTTTTGTGTTCCACAGCTTATAAGCAGTATGGATAGTAGTATGTAAAAAGTGTTTTTCATAATTGTGTATTGTGATTACGCTTTCGCGAAAGCGTGATTTTTACTTTTTTAAGATTCTATAACTCAAGCCAATACTGAATAATAAATCTTGTTGAGTATTACTGTCTTGAAAACCAGTTCCTACTGTGGCATCGAGCTGGAAGTTGTTGTTGACCAAATATGTTATTCCTGCGTCCCATAGATGTGCAGATTTGCCTTCTTCTGGGAAATCTCCATAAAGTTCTCCATAAACGCCTATTTTATCTGTAATAGAATGTCCATATGATACACTATAAATATATTCTAGTGAACGATTATCGCCTATACGAGTTCCTAGATTGTAACCTAGTCCAGACTGATTTGTTAATGTATGATTAAACGCAAAAATAAACTCCATGCCTGTGTCTTCTGGTTTAAACTCGCTTACCGCCGTGAAAGGAAGACGTAAATGGGTTAATAAACCTATTTGTGGTATCCAATCTTTTTCTTCTGTAATTTCAATTTTTGCACCGATTAAAAGAGGATTAAAGCCCGTAACGTCAAAAAGCTCTTGTGATCCATCCTTTGTGTTTGAATTTAAAAAATCCCAGCCTAAACGTAATTCAAAATTATTTGAGAGCCCATATCTTAAAAGTGTGGTATTATAAACGGTCTCTGTAATTTTTAATCCATTTTCGCTATTATCTACAAACGTGGCACCAGTTTCTATTTGAAAATTGCCTTTACCAACTGTAAATGGAGATTCTGTGACATCTGGTCTGTCTGTTATAAGGGCATCCTGATTGTCATCACTGGTTTGTGCAGTTGTTACGGCGATTATTAATAGATTGATAAATAGTAAAACTTTTTTCATCATAAAACTTTTAAATAAAGGTTGTCTGCAATTGTTTTTGAGATATGTAACTCTTTTAAATCTGTCTTGATAAGACATGATCCATCAAAGGCCTCTAATTCTAGAAGCTGAATTTGAGTACCTAATTCAATTTGATGTTTATCTAAGTATTGTAAAAAACGGGTCGAGGTGTCATGCACACCAGCGAGAACACCTGATTGGCCTTTTTCTAATTTTGAAATAGCGGTTTTTGCTGTCTTTTCATAATTACCTTGAGCGTCTGGAATGGGATCTCCATGAGGATCATATTTAGGGTATTCTAGAAGTTTATCTAGCTCATCTATAAGTTTGCGAGACTGGATATGTTCTAATTGTTCTGCCACTTCATGCACTTCATCCCAGGAAAAATCAAGTTTTTCAACCAAAAATACTTCCCATAATCTGTGTTTTCTGATGATTTGGGTCGCACAGTTGATACCATTCTGTGTTAGTCTGGTTCCTTTATAAGGGATATACTCTGCTAGATTTTTATCTGCTAATTTCTTAAGCATATCAGTAACTGATGATGCTTTTGTATTCATTCCACCAGCAATATCGTTAGTGGAAACTAGATTTTTACCATCTTGAAGGTGATAAATCGTTTTAATATAATTTTCTTCTGAGACCGAATGCATAAGGCAAAGGTAAAGTATTTATTTGTTAAGAGTAAATTAAATTTTAGCCTTGTCTAAAAATGTAATTATTATGAATCGATGAATACCATAATAGAATTTATAATAGAAGAGTTTATAAGATAGTATGTCTTATAAATCGTTCAACAGGAATTGAATTAGAGATGTGATGGATGGTCGTTATGCCATACCGCGCTCTTTACGAACGGTTTCATAAGCTTCTTGTACTTTGCGGAATTTTTCTTCGGCACCTTTACGGTAGGCTTCATCCATATCCATTAATTTATCTGGATGATATCTTTTGGCCATGGTGCGGTACGCTTTTTTAACTTCGTGATCTGGTACACTTTTATCAATCTCGAGAATCTTATATGCGTTATCTCTATCTTTAACAAACATAGCTTTAATAGATATGAAGTCACGTTGTGTTAACCTAAGATAGCCTGCTATTTGTTCTAGAACTCTTAGTTCTGAGTCACTTATGTTACCGTCTGCCTGAGCAATGCCAAAAAGAAAATGAAGGATTTGAATACGTGATTCAATTCTCGTACGGGCATTTAAAAATTGACAAATTCGAGCTGCGTTTAACTCTCGCTTTTTAACGACTTCATTAAATACTCTAAAAATCTGAGAGGCACGCTGCTCTCCATAGCTCTGTATGAAATAATTGCGCACATATCTTAATTCACTGTCGCTTACCTGTCCATCTGCCTTTATAACTATAGAGGTAAGTGATAATAAATGTAATTCAAAATCTTGTGGGCTTACAGATTGTCTCTGACCTCGATATGGATTTGCATTTCTTTGTGAGCTATTACTAGAGGTAAAGGCATTAAACAATAATCGTAAAACAAAGAAAAGAACTATATAACCTAAAAATGACATTAACTGAGTTGAGCGGTGAAAAATATGAATTTGTATTTACTTTGTAGTCAATCCTTGTGCCAATTGTGAGATATGACAAGTTGACTTTAAAGGCTTTCCATTCGTCGACACTTAAACGTCATCCATCGATAGATACATGTGGAGTCATCGATATAATCTGAGCAAATTTATTATTCACATTAATTTGCTATTATATTAAGAGACATGAAAGCACGTAGATTAAAGGTTTTACTCATTGAAGATGATACTATTGAAGTAATGAAAATGCATAGAGCGTTATCAACTTTAAATGAGAAACATAGTATTGTTGAAGCTAATAATGGGGAGACGGCCTTATCAATTTTAGAAAAAAAAGATCAGCTTCCTGATATAATTTTGCTAGATTTAAACATGCCTAAAATCAACGGGATAGAATTTCTATCTATCCTAAAAAAGGATGATAGGTTAAAATATATACCAACAATTATCTTAACAACGTCAAATAATCAGAGAGATTTACTAGCTTGTTATAATTTAGGTATTGCTGGATATGTATTGAAGCCTTTGAAGTATGAAGAGTATGTAGAGAAGATCTCTAGATTAATGTCATACTGGAGTATTAATGAATTATTTATTGCCTAAGTAATATGAAAGGAATAGTTTTTACAGAGTTTCTTGATCTTGTTGAAGAGAAATTTGGGTTAGGGATGGTTGATCAAATTATTGAACAATCACAGCTGCCTTCTAATGGTGTCTACACGTCTATAGGTACGTATAGCTTTGCTGAGATGCTGCAACTCATCCAGAATTTGAGTGCAAATACTGGATTAAGTATTGATCAATTACTGCTAGCTTATGGAGAACATTTTTTTAATGTAATTGAAAATAGTTATCCTGGACTTTTAGCTACTTATAAAGATCCTATTGAGATGCTTTCTTCTATAGAAAATCATATTCATATAGAGGTAAGAAAGATATATCCAGATGCCGAATTACCAACATTTGAGGTTCTTGAAAAATCTGATCAACATCTTGTTATGATTTATAAGTCTAGCCGAGCAATGCATCATTTTGGTTTGGGATTAATGAATAGAACATTTGCACACTTTGAAATGACTTCTAACATTCAAATAGAGAAAATTAAGGAAGATGGAACTGAAGTGAAATTTACTATCCATAAAACTTAATGAGTAGTTCTGATGTCGAAATATTAAAACGTGCGCTCGATAGGGAAAAAGCTGCTCGTAAACAGGCTGAAAAAATCCTGGAACAAAAGGCAGCAGAATTATATGAGCTTACTCAAAAGTTACAGCACTCCAACCAGCAATTAGAATCATTAATAGATGAAAAAACATCAGAATTAAACGGTGTTTTTGAAAATATTGTTGATGCTTATGTGGTTACTGACTTGATAGGTAATGTGTTAAAGATGAATGAGCCTGCAATAGGATTACTTGAAGCAGACTTTGAAAAAGAGTCCATTAACATCATGAATCTTATTCATCCTACAGAGTATGATAACGTGATGGCCAGTTTTCAAGAATTGATAAAACATGGCTCCTTAACAGATGTACACGTTAAAATAAGAACCAAAAATAATCAAACAAAACTAGTTCATATTAACTGTAGCATCATTTACGATGCTCAAGGTAAAGCTAAGGCGGCTCAAGGTATTGTACGTGATATTACCAAAAGCAATGAAGATGAGAAGAGACTCATTGAGTCTGAAAACAGACTTTCTACATTAATTTTAAATCTTGAAAATGCTGTTTTATTAGAAGACGAAAATCGCAAGATCGTTTTAACAAATAATAGATTTTGTGAGTTTTTTGAGATTCCTATGACACCAGAGCAAATGGTTGGTATTGACTGTTCTGAAGCAGCTGAAAATTCAAAGGAGTTATTTGTTAATTCTCAGGGTTTTATTAAAAGGGTTGATGAAGTGTTGAGTAGAAAGGAAATGGTGACCGGTGATGAGTTGATTATGGTGAACGGTAGGATTCTTGAAAGGGATTTTATTCCAATTATTGAGAGTGGTTCTTATAAAGGACATCTATGGTCTTATAAAGATGTTACTTTAAAACGTTCATACCGTAAAAGTCTAGAGACTCAAAAGCAAAAGTATAGTAGCATTATTGCTAATATGAATTTAGGGCTGGTAGAGGTAGATACTAATGAGAGTATTTTGATGGTCAATCAAAGTTTTACTGAGATGAGTGGCTATTCTGAGGAGGAAGTATTAGGAAAAAAAGCGTCATCTCTTTTTCTAGAAGAAGAAAATATCCATGTTTTTAAAGAGCAAACTAGAAAAAGAATTAAAGGAGAATCTAGTTCTTATGAGATTGCTGTAAGAATTAAAAATAATGAAGAACGCCACTGGTTGATTAGTGGTGCTCCCAACTATGATATTGAAGGTAATGTGACTGGCTCTATAGGGATTCACTTAGACATAACAGATTTAAAAAGTTTAGAGATTCAGAAAGAGTTGTTACTCAAACAATTAGCAAGGAGTAATGATGAGTTACATGAGTACGCTCATATCGTATCTCATGATTTAAAGAGTCCATTACGTAGTATATATGCCCTAGTGAACTGGTTAAAGGAGGATAATCTTGATAAATATGATGATACTAGCCTAACAAATATTTCTCTAATAGAAGAAACTTTAGAGAAAATGGAACAGCTTATCGGAGATATTCTAGATTACTCTAGTCTCAATTCAACTAATAAAGAGTTTACTAAAATTAATTGTAATGAATTATTAATTGATTTAATTAAAGTGATTTATGTGCCCAGTCATATTGAAATCAAATTGAATGGTGAGCTACCAGAAATTAATGGAGATAGAACTAAGATTAATCAACTTTTTCAAAATTTATTAAGTAATGCCGTTAAATTTATTGATAAGGATAAAGGTCTTATTGAGGTAAGTTTTGAGGAGCTTACTACTCATTATAAATTTAGGATTAAAGATAATGGTATAGGTATTGACCCAGCATTCCATGATAAAATATTCAAAATATTTCACGCTTTAAATAAAAACAAAGATTCAACAGGTATAGGGTTGTCAATTGTTAAGAAAATTGTCGATTTACATCAAGGTAAAATTTGGTTAGAAAGTAAGGTTGGAGAAGGAACAACATTCTTTTTCACATTAAAAAAATAACAAATGATTATTAATCAGCATTTAAAATTAAAAAATCAACCTTGGAAAAATATAGGTGATCAAAAGACTTTAAACAATCCTTTGGTGTTAGCTTTTGGAAATAGATTCCTACTAGAATCACCTACTATATTTGAAGAAGTACAATCGATGTATCCTGATGCTCATATCGTACTTGGTTCTACTAGCGGTGATATCATGGATGATAATGTTAATGATGAATCAATCTCTATAACTGCTATTGAGTTCGAGAAAACTCGTTTCTCGATTAAAACGGCAAATGTGCTCAATGAGCAAAAAGACAGTTTTAAAACAGGAAAACATCTTATAGAACAATTTGATGCAAAAGATTTAAAACATGTTTTTATTATATCTGAAGGAAGTTTCATTAATGGAACTCAACTTACATTAGGAATGAATTCTGTTCATGGAGATGACTTATTGATTACAGGTGGCTTATGTGCAGATGATGCTAGATTTGAAAAAACGATTTGTGGATATAACTGTAATCCAAAATCAGGAGAAATAGTGGCCATAGGGTTTTATGGAGAAAGTTTTGAAGCCACATTCTCTATACATGGTGGATGGATTCCATTTGGGCCAGAAAGAATTGTTACTAAATCTAAAGGCAATATACTATACGAGTTAGATGATATGCCTGCGCTAGATTTATATAAAAAATATTTAGGAGAAAAATCAAAAGAACTCCCAGGAGCAGCTTTACTATATCCTCTCAATGTGAAAATTGAAAATCAAAATCAATCTATAGTTAGATCGATTTTGAATATAGAAGAAGATGACAATGCCATGGTTTTAGCTGGTGATATTCCTGAAAACTCTAAAGTTCAATTAATGATGACTAACGTCGATCAAATAGCAAATGCGGCAGAAAGAGCTGCTAGGCAGGCAGATGATGTTAGAGAAAACACTTCTCAATTAGCGCTTTTAGTAAGTTGTATTGGTAGAAAATTAGTTCTTGATCAAAGGGTAGAGGAAGAGATTGAAGAAGTGCGCAATGTATTAGGTCAAGATGTTGTGATTTCTGGATTTTACTCTTATGGAGAGATTGCTCCTTTTCATGAAGAAATGAAATGTCAATTACATAATCAGACCATGACGATTACTTTATTAAGCGAATAATGAACTCTTTACTTAAACGTCAAATTAGGAAGTATCTAGGTGAAGAGTTAGCCCAACACCCAGATTTTAAACTTTTCTTTGACGCGATTAATAGTTCTTACAATACACATGATGATCAATTTGCTATGTTGCAAAGAGCGATGTCTATAAGTTCGCAAGAACTCTTTGAAGCAAATAAAGAATTAAAAGAAAGAGCAGATTCTCAAACCTTAGTTATTGATAAGCTTAATAATGTCATTAATACATTGAAAAGTTATGATTTAACAGACGATGGACGCTCAAGTGATGATACCTCCGACAGCTTTGGTCTAGTTAATTTAATAGACCGGCAAACGAAAGAAATACTTGCATTTAACCAACAACGAGAAGAGTTATTAAGTGAACTCTCACATCAAAATCAGGAACTGAGCGATTATGCACATATGGTTTCTCATGATTTAAAATCCCCTTTACGTAGTATTGATGCTTTAGCATCATGGATCAGTGAAGATTATTCAGCCACGCTAGATAAGAAAGGCATTGATAATCTAGAGTTGATAAGAAGTAATGTTCAAAAAATGGATACTTTAATCAATGGTATTTTAGAGTATTCAACAATTGGAAAAACAAAGGTGTTGTTATACGATGTAGACTTACAGGTGTTAATTGACACAATCCTTAGTATTGTATACGTTCCAGACCATGTGGAAATTGTTCTATTAAATCCATTACCTGTAGTACAAGGTGATAAATACCGACTACAGCAATTATTTCAAAATTTAATTGATAATGCAATTAAATACAATGACAAAGAGAAAGGTTTAATAGAAATAAATGTTGAGGAATTATCCAGTCATTGGCAGTTTTCAATTAAAGACAATGGATTAGGAATTGATAAGCCGTATTTTGAAAAAATATTCAATGTCTTTCAAAAACTTGAAAACAATGTAAACTCTTCTGGTATAGGACTTTCAATTGTTAAAAAAGTTGTAGAATTATATCAAGGAGAGATTTGGGTTGAATCTCAATTAAATCTAGGAACTACATTTTATTTTACTTTACCAAAGAAATAATGGAATTACCAAATAGGTCATATATTGATAGTTTGTGTCGTGGAGATAAAGCTTTTGAAGAGAGGTTGTTAGCTGTTATTAAAACAGAGTTCCCATCAGAAAAAGAGGTTTATTATAATGCTCTAAAAGCAAAAAATCTTGCAGAAATTGCTGAAGCAGTTCACAAATTAAAGCACAAAATAAGTATCTTGGGACTTGAGAAAGGATACGCACTAGCTGCACAATATGAAAATGAGATTCTTGATGAAAATTTTAATCATTCTCAATCTTTTGAAAAAATATTAGATAGTATGACAGAGTATCTTAAAACTTTATAGCAGGTAAAGAATGAAATGCATTATTATAGATGATGAAGCTACGGCTCGACTAATTATATCAAAGTATTGTAGTGATGTGAAAGGCCTTAACGTATTAGAGGAATTCTCTAATGCGATAGATGCTATGAAATATTTGAATCAAAATACTGTAGACTTAATTTTTCTAGACATTCATATGCCAGGCTTTAACGGTATAGATTTCATACAAACGATTAAAGATCCACCTAATGTTATTTTGACTACCTCAGATCCTAATTTTGCAATTGAGGCGTTTGAATATGAATGTATTGTAGATTATTTGATAAAGCCACTTACTGAAGATCGTTTTATTAAGGCTATCAATAAGGCTTCTAATAGTATAAGTGCAACTCAAAAAGAAACAAATTCTTCTAAGAAGGAGTCGACAGAGGATGTACTTTATGTAAACATCGATAGACGTCTTATTAAGATTGATATGCCCAGCATTTATCTCGTAGAAGCAAAGGGAGATTATATTATGATTAAAACAGAAACTAAAAATTATATAGTCCATTCCACACTTAAAAAGATTGAGGGAAAATTACCTGACCATACTTTTCTAAAAGTACATCGTTCTTATGTGATTAATATTAGTAAGATAATTGATATAGAAGATAACTGTGTTTTAATTAAAAAAGACATCATCCCAGTCAGTAGATCTAACCGCCCAATATTAATGAAAAGATTAAATTTACTATAGTGTGGTATAAACACTAAACTTCATAATAACACCACTCATCTACACTTCTCTTTGATTCATCGTTTTAAATTAAAACAGCCTTGAATCTCCTTTAGTTTTGACATGAAATTAAACAATTGTCAAGATGAAAAAATTATTACTCGGTGTCTTTTTCTTAGCTAATATAGTTCTTAGTCAGAGTTATCAATACTTAGGTACTTATGATTCTATGGGAACACCTCAATACCTGGTAAATCCTAGTGATGTAGTTGATACTGCTACGATGGATATGATAGGTTACTCCTTACCAGAAGGATATCCAGTTCCTACTTATAATCCACATTATATCACTTCTGGATATGAAACAGACATAATCGTTGAAAGCCTTGCAGATGTTTGGGTGACATTTGTTAGTGAAGGTGCTGGTTACAAAAATGTGCTAGGTTTCTACACTTATGATATTACAAATCCACCAACGACCAGACCTACTGCTTCAGAAATTACTATTATCTTCCCTAATGTATCAGCGTTATATAGTGGTGGTGGTTTACAAACAGGAGATAAAGTTAAAATCGGAACTTTTCCCGCTGGAACAGGTATAGGCTGGGTACTTCTAGCAAATGCATGGAACTCATCTACTGCTGCAGTTGGAACTGCCCAATGGGACCTCTTTTCTAATCCTAGCTTTAATCCAGAAGCTCAAGCAGATTTACAGTATCATAATGTACTATTGCAAGATCCAGAAAATGAAAGAATTATTCTAGGCTTCGAAGATATTAGAAGAGATTATGGATCCTGTGATAACGATTTTAATGACGCTATCTTTTATGTAACGGCAAATCCATATACTGCACTTAAAACTTCAAATTATGCAGACATTAGCAAATCATCTACCGTAAGTTCTGGTAATACAGGTGGTCTAGAAAGTAATGGTGATCTAGCTAGCCTTATTGCAAAAAGAAATTTTGAACGAACTAAAAGAAACTTCATATCTAATAAAGAAACTCAAACTGAATTTAATCAGTCAGAAGTGCTATTAAAATCTGGTACTAACACAGCTCAATTAGACAGTTACTTGCCACTTACAGGTATGTATGGTACTGAAACAGCTTATGTTTCAACACCACAAGACCTTGTTAATGTTACGAATGCAACCGAAGTTTTTTCAGTAGATTATTATGAACAAAATAATAGAATTGCTGCGGTTCTAGCGACCGCTTCAACAGGTTCTATTTATGATCATTCTAAAGCTATTTGTGACAGACTTAATAATTCTGTACTAGAAGATATAAGACCAGTTACTGTAAATGGCCATAAAATAATTAGCTCTAAACTGGTTAGAGCTTCTGGTGAGACAGAATATGCTCTAGGCTTTTCAGTAAAATTAGGAGTTAATCAAAATGAGCTTTTCAGTTTTTGGGAAATAGGTCAATATCCATCAGGTGACTTTTACAATTTTCAAATTTGGGGTAGTTCTTATTCTCAAGTATTTGCGTTAACGAACAGTATTTTAGCTAACTTAAATCAAGCGACACCGGTAATCAGTACACCAGTTGCAAACAATATTCCTCCTGTTTTTGTAAGTTCAGGCTATTACCAGGATGGGCAGTTACATTTAGAGTTAACTAATAAAACGGGCGCAACTAGTATTAACTTCAATGGAGATCTTGCAACCACAGAAGTTTCTGGACGACAGGCAATCAGTCAATCCATTAATCTATCTGGTAATTTACATGAGACGATAAGTATTCAGACAGGAAATTTATTTGACATAGGATTCTCCTTATCGATAAGCAATCAACAACAAGATGCTTTATATCTAGCAGACGGCCCATGGGGAATGGATTACCTGACTGATTATGCTAGTGTTTCTAGTTTTAACGTTCAAAATGCACAGCCTAGCACGACAGGAAACGTTCATAATATTGAACGAAATCCATCTGTTCAGGGAACGGTAAAAGGAAACTTGAATTTATTTAGACATTTATTACCTGGTGAGCAAACGTTAGATGTATCTACTTATACAGCTCTACAATTTGACATTATAAATGATCAACCAGTAGAAATCATTTTGGTACCAGAAACATCAATTCCATGGAGTGACCGCTTTAAATTTACAATACCAGCAAACACCTCTAGTACAACTTATGATATTGCGTTTGTTGATTTTATAAACTCTAATGGGGTATCCTTTGCGCACACAGATATTAAGACGATTGTATTCTCGGTTATTAGTGACTATTCAAATACAATTTCTTTTTCTATCGATTTAAATGATGTAAGACTAGGTGATTATCAGTCTACACTTTCCATAGAAAATGTTGAAGATGAGGTGTTAACTCTTAACAATGCGCCTAATCCATTTACAAACACAACGACCTTTCAATTGCCGGTTGAGAGCGCAGTAATTGAAATTAGCGTTTATGACTTATATGGTCGTACCGTAGACTATAAGAGCATTAAAACCACAAATGGTAATTTAGAGTTTCAATACCATTCTCCTGACCTTAAAACAGGTCTGTATCACTTTAATGTGATAACAGATCAAGGTAGGAAATTCACAGGTAAATTCCTGATTAATTAAATATTAGAGTAGAAAAGAGTAGGAGTAGTAGGGTTGTTTTGATACGCTTTCGCGAAAGCGTATCAAAACTCCCTTTTTTTATTTAACTCTAATCGTTTCAAACAAAGGTTTATTAGATAACAACCATTTAAATCTGAAACCAACCTCTGTAAATGTAAATCCAGCTGCTGTTGTAGAAGCAATATTACTTTGCTGTCCATAAATGTCAAGCGCCGTGCGATCTGAAAATTTATAGCCCAAGGATGCTTGTAATCGATAGGTAGATTGTCTGCCGTTGTCCTCTATAAATTGGTAACCGGTTGCAGCGCTTAAATCATAATACCATTGATCTTTTTTGATGCTATCTATACTTCTATTAAGGTTAAAGAAAATTTCAATGGCATTAAATCTACTAGGACTAAAGTATACCGTTGGAACTTGATTCTCAAACGTGATATATTGATAGTTCAATCCAGCTTTAAGTGATGGTTTTTTTAATAATTTATAATATAGTGATGTAAACAAAAGGTTCCTTGAATTACCATCATTTTGAGACGTATAAAAATATTGAGTGAACCATCCTAGATTAAAATTAGTACTCAAGTTATAATTGATGTAATAATTGCTTTGCACTAGTTGGCGCTCTAATAATGCGGTATTAAAACTCTCTACATTTCTCTTAAATCCAATATCTATGGATTGTAGTTTAATAGATTTAATTTGAAGTGAGATATCAGTTGTTAATTCTTCATAGCTATTATTATCTGCATTAATGCTATTGATACCAGCTATTCCTTTAAGCTTGATGTTGGGTAAAAACTCATAAGCCGCACCTATTTGAAAAAGTTGTGTTGTCGCTTGAGAAGAGAGTTGGTCATTAAAAGTATCTCTATAATTATAGCTTCCTAAAAGCGCAAATTTTGTATTTAACGGAACTGTTAGGTTAACATCTAGATTGTAAGCCTCGTTGTCTCCGTTATCAAAGCTATAACTAGGTTTTACCGTCGCCACTGGTGTAAATTGCTGATCTAGGTTTTTAATAAATTGAAGTGCATCTTTCTGGTCCTTATAAACTTCTAATGTCTTACTTGCAGATGTATAAGCATCTTTATAATTCCCCATTGCTTTTTGAGCGTTTGACTTACCCAAGTTCCCATCAAATGAGGTGCTGTCTGTCATAAGAATCTGATTATAATCATTAATACTCTTCTTAAAATTACTTTTATAAATATTTAAGGTAGCTCTTAATGCTAGCAACCAGTTTTCTGGACCTGATTGTTCTATTTGATCACTTAATTTAGCTTCTGCTTCTTTGTACTTGCCATTCCATATCAGTGCTTGAATGTTGCGCTCTATAGTTTGCTGCTCAATGTTTTTAGGTGTAGTTGTGTTTAGAATAGACATTGATTTTTTTGAGTATTGCAATGCTGTCTTTTCTTTGCCTTTTAAATGTTGTACTAGAGAAATCCCATTTAATGATAAAATACTATCTGTTTGAGATTTATTAATTTTTTGATAGGTGATTAAAGCACTGTCTACTTGTGTAGCTATTAAGTAGGTGTTTGCTAGAACCTGTAGCGTTTCTGTATCGTATTCTAGAAACTCTAAATTATCTTTTAATAATTGAGTTGCAGACTCATAAGATTGCGCTTGTACTAGTTGATTTGAATAGCCTAGATTGATGTATTTTTTTGATGTTAATGCATTAGGATTTCCTGGATCAATTACAAGTGCTTTATTAATATAATCTTGAGCTTGTGGATATTCTTTAAGGTTAGATAACGTATTTGCATATCCCAAAACCGCTGGAAAACTTTGATCATTTTCTTTTAATAAACCTTGATAATAAGACTTTGCAGCAATATACTTTTTGTTCCATAAAAGCGATTCGGCATAGTTTAATTTGATTTCAAAATCTTGCGGATATTGTTTTAAAAGTTCTTCAAATATGGTCGTCGCTTCATCGGGATTACCACTTAATCCCGTAGCTCTTCCTAGACATAATTGAGCTGTTTTATTATCTGGATAATCTTTAAGAATGTCTTTAAAAAAAACTTTTGCCTGTTTAAAATCACCTTTTTCAAGTAGTTCAAAACCTGCATTCATGTTTTGACTATATCCATAATGTGCCGCCAATAAGACGATGATGGCTACATAAGTCTTCTTAATCGCTTTTTGTAAATAAGGTTGAAAAGGTTTCATCATAAGATATTATTCATTCGTCTACACTTAATTGCTACTAAACGAAATATGCGGTTTTGACCTCAAGTTCAGAGGCATATTTGCAATGTAATTAAAATCAACTAACAATCTAAATATAAAGTTATGTCACTTACGATTAAAAAAACAGAAGGAGTATATCAATTATCAGGAGTTTTAAATGCTACTACATCTAATTGCTTAATTAACCATATTCACTTTCTTCTAGATGAAGAAGCAGAAGTTAATATCAATATCGATGGATTACAATTAATAGATCAAAATGGAGTAGCGGCTTTTATGACTATAATGTCTTATTCTTTACGTCCAGATAAAAACATTTATATTTCTGGTAAAGGATATAAAGATATTTATAATGAATACAGATTTAGATCAATAGCTTAATCAAGCTTTTAAAATACAGTTATGCAATTTATTACTTCATTGACGAGAAAAAAAATATCCCCAGAGCAGCTTTTTATGTTAAGCGTTTTGGTAGTTAATGGTGGTAATTATATCTATAATTTGGTTCTTGGTAGATTGTTAGGACCAGCACAATTTGCAGATGCTGCTATTTTAATAACCTTTTTGCTAGTTCTATCTTTTCTAGCGATGACTTTTCAACTAGTAACAGCAAAATATGCTGTGCTTTTAGAAAACACACAACTACCTTCTTTTTTGAAAAGTATTCTAAAATCATCTCTCCTCGTAGGTATTATAGCAGGTCTTATGTTGATTTTATTTTCAGGTCAATTACAAGAAATTTTTCACACTACAAGTAAGAATATGTTTGTCATTTTTGGAGTGGCAGTTCCTTTTTATTTTTTAATGAGTGTGAATCGTGGATTTCTACAAGGTAAGAATGATTTTAAAGGACTAGCTCTTACATATCAATCTGAAATGCTAGTCAGATTAGGTCTTACTTTATTATTGCTTTTTGTCTTAAAAATAGATCCTATTCTCATAGTAGCCATTGGGATTCTGGTATCTTTAATATTAGGATTATTTCCCTTTAAAATGTCATCAATTATCCAGTTACCATCTGGTAACATCGATAATCATTTATCTAAACAAATCAAACGTTTTTTCTTAGTTACTCTTTTCTATGAATTGACGCAAATCATCATTAACAACAGTGACATACTATTAGTCAAGCATTATTTTGAGGACACAGAGGCTGGATTATATGCCTCACTTGCCCTTATAGGAAGAGTGGTATATTTTATGGCCTGGATGTTTGTAATGTTGTTATTGCCTAAGGTTATTACACTACAAAAAGAAGGAAAAGAGACTCAGTCATTACTTTTTAAATACGTAGGGTATATCACTTTATTATGTGCTTTTATCATTGCAGGTACTGCTTTGTTTCCTGAGCTAGTAGTAGAGATACTTTTTGGTAATGCTTATACAGATATCGCACCATTATTATGGAAGTATGCTATAGCAACCTCTTTATTTGCCATTGCAAATATCTTTTCTTATTACTTCTTGTCTTTAGGAAAATATAAGCCAGTAATTATATCTGGTGTTATGGGACTAGCACAAGTTGTTCTTATCATCTTTTATCATAAAAACTTGGAACAAGTAGTGCTCGTTCAAATATTAGCTATGACTATTCTTATGATTATGCAGGTTGTATATTTTATCGCTAGTAAAAAATCATAAAACCAATTATCTACAGATAATTGCCATTCATCTACACTTAATAACGGTCAATCTTAATATCTCTAAAACAGCTTTAATATTTACCAAATTTGCATTGTAATTAAAAACAACAATCATGAAATTAGCCATTGTAACAGCATATCCACCTAGTAAAGTAACTTTAAATGAGTACGCTTTTCATTTAGTTAAAAGCTTTAGATTGAAAGAAGAGATTACAGAAATAGTGTTACTTACAGATAAAACTGAAGACGCTAAAGATTTAAGTTTTGAGGCTAATGGTTGTAAGATATCTGTAAAAGAATGTTGGTCATTTAATAGTTACTGGAATATCAAAAATGTAACTGCAGCAATTAATGAAACTCAACCTGATAATATTCTTTTTAATCTTCAATTCATGAAGTTTGGAGATAAGAAAGTGGCAGCAGCTTTAGGTCTTATGCTTCCGTTAATATGTAAGATAAAAAAAATACCAACTATAGTTTTACTACATAATATTCTAGAAGAAGTAGATTTAGGAAGTGCTGGATTTACTAATAATAAAATTTTAACGACATTATACGGTATGGTGGGAACCATGCTGACTAAGCTTATCTTACAAGCAGATATCGTTGCAGTGACGATGAATAAGTATGTGAAGATCTTAGAAAAAAAGTACAATGCAAAAAATGTGGTTCTCATACCTCATGGAACTTTTGAAGTGGCTACTGAAGAACCTTCATATACAATTCCAGATGGACCTTTACAGGTAATGACTTTCGGAAAATTCGGTACTTATAAAAAGGTAGAATCAATGATTGAAGCTGTTGAATTAGTAAGAAAAAGAACAAGTCTTAATATAGAAATTGTAATTGCAGGAACGGATAATCCAAATGTTCCAGGATATTTAGATCAAGTGAAAAAACAATATGCTAATGTGAGTCAATTGAGATTTACTGGTTATGTAGAAGAAGTTGAGGTTCCGGTTTTATTCAACGAAAGTGCAGTAGTTGTTTTTCCTTATACATCTACAACAGGTAGTTCAGGAGTTTTACATCAAGCAGGTAGTTATGGTAAAGCTGTTGTAATGCCAGATTTAGGAGATCTTGCATTACTGACACAAGATGAAGGTTATAGAGGTGAATTTTTTGATCCTACAAGTGTTGAAAGCCTAGCGCTTTCAATAGAAGCAATCTTAACTAATGAAGCTCATAGAATAGCTATAGCCAAAGCTAATTTTAAAGCAGCAACATCTCATCCTATGAGTAGAATAGCTGAAATGTACCTAACTACGTTTGAGCAAATCAATCAACGTAAAAATAAAACAGCGATGTCTTTTAATGCTGGCTAATATATTTAAAAGAAGATTTTTTCTTTCCCCTGGAATCTAGAAATCCATAAAATTTTTGTGGGTTTCTACGCCATGGATATGTTCCTGTAACATTTTCTGGTACAGATTCAAAGTCATAAAGAGTCCAAGACATGAACGCAAGTTTATTCTTATCGAGTAGTTCTTGGGCTTCTTTGTGATAATTTGCTTGATCTTCTTCACTTGATCCCATTAGGTTCCATATGCCCGAGTAAGAGCTTACACCATACTCCGTAACGGCTATTTTTTTAAGACCAGTAACTGTTTTTAATTCAGTTAGAGCAGTTTCAAGCTCATTTAATGGCTCGTAATAATGAAAGGTGACAAAATCTACTTGATCAACTAGAGCGGCTGCACTGGAAGTGTTGGACCATCCGATAGTTATGGGATGCGCGTCGTCGATCAATTTGATTCTATAAATCATATGCTCTAGCCACGATTCCACAACATCTTTATTTCTAGAGCTATAATCTAGGTCAGGTTCATTTTTTATATCCCAACCTAGAAGTGCATCATGATCCTTAACCGTTTGTACTATCTGTAATAAATGCTGTTGTGTCATAGTCCAATCGCTTACTGAATAGTTGCCATAAAAGTCAAAAAGTGTGACTAACACCTTTAAATCTGCTAGTTGTGCTTGATCTAATAATACACGCAACTTCTCAAGCTTGTCTGCAGAAACATGCTCTTTCCCAAAATCCTCATATCCTACAAATATTCTAATACTATTAAGACCAGCGTTCTTAATAATTTTAAAATCTGTTGCTATAGTGTCTTTATTAAACTGAGTACCAAAAGTGTCCCAAGGTGAACTTTTCGGATAATAATTGATGCCTTTTAAATTTAAATTTAAAGGGTTTGAAGAAAGTTCCTTAAGTCTATCTTGTGAAGATACTTTTACAAATTGTCTGATGCGCCAGTATCCATCTTCTAACAGTAAAATGATTTTGTAAGTGTTTAAGCTGCTGGTTTTATTTAAAAAGACTCCTTCCTTATAAAGTTGTTCATGCTCGAGTACATTTGTGTCAGTAAGTACGATTAACTGGCCATCTTCACTAAAAAATTCCACCTTGGGATGATGCTCTAAAGAAGTCATCGCTACAGTTATTTGATTACTTAAGTTGAAATTTATAAGTTCAGTCACTTTTGTAGTAGCATTTGCGGTATAATAATCTTCAATACCAGTAAGTGTATTATTTTTTAATGCTCTCGCTCTTACGTACCATGTATTTAAATAATCTTCTTCAATAGACTTTAAGGTGGTAGCATCTAGTGGCCTTCCTTTAATACTTGTAGTGTCCCATTCTATAATGGGAATATAATACCGCTCTTGTATTTGCTCGGTATGTAACATTGTACTGCGATCTGCTCCAGTATTCAGATAGCTGTATAGACTACTTATACCTAGTGTAATTAAGGCGATTATGAGTATATAAAATGCAATAAGCCCACCACGCAATATGTTTTTATTGGTTCTATTCACAGTTTGACATTTTTAATTTTGCGTGAGATACCACCAGTGATAACTTCAATATTGTAAATACCGTTCGGTATCAAATCTGGGTTTAATTTAAATTGTACCTGACCATTATAAGATTGTTTCAAGTAATTCTCATTGATGTTTTTACCTTTAATCTTTAATTCTACGGTCACACCATCAGGTATGATTTGTCCCATAAAACTTTTTAAGGGTCCTACGGTAATGGTTCTATTACCATCATTAAGTTGAATATCATAATTATCAAACACCTGTTCAAATTCCATGGTTATCGTATCGCTACT
Organism: Nonlabens sp. Asnod3-H03; assembly: GCF_045063665.1. Taxonomy (NCBI): domain Bacteria; kingdom Pseudomonadati; phylum Bacteroidota; class Flavobacteriia; order Flavobacteriales; family Flavobacteriaceae; genus Nonlabens; species Nonlabens sp. Asnod3-H03. The sequence goes on from NZ_JBEFOD010000008.1 coordinate 729,073, forward strand.
CGCTATACCAGCAACTGCTGCGGTTACAGACCATTTTTCAGCCTTTTCAGGATGAATCATACTAGCCGTTGCGATGCCTTTAATGGTTGTTCCAGTCGTTTGTAACACGGCACCTGAACTATTAGTTATGTAAAATGTAACTAAAGTACCATCACTTGCGATATTGTTATAACGATCCTTGAGAATCGAAGTATAAAAAGTAACTAGTTGATTTCCGTCTGCATATGGGTGATTACGCTTTCGCGAAAGCGTAAAATCTACTGGCAATCCGGCTTTAATTTCTACCGTAAATTCTTTACTGAACTGTTCATCAACGTTTGCAGCAAATAAAATGTTTCCTGTCTTTTCTGTGCTGTATATATAATCGAAGGCGATTAGATTATCCACTGTGGATAGGTTTTGTGTGCGAGTAGTTTCTTTATTATAATTGAATAAAACTGCGGTGTCATCTTTTTGAACATTATCTAGTGAGTCTAATGGTATAGAAACTGCCATACTATAATCAGAATTACCGGCTATGATGCTAGGTGGACCTATGTAGGTCTCCATTTTTACAGTTTGGGATACAGGTGTGATGGTAAAACGGCCACGTTGTGTGGTGTTCCCTAACTGCCACTTAACCATACCAGACATATTGCTTATAAACTGAGGAATTTTATAATTAACAAAGCTGCCTTTCATCTGCGGATTTACTATTGTACTACCTAGATTGTAAGATAATAATAAGTCATGTGCACTGGTATTATTTCCCTTAAACTTCAAGTTGATTTTATGACCTGCTGTATAGGTAAGCTTATGATTTAAAGGTGATATACCCAATTCTGGAGTAACGGCATCCTGTATCATGCTGTTTGATAAAATCAACAGCATGATTATTAGCAGAGATGTAGCTTTAATTCTCATTATTTCGGGTTCCCTATATAAGCGTTAGTTTCTAATTTGATGTAAGGATAAAGAGCGTTGTCCGTTTTTTGAAAAGCACTAAATGTGGCATTTCTAGTTGGGACTACTTTTTTTGCAACGTCTTGATTAGGTAATCCATTTACATAGCAGTTGCTCATGTCATTATTGAGCACATTAATCTCTGCATCGGTAAGCAGGTTGAATTCAAAATTTTGTTTGCGTTGTGGTCTTACTGCATCTTTTACAAAATTATAATCTACCCAAACTAAATTTTTATTTTGGTCAAAGTAGGAAATGATAAGTTGAGGTATCGTCAATTCTTGTGTACCAGAATTGAATAGTTGTCCTTTTATTTTCCCGTTATCTATATTAAGGTCACTAATCGATAGGCCTTTGTAGAGGTCTGTGTTTGCTACATTCCCAGCTGCTTGAATATTGAAAATGGCAGGTTTGTTTTTAAAATCGACAGGTGTATATTGATCGGGATCAAAAGATTTTGGTATAGAATCGTTAATACTGGTCCATGCTATACCTTCAAAATTGATTTTAAAACTACTTATTTCTTTAGGCATTAACTTATGTTTTACCACAAATTTTGCATTATGGCTGGCTAATAGGTTGTTTTGATTATCATAAAGAGAGCCATTTAATACTACGTCTGCCGGAACGGTATCGATATTTTGAACTTCTCCTATGATATAATAATGATGATTAAACTCTACTAGTCGTGCGTTTAAGATTTCTAAAGATGGTTGTTTCAGAATATCTTCATGATAAGTTTGCTCTGTGCTGATGCGTCTTCTACCTTGATTAAAAAACACTGTTTTATTTTCTGTAAAAAGCTGGTCAGGTGGTAGGTCGGTTTCAACTTCTTCTGGTTCAACATACCATTTACCATTATGTTTTATAGCAGTAAGATAATCTGTTTTCTCTACTTTTTCAAGTGGTGTAATCCATTCTGTGTCTACTTTAAGACTTACAGTATTTTCTGTTGATTTTAATGTGATAGTTTCTATGTTGTCTAGCTTTGCATAAGAGCTTAATAGGCCATCTGTTACAGATATTTGTAACATGTACTGGTCTAAAGGAAGATCGCTTTCAGGATTAATGAAGCTATGAGCTTTTTCAAATTCTTTAAAATCTATGGCATCGTAATAAGCAAGTACTACATTATCTGGACTGTGTTGCGTATTATTTTTAAGATAAAAAATATACATTCCATAACAAGTAATGATTAATAGTAATAATGACCAGGCATGAATGACGTGGAGTAGATTACTTTTAAATGGCGTGTATGGATCTGGAATTTTAAGATATGCTGCCGGTGCTGTTTCTTTATATTTAAGCATCCTAGTAATTAAGAGCTGAATATTTAAAATAAACGCTACTAAAATGGTAAGTATAGGTATAGTTCCCCATAATATTTTTTGCCACTGTGCTACATCAACTAGCGGCAAGATGTTAGATAATGGTGGGACGTTCATTTTTTCCCATACCATGATTCCATTTTCTAATTGTTCTAGTCGCTGCCAGCCACAGAAATATAGCATGGGATCATAGAACTTATCATTTGAAAAAATGTATTTGAGATTATATTTTTCTGGAACGGTTAAAAATTGCTGTAACGAACCTATGCCTTCAACACCTTTAAATTTTGAGTTTTCTAGTCTTTCTATAGGTCTAGTTGTTAGTTCTGGTAGCCTTCTAGCAGAGTGGTAGTTACCATCTACACTCAATGCCTTAGTTTGTGCTGCGAGCCACGCCATTTGATCTCCAAATCCTAGTGTTAAGTATCGCCAGTGATCATGCTGGTCCTGACTTAAGAAATTAACAATAGGAAGCATTTTTATTTTTGCTGGTTGCGATGGCCTAAAATAACCCAAGGTCATTGTAAAGATGGTCATAAAAATAAATAGACCAGCCAGAACAGCGCCAGCGAGTCTATGATAAACGGCACCTATTTTTTCTTGTATTAAAATCTTAATATCTCCTTGAATAAAACGATAGGCAAACTCACCTAACATAGGTAAAGACATTATAGAAGCCCATAATGTAAAGCGATCTAGGGTTAGAATATTAAAGGCATTTTCACCTAAAAACATCTTAGGAATAGGTGTGGTTCCTCCAGTACCTAGCACAGTGAGTATAGTTATCGATAGGCCAAAAAACAAATATCGTTTACTATAATACCTATAAAATATATAAGGCAAGATAATTAATAGAATACCCCAAGGGATTAAGAAGAACACTAATCCCGATGAAGTGACTTCTAAAAAATTATCTCTAGAGCCGTGTGGTATAGGAACTTGAGTTATAGGGTTATTCTTGGTATTAATCCAATAAGGTAAAATACATCCTATAATAATGACTAGAGATGACATCCCAAATCCTACTATACGTTTAAAGAGTTTTAAGAAGCTTTTTAAAAAAACGCTAAAGGTAATCTCCTTAATAGAATCAACTTGTTCTCTAGCATGGTCCATAATAACCATACCTATTAGTGGGAAAATAAAAAATACCATCCCAAATATAGGAGTGACATGATGTGAAGTTACTGTTACAGCGATAAGAGAAAGTGAGGTAAAGTAATATCTATAACTACCTGTTTTGAGCCATAAGTATATTTCAGGCAAAGAATGCATTAAAATAGAAATCCCAATTATACTAGGTAATTGACCAAATATGTGAAGCGTCTCTACAAATGAAGATGAGAATACCGCTAGTAATGCTGCATACCCAGCAGCCGTTCTACTAGAGGTTATGAGTAAAGAAAATCGATAAACTCCAGTAATAAAAAGTATGATGGCAATAATAGCAACGGTAAACATTCCAAACTTTAATCCACCTACATAGCTTAGTAATCCTATACATTGATGTACTAGCGGTGGATAGCTCATCACTGTAAAGCCGGTATACCATTTATAATTCCATGGTTCAAACCAGCTGGTCGCATAATGTTCTGCAAAGAACAAATGTATTAAAGCATCATAGGTGGTCTCTAATGTGAAAAATATAGCACTACCATGAAAAGCAATCCCTATAAATAAGGCTGCTATTAAAAGTTTATTAGTGGTTTTTTTCAATTTCAATATTACTCAATTAATGATGTGATAAAGATATGACAACCGCAGCATCCGTTCACTGGCATTGAACTACAGTAAATTACTATTCGTCTACACTTCTTTCGTACCTAACGAAAACAGCCGATTTAAGGCCTCTTCTACAAGTAATTTTGGGTCATAATTAAACATCAATTATTATGAAAACTGGAATAATCATCCCTTGCTACAACGAAGAAAAAAGAATAGATACAGCTGCGTTTAACGCCTTTATTCAATCTCATGAAGACTATCATTTATGTTTTGTAAATGATGGAAGTAAAGATAATACTCTAGACGTATTAAATACAATGCAAAGAGAAACTCCTAATAGAGTAAGTATTGTGGATGTGAAAAAAAATGCAGGTAAAGCGGCAGCGGTAAGATCTGGTGCTAGATACTTATTTAATCGTGAAGATATCGATTACATAGGCTTTATCGATGCAGATTTATCTACCGACTTTAAAGATTTTAAAAAGTTGGTAGATACTCTTCACAATAATGATGAGTTAACAATGGTATATGGATCTAGAGGTAAAGGTGAAGGTCAGATAGAGCGTAACGTATTGAGAAAACTATTTTCTCAAATCGTAAAACTATTCATTTTCATGATTTTAGGATTACCTATTGAGGATACGCAATGTGGAGCAAAAGTGTTTAAGAGAGACATCATTCCACTAGCATATGATAAGCAGTTTTTAACGAGATGGTTGTTTGATGTAGAGATTTTCTTGAGAATGAAGAAGCATTTTGGTAGAAAAGCAATTATGAATAAAATGTATGAGCAGCCATTAGAAAGATGGGTACATATGGATGATTCAAAATTAGGATTCAAAGACGCAATTCAAATCCCGTTAATGTTAATGAGTATCTGGTATTCTTATAATTTAACCGCACAATTTGCAGCTACAGCACCACAATTTCAATTAGCAGTCAATGATGGTTTTGAAGTATATGCAGGAGACGTAAATTGGGAAGGTCGTATGGCAGCATAATTACTCCTCATAACTAGCTTTAAGAATGTATATATCCTCAATGAGAGCTTCAATTTCTTCCATTTTAGTGCCATCATAAGAGCGGCTGCGCAGTCTACCTTCTTTGTCTACTAATAAAAAGTTCTCGGTATGTACCATGTCATACTTACCACCATAAGGAGCGTCCTTTACGGCTAGATAAGATTTGCGTGCTAGATTATAAATTTGTTCTTTTTCACCAGTTACAAGATTCCATTTATAATCCAGTACTCCTTTTTCAATTGCATAGGCTTTTAAAATAGCAGGAGTGTCATACTCAGGCGTTACACTATGTGAAAGAAAAACGACCTCTTCATCATCTTTAAACTCTTCTTGCAATACGGTCATGTTTTTAGTCATGGTAGGGCAAATGGTCGGGCAAGTGGTAAAAAAGAAATCTGCTACATAGATTTTGTTCTTATAATTTTCTTCTGTAATCGTGTCACCATTTTGATTAATCAACTTAAATGGAGCGACTTTATGATATTTTTTCACAAAAAGCATGCTGTCGTCTACCAGCGTTGGGTCAAACTGGTCTGGTTGTAATATTGCAAGTGTTTTTTTAGGAGTCAAGGCATGCTGGATAGCCAGAAAAATAACCGTACTCAATACGAGCATGAATAGTGCTCGCCATTTATTTTTATTCAGAAATTCAAGCATTAGTAATACTTTTTTACAAAATTACGACCTAATTGTGAGCTGTTCTAGTCTTTGTCGGACACTTTCGTAAAGGCTTAAAAATTATTACATTATTTATAAAGCTTTTTTAAAGTTAAGGTGTTTTAGTTCTCGCTTTCGCGAAAGCGTATTCTCAAAAAATCACAACCTTTCCTACTCAGTAGTTATTCACAACAACAGTATTACTTATATGTTGAACGCTGCAATTGCTTTACCAATTAACCTTATAGATTGTGTAAAATGAGTGCAAAGGCCTATTTTTGCGCTCGTTAAATTAGAACAGCAATGCATCCATATCTGGTAATAGCCATAAATTTTTTACTGAGTCTTTCATTACTTATCGTTTTACACGAGTTAGGACATTTTATTCCGGCACGTCTATTTAAAACGAGAGTTGAGAAATTCTTTTTGTTTTTTGATATTAAATACTCTTTGTTTAAGAAAAAAATAGGCGAGACTGAATACGGTATTGGATGGTTACCATTAGGTGGTTATGTAAAAATAGCGGGAATGATCGATGAGAGTATGGATAAAGAGCAAATGGCCGAAGAGCCTAAGCCTTGGGAATTCCGTTCAAAGCCAGCATGGCAACGATTAATTATAATGCTGGGTGGCGTCGTTGTTAACGTGGTTGTAGGGTTTTTTATTTATATCATGATTTTTTTCACTTATGGTGGACAGCAAGCAACGGGAACAGATTATAAGTTTGGTTTTGGAATGCCACCTGTATTACAAGAAATAGGTTTTAAGAATGGAGATCAAGTACTGCTAGTTGATGGTGATACTTTACAAATCGCAGATAATCTTGTGAATAGACTTGTTTTTAGAGACGTAGAGACAGTCACCGTTATCAGAGATGGAAGTCCAGTAAATATAGGTATACCAGAAGATATCGGTAAACGTGTTTTTTATGCAGACATCATGGGGCCGTTAGAGGCTAGATTCCCATTTGAGGTAGGTGATGTTGAGCCTGGTACCATTGCAGACTCTATAGGTCTTAAAGAAGGTATGACTATCGTAGAGATGGCAGGTTATCCTATTTCTTATAATACAGACTATACCTATGCAATCAATCATGTAGTTAATGACAGTACTCCATTTGAATTAAAAATTCAGAATGAAAATGGAATGGTACAAACTAAAACTATCGATTTTATAAATAATAAGAGACGTATAATAGGCTTCAGAAAAAAGCCTACGGTTGATTATGCGAGTGCAACCCAACTGGATTATAGTTTTGGAGAAAGTATTAATAAAGGGATTTCTCATGGATACTGGACCATGCAGGATTATGTAAAACAATTTAAATACGTTTTCACTAAAAAAGGAGCTAGTCAACTAGGTGGTTTTGGAACTATTGCAAAATTGTATCCAGATACTTGGGACTGGCGTAAATTTTGGGAACGTACGGCATGGATTTCTTTTGTACTTGCTATAATGAATATTTTACCTATACCAGCTTTAGATGGTGGACATGTGATGTTTTTACTGTATGAGATGATCACTGGGCGCAAGCCAGGAGATAAATTTTTAGAGCGTGCACAATTAATAGGGATATTTATTTTACTCGCTTTAATGCTCTATGCAAATGGAAATGACCTGTATAAGGCGATTTCTGAAAATTTCTTTTAAAGTATTTTCAATTATTCGCTAAAAAACTTGGCGGCAAATAAAAAAACGTTTTATATTTGCGCTCGCTAAAGGAAATAGCTTTAGTGTTGTGTATATCACATTCCTCTTTAGCTCAGTTGGTTAGAGCATCTGACTGTTAATCAGAGGGTCCTTGGTTCGAGCCCAAGAAGAGGAGCAAAAAGCCGTTCAGCAATGAGCGGCTTTTTTTATGTTGTATAGTTAACCATTAGAGTTTGATACTTTTACACGATGTCATTAAATCACTTCCTTAAAAGCAGCTTATTTCCCTATACTTATTTCCCTATATTTACGTTTAATAACAATGATTCAATCCAGTGAGTTAATCGCTTGGATTTCAATATATATACGTAGGATTAATGAGCTGTAATAGTTGTGGAACCGGTGGAGGAACTCCAGGCGGTTGTAAAAATCATGGTACTTGTGGTACTAGTGGATGTAATAAGTTAACGGTTTTTGACTGGTTAGCAAATATGGAATTGCCAGACGGTCAGGCACCTTTTAATTATGTAGAAGTAAGGTTTAAAAATAGCCGTAAAGAATATTTTGTTAATTCTGAAAATTTACAATTAAAAATAGGTGACATCGTTGCCACACAAACTGAGACAGGTCACGACATAGGTATAGTTACACTTACTGGTGAGTTAGTACGTGTACAGTTGAAGAAAAAGAAGATACGTTATGAAACAGATGATATACCTAAAGTATATCGTATTGCATCACAGACAGATGTAGATAAATGGAAAGCAGCTCGAGAAAGAGAAGAGCCTATGAAGGTGCGTGCTCGTGAGATAGCAATACGTTTAAACCTTCAAATGAAGATTTCTGACATAGAATTTCAGGGAGATGGGTCTAAAGCTACTTTTTATTACACGGCAGAGGAACGCGTTGATTTCCGTCAACTAATCAGGGAATACGCTACAGAGTTTAAGACGCGTATTGAAATGCGTCAGATAGGTTTGCGTCAAGAAGCCGCTAGATTAGGTGGTATCGGGTCTTGTGGTCGCGAGCTATGTTGTTCAACTTGGTTAACAGATTTCCGTTCAGTAACTACTAGTGCTGCACGTTATCAAAATCTATCTTTAAATCCACAAAAACTTGCTGGACAATGTGGGAAATTGAAGTGTTGTTTAAATTATGAATTAGATTCATACATGGACGCACTTAAAGACTTTCCCAAACAAAACCAGAAATTATACACTGAAAAAGGAACTGCTGTCTGTCAGAAAATAGATATTTTTAAAGGACTGATGTGGTATTGTTATGAAGGAGAATGGATGAACTGGCATACATTAACTACAACACAAGTACATGAAATTGTTTCTAAAAATAAGGCCAAAGAAAAAGTAGCTAGTATAGAAGAATATGCAGCAGAGCATGTTGTCATTGAAGAGGTTAATTTTGAGAATGTAGTAGGTCAGGATAGTTTAACTCGTTTTGATCAAACCACCACTAAAAATAAAAAACGCAAAAAGCGTCGTAATAATCGCGGTCCTAGACCAGCTGGTGCTAATCAAAAAAATACTCAGAGTAATAACAAAAAAACTTCTCAAAGTAAACAGACACCGTCTAAGGCATCTCATTCTAAAGATGCAAAACCAGAGTCAAAAGGTCAAAAACCAAAGCCTAAGCCTAGAAGAAAGCCGGCAAATCAAAATAAGCCCAAAAATGGGGCTGACAATAAGCAAGCAAAACCTAAACCAGCAAGTGACGGTACTGCTAATAAACCGCGCAAAAAAAGACCTAATAATCGCAATAGACCACCAAAGAAAAGCGAGTAATGAGAATCACTTTACTTTTAATTTTAAGCTGTATAACCTTAATATCTTGCGATCACAATATTGTAAAAACGCAATCGGTAGCTTTTAGTGACGCTCAATGGAGTCTTACAGAAGCGCCTGTTTTTAAAATTGAGTCTATAGATACGGTTAACACATATGATATGTTTCTTAATTTGAGAAATAATCACGATTATGCATATAGCAATTTGTATTTAATAGCTGAAATGAAATTTCCACAAGGAAAAATCGTTACAGACACATTAGAGTACGACATGGCCACACCGCAAGGGCAGTTCCTAGGCACAGGCTATAGTGATGTTTATGAAAATAAATTATGGTATAAGGAAGGAGTACGCTTTCGCGAAAGCGGAACATATCTTCTCACCTTACGTCATGCAATGAGAAAAAATGGTTCTGTAGACGGTATTGCTCAGTTAAAAGGAGTACTCGATATAGGTTATAGTATAGAAAAACAAGTGCAACATGGCAGCAACTAAAGCACAAAAAGCTCAAAAAGAGCAAGAGACTAAGAAGAATGTTAAACTATTCTGGAAACTAGTATTTGTAGGTATAGGAATGGTAATTCTATTGTTTTTACTTACCGCCTGGGGAATCTTCGGTTCTTTACCAGATCACACCATATTAGAAAACCCACAATCTGAACTGGCAACAGAAATCGTTACGGCAGATGGTAAAACGCTAGGTAGCTTCTATACAGATAATCGTAAACCAGTAAAATACGACGACTTACCACAAAATCTTATCGATGCATTAGTCTCTACAGAAGATGAGCGCTTCTGGGATCATAGTGGTATTGATGGATATGGTACCGCTAGAGCATTTGCCTTTTTAGGACAGAAAGGTGGTGCAAGTACCATCACGCAACAGCTCGCAAAACTGTATTTTACTGAGCAGCGCAGTAGTAATAAAATTGAACGTGGAATTCAGAAAATCCGGGAATGGATTATCGCTACACGTCTTGAAAAACAGTATACTAAAGAAGAGATAATCACGCAGTATTTAAATCAGTTTGATTTTTTAAAGCAAGCCATAGGTATACGATCAGCCTCTAACATTTATTTCGGTAAAGAGCCTAAGGAATTAACTGTAGAAGAAAGTGCGGTTTTTGTAGCCATGCTCAAAAACCCTAGACAATACAATCCTTATAGAGAAATATCTAAAGAAAAATCATTAGGTCGTCGTAATCAGGTTTTTGTTCAAATGGTGCGCAATGGAAAAATGACTGAGGCTACTAAAGACAGCCTTAGAGAACAACCTATTAAATTAAACTTCTCTCCAGAAGGTCACAACGACGGTATGGGGACTTATTTCCGTGAGTACTTAAGAGACTGGTTAAAGGATTGGGCAGCTAGTAATACTAATCCAGAGACTGGAGAGAATTATAACCTCTATAATGATGGATTAAAAATCAATGTAACTATCGATAGTCGCATGCAAGAATATGCAGAAGACGCTATGGTAGCACATATGGCAAACCTACAGCTTGAGTTTGATTCCCAAAACGAGAAATTGAAAACGGCTCCTTTTAGAGACATCACAGCAAAGCAAGTAGAGTCTTCAATTAATCGTGCCATTAAGGTTTCTGAACGATGGAAGTTAATGAAGAAAGAAGGTAAGTCAGAAAAAGAGATTCTTGCTAGTTTTGATAAAGAAACAGAGATGACTGTCTTTGACTGGCAGGCTCCTGGTCGCGAGCGTGACACAGTAATGACACCACGTGATTCAATTTTCTACTATAAGAAATTCTTACAAGTCGGTATGATGTCTATGGAACCACAAACAGGTTATGTAAAAGCTTGGGTAGGTGGTATTAATCATAAGCATTTTAAATTTGATCATGTTAAAAAAGGAGTACGTCAGGCTGGTTCAACCTTTAAGCCTTTCTTGTATGCGACTGCGATAGATTTATTGAAGTATTCTCCTTGTAAAGAATTACCAGATGGAGAATATACGATACCAGCAGGTAAACACGGAAACACAAAGGACTGGACACCTAGTAACTCCGATGGGAAGTATGGTAAAATCAGAACTTTAAAAGATGCTTTAGCTCATTCTGTAAATACAATATCTGCACGATTGATGGATGATGTAGGACCACAGCCAGTTATAGATCTTGCAGGTCGCCTAGGTGTAAATACTAAAGATATGGCGCCAGTGCCGTCACTAGCATTGGGTACTGCAGATGTAAGTCTATTTGAGATGGTAGGCGCATATGGCGTTTTTGCAAATGAAGGTATCTATAATACGCCTGTACTTGTTACTAGCATACAGGATAAAAATGGTACAGTACTTTTTCAGTATGTTCCAGAAACACGGGATGTAATGAATCCAGAAACTGCTTATACGACACTTAAGTTAATGCAAGGTGTTACACAATCGGGTAGTGGTAGTCGCCTGAGAGGTAGTTGGGCAAAAAATAATAAATTCTATAAGAGTGTTGTGACAGGTTATCCTTATGATTTTAAAAATGAAATAGCTGGTAAGACTGGGACAACTCAAAATAACTCTGATGGATGGTTTATGGGTATTGTTCCTAATTTAGTGTCTGGTGTATGGGTAGGTGGAGAAGATCGTTCTGTTCATTTTTCTAGCACTCGTTATGGTCAAGGAGCGACTATGGCATTACCTATATGGGGTTCTTACATGAAAGCTGTTTATGCAGATGAGAATCTGGACATATCAAAAGCAAATTTCAATGAACCAGAAAATTTATCTATTATAGTAGACTGTGATGAATATAAAAATGGCGATGAAGGTTTAGAAGATGAAGATGACGCTGGAGATGAATTAGGAATGTAAATAGTAACTGATATGCTAGATGCCATTAAACTCGAGAATGTTCTGTTTCTAGACATAGAAACAGTTCCTTTACACCCATCGTTTAATGAACTGGATCATGTAGATCAGCAGCTCTATGCAGACAAAACTAAATATCAACGTAAAGAAGAGTATACACCTGATGAGTTTTATGATCGTGCTGGTATCTGGGCAGAATTTGGTAAAATAGTATGTATTTCTGTAGGGTATTTTGTAGATCGTACATATAGACAGTTCAGAGTACGTAGCTTTACAGGAACTGAGGTGGAATTGCTTGAAGAGTTTAGTACGCTTTTAAAAGATCATTTCTCTGGGCGACATCATTTGCTTTGTGCTCATAATGGTAAGGAATTTGACTTTCCTTATATCGCACGTCGCATGATTATTAATGGAATTGCTATACCTGCAAAGCTTAATCTCTTTGGTAAGAAACCATGGGAAGTACCACATTTAGACACTATGGAATTGTGGAAATTTGGCGACTATAAACATTTCACATCCTTAAAATTAATGACACGTGTTTTAGGTATTCCGTCTCCTAAAGATGATATAGACGGATCCCAAGTACGCAATGTATATTATGAAGAAAATGATGTGAACCGCATTGCTAGATATTGTGAAAAAGACGTTATCGCTGTAGCTCAAATACTTCTTAAATTGCGATTAGAACCTATACTTAAAGATGACCAAATCATCACAAAATAAGCCATTAGCGATTATCAATAACCTTAATGTTTCTTTTAGAAATGGAGATCTAAAAAATCAAGTGTTATTTGATGTTAATTTAGAGCTTTTGGAAAATGAAATTCTTGCTGTAGTAGGAGAATCGGGTAGTGGTAAATCAGTTACTTCTAAAGCTTTGATGGGACTATTGCCTGTTAAAAATGCAATTATTGATGCTACAGAGCTATCTATACTCGATAATGATTTGCAAATCTTTAATGGAAAGGATTGGTCACGCTTTCGCGGAAGCGTGATAAGTATGATATTTCAAGAACCTATGAGTTCTCTTAACCCTACCATCACATGCGGTTATCAAGTTGCCGAAATACTGGAAACTCATACCAAATTATCTAATAAAGAAATTAAAGCAGAAGTACTGCGACTTTTTAAAAAGGTAAAACTGCCTATTCCTGAGCAAACTTTTAATAAATATCCGCACGAGATAAGTGGTGGACAAATGCAGCGTGTGATGATTGCAATGGCTATAGCTTGCAAGCCTAAAATCCTAATAGCAGACGAGCCTACAACAGCACTAGATGTAACGGTCCAAAAAGAGATCATTTTATTGCTTAAAGAACTACAGGCAGAGTATGGAATGAGTGTTTTATTTATTTCTCATGATTTGGGTCTAGTCCACGAAATAGCTGACCGTATTGCTGTCATGTACAAAGGTCGTATTGTTGAAATGGGAACACCTGATCAACTTTTTGAAAATGCGCAAGAAACTTATACAAAAGCTTTAATCGCTGCAAGACCAGATACCGAATCGAGACTTAAGAGATTACCTACTATAAACGATTTCATGACAAACGCTGTTCCTTCTGAGGTAGTAGCTGATGAAGAAAGAGCCAAAGCTCATGGCGTTTTATATACTCAAAAGCCTCTACTAGAATTAGTTAATGTAGTCAAGAAATATCCACTTAAAAAAGAGCTTTTTAAGGAGCAACAATTTTTTACCGCCGTTAACGGTGTGAACCTCAAGTTGTATGCTGGTGAGTCATTGGGATTAGTTGGTGAAAGTGGTTGTGGTAAAAGTACACTAGGTAACATGATACTAGGACTACAAAATATCACTAGTGGTCAATTGGTTTATAAAGGAGAAGATATCACAAATCTTAAGGGTCGTAAAATGCGATCTTTAAGAAAGGAATTACAGATCATATTTCAAGATCCATTTGCTTCACTAAATCCCAGATTAACCGTCGGACAGGCTATTATGGAACCTATGAAATGGCATGGAATAGGTAATAGTGATGCAGACCGTAAGAAACGAGTGATGCAATTACTAGATCGAGTAGGTTTAACTCAAGAGCAATTTAATCGTTATCCACACGAGTTTAGTGGTGGACAGCGACAGCGCATAGGTATTGCGAGGACTGTTGCCTTAGAACCAGAATTAATTGTTTGTGATGAGTCGGTTAGTGCGCTAGATATTTCTGTACAAGCTCAAGTATTAAATCTATTAAATGAATTAAAAGAAGATTTTGGTTTTTCTTATCTTTTTATTTCGCACGATTTAGCCGTGGTGAAGTACTTCTGTGATCAAGTGATTGTGATGAATAAAGGTCGTGTTGAAGAACAAAATGAAGCTGATGAACTTTATCGCAATCCACAAAGTGAGTATACTAAGAAGTTGATTGCTGCAATACCTAAGGGTTAGTCATTCATAACTTGCTTTATTAAATTTAGTCATGATGACTAACAAAAATTATCACGCCTTTTACATCATTTATCGGACTATGATTTAATTATATTAAGTAAAAAAATCCTCTTTAGGGAAGAGGATTTTTTAAACAAGTCAATTAAGATAAGTTGTTCTTTAAAAACTAAAGAACGTTTTTACAATCAATTTAAATAGACCTTTGATAAAATAAAATGTAGCTATAAACCTGTTAGGTTGTTGCTTTTCTATATAGGTCGTATCCATAATTGATGTTAGTTTTAGGGATGACGAATATGGTAAATTTTCATAAATAATCAGGACTATCTGTATCTATTATTCGATGAAATGCATTGTTATTTCTGATTCTCATGAACTAAATGATGATCAAAAGAAAAAACCCTCAATTTGATATGGTTTTAGCCCTATCAAATTGAGGATTGTATTTTAAGTTTATAAAGGTTAATTTATTGCTTCAGTTTAGGTAATTGTTTTTCAATACCATTATTATCACCTACACTTACAGAACTTGCTCCGGTAATAGTTACTTGCCCAGTTGTAAAGTCGCTTTCTGTCGACTCAAATATGTTATCTACATATTTTTGAGGATTGCGGTCTATGTATGGAAACCAAGTGCTGTGTATTTGAATCATTACTCTATGACCTTTTTTAAAAGTATGTAATACATCTTGTAAAGGAAAGTTAACACTAGTCTTTTTACCTTCTTTAAAAGGCTCTGGCTTTGAGAAGTCATTTCTAAAACGACCTCTAAAAGTTTCTGCACGCACTAATTGTTGATAGCCGGCAAGAGTTACATGCTCTGGTGTATGTTCTTCATTTTTCATGTCGTCTGGATATACATCTATAACCTTAACGATAAAGTCTGCATCAGTGATTCCCTTAAGAATTACTTCTAGGTTTGCTTGTATCTCTCCAGCAAGTGTCATGTCATCAGTAAGGATGTCTGTTTGAAAAGTAAGTACGTCTGGTCTTCTAGAAGCGTGACGCTGGTCGTCTGTCATGTAAGCACGTGGTGTGAATGTAACTGGTGTTATTTCACTTCTAAAAGGAACTGGTTTTGATGGGTCACTGGTGTATGAGAAAGATTCTTTTTTATCGCCTTTTTTATTAATCAACAACTCTCCATTTTTACCAAAACTAAACACGATTTCATCTTGCTGTGGCGGCCATTGCATAAATTTCTCCCATTGCTTTAATCCAGTATCAAACATATATGCTTCTGGTAGAACGGGATTTTTTTCTCCTTTTAAGTGATGTTCAAAGAAAGGAGTTTCTATTTCTCTGTGATAAAAAGTCGATAAACTATCACCAAAATGGATATGGTTCACCATCTGATGACCAGGTTCTCTCGCCCAGTTACCATGACTCCATGGTCCCATGACAATGGTGTTGTTTTTATTATTAGGATTGTTGCGTTCTACATTTTTATAGATATTTAATGGGCCATAAAGATCCTCTGCATCAAACCAGCCACCTACGGTCATAACTGCGTGATCAACATTATCTAAATGTGGTATAATAGAGCGTTTTTGCCAGAATTCGTCATAGTTAGGATGCGAGGCAACGTCTTTCCAGAAAAAATTATCAGGATATATATTCTCTGTTACATTCTTTAATGGACCGATGCCCATATTAAATGCATAAGAATCATCCATACTACCAGCTGCTCTCAATTGATCCCATTTATCATTATACCAGCTTTCGGTGGTAGGTTCAGTTTGATGACCAAAAACTGGATAGGCAAAAATATAGCTCTGTAAAGTAGCTCCCATATGATGAAAGTCGTCAAAGAAAAAGTCTCCTATAGGTGCCTGTGGCGAGCTAGCTACAAGTGCTGGATGTGCATCTGGTAAAGCTGCTGCGGTGTAAAATCCTGGATAAGAAATTCCCCATTGACCTACTTTTCTATTATTGTTAGGTAGGTTGTTTATTAACCACTCTACGGTGTCATAAGTGTCTGAACTTTCATCAATATCTTGCTTGTTGTTCACGTCGTTTCCAGGTATGTTAGGACGCATGTTGTCAAAATCTCCTTCACTCATCCATCTACCGCGTACATCTTGATAAACAAATATGTAACCTTCTTTCATCAGGATTTCATTGGGACCTAATCTACTCGGATACTTGTCTTCTCCATAAGGTCGTACACTATAGCATGTGCGTTGCATCATTATCGGATATTCCTTAGAGGTGTCCTTTGGGCTATAAACTTGAGTGTATAATTTAACTCCATCACGCATCTCAATCTGGTGGATGGTTTTAGTATAATTTTCTTTTATATACTCTTGTTTTGATGAGGATTGCGCTTTCGCGAAAGCAGAACCTAACACCACTAACGCAACTAGTAAAAATTGTTTCATAAAAAAAGCTTTAATGCTGGCTTAAATATAATTCAACGACATAAAAAAAGGCTCTCTATTAAGAAAGCCTTTTGATTTTTTATAAAATACTATTACCAGATTTTAATACGATTCTCAGGTGTGATATACATACCATCTGCCTCTGTAATTTCAAATGCATCATAAAATGCATCGATATTTTGAAGCGGTACATAACCACGATACATACCTGGTGAGTGTGTGTCACCTTTAATACGTTGCTTTAAGGCCTCTTCACGCATTTTAGTACGCCATACTGTTCCCCAACTTAAAAAGAAACGTTGTTCGGGTGTAAATCCATCAATCGCTTCTGGGCGACCTTTATCTTTCATCCATAATTGATGAGCATCATATGCGGCATTAACACCTCCTAAATCACCAATGTTTTCACCTAATGTAAATTCACCATTGATATTAACACCAGGTAATACTTCGATAGCACTATATTGATTTGCAAGATCTTTACCTAAGTCTTCAAATTGTGTTTTATCATTTGCAGTCCACCAGTCAGTCATATTACCGTTTGCGTCAAATTTTGCGCCGCTATCATCAAATCCATGAGAAATTTCATGTCCAATTACAGCTCCCATACCACCAAAGTTGAAGGCAGCGTCTGCTTCATAGTTATAAAATGGCGGTTGTAAAATAGCTGCTGGGAAAACAATTTCATTATAGTACGGATTGTAGTATGCGTTCACGGTTTGTGGAGACATGAACCATTCTGTCTTATCTACTTTTTCTCCCAGTTTATTAAGATTATCGCGGTAGTTCCAAGATTGTACAGCTAGCATATTATCAAATAAAGTACCTCCGTTTGCAGGACTTTTGATTTCCATTTCTGAATAATCTTTCCATTGGTCTGGATAACCTATTTTAATAGTCATACCGTTAAGTTTTTCAATAGCCTTAACCTTAGTCTCAGGACTCATCCAGGCTAATCCATTGATGCGTACTTCATATGCTTTCTTTACATATTCAATCATCTCTTTGGCTTTGGCTTTAGCCTCTGCAGGAAATTTTTCACTTACATATAGTTGACCTAGAGCTTCACCTAAAGTTCCGTTCACGGTTCCTAGTGCGCGCTCATCTCTAGGACGTTGTTCTTTTGCACCACGCATCGTTTTACTGTAAAAGTCCCAGTTTGCATCCTCTAATTCTGTAGATAGCATAGTAGCTGCTGCATCTACCATAGTCCAGCGCATGTAAGTTTTCATAGCATCTAGATTACTATTATCCCACATATTATTTAATGCAGTCATATATGCTGGTTGAGAAACAATAATTCTATCAAAATCTTTAACCTCTAATTTTTCAAAATATTCATCCCAGTCTATAGATGGTACTAGAGTTTTAAATTCATCTAAACTCATTGGATTGTAGCTTAATTGCGGGTTTCTACGAGCTACTTTATCTAAACGTGGTTGTGCCATTTGTGTTTCTATGGCAATGATCGTTTTAGCATCATTTGCTGCTTGTGCTGCATCAGTACCTGTTAATGTCAGCATACGTGCAACGTGCTTTTCGTAAGCAGCTAGTTTTTCAACATTATCAGCATCATCTAGATCTACATAGTATTCACGCTGCATTCCCAAAGCACCAGGACCCATTTGAGCTACGTTTATATCTGTGTTCTGAGCGTCTGGACCTACACCAAATCCATAAAAGCCACGTAAGCCTTTTGAAGAAAGCTCAGCAAGTAGAGCAGGTATTTCATCGACTGAATTAATAGCCTCAATTTGCTCAAGATATGGTAATAAAGGTTCATAACCAGCTTTATCTCTAGCTTCTGTATCCATTATACTTTGATATACAAAAACTGCTTTTGCTTGATCTGAAGATTGATCAAGGTTTTTATCATTCATGGCTTTGTCTAGGATAGCAAGCATGTCTGCATCAGTATCTTTTCTAAGCTTATTGAAGCCACCCCAAACTGTTTGATCTGCAGGTATCTCAGTAGAATCTATCCATTTTCCATTTACATAACGATAAAAATCGTCTTTAGGAGAAACGCTAGTATCCATTGCGGTCATGTCCAGACCAGGATAGTCTTTTGCTGGTTCTTTACAAGATGTGACTGCAATAGCCACTGCGCAAGAAGCAAGTAAGGTTTTTTTTAAGTTCATGTTTGTATAGTTTGAGAGGTTAGTAAACTCTGTTTGATAAATGTTACACAAGATAATAATTGTTAGGTTTTTACTCTAGTATTTAGTTTATAATTAACTAGTATTCAATTAAAAAAGCCTGCAATATTGCAGGCTTTTTTAATTGAAAAAATGATACGTACTCTGTTTAATTAACGATAAGTTTTTCAGTTACAGTACCTGTAGCTGTAGAAATGTTTAAAAAGTACATTCCTTGTGCGACATTATTAAGATGAATAGAGTGTCTTTCTCCCGTATTGTTGAGTCTAGAACTTATCAGTTTACCAGTTACATCATAGATGCTGTAATCAAAAGCGTCTTTACCATTCCATGATAGTGTGAAGTCACCTTTTGACGGGTTAGGGAAAACTTTATAAGAATCTAAAAGTGTATTGCTATCGCTGCTTAATGTTCCAGTTACGACTACATTATCAAGGACTACACCTTCTTCAGTGACTGCTTGGTCAGAAATAAACACATATCGAAAAGTGATGTTACTCTCTGAATTAAATGGGCTCAAATCATAAGAATAGGTTTTCATAACGGCATCTGTTCCTGTCCATTGCGCTCCTACACAATTAAAGCAATTTACGCTATTGGGACTTCTGCTAGAATTATACCAGCCAGGATCAGTTGCGCTACCTAAAACATTCCAGTTACTGCCGCTATTGATGGTGTATTCTATATACATCAAATCCCAATCTTGTTCTAACTCAAATGCCATATCAAATTGTAGTGTAGGATTGATGACTCCATTGAGATCGTAACAGCCTGTATATAAATATGCTACTGTATCATTTGAGTGCTCACCAGTTAGATTAGTTCCATATACTTGTGTACCACTTACGGCTTGATTAAGAATAGGTCCTGCTGGTATGCCACGTTCCCATTGATTTGTTCCGCCAGTTTCATTAAAGGTTAATAGATTCCTATTTTCAAATTGGTGAATATCATTAATGACACCACTATTATTTTTAAGTATTGTTGTGGTTTCATTATTGTTACTGGCAAAAGCGTCATTTGTTGTATTCACCGTTACTGATATGTCGTTTGTACCTAGATTGAGTGACAATCCTGTTAGGCTTACGGTGGTTTGACTTTGTGCAGGTATTGCAGTGCTGTAAGTGCTACTAACAGAAGAACCACCATTAATAGTATAATCAAGGTTGAAACTATTTATAGCTGTTGTTCCTCCATTTTCAATTACAATATCAATGTCCGTATCTCCACAAGAAAAACCAGTATTGGAAGAGTTTATGCTTACCAATTCAATATCTGTAGGTGGTGGACCGGCAGTCACGGATGTTTGCCAGATACCTCTACCATAAGTCCCAGCAGTAAGAACATTGTCTACTCCATTGATTTCAAGATCTCTGATGTTTACATTTGGCAAATTGTTATTGAAAGTTGACCATTGAGCAGTCACGTCATCATATTTATAGACTCCGATGGTTGTTCCCAAAAATATTTCTCCATCTACACTCATCGGCAAACTTGCAATGGTATTTTTACCTAGGCTAGGTAGGTTTGCTGTTATATCCGTAAATGAGTTCCCTTGATTTATACTTTTATAAACTTTACCAAAAGTAAAGTCTGTAGAAACATAGACAATATTACTATCAATATTACTCACCTCTATAGATGAAATGTTTTGAGGAAAATTACTTATTGAGGTGAAGCTAGCGCCCGAATTTGTGCTACGGAATAATTCGCTATTTATAGAAATATATATGATGTTATCATTAAAAGGGTCTATTTCAATATTATCTATGTTAGAGCTAAAAGGAAAAGAAACTGCAACAAATGCACCTGATTGAACTTTATATAAAGCTCTATATCCAACATAAATCGTTCCTTGGCTATCAACCTTTAATGGCGTTATCCAATTACCACTTTCATTCGATGGTCCATTTATAGAGCCTTGTAAGCTATTCCCTCCATTACTAGTAAAATAAAGACCACCACCGTTTTGTGTGAACCCGTAACGTATATTTGAATCTAAAGGATCTATACCACCATCCATTCCGTCGGCACCATAAAAATTATTCCATTGATTACCGTTTCTGGCTTGTCCACCATTATCTTGTAATCCACCTATTACCTGTGCGCTAGATTGTGTGCTAACGGCTATTCTATAAAACTGCCCTATTTGTGCTCCAGCTGTTAAATCTGTAAAAGAACCACCATCATTATTACTTCTATAAATTCCGCCATCAGACATTACAAAAAGCTCGGCTCCAAATTGTCGAATCTGATGAATGTCTGCATGGGTATATGTGTTTCCTGTTGGATTGCTCCATGAGTTAATTTTTACAAATGAGTTTCCTCCGTTAACAGATTTCCAAATGTTTAAACAGCCTGAATATAAAACCTCAGCATTTGTAGGAGAAACTTCTAATGCTAAATCATAAAATCCTTGAGAACTTTCTAAAATATCTAATCCAAAATCTCTACGAACAAATGCTAAACCACTATCCGATGATCTATATAATCCTAATAAATTTGCATTACCATCAATCATTAAAAGATATACATAATTAGGGTTTGCGGGAGAAACACCTATTACACTTCTTCTCATACCGCTAGGCAATCCAGTAGAAGGTTGGGTAAATGATATTCCATTATCAGTAGATATAAAAAACGAATTATTAGTGCTGAGGTAGATAGTGTCTGGCGACCCAGGTTTTAGTTTGATGTTTTTTACATTAGCTACAAGATTTCTGGAAAAACTGACGCCACCGTCAACTGATCTATAAAAGCCAAGGTTAGAAGAGATGAATATTTTATTACTATCTCTAGGGTCTAGATACACTTCACTAATATTAGCATCATTACCACTAAAAGTAAGTCCCGTATTATTCCATGTTTGTCCACCATCGACGGATTTCAATAATCCTATACTACTTGAATCTCTTGCATCATCATCTCCAGTGCCTATATAAATAATATTGGAATTAGTAGGGTCTACAGCTATTGCACTTACTCCTATCTGGGATAAGAAATCTGAAATAGGTGTCCATGAAACTCCGGCATCAGTAGATTTCCATATTCCTCCACTTGGTGAACCTAAGTAATAAATATTTGGGTTGTTAGGGTCTATAGTCACCGTGTTTGCTCTACCAGTTCCTGTAGACCATGATCCTGTACCTTGTATAGAAAAGGGACCTATTGCACTCCAGTTAGAGTTGTCAGAAAGGCCACTTTTTCTAAAATCTCTTTCATTTAGAATTGTTTCCAGTTCTTCTGCTCCTTGTATCGTGCCATCTTCTTTCACATAGGCCTTTGCAGCATCTAGCCATCTCATGAATGGTTTGTAACCACTTCCTTTGGCGTTTTTATTATGCGTTTCCCAGTAAGCTTCACCTGCATCTTTAATGTCTTGGTAGGTGATTTCATTTTCAGATTTCTGTTCTCTTAATTGTTCCATCCATGGATTGTCGAGTCCAGGTTGTGCTGTGGTAAATACGAATCCTAAGAGAATTAGTAATGATAAAAACTTCATAAAATGGTTTTAATGGTGCCGCAATATAATGGACAGAGTTCACGATTCAATAACAACTTGTTAATTATGTCTTAATTTCTTAAAAAGCTGACAATAAATCGGAATAATTAATCGACGAATAGTGCGATATTAGGGCTTATTAGAAAAAATCAATCTCTTCTTATAGTTATTTAAATCAATAATGATGATCATTTTTCTATTAAGATATGGGTTAAAACTCCTTCTTTTTTAATAATTCTTTTTTGTAATTATTATCCCATTGTTTTTTAAGCTCTGTAAGTGAAGCTGCATTTTCATTAGGTACTGCTATAGAAAGGA
The DNA here is from genome assembly GCF_045063665.1 of Nonlabens sp. Asnod3-H03. Classification (NCBI taxonomy): domain Bacteria; kingdom Pseudomonadati; phylum Bacteroidota; class Flavobacteriia; order Flavobacteriales; family Flavobacteriaceae; genus Nonlabens; species Nonlabens sp. Asnod3-H03. The sequence continues at coordinate 751,777 of NZ_JBEFOD010000008.1, forward strand.
CATAATGTGCAATTTTGTAAACTCCATTTTCCTTTTTTAAAATTCCGCTACCACGGCATATTCCCATTTGAGTATCTAATAATTCGTCAAAATAAATCACACCATTGTGTTGATAAATGTGACGTTCCAGAGGTGTAAAAGACCAAGCCTTGCCTTTGTCAAAATACGGTTTTGAAAAAGTTTTAAACTCTTGTAGTTGCCAGTTTTCAGTTGCGTCAGTTCCAATAAAAACAGCATCACTGGTCATTAAACTAAAATAATCTTCATAGCTGGCCGTAGTAGCCGCATCGTGCCAGTCGTCTATTGTTCTATCTAACAGGTCAGTAGCAATATTTTTTTGAGAACCGCAAGAAGAAAGTATAATAACGGTTAAGAGTAGAAGTGTTTTTTTCATAGTTGTTAAAGGTAAAACAGAAAAAATAAAGTGATTCTAATGTAAGTAGATTTGCTCGATGCCTACAGTGTTCTTAAATTAGATGCATGGAAAAACATAGATGTGGCTGGTGTTTAGGAGATGACTTATATGAAGCATATCATGATCTGGAATGGGGAAAACCAGTATATGATGATCAGACACTTTTTGAGTTTCTTATTCTCGAAACTATGCAAGCTGGCTTGAGTTGGATTACTATCTTAAAAAAGCGTGCAAATTACTATGATGCATTAGATCAATTTGATGTTCAAAAAATTGCAAACTATAATCAGAATAAGCAGGATGAATTATTAATGAATGCTGGGATTATCCGCAATAAATTGAAAATCAAATCTATAATTACTAACGCTCAACTTTTTATGGAGATTCAAAAAGAATTTGGTAGTTTTTCTCAATACATATGGAATTATGTTGATGGTAAGCCTATTAAAAATCAAGTTTTAGATTACAAGACTGCACCGGCAAACACGGCACTTTCTGACCAGATCTCCAAAGATTTAAAAAAGAGAGGTTTTAAATTTGTAGGTTCTACAATTATGTACGCATTTATGCAGGCTACAGGAATGGTAAATGATCACGAGATAAATTGTCATCGATATGATGAGGTATAAAATTATACTCTTTTTAGTATTCGCTTTCGCGAAAGCGGAATTTACAATAGCTCAACAAGACGATAATTATAAAATTGAGCAAGAGGAACGAATTGATATTGAAGATTTTCCGGCAGGTGCGAGAAACCTCGTTTACACCATTAGTAAGGCGCGCAGGAAGATTAAATATTATAAAGAAACAGATGGCTCTTTAATTACCTATGAAGCTAAATACAAACTAAGTGGTTACAGATATAGTGTAGAGTGTGATCAAAAAGGTAATGTAATTGATATAGAGGTGCTTATTAAAAAAAGACAAATAGAGCCCAGCATTTTCACCATAATTACTGATAAGCTTAAGGGAATATCAACCCGTTTTAAAGTGGAAAAAATTCAAAAACAGTACGTTATAGATGATCAAGACGCCTTGCTAATATCTAATCGATTAGAAAATGATGATTTTGATAATTTTGAATTGATTGTTGCTTTTAAAGAAAATGATAAAATCTACCGTAAAGAATTACTTTTTAGTAAAGAAGGAATATTACTAAAGCATCGCGCAGTAAAAAAACTAAAATATGACTTCATACTATTTTAGGATTTTTGCCTTTTTGGTCATGCCGTTAATCTCAACAGCTCAAGTTGTAAATAATTATATTGTACAACCATCAATAAATGTGCGCTGGGATAATAGTGGTAGGTGGAAATTTAATTGTGCCTTAGAACATCGTAGTGTTGTTAATAATGGATGGAACGCCTTACATGTTCAAGCTGTGCAATTTGCCAGCTATGAAGTAGGTTTCTATTCACAGATAGGAATGGGCGTGATGTATCGAGAGCTTTTTGATGATCAACGTCCTGAAGAACTTAGACTTACAGAGCAGTTTGTCTATGCACGGAAATATAATAACCTCAAAATCGCTCATCGTTTGCGGTGGGATCAACGCATTAGAGGCGAAAATCTAACTTACCGATGGCGCTATCGACTTTCTGGATCCTTCCCGCTAAATGGTGCAACCGTTGATGCGACCGAATTTTACTTAACATCTAGCATAGAGACCATTTTTATTGCACAGGCAAATGAAAAGCCAGGATATGATCAAAGAGTAGCTATAGGCCTAGGTAGAGCACTGAGTAATAATATAAAATTACAGTTGGTAAATGAATATCGCTGGGAAAATTATACTAACCTTATAAATCGCTCTTTATTTATAAACTTGGGTGTTTTTTATTCTTTATAAATAGCTTAAAAAAACTTCGCGATCTATTTCAATAGCGCCTAAACTGTGTAAATGATCATTATATAGCTGTGCATCGATGAAATGGTAGTCTTTAGATTTAAGGGATTTCACTAAATGTAATAGAGCAATCTTACTAGCATCAGTTGCTAGATTAAACATAGATTCTCCACAAAAAATCTTTTTTTCAGGTAAATCAATTCCATATAAACCTCCTACTAATACGTCCTCTTTAAAAACCTCAATACTTTTTGCATGACCTAATTCATGCAATCTTGAGTATGAACTTATAAAATCATCATTTATCCAAGTTCCAGCTTCATCCTGACGCTTTACTAGGGCACAATGACGCATCACTTCTGTAAAGCAAGTATTTTCTTTAATTATATAACCTTTGTTGCGTTGACTTTGTTTTAATGACTTTGTGACTCTCATAGGTTCGTCACTTTGTAGGTCAAATACCATTCTAGGATCAGGGCTCCACCAGCAAATAGGGTCACCATCGCTATACCATGGAAAAATGCCTGACTGATATGCCAGTAGTAGTCTTTCTACACTTAAATCGCCACCTATAGCAAGTAAGCCATGGTCTGGAGCACTGCTAGGATGCGGAAAAATGAGATTATGATCTAGAGTTTGCACGATTTTAGACGATTAAGTTTGCAATTTGAGATAAAAATGTTAATCTTTGAGAAGCCTTCTTATCTAATTTATTTCATCATTGCTTTTTTTGAGTTTGTTTGAAGGCTAACCTATTAAGAAAGAAAATCCCAACTGTAATGGTTGGGATTTTTTAATTTATAGAGTTAGCTGATTCTTTTTTCAAAGCATAAACTGTTTAATGCATCTCTATAAGGTTCATAATTATCAATAATTTGATAACCATTACTTTTATATAAACCAATAGCTTCCAGCTGACGTGTGCCTGTTTCTAAAATACATCTATTGTAGGACAGTTCTTTAGTCCATTGTTCTATTTCTTTTAAAATACTAGATGCAACTCCCGTATTACGGAAACCGGTGACTGTATACATTCTTTTAACCTCTACGGTTTGAGAATCATATTCTTTAATCGCTCCACAACCGGCTAGAATAGAATCCCTGTAATAACAGAGAACGACATGTTTAATTTGGTTTAATTTATTAAACTGGTCATAGAATTCATGTTCTTCACCATCAGTAATAGCTAGATATGCATCTAATTCTTCAACTAACTTTTTAAAATCGATATTATGAGAATCAGTTCTTACTAATCTCATTTGTCTTTTTTTTAAAAAGGTAGGTCGTCGTGATCTTCATTTTTTGAATTTGAAATAGGATCAAATTCATCAAACGGCGGTATTTCCTGTGATGGTGCAGCTGGAGTAGCTCCTACACGTTCTATTCTCCATCCTACAATAGAGTTAAAATATTTAATCTCTCCTTGTGGGCTTTGCCATTCACGACCTCTCAAGTTGATACCTACTTTTACTGGTTCACCTACTTGAAAACTATCTAATAAGCTAGTTTTATCTTGAACAAATTCTAACATTAAATGCTGTGGATATTGTTCTTCAGTAGTGATAACTAGTTCACGTTTTTGAAATCCACTAGCACCAAAAGATTTGGTTTCACCTATTACTTTAATTTTTCCTTGTACTTCCATGTTATAATAATATAATTTTCCATGCGTCGATTATGTTGCCTTCTAGGATCAACTCTTGTGCACGTATATGTTTTTCTTTATTATCTAAAATTGATAATTTTTCCGCTTTCGCGTAAGCGATAACAGATTCTCTATCTGGTATAGCCTCAATATTCCCTAATTTTCCTAAATCGTTACCTGTGAGTATGGTACTATTTCTTGCGTGATCAGGTAGTGCGTCAACACCTACACCTAGCGTTGCCAATGGTTTAGGTACTTCAAACATCGCGTCTTTAGAACGGCAATACCAGTTGCCACCCATACGGGCAACCGTGTCGATTTTAACTTGGTCTATCTTACCATCTTCATCTAGGACCTTATCATTAACGTGAACCATGACTACCTCGCATATAATCAAATTACCAGCGCCACCTTCCTGTCCTAGCTCTACAATTTCTTTTACTTTACATTCAAATTGAACAGGACTTTCTGCAACTCGAGGTGGTGCAATCATGTCTGATGCTACTGCAGTTAAGCCAGATTTTACAAATTCATCAACATCAGCACCGTACTCAGTACTACTCAACGACATTTGTTGTACTATATCATAGTTTACTATATTGATAACGACCTCACCTGTTGCTCTAGCATTAATTAACGTATGCTTTATAGAATTATCTCTTACCCGACGTGCTGGTGAAAAAATCATGATGGGTGGATTTGCGCTAAAAACGTTGAAAAAAGAATAAGGCGATAAGTTTACATTACCATCCTCATCAATTGTACTCGCAAATGCTATAGGTCGAGGTTGTACCGCGCCCAGCATAACGCTGTGTAAATGAGCTGTTTTTGTATCTTTTGGATCTAGTTTCACCGTGATTTTTTAAGGATGGTAAAGGTATGGATTTTAAAGCGTTTATGTAAAGTAGAAATAAGAATTAAACAAGACCTTTTCCTTGATATCATAAAACCATGTTGAGCGCGTTTGACTTATTATACTATATTTAAATTTCTTAAAAGCTTTCATGAATTTTACAGCAAATCGTAATGTGTTGAGATGGGTGATCATAGCCTTTGCAATGATAATCACAGCTCTTATTCTTTGGAATACGTATGAGTTTTTTCAACAACTCAAAGAAAGTGAGCAAAAGAACATGAAAGAATACGAGATTGCCATTGATGATTTAGTCAATCAATCTTTAGAGGCCGAAATGGGAAATCTTGGGTCTACCGTGACAGAAAACACCACGACAATTCCTATGATAGAGGTAAATTATAAGGGCGATATGAAGGCTCGTAATTTACCAGAGCATATCATGAACGATACTATAAAATTAAGATCTTTAATTGCAGAGTACGCTTCTGAAAATGAGCCGATTCGTATTAACTATGATGGCGCGCCTTTTCAAACTATTTACTATGGTGAAAGTCCTATAATTACTAAAATGAAGTATTTCCCAATGGCTTTGTTGTTGATATTGGTGCTGTTCGGTGCGGTTATTTGGTTTTTCTATCGCTCTACAAAAGCAAGTGAGCAAAATAAACTCTGGGCCGGTATGGCTAAGGAAAGTGCTCACCAGATAGGAACACCGCTATCATCATTAGTAGGTTGGACCACATTACTTAAAGACACTGATGTCGACCCTAGTTATATAGCCGAAATGGAAAAAGATATCGTCAGGTTGCAAACCATTACAGAGCGATTTTCTAAAATAGGTTCGATCCCTACATTGTCTGAAATGGATATAGTAGATCAGACAGATAAAGCTGTTCATTATATTTCTTCACGCAGCTCAAAATTGGTAGTTTTTGACGTTGATTTACCTAGTCAACCGATTATGGTAAAACTTAATGAGCAACTATATGCTTGGGTTATTGAGAATTTAATAAAAAATGGTATTGATGCCATGAAAGGTAAAGGAGCTATAAAAGTTTATCTGCGTGCAGATGCTCATAAGGTTTTTATAACGGTTACTGATACAGGAAAGGGTATTCCTAAAAATCAATGGAATCAAGTTTTTACTCCAGGATTTACGACTAAAAAGAGAGGTTGGGGATTAGGTCTGTCTCTAGCGCATCGTATTATAAGAGATTATCATAAAGGCACGATTAGGGTTTCAGAGAGTAAAAAGGATAAGGGAACCACTTTTGAAATCATGATTAATAGATTAAAATAATCTACCTAGGTATAAATGTTATTTTGACGACAACAAAAGTTTAGGATTCTAAATTTTTTCATTCCTACTTCTTAACTTACTTTTGCTTATTCAAATTTATTCTAAATAAGCTTTGAGCGATACTATAGCACATCTAAAACGTGGCGAACAAGCCACAATCGTTTCCTTTAATGAGGAACAGGTACCTCTTAAACTCCTTGAAATGGGTTGCTTACCGGGTAATGTAGTGATGATGATGGAAAGTGCTCCTTTTCAAGATCCAATTTATCTTAATATAAATGGTACTTATCTGGCTATAAGGCGTGAAACTGCTCAGCAAATAATAGTGAAACGTCATGGGTAAATCGATTAATGTTTCACTTATAGGTAATCCTAACACAGGAAAAACATCCCTTTTTAACAGACTTACTGGTTTAAACCAAAAGGTAGGAAACTATCCAGGTATTACTGTAGAGAAAAAAGAAGGGATTTGTAAACTAGATCGCAGTTTAAAAGCTCATATACTAGATTTACCTGGTACTTACAGTCTCAATACCTCTAGTCTAGATGAAAGTGTCGTCGTTGAGACGTTGCTCAACAAAAACTCAAAAGACTATCCAGATGTTGCTGTGGTAGTTTCTGATATTGAGAATCTTAAACGTAATTTGCTTCTGTTTACACAGATTAAAGATCTAGAAATACCTACCATATTAGTTATTAATATGGCTGATCGCATGCAACGCAAGGCTATTTCTCTAGATATAGAATTAATGGAGCAAGAACTCAATACTCGTGTAGTGTTAGTGAGTGCTAGAAAAAATATAGGTGTCGATGACCTTAAAAAAGCTATTTCAGAATATAAAAACCTGAAATCTGTACCTTGTGTAAACGCCTCTACTATAGATCCAGAATATTTTGAAACTTTAAGAAAAGCCTATCCTAAACAGTCAATATATAAGTTATGGTTGGTGATTACTCAAGATGTAAATTTTGGTAAAATAGATAGGAATAGGGATTTAGAAGATTTAAAATCGAGTTCATTTGCTGTTAAGTCTGAAAGTGACTTAAAAAAAATGCAACACAAGGAAACAGTCGTTAGATACCAGTTTATCAATGGTCTATTGACTAAGGTATTGAATGTAGATAAATCGCAAGCAAAAGATTTAAGGACTAGATTAGATAGAGTTTTACTTCATAAAGTTTGGGGTTATCTTATTTTCTTTGTGATATTACTACTGATATTTCAAGCGATCTATGATTGGTCTACCTATCCTATGGACTGGATAGATACCTTTTTTGCAAAAGCAAGTTCATGGGCGCAAACATCGCTTCCTGAAGGTCCTTTTACTGATTTAATATCTGAAGGAATCATTCCAGGACTTGGCGGTATCGTCATATTCATTCCTCAAATAGCCTTTTTGTTTTTATTCATTGCCATCCTTGAAGAGAGTGGTTATATGAGTAGGGTAGTGTTCCTTATGGATCACATTATGAAAAAATTTGGCTTGAGTGGTAAGAGTGTCGTACCATTGGTATCTGGTACTGCTTGTGCCATACCTGCAGTTATGGCAACACGTAATATAGAGGACTGGAAAGAACGTTTAATTACCATCCTAGTTGTCCCTTTTACTACATGTTCTGCAAGATTACCGGTTTATTTAATAATTATAGCCTTAGTAATACCAGAGCAAGAAGTTTGGTGGATTTTCAATATGCAAGGGTTAACCTTGATGTTATTATATATGTTAGGATTTGGAGCAGCAATATTCTCTGCTTGGGTGCTTAATAAGATATTACCTATCAAGCGCAAAGCCTTTTTTGTAATGGAAATGCCTGCCTATAAGTTGCCCATGTTAAAAAATGTGGGTATCACAGTTCTTGAAAAAACGAAGAGTTTTGTATTAGGTGCAGGTAAGATAATTATGGCAATATCAGTGATTTTATGGTTGCTAGCTAGTCATGGAATCGGTGAGCAGTTTACTAATGCAGAAGAGATTGTTAAAGAGCAATATGCAGGTCAGAATTTATCAGAAGAAGAATTGACTAATAAGATAGCATCACAACAGTTAGAGCACAGTTTTATAGGCTATATAGGTAAAGGGATAGAGCCGGCAGTAAGACCACTAGGTTATGATTGGAAAATAGGTATCGCTATTGTAAGCTCATTTGCTGCAAGAGAGGTTTTTGTGGGTACACTTGCTACAATTTATAGTGTTGGAAGTGATGAAGAGGAGACAATTAAAAACCGTATGAGAGCCGAGGTTAATCCTATTCTAGGCGGACCGTTATTTAATTTTGCTAGTGGTATATCGTTATTGCTATTCTATGCATTTGCTATGCAATGTATGAGTACGCTAGCTATAGTAAAAAGAGAAACTAATAGCTGGAAATGGCCAGCTATACAATTTACAGCTATGACTGTTATAGCTTATTTTGCAGCTCTTGCAGCATATCAAATTCTCAAATAATGGAATTATTACAATATATATTAGTTGCAGTTGTCGTCTTAGTAGCACTAGGTTGGTTATTTAGAAAATCATTATTTCCATCTAAAAAAACGAGTGGCTGTGGTGATGGCAACTGCGGCTGTCATTAATTAAAACAGTAATAGAAATAAAAAAGCCCTTTCAATTTGAAAGGGCTTTTGAATACAAAAAAATATGACTTTATTACTGTACAACTCTTACGTTTACAGCATTCATTCCTTTTTTTCCTTCTTTTTCTTCATACTCAACGCGGTCACCTTCTCTTATCTCATCGATAAGTCCAGTTACATGCACGAAGCATTCGTTTTGTGATCCTTCTTCAACGATAAATCCAAATCCTTTAGACTCGTTGAAAAACTTTACAGTACCTTCTTTCATTGTAATAAAATGTAATAATTAATAATAACAAAGGTATAGGGATTATTATTTCTAAATTGTTAATACCCAGATTATTTTAGTTTTTTGAGTATTTATAGTAGCTTGCAGGCTACTTAGGTGTGCCTTTTAAATAAATATGACTGCCTTTAATTGATCTATCATACATAATTATACTGCCTGCCACCGCTACATTCAAGCTTTTAGGAGTATCAAACTTTATTAAATGATGAGATTTTTCAATAGCTTCATTAGTAAGTCCATGATCTTCAGCACCTAATAGATAAACACAATTACGAGGATGTTTAAATTTCTGAAGATCTATTGCTCTCTCGTCAAGCTCGACACCTATAATCATGGCGCCTTTAGGTAGGTGATTATAAAAATCTTCAAAAGTATCATAATGAAAATAAGGCATTGCTTTAACAATATCATGTGTGTCACAGGCCTGTTTTGTATATCTTTTTCCTACTGTAAATACAAAGCTAGCACCTAGATTTTGAGCACTACGCCATAAGACACCTAGGTTTTCAGGAGTTTTACCGTGCTGTATGCCTATACCAAAGTATCCTGGTTCTAATTGGTCTATTTTCATATGTAGATTATTTTACAGTGGTTGTAGCTTCTATTAAATACATGGCGAGACGCAACTTTCCATAACTGTATTTTCCATTGAATTTTTCAAATATGGGCTTGAGTGCATTCTCTTTCTCATAACTTTCATATAATGGTTCAATCTCTGCAAGTTCTTCTGGTGAAATATGTGCATTTAAATCAACATCTTTATGACTTACATATCGTTTCCCTAGATGAGATAGTATCGTGTCTACTTTAAGTGATCTAATTTCAGATATTTCTTCAAGTGTTTTTCCAGCCCAGTAGAGCTTTACACTTTCCATTACAGTGTCTTTTTTTGGACCGCTCTTTTTTTTCTTCTTAGGTTTTGAAATCACTACACGATATATAAAATCGCCCTCGCGCATCATTTTAAAACCTTGCGTGAGTTTTAAAAATGACTCTCCATAGGTATCTAACTTGTGTTTTCCGACACCAGTAATATCTTCAAACTCATCAATTGTTAGTGGAATTCTAGAGGCGATGTCTTTTAATGTGGCGTCACTAAAAACCATGTACGGTGCCAGATTCTCTTGGGACGCGATTTGCATTCTTAACTTGCGTAATCCTGCATACAAATCTTTATTAATATCACTAGGCAAGGCTTCTTGTGCTGCTTTGGCATTTCTTGCAGCAAGCTCTTCGGGTTTAGGGATAACAGCTAGTTGTACTTTTTGTTTTTCAAAAAGTACAGCTTGTGCCTGTGGCGTTAATTTAAGATGGTTAAATTCATGAAAGGCGATCTCTAGCAATCCTTGATTAATCATTTGTATGATATATTGTTGCCAGTTATTCCATGATATATCACGTCCTGCGCCATAAGTTTTTATAGATTGAAAACCGCTATCGATCACACTTGCATTTTGTGCACCACGCAATACATCGATTAATAAATTGAGTGATGCCCTTTCTTTCATTCTATAAACAGCACTTAGCGCTTTTTGAGTTATTAATGTTGCATCAAAGAAGTCTGGTTTATTAAGGCATACGTCACAGTTACCGCAATCATTTTCTAGATATTCATTAAAATAAGATAGTAACATACGACGGCGACAGGTGAGTGCTTCGGCAAATTGTTTCATGCGCTCTAGCTTTGCAATTTGCACTTCACTATTACCACTATCTCCTGCAAAATTGCGCAGTTGAATCATGTCTGCATAGCTATGGAATAGTAGGGCATGAGCATCAATACCATCGCGCCCAGCACGACCGATTTCTTGATAATATCCTTCAATGTTTTTAGGCATATTATAATGAATCACAAATCGCACATTAGATTTGTCTATTCCCATACCGAATGCGATGGTCGCACATACTATCTTAATTTCATCTTTAATGAATTGTTCTTGTACGCTTTCGCGAAAGCGATGTTCTAACCCAGCGTGGTAAGCAGCAGCAGAAAAACCTAGACTGGACAGCTTATCTGCTAGTTTTTCACATGATTTTCTACTCAAGCAGTAAATAATACCAGAGTCGTCTTTATACTTTTTAAGAAAACGACGAACTTGAGCTAACCGGTCGTTACCAGGTCGTACTTCTAGAGTTAAATTAGGTCTATCAAAGGATGCTACATATTCCTGAGCGTGAGATATGGCAAGTTGCTTTTTAATATCGGCACGTGTAGCGCGATCTGCAGTAGCGGTTAGTGCTATTAAACTAGCCTGTGGAAACGATTGTTTAAGATAAGCCAGTTGTGTGTATGCTGGTCTAAAATCATGACCCCATGTAGAGATACAATGTGCTTCATCTATCGCAATTAAAGAGACGTCTGTAGGCTTTAAATGTTGTAATAAAAGTTGAATACTTTCTGGTGCTACATAAAGTAATTTTAGTTGATTCTCTTTTAATAGTTGTAGCATCTCTTGCTGCTCTGTACCGACTTGAGAGCTGTTAAAATAACCAGCTGTAATGCCATTTGCTCTTAGAGAATCAACTTGATCCTTCATTAAAGCAATAAGTGGAGAAACGACTAAGGTGATACCATCTAGCATTAATGATGGTAACTGGAAACACATAGACTTACCACCACCAGTAGGCATAACAACCATCAGGTCTTTGTGTTCAAGAACATCATTTATAATTTGTTCTTGTAAAGGTCGGAAACTGTCGTAACCGAAATGCTTTTTAAGTAAATCGTGTTTGTTCATTAAAATTAGTTTGTATGGCTTATAAAATCTTAGGCGACAAATTTATTCTATTTTAGCAAAGCATACAATTAGACAAATGTTGAAAATGAAAGGATTACTAGCATTCTTATTGATTTTAGTGACAGCCTTGTGCGAGGCACAAGATCTTAATAATTATAAATATGTTATTGTGGATAATCAATATGATTTCCAACAAGAACCCAATGAATATCGACTCAATGAGATGATGGTATTTGAGATAAAAAAACGAGAAATTAGTGCTTTCTTGGCTGATGATGTCTTGCCAAATGATTTGAATGAGACTGGTTGTAATGCACTTTCCTTAAAAGTTGAAACGAGATCTGGTTTACGGGTTAAGATGATTTTTGAATTTGTAAATTGTAATGGCATTACCGTATTTGAAACTAAAGAAGGAATAGGTCGGACAAAGAATTTTGAAAAAGCATATCGAGAAGCCGTACGAGATGCGATGACATCACTGGATGGTCTTAATTATTCTTAAGCTGCTTCATTAGATGATCGTCCATCTGGCATAGAAACACCTATTCAAGTCATGCAACCTAGCGCTGTAAAACCATCATTAGAGATTACACCATCAAATGGAGTTGAGAAAGATGAGCCTCAAACGATTCCAAGACCTGAAATGGTTGAGTTAATAGATGATGAAGGTTACACTACTAACTCCAAAGAATATAAAATTCATTCTACAGATTCTGGATACAATATGTATAAAAACAACAGTCTCATCGGAACACTTAAAAAGAGTGCTTCAGGCTGTTACCTTACAGTAACTACTGAGTTTATTGGGATAGGTTATAAAAAAGAGAATACCATTATTATCGAGTATGATAAAAATGGTATTCAGTTTCTTGTTTTCCAAAAGAAATAAGGAGACTAAACGTGTTTCCCTACTTCAAAACCATGTTTACCTAGATACTGATCACCACTATCTATTGCATCTTGTTCTAGAGTTGTTCCCATAGAATCGTTCCATCTATTAAGATAACCGAATAAAGAAATTACACCTAGCATTTCTACAATCTCTCCTTCATCCCAATGTTGGTGTAATCGATCTTGTATGTCTTGATTTACGGCGTTAGGCACTTGACTAGCGGCTAGTGAGAAATCTAGTGCAGCACGTTCAGCATCATTAAAAGCTGCATGCGTTCGGTATTCCCATATGTTATCAAGTTGTTCTTGCTCTGCTCCATAACGTTCTGCAGCTCTTATGGCGTGCGCTTGACAATATCTGCAACCTGTTGCATTACTAGAAACCCAAGCAATCATACGTTTTAAAGCGCTAGTCACACGACCTTCATTTGCCATAACTGCTTTATTAAGATTGATAAATGCTTTTGAGATTGCTGGTCTGCGCTGCATGGTCAGTACAGAATTAGGACAAAAACCTAAGGTTTCATTAAAAAAGGCAGCTAGTTCACGTGTTTCAGGATCATGACTAGCGTCTAATGGAGTTACTAATGGCATATTAAAAATTGTAAGTTCTAGGGCAAGTTAATAATTATCTATCACAGAAATTGTGATACTAAGAACCAAATCATATTTTGGTATTACATTTGAAACTATGCGCTGGACCTTAAAACCTCAACCCGATATAGCAACACAAGAGAAACTGGCTCAAGAGCTAGGTATAGACTCTTTTCTTGCTGGTTTGCTGGTGCAACGTGGTGTGGACGCTTTCGCGAAAGCGAAATCCTTTTTCAGACCAGATCTTAATGAATTACATGATCCTTTTTTAATGAAGGATATGGATGTGGCTGTAAAACGCATCCAAAAAGCCATAGGGAATAATGAGAATATATTAGTTTATGGGGATTATGACGTTGACGGAACTACTAGTGTTGCATTAATGTCTACCTTTTTATTGAGTTTTTATGATCGAGTAGCTACTTACATACCAGATCGATATGGTGAAGGTTATGGAGTGAGTTATCAAGGAATAGATTTTGCCGCAGATAATGATTTTTCTCTAATTATAGCACTGGATTGTGGTGTGAAAGCTATTGATAAAGTTGCATATGCAAGTGAAAAAGGCATTGATTTTATAATTTGTGACCACCATAGACCTGGAAAGCAATTACCAGTGGCTGTTGCTGTTCTAGACCCTAAGCGTAATGATTGTTCTTATCCATTTGATGAGTTGTGTGGTTGTGGTGTTGGATTTAAATTGTGTCAGGCGCTGGTAGAGGCAAATGATTGGGATTTTAATATTTTAATTCCGTATTTAGATTTAGTTGCTACGGCTATAGGTGCAGATATAGTTCCTATAGTAGATGAAAATAGAATATTAGCTTATCACGGATTGAATGTGATTAATACGAGCCCACGTGCTGGTTTTAAAGCAGTCATTCATCAATTAAAGAAAGATACTTTAACAATTACTGATGTTGTTTTTATTATAGCACCACGCATCAATGCGGCTGGTAGAATGAAACACGCTCTACATGCGGTGGAGTTAATGGTGACTGATGATTTTAAAGAGGCACAACGTATTGCCGCAGAAATTGAAGAGTATAATGCAGATAGACGAGAGGCAGATCAGTCGATAACAGAAGAGGCAAAACAGCAAATTATTAATAATAAAGAGGAAGAACTTTTTACTACTGTAGTCTTTCAGGAAGACTGGCACAAAGGAGTCATAGGGATAGTTGCGTCTCGATTAATTGAAACTTATTACAGACCTACTCTAGTCTTTACAAAAAGCGGTGAGTATCTAGCAGCTAGCGCACGTAGTGTAAGCGGTTTTGATGTGTATAACGCGCTTGAGCAATGTAGTGAGTTTATAGAGCAGTTTGGTGGTCATAAATATGCTGCTGGTTTAACATTAAAACCTGAAAATTATCGTTCTTTTAAGGCTCGATTTGAAGAGGTAGTTTGTGCTACTATTGAAAAGCAACACCTGACACCAGAAATAAAAATTGATGCGATATTACCACTGGGAAGTATAACGCCGAAATTTTATCGAATTTTACAACAAATGGCACCATATGGGCCGAGTAATATGCGACCTGTTTTTATGACTGAAAAGGTTATGGATACAGGATATGGTAAGTGCGTAGGGAAAGCAGAAGATCATTTAAAGATCAAAGTGGTAAAAAAACAGAATGATAGACATGCCATTGATGCTATAGGTTTTAATCTGGGTAAAAAGATTGACCTTATAAAAAGCGATGACAAATTTGATATTGCTTATACCATTAGTGAGAACGAATGGAATGGTAATGTTACTTTACAATTAATGCTTAAAGATATTAAAGCTTAATAGTTGAGCATGTTTACCAGGTGATCTAATCTCAAAGGCTTTTTGTTTAAAGAGTAAAGAGGTGCTGTTTCAGCAAATTTTTTAAGATCTTTTTCTGAGTATTTTTCACTAGTCATGTGAAATTTCAAATTGAGTTTTCCTTTTTGCTCTATTATTTTATTAGATACTTTTTTAATTAATTTCCATCCATTTACAGCGTTCGTTTTATTCTCTGTAATGATATGAATAGAATCAGTTGAATCACTTTTATCCAGTTCTTCTAAACTTTCTAAGGCCTCTTTATTATTTGAAAAAACATGAATATCTTTTGATAATTCATTTAACTCTAGCATCGTTTTAATAATGTATGAGTCGATAGGATTATCATCTATGATCCAAATTTTAGAAGTCTTCATAATATTTTATTTTCAGAGATCTAAAGTTGCGATTTATTGATCAATGTGACTATAAATAAATTGAAGTAAGAATGAAAATCGTTAAAGAGTTTTATTTTAAGTTAAACTGTAGGAAATGGTAATTAAATTTTAATAGTGAAAGTACTGCCGATTCCTACTTCACTTCTTACAGAGATAGTGCCGCCCATGGCTTCAACTTGGTTTTTAGTCATAAATAATCCTAAGCCATTTGCATTCTCGTGATTATGAAAAGTCTTATACATTCCAAATATTTTATCTTGATGTCTGGATAGATCTATACCTAATCCGTTGTCAGAAACACTTATCGTACATACCCCATTATCTTGTGTTGCAGTAATAATAATGGATAGAGATTTATTTAAATCTCTATATTTTATACTGTTGGTAATAAGGTTTGATAAAGCACTCTCTAAATATGCAGGAAAAGCATCAATTTTTAATTGATCTTCTATATCTAATGTTATTGAGTAATCGCTATTTAAAAGTTCTAATGATATACTACCTAACACTTTTTGTACAAACTCACATAATGAAATAGAATGAAAATTAATATGAGTGGTTTGTATAGAAACTACTTGATTAAGGTCTTCAATAGTTTGGTTTAGGTTATCACTAGAGTTGTTGAGCATAGACATGATTTTAGATCTAATCTCTTCATCATCATTTTCTAAATAGAAATTTATTAACCCTTTAAAATTACTTGAGTGAGATCTTAAATTGTGAGATACTATGTAAGCAAAGTTTAATAGTCGGTCATTCTTTTGCATGATTTCATCAACAAAAACTTTACGTTCCTGAGTAGCCTGTTTTTCTTTGGTAATATCAATGATTTGAATTACTAAGTTTTCTGGCTCGCCATATTCATCTTCTAGTACATTACAAATTGTTTGTGTATAAATAATGGATCCATCAGGTCCTTGAAACTTGATAGGTTGTTTGATGTGATCTCTTTTACGATTTAGTAATTTTTGTAACTTATCGAACCAAATGCAGAAGTCTTTCTTATCAATAAGCTCTTCAAACGATGAGTTTAACAAGTCTGCGTTATTGATTTTAGATATGGATACTAAGGCATTGTTTACATCTAGTAACTGAAGAGTAGTTGCATCCATGATAGCAACACCAACTTTTGAGTTTCTAAATAATTTTTGAAACTTCTCAGAATTTAATTTAGACTGGTGTTCTTTCTTCTTACGATCACTAATGTCTTCAAATGTTCCATATTGTCGATGGCATACACCATCTACAAAATCACTTTGACCTATTGCTCTTACCCAAATTGAATTTCCTTTTGCGGTTATTAATTCTAATTCTAAATCATAGGACTCATTCTTAGTAAGAGAATTAATAAAGGCTTGTGTAATCTTATTTCTAGAGTCACCTTCTTTATAGAATAAAATTGCATTTGAGGCATCAGGTTGATAATCCTCTGGTAATTCATGTAGTGCCTTTGTTGCGCTAGACCAGTATAGTTCTCCATTAATATTGTTATAATGCCAGGTGCCAATACTTGCTTTAGTACAGGCACTTAATAATATTCTATAATCTAACTGGTCTCGTTTTCTTAAGATTACTTGAGAGGTAATATCTTCACTTACGATAATCATTCCAGCAATTTCGTTATCATAGTCGTACCAAGGTTTGACATTCCATTTAAGCCATTGCTCTGTGCCATCCTTTCTTGAAAACAATTCTTCATCACAGTATTCTTCAGCACCTTTTAAAACATTTTGAAGCTTTATTTTCCATTCTTCAGAAACTTCTGGAAATAAATCATAATGATGCATTCCTTTAATATCGGTGTATTGAAGTTTATAATCTTCGCACCATTTAGCAGAGTGTGCAACATAACGCAAATTGTTGTCTAAAAAAGCAACTGCAATAGGAGCTTGTATCAAAATGTTAATTTGATCTGTGATGTTTGTATTGTATTCTTGAGCCATGATTCAAATTTAGTTCAGAATCATGTTCAAATGCTTTTAATTAAGATGAATTACTTATAATAGTTAAAAAACATCGATTAAACGCATATTAAACAGTTTAAGGGCGCTCATTCTTTCTTGAGTTGAAAAGTGTCTCCGTCAAAAACACCATACGTGTAATGATGAATCCAATCTCCTATATTGTAGTAAGTGCTATGATCACCTACGGGAATTTCCATGGGCATGTGACGATGGCCAAAAATAAAGTAGTCGTAATGCTTTGTTTCTAATTTACGTTTGGCATATTGTGCTAGCCATTCATTTTCCTCTCCTAAGAATTTTGCATCCTCATCACCAGAGATTAGTTTGTTTTTAACTGAAAGATATCTAGCAATTCCGACTCCTATGTCAGGATGCAGCCATTTAAAGCACCATTGAAAAAAAGGACTTGTAAACACTTTTTTCATTCGTTTATAACCTTTATCACCTGGTCCTTTTCCATCACCATGTCCTATAAAGAACCTC
The DNA here is from genome assembly GCF_045063665.1 of Nonlabens sp. Asnod3-H03. Lineage (NCBI taxonomy): Bacteria > Pseudomonadati > Bacteroidota > Flavobacteriia > Flavobacteriales > Flavobacteriaceae > Nonlabens > Nonlabens sp. Asnod3-H03. Next base: position 769,584 of record NZ_JBEFOD010000008.1, read on the forward strand.
TTGTCGTTAAATACAAATGTTTTAGGTTCGTGATAAACTTTAATCCCTAACTCATCTTCAAAATACCCAAACATCCATAAATCATGATTCCCTACAAAAAAGTAAATTGGGATACCACTGTCAGCGATCTCGGCAAGTTTTCCCAATACTCGTACTTGATTTTTAGGAACAACATGTTTGTATTCAAACCAGAAATCAAATAAGTCTCCTAATAAAAATATAGCTGCTGCATCTTTTTTAACCATATCTAACCAGTCCAGAAACTTACGTTCTCTAGGCTTACTTAACTCTTGAGTTGGAGCACCTAAATGATTATCGCTGGAAAAATAAATTTTTTTGCCTTGTGGTAATTGCATGTAGACAAAGATAGTATTCTTCACATGATTATAATTTTAATTCTATGAGGTTAGAATTCTTGTTTTTAAAAATGGACTATTATCTATAGATTCATTTAATCCTATTTAACTTATAGAATAATTGATCGGGATGTACAGTTTTATGTAATGTATTATTAATAACAAAATCACTTAACTTAAGTTTAATTGGATTTTCTACATATTATTTTCTTTTGAAACTATCTTAGGCCACATGATCAATAAACGACTTCTAATTAAAAACTTGCTCGCGCATAACGATGAGAACAGTTTCTATGATAAGAAGTTGAAATTAAACTTCAGTAATAAAGAAGGCAAAGCAAAGTTTCTGAAGCATATTTGCGCTTTGTCTAACTCAAACCCTGCAAATAATAGCTACATAGTCATAGGAATAGATGATGCCACTAACGAAATTATAGGTGTTGACTTTTATGATGATTCAAAATTGCAAAATCTTGTAAATGCTTATTTATATAATCCACCTATAATACAATATGAAAACATTCCTTTCCCACATTTACCTGTTGGTAAAGTAGTAGGGTTAGTGACGATTAGACCTCAAAATAGTATTACTTCTTTACGTAAGAACATCTGGAAATATTATGGTGGTGCAGTATTTTTTAGAGATGGTAGCATCTCTATGCCTAAGAATTTTGATATTTCGGTAAAAGATGTGAATTCAACTCTTGTAGCTCAAATAGAAAAACAAGCCAGCAATAATATAGAACTGACTTTAGATCGGGTTATGGAATTTATGGCTCATAAAAATCGCGGTCTAGAGGCGCATTATAAAGTTTTTAAAGAACAATTTGTACTATGCTGGTCCGGAAAACTAAAAAGTAAAAATGGTCAACAGTATTATTCAAGAGTAGACATCGAATTAGTTAATGAGCAAGTTAGATTGTTCTATAGTGCGTTAGATGAAGTTCAAATTAATTATGATAACGATAGTTTCAGTATTTTAGAGTTTGTAGAATTAGGAATCGGTAAGCAACAAAAATATCATCCTTTAGAACGTCAGATTTTCAGGTTTTCACCTAATGGTACTTACACACTGGAAACAAAAATTTTATTTAATCCACCTTACTATGATAGGCGCACGTTGCATCATATTTATAATACAAATCTGGCGTTATTATTCAAAATATCTAACGACTTAGCACTGTCAGAACAAGAGTTGGTAGATCTTAGAGCATTACCAGAGACGATGCTGATTTGCCATTTTAACAGCATAGGAGAACCTATCGATAAAATGAAATTACACAAATTAAAACTTAAAAAATATCCTGATACTTATGCAGCTTACAAAGAGGCTTTAAGAGTATTAAGAAAAGTAACATACAATTCATGAGAACTATAGCAATAGGAGATATCCACGGCGGTTACAAGGCGCTAGAGCAACTAATAGAAAAGATTGATTTACAAGAAAGAGATTTAGTAATATTTTTAGGTGATTATATAGATGGGTGGTCTCAAAGTTTTGAAGTCATTGAATTTTTAATTTCGCTCAAGCGAAAACGTATTCAAAACAATCAAACAGCTCCTATTTATTTAAGAGGTAACCACGATGAGTTATTCTTAAATTACTTAAAAACTAAAACTCAAAACAGCATGTGGTTACACCATGGTGGCCAAAGTACCATAGATAGTTACAAAAATAGATCTTCTAAAGATTTTGAAAGACACGTTGAGTTTTTTGAAAAAGGATTAAAAAACTATTATGTCGATAAATCTAATAATGGCTTTTTTCATGCAGGCTTTCATAACTTAAAAGGGCCTGAATATGAATATTATGATAACATGCCTTATTGGGACCGTACACTTTGGGAGCTTGCATTATGTTTAGATCCTAACTTATCTATAGATAACGATCGGTATCCTAATAGGTTAAAGCTATATAAAGAGATCTTTATAGGTCATACACCAACATCTCGATTAGGTAAATTAGAACCTGTAAATGCTGTTAATGTTTGGAATATTGATACCGCTGCGGCATACAAAGGACCACTCACGGCATTATGTGTAGAAACCAAAGAAGTGTGGCAAAGTGATCCTGTACACACATTTTATCCTGAAGAAAATGGGCGCAATTAGTAAATAGTTTTTAAGTATCTATTCACGTAAACATTTATAGCAAAAACAAGCTTTATTAATAAGGCATATATTAATAGTCGGTGGGATCATTTAATGCTTTTCAAAAATACCTTTTGGCGCATGCAGATTCATCTAAAATTTTGCTAACTTGAAAAACCAATTTTAATACAGTAATTATCATGAGCATATTTGATAAAATAAAAGAAAAATTAAGTCACGAGTTTATAGATATAGTCGAGTGGCTGGACTACACTGATGATACCATTGCGCATCGCTTTGAACGTTACCAAAACGAAATAAAGAATGGTGCAAAACTTATCGTGCGAGAAGGACAGACAGCTGTCTTTATAAACGAAGGGCAACTAGCAGACGTTTTCACACCAGGAACCTATGATTTAACTACTCAAAACCTACCGATTCTTTCAACCTTAAAAGGATGGAAATATGGGTTTAACTCACCATTTAAGGCTGAGGTTTATTTTGTGAATACGCATTTATTTACTGATGAAAAATGGGGAACTAAAAACCCGATTACTTTAAATGATGATCGATTTGGTCTGGTAGAGATTAGAGCTTTTGGTACCTATGCATTTAAAATTGCTGATGCTGGAAAATTTATTGTCGATATCGTTGGAACAGATAACAATTTTACCAATTTTGAGATTAATGAGCATCTTAAAAGTTTAATAGCAACTCGATTTACAGATACCGTAGGAGAGGCAAACCTGCCTATTGAATTATATGCTGCAAATACCACTGAACTTTCAGAAACATGTCAAGCGGTAATGCAACCAGAATTTATGGGCGTAGGTATTTCTTTAGAACGTTTCTACATCGAGAATGTATCGATGCCAGAAGAACTTAAGAAAGAGATTTTTGAATACAGTCGTATTGATAAACTAGATTTAGACAAGCTTACTAAATTTAAAACAGCCAAAGCTATTGAAGCAGCTGCTGTTAATGAAGGAGGAACAGCCGGTGCTGGAATGGGAATGGGAATGGGATTTGTCCTTGCACAGCAAATGGGTGGTATGATGTCGCCACAAATGGGTGGACAGCAATCGATGCCACAACAACAGCAACAAGCTGCTCAAGTGCCGCCGCCTATGCCACAAGCCACTCAGTACTATTATGCGCATAATGGTGCACAAGCTGGTCCAGTAGGCTATGCTCAATTACAATCTTTATTTGCCAGTCGTACGATTAACAAGGAAACTTTAATTTGGAAAGCTGGTATGGATGGCTGGAAACCATTAAATCAAGTAGAAGAGTTGAAAGGTTTTCTAGGCAGTAATACGCCACCACCATTGCCGTAATAGTATTTTTAGTTTGCATTTTTTAAACTGTCATTTAGCTTGATATACGGTATTTGACAATTTGAATACACCATTTATTTAGTGATTATTTTTATTTAGAAATTCATTTGAACTCAACAAATACATCTTCGCAAACTTCAGAGCGTAAAAAGTCTTGTGTCAATTGTGGTGCAGAGCTTACCTATGAGCCCGGTACAGATTTGATAACCTGTGATTATTGTGGACATCAAGAAACGATTGAACAAAGTGAACAGCTTTTTCAAGAACTTGAGTTACATAAATATTTGCAAGAAATGGGTGCGCAATCGCATTCTATGGAAATATCAATGTTGCACTGTAAAAATTGTGGGGCAAACCAGCACATTGAAGAAAGCTATAAGTCATTGCATTGCGTTTACTGCACTATGCCACTTATTATTGAGGATAGTTATCAAGAAAATTGGATTGTGCCTGGAGCGGTTTTACCGTTTAAACTAGATCAAAAAAAAGCACATCAGATTTTTAAGAAATGGGTCGATGGATTATGGTGGGCACCTAATAATTTACAACGCGCTACTATCAATCCAGAATTTACTAAAGGACTTTATGTCCCTTATTGGACCTTTGATGCTCAATTAGTTGCGGACTATGAAGGTCAACGAGGAGATTATTATTATGTTACCAAAACCGTAGGTTCTGGTAAAAATAAACGTACAGTTCAAGAACGTAGAACTAGCTGGTCACCTGCTGCGGGAACTATTAATGGTTTTGTTGATGACACACTTGTAAAAGCTACAAAACAACGTGGTAGTCAAATTCCTCGAGAAGTAAGCAACTGGAATCTCGATGGGTTAAAAAACTTTGATACTAAGTACCTAGCCGGTTATGTAACTGAAAAGTATACCATACCTCTCAGAGATGGTCATTTAGTGGCCAATAAAGAGGCAGAAAAGATAGCTCAGAATTGGATACGTCGTGACATTGGTGGTGACACTCAGCGTATAAGCGATATGGATATGCGACTATCAGAAGAGACGTTTAAGCATATTTTATTGCCAGTTTATATTAGTTCTTATAATTTTAATGGCACAAAATATAACTTCTTTGTAAATGGCCAGACTGGTGCTATTTATGGTAAACGACCTTATTCCTTCTGGAAAATTTTCCTCGCTATTCTCGCAGTGATTATTATTATCGTGCTTATTACTTTGGTAGCGCAGTATAGTGGTTAAATTGCTGGTATTAAGACTTATAAAAAAGCCTAGTAAATATTTACTAGGCTTTTATTGTTTATACGATGGAATTACATGCGTCCACCTTTGTGTTCATCTTGCCACTTAGCTAGTTCTTTCCATTTACCGTCAAATGCCATACCTGCTTGTAAAGCCCAGCTCTCAGGATTATGGATTTCAAACCTTTTACCACCTGAGTTAAGGACATTCCTTCTTTCTTCTATGCTAGATGTAGATAATGAATGCCATGTTTTGATATTATTGTTATGAAATAACTCTGCAATTTTAGGACCTATTCCTTCTACAGTCGTTAAGTCATCTGCTTTTATTTTTTTACCCATGGCGGTTTTTGCAGCTGCAGCATCAAAATTGAGAACTGCGACTCCTTGGCTTTTATGTAAATCATTTGATTCATTATTGCCTTCTTGAGCTGTGCCAGCAACAAATCCAGATGCCATTCCTGCAGCCATACCAGTGGTAGTAGAAACTTTTGCACTAACTGCAGCTTCTTTATCTTTAATACAATTGTCTAATCTGGTTTGACATGATTTTAAATCTGCTTTTAGATTATCATGAGCAGATTGTAATTGACGATTCTTATCAATCCATTCATCACAATTGTTTGTTACTACAGAATTTGATTTTCCCCAGTAGTAACCTATAATTCCTGCTATAATACCTGTAAGGAGTGGACATAGCCAGCACCATATATTTGAAATATCCATATTTATTTAATTTTTTGTTTTTATTTTAAAGTTACGACTACACGTCTATTTTGTTCTTTTCCTTCTTCTGTATCATTTGTAGCAATAGGTTCATCAGGTCCTTTACCACTAGACTCTATGCGAGAAGAATTAATTCCATTCTTGACTAAATAGGATTTAGCAAATTCTGCTCTTTTTGCACTTATGGTTGTATTTGTTGATCTTGACCCAGTATTATCAGTGTGACCTACAGATATTAAACTGGATTGAGGTCTTGCATCTAGATAGTGGACCATTTTTGATATTTTCTCGCGCTGCTCGGTGGATAAGTTTATCGTTGAAGCACCGGTTGCAAAATGAAGTACTAAAGGGTTTGCTCTAATATCTGCAGCAAGATTATCTAATTCATTTTCTAGTAAGACTGCGCTCTTACCACTAGGGAAGTCACTCAAATGATAATTAACAGGTCCGTAAACTACTCCATTTCTCGTGACTAATTGATCAGATAGTTTGCCTTTAATTCCCATATGGGTTGTGTCATACCCTAATGAGGAAAGATAGTTTTTTACATCATTTGCTCTTGCTTCTCCTAAGTTTATGAAAGCAGAGTTGTTTTTCTCCTCAGAACTGTAAAGCCCAGTGATATTAAACTTTTGATCGGGATGTTTATCAAGGTAGGTTTTGATTTTTCCATAGCTCTTAACAACATCGGCCTCGATAGGTTCTAAATGTTTATAATCACTAATATTAAAGTTGAGGTGGTTGGTTGCTTCTTCTATTAGATTTCCATCCTGATCCTTAAGTATTAAATAGCTAACAGCAGATGCTGTAGTGCCAACGTTTTTGATCTCTTCCGTTTGCTCGATGACTACAGGTGTGGTTTTATCATTGTCTATAGCATTGTCATTGCCCCAGCAATTACAGCACCATAGCATGTTAAGTAACATACCTATAATTATGGTAAGCAGTATCCCTAAAGGATATTTAAGTTTTCCCATGTTAATTATTTGTTTTTGATTATTCTCATTAAAGTTATGTTGATTTTAACAAAATCCAAATAATTTGCCCAAACAATAATTAATACTGGTTATTTAACGTTAAAAGTAAACGTTTTAAGGATTTATTTATGTTGTGCTTTCGCGAAAGCGCATAAAAAAAGCCTAGTAATTAATTACTAGGCTTTGTTATGAAATTTACATTAATACTATTTGGTAATCGTTAAGGTTCCTAGATGAGCACCTTTTTTATTAGATCCATATATTAAATATTTTCCAGCGCCCTTTTGATAGGTCACAGAAGGTCTAACTACTAACTGGTTTTTCTCATAGTCTGTAGGGTCGATACGTTCCATATCACCAGTAGAATCATCAAAAGTGAATATTACCGGTATCATTTTTTTAATGTTTCGTACTTTTCTAACGTCATCGATATCTGTAGTCCCTATGTTTTTAGGATCATCATTTACTAATAGGCTTAGTTTTCCATTTTCATATAATGCTACACTACTTAAATATTCAGGTCCTTCACCAAGTATAGCTAGCGGGAATAATACTCCAACACCTACGCTTACAGAACCATTTGTCATTCCGCCAGCGAGGCCTATGGAAAATTGAGTTACAGTAACCTGTTGCTCTTTAGGTACTACATTGCTCCAGTCCATAGTACCATCTTGATTTAAAGCGGTAACGATGATTTCATTTGTACTGTATGTAATAGGAGTAAAGGCTAGTGGACCTATACCAGATGTGTTACCTACATAAGTAGTGTACCATTCTGATAATACAATAACACCACCATTTTCTCTTTCAATAAGGTGTGTAATGCGATAAAATGGCTTTAAATCTTTTCCTTTTTTGGCGCGTCTTTCACCTATCAATTTAGTTTTGGTCTCAACACTGAATTCATTAAAAGTCTCCTTTACTACACTGTTATCGCTGGTTTCAACGGCAACGTCGAAAATCCCTTCTAATCTCCAATCTGCTCGTCCACTTTTTCTAAGATTAGAATAGAACCCTATTAACTGTAATCTACCATCTGCAGTATTAATTACATTACAGTTGAGTACTTTTTTACCTTTTAAATCGATGTCTATGTCTTCTTTAGCATACCCTTTTGAGGCATAGTAAGCATGAACAGTTAAGTTGGTCTCAGTTGTTTTTTTTGCCTTGTTACGGTAGCTATCGCTTACCACTACAAAAATGTCTCCTTTTTCATTTACCTCAAAATCGTCTAGACTAAACTCTAGATCTTTGCGATCTTTAAATTGTAAGTCTACGGCTTCATTATGTACCGCAGCAAGCGTCTTATCTAATAATGCGATTTCATATCTTAGTTTTTCATCTCTTTCAAAAATCCCTACGTGCATCACTAGGTAATTAACGCCATCATAGGAAGGTTCAAAAAAGAAAGCCCCTTTTTGTGATCTTTTAGGAACGTCTACAGCTAGAACTGTTTTAGGTTTACCTAAAACTAGCTTTTCATCAATAGAGTATGCTGCAAAAACACTTTTCTTTGCTTTTTTATCATAGTATGATCCAAAAAGAAAGACCTCACCATCAATAATAGCCAGGTCTTCTATGGTTACTTTACCTCCATTTATTTTATCAAACTTGATTTGTTTACTTTTTAAAAACTTGTTTGAGCCAGATTCAAATGTTTGTACATAGAACATTTTCTTTTGTCTCGCGAGTGTGTAGATGGTACCATTTTTTTCTCCAGCGATGTAAGTAACATCACCTTTTTTGGCAGTAATCTTTGGACCGAAATCCAGAGTTACATTTCCGACTTGCATTTGAGCATGAGCTTGAAAACTAATCACAGTGATTAGAAGGGTAAATAATAGTTTTTTCATTGGTTGGTTTTTATCAAGTTTGCAATATAAGCACTTCTTGTATATATTTTCTTTACTCTTTTGTAAAGCAAAAAAAATCCGCTTAAGAATCACATCTCAAGCGGATTTTATATCTAAATAATATGATTTCTATAAATCAAATTTGATTCCTTGTGCCAGCGGTAACTCATCAGAGTAGTTGACCGTATTGGTTTGTCTACGCATATAAACTTTCCAGGCATCACTACCAGACTCGCGGCCACCACCAGTCTCTTTTTCACCTCCAAAAGCACCGCCTATCTCAGCTCCAGAAGTTCCTATATTTACATTTGCAATACCACAATCAGAACCTGCAAATGATAAAAATTTCTCTGCTTCTTTCATCTCATTAGTCATAATAGCACTTGATAATCCTTGTGCTACACCATTTTGTTTTCCGATAGCGTTTTCTACGTCACCAGAATATTTCATTAAATATAAAATAGGAGCAAAGGTCTCATGTTGTACAATTTCAAAATGATTCTCTGCTTCTATGATAGCTGGTTTTACATAACAACCGCTTTCATATCCTTCACCTTCTAAAATACCACCGTCGACTAGTACGTTTCCACCTTCAGCCTTTGCTTTCTCAATAGCTGCTAGATAAGTGTTTACTGAATCTTTATCAATTAATGGTCCTATGTGATTCTTTTCATCTAGTGGGTTTCCTATAGTTAACTGACCGTATGCTCCAACGATTGCATCACGTACTTTATCATAAACAGATTCATGGATAATCAATCTTCTTGTAGAAGTACAACGCTGTCCACAAGTTCCTACAGCACCAAATACAGCACCTGGTACAACTACTTTTAAATCTGCAGTAGGTGTGATGATAATAGCATTATTACCACCTAATTCTAGTAAAGATTTTCCAAAACGTTGAGCAACAGTTGCTCCTACGATTCTTCCCATTCTAGTAGATCCTGTAGCAGATATTAATGGAATTCTAGAATCTGTAGTCATCATTTCACCTACTTTATAATCTCCATTAATGATACATGAAATACCTTCAGGTAAATCATTTTCTTTTAAGATATCCGCAATAATGTTTTGACAGGCTACTGAGCATAATGGTGCTTTTTCACTAGCTTTCCATACACATACATCTCCACAAATCCATGCTAGAGCTGTGTTCCATGCCCAAACGGCTACTGGAAAATTGAAAGCTGATATGATACCAACTATACCTATAGGGTGCCATTGTTCTCTCATCACGTGTCCAGGTCTTTCTGAAGGGATAACTTGACCATTAAGTTGTCTCGATAAGCCTACTGCAAAATCACAGATGTCGATCATTTCCTGAACCTCACCATAACCTTCTTGTAAAGATTTCCCCATCTCATAAGAAACTAATTTCCCTAGAGGTTCTTTAAGGTCTCTTAGTTTATTACCAAATTGTCTAACTATTTCTCCACGTTGTGGAGCTGGCATAGCTCTGAAAGATATAAAAGCCGCTTGAGCTTTATCCATAACTTTACCATAGTCTGCTTGTGTAGTAGTGGTAACTTTACCTATTAACTGACCATCTACAGGTGAGTATGATGAGATCTCTGGTCCACTACCAAAGTTGTCACTTCCTGTAGAAGTTCCATGGTTTACATCTTTAATACCTAGTTGTTTGAGAGCCTCATCCATTCCGAAGCTGTTTGCAATATTTGACATATCTGTTGTTAGTTTAGTCCAGCTTATCAGCCAGTTTTTTAAATACCTTTTTAGGGTTTTTATTGTCATACAGGATGCTATAGATGGCATCTAGTATAGGAGTGCGAGCTCCTTTTTCGCTGTTTATTTTATAGGCACTATTTGTGGCATAATAACCTTCGGCAATCATACTCATTTCTAGTTGTGCACTTCTTACAGTATATCCCTTACCCAGCATATTCCCGAATAATCTATTTCTAGAAAAAACAGAATATCCCGTTACTAGTAGATCACCTAAGTAAGCGCTATCATTAATATTACGTTTCATTTTGTGCACTTTCTTAATGAAACGTTTCATTTCTCTAATAGAATTGCTCATTAACACACTTTGAAAGTTATCTCCATAGCCTAGTCCGTGAGCTATTCCTGCAGCTATTGCATAGATGTTTTTAAGTACTGCTGCATATTCAGTTCCTATAATGTCGTCTGTAGTTTTACAGTTGATATAATCACTGCTTAATTTTGAGGCGACATAGTCTGCTTTTTCTTCATCTGCACAGGCTATGGTTAAATAGGAAAGGCGTTCAAGGGCAACTTCTTCTGCATGACATGGTCCTGTTAAAACACCTATATCCTCTAGAGGTATGTCATAATGCTCGTGGAAATGCTCTCCAACAATAAGTCCTGTTTCTGGCACAATTCCTTTTATAGCACTAAAGATGATTTTACCTTTTAAATCAACTGTTAAGTTCTCTAACTCAGTATATAAAAATGCACTAGGAATAGCAAATATGCATACATCTGCTTCTGCAACGATTTCGTTGATGTCGTTTGATAACTTCAATTGATTGACATCAAACTCTACTGAGCTTAAATAGCTAGGGTTGTGATCGTTACGTTTTATGTGTTCAATAGCATATACACTGCGCATGTACCATCCTACTTGATCTAGGTTTTCACAAAGCATTTTTACGATGGCTGTAGCCCAGCTTCCGCCGCCTATTACCGCAAATTTTTTGTTATTCTCCATAAGTTAATCTTGGACTGTAAAAATACCATTTTTTAAGTGGATAGCTCAATACAGCCTTAAAGCAGTTGTTCACTAAAAGGTTATGAATATGATTGTATAGATGGATTTGAGCTACGCTTTCGCGAAAGCGTAATTGAAAAAACATAAATATTTGAAAATAAGTATGTTATAAAAATGGCACACTTTTCGCAAACGTTGTAGTAACTATTAAATATTACGATTATGAGAACATTTTACAAAATTTTAGGAAGCCTGTTGATTGCGGTGACTATCGCAAGTTGTGAAACAGAAGTAGTGATAGGAAATGGTTTTGATAATCGTCCTACACTTAATGAAATCTTGAGTAATCAAGAATTATGGTATGTTGATTTAAATGATACGCAAGGAAATCCAGATATTCCATTTATGACCAAAGCTTTTACGATGAGTTTTGATTTTGGAACATTGTATGCAAATAATAACCTAGTAGGCGTAGGTAGTGCTGGAGCTGGTCTAGGCCTAGATGTAGGTAGTTATCAGATATTAAACAATCAAGTTTCTATCCTACATGACATTGATGGATTGCATGATTTTACAGTTGTTGTTTTAAACTATAATAGAATTAAGATGATTGATATGCATCGTGGAACGGTTTATTATCTAGACGGTTATAATCGTAACAATTTTAATTATGATCAGTTGTTTTATGATAACATTCAGTACTTCTTGCAAGAATATAGAGCATGGGAGAAAGTGTATACTAGTAATGTAGGAGCGCTTAATGATTTTGATGAAGAGAATTATTTACAATTTACTCCTGGTTTTAATGGAGACGAGTTTAAAAGCTCTACAGACGTCAATGGTCTTAATTACAGTAGTTTATTCTGGGATTACACAGGGGAATATTGGGTAGAAGATGAGACACCTGGATCAATTAACAAGCATTTAACTATGGATTATGATTTTATAGGCAATGATTATTTCGATCTTTACGTTATTAATGACAACACTATTGAATTGTATCATTCTGCGTCTGGAACGACTTATGAATTTAAAGGGCGAGGATATATTCAATTGAAAAATACTACTGGAAAGTCTAGATTAATAGATGCTAGTAGAGTAATTGAAAAAGAAAAGTAAAAAATTGGTTGGTTGAAAACCGTCTGTGGATCTATTTGATTACAGGCGGTTTTTGTTTTTATAAAACAGTGATAAGAATAACAAGAAAGCTCTTATTTATAAAAATTCATTTCTTCAATATACTCTTGTACTTTGTAGTGCATGAAGTAACGCAAGTCTTTCCCTTCTTTAATCCCATTACGTATCATGGTTGATGAGATTTCCATTATAGGCGCATCGATTTTAGTTACACTTTTGTGTTGAAGTAAATCTTCAGGGATGTCACCATGTGAAATTCTAGGGTAAACTATAATATGATAATCTTCTAATATCACTTGATAGTTTTTCCACTTATGAAGACTTTTTAAATTGTCTTCTCCCATAATGAGTGTAAAGTTATTATTGGGATATTTTTCAGATAAGTGTGCTAGTGTATTTACTGTATAATTGGGCTGTGGTAGGCTGAATTCTGCATTGCTAGCTTTAATTTTTAAGTAATCTTCTGTAGCAATATATACCATATGTAAACGCTGATAGTCGTCAAGTAGCGTTGATTTTTTTTTATGAGGATTGTGCGGTGTTACCACCATCCATATTTCATCCAGATCACTGTTTTCAATCAGGTAATTTGCGATGGCAAGATGACCTATGTGAACTGGATTAAATGTGCCAAAATAAAGTCCGATGTTACTCTTCTTCATCTGGACCTACTTTTTTATGAATAAAATTTCTGACGATGTCCTCAGCTTGTTGTTTTGCTAGTTCAAGGTCATCATTTTTAATAATAACATCAAATTGTGGTGCTGTAGCCATTTCGGTACTAGCTTTTGCGACTCTCATTGCTATTTTTTCTTCAGACTCTGTTTTACGATTTTTAAGTCTTTTTTGAAGTTCATTAATAGATGGTGGTTTTACAAAGATTGAAATACAGCGATCTGGAAATTTATTTTTTAAACGTAATCCACCCACAACATCAATGTCAAAAATGACGTTTTTGCCTTGTGCCCATAAGCGTTCTACCTCACTTTTTAATGTCCCATAAAATTGATCTTTATACACCTCTTCAAATTCAATAAAATCATTTGCTCTGATTCTATTTTTAAATTCAGGAATTCCTAAAAAGTAATAGTGTATACCGTCAATTTCTCCTTCACGAGCTTCTCTAGAAGCTGCCGAAATTGAAAAAGCTAAATTTAAATCTTCAATTTTTAAGAGATGTCTTACTAACGTGGTTTTTCCAGCACCAGAAGGTGCACTGAAAACAATAAGTTTGGGTTGCGCAGTCATTACAATACGTTCAACATTTGTTCTTTTACTTTCTCCAGCTCGTCTTTCATCTGTACAACTAATTGTTGCATTACAGCATGATTTGCTTTACTGCCAATGGTGTTGATCTCTCGACCTATTTCTTGACTTATAAAGCCTAGTTTTTTTCCTTGAGAAATATCATTATCTAGTGTTTCTTTAAAATAATCTAAATGATTTTTAAGGCGCACTTTTTCTTCAGTGATATCATATTTTTCTAGATAAAAGATTAGTTCTTGTTCAAAACGATTTGCATCTACCTTTTCTTTAAGATCACTAACAGCTTTCTCTAATCGCGTGCGGATATCTGCAAGACGAGTTTCATCTACTGCTTTTATTTGCTCTAGAAGTTGATTGATGTTGTTTATTCTTAAAATAAACTCTTCCTTAAGGCCTTTTCCTTCATCGTGTCTATATTGATTAACCGCCTTGAGAGCTTCAATAGCCGTTTGATGAATAGCATCAAAATCTTCTTGAGAGACTTCTTCAATTTGAGTAGCAAATACATCTGGAAACTTTGAAGCAATTTGTAACAAGCGACTATCGTCACCTTCATTGTTAAGATTAATGCTTTGTACGGTTCTCAATTGCTCCACATAAGATTGTAGTACTTGTGTGTTTAATTGCGCCGTGTTATCAACTCCAGTTTTCTCTACGTGAATAGCAAAATCAATTTTACCACGAGAAAGTTCACTTGCAGCAAGTTGACGTAATGGTAATTCCTTTTCTTTATAGGCATTAGATAAACGCATATTAAGATCTAGATTCTTACTATTAAGTGTTCTTATTTCTACAGTGATCTTTTTCTGGGCAAGTTGGGTAACGCTTTTACCGTATCCAGTCATGGATAGTATCATACTATTCTATAATTTAGAATAGCAAAGATAAGTTAATCTCAAATCAAGCTTAAAGCTTACTCATCAATTTTACTACGTAACCTACTTAATGATTGTTGCCTAATCCCTAGAAAGGAGGCAATCTCCTTAAGAGGTAGTCGTTCTGCAATGGCTGGATAAAGCTCTATGAATTTCAGGTATCTACTCGTTGCATCTCTACTTATCATTCTAGCTTTTTCATCTAAAAGGCCATGATACCTGCGCAACATAATTTTATGAAAGGCAGTCGCTAGACCAGGATAAAGTTTGCTCATGTATTGAAAATCATCATATTTAAAACACAATACTTCGGCATCTTCTACACAATCAATTTGTATGTTTGATGGTTGTTGCTCTATATAACTAACCATTGCTGTGACAGCATCATTTTCTGCAACAAATCTAGTGGTATGTAAGTTGCCGCTGTCATCCATGATACTGCACTTTAAAATCCCTTTTTTTACAAAGTAAATTTTTGTGGCTGTATCTCCTAGATAAAGAATGGTCTCTTTTTTACGTACTTTTCTGACTTCCAAAAGATTAAAAACTTCCTGCGCATATTCTAGGCTGGGCGTGTTTTCATCTTCTGTAAGTTCATGAAGGAACGATGGTAATTCCATAATAACTCAATTTTACTCTTTTCAAGGTTAAAGATGCTGCAAATAAATTAGAACACCTACTGATTGTAAAAACTTTAATATCTTGAATGTTGCTTAAAAGGTTTTAGCTCAATTGATTAATGCTGTTATTTTCTTCTAATATTTTTTAAAATAAGCATCCGATTAAGTGTATTTTAAATTAAATAATTTATCAAAATTTCAAATTGTCCGTAGTTTCTTCCACCTTAAAGAGGTAGTCTTAAAAATAGACAGGTATATAGAGAACTACTTATCTTTATAAATTAAAATCGACATTCAATTCTGTCTATAAAATAAGAAATTGACCATTAATAAACGCATACTTTCTACTAAAAAGCTATCTGTGACACAGTCAGAGTTGCTTCTGGCTACTGGATTATCGCTAGTACATTATGACGTGCTTGCCATTGATAAGGTTGCCTATGATATCACTGGGGTAAAATGTGAGCATATCATTGTGACCAGTTCAAATGCTATTAATGCTATAATCTCACTAGATTATCGTGTTGAAAACCTATTTGTAGTAGGTGAAAAAACGGCTAATCTTTTAAGAGAGAAAGGATTTAATATCGTGGAACAGGCAACTAATGCCGCACAGCTTGCACAGATTATAGTTAATAACTACAGTCATTTGAGTTTTGTCTATTTCTGCGGTGTGCATCGTCGTGATGAGCTACCACAGGCACTTTTATCGACACAAATAAGTTTTATAGAGGTAAAAGTGTATGATTCTGTAGCGGTGGAAAAGTCATTTGATTGTATTTTTGATGCAATTATGTTCTTCAGTCCTCGTGGTGTACACGCTTTCGCGAAAGCGAATCCTGAAAATATTCATCTAGCTATATGCATAGGTGAAACAACCGCAGAAGCGGCAAGAATATATACTCAAAATGTGAAAGTGGCACATAAATCCACAGTAGAAAACACGATAGTCACCGCTGTAAAAGCATTACAAAATGATTAAAAACGATTTATTTTTAAGAGCACTAAAAGGAGAAACTGTAGATAGACCACCAGTATGGATGATGCGTCAGGCAGGAAGATACTTGCCAGATTTCATGAAGTTAAAAGAGAAGTATGATTTTTTTACACGTTGTCAGACTCCAGAGTTAGCTACAGAGATCACTGTGATGCCTATCAAGCAAATAGGAACAGATGCCGCAATTCTTTTTTCTGATATCCTTGTGATACCACAGGCGATGAACATTGATGTAGAGATGAAGAATGGTGTCGGACCATGGTTGCCTAATCCCATAAGAACAGCCGAGGATTTAAATAGAGTAGTAGTTCCAGATGTGGCAGATTCTTTAAGTTATGTCATGCAGGCTATAGATTTAACTAAACAAGAGCTTAATGATGAGGTGCCGTTAATAGGTTTTGCGGGATCGCCATGGACCATATTATGTTATTGTGTACAAGGTCAAGGCAGTAAAAACTTTGATAAGGCAAAAGAGTTTTGTTTTACGCAACCAGAGGCTGCTCATGAATTACTACAGCGTATTACAGATACTACCATTGCTTACTTGAAGTTAAAAGTACAACATGGTGTTAATGCGGTACAAGTTTTTGACTCATGGGGTGGAATGTTATCTCCCGTAGATTATCAAGAGTTTTCATGGAAGTACATTCAGCAAATTGTGGATGCGTTAAAACCACATACTGAGGTAATCGTTTTTGGGAAAGGATGCTGGTTTGCGCTGGGTGATATGGCAAAAAGTGGTGCTGCGGCACTAGGTGTGGACTGGACTTGTAGCGCCCGTAATGCTCGTTACCTATCTGGCGGGAATATAACCTTGCAAGGTAACTTTGATCCATCACGATTGTTCTCTCCACCAGCGACCATTAAAAAGATGGTGAAACAAATGATAGACGAATTTGGTAAAGATAAATTTGTAGCAAATCTAGGTCATGGTATTTTACCAAATATACCTGTGCCTAATGCACAAGCATTTGTAGATGCAGTAAAAGAATACTAGACGTGTTTAAAAACATCATAAAAGGATTAAAAGCTTATGCTGATGGGTTTTCTCTCATTGGTAAGTTAAAGCTATGGCAATTCTTTTTAGTTCCTATGGCTATCAGTTTTATAATAGCTGGTATTGTTGGGCTAGCTGCATATGGGCTTTCAGATAACCTAGCAAATCTTATATCTAGATTATGGATATGGGAATGGGGAAAAGAAGGATTTTATACGGTAGCAGAGTGGATTAGTGGTTTAAGCATCTTATTGTTAGGGTTTATATTATATAAACATCTAGTAATGGCATTGAGTGCACCATTTATGTCACCCGTTTCTGAACGTATAGAAAAACACTTTTATCCTAATGCTCGTAATCATGTAGAACATCGCGATACTAGTAATATGGAGCAATTATGGCGTGGCTTACGTATCAACCTGCGCAATATAGCTTACGAATTTGCTATAACAATTCCTTTATTATTGTTAAGTTTTATACCGGTTGTAGGTATCGTTTTTACGGTGTTAGCTTTTATAGTCCAAGCTTATTATGCCGGTTTTGGAAATATTGATTATACGCTTGAAAGACATTTTACTTATCGAGATAGTGTCAATTTTGTAAAGAGACATAGAGGTATTGCGATAGGAATAGGAATTGTGTTTATGGGGATGCTTTTTATTCCTATAATAGGTGTGATACTAGTATTGCCGTTTTCAGTAACAGCAGCATCTCGAGTCACCTTAGAACAAATGATTAATGAAGAGAATCTGAAACTGCCGGATCCTCACAAGACTCAAATTAACGCTTAATGATTAAGACACAGTTTTATAATTTTATAAAAGAACTTCAAGAAACTATTACTAGTCGTCTAGAGGAAATAGACAATAAAGCTAGTTTTAAAGAAGATCAATGGCATCGTGAAGAAGGTGGCGGCGGTTTTACAAGAGTTATTGAAAATGGGTCTGTATTTGAAAAAGGTGGCGTTAATATTAGCGAGGTTCACGGGCCATTACCACTTGCAATGCAGTCTTATTTTAAAGTAGGCGATGTAGATTTCTATGCCACAGGCTTAAGTCTAGTAATACATCCCGTAAATCCACATGTACCTACTGTTCATGCAAATTTTAGGTATTTTGAAATGTATGATAAGCAGGGAACTGTTGTAGATTCATGGTTTGGTGGTGGATTGGATTTGACCCCATATTATTTATATGATGAAGATGCGACTCACTTTCATCAAATATGTAAAACAGTATGTGAACGTCATGAGGTAGCAGATTATGCATTATTCAAAGAAAAATGTGATGCTTATTTTCATAATTCTCATCGTGGTGAAGGTCGTGGTATAGGTGGTTTATTTTATGATTATTGTAAGGCTAGTGAGAGTCATTCTATGGAAGACTGGCTAGCTTTTCAAAAAGATATGGCATCTCATTTTCTAGATGCTTATACACCTATTGCAGAAAAAAGAAAAAATAAATCGTATACAAAAGAGCAGCGCGACTGGCAAGAAATACGACGTGGACGCTATGTAGAATTTAATTTAGTACACGATAAAGGAACTTTATTTGGTCTCAAAACTAATGGCCGTATAGAGAGCATTTTAATGAGTTTGCCACCACATGTTCAATGGCGTTATGATCACCATCCAGAACCTGATACACCAGAGGCTCAATTGATTGAAGTCTTGAAGAATCCTAAAGATTGGGTATAACCTTGAAAAGTCAGGATATCTTATAAATAAAAGCCTCACAGATCATTAAAATCTGTGAGGCTTTTAAATTAATATTCACTAATACGTTATTATAGTTGATCACTCGCATGCCACTCTGCATAACTAGTTTCAGTCTCGCGCAGTCTTAAAGAGAATAATTCAATATTTTCTGGCAATCTGTTTCTAATTTTATCGGCAAAATCTAGAATCATCATTTCGCTAGTAGGTTGATAATCTGCTAGAATAACTTCATGCCCACGTTCTCTAAGTTCTTGAGCTAGCTCAACGTGAGGTGTGTTTTTATTAAAGACTGTTGCGTGATCAAATGGGTCTACGATCTCTTCTTTTACAATCTTTTTTAGGTCTGTAAAGTCTATCACCATACCATGCTTTACATTGTTAGCATCATTTATAGGAGTTCCTATTACGGTTACAGCTAGTTTGTAGCTATGCCCATGTACATTGCGGCATTTACCGTCATATCCATAGAGTGCATGACCAGTTTCAAAAGTAAATTCTTTAGTTATTCTTACTTTTTTCATCTTCTAGATTTCCATTTGTTATATCCTACTACGATAAGTAGAATAATTGCAATCACTAAGAAAATTCCAGATCCACCCATGAATTGAGAGATTCTGATAAACCAATTATCTTCCATAATTAATAGAATCATTTAAATTATTAATGGCAAAGATATTAGAAATATTATGCATTCTCTGACTATGCTTTCGCGAAAGCGAGATATAATAAATCTAGTTCTGCATTGTTTTAATCTTTAAGTGAAATTTTATAGCAAGAATGGCTGCTCTGCCTAGCATCCATAATCCAAAGGCTACCCAAATTGCGTTTAATTGAAAATTAACATAATCTAAGATAAGAAGAGCTGGGATGAATACAAATGCTGTAAGGCCAAACAGTAAATTACGTAAATAAGAAGCCTCGCCCCAACCTTTAAAAATTCCGTCAAATACAAAGGCCACAGCATTAATAGGCTGCATAATTAACACAATCCAGAATGTACTTAGGAATAATTCAAATACAGTCTCATTATCTGTGAATTGATGGCCTATAGTTTTGTAAAAAAGTCCACAAATAGTTATTAATATTAGTGCTACGATAACGCCATAGGTGGTGGTGGTTTTACCTAGATATTGAAGTCCTTGAACATTTTTAGATCCTAAAAGTTTTCCACCTATAGCGTTACCAGCACTCGCAAATCCATCAATGAAAAAGGAAAAGAAGAGCCAGATATTCATCAATATGGCGTGTGTGGCACCATATTCATCTCCATATCCGGAGGCATAGCGGTAAGACAAAAATATGGCAACATTTATGGCAACGGTGCGTAAAAAAAAGTTAGCCGTTAAAATAATGTGTTTTCTAAGTTTAGGGTGTGGTTTCCAGGTTAATTGATGTAGTCGAAAAGGTGTTTTTTGATATAAAAAATACAATGCTATAATAAGCATAACAATTTGTGCAGCTAGACTAGCATATGCTGCACCCATTACACCATATGCCGGGATAAGACTATCGATTCCATAAACTAAAGTGTAGTCTAATATGACATTCACTATAGCGCCTGATATGCTTGCTATCATTGCCCAAGATGTATTTTGTATACCTCTAAAAACGCCAAAAATAGCAAAGGCGCTAAGGGTAAGTGGAAATCCTAGGGCTCTAACCTGATAATAAGAAATCGATAAATTTAGTGTTGTACCTTTTGCATTATATAATGTAAATATCCATGTTGCTAGTGGTGCGGTTACCAAATAGATTAATATGCCTAAGGTGATGTTAATCCAAATGACTTGAGGTATAAGAGAATGAATTTTATTTAATTGATTACTTCCTAATGCGTTAGACACTATACTAGATATAGAAGTTTTAGTTTGTGCAAGAGTCCAGATAATAGCACTTAAAAAAGAACCGACTAGACCTACTGCAAGTAAACCTTCAACAGCGTTATCCTTCATATTACCTATTACAGCCACGTCTGTTAAACTGATAAGAGGTTCTGCTATACCAGCGATAATAGCCGGAATGGCAAGACTTAAAATGTTTCTAGGTGTTATCGAATTTGTGGAAGGCATTTTTCGAAAATATAGTTTTGAAAATTTATTAATAGCAATTCTGATGCTTTATATTTGAATTGATTTTTTGGGGGATTAGCTCATTTGGCTAGAGCGCTTGCCTGGCAGGCAAGAGGTGACCGGTTCGAATCCGGTATTCTCCACAGATGTATTCTATTTTTTATAAAAATTGATACAACATTGTACAGCTTGTCTTAAGTGTTGAGGTAAATAGATGGATTTCCATGGATGCCTCGCTCCCAAAGTGTGATTTGCTTCCCTTATCACAACTAATTCTGATTTTTTACTCCATTGATGTAATTGATGTCCTTCATGAATCATAACGGTTTCGTCGCTGGCTCCATGAATAATTAAATGTGGTACTTTAAGTTTTAGTGCAGCATTCTTAATAGATAGTTTTTCTTCATTCTGAATGTAATCCTCAAAGAATTGATAATAGTGAGGCATTTCTTGCTGAGTGCGTCCATTTTTAACATAGAAAACACCATCGTTTTTCCATTTGAGTAATGCTTCTCCATTAAGGAACCTAGACTTATAATCACTGACCGATGCAAGTGTAACTAGTTTTTTAACTATTTTGTTTTGTGAAGCAACAATGGTTGTTATTCCTCCAGCTCTTGAATGACCTAATATGTTAATACTAGTGGTATCTATTATTTCTGATAAGCTTGATATAGACCAGTTGATCACATCATTCAAATCTTGAACCTCTTTACTATAATTATTATAACCGAATGATTCTAAATCTGGAAAATCCAAAGGATTATTTATAGTTCCGCCATTATGTGAGAAGTTAAATTTTATAAAGCAAAACCCGGCATTTGCAAATGCCTTACCCATTAATTCCCAAGCGCCCCAATCCTTAAATCCTTTGTAGCCATGAGCAAAAATAATCACAGGCAATTTAGTTTGAGATGGTACGTGATAATGATCTAGCAATATAGGTTTGCTATGATCTCTATCAATGATGTTGTTCAAGACAATTTTCATTTAATGATCCTTTGCGGTTAGTGCTATATCTTTATTGTATAACTCTATGATTATTTGATGTAATTGTTCTTCAAATTTCTCTAGTTCAAACACATCGATAGGTCGTGGCTGAAACGACCTACCATTTTTAACCGAGTAGGGTATAAATCCTTCTTTAAAATTCTTAAAACTTATGATACCTGCGACACATTCTGTAAACTCATTGTTTTTTGAATATAGAAAAGCATACATCAAAACTTGAAAAGCTTTTGATTTATCATAATCTGTAATTAATGCTTGATAGTTATCTGGCTCAACACCAACATTTGATTTACCAACCATTCCAGATTTGTAGTCTATTATTCTAATTTGACCATTGAGCTCATCAATACGGTCTACCTCACCATGAAGTTTTACACTTCCTATCGAGTTAATTTCAATAGTTGTAGAATAACGAACTTCTAATTTTCTTATAATTAATATGTTTCCATTTTTTACAAGCTCTTCATCATAAGCAATCATTTTACTGACGTAATGTCTAGCCACCTCATACATAATAATATTTTTCCCTTGTGGATCATGTATGGTGTTGTAGCTATCCAGATAGGCCGTATTGATGGCATTATTTAATCTTTCTCTTATGTCTTTAAAATGAATTTTATCTAATACTTTATCGATATATGGTAGGTATAAGGACTCAAGAGTTTTATGAATCATGGTTCCCATAGTATTAGCCGCCATATCTTCTTCTACCTCTTCTATGTCATTAATTTTTAGGATCTTAGATTTGTAAAAATCGATTGGATTATAAATATAGCTTGTGATACTAGATGGTGAAAAGCCAGATATTGCTATTTTACCGAGTCTGTCAAAGTAGTGATTGTCTTTGTTAATGGAAAGAGTATCTGTTTTTTCAGTAGTAATTTTATTGGCATACAGACTATGATTGATCGTATGATTTTTAATACCACTAGTTTCTAATTGCATTAAAAACCTGCTTTTTTCTCCACCGCCTAAACTATTTGTTTCTGAGTTGTATATGAAATTAGCGTTATTGCATCGTTGTAATAACCTATAAAAATGATATGCAT
Source organism: Nonlabens sp. Asnod3-H03 (assembly GCF_045063665.1). NCBI lineage: Bacteria > Pseudomonadati > Bacteroidota > Flavobacteriia > Flavobacteriales > Flavobacteriaceae > Nonlabens > Nonlabens sp. Asnod3-H03. The sequence goes on from NZ_JBEFOD010000008.1 coordinate 792,564, forward strand.
AAACGCTGTCTTTGTCTGTGTAAGTCGGTAAACCAAACTTGATTTTCATATCATAAGGTATGTACGATGCAGTAGATTTACCTGCTGGTAAAATGCCTTCATTAACCGATAGCATAATGATGTTTTCATAATCTAATGCTCTAGTTTCAAGCAGTCCCATTACTTGAAGCCCTTTAACAGGTTCGCCTATAAAGTCTAATTTCTTTTGAGGTAAAAATTGCTTAAATAAATATTGAATAGTTCTTAAATCGGTAATACCTGACTGCACATCTATGATTGACTTTATTTGTTCAATGACACTGTGTATACCTAATAGTTGTTCGAGCTCTAATCTCTTGTTTTCATTTTCGATTAGTTTCGATTGTAAAGCATCAGAAATATTACTGAGATAGTTAATTAAGTTTGTTGTCGTAATAACTTCCGACCTTAATTGATTAATGTATAAGTTAGCAGTATCCTGATTAGCCTCTAGAAAGGGTATATAAACTAGATTTTCTTTATGAATTGTGTTCATAAGTTCTTTTACAGCTGTCTGGTCTAAAAGAGAGCTAAAGTGAGATTCTAAAACTGCTATTACATTCTTATAATAAAAACCTTGATCTGTGGCTTCAACTTTGAGCTTGATTAGCTGATTAAAGAAACTAGCAAGCGGTGTTTTATCTAAGGTTAATCCCATAGTAATATTGAGATGCTTAGCACTTTCGGGTATAGCACTTAAAAGAGGTAGTAGAAGAGCTTCATCTGCTAGAACTATGGCTGTGGTGTCTAGATTAATCGATTCTAGATTGAGCTTATTGATAAGTTTACCTGCCACCTGACACATACCTATAGGGCCAGATGTTCCTATCATATTTATACTTTTTGGCGCGTTAAAATTATTACTAGTTATGTTTAAATTGTGCTGTTCAAAATAATTCCAGTGACTTTTATATCGTCTTATAAAACGACCAGCTTCGTGATATTGATTCTCTTGAAAATAAAGATCACTGTCATAAAAAATTTTGGCATTATTGCTATCTAGAAATATCTTAATAATTTCCTCTTCTGCCTTGTTGAGAGCATTGAGGCCTAAAAAAATAATTGGTGTTTCTTTACTGTACTGGGTGGATTGATATTCCGCTTTCGCGAAAGCGAGTCTATAAGCTAGACCTTGATAAACTATCCCATTTATGGTACAGTCTTTAGTAAACTGGCTATAGTATAGTTCTAATCGTTTCCAGAAATGAAGATATTTTTCAATCATCTCTGTCTTGGGTTCTAGGATGGACCAATGTCCTTGCTCTAGTTCTTTTAAATTCCCTAGATAATTAAAAAAATCTGAAGGTGGTACTAGAAAACGATCTATCTCATTAAAATCTTTAAGAATAGTTGGTGCCCAGGTAATAAATTCATCTAATGAGTCTGCTGTATTATTTCCTTCTATTTTTAGATAACTGTTATAAAAATCAAATAATAAATCTACATCGCTTGCAATTTCAACTTGTGCTGTGTGACTAATGAAATCTTCAACACTATATACAATAGGCTCGAAAATAGGTTGTTCTAAAAAAGCAGCAATGGTTTTATTAAGAAAGGTTGCAACTCTTCTACTAGGAACTACATAAGTAAGTTTACTGAGGTTGTAGTTTTGGGAATAAAGCGAGCCAATAACGTCATGTAAGAATGTATTCATATGTACAAGATATTGATAAACTATGACGTCTTAAAAAATTAGACATAAAAAAAGCGCCACTGAGAAGTGGCGCTTTTACTATTGTTTAAAAATCAATTAGTTTACTAAGTTGATTTCCACACGTCTGTTTTGAGCACGACCTGTTTTAGAACTATTATCAGCAACCGGGCGAGCCTCACCATAACCTACTGAAGAAAGTCTGAATTCATCAATTCCATTTGCAACTAAGTAATTTTTCACTTCGTTTGCACGAGAATCAGATAATCTTTGGTTCAATTTAGCAGATCCAACACTATCTGTGTGACCGTCAATTGAGAACTTTGCAGTTGGGTATTTCTTAAGAATCGCAGTAATATCAGCAAGAACTTTTGCAGACTCAGCTTTAATCGTAGCCTTACCTGTATCAAATAAGATTGTTTTTGCGTACTGGTTTAACTTTTCTTGCTCCTCAACTGTAGGCGCAGCTGGTTTAGGACAACCTGCTAGTGACGCAATACCTGGAGTGTCTGGACACTTATCATCAGCATCTAGTACACCGTCATTATCTCTATCTGTAGGGCAACCATTGTTAGAAGCAGGACCTTTAACTGTTTTACAGTTGTCTTTACTATCTACAACACCATCACCATCAGTATCAGGATCAGGGCAACCATTGTTATAAGCTGGACCAGCTTCATTAACACAGTTATCATCTTTATCTAATGTACCATCACCGTCAGTATCAGGACATCCCATAGATTCAGCAGGACCTGCAGCGTTAGGACAGTTATCTTTACTGTCTTCAATACCGTCACCATCAGAATCAGGACAACCCATAAATTGCTCTAAACCAGCAACAGATGGACAAGCGTCTTTATCATCATAGATTCCGTCACCGTCAGTATCAGTACCACCCCAAGTAAACTTTAAGCCAGCTGTATGTTGGAAGTGTTTTGGATTAGCATCTTCAAAAGCATGCTTATATGTCGTTTGCAAGTTAATAGCGATACCTTCTGTAACATAAAAGTCAATACCAGCCGTACCATTGAAAGTACCAAAACCATCATTATCAACCCAATTATAACCACCACCAACTCCAACGAATGGAGCAATGATACCGTCTTGTTTTATCATATTACGGAAGTTATATTCTAAACCACCGTCTAAAGCATAATATGCGATATTATCAATACTTGTATCACCAACTTTATCTATTGAGTTTACAGAAAATGCTCCAGTAGCAACGATGCCATCACCTACGTAGTATCCAACTTGTACACGACTAGGTGCTGCAAGTAAATTGTAGTGATCTGTATCGAAAAAGTCTTCAAAGTAATCTCCAAGGCCTTGGTCAGCCTCACCAACTGGATACAAGTCAATTGCATTCATTCCAATTGCAACAGACCAACGATTTGATTCATCTTGCGCATTGACATTAGTAGCTGAAAATAGAACAGTACATGCCATTAAAATTTTAAATATGTTTTTCATGTTGGGGTTTTTTATTAATCAACAGAACAAAATTACTCTGTTATTGTGCATTCACAAGAGTTTAACCTATAAATTTTCGTAAAAATGTCGATTAATTGTTAATTTCTCTTAATTTAACCGATAACTCCTAGTTCAAGTCCTACTTTTTTGAATGCGTTTACGGCTTTGTCTAAATGTTTTTTATCGTGAGCGGCACTTAATTGTACTCTTATTCTTGCTTTTTCCTTTGGTACCACTGGATAAAAGAAGCCTATAACATAAATTCCTTCTTTTAAAAGTGCATCTGCCATTTGTTGAGATAGTTTTGCATCATATAGCATTACAGGAACAATAGCGCTTTCTCCATCTACAAAATCAAATCCTAATTCTTTCATTCCTTTTTTAAAGTAAGCTGTGTTAGCTTGCACTTTATCGATAAGGTCTGTACTAGAATCTATAAGCTCTAACGCTTTTATAGAAGCGCCTACTATTGAAGGAGCTAAGGAATTACTAAATAAATATGGTCTAGATCGTTGTCTTAAGATCTCAATAATTTCTTTTTTTGCAACGGTGTATCCACCCATTGCTCCACCTAAAGCTTTTCCTAAAGTACCGGTTATGATATCTATCCTGCCTAAAACACCTTTAGCCTCTAAAGAACCGCGACCAGTATCACCTAAAAATCCTGCTGCATGACATTCATCTACCATGACTAGGGCGTCATACTTATCTGCCAAATCACATATTTTATCTAATGGTGCTAAAATACCATCCATAGAAAACACACCGTCAGTAACAATGACTTTAAATCGTGCTCCATTCTCATTTGCTTGAATTAACTGCTTTTCTAAATCAGCCATATCTGCACTTGCGTACCTATATCTAGCAGCTTTACATAAGCGGACACCATCAATTATGGATGCATGATTTAATGAGTCAGATATGATGGCGTCTTCTTTACCTAACAAAGGCTCAAATACTCCACCATTTGCATCAAAACATGCTGCATAAAGTATCGTGTCTTCACATCCGTAAAAATCTGCTAGCTTTTGTTCAAGCTCTTTGTGTATGTCTTGTGTACCGCAAATAAATCTTACAGAACTCATCCCAAAACCGTGAGAGTCCAAAGTGTCTTTTGCTGCTTGAATAACTTCAGGATGTGATGATAATCCTAGGTAATTATTAGCACAAAAATTGATCACCTCACTGCCATCGTCTAATGTTATCACTGCATCTTGTGGAGAGGTTATGATTCGTTCATTCTTATATAATCCTTGATCTTTAATTTCTTCAATTTCTTTTTGAAGATACTCTTTCATACTACCGTACATAGTTGCGTTTTTTTGTGTTTCAAAGGTAATAAACAATACTTGTTTTAATTCCAGACGAGTTCCTTTAACTCATCGGTGTATATCAAAACCTTTTCTTTTATTTTATAATCCATTTGTAGTAATAAGGCAGCATAATAATCTAGCTGATCTCTATGTTTCTCTAGTTGCGCGCCTGTTTTGTAATCAATAATCGTTACCTGACCATTGTCTATTATAAGTCGATCTGGAATAAACTTCTTGCCTTCTGGTGTTAAAATTCCACGTTCATTTAAGATATTTAAATCAGGTTTGAAGTACTTTTCAAAATATTGTGGACTTATTAATAGATTGAGAGTTTCAATTAACTCTGATTTTACCTGAGAAGAAATGTAATCATCATTTTGAATCTTTAACACAACCGCAGGTAAGTCTTCAATAGACTCAATTTGTGACATATAATCATGAAGTAAATTACCTTTATTAATAGCTTCTTGAACACCACTAGCCCATAACATTCCACGTCTGGTAGAAAAGTCTGTGCGAGATCCTGTAGAGTAAACCTGATAATTGCCTAATGGTAGAGTTGGTGTGCTAGATTTACTAGTGGCTAATTGAATAGGCGTACCTTTTTGAAAAGAAGTCACTAGATCCATTTCTTCTTTATTCCACGCCGTATCACGTTCCAGGAATCTTTTCAGTAGCTGTCCATGTCTTAGTGAAGATTCCTTTTGAGTTTTGGATTCTGGTTTATCAATACTGCACACATATAGTTGTTCTACTGCACGAGTAAAAGCAACATAAAGTCCATTAATATGGTCCATTTGTGTTTTATGAAGATGGGTTGTATATACTTCCTGTGCATGAATAGGATAAAACTTGGCCTCACTTGCTAGCGACATATAAAGGTGTTCAAAACCTTCATAAGCTGTAGGGCTTACAGAAACCCAATCTGTAGGTTTAATTGAAAAGTCTGCTTGTGTGTCGGAATAGGGGACAATTACAACCGGAAATTCTAAACCTTTGGACTTATGAATGGTCATGATTTGCACAGCTTGCGGATCTGGCGTTGCTGGAACACTCAATTTTTCTTTTTTCTTTTCCCAGTGTTCTAAAAATTTGGACAGGGAAACATCTTGACTATTGGAAAATTCAAATACTAATTCTAGAAATGATTGTAATCTTAAATCTTGCTCTTTAAATAGCCCTAATGCATGAGCTGTTTGTTCTGTTGCTTTGAATAAAGGCGCTTTCGCGAAAGCGGACTCCATAAACGATATATCGTCATTAAATACAACCTCTAAGATCTCATTAAATGATAAATTAATATGATTAACGATAAATGTGTTTTTGTCTTCAAGTTGATAATATTGCACATATTCAAGAAGAAATGATAGTTTAAGAGATTGCTGGTCAGGTTGATGCGACATTTTCATGAATTCGACTAATAAACGTACACGCGGTGACGCTTCAACAAGAAGGCTATCACCAGATACTACAGTAATGTCTTGTTTAACTAAATATTGAGCAAGCTCATGACCTTGTGTGTGCTTGCGCACTAGAATGCATATATCACCTAGTTCAAATCCTTGTGAAACAATTTTCTTGATTAAACTGTGCACGTGTTGCGGATATGGAGTGATTATATCTTCATCATCGTCAAATGAAAAATCTTCTTTGTTTAAAAAGTCAACCTGAACATATCCACCATTTTTATGTGTTGCATTTTGATGCAGATAATTTTGATAAAGATTTTTATAAGTATCGTTATTTAAGTAATCACCATAAAATTTAAAAAAATCATTGTTGAATTCAATAACGTTGTCATAGCTACGCCAGTTATATTCTAGGGTTTCATTACTTTTATTAAGTTCAAATAATTGATCTTCTTTTAATAAATCTAAAAACTGGTTAGCGTCACTACCACGCCATCTATATATGGATTGTTTTGCATCACCGACAAGCATTAAGGTCCCGCTATCTCCATAATCGTCGATGCTTTGGATTGCATTACTAATTAAAGGCATCATGTTTTCCCATTGCATGCGAGAAGTATCTTGAAATTCATCAATAAAGTAGTGACGATATTTTTCCCCTAGTCGTTCATATATGAAAGGTGCAGGCTGATCTTTTATTTGATTTCTAAGAAGACCATTGAACTCATATATAGGTACAATTTGTTCTTCTTTTTTAATAATGTTTATTTCATGCATCAACTCGTTAAGAAGTGACAATGGAACAATACTTTTAATGATGTTTTCATGAAATTTTATATGTCCATAAGTGGCCTTGTAAGCATTACCAAAATCTGCAATATCTGACCTTAAAATATCGATGCTATCTTTAATAGATTGTTTTTGACTTTTTGCATATAAATCGCCAGCTATCAAGTCTCTAATAGAGGCAGTATCTGGTTTAACCGAAATGTCCTCTTTAGAAGTCTTTACTACTGTGTTAAAAATACTGCGAGAACCACCTTTAAAATCAGTAGGTTCTAGACCTTGCTGAGCTGATTTATCAATTAAAACTTGAGCTAGTTCAATTAATTGTGTTTTTAGGTCTTTGTTTTTAAGCTTCAGATTTTGAACAAGTCTATCAAAATCTTCGCTGGTCTTGCCTTCAAGAGATTTTAGATATTTAAAATGGTTTTCATTTTTTATCAATACAGATATTTGCATCAGATCATAAGCGACATCCCAACTTTTATTATTATCAATTTTGGAAAGTGAGAAGCTTACTAGTTTTTTAGTAAGTTCCTTATCCCTACCTGCACGAGCGAGTAAATTTTGAATTGCTTTATTAATTAAAGAATCTGTGTCTAATTCTACTTCAAATCCAGCGGGCAAATCAATGTCTTTTGCAAAAGTGCGCAAGATGCGGTGATTGAATGCATCAATTGTAACTATGTCAAAGGCAGAGTAGTCATGTAAAAGGCGTTGATGGATGATGGTTGCTCTCTTTGTGAGTTGATCATCATTTAATCCTGTAACTTTTTTTATATGGTCAAAGATGCCTAGACTACTATCCGGAACTGATTGTTTTCCAAAATTGTATAGATGCTCTAGTACACGTTCTTTCATTTCTGCAACAGCTTTGTTAGTAAAAGTTACTGCTAGAATCTTGCGATAATGATTATTAAATTGAGATTTAAAAAGAAGCGTGAGATAGTCTCTCGCTAGTGTATAAGTTTTACCAGAACCAGCACTGGCACTATAAAAAGTAGTTGGAGATGAGGTCATACTCAAAGGTATGATGAAAAACTGAAACGTAATTGAACTTAATCCTTAATTTGAGGTTTAGATTAATTGTCAATTAGATTTCGGTGACGTTATTAGGATCTCTTTTTATTATGATAAATTCTTTGAAGATGAATCTTTTACAAGATTAAGTATATTATAACATCAGAAATTTTAACATATCATCGTTTGTGTTTAAATTTATCCTTTATAAATAAATCAATTAAAACCAATATATTATGGCTTTTGAATTACCTAAACTCAACTATGCGTATGATGCGCTAGAACCACATATTGATGCAAGAACAATGGAGATTCACCATTCAAAACATCACAATGGTTATACTACTAAATTAAATAATGCCATTGAAGGTACTGACCTAGAAGGAAAGTCTATTGAAGACATTCTTACGAATCTAGACATGGAAAATAAAGCGGTAAGAAATAATGGTGGTGGATTTTACAACCACAGATTATTCTGGGAAGTAATGTCACCTAATGGTGGTGGAAAACCTACTGGAGATCTTGCTGCTGCAATCGATAGTGCTTTTGGTTCATATGATGCATTTCAAGATAAATTTGCTACAGCCGCAAAAACACAATTCGGTTCAGGATGGGCGTTTTTATGTGTTAACGACGGAGCTCTAGAAGTGTGTGGAACTCCTAATCAAGACAATCCATTAATGCCAGGTGTAGGTTGTGGAGGAACTCCTATCCTAGGACTAGATGTATGGGAACACGCATATTATCTAAACTATCAAAACCGCAGACCAGATTATGTAAGTGCATTTTTTAATGTAATTGATTGGGATGCTGTATCAGAGAAATACAACGCTGCTAAGTAGTAAGTAGCAAATAGTCAACTGCCATTGTTGACTGCAAAATTCAAAAGCCCTTAAGTTTCAATAAAAACTTAAGGGCTTTTTATTTAATATTATTTCTTAGCCTAGCTAATGGTTTGAATAACAAATTTGTTATGTAATCAAAGGTTTTTGTAATTATTATTTAATAAGCTCGCTCATCATTCTTTTCAAAGAAGTTGATGTAAGCACGATTCACCACACGATTTCCACCATTAGTTGGATAATCACCAGTAAAATACCAATCACCTAAGTTTTTAGGGCAGGCTTTGTGTAAATTATCTACGGTTTGGTAAACGATTTTCACTTCTGCATTTAAATCATCGTCTGAGAGTAACTCACCTATCTTGTTGGACACTTCTTGATCTGTAAACGGTGCATAGAGTTCCTTCACATAATTGACAACATCCTTATCCTTAAAGTTTATCTGTGATTTACATTTTTTATAAATGTTCTCTACAGTGTCATAGGTTCCACGATCTTCATGTAAAGCAAGTGCTGCTCTAAAAGCAACTAGTCCTTCTAATCTGGCCATATCTATCCCATAACAATCTGGATATCTGATTTGTGGTGCACTAGAAACAACTACAATTTTCTTCGGTTTCAAGCGGTCCATCATTTTAAGAATGGATTTTTTAAGCGTTGTTCCACGTACGATAGAATCATCGATGATTACTAGGTTATCGTTTTCTTTTACAACACCATAGGTCACATCGTAAACGTGAGCTACTAGATCGTCTCGAGAAGAATCCTCAGTGATAAAGGTTCTTAACTTTGCATCTTTAATCGCAATCTTTTCAGTTCGCAGCTTTCGCGAAAGCGTGTCCTCAACTTGTTGTGCGGTCAGTTTACCTTCTCCAGCAATAATAGCATCTCGTTTTTGCTCATTTAAAACGGCATGTGCCGCTTCTACCATACCATAGAATGAAGTTTCGGCAGTATTAGGGATGTATGAAAAAACGGTGTTATCTATATCATGATCAATGAATTCCATGATTTTAGGGAATAATAAATGCCCCAGTTTTTTACGCTCTTGATAAATCTCGGCATCGCTACCACGAGAGAAATAAATACGTTCAAAAGAACAGGCTTTACGTTCTAGTGGTTTCAGTATTTGTTCAATACTTACTTTACCATTCTTTTTAATGATAATAGCTTTACCTGGATCCAGTTCTTTTACTTCTTCAAACGGTGCGTTAAACGCAGTTTGAATTACTGGACGTTCACTAGCTACGACAACTACTTCATCATCTTGATAGTAGTATGCTGGTCTAATACCAGATGGATCTCTTAATAGGAAAGCGTCACCATGTCCCATAAGTCCACCCATGGCATAGCCACCATCCCAATCTTTTGCACTTTTCTTTAAAACTTTGGCAACGTTAAGTTGTTCAGCTATTTTAGGTGAGGATTCCATTTTAGAAAGTCCTTCAGCCTTGAATTTTTTATATAGTTTAGAAACCTCACGATCTTGAAAATGACCTACCTTTTCCATAACGGTTACGGTGTCTGCCATGTCTTTAGGATGCTGTCCTAGTTCTACTAATTTGTCAAATAACTCAAACACGTTAGTCATGTTAAAATTACCAGCCATGATAAGGTTGCGATGCATCCAGTTGTTCTGACGTAAAAACGGATGTACTGATTCAATACTGTTTTTACCAAAGGTACCATAACGCACGTGTCCCATCATCAATTCACCGATGTAAGGGATTTGTGCTTTTTGAGCAGCGACATCATCTTTTATTTCTGGATTTTCCTCTAATTCTGAATTAATGCGCTCATTAATTTGAGCAAATATATCCTGTATAGGTTGTGCCTCATTACTGCGCACACGAGAGATGTATCGTTGACCAGGTTTTACATCTAATTTTATACTTGCAAATCCAGCACCATCCTGACCGCGATTGTGCTGTTTTTCCATCATTAGGTACATTTTATTGATGCCATAAAATGCCGTACCATATTTCTCTTTATAATATTCAAGAGGTTTAAGAAGTCTAATAAGTGCTATACCACACTCGTGTTTTAATGGATCGCTCATGATGAATTCTAAAAGTCAAAAGTAAATAAAAAGCCCTCAAAATATTTGAGGGCTCTATCAATTTTTATTATGCGTTTATTTCAAATTTAGTCAGTGCTTTAAACTGCTCTAAACGTGTATTGATCTCTTCAGGCGTGATAGATTGCATGCGCTCAGTTCCAAATTTCTCTACACAGAAAGAAGCAAAGTTAGAACCATAAATAATAGCTCGCTTCATGTTTTCAAAACTGTAATCCTCACTTGATGCTAGAAAACCAGCAAATCCTCCTGCAAATGTGTCTCCTGCTCCTGTCGGGTCAAAAACTTCCTCTAGTGGTAAGGCTGGTGCAAAGAAGATTTGTTCTTCATGGAATAATAAAGCGCCATGTTCTCCTTTTTTAATGACCACATACTTAGGACCCATAGTATGAATCTTGCGTGCTGCAGCAACTAGCGAGTATTCACCAGATAACTGTCTAGCTTCTTCATCATTAATAGTAATGACATCAACCTTTGCTATGACCTCATGCAACATGTCTAATGCGCTATCCATCCAAAAGTTCATCGTATCTAAGATGATTAGCTTTGCTGCTGGCGTTTGTTCAATAACGCCTAATTGTACTGCAGGATGTAGGTTTCCTAACATTACTACCTCTGCATCTTTAAAAGATTCTGGTACAACTGGATTAAAGTCTGCTAGTACATTTAACTCTGTAGCAAGTGTGTCACGGGTATTCATGTCATTATGGTACTTACCAGACCAGAAAAATGTTTTACCATCCTTAACAACCTCAACACCTTCTATATTCATACCTCTATTAGAAAGCATGTCTAGATATTCTTGTGGAAAATCTCCACCTACTACACTTACTAATCCAACTTCTGTGTTGAAGTGTGAAGCACTTAGACCTATAAAAGTGGCTGCACCACCTAATATTTTATCTGTTTTTCCGAAAGGTGTTTCGATAGCATCAAAAGCTACTGTACCTACAACTACGAGTTTGCTCATTCTTGATATTTTTTTGCAAAAGTAATGAATTAGTCAGTCCTTAAAGAACAATCATCATGAGTTAATTGATGTCCTGTTGTTGAGATTCTGTTATGTAGTATGTAGTCATTAGATAGTCTTTTGTCGTTTAAATGATTGAAAACTAGGTGAAGCAGGTTATAGGTTCTAATTTGCAAAACTTAACATTTATGATAATTAGGGATTTCATGAAAAATTTATTTTTAGCTTTAACGCTATTAGCAACTACGCAATGGATACAAGGTCAGGTAGGGATTAATACTGTTTCACCAACTGCAGAACTAGATATCGCAGCGAGCACAACCAATTTACCAGCACTAGAGCTAGAGCCACAATCAGTACCTACTGGTGCTGCCACAGGACAGATGGCGGTAATAGGTGATCAATTATATATGTATGATGCGTCTCGAGGAAAATGGTTGACCATTGCTGCAACACCGCTTGTTTTTTCACGTGGAGGTGATATAGGTAGTCAAAGTCTGAGAATGGCAGGTAATTTAACTACCGCAAATTCTGGTATTTTGTTGCCTTTTGATGGGACTATTATTGCTATTACGTCAAATTCTAACACAGTAAGTGGAACAGCTACTAATAATCTTGCAGCACCTTTTAACGTTAGGATTAGGCAAGGTAATACTACAATAGTGGGAGGTAATATCAATTTTAATCTTTTAGGAGGTACTTATAATGATAATACTGCAAATATTGACTTTAGCGCTGGAAACCATATTCATGTGAGAGCCCAAAACACAGGTACAGATACTATAAGTAATCCAACTGTTACAATTTGGGTGAAATGGCGAGCAAATTAAAATAGGCCTTTCTCACTAGCTTCAAATCCTTCATCCACGAGATGATTACTCTTATTTAGAGCAGCACCAACAGCCAGTGCGTCACATCTTTCATTAATAGGGTGATCATTATGACCTTTTACCCATTGCATTTTAGGTTGTGTGCGATTAAAGGCTTTAATAAAACGCTTCCATAAATCTGGGTTCTTGACGTTTTTCCATTTGCGTTTGATCCATCCAGCAATCCAGTTTTTATTAACGGCATCACTTACATATTTACTGTCGGTAAAAACGGTAATTTGTACTTGATCCATTTTAATCTTTTCTAGAGCCTCTATAACAGCGAGCAATTCCATCCTGTTATTAGTGGTGCGTCTATAGCCTTGAGAAAATTCTTTTTTATATTTTTTCCCTACCCATATCATCACAATCCCGTAACCACCAGGTCCTGGATTGCCTCTTGAAGAACCATCTGTATATATGTGTACTTGTTCCATTAAGCAAGTAATTCTTCAATGACCATTGGGAAATGTAAGTGTTCTAACTCATGTATACGTGCGGCTAGATCATCTGCTGTATCATTTTGATAAATAGGACACGTAAACTGCTCTATAATGGCTCCTTCATCATAATGTTCATTTACATAATGGATGGTAATACCACTTTTTTCTTCTTTATTTTCAATGATAGCGCGATGCACATTCATACCATACATGCCTTTTCCGCCGTAATTTGGTAATAAAGCAGGATGAATGTTAATAATTTTTTTTGGAAATAATTTTACGAGACTTTCTGGGATTTTCCATAAAAAGCCCGCCAGCACTATTAAATCTGGGTTTTCTGCCTTTAATAAAGATTCTACTTTTCCCGCTTTCGCGAAAGCGAATTTATTAAAACTCATCGCCGGAATATTATTTTTCTGCGCTCTTTCTAGCACATAGGCTTGTGGTTTATTAGATAAAACCAATGAGATTTCTACAGATTCATTTTTGCTAAAATGATTTATAATCGCCTGAGCATTAGTACCATTACCTGATGCTAGAATTACTATTTTTTTCATATTTTTTTATGGCAAGCTTGTTGTAAACCACCTGATAGAGTTGAGTAAAATAACATTATCAAATGCGATGGCAAGTTAACTCAAATAACTAAAAAGTGGTTTTATCACAAAGTTTGTTATTTTTGCCATTCATTTAAAATTAAAATTAGAAAATTATGTCAGACATTGCATCAAGAGTAAAAGCGATAATCGTTGACAAATTAGGTGTTGACGAAAATGAAGTTGTAACAGAAGCAAGTTTCACAAACGACTTAGGCGCGGACTCACTAGATACAGTTGAGTTGATCATGGAATTCGAAAAAGAATTTGATATCCAGATACCAGATGATCAAGCAGAAAACATTGCGACTGTAGGTCAAGCTGTTTCATACATAGAAGAAGCAAAAGCTTAATTTACTTCACATGGAATTAAAGCGAGTAGTCATAACAGGAATGGGAGCTCTTACACCGATAGGTAATAATCTAACGGAGTATTGGGATGCGTTAAAAACAGGTAAGAGTGGTTGCGCTCCTATCACATATTTTGATACAGAACATTTCAAGACTAAGTTCGCTTGTGAGATCAAGAACTTTAATGTGACTGATTTCATAGACCGCAAGGAAGCTAGACGCATGGATCGCTTTGCCCAGTATGCACTGGTTGCAGGTGATGAGGCGATAGCAGACTCAGGATTAGATATCGACTCTATAGATAAATATAGAGTCGGTGTTATCTGGGGCGCAGGAATAGGTGGTCTAGAAACTTTTCAGGAAGAAGTTAAAGCGTTTGCTGCTGGAAACGGTACGCCTCGATTTAACCCTTTCTTTATTCCTAAAATGATTGCTGATATAGCGCCGGCTCATATTTCTATAAAATATGGATTTATGGGACCTAACTATACGACAGTATCTGCTTGTGCCTCTAGTGCAAATGCGATGCTGGATGCAGTTAACTATATTAGATTAGGACATTGTGACGTGATTGTAACTGGTGGCTCTGAAGCTGCGGTTGCTCAAGCAGGAATGGGTGGTTTTAATGCCATGCATGCCTTATCAACACGTAATGAAAGTCCAGAAACCGCAAGTCGACCATTTGATGCGACACGTGACGGTTTTGTTCTAGGAGAAGGCGCTGGTGCGCTGGTTCTAGAAGATTATGAGTATGCAAAAGCTCGTGGAGCAAAAATCTATGCAGAGGTTATAGGTGGTGGTTTCTCTAGTGACGCATATCACATTACTGCACCGGATCCAGAAGGACGTGGTGTTATAGCAGTAATGAAAAATACGCTACAAAATGCAGGCATTAATCCTGAAGATGTAGATCATATTAATACACATGGTACATCTACACCGCTAGGAGATGTGGCAGAGTTGAAGGCGATAAAAGCTGTTTTTGGCGATCATGCGCCTAACATTAGTATTAATTCTACAAAATCTATGACTGGTCACCTTTTAGGTGCTGCTGGTGCTATAGAGTCTATTGCAAGTGTTATGGCTATCAATGAAGGGATAATTCCTCCTACCATTAACCATACTACCGTAGATGAGAATATTGATCCGTCATTAAGATTAGTATTGAATAAACCAGAAAAACGAGAGGTAAACATAGCTTTGAGTAACACATTCGGTTTTGGTGGTCACAACTGCTGTATCGCATTTAGAAAAATCTAAGCGATACCTTTTTAATGAATCGATTTAAAAAAATATTCTCCTCTCGAATCTCTACAGATGACGAGGCGCTATCGCGTGGAATAAAAAAAATTACTGGGATAACTCCCAAGGATATCGATGTTTATCGTAAAGCGTTTACTCATAAATCCATGAGCTTAAAAGATGCAGATGGTAATCCTATTAGCTATGAACGATTAGAGTTTCTTGGTGATGCTATTTTAGGTAGTGTCATTGCAGAATATATTTATAACGAAGTGCCGCATGGCGATGAAGGTTACTTGACCAAGATGAGGTCTAAGATTGTAAGTCGTGAACATCTCAATGAGTTAGGAATGGACTTTGGGCTTATTGATTTTGCAAAAACACAAGTTCCAGAACGTAATTTCGGAGCAAATGTTCATGGGAATTTATTTGAGGCATTAGTAGGTGCTATTTATCTTGATAAGGGCTATAAGCGAACTCAAAACTTTATTAGTCGTCGGGTAATTGAACCTTATGTTGATATCGAGAAATTAGAAGGTAAGGTTATTAGTTACAAGAGCATTTTAATAGAATGGTGCCAAAAAAACAAGAAGACTTTTAATTATCATACCTATGAGGATACTGGTGTTAATGAAATCAGACACTTTTCTGTGAAGTTATCTATAGATGATAGAATTCTTGCAAAAGCACGTGCAACATCAAAGAAAAAGGCTGAGGAAAAAGCAAGTAAAAGAGCTTTTTTTGCCTTACAAGATAAAATAAGTACACAATAATTCTTTATTTCGCACCTTGCATAATTCTTAATCGTACTAGAATCCAGTAACGACAACCATTTCGTAGAAAATATCAATTTATTAAAGATTTTTAAAGACTAATTTGTAGTTTGTCTTCTTAAATTTGTTAGTAAAGTTGATGATATGGCTACTTACAAGTTAGATGGATGGGATTGTGACGATGAGCCATACACCCTTGTAGGAATACATTCTACAATTGAGCCTTATAGAATGGCTTATATGGTTAATAAGTATTTAGGGTTGTCTTTCAAGAGAACAGATGTAGATCAAGATGTGACCATGCCTAACTTTACAGTAAGGTATCCAGTTTATAAATATGATGATGTTATAAACTATAACACTTATTACTTAACACCTAATAAATTTTGGGCTAATCTTAATACCGTTACCAGTAGTGGCGGTCTTTTTGAAAGTCAAGAACAAACCGAAGTAAAAACAGTGTTAATTAAGGAGTATGCAAGAGTAGACTTCATTATCAAAGTAGAAAAGGATCCTGAGTTTTTTCCTTTGAAAAAGCTAATTAACGACTTAACCAAAATACCACATGTGATATCTGCATACCAGCTAGATGAACATGTAATCAAACAAAAAGATTATTTAATTTTTGAATAATGCCAAAGACAAAAAAGACTAAAATCGTAGCTACATTAGGACCTGCAACTTCTTCAAAAGAAGTATTGTTAGGTATGATGAAGGCTGGCGTGAATGTATTTAGAATTAATTTTTCACATGCAGATCATGAGGATGTAAAAGAACGTGTTCAAATGATACGTGACCTTAATGAAGAACACGGATTTGCAACAGGTATATTAGGAGACTTACAAGGTCCTAAACTACGTGTAGGTGTCATGAAAGAAGAAGTGGTTGTAAATCCTGGCGATATTATTACTATTTCTACTGGAGAGCCGTTTAAAGGTACTGCAGAGCGTGTTTACATGAATTACGAGCATTTCCCTAGAGATGTAAAAGCTGGTGAACGTATTTTACTAGACGATGGTAAATTAATGTTTGAAGTAGTTTCTACTGATGGTGTTAAAGATGTAGTTACTAAAGTAATTCAAGGTGGACCACTACGTTCCAAAAAAGGAGTCAATTTACCGCAAACAGATATTTCATTACCGGCACTTACAGAAAAGGATGTCGTAGATGCCATATTTGCTTGTGAGTTGCAAGTAGACTGGATGGCACTTTCATTTGTACGTCATAGCCGTGACTTGATGGAATTACAAGATTTAATTAAGGAACACTCAGAGCATAAAATTCCTATTATCGCTAAAATAGAAAAGCCTGAAGCTGTCACTAACATCGATAAAATTGTAGCTTATTGTGATGGTTTAATGGTGGCTCGTGGTGATTTAGGTGTAGAGGTTCCTGCACATGAAGTACCTCTTATTCAAAAACAATTGGTCTTAAAGGCAAAACAAGCACGTATTCCTGTTATCATCGCTACACAAATGATGGAAACAATGATTACTAGCCTTACACCTACGAGAGCAGAGGTTAATGATGTAGCAAACTCTGTAATGGATGGTGCAGATGCTGTAATGTTATCTGGTGAAACATCAGTAGGTCAGTATCCTATTCAAGTAATAGAAAAAATGACCAGTATTTGTTTATCTGTTGAAAACAGTGACTTGATTAATGTACCACATAGTGCGCCGCATATTAAAACAAAGAGATATATCACTAAATCGATTTGTTATCATGCTGCAAAAATGGCTGACGAGATTGATGCAAAAGCAATCACAACAATGACCAATAGTGGTTATACAGCGTTTCAAATTAGCGCCTGGAGACCAGATGCACATATTTTAACATTTACTAGTAACACACGTATACTTACTCAATTAAGTCTCTTATGGGGTGTTAAAGCCTTTTTATACGACCGTTTTGTAAGTACTGATGAAACTATTGAGGATGTGAATCAATTTGCAAAAGACAAAAAGTTTGTCAAAAAAGGAGATTTCTTAATCAATCTTGCAGCAATGCCAGTTACAGATAAAGGAATGGTAAATACACTAAGAGTTACTGAGATAGAATAGCTAAACAAAATATTCTTTTTCAAAAGCAATAAAGTGAGAGACTTTAGAAGTGCCATTGAAAATAGGGAAAGCAATAATTTCACAACCATATAACTCACCGTTCTTACGGTAATTTACTAAGCGAGTATTAAAAGGCAACTCATCTTGAGTTGCTTTTTTTATGAGTCTTTTTGAATTCTGATCCGTTTTTTCACCTTGTAATAGTTTAGGTGAATGACCCGTTAATTCATGACTTTTATAGCCAGTCATTTTAAAGATATTTTCAGAACAACACTGGATTTTAAAATTATGATCGGTAATAACTATAGAGTAACCTTTATAATGGGAATAGCTGTCTAGAAAATAATTAAAATGCCAGTTATATTCTTGTGCCAGATGGTTCATGTGCTCTAACATCTCTTTATCAAGATTCCATAAAAGCTTTTTAATTAATTCCCATGATAACATGGGTAGCGAGTTGACGTGGCTATTGATAACAGTATATTGGGAGTTTTCTAAGGTCATATACTAACAAAGCTATAGGAAACGTGACTTTTATTCCTACAACTACTAGTTAATGTTTTAGAACATAAATTTTAACTGAACTTCAACAAAATCAGCTTCCTCAACATCCGTATTAAGATTAGATAGTGTGATACCTAGCAAGCGCACACTTTCACGGAAACCTTCTTGTTCCATTAATTCAATAGCAGTAGCCAGTATTAAATCTTTAGTTCTTATAAAATGAGGTAGGGTTTTGCTACGTGTTTGCGTTTTAAAATCGCTATATTTTATTTTTAAAGTAACCGTTTTACCAGCGACATCATTTTTTGCAAGTCGTTTTTCAATTTCTTCAGCGATTTGAGTAAGACGCTCTTTCATAAAAATTTCACTCGATATATTTTCAGAAAAAGTACGCTCTGCACCTAGGGATTTTCTAATACGATCTGGTTTTACCGGACTATGGTGTAAACCTCGTACAATATTATAATAGTGAGCGCCACTTTTACCAAAATGCTCTTGTAAAAACTCTAGACTGCGTTCTTTTAAATGAGCTCCTGTAAATATGCCTTGTAAGTACATTTTCTCTGCAGTGACTTTTCCTATACCGTGAAATTTTCTAATCTCTAATTCTTCTAGAAATGGAATCACCTCTTCAGGTGTTATTGTTTTTTGTCCGTTAGGTTTGTTATAATCACTAGCAATTTTTGCAACAAACTTATTGATAGAAATCCCTGCGCTGGCAGTTAATCCAGTAGTTTCATAAATGCGTCTTCTTATATCATATGCAATAACAGTAGCACTAGGATAGTTCAACTTATTCTCTGTGACATCTAGGTAAGCCTCATCTAGTGATAAAGGCTCTACGAGGTCTGTATAGTCTAAGAATATATCTCTAATTTGAGAAGATACCTCTCGGTATTTATCAAATCTATGTTTCACAAAAATCAGATCTGGACATAGCTTTTTGGCCGTGACACTAGGCATAGCACTACGCACACCATATTTGCGCGCTTCATAACTTGCCGCTGCTACTACACCTCGATTATTTCCACCACCTACGGCAATAGGTTTTCCTTTTAATTCTGGAAAATCACGTTGCTCTACGCTCGCATAAAATGCGTCCATGTCTACGTGTATAATTTTGCGATCATCCAATTCGTGCATGGTGCAAAATTACTACCTTTAACTCTAGAAATATGTTAATGAAATATACTGCTGTTGTTATCGGTGCCACAGGACTTACGGGAAGTAGGTTAGTGAATTTATTATTTGATAATGCACAATATGAGCGTGTGATTACGCTTTCGCGAAAGCGTACTAAACTCAACCACCGCAAACATGAATCACATATCGTGGACTTATTTGATCCGGCTACTTATACTGATTTCTTAAAAGCTGATCACTTATTTATTTGTACCGGAACAACCCAAGCCAAAACGCCAGATAAGGAGGAATACTATCGAATCGAACATGATTTACCAGTACAGGTTGCCGAGGTCGCTTTGCATAACGGCGTGCAAAAAGTCATTGCCATATCTGCACTAGGAGCAAATGCAGACAGTAAGTTTATGTATAATCGAGGCAAAGGAGAAATGGAACGTGATATTGAAAAACTAGGTTTTAAAGAAACATACTATGTCCAGCCGGCATTAATAGGTGGCGAGCGAGAAGAGCAACGCAAATTTGAAAGTGCGTGGAAAAAATTTCAAAAGCTTATTGATCCTTTACTCATAGGTTTTCTTAAAAAATACCGTACTATCGAACCAGAAACAATTGCTCAATCTATGATTTATGTAGCCATTAATGGTTATGAAAATTCAAGAATAGAAAGTGATGAGTTAAAGGTGATTGCGTCGCTTTAGGATATAGTCTCAGTTTCAGTCTAATGGTTCGAAACGAAAAGCTGTAGTATGTCAGTTCGAGCGAGAGTCGAGAACGGTTTTAGTTTTTTACTTAAACTTAAACTTAAACCCTGAAATTCCAATCATAATGATCAAATCATATACTTGTAACTAATTACTTATTATTACATTTTCAATAAATAACCATGCTAGAAATAGAACGCAAGTACTTAGTCAAAAATACAGATTTCTTAGAAGAGCTTAAAGGAAAACGCATTACCCAAGGCTATCTTTCTACAGATCCTGCACGTACGGTAAGAGTGCGTATTAAAGGAACTCAAGGTTTTATTACTATAAAAGGAATGTCTACGGACAGCGGTCTCACAAGATATGAATGGGAAAAAGAAATCACCATTGTTGAGGCTGAGGAATTGCTAGAACTTGCATTACCAGGAGTGATAGATAAAACGAGATATGAAATTGTTATAGAAAATCATACTTGGGAAATAGACGTATTTCACGGCGCAAACAACAACCTAGTAGTTGCCGAAATCGAACTAGAAACTGAAGAAGAAACTTTTATTTTACCCAACTGGATCGCGCAAGAAGTTACTGGTGATACTCGTTATTATAATTCTTATTTAAGTGAAAAGCCTTTTAGTGAGTGGTAGTTAAAATTTAATCCCAACACCTACACGCAATACGTTACGCTTTCCGCCTTCAAAACCTAGTTGGAAATCACTTATTTGTCGGGATAGACCTATCCCATAACGTGCCTCGATGAAAAAGTCCTTTGGAAGATCGTATTGAAATCCAAAATCTAATCCAGCGCCAAAATTTCTATCGATTTCTAAACTTTCATTCACTACGATTTGGGCTTTGGGCCCAGCAAAAGCCCAAAAATTCCTTCCTACTTGTCTTTTAAATAAGATAGGAATTTCTAAAAACATGTTTTCATCTGTGAAGGAAAAAGTCGCTTCATTTTGGAGGTTCCATTTGTTACTAATTTTTGTATCTATGAATAAACCTCCATATAATTCGGTGCCTACAAAACCACTTAATCCACCAGTATTAGAATCGATGGCTGTGATATCGGAAAAATTAACTCCCATTTTATAGCCAAATCTACTACTACCTTTAATCTCACTTCGCTCTTTTCTTTCTTGAACTACTTTCTCTTTCTTTTCTTTTTTCTCTCTGTTGCCATTTCCAAATGGGAAAAATGCTAACGAAACACCTGCTTGATGACCATCAAATTCATACTCGCCCGTTTGTGTTTCTCCATTAAAATCATTTGAATACGTATATTCTCCAAAGTAAGCTGGAGCAAAGGAATGACTATAAAACGCTTGAGCTCTTACAGGAAGTGCACCCAGTTTAAAGTTGTAATTGAGACCTAGCAACAATGATGGTCTAAATATTCTGTTGCGCTCTGTAGATTCGTATCTGATTCTATTACTGCTAGCATCTCCATCTACAGAAGTGCCTAGTCCGACATCATTAAAAGATCTGAAGTTAATTTGTGGAGAAACGGCAATGCCAAAGCTATTTTTATCATTGCTTAAAATTTGATATTCAAAAGGAGCTGACAGTATAATATTAAGCTCAGAACCAGATGATGTTCTAGACGTAGAGAATCTGTCTAATCCACTATCTGGGGTGATAACCGTTTCATCTATTATTCTAATCCAATCTATTTCGGCACTTGGAGATAAAGTCCATTTATTTCCTAAGCTAAAATCATATCCTAATCCCAATCTAAAAGTTGCATTCGTCGGAACATAGGTTTCATATCCAGCAACGTTTAAATCTGAAGAGAAACTAAAGTTATCTGCATAACCTACTTTAACATGTAAGTTTTGATACCAATTTGTAGTATCCTCTTGTGCATTTACTGTAATATAAGATAACAGTAATACGGTCAGTGTAATAAGCTTAGTTTTCATTTAAGGTCGTTTAGTTGTATGAAATTAACTCAATTTGAATGAATTTAGTGTGCGTTAATTTTTTATTTAGCCTTTAATTGCCAATACTTTACTTAAACCTTAAACTCATTTTCACATCATTCCCATCCTCATCTACAGCGGTAATTATATGTTTTCCTTGAGCTGCACTGAGTGCTATTTCATGAAAATCTTTAGTGCTCGTTATATAGTCCTCGTCGAGATACCAATAGACTGTTGTATTAGGAATTTTGTGGGCTAGCTCAAAAACGGTCTCGTTTGTTTTTCCTTCTATGTTTTTAGTTAGCGTGATAGTCGTTCCAGCATTAGGTCTTATAAAAGTCATGACATTTTCTACAGGTGATTCACAATCTGCTCGATAGGGTGGAAGTGGTTCATAATCGGGATGTGTTCTACGGTAGTACCATGCCATGACTGGTGGTAAATTAAAATAGGATTTAGTCACCATTTGAGAAACTGTTTCGCAATCTGCGTTTACCTGATAGGATTGTGTAGCATCGAGTTGCACGAGTTTGTGGTATGGGCAAGAATCATAGCGTTCTCCTACGGCAGGAATCCATTGTTTCTCGATCTCACAATCTGGTGTGGCGAGATAACCTGAGTTTTTACAAATATCGATTTCTATCATATCATCATACGGCGGCGCAAACCACTCTTCTTGTGGCAACCTATTGAATAGATCAAAAAGTACTGGAGCGGCACTCTTAATACCGGTCATTTCGGCGCGTCCTTCACCATCTGCATTTCCGGTCCATACGCCTATGACATATCGCGGTGTGACGCCTATCGCCCAGGCATCTCTATTTCCATAGCTGGTTCCTGTTTTCCAAGCCATGTTGTGATTGGGATTAAAAAAGTGCCATATCTCTTCACCTTCGGGTCGGTTGACATTTTTCATGGCTTCAAATGTGTGGTAAATACTTCCTGCACCGTAAATATTAGGTGTTGTTTTTAAGTCCGCTTTCGCGAAAGCGTTTCCATCATCCTCCACATAGTGCAATCCATCCATGACGTTGTGATTGTATTCACTACTCGTTTGAGTGTAGTCTTTTAAAATGGTTGCCATAGATAGATAAGCATGGCTCATGTCCCATAAACTGCTCTCGCCACCACCTATAATCAAACTCAGTCCATAAGTTCCCGCACCACGATTGATGTGTGATTGACCTAAATCTTGCAATTTGTCATAGAATCGAGTAACACCATGATCGCGTAGCATGCGCACCGCAGGTACATTGAGTGATCGCGATAAGGCTTGTGAAGCCGGAACAGCACCGCTATAATTCTTGTCAAAGTTTTGTGTGTTATAACCATTAATAACCGTAGGTATATCTTTTACGAGGCTGTGAGGTAACAGTTCGCCATTATCCAGCATGGTGGCATATAAAAAGGGTTTTAAAACGCTGCCAGTACTACGTGGAGCGGTAATAATATCCACATCTTTCTGGTGCTCTCTGGTAGTAGGAGCATTTCCCACATAAGAAGATACCGATTGGTTTTCAATGTCCAGAACTAACATGGCGAGGTTGTTAATACCGTTTTGCTTCAGAATATGATGATGATTTTGTACAATGCGGTTGACCGTTTCTTGCATTTGATAATCAATCGTGGTTCTGATTTTTTGAGTGCCGTATTGCTTATTTGCTCTATTCAATAAATGAGGTGCCAGTTGCGGTACTCTAAAATCTCGAGTAGGAACAGATTCTGAAACAGCCAGTTCATAATCCATATCATCTATGATGTTTTCCTGTTTTAACTTGAGCAGTAATGCATCTCGTTTTTCTCTAAGCTGACTTTCTCTTTTACCAGGATAAATTAAACCTGGTGCATTAGGCAAAACAGCCAGCGTGGCACTTTCTGCCCAGCTGAGTTCGTGTGGTTTTCTTCCAAAATACCGCCACGACGCCATATCGAGTCCTATCACATTACCACCATAAGGCGCATGAGAAGCATAGAGTTCTAAAATTTGTTCTTTAGATAATCTCAACTCAAGCCTTGTTGCCCAGATAAGCTCTATAAATTTCTCATAGTATTTTCTATCCTTTTTTCGCGCAAGCCTAATCACTTGCTGTGTAATTGTACTACCACCACGCACGACTTTGCCAGCGTTCATGTTTTCTTTAAAAGCCTTAACAATAGAAACTGGATTGAATCCTGGATGCGCATAAAAATGCGCATCTTCATATTGCAACAAACACTTTTTATATTTATAGGGAACACTATCTACCGCGGGAAATCGCCACTGATCATCACTGGCGATATGCGCATCTAACAAACGCCCATCGCTACTTTCTATTACCGTCGAGTACGGAACATCAAATAATTGCTTTGGCAAGAACAACGTATACCACACGAGTAGTATAAAAGCGATGCTTAATTTGAATTTATGTTTGAACAGGAATTTTTTCACTGTTGAAAGCTAAGAATAGTTTTATAATGATTTTATTTTTTGAACAGCTTTGTTACTTTTTTGCATTGCTCCAAAACTTAACCAAATAAATCTACGCTTCATTACTTTTTAAACTTAAATACATCTAATGGTATAAAGACTTCATTTTTTTTCCAACCGATTTACCATTTTCATCAAACTGTGGTGGTTCTAAACCAAATTCTTTGGCTTTTTGAGAATAGTAACTTTTTCTAGATTCATGTGGTTCACTAATTGCGTGAACTATAGAAGTTTTTAATTCTTCAGTTATGAGCTTTTTTACTATATCAATTACATGTTGCCTATGAACAAGATTTATTGGTGCATCTGGATTTGAAACGCCCTTACGACCAGCGAGCATTTTTATAGGATGTCTATCGCCGCCTATTAAACCACATGGTCTTAAAATCGTCGTGTTGGCAAAGAAGTCTTGAACTAGCAACTCTGCTGCATAGATTTTTTTGCCATTACTACTCGTGCTGTTAGGTCTGCTGTTTTCATCATAAACTGGAATGTCTTGCGCATCTTCAAAAACAGAAGTGCTCGATACAAAAATGACATGTTCAACAGTTGCCGTATTTACAAATGTCATGAGCAATTTCATGCGCTGGGCAAAATCACTTTCTGGATTTTTACGCAGTCCAGGCGGAATGTTGATGAATAGCACATCTATATTTCTTAGAAAATCGGCTACATCACCGTAGAGTTTATCTTCTTTTAAATCAAGGATATAACCATCTATTCCAACTTCTTTTAAGTTGGCTAGTTTATCTTTATGACGTACGGTTCCTTTTACGGGAAATCCTTCTGTAACAAGTTGTTTTCCTAACTCTAGACCGAGCCATCCACAACCTAAGATACCGATTGTTTTCTTATTCATTTGACGGTATTGAATCGGTTACTACGGTAGGTCTATTAAGTGTTACATAGCGTTTTCTTAAAATAGCATCGTTAAGAACAAACGGCATACTCATTTGCTCTAACGGTCTAGGTTTTACATCTAGCGCCTTGGTTTTAAGTAAGTCAAATGACGCTGCATAGAACTGGAATTCTGGCTCGACATCAGCTTTAAAAGTAAGTTCTAATTCTAGTGGTTCATTGTTAGTTACATAATAGCTCAACATGCGATTTCCCCATCGATTAGGTAAAGCCTTTTTAGATACTTTGGCCTTATAAACTTCTCTGCCGTTTACTTTTCCGTCTTCAAATACATAAGTCGTATCGCAAAACACTTCTAGACGCTGGATGACAGATTCACTGTAGATTTTCATTTTTACTGTTCTTAAATCTGCGTGTAAACTATCAATTAATGTTTCTACTCTTACAGGAGCTAATTCTTTATAAGGTGCTGTGGCTGCATAGCTGAAACCGGTACTGTATTTTGAATCGATCGTGTTTTTATTAAGCTCGCTGGCTGCTGCCGGCGATTCTCCCAGTTTTGCTTTGGTCCAGTCTGTCAGGACTTCGTCATATGTGGCCCATTGTGCGGTCTGGTCGTCTTGGTTTTGTATGTAGACTAGACTAGTTGATTGTGGTTGTGATGGTGTGAATTCCGCTTTTGCGAAAGCGTATCCCACACAAACTAATGTTGCTATCAATCCTATGAAGGATAGTAGGTCTTTCCTGCGATAATGTCCAATAATAGGAATTAATAAACCAATCAATAGTGTGGTAAGAATAGCGGCTACAAATAAAATTCCCATACCTAGTGCCACTGGAAATGCTTTGACAAACGGTGTGAAAATGAACAAGGCAGGTACCGCGAGAATAACGAGTAAAATGTAACTAGGTCTGCGCTGGTTGATATTGAGCCATACCATAAGCAATCCTGCTATGAGCGGTACTAGAAAGAATCCGGCACCTGGTAAAAATACACCTGGTATTAAACCACCATCACCTACAGGGAATGCTATTAATAAACAAACCAGCCACAAAATAAATAATGGCGCGATACTTAAACTAGCTACATTATCCTTCTTATAATATTTATGATACAAAAAGAAACACAAGGTTGCTGCTGTCATTGCCGCTGCTGCGATAAGCCAATAACCGTTGTATGGAAAACCATGTTGCTGATCGACATAAAAAGAGCCACTTTTAATTCCTACCCAACCATAGTTACTTAATAAATACCCTATGATTAAACAACCTAAAAACGGAACAAATCCTGCCAGAATCTGACCAAAGGAAATGCGTCTTTTTCTAATACCATAAACAATGAGTACTACTAGTAATAAACCGCTACCTATAATTAAAAATGGCAGCCATTTAAATGGAAAACTCACCATTTTAATGATGGGCATAGGGAAATAAACGTAATCATCACCTTCAGGAACTTTGAGCTCATCACTAAGGTCGATGTTTGATAAATGATTCATCAATGGCATTAAATAGGCACCTTGATGAGCTAGTGTATTACGATCTAGGCGTTCATAGTTATCTAATTCTGTATGGTAGTCATAATGATCACCTATGAAGGCAAAATTAAGTCCGTTGATATCGCCATCTTTTCTAAAAACGGTGAGGTCAGTATCATTAGGAATCATTTTATATATACTGTAGGCAAGCGAGTTTGCCACTGGATATTCTACTCCAGCATTTGAAAATTCTTCAATAATCTTGCGGTTACCACCATTAGTTTCTACAAGCATATAACTAGGTCCACCGCTACCACGAGCTTCAAAGTTAAGAACCATCGCAACGTCTTGTGCCCATGGATGTTCATTCACAAAAAGTTCTGCACCGTTAAGCCCTAGTTCTTCAGCATCAGTAATACAAATTATAATGTCATTAAGAGGTTGTTTATTTTGAGCAAGAAACGTGCGCACACCTTCTAAAATGGTAGCGACACCACTAGCAGCATCGCTGGCACCTTTACTAGAATGTGGATCGCTGTCATAGTGACTTAATAATAAAAGAGCTTTACTGTTTTCTTGAGAACCTTTAATACGTGCCAGAATATTTTCTGGATTTGCCAGGTTTCCCCATGGATCCATGGTGTAGCCTTTTTGGGTAGTAACTTGCAATCCCATTGCTTGCAGTTGAGTAACTACATAGTCTCTTACATCATCATGGGCTGCACTACCTACATGGTGAGGCTGTACAGACATCGCCTTAACGTGTTCTAACGCTCTTGCCGTAGACCACTCAGTGGCTGGCAAACTATCTTCTACTGCTGCAGATGGTGTCTGACTATAAAATACATACCATATGATGGCAATAATTGTTAGAAACGATAATGCTGATGATAAATGGGATTTAGGTTTAAAGGATCTCATTTTTTTGAATTTGGTGGTTTGTTGTATCTCACACTTTAAAAAGATAATAGATAAAGATACTTATATGGGTTTTTATTTAATAATGGCTGATACTTAGGTAATGACGATGATATAAAAATCAAGTCTCTCTTTTGACAATTAAATAAGAATCATCATCCATAGGTAAGTAACCTTGATCATAAACAAAGTAATACACCGTACCTTTCTTTGTGGTGTAAATACTGGTAAATAGGGTGAAATCAAAACCGTTTGCTAGTAACTTGTTGCGTGTAGTTTTAGTCTTGTCTTTAGGGTTAAGCTCACTAAGGATTCGCCAGTTTTTACGCAGTCTGTTGTTAATATTGCGCATGAGTGCATTACTGTCTCTGTTGAGTTTATTGTTTGCCACGTTGCGACAATAATCGCTGCAAAAGCGCTTATCTGCACGACCTCTTATCTCTTCATTGCATTCAGGACATTTTCTTTGAGATGTCATAAAAATGGTTTTGTTAAAGGTACTAAATGTTTACAAATGGATAATTGTCAATACTTTTTATCAGTGGTGAATTGAGTTACTATCAATATCCTTTATTTTATTATTACAATTAGGTAATTATCTAAAAGGTATACCGACTATAAAACTTCTATTTTTGCACAAAGCAGTACTATGAAAAAAGGAGTTTTACTGGTAAATCTGGGATCACCAGATAGCCCTAGCCCTAAAGACGTTAAAAAATATCTAGACGAGTTCTTAATGGATGAGCGCGTTATAGATTTACCATATATTTTGAGAGCAATTTTGGTAAAGGGAATTGTTTTAAATACAAGGCCTAAGAAAAGTGCTGAAGCTTATGGAAAGATCTGGTGGGATGAAGGAAGTCCTTTAATTGTACTATCTGAAAGGTTACAAGAAAAAATAGACGAGTTTACCAGTGTGCCTATTTCTTTGGCAATGCGTTATGGTTCTATGTCTATAGAAAGTGGTTTAAAGGAATTGAATGATAAAGGTGTAGATGAGGTATTGATTATTCCTTTATATCCTCAATTTGCGATGGCAACTACAGAGACCATTTTAGTTCTAGCAGAAGAATTACGTCAGGAACATTTTCCTCATATGTCTTTTACTACAATGCCACCTTTCTACAATCATCCAGATTATATAAGAGTGCTTTCTGAGTCTATAAAAGAATCTCTAGAAGGAAAAGATTATGAGCATTTATTATTCTCATATCATGGGGTTCCTAAAAGACATATTAGAAAAAGCGATATCACAAAAAGTCATTGTAAAATGGATGGTAAATGTTGCTCTACACCATCGCCAGCGCATGAATTTTGTTATAGTCATCAATGTAAAGAGGTTACCCGATTAGTAGGTGAGTATCTGGGCATGGAAGACGGCACATATTCTACTAGTTTTCAATCACGATTAGGGTTTGATCCATGGTTAACACCATATACGGATCGAACTATTGAAAAAATGGGATTAGGTGGTACAAAGAATATGGCAATTGTAACACCAGCATTTGTTAGTGATTGTTTAGAAACATTAGAAGAAATCGCTATGGAAGGAGAAGAGATTTTTCATGAGGTAAATGGAGAACAGTTTCATGTGATTCCATGTTTGAACACTAGAGCAGATTGGGTTAAAGTATTATCGCGATGGATTGATGAATGGGCGATGAGTGAAGTAACTGCTTAGATGATTAATCGTGCTTTCGCGAAAGCGTTTTCATTTTTATAATAAGAAATAAACAAAAAAGACCTTTCAAAATAAAGGTCTTTTTTATTTGCTATACTTTTACAATATATGAACCCTAATCAACCTACAAAATCCCAATTACTAGGTACAGATTCTATATCTGCATTATTGATACAGCAAGCATTACCTGCCTCTATAGGTATTTTAGTAATGTCTTTAAATATCTTAGTAGACACAATTTTTGTTGGTAATTGGATAGGTTCTATTGCCATAGCTGCGATAAATGTTGTGTTACCTGTTTCGTTTTTTATAGCCGCTCTAGGGATGGCCATAGGTATAGGTGGTTCAAGTATTATATCTAGGGCTCTAGGAGCAGATAATTATGAGAAAGCTCGCAAAGTATTTGGTAATCAGATAGCGATAACCTTAGTTATTACAATTCTATCTGTTGTATTTGGGCTATGGTTTATGGACTCATTAGTGTTTTCTTTTGGTGGTAAAGGAGCGATATTTGAACCTGCAAAAACTTATTATCGCATTGTACTATATGGAGTTCCCATTCTTGCATTATGTATGATGGGAAATACCGTTATACGTGCAGAAGGTGCACCTACACATGCGATGATTGCCATGTTAATCCCATCAGTAGGGAATTTATTGTTGGACTACATTCTTATTAATAAATTAGAAATGGGAATGGAAGGCGCAGCATGGGCAACAACTTTAAGTTATGGATTGTGTTTTGTTTATGTCGCTTGGTTCTTTGTCTCAGGGAAAAGTGAGTTAGTAGGGACATTAAAAGACTTAATACCTGACTGGTTGATTTTAAAAGAAATAGGTGGATTAGGTTTTGTGACTCTATCTAGACAAGCCATGAGTAGTGTTCTTTATTTAATTTTAAATAATGTGTTGTTTGAATTAGGTGGAGAAGAGAGTGTTTCTGTGTTTGGGATCATCGGTCGTATGATGATGTTTGCGCTGTTTCCTGTTATGGGTATAACACAAGGTTTCTTACCTATTGCAGGTTATAATTATGGAGCACAAAAATGGGAACGTGTGCGAGAAGTGATTTTTACATCTATTAAATTTGCCTGTGGTTTAGGAGTACTCATATTTTTAGGTCTCTTTTTCTTTACTCGTGAAATAGCTAGCATTTTCACAGACAATACCGTGGTCATAGAGGAAACTTCATTTGCATTGAAATTAGTATTTATAGCAGTACCTATAATTTCTATTCAACTTATAGGAGCAGCATATTATCAAGCTATAGGAAAGGTGATACCAGCTTTATTACTTACCCTACTGCGCATGGGGTTTATTTTAATACCGTTGATTTTAATATTGCCTAGTATATATGGTGAATTAGGTGTTTGGATAAGTTTTCCTATTGCTGATGTTCTTTCTACAGTCATTACAGCTTGGTACCTTTGGGTAGCAATGAGAAAGCTTAAGGGCTCATAAAGCTACACGTTATTAGTTATTTACGCTATTCATCGATTAAATATTGATTATAATATTAATTGATGTTAAAAACTGCGTATTGTCAATTTTTCTTACTTTTTTTGCGCCAAATAACTTCCCTATGTTTAGAATTTTGTTTTGCCTAATTATTTGTTCCTCTTTAAGTATTGCTCAAGTAGGAATTCAAACTGATGATCCACAGGCAGCTTTAGATATTGCTTCTTCTGATGCTGGTCTACTAGTGCCTAGAGTTGAATTAATAGACACCACTGATATTACAACAGTTACAAATCCAGATGGTAGTTCTTTAGTAAAATCTACTTTAGTTTACAACACGATAACTAGAAATGATGTGCTGCCGGCATTTTATTATTGGAATGGTGTCGACAAATGGTTAAGATTATTAGTAGCAGATGATAATGAAGATATATGGAAAGCTAATCCTGCAAACGGACGTGTAGAAATAGATAAATTAAGTGATGGAGTTACTGATAGACCTAATAATAACGTATACATCACAGACGAAAGTCAATTGATTATTGATCAGGTAACGACAAATAACGATAATGGTGGTTCTCGTAAAATACAGGTGTATAATGGTGATATAGCATATTATTCTAATATTCCTAATACAGGAACATTTGGGTTTTTAGGACATAAATCACGAGGAGACATCACAACTCCTACCGCTGTATTACCAGGAGATAATGTGGCTGCATTATATGCTTTACCACACAATGGAACTGATTATGTACTTTCTTCGTTTTTCCTACAAGGAGTAGATCCTTCTTGGGATGGTAGCAGCTCTGTTATACCTGGAGATTTCAGGTTTAATACTACTTCACCTGGAATTTTAGGTGAGAAAATGAGAATTACTTATGATGGTAAGGTAGGTATTAATACGACTGCGCCTACTGAAGCTTTAGAGATCCATGGGAATAATGGAAATGGATGGGATGGAGATGTAGACGTTTATAGTCAAGGTGATAATATCACGTCATTTCATATCAGAAGCTCTAGTGGTACAAGAACATCACCTAGAAGGATAAGTTTAAAAACAAATGCCAATATCTTTAATATGGAGGCTCAAGGTTATGATGGTGCTAATTATATCACTGCAAGTGCTATAAAATTAGGAGTTACATCAACTGCTGACACAGGCGTGGATGATATGCCTGGTAGAATAGTTTTTGCCACTACAACTGATGGTACTAGAACATTGAGTGATAGAATGATTATAGATGATAATGGAAATGTTGGAATAGGTAATCTTACTGGGCTTACAGAAAAACTAGAGGTTAACGGTACCATTAAAGCTACTAATATCAATTTCACAGGTATTCCTGATTTTGCTAGTGACGCAGACGCTGCTGCAAATGTATCCCTAGAGGTAGGTGATATTTATAGGATAGGAAATGATCTTAAGATTAAATTATAAGATATTTTTAGATTCGCTTTCGCGAAAGCGAAACAATTAAATTTTCTTCAAACTTGTTTTTTGCTATGCGTGCATATAATATCTTTACCCTAAATAAAGATGGCAATGTATACTAAAGAATTTGACGTGCGCTGGAGTGATCTAGACGCAAACAGACATATGGCAAATAGTGCTTACCAAAACTTCATGAGTCATACACGTATGGCGTTTTTAATTGATAACAATTTTGGGCAGCGAGAAATGGCACATTATGAGACAGGTCCTGTGATTTTTAATGAGAACATTTTCTATTTTAAAGAAATTCACCAAGGAAGACCTATCACAGTGAGTTGTGAGGTGACTGGTATGAGTGAAGATGGTAGCCTTTTTAGTTTCAGACATAACTTTTATGATCATAAAGGACGTAATGTAGCGCGTGGTTTAATGACCGGTGCATGGATGAATTTGAGAGAGCGCAAGATCACATCTCTACATCCAGAATTACATGAGAAGATAAAGCATTTCCCAATGTCAGATGACTTTAAAATACTCAGTAAGTTAGATACTAGAGCACACGGACAATTCCCGAAAGACCGATAAACCTGTTTTCTTATATCAATAAGTTAATATAATTGGTTTTAAAGCAGGTAATTGATTTTCAAATATTTATTTGTTATATTTAAGTATGAATTCAATTAGGGAATCTGTTTTCTATCCAGAGGTGTTAAAAGAAATAAATATGCATTATGGCAATTTTTATTTTTTTGACGGTTTTATTGTTTCTGAAGTTTTTAAAAATGTAGTTTTTGGATGGGAAGAAGCTAAGCCTATAGTAAACGCAGCAACATCCTTTTATAATACAGATGGTAGCAAACTAGTTTATATTTCAAATAGAATAAATAAATACTCTGTTAAACCAGTAGATTGGTTCCATTTTGCAAATTACTCTTTTAAATTAATGGGATATGGAGTTGTAAATTATACAGATCCAGGTTTAATTAATTCTAAATTAGAATCCTTATTTGTAAAATCTAAATTCAAGTCCTTTACTAGTCTAATGGATGCTTTACAATGGGCAGCAGCATTAAAGAATTCAGTAAATAGTTAACCTGCTTTTTTAGGAATACTAGTTATAAATACTCCTGTAAAAATAAGTCCACCAGCAACTAATTTATATCCAGTAATCTCATCTTTATCCAATCCTATAGCTATTAAAGTCGCTAGTAATGGTTGTAGATATACAAATACAGCAACAACACTAGGTTTAAGCGTCCTTATTGCTATAATATTAAGCATATAAGTCCCGAAAGTAGCAAAAAGCACCACATATCCTATATATAATAAGGTGTCTGTATTTGCTGTGCTAAAATCAAAAGCTAAACCTTCCATCATACCAAAAGGTGTTATGAATATGACACCAAATAGATATAACCATTTCATTAAAGTAAAAACATTATATCGCGTGGTCAGTTTCTTTGCCAAGATGATATAAAATGAATAAGAAATTGCATTAATAAATACCAAAAAATTACCCAAAGTTGGATTTGTAGCATTCTCACTACCACTGCTGTTAGATAATAGAATTAATAATGCAGCACCACTGAAACCTATTAGAATACCTAATATACGACTTGCATATAGTCGTTCTTTTAAGAAAACAGCACTTAATACTAATACGATTATAGGAGTAGTTACCATAAGCACTGATGCGCTTATAGGAGAGGTAAGTGATAAGCCTTTCATAAAGGTTATCATGTTAAAACCTACCCCACAAAAGGCAGCAAGAGCAAGTAGAGGTAATTCTTTAAGAGGTACTTTTTCCTTAGGTCCTACTATGGTTGCTATTATCCAAAAAATGACACAGGTAACCACAACTCTATACCAAACAAGACCAAAAGGCCCTACAAATTCTGGTGTTACTTCTTTTGCAGCGGTAAAATTAAATGCATAAAAAAGCGCTACTAAAAAGCCACATATTATGGCGACCGACCTTTTGCTCATTATGAAATAGCCTCTTTAGCTGCAGCAACTACTTTCTTAGAATTACCTATATAAGCTTGGTTATTATATATAAGAATCGGTCTTTTTAAGAATGTATAATGATCCAGTAAAAGGTTTTTATAATCGTCTTCTGTTAAATCTTTTTCATGAAGACCGCGACCTCTGTACAATTGCGCTCTTCTGTTAAAAAGTGCTTCATAAGAGCCTGCTTGCTCTTTTAGAAATTCAACCTGCTCTATAGTTGCAGGTTCTTTTTTTGTGTTTTGTAAAGCGATGTCGTCAGTAAGTTCTAACTCACCTTTAATGCGTTGACAAGTATTACAGCTATCTAGATAAATGAATAGATTTTTCATATAGCAAAATTACGATAGCTTTTTTGATAAGGAATATCTTTAGCCTTAATATTAATTAATTTGCCTGTTTCGCTTTCGCGAAAGCGGAATAAAATCAACTGTAATTAAAATACAAAATCATATGAATCACTTATTTGAACATAATCTAACCACTAGAAAGATCTTTCTAAGCCTTATAGACCAGCTTACCGTAGATGAATTAAATCTGATTCCAGAAGGTTTTAGAAATAATATCATCTGGAATATTGTGCACAGCATCACAGCGCAACAAGGTCTGGTTTACGGACTGTCAGGTCTAGAAAAATCTGTAACCAAAGAATTAGCAGATAAATACGGTAACGGGACGACTCCAGATAGTAAGGTAAGTAAAGAACAGATAGAAGAGTATAAAATCATGCTAGTGGACCTTGTCGAAAAAACTAAAGTAGACTATGAAAACGGTGTTTTTAAAGAGTTTAAAGAATATACAACCAGTACTGGTTACACAATGCGCAATGTAGAAGAGGCATTGAGCATGAATAATATTCACGAAGGCATACATCTAGGTTATGCTCTTGCTATTAGAAAGGCGATTAAAAGTAATTAAATAAATTTTAAAAGGCAAGCCGTTTTTAAAACTAGCTTTTACCTTTATAGTGTAGAAAAGAAGAATATGAAGTTCAATACCAAAACCATACACGGCGGTCAGGAAAATATAGACCCAGCCTATAATTCTGTAATGCCGCCCATTTATCA
Organism: Nonlabens sp. Asnod3-H03; assembly: GCF_045063665.1. NCBI lineage: Bacteria > Pseudomonadati > Bacteroidota > Flavobacteriia > Flavobacteriales > Flavobacteriaceae > Nonlabens > Nonlabens sp. Asnod3-H03. Next base: position 828,096 of record NZ_JBEFOD010000008.1, read on the forward strand.
GACAACTACTTTTAAACAAAGCACGCCACATGGACATAAAGGTTTTGAATACTCACGTAGTGGTAACCCGACTCGTGATGCGTTAGAAAAATCTATGGCTAGTTTAGAGAACGGCGCTTATGGAATTGCTTTTGGTTCTGGTCTTGCCGCTATTGATGCGGTGCTTAAATTATTAAAATCTGGTGATGAGGTGATTTCTACTAGCGATTTATATGGTGGTTCTTATCGATTATTTACACAGATTTTTCAAGACTTTGGTATCAAGTTTCATTTTGTAGGAATGGAGAACGCAAGTAATATTGAGAAGTACATTAATGATAACACAAAACTTATTTGGGTAGAAACGCCTACTAACCCTATGATGAATATTATAGACATAGAAGCTGTTTCAAGAATATCTAAAAAGCACCAATTACTTCTTGCTGTAGATAATACATTTGCGACACCATATTTACAGCAGCCCATAGATTTAGGCGCAGATATTGTTATGCATAGTGCTACTAAATATTTAGGTGGTCATAGCGATGTTGTTATGGGTTCTCTAGTCGTAAATGATGAAGCGCTGGCAAAGAGATTGTACTTTATACAAAATGCAAGTGGTGCTGTTCCTGGACCACAAGATTGTTTTTTAGTGTTGCGAGGCATTAAAACACTACATGTACGTATGCAACGACATTGCGAAAATGGTAAAGCTGTTGCGCATGCTTTAAAATCAAATCCTAATGTAGATAAGGTATACTGGCCAGGTTTTGAAGACCATCCTAATCATGAAGTTGCTAAAAAGCAAATGAAGGATTACGGCGGTATGGTTTCTTTTAGTACAAAAGCTGGTACATTAGAAAGTGCAGTTAAGGTTGTGGAGAATTTAAAGGTTTTTACTTTAGGAGAATCTCTAGGTGGTGTGGAGTCTCTCGCAGGTCATCCCGCAAGTATGACACATGCTAGTATACCTAAAGAAGATCGCGAGAAAACAGGTGTTGTGGATTCATTGATACGATTAAGTGTTGGAATAGAAGATATTGAGGACCTTATAGAAGATTTAAGACAAGCTTTTGCTTAATTAGGAGGCACATGTTAACAAAAAAGGCAGCCGATAGGCTGCCTTTTTTATATTAAATACTATAGTGTTTATAGATAATAAATGTATCCAACATTAAACCACCATATAAAATCAAATGAGCGGTTATTAACATTGCGTGGACTTAATCCATCTACATAATTACTGTCATAATAATGCCATGCGCTAGAAACTAAAAGGTCACTTAATTCACTAATCTTATATCTGAATCCTATGTCTCCTACTAAAGCAAATGTGCTACCTTGTGACGTGTCTATGCGATCTATAAAGGTAGGATAGGTTGTTACCGGATTATTAAGAGGTCCTAATGTTGATGTAGCTTCAGGTCTGAAGTTTACATAATGAGCTCCTATTCCAAAATAAGGGGCAAACTTAGGTTGACCTTCTTGAAAATCTCTAATACTCATCGGGAACCATTCTAGGTGAGTTCCTATTTCAAAGACTTTTGCTTTACCAGTCATAGATCTTAATTGCAAACCGGCTAGACTAGGTCTATCCGCAAGTTCACTTAAATGATCTAGTGTGGTCACATGATAAGCTAATTGATTACGAATTTTAAAGTGATCATTCCAATAGGTGTCTTGAGTGTAACAATTACAATTTGCTCTATATGCAAAGTTGATATAATGTACTAAACCTATACCGGTTCCTACGTTACCTTTATTAGAAGGCCAATCATAGCGTTCTCCATAATCTGATTGAAAGGCAACAGGTCCAGCGATAACACCTATTTCATGAGAGATACCTAACTGTGCATCTACCGTTTGTGCAGTACAAATTACTGCTATAAAAAATCCAATAAAGCGTAGGGTCTTAATCATGATTATGGCATTGATAAAGCGACAAATATAATAAAATGTTAAGGATACTTATGATAGTATAACCTCTTTAAAACATGAAGTTTATATTAAGCTCATTTTATCTATAACGAATTATCAACGTTACTATTCTTTAACTACTTAAATAAATGACAAAATTTATATCACTATTGTACATTAATATATATTTGCATTATCAACGAAAACGTTTTCTTTAAACGTAATTATTATCATAATAATGGAAAAAAACATTGAAAGTTTTATCGATTTGATAAAAAGTAAGAACCCTAACGAGCCAGAATTCATTCAGGCAGTTAGTGAAGTTGCAGAAGCTGTAATACCTTTTATCGAGAACAATCCTCAATATGCTAGCGATAAATTGCTAGAACGCATGGCTGAGCCAGAACGTGTAACTATGTTCCGTGTGCCTTGGACAGACGATAGTGGAGAGGTTCAAGTGAATCGCGGTTACCGTATACAAATGAACAGCGCTATAGGTCCTTATAAAGGTGGATTAAGATTTCATCCATCTGTTAATTTAAGTATTCTTAAGTTTCTTGCCTTTGAACAAGTTTTTAAAAATAGCTTAACAACATTGCCTATGGGTGGTGGTAAAGGTGGTGCAGACTTCAACCCTAAAGGTAAATCAGATCGTGAAGTAATGCGTTTTTGTCAATCGTTTATGGTTGAATTGCAACGCGTTATAGGTGCAGATACTGATGTGCCTGCAGGTGATATAGGAGTTGGTGGACGTGAAATAGGCTACTTATTTGGATATTATAAAAAACTAAGAAATGAGTTTACTGGTATACTTACTGGTAAAGGGCGTTCTTATGGTGGTTCTTTAATAAGACCAGAGGCAACTGGTTACGGTAACGTATACTTTGCTGAAAATATGCTGAAGACTCGTGGTGAATCCATAAAAGGAAAAACAACTGTTATTTCAGGATCTGGTAATGTAGCTCAATATGCTGCAGAAAAGATCTTGCAATTAGGCGGTAAAGTCGTTACCATGTCAGATTCTGGTGGATATATTCACGATGCAGATGGTATTGATACAGATAAACTTGCCTTTGTAATGGACCTAAAGAATAACAAACGTGGTCGTATATCTGAGTATGTAGCACAATATCCTAGTGCAACATATCATGAAGGTGAACGTCCATGGTCTGTAAAGTGTGACATCGCATTGCCGTGTGCTACTCAAAATGAGTTAAACGGTGATGAAGCAAAAGCTTTAGTTTCTAACGGTTGTATGTGTGTAAGTGAAGGAGCAAACATGCCTAGTACTCCTGATGCTATCGAGCATTTCATCGATAACAAGATTTTATTTGCGCCAGGAAAGGCTTCTAATGCAGGTGGAGTAGCGACATCTGGTCTTGAGATGTCACAAAACTCTATGCGTTATAGCTGGACTGCAGAGGAAGTAGATAATAAATTACACGGTATTATGAATGATATTCATGAAGCATGTGTTGAATACGGTAAGGATAGTGATGGGTTTGTAGACTACGTTAAGGGTGCAAATATTGCTGGATTTGTAAAAGTAGCAGATGCTATGCTAGCACAAGGAATTGTATAGTATCGCTTTCGCGAAAGCGTAATCATAATTATTAAAACCTCTGAACTATGCTTCAGAGGTTTTTTTATGGCTCATTATTAAAGGTTATTTTTGACCTTACCGTATATTATTCATTCTTAAAAGACGTTTGCTTTATATGAAGCGATTATTGATAGTGTTTTTAATTCTGTTGTCTCAATGGTCAGCAGCTCAAGATTTTTCTAATGAATGGGAAGCCTTTTTTTCGTATTCTAATATTATTGATTTAGAACAAGATGGTGACTTAATCTATGCGGCTAGTGAAAATTCAATATTTGTATATGATACGGTCTTAAATTCTTTTGAAACAATAACAACAGTTAATGGGTTGAGTGGTGAATCCATATCTCAGATTTATTATAGTGAAGCAAAGAATTTATTAGTAATAGCTTTTAATAACGGGTTGATACAGGTAGTGCCAGAGACTGGTGACGTCATAAATGTGGTCGCTATAAGAGATAAGCAGACCATATCACCAGTAGAGAAAGGTGTCAATGAATTTCTTGAGAGAGGTGATTTATTATATATGGCAACAGATTTTGGTATCGCTATCTATAACTTAGAATTGCTAGAGTTTGATGATACTTATTTTATAGGCGATAATGGATCTCAACTCGCTGTTAACTCTATTGATGTATTTGGCGGTTTTATTTATGCCGCAACCAGTAATGGTGGTATGAGAAGAGCAAGTATATCTAATCCGTTTTTACTCGATTTCATGAATTGGACTCAGATTAATAACGATAGTTGGGATGAGGTAACCACTTTTAACGGCAGTATTTATGCGGTTACACAAGGCAGGTTTGTTGGAACGCCTAATGGGTCTGGTTCATTTGGTGGTATCGGATTACAATTGCCAGCAAGATCTACAGATGCTCACGTAAATCAAAATTTTATAACCTATGCTACAACAGATTTTGTATTGGTATATGACACAAATTTCAATGAAGTTTTCAGGGTAGATGATGTTAATGGAGAGAGCTTTAATTATACTAGTGCCATTTTATTTAATGACAATTTATTTATAGGAACAGAGACTGCGGGAATGCTGCGAGTTAATATTTCAAATCCTACGGATAACGAGTTTATTATAGCAGAAGGACCTGCGTTTAACTCGGTTTTCTCTGTTCAAACATTACCTAATGAATTATGGGTTACTTATGGCTCGCATGATGTTTTCTATACTCCAGATAATGCTATTAGGGGAATAAGTCATCTTGTTGAAGAAGGATGGATCAATTATTCAAATACAGAAGTAAGTGGCCTGCGCAGTATACCTAAGGTAACGATTAACCCAGATAATCCTAACGATCTAGTTGTTCACTCTATGAATAATGGATTGATAGATTTTATAGACGGTGTAGCTGGAACGCAATATGGTATTAATAACAGTACATTAGAGAGTATATTGCCACCATCAGAATTTTTTGTAAGAATTCCAGATGGTGCTTATGACTCACAAGGTAATTTATGGGTGATACAATCTCAAGTGGATAATGCATTACATAGAAGAAACCCTTCTGGTCAATGGACTTCATTTGATGTTGGATCGGTATATGAAGAAGTTTCTAGCGGTTCTAGTACAACTAAAATTCTAGTAACTAGCGATGATAAAATTATTTTTGGCTCTACAGATGGTGGACTTATAGGTTATGATCCGTCATTAGATCAATACTCTAGACTTACAGAAGGTCTTCAGGAAGGTGATTTGATTAATAATTACATTAGTACGATAAGAATAGATCAACGCAACCAATTATGGATAGGTTCAAACCTAGGATTAAGGGTGCTTTCTAGTGTAAATAGTTTATTCTCTGATGATATACAGGATACTAGAGCTATTATTATTGAAGATATTAATGATATACCTAGGGAATTATTAAGAGATGAAGCTGTACTGGATATTGAGGTGGACGGTAACAATAATAAATGGGTGGCGACAGGTAGTTCTGGTGTTTTTCTATTTAACCCTAGTGGTAGTGAAACTATTTTTCAGTTTACAAAAAACAATTCTCCTTTACCGGATAATGAAGTAAGAGACATCGCAATAGATGAAACAACAGGACTTATTTATTTTGCAACTAAAAATGGTTTAGTTGCTTTTAAAGGAGATAGAGCCAGTAAGCCACAAGAAGATCTTGAGAATGTTTATGCCTTTCCTAATCCGGTACGTCCTGGATTTGATGGTAATGTTACTATTGATGGATTAACTAATAGAGCGCGTGTAAAAATTACTGATATAGAAGGTAATCTGGTATTTGAAAAAGTTTCTCAAGGAGGAAGTATTCAATGGGATACACGTAGTTTTTCTGGAAATAAAGTAGCTAGTGGTGTTTATATGTTATTTATTTCTACTGATGATAATATAGAGACTACAGTTTCTAAATTAATGATTGTTAGGTAAATGCTTACTCGCACACCAGCAATAGTATTATCTACTGTTAAGTATGGCGAGGCAGATTTAATCGCTCGATTATATACTAGAGAATTAGGCACACAATCATACATGCTTAAAGGAGTACGTAAATCACGTAAAGGGAAATTGCGCATCGCTTTTTTTCAACCTTTAACCCAGTTAGACATTGTCACACAACACAAAGGAAAAGGATCGCTAGAGTATATTAAAGAAGCTCACGTCACACCAGCATATGATACTATTCATACAGACATTATAAAAAGTAGTATAGTCATGTTTTTTTCTGAGATCTTAACGCAGTTGTTGACAGAGCAACAGCCAGATGAATACTTATATGATTATGTATCTAGTATTTTTCAATTTTTAGATCAAACAGATACTGTAGCTAATTTTTCTATCAAGACATTATTAGACCTCACTTCTCATATGGGTTTTCAACCTGATATGGAGACTATCGATTTACCATACTTTAATTTATTAGATGGATCATTTGATAACAACGGTGTTTTACCTCATCACGCAACTATAGAAGAAAGTATCTTAATTAAGCAATTTCTGGGCACGAATTTTGCTGCAATAAATGAGATTAAAATGAATAGAGAAGAGCGCAATAGCCTATTAAATTTGGTCATTGATTATTTTCAGATACATTTGCACGTCTTTAAAAAACCTACATCATTAACGATTTTAAAACAGCTATTCGATACGTGAAAAAGTTACTATTGATATTTATAATATTAACTACTTTTCCTTCCATAGCACAGGTGGTTACGATTGTAGATATAGATACTAATGAGCCGTTAGTTAATGTAGCTGTTTATAATAAATCAAAGTCAAAATCTGCTGTGTCAGATATTGAAGGTCAGGTAGATTTAAAAATTTTTAACGATCAAGAATTTATCTATTTTCAGAGCATATCATATGCTACCATTAAAATAATAAAGACAAACATTTCAAAAGATAAATTCATCAGGTTGCAACAGCAATCAGATTATTTTAATCCTATAATTTTATCAGCTTCAAAATTTGAGCAAAGAGCGCAAGATATTCCTCAAAAAATATTTGCTGTAAATAAAGAAGAAATTACTTTCAATAATCCACAAACTAGTGCAGATTTGTTACAGCAGTCTGGTCAGGTTTTTGTTCAAAAATCTCAACAAGGTGGTGGTAGTCCTATGATAAGAGGATTTTCTACTAATAGGTTGTTGATAACCGTTGATGGTGTGCGCATGAATACGGCCATCTTCCGTAGTGGTAACCTGCAAAATGTTATTTCTATCGATCCATTAAGTGTAGATCGTAGTGAGGTGATTTTAGGTCCTGGTAGTGTTGTTTATGGTAGTGACGCAATAGGTGGAGTGATGAACTTTTATACACTTAAGCCACAGTTTCAAAAAGATTCAGTTCAAATAACAGGTAGTGGTTTATTGCGATATGCAAGCGCAAATAATGAGAACACAGGTCATTTAAATTTTAATATCGGTGGCGAGAAATGGGCCTCTGCAACCAGTATAACGGTTAACTTTTTTGATGATTTACGGATGGGTACTCATGGTCCCGATGATTACTTAAGAGAAAGCTATGTCGTGCGACGTGATGATCAAGATATTTCTATAGTAAATGATAATTCTTTAATCCAGCGTCCTACAAGATATGACCAACTTAATATTTTACAGAAACTTAGGTATCAACCTACTCAAGATTTTGAATTTGGACTAGGTGTTATTTATTCTGGTACTGGTGATTTTCCTAGGTATGACTCTTTAGATCGCTTTCGCGAAAGCGGTGAACCTAGAAACGCAGAGTGGTTTTATGGTCCACAAAAATGGTTAATGACTAATTTTAATGTGACTCATCGTGGTGATGGTAAGTGGTATGACAAAGCAGTTTTAACACAGGCATATCAATATTTTGAAGAAAGTCGTATAACAAGGGATTTTCAAGATTCAGAACGCTTTGTTAATGAAGAACAGGTTGATGCGATATCCACTTCGTTAGATTTTGAAAGACGTGATAGAGAATCTAACGCATTATTTTATGGTGGTGAATTTATTCATAACCGAGTACGTTCTAATGGATATATTCAAGATATAGATACTAACGTATTCTCGGCAAATGCAACCAGATATCCAGATGGTTCCTCATGGAGATCACTTGCTGCTTATGCAAGTTATCAATGGAAAGTGTCTTCTCAAATGATTGTAAATACTGGATTAAGGTATAATCATATATGGATTGATGCAGATTTCACGGCTAACAATGCATTTTTTAATTTCCCATTTGAAGAAGCTACCATTAATACCGGAGCACTTACCGGCGGAATAGGAGCGACTTATGTTACTAATAATAAATGGGAATTGAGAAGCAATCTTAGTACGGCCTTTCGTGCGCCTAATATCGATGATTTAGGTAAATTGTTTGATCCTAGTCCTGGCACAGTCATAGTCCCTAATCCAGATCTGGAATCAGAATATTCATATAATAGTGAGATAGGTGTCAAGAAAACATGGAATGATAAGCTCACACTAGATGCAAGTGTCTATTATACTTATTTAAAAGACGCACTGGTCGCTCAAAATGATGAACTCAACGGGCAATCTATTATAGAATATCAAGGAGAGCAAAGTCAAGTGCAATCCATACAAAACGGTGAAAAAGCAAGCATTTATGGACTAGAATTAGGCCTTAATTATAAACTTAATGATCAATTCTCTTTAATAGGGCATTATAATATTACAAAAGGAGAACAAACAGAAGTGGATGGTAATAAAATCCCAGTAAGACATGTTGCTCCGGCTTTTGGAGATTTGCAATTAAATTATGAAAAAGAGTCTTTGAAACTTGGTTTGTTTGCTCAATTTAATGGTCAATTTGATTTTGAAGATTTAGATCCTAGTCAACAAAGTCGTCCTTATCTATATGCTTTAGACTCAAATGGCAATCCATATGCACCATCATGGTACACTCTTAACATAAGATCTAGATATAGTCTCAATGAGGCGCTTTCTTTAAATGTGACACTAGAAAATATGACAGATCAACGATATAGAACATACTCATCTGGTGTAAGCGCTGCTGGTAGAAATTTAATTCTAGGTGCTAGATACCTATTTTAACAACTGATAATTATAAAGTGTATCTAACGATTTCTCTTGCTCAGCAAACTTTTCAGCTTCACTCTAGTGGAGCAGCATATTGGGTAGAACAAGACACTATATTACTTGCCGATGTTCACTTAGGTAAAAGTGCTCATTTCCGTAAAAATGGAATGGCTATTCCTGCCAGTGCAGATGATATGGAGTACGATAAACTTAATGAGGTTATTGAGCTATTTAATCCGTCGCGATTATGGTTTCTAGGTGATTTATTTCATTCTTATATAAATGCAGAGTGGCACTTCTTTGAACAATGGGTACGTTCTCAAACCATAGAGTTAGCATTAATTATGGGTAATCACGATGTGATAGGTAAAGAAATTTTTGAAAAAATTGGCATAAAAACCTATGAGCAACTCCATATGGGCGATGTGATTTTAACACATCATCCGCAAGAGATTAGTGGTAAATTCAATATCGCTGGTCATGTTCACCCGTCGATTAAAATGAAAGGTGTCGGACGACAAAGAGTTAAATTACCGTGTTTTTTCAATAATGAATTTGGTTTAATTCTAGCGGCTTTTGGTGATTTTACGGGAACTTATACTTTAAAGCCTAAAAAAGGTAATCGCATATTTGCAATTGTAGAGCAAGAAGTGATGGAACTACATTAGTTTTATAAAACTCTTAATGTAATTGTTGTCAATAGTCCAGTATCTTTAAGACATGAAAAAACTAATCGCAGTACTCAATCTTATCAGTATTATTTTTCTAATTGTATGGAATGGCTTTGCAAATACAGGAAATTATAACGGTAAAACAGTAGGAGAATTAAGTGCCGAATATAATAACTTATTCACGCCAGCTAGTTATGCATTTTCTATATGGGGTTTAATTTTCTTAATGCTATTAGTGTTTGGTATATATGGTGTTTATATCGCTTTCGCGAAAGCGAAACAATCACAGCCCACAGATTATAGAGAAGATTTTTTGAAAACGACTGCTCCATGGTTTTTACTCGCAAATATATTTTGTAGTGCTTGGGTAGCATTTTGGTTAGATGAAATGGTAGGAGTTTCGGTAATATGTATGCTGGGTATTTTAGTTAGTTTATTGATTTGTGTAAAAAAATTAGACATGGAGATATGGGATGCGCCTTTTCCTATCATCGCCTTTGTTTGGTGGCCATTGTGTCTCTATGTGGGATGGATTAGCGTCGCTACTATAGCAAATATAGCGGCATGGTTGAATGGCAACTTTGACTTTGCAATAACTACCCAAGTATATGCAACTATGGTCATGATTTTTGTAGCATTTATTGTGAATATGGCGATGGTAGTTTATCGCAATATGCGAGAATTTGCTCTAGTAGGTGTATGGGCACTGGTTGCAATTTTCATGAGGTTTAACGAGCCTATGGATGGTCTGAGTAAGCTGGCAACTAATCAGATTGCCTATTTGGCATTAGGGCTGGCATGTGTGCTAACTATCGCAATAGCAATACATGGTTCTAGAAATAAAAAGACGAACCCATATAGAAAGTGTATGGAATGGCGTGACTCTAATAAGTAATTAAAAGCTTTTTATATCATTTCCCCACGTAGGATAATTAAATATCACGTCCTTCAATTCTTCAAAGGTCATGTTTGCTTTCATGGCTATAGCAAACATATTAATTTGCTCTGCAGCTTCAGGTCCTACGATGTGTGCTCCTAATATTTTGTTACTGTCGTTTTCTAAAATAATTTTATAGCCATAAAGCGGTGCGTTAATACGCTGGTTGTTGAACCATTCACTAGCCTCGCTTTCAATTGTATGATATGTTTTCTCTGCTTCAATTGCTTCATTCTCTGTAAGTCCTATGCCAGAGCATTGTGGTATGGTGAATACGGAACTAGGAATTGCAGGGATATTTAATTCTCTCTTTTTACCATTAAGATTATCAGCGACTACCTTAGCTTCTATGCTGCTTAAAGGTGTAAGAGGTAAGCTTTTACTTGAAATGTCTCCACATGCATATATATGCGCTTGAGAAGTACTTTGTAGGTTACTGTTAACTAATACGCCATCCTTATCAGCCACCACATTAGCCAGTGCAAGATTTAATTTATCAATTGATGGTACACGTCCAGCAGTGTTAAAAACACAATCAGTAGTCACTTGATGTATTTGATTATTTATAGCATAGTGAACGCAATAACGATTTTCTATTTTTTCTATGCTAGAAACCTGAGCGTTTTTAATAACCTTTATACCCATTTTAATAGATTCTTCTTCTAGTAAATTAGAGGTAAAAGTTTCAAATGGGCTTAAAATTTGATCTCCTTTATCAATAATAGTCACATTAGATCCAGCCCTACACAGCATATGGCCAAATTCCATTCCGATGTATCCGCCACCTACAAATACTACTTTTTCAGGTACTTCTGTCAGGTTAAAAAAATCTGCTGAAGTCAGTGTGTATTTTTCTCCTGGAATACCTAGACTTAAAGGTTGCATTCCTGTAGCGATTACAAAATACTCTGATCTGATTTCCTTACCATCTAAGATAATGGTATGAGCATCTTTAAAACTTGCTTTACCGTGATAGCAAATTATACCTTTCTCTTTTAAGTTTTTTTCTGTGTTTTTGGGAATATTGCTGGTATAACGTTTTGCATAATTAAATGCATCTTTCCAGTTTATTTTAATTTTTCCTGTGATACCATCTCCATTCATATTCTTGGATGATTCAAAGGCTTCACTAGAGGCGAGTAATAATTTTTTAGGATCACAACCACGTTGTGAACAAACGCCACCATATTCTTTTATATCTATTATGCCTACTTTTTTGCCAGCGGCAGCACATTCTTGAGCAACTAATTGACCAGCAGTACCAGTTCCAAATACAAATACATCAAATTTATCCATTGCATAAAGGTATCTTCTATGTTACAGTTTCTATATTAAAGTATTCTCAATATTCTTGAGCATGCTGGTTTCTAGGCTTATCTTTGTGATTCTATTATGAGTTTTAACAAGATTCTTAAGCAATATGCACAAGCCTCACAAACGCAAAGTTTGCGAGAAGTGGTATCCCAATCTCAAGGTCATACACATTTAAGTGGTTTGCAAGGTAGTGCGTTCACCATCGCAGCGAGCTCTATTTTTGATGAGGTAGAAAAGCCTTTCATGGTCATTGCAAATGATAAAGAGCAAGCCGCCTATATTCTCAATGACTTTGAAAAAATGTTGGGAGATGATCGAGTTCTTTTTTATCCCGGAAGTTATAGACGTCCTTATCAAATAGAAAAGACCGATAATGCAAATGTGCTTTTACGTGCCGAAGTACTTAATCGAATCAACTCTCGTAAAAAGCCTGCGGTAATTGTAACTTATCCCAATGCACTTTTTGAAAAAGTTGTTACTCGCAAAGAGTTAGAAAAGAATACTCTTAAAATTGCCGTAGGTGATCAAATTTCCATTGATTTTGCAAATGAGGTCCTTTTTGAATACGAATTTAAAAGAGTTGATTTTGTTACAGAGCCTGGAGAGTTTTCAGTACGTGGTGGAATTTTAGATGTGTTCTCTTTTTCACATGATGAGCCTTATCGTATTGAATTTTTTGGTAATGAGATTGATACCATTCGTGTGTTTGATGTTGAAACACAATTATCCAAAGAGCAAATTAAAAAAATCTCAATTATACCTAATGTAGAGCATAAAAAGCTAGAGGAGAATCGAGAGAGCTTTTTGCAATATTTATCTAATAAAACGGTGATTTTTGCAGAGAATGTTGAATTGCTATATAGTAATTTAGATACTCTTTTTGCCAAGGCAGAACAGGCGTATAGCGAGTTGCAGGGTGAAGTCAGACAACTATTGCCTTCAGAAATATTTTGTGACTCTTCCATTATTAAAAAGCAACTTGTAAAATATAATCTTATTGAATTAACTACTCAATCTGGTAATATTGCTTATCAAACAACGCCTCAACCAGCATTTAATAAGCAATTTGATTTACTGGTTGAGAACCTTAAAGAGAATGAGGAGAATGGATATACCTCATATCTTTTTTGTGGTACAGCGCAGCAGGCAAAAAGATTTAAGGACATCTTTGATGATATGGGAGCGCAAGTACAGTATGAGACTGTGGTTATGACTCTTTTTAAAGGTTTTATTGATCATAATTTAAAAATAGCTTGTTATACAGATCATCAAATTTTTGATAGATACCACAAGTTCAAACTGAAAAATGGATATGCCAAAAAGCAAGCCATAACGCTGAAAGAACTTAACACCTTAGAAATAGGTGATTATGTAACACACATTGATCATGGAATTGGGAAATTTGGTGGGCTACAGAAAATAGATGTGAATGGTACTCAACAGGAAGCTATTAAATTGGTTTATGGCGAGCGTGATATTCTATATGTGTCCATACACTCTTTACACAAGATAACTAGATATTCTAGTAAAGATGGAAAAGCTCCTAAAGTATATAAATTAGGTAGTCCTGCCTGGAAAAAGCTAAAAGCAAAAACAAAAACAAAGGTGAAGCAAATCGCCTTTGATTTAATCCAATTATACGCAAAAAGACGTGCTAAAAAAGGTTTCCAATTTGAGCCCGATGGATACCTTCAAAATGAACTTGAAGCTAGTTTTATTTATGAAGACACACCAGATCAAAGTTCTGCAACAGCAGATGTAAAAGCAGATATGGAAAGTGATCGACCTATGGATCGATTAGTTTGCGGTGATGTTGGTTTTGGTAAGACAGAAGTAGCGATTAGAGCCGCCTTTAAAGCAGCAGTTAGTGGTAAACAAGTTGCTGTTTTAGTGCCTACAACAATTCTCGCGTTTCAACATGCAAAAACTTTTAAGGAGCGATTAGGTAATTTACCAGTGACTGTAGATTATCTAAATAGATTTAGAACAGCAAAGGAGCGTAAAGGTGTGCTAGAAGGTCTTGCAAATGGTCAGGTTGATATCGTGATAGGAACTCATCAATTAGTTAGTAAGTCGATACAGTTTAAGGATTTAGGATTACTCATTATAGATGAGGAACAGAAGTTTGGTGTTGGAGTAAAAGATAAACTTAAGACTCTTAAAGAGAACATCGATACACTCACGTTAACTGCAACGCCCATACCACGTACATTACAGTTTTCATTGATGGCGGCCAGAGACTTAAGTGTTATTAAAACTGCACCACCCAATAGGCATCCTATAGAATCGAGAGTGATTCGATTCTCAGAAGAAACTATTAGAGATGCGGTGAGTTATGAGATTTCTCGTGGTGGTCAGGTATTTTTTGTGCATAACCGTATTGAAAATATTAAAGAAGTAGCTGGTATGATTCAGCGCTCAGTACCAGATGCTAGAGTAGGTATAGGACATGGTCAGATGGATGGTAAAAAACTTGAAGAATTAATGTTGTCTTTTATGAATGGTGACTTTGATGTTCTTGTTGCAACCACGATTATAGAAAGTGGTTTAGATGTTCCGAATGCAAATACTATTTTTATAAATAATGCAAACAATTTTGGTCTATCAGACCTGCATCAAATGCGTGGACGTGTAGGTCGTAGTAATAAAAAAGCTTTTTGTTATTTCATCACACCGCCATATGATATGATGACTGATGATGCTCGCAAACGTATACAAGCAGTAGAGACTTTCTCAGAACTAGGTAGTGGTTTTAATATCGCGATGAAGGATCTTGAGATACGTGGTGCTGGAGATATTTTAGGTGGTGAACAAAGTGGTTTCATGAATGAAATAGGTTTTGATACGTATCAAAAAATATTAAATGAGGCTATTGAAGAGCTTAAAGAAAACGAGTTTAAAGATCTATATAAAGAGGAAACTGTCGAAAAAATTCACGTTACTGATGTCACCATAGACACTGAGTTTGAGTTACTTTTTCCAGACGACTATATTAATTCTATAACAGAGCGATTGGCTTTGTATTCTAAACTTAACGAACTCAAAAATGAGGCTGAATTAGAAGTATTTAAAAAAGATCTAGAAGATCGTTTTGGAGATTTACCAGATCAAGCTGAAGATCTATTAACCAGTATTAAATTAAAGTGGATAGCAGCAAGAATGGGACTCGAAAAGCTCATTATGAAGCAGGATAAACTCATCGGTTATTTCATTTCTGATCAGCAAAGTGATTTTTATCAAAGCGCAACATTCTCAAAAATACTACAAGCAGTACAAGGGCAACCACGTGTGCTGCGCATGAAAGAGAAACAAACTAGAGGTGGATTAAGGTTATTGCTTACCATAGACAAGGTGAAAACCGTTGATCGTGCTTTTGATGTATTAAATGCTATTCTACCAGCTGTAGAAAAAGTATAAATAATATGTTCATAAATTAAAAAGCCTTGTTCTTACATAGGAACAAGGCTTTTTAATGTTATAATATGAAGGCTTTCGCGAAAGCGTAATTTTAATAATCTTAGAACCAATGGCCCCAAGGTAGTCTAGTTAAGACTAGAATAAAGGCAAGTGAGTAAAATATGGCTAGCGTTTTAAGTTTTCCATTACTTACGATTTTTTTCTTATGTTTTGAATACCCGATTGTTAAAAGGGTAATGGCGATAATCATGGTTAAAGGATGCTCAACTAACATAAGACGTGCGTCAGAGTTGCCCATCACTTCTTTCATCCCACCAGACCATGCGTCAAACCAAGGAGACGTAAAGTATAAAATTATACCGATCAATAATTGGATATGTGTTACTATAAGACCACCTAGTGCTAGACTAAAGTCTCTATTACCAAATTCTTTTTTAGTAAAATAACCAATAAGAGAATTGATAGTAGCTAGTCCTAATACAATTACGACGATATATGCCCAGCCAGAGTGTGCGTGTTTAATAATTTCCATAGTGATATAATTTAAATTCAAAAATAACTATAAACAAGAAACCCTACTCAATTGAGTAGGGTTTCTTTATGAAATGTATGTATTAAGATCTTTCTTAGTTGAAGATATATCTTAAACCTACTTGCATTTGCCATCTTGAAGATTGTGTTCCTGCATCATCAATTCTTTCAAAACTTTCTGCAAAGTCTGGATTGAAAGAGAATTCAGGATCAACACCATTACTTTCAACTTCAACAATACCTACGTTACCAAAACTGCTGTTTACAAATGATTGCTCACCCCAGTTTTTGTTTACTAAGTTTAAGAAGTTAAAGATGTCTAGAGATACTTGGAATGTGTGTTTCTTCTCATTGAAGTTTAAGCTAAAGTCTTGTAAAAGCTTTAAGTCTACCATGTGGTTCCATGGTCCACGATCTCCACTACGCTCAGCATACTGACCACGACGGCCATCTAAATAGTCGTTACCTTCAATGAAAGCATCTAGAGCAGCCCATTGGTCTGCAGCAGATACGCCATTGTTATCAACTAAATTGATTTCACTTGCGTTTCTAGGAATATAGAATAAAGCATTATCACTTGAGTCATCATTTAATAAATCTCTACCTTGGTAGATGTAGCTTAAAGCACCACCTTGTTGTCCATTATAGAACACACCTAAGGTAGTTTTTAAATTATCATTCCACTTATACTCATAAGAAGCGTTTGCAGATATTCTGTGACCTACTGCAAAAGCAGAGTTACCAATCTGTGCAGTATTCTTACCATTTACAGTTACGATGTTTCTCCATTGAGAACTGTTTTGAGAAGAAGTACCTTCAAAGATAGATTTACCTTGTCCATAAGAATAAGAAACTTGTCCAGAGAAACCATTGTCATATGGCTTAGTGATGCTTAACGTTCCATTATAAGACCATCCTTCATTAGTGTTAGTTCCTAAGATAACTCTTGTGTAAGTATCATCAATTTCATCACCACGATCATAGAAAGGACGTCCGTCTGCATTATTAAGTGATAATGTAGGATCTTTAAGGTTTAAGTTCTGATAAAATACGTTGTTAATCGTCTCATTATATAAGAAATCTGCACTTACAATAAGTCCCCAAATGTTAGTCTTTTGATCGATACCGATATTGTACTTCATTACCTGTGGTAATTTGAAGTCTGGTGAGAAGATGTCAATCTGTCCACCATTTGCACCACTACCTGGAGCTGGAGCACCGTTTAATGGCTGGTTGAATGGATCTGCAACAAAGTTTTGACTACCGAAAGCAGCAGTTCCACCTACAGCAATACCATTGTTGTTATAAGCACCACCTGGCCATACTAGAGGAACTCTAGAGGTAAAAATACCTAATCCACCACGTACTTGTGTTTTTCTGTCTCCATTTACGTCCCAGTTAAAACCTGCACGTGGAGAAACATGAATTTGACTTTTAATTTTCTTACCAACTCTTGCACCTTGAAGATCTTTACCTTCAGCTTCTAATAAAGCAACAGTTCTATCATTGAAGTCATCGTTTGCTTGACCTGCATCATAGAAAGGAACATCAAAACGTACACCATAAGTAAGTTTAAAGTTGTCAGTCAATTTCCATTGGTCTTGAGCATATAAACCTAGTTGAGAGTAGTTAAATGCAGCAGCAGCAGCTTGAATATCATCTCCACTAGTTCCTGCTGGATCTAGTAAAGAATAAGAGTGGAAGTATGAGTCTGCAGCAACATCGTTAGAAGGGTCATTATCAAAATAAGTATTGAACTCTGCTAATGAGTTGAACTGATACTGTCCGTAGTTTTGTCTTACAAAAACGTTTCTCATATCATAGTTTTCAAAGTTACCACCGAAAGTCATGTTGTGAGCTCCTTTAGAAACTTCAAAGTTGTTTGTAATCGTGAAGATTTTTTGCTCAAGAATATTAGCCGTTGAAAATGCTTCAGAACCAAAAGTAATGTCACCATCACCATCTTCAATGCTTACTCTAGGGAATGGATTTCCGATTGGATCACGGTTGTCATTTACAGATGTATAACTTACAATTAAGTTGTTAGAAAGATCTCTACCATTTGTAGTGTTCCATTCTAATGTTGAAAAGTGAGTCTCAGACGGGAAATAAATTCCTGCGTTAGCAAAATTTATCGCTCTATTACTACTTTGACTAGGAGAGATCGACTCACCATTTACATAATTGTGCTTTGCAGTAAGTGTGTTCTTATCATTGATGTTATAATCTAATTTAATAGTAAACTTTTCACTGTTTAATTCAGTGATTGTGTTTTCATAACCACCTGGATTATATCCAAATACGTTGATTAAATTATCTCTTAAAGCGTTGATGTCTGCAATACTACTATCCCCATTATAAAGAGCAGAATCAAATGGTCTAGGCTCTTCTTCTCTTTGGATTTCAGCATTTACAAAGAAGAAAAGTTTATCCTTAATAATAGGTCCACCTACACGTACACCATAAAGATTTGCAGAAAAGTCATCTAATTTCTCACGGTTGTCTTCACTAATTCCAACTGGAGTTTTTCCAGCAAGACTTTCGTTACGTAAATAGAAGTAAGCACTTCCTTCAACTTCGTTAGTACCAGATCTAGTAATTGCGTTAATTGCACCACCAGTAAAACCTGATTGACGTACATCAAATGGAGCGACATTTACTTGGAAAGATTCGATAGCATCAATAGAAATCGGGTTAACACCAATCTGTCCACCATTAGTTCCTGATCCAGCAAGTCCAAATACATCATTGTTTACAGCACCATCAATAAAGATAGAGTTGTAACGGTTGTTTTGACCAGCTATAGAAATAGCGCCACCTTCAGACACAGTAGCTTGTGGAGTTTTTCTTAAGAAATCTCCAATACCACGTGTTACAGAAGGCATCGTGTTGATCTCACGCTGTGAGACGTTAGTTTCAGTACCTGTTTTACCAGAATCAAAAATACCGTCACGTACCGCGTCAATAACAATCGCATCTAATGCATTAGTAGAGTCAGTAAGAGTCAAATCGATTCTTTCAGATTCACCTAATTGCAAATAAATGTCGTTTAATACTACTTCATTCTTACCTACATAAGAAATTGTAATAGTATATGGACCACCAGTACGCATGTTAGATACACGATAGTATCCATCTATATCAGTTGTAGATCCATATTTTGAATTAGTAGGGCCATGAACTGCAACTACAGTAGCTCCTAGTAATGGTTCATCCTCTGCCTCAAGGATACGACCGTTAATACTCGAGGTTGTTACCTGAGCAGTTACAGCCATGGAGCTTAACAAAAGCCCAATTGCTAGTAAAAATTGTAAAGATTTTTTCATTTTCAATCAGTTATAGTTTGAGTTGCAAAAATACTGACGAAAAAAGCCTGCAATATTAAGTTAACATTAAGAATATCAAAAACTTATTAACCGTAACACGTTGAAAAACAGAAAATTAATTATTTAAGCTTCCAAATCTCTTTAAAATTCCGGTTGTTGAACTATCGTGGGCGGCATATTCTTTATTTTCTATGTTGTCTAGGACTTTGTCTGCAAGAACTTTTCCTAGTTCAACGCCCCATTGATCATAACTATAAATATTCCATATAACACCTTCAGTAAAAATTTTGTGTTCATACATAGCGACTAACTTACCGATGCTCTGTGGTGTAAGTTCATCAATTAAAATGGTCGTTGTAGGTTGATCTCCTTCAAATACTTTAAAAGGCAATAACATTTCAATTTCCTCTTTACTCTTACCAGATTTTTCTAGATCTTTTTTGGCCTCAGCTCTTGTTTTACCATTCATTAAGGCTTCAGTTTGCGCAATGAAATTTGCCATCAGCTTATTGTGATGATCTGGCTGATTGTATTTCGCTTTCGCGAAAGCGATAAAATGAGCAGGTATTAATTTAGTTCCTTGATGAATTAACTGAAAAAATGCGTGCTGCGAGTTAGTACCAGGTTCTCCCCAGATAATATTACCTGTGTCATAGGTAACTGAGTTGCCATCGCGGTCAACAGATTTACCATTACTTTCCATAATGGCCTGTTGTAAATAAGCAGGTAGTCTATGAAGGTATTGTGTGTATGGAATGATAGCCTCGCTTTGTGCGCGATAAAAGTTATTATACCATATGGTCATTAATGCTAATTGAACAGGAATGTTTTTTTCAAAATCAGTGTTTTTGAAATGGTTGTCCATGTCATGTGCGCCATCTAATAATGATTGGAAGTTTTTAGTCCCTATTCCTAGAGCTACAGACATACCTACAGTACTCCACAATGAAAATCTACCACCTACCCAATCAAACATCGGGAATATGTTTGCATGATGGATACCAAAGTTGACTGCTTTTTCTACATTGCTGCTTACGGCTATAAAATGATTTGAAACAGCATCTGCTCCTATTTTTTCAATAAACCAGTTTCTAATGGTTGTAGCGTTAGTCAATGTTTCTTGTGTCCCAAAAGACTTTGAAACGATGACAAATAATGTTGTTTCTGGGTTTATTTTTTTAAGAACTTCTTCTACATGATCTCCTTCAACGTTAGAGACAAAATGAAGGGTCATGTCATTTTTGTACGCTTGTAAAGCCTCATAAATCATGACTGGTCCTAAATCACTACCACCGATACCTATATTAACAATGGTGTCAAATTTTTTACCACTAGCTGTTAAAGTTTTACTGTTCAGGACGCTATCAACATAATCAAACATCTTTTGCTTACTCTCGATGGCGTCACTTACATTGCTTGCAACACTGCTGTCTGCACTAGATTGTGGGGTTCTTAATGCAGTATGTAAAACGGCGCGTTTTTCTGTGGCGTTTATAATCGCTCCATTAAAGTAAGAGTTAATAGCTTCTTTTAAACCACACTCTGTAGCTAGTGATGTAAGGTGAGTCCTTGTAGTCTCGGTAATTAAGTTTTTAGATAAATCAACATAAAAATCCTTGTCTATTAACGTAAGCTTTTCTGCTCTAGAGGTGTCTTTTTTAAACTCTTCTCTGAGGCTGAAATCGTCAAAACCTTCAAAGTGTTTTTCTAATTTAAGCCATGCGTTTGTTTCAGTCGGATTTATGTTTTTCATAGTACTTGGTCGTCGTTTTTAAAAGAAAGTAAATCTATTTCGTCCTTCAATGGTTGAATGAAATTGAGGTAGTCTTCCATTTTTTCATTAGGCAATGGATCTGCGCTAGGTAAATTTTGTTTGTATGGGTCTACTTGTTTTCCGTTTACCCAGAATCGATAACACACATGTGGTCCTGTTGCTAGCCCAGTAGATCCTACAGTTCCTATTACTTGACCTTGTTTCACACGCTGACCTACCTTTACTTTGCGTTTTGTCATATGTAGGTACTGAGTAGAATAGGTGTTATTGTGCTTAACTTTTACATAGTTACCATTACCGCGTGTATACCCAGATTTGATTACTACACCATTTGCGGTAGATACGATAGGCGTTCCATAAGCAGCGGCATAATCTGTTCCCTTGTGTGCTTTCCATCTTTTTTGAACAGGATGAAACCTACGTTTTGTAAAACGGCTCGATATTCTCGAATAGTTTACAGGTGCCTTTAAGAAAAAACTACGTAATGTTTTACCGTTTTCATCATAATAATCACTGATGTTGTTTATGGAGTCAGTCTTGAAATCAAACGCGTAAAATGGTGTCTTATCTGTTTCAAATACGGCAGCTTCTATACTTTCAATTCCTGCATATATACTATCGTTGATGTAACGCTCTGTATAAATCATTTTAAAACGATCACCTTTTTGGAGCCTAAAAAAATCAATAGACCATCGATAGATATCTGATAATTCATATATAGCCGCCATGCCTAATCCTTCTTCTTCCATTGCCTCTGACAGTGTAGAATTGATAACGCCAGATGCTGTTTTTCTGACAAATTTCAATGGATGTTTATCTTTATATGCTTTAAGGCTATCTGCAAAATTGAGCACTACATAATCCATTTTAGTAGGCTCATAGATAAAAGCTTCTGGTGTGCCCAGGCTATCTTTTCTTTTTAAAATTTTATAAGGCTTACCTACTTGTATACGTCGCACGCTATATACAGCGTCTAGTTCTTCGGCAGCTTTGAAAATACTTTGGCCATCTACTAGATGTGGATCTATTATATTACCAAAGGTGTCACCACTTTTTACAGTATCGGTAACTACCTCATAATTATTAAGGTCAAAACCATATTGCATTACTGGAACTACTATCTCAGCAACCTCTGGTTCTACATAAACTTCTTTTTCTTTACAAGCGGTAAGGCTTATTCCCAGCACTAGGGCGATGACTAGAAATTTCTTCATCTATTATTTTGTGTTTAATGCATGTTCAACCCATTGTTTTCCCCAGTTATCGATCTCATCTTGAGTCCATAGTTCTGGATAGAAAATAATTTTTTGAAAACTAGGTGGCAAGAATTTTTTCCAGTTAGTTCCTCCAGTTGCCTGTATAGGATCGCCTTCTTTTCTCAGATAGCGATGGGCACTTCCCATATGCATTAGTTTCCAGTTGATATTAGCGTTTTGGTCATGAGCGCGCATGGCGTCCATTAGTTCTTTTGTTTTTTCTTCTTCAGGTAATTGCAGGTATCGTTGGTAAATATTTGTGTCCTTTACCTCATGCGCGATACGCAAGAATCTAGGTGTGTAACGTTCTTCAAACTGTTTTAGTGTAAGCGTTTTTTCTTGGGTATGCATATCGATACCACCTTGCTTCCAGTAACAATGATTGTAGAGTTCTTCAAGGTTATCGTTATCGCTTTCGCGGAAGCGTTCTCTAACATCTGGATGTACTACATTTATTAAATCACTACTGTAAAATTCTATCATGCGGAACTGTGCACTCTGAAAACCACTAGCTGGTAATAATGACATACGGAATTTTAAAAATTGCTCGCGTTCCATTCCTTTAATCATTACTTCAAAAGAGCTAATTAAAATACCGAAATAGCGATTAATACGACGCAGTTTTTCTGCAAAGAAAGGACCTGTTAAATCTTTACTTTCTATAATTTGTAATTGCTCGTGTATAATGAGTTTAAAATAAAGCTCTGTAATCTGATGGTAACCTATAAAAATCATTTCATCTGGAAAATGAGTAGATGGCACCTGTAGACTTAGTAGTGTGTCTAATCTTATGTAATCCCAATAAGTAATGTATTGGTCATATAACAGTCCATCTAGATAGGAGAGCATGTCCTGACCTGAATTCTTAAATTTTTCTTCTAACAACTGAATACGTTGCGCGATTTCTGGACTGATTTCCTGTGACATGAAAACATTTTAAGGTTCTACAAATGTAATAATACCTGTGAAACCTTAAAACGTATCTATTGATTTAAGAAGGATGTTGTTAACAGTAGCGATAAATCTACTATGGCAAGGTTTTAAATTGATATTTTAAACCTTTAAAAGCGTCTAAATCTGCAGTTAGTGATCCAACGGCTAGTTTTGCTTTTATTTTTAAAGGCATTTTGTTTTCATCATCAGATATCCATACCGTTAGGCTTTCTTCTTCTTTAAAAACGCGGCCTGATTGTACGTAGGGTCTGAATTCTAAAGCAGGAACTTTACCAAATTTAGTTCTAATGGTGTCACGACCTAAGAATTTTAATTTAAAGTCAAAATTCTCTTTATCAAAGAACATGGGTAATTTAAACTCGTCTCCTTTTTTTAATGTCTTTATATCTACTATTGTGCGCAAATGATAAAAAGCACTCATCATATCTTGAGTAGAAGGTTCTATATCCATAGACTCTACTTTATTATGCTTTTTATCATTAATAACAGCTGTTCTAGTGTCATGATTAAAGTCTATCTGAATATCCTTAGTGTGTCCACCTTCATCAATATCGCGTATAAATCGATACGGCTTTACAGTAGTGCGATCTATGTAAGTTTCATAGCGATCGTCTACTTTAAAGAATAGGTGTAATAAACCTGTAGATTTACCTTTTCCTTTAATATGATAAACCTCTTTACCTTCTAGTTTAGCTTCGCTAACCTGCATGGTAGCATAGCTAGCGTTAAAAACGCCATAGTGAATTCTAAAACGGAACCATTCCCCTTTTTTAAATGCCATTTCTGGTGGTGCAGTGGTAGGCATAAAAGCCGTTGTGGCGATAAATATTGCGAGTATAGGAAGTATTAATTTTTTCATGATACTTTGATTTAAAAGCATTTTCATGCGTTTCAAAGTATGAAATACAAAACTCGTTCCAAAACTCGATTCTTTCATGGTATCATATTTTAATCTTGTGGAATCTCTTCAATAATTGTTTCTAATTCTTCAACTTCTATTTGAACAGAGTCCGTTGTTTCATTTAAAGTATCTACTTCTTCTTCATATTCATACCAGTCGTCTTCAACCTCAGATTCTTCATATTCATAATCATCATTATACCATTCTTCATCTTCATCCATCATGTCTAAGTAGTTGTATTCATCAAATGTGTTACTGAATAGCCCTATAAAACCTAAAACAATTAAAATTAAACTCACAATACCTACCACTAGATTAAAAGTCTTTGCGTTACTAACTCTTTTATAACTGCCAGGATCATATTGTTCTGGGTTTTGCTGATACTTAGTCATACTAGATTGAGCAAGAGCAAAACCTATAATACTTAAGACAAGAGCTAGATACTGGCCACCTACACAACAACAAATTACAAATAAAACGGTCGCAACAATTGCAAGGACCATGGCACTATTATCTGCTGGTAATTTTGAGCGATAAGGTTGTGAGCTCCAGTTTTGTCCACCTTGATTTTGATTATGTTCATGGCTTTTTGAACTGTCGTATCCAGAGTTAGAATAGTTATTATCTTCCCAGGACCTATTTTGATTAGAAGAGTTTTGGTTGGTGTTGTTTTCCAATGGTGTAAAGTTTAGTTTTTATAAAATTAGTGACTAGATTCTAGCCAGCTTTTATGATAATCCTCATCAGCTATTTCTAGTGCTGCTTTTGTAACCTTTAAAGGTTTAAAAGTGTCTACCATAACGGCTAGTTCTTCAGTTTTAGTTTTTCCTATGCTGCGTTCTGCCGCTCCTGGATGTGGACCATGTGGTATTCCTGCAGGATGTAAGCTGATATGTCCGGCATCTACATCGTTGCGGCTCATAAAATCACCATCTACATAATACAGTACTTCATCACTATCAATATTACTATGGTTATATGGTGCTGGTATACTATCTGGATGATAATCATACAATCTAGGCACAAAACTACATACCACAAACGCATCTGTTTCAAAGGTTTGATGTACTGGTGGCGGCTGGTGAATGCGTCCGGTTATAGGTTCAAAGTCGTGTATGGATAATGCATAAGGGAAATTATAACCATCATAGCCCACAACGTCAAACGGATGTGATGCATAAACCATGTCAAAAATCTCGTCTTGTTTTTTAATCTTCATTAAAAAGTCACCCAATTCATCATGTGTTTCCAGCGTGTCGGGTCTTCTTAAATCTCGCTCGCAATATGGCGAGTGTTCTAGTAACTGACCGAACCAATTGCGATAGCGTTTTGGAGTGTAAATAGGTCTTCTGGACTCTGTGATAAAAAGTCTATTATCCTTATCATCAAACCTTAATTGGTAAATAATCCCTCGTGGAATTAATAGATAATCACCATATTTAAAATCTATATTACCCAAATGTGTGCGCAATGTTCCTGATCCTTTATGGATAAAAATCAACTCATCTGCATCTGAATTTTTATAAAAATAATCTGTCATAGATTCTTGTGGTGCTGCCAGTATAATGTTGACATCACTATTAGTAAGAACTATAGTGCGACTCTCTAAATAATCAGCTTTAGGTTTTACTTGAAAACCTCTGAATCGATATGATTTAATATGATTTTCTAAAGCAATCTCAGGTTTTACTGAATACTGTCCTTTAATTTCCTTAACCATAGTAGGTCTATGGACGTGGTATGAGTTTGTAGACATACCGTCAAAACCTATGGTTCCAAAAAGCTGCTCAGAATACAATTCACCATTTGGTTTTCTGAATACAGTGTGTCTTTTAGGCGGTATTTTTCCTAGCTTGTGATAAAAAGGCATGAGCTTTTATTTTTATGACTAGCAATTTCGGAAATTCCTGAGATGATTCCATGCTTTAAGTCAATTATTTATAAGTGGACTTTTGAGAATACGCTTTCGCGAAAGCGTACTAAAACTGAAACCCTAGATTTACATAGAACTCACCTTTACTTTGCTCTGGACTAAAACTGTATTTTAATTCTAATGGTCCTAAGAATGTCTCTAGTCCATATCCGATAGCATATCCCGTAAAACCATCTGTACTGAACCAGTCTGATTTTTCAAATAGATAATCATCAATCTTAACAGAATTAGTACTCAAGATGATATGGTTGTTTTTAAAGATTTCATAGTCTAGTTCAATAAGTCCACCCATTACCGTGTTCCCACTCAAGCTTACAAAATCATAACCGTAAAATGGTAGTATATTATTAATGCGCCTTGCGCCATAACCACCTAAGTAAAAGTCAAAAGAACTATTGCCAGGATTACCTATGGGTAAACCAAATAGGACATCTCCACGCAGACTCCATTTACCAAAGCTTCTTGCATGACCTACAGAAACTTGGGCCATTGAAAATTCTTGAAAGTTATTATCTACCTTGCTACTATTATATAAATAGATGTGTAAATCACCATCTATTTTCCAACCACTAGATGGGAAGAAAAGGTTGTCATAGGTATCATAGAGTACATTTGTGTACACACTACTATAATTGCTATTTTCAAATATCGTGCGCTGGTCTGTGTTAGCATTAGTGCCCAATGTTTCTGTAAATAATCTTAGAGATTTATATTCTGCTCCTACAGTTAGATTGAACCCATTTCCTATTTTAGTTTGTAGAAATAGTTGTTGAGTCCAGTCGTTGTAATCTAGATCTATAGAGTTGACATCAATATCTATATCTGTAACTTGTTCTAGAAAACTAGCAGATATCTGTTTTTCATATTGAACAAACTCGCTATGAAAGCCGATAGACCAGTACTTACCTTTATCGATATAATAATCAAAATTATATCTGACATTGTCACCTAAAATAACATCTGCAGAAACGACATCACTATCAAATAAGACGTTTTTTCTAGTAAGGTTAACTAATGCTGCACTTCTTAACAACTCATCATAATGAACACCTAGTCGTAGGTAATTGCGCACCGTAGTTTCTATAACGCCTATTTCTAGAATAGCACCATCTGGTGTGTTGATAATTTCATAATTAATTTTAGAAAAATTATTAGTGGCTTGTAAATTATTAATTCCGTCTCTGATGTCTGTATATGCTACGTTACCAGGTGTTTCAATTTTAAATCTACCATTTATGTAGGCTCTAGAATAGTTTTCATTACCATTAATATATACTTGAGCTAGGTATATGCTATCTGTTGTTACTGCAGGTAATTTTTCTCTATGATAGCCTTCTCCATCAATTAGCTTTTGCAGTTGGTCTAATTTTTTAAATGCAGCTATTTCTCCTTCTTTAATAATCGCTTTTCCTTGATCAAAGGATATGACTGTGTAATCTTCAATATCAGGATCAATATAGATATCAGTGAAGGATACTTTTTCTTTCATCGCATTTATAGTACGATAATTATTAATTTGAGTAAGAATATCAAAAGCACCGTTAAGTTGATCTCTGTTTTTAAGTCCATCTTGAACATCCACGCCTATGATGATGTCCATTCCTAAAGCTCTTAACTTTTCTACTGGGTAATTGTCTGTTACGCCGCCGTCTATAAAAAGTCTATTCTCTATTTCTACCGGAGCAAATAAGGAAGGTAAGGCACCACTGGCGTTTACTGCACGAGGTAAATAACCATTATCTAATATAATATCTTCTCCAGTTTCAACATCTGTAGCAACACAAAAAAATGGAATTGGTAATTCACTAAATTCATGCACATCTTTAACATGAGAGAGCAATCTGGAAAGTAAATTATATATATTTTGTCCTTTGCTTAGTGAGTTAGGTACTTGTACTTTAAAGTCCTTAAAGGGTAAGGTCACACCATAGCGTTCATTATCCTTGCGTTCAAAGTATGTTTTGGATTCACGTGGTATGTCATCTGAAATTATATCGTCAAAATCAATAGTCTGAAACACAGAATCTAATTGCTTACCGGTGTATCCAGATGCATATAAAGAACCTACAATTGCGCCCATGCTAGTTCCTGCAACATAATCTATCTTAATACCTAACGAGTCTATGACTTTTAACGTTCCGATATGAGCGAGTCCTTTTGCGCCACCACCAGATAATACTAGACCTATTTTTTGCTTGTTAGCTTTTTGATTTTGTTGCGCATATAAAAAATCCGCTTGCGCGAAAATGAATACTAAGACAATCCATATGTGTTTATTCATTTTCATTCTTATAAAAGTCGATGATTTTTTGTGCTCTTGAAACACCAATAATATCTTCTATTTCTTTTTTAGAAGCTGTTTTGATTCTTTTTACAGATCTGAAATGCCTTAACAACTCAACAGCTGTTTTTTCTCCTATTCCTGGTATGTTGTCTAACTCTGTTTCAATAGCTTGTTTACTGCGCTTATTGCGGTGATGTGTAATCCCAAAACGGTGCGCCTCATTTCTCATTTGTTGAATTACCTTAAGTGTTTCAGAACGTTTATCGAGATATAATGGTACTGGATCGTTAGGATAAAATAATTCTTCTAGTCTTTTAGCAATTCCTATAATGGTGATTTTTCCTCTCAGCCCTAATCTATCTAGAGCTTTTAAACCACTAGATAATTGTCCCTTACCACCATCAACCACTACAAGCTGAGGTAATGGCTCGCCTTCTTCTAATAATCTTCTATAGCGTCTATGTACGACCTCTTCCATACTGGCAAAATCATCTGGACCTTCTACTGTTTTAATATTAAAATTACGATAATCTTTCTTACTCGGTTTTCCATTTTTAAATACGACGCATGCAGCAACAGGATTTGTTCCTTGAATGTTGGAGTTATCAAAACACTCTATATGAACCGGTTCTTCATCCAGCCTTAGGTCTGCTTTCATTTGCGCCATAAGACGTTTAACGTGTCTATCTGGATCTACTATTTTAATAGTTTTAAATTGTTCCTGTCTATAAAATTTTGCGTTGCGCAATGATAAATCTACAATCTTCTTTTTATCACCTAACTGTGGTATTGTTACCTTTATTTGATCACCTAGCTTTACCTCAAACGGCACATAAATTTCTCTACATTGAGAGTTAAAACGCTGGCGCAATTCAATGATTGCAATTTCTAGTAATTCTTGATCGGTCTCTTCTAGCTTTTTCTTGATTTCTAAAGTATGTGAACGCACAATCGCACCATGTGATAATTGTAAGTAGTTTACATAAGCATGTGTTTCATCAGATATTAGACTAAAAACATCTACATCAGTAATTTTAGAATTAACCACAGTAGACTTAGATTGATACTTCTGTAAAATTTCTAGTTTTTCTTTAATGCGTTGAGCGTCTTCAAACTGCATGTTTGCCGCATACTCCATCATTTGTGATTCAAAATGCTTTGCAGCATTTTTATAATCACCTTTTACAATATTGCGCACATTATCAATATTTGCGGCATATGCGGTTTCACTCATTAAACCATCACAAGGTCCAGCGCAATTACCTATATGGTACTCTAGGCATACTTTATATTTTCCAGCATTAATCTTATCTGCACTTAGGTCGTATTTGCAAGTACGTAAAGGATATAATCCTTTAATAAGATCTAGTAAGGCACGCACAGTTTTAACACTTGAAAAAGGACCATAATATTCACTACCATCCTTAATCATTCTACGAGTTAAAAAAACACGAGGAAAACGTTCTTTCTTAATGCATAGCCACGGATACGTTTTATCATCTCGCAACATGATATTATATCGCGGATTTCTATTTTTAATCAAAGAGTTTTCCAGCAATAGCGCATCCATTTCTGTTTCAACCACGATATGTTCAATAGTCACGATTTTCTTAACCATCGATTTTATACGATAACTATCGTGATTCTTTGTGAAATATGATGAAACGCGCTTTTTCAGGTTTTTTGCCTTTCCTACATACAGCAGTTTGTGATCTTTATCATAATATTGATAAACACCTGGTGTAGAAGGTAGGATTCTGATTTGAACCTCGAGCGGTGATAATTCCATAGCGATGTAAAGTTAGGAATTTTCTAGAGCACGCTTTCGCGAAAGCGTATTAAAATCAACCTATTTTCTTATCATTTCTATAACGGTGTGGATTTTGAAAATATTTTAATTTTACAAATAAAAGATGGCAAGTTTTAAAGAAATCATATCAACAAATACACCAGTTTTAATTGACTTTTTTGCTACGTGGTGCGGCCCATGTCAGACCATGATGCCGGTATTAGAAAAGCTTAAAGATGATCTCGGAGATGAGGTTAGAATATTAAAAATAGACGTAGATAAAAATCAGGCGCTTGCTACTCAAATGAATGTACGTGGTGTTCCTGCTTTTATGATATATAAAAATGGTAATTTGGTCTGGAAAGGTAGTGGAGTGCAGCCATTACACGTTCTTAAAGAACAAATAGCAAAGGCATAAAATTGTAGACTCGTAATTTTTTACTTAAAAATAGACTCATTTATTTTAATATAACGTGTCTTATAAACTGAGGACCATGCAAACAGATCAACCAATGAACGTATTAGGAACTGCATTAGAATCTTGCTGCAACGATCCTATGACAGGTTACTGGCGCGATGGTTATTGTCGTTCGGCAAGTGAAGATTGTGGTACTCATGTGGTTTGTGCCGTGATGACACAAGAATTCTTAGATTATACAAAGTCACGAGGAAATGATCTTTCCACGCCTAATCCTGCATATCGTTTTCCTGGATTAAAACCTGGTGACAAGTGGTGTCTGTGTATTTTAAGATGGTTAGAAGCAGAGAAAGCTGGTGTCGCTCCTCAAATTAATCTTATGGCTACTGACGATGCTGCTTTAAAGTACACTAGTTTAGAATTACTTAAAAAGCATGCGATAGAGTAATAGTTATTTTTGCCAGTCTTCACCTTTAAGTTTTGTGGCAGCAATAATAACATCCATTCTAGAGATTTGACCGATTAATTTACCGTTTTCAGTTACAGGAAAACGTCTGTGACCTGTTTTTAAGAAACGAGTAGCGGCCTCAAAAATGTCTGCTTCTGCTTCTATAGTGTCTACCTGTTTAGACATATAATCACTCACCTTACGATCACCGACGGGCATATTGTGATATCGACTATCGCCTATTACATGCATAAGGTCAGTATCACTTATAATACCCACCAACTCTTTTTTTTCATTGACAACAGGTCCACCTGTAATACGTTGTTTAAGTAAGGTTTCCATTACAGTAGTAATACCTTGATCGGGATTAAAGGTGACTAATTTACGAGTCATAAAATCTTTTACTTGAAAAGCCTGATTTGAATTACTTACCTGACCAGTTCTTTTTCCTACAAAACTTTTGATACCCATAATTGATGTTTTTGAACATCAGTAAGGTAAGAAATTTTTATGAATTTAGTATATCTTTTTTTTTAACTAAAACGCACTTAAAATTTAACTAAAAAAAGAATTGCATATTCTGGAACTAGAATACATTTACTTCATAATCTTAAAGTCATAAACCATGGCAAATAAACCAGCAAAAGGCCCGAAAAATTTCGGTAAACCTTCTTCCAAGCCTGCGGTAGCTCCAAAGGCAAAGAAACAAGCTCCAAAGAAGTAATTGTTTCTTATGGTGCAATACGATTGCGCCCTTTAAGTCTAAAAATTTAAAAAGCAAGGCCGTTTCCTTAAAAAAGAAACGGTTTTTTTATACGTTTAATTTTTAAGGTACTGTAGTTCTTTTTGCTTAATTGAATAATCAAAAACTTTATCGCCTTGGGTATCATATATAGTCAGTTTTAAAGATCTATTTCCATAAGAACCAGTAACGTCTATAATTCCAAAATTATGTTCATAAAAAGTAGCTCCTTTTACCTGTAAAGTGTTTCCTTCTTCTCTGGCTTGATGAGTTCCAGCAGTTAATGGTGAACAAGTTATATCTATTAAAGGATAAGCATCTTCACGTTCTAATCTAGATATTTCAGTATGATGTCTATCACCACTTATAAATAGAACACGCTCAATACGTTCTTCATGTAATCGATTTAAGAGACGTTCCCTTTCACCTGGATAAGTCGCATAATTTTCATAAACTGCCGCATCGCTTATGATCTGTCCACCAGCAACGACTACTTTAAAAGATGCGTTGCTAGCTGTTAACGCATCGATAAGCCAGTCTAGTTGATCTTCTCCAAAATAGTCTTTATGGTTATCCATACCTTTATTAGGTGCTCGATGATAGCGATCATCTAGAAAAAAGAATTCAACATCATTAAAAGGGAAGTGCTGTGTGACACCACCATTTCCAGCAGCATTAGTGTTTAAATTTCCCCAGTAATCATTAAAGGCTTTTTCGGTAATTTTTTTATGTACATAACTGCGATCAGAGTCGTTAGGTCCATAATCATGATCATCCCATGTGGCATAATGATGTACACTTCCTAAAAGTGCCTGCAGTTCTGGTAAGGCACGCGTGTTTCTGTGACGGTATCTAATACCTGTTTCAGTTAAAAAATCAGGTGTTCTTAAATAAGTATTATCTCCAGACCAAAGCATCAGATCAGGATCTTTAGATAAAATACTATTGAAAATTTCATAATGACCACCATATGGCGATGGTCTATCATCTTTTTGATCGTTTATAAAATTGCAAGAGCCCAAAGCTATTTTAAAATCTGGTGGATCTGTTCTATACTGCCATAGGGTTTGTGTCTGAAATTCTAATTTATAATCTCTAGGGACATATATGTCATTAATGTAGAGCTTGTATGTGTAAGTAGCGCCATAGATAACTTCTCGCGGATATAGTTTTGCGATATAATCTCCATCAGCATGAGTTGATACGGTTTCTGTAAATCGCATGTCTTCATCACCTGTAAAGTATCCGATTTTCACATTTGCAGGTGCCTTTGTTTGTACCCATATAAGCGCTTCTCTAAAATCAGAGTAGCCCACCATAGGTCCAGATTGTAGTAAGGATTCTTGTGCTATCGAGAGACTTGATATAAAGAGTAAGAGTAGAAGTATCTTTTTCATGATGATTTTTTAATTTTTAAAGGTCTTAAAAATTTACATAGCCTGTATAAACCTAAGGTTAATTATATGCCATATGATATAGATTATACGCTTTCGCGAAAGCGTTTTTCAAATGATACAATTAACGATTACTTAAAGATATATTCTCATAAATTACATGCATCTTTGCCTACTTAATCGATGATAAATAGTGTCTAAAAAGAAACTTATAATAGGTCGCACTGATCGTGCAGACTTTCCTAAACTTGAAATCGAAAATCTCGATATAAAAATTGATACGGGTGCTTATACCTCTAGTATTCATTGTACTGATATTGTTGAAGAAAACGGTATACTGCTCGCTACATTACTGGATGAAGCACATGAGCAATATCATGGCAAGCAAATGAGGTTTGAAGAGTATGAAATAACTAGTGTGCGTAGTAGTAATGGTACTTCTGAATTGAGGTATGAAGTGCAGGCTAACATCAGACTCTTTGGTAAGTTATGGAAGATTTCATTAACGCTTAGTAATAGAGAGCAAATGAGATATCCGGTGCTTATCGGACGCAAATTTTTATCTTCTAAATTTATCGTTGATTCTGAATTACAGGATGTTTCTTATCTTCAAGGCCTACATGAAAATTAATATACTCTCACGCGGTAAAACGCTATATAGCACACAACGAATGGTGGAAGAGGCAGAAGCTGCTGGCCATCAAGTCAAAGTTATTGACCCATTAAAGTGTGATATAAAATTAGAAAGACAGAAACCTAGCGTTTACTATAAAGGTGAAAAGCTAGATAAACCAGATGCTATCATACCACGTATAGGTGCTTCTATAACCTTTTATGGAACTGCAATTGTACGACAGTTTGAAGCGATGAATTGCTTTACGACAGTGAGTTCGCAAGCTTTAGTACGTAGTAGAGATAAGTTGCAAAGCCTGCAACGTTTATCAAGTGCTGGTGTTGGTATGCCTAAAACTGTTTTTACAAACTTTGGTAAACATACAGATGCAATTTTAAAAATGGTAGATGGACCACCTGTGGTGATTAAAGTATTAGAAGGAACTCAAGGTATAGGTGTTAATCTCGCAGAAGATTTTGACAGTGCACAGACCATTCTTGAGGCCTATAATACAATGCAGTCAAGAGTTATCGTTCAAGAGTTTATAAAAGAAGCTGGTGGCGCTGATCTTAGAGCCTTTGTGGTCGGTAATCGTGTCGTGGGCGCAATGAAACGTCAGGCGATGGAAGGCGAGTTTAGATCTAATTTACATCGTGGAGGTAGTGCAAAACAAATAAAACTATCTAAGGAGGAAGAGTTAACGGCAATAGGTGCGGCAAAATCTTTAGGGTTAGGAGTTTGTGGTGTAGATTTATTACAAAGTGCACGTGGTCCGTTAGTGCTTGAGGTAAATTCTTCTCCAGGATTAGAAGGTATCGAAGGAGCTACTAACTATAATATTGCTCGTGAAATCATCAAGTTTATAGAGCAAAGTGTATAATGTCGTTAAGAATTATAAACATACTTGATACAGAGATTAAGCCTGGACACAGTTACAAGCTTAATTTTAATAAAGCAAAGCTTTATACTTCAACAGCTATTGAAGTACCAGTAATAATTAGTAGAGCACGCAAGGCTGGTCCAGTAGTGCTACTTACTGGTGGTTTGCATGGTGATGAAATTAATGGTATTGAAGTAGTGCGTCAGATTATTGCCAAAGGTTACAATAAGCCACAGTCTGGTACAATTATCTGTATGCCAGTGCTCAATATTTTTGGGTTTCTGAACATGAAAAGAGAGTTTCCAGATGGTCGTGATTTAAATAGAAGTTTTCCTGGTTATAAATCTGGTTCTCTTGCAGGTAGATTTGCACATCAATTTGTGAATGAGATTTTACCTCATGTAGATATCGTTATGGATTTTCATACAGGTGGAGCACAGCGTTTTAATGCTCCTCAAATGCGAGTAGATTCGAGTTATGAGAAATCTCTTGAGTTAGCTCAAATTTTTAAAGCACCGTTTCTTATTCATAGCGGTAAACTAAAAGGCACTCTTAGACATACCTGTATGGAATTAGGTAAAACATATTTATTATTTGAAGGTGGTAAGTCATTTGAGAGTGATAAAAATATTGTTAGGGTAGGTGTCCAAGGAGCAAAAAGAGTATTACATCATTTAGATATGCTAGATGAAGCTTTTGAATTACCACCAGAGACTTCAGCAAGTATCGTAGTTAAAAGTTCAAAGTGGTTAAGAGCTTCTTATTCTGGACTATTTCATCCCAAAGTGCCTTATGGTAGATTAGTTGAAAAGGGTGAATACATTGCTACTATCACTGATCCATATGGTTCTTTTAGACACAAAGTAAAGTCTAATCAGACCGGATATATCATTAATGTAAATCAAAGTCCGATGGTTTATCAAGGTGATGCCATCTTCCATATTACAGCAAATCATGGAGAAGCAAGCACTCAGAAATAAATATAAACAACTGCGATTAGATTTAAGTCCTCAAGAAGTTGAAGATTATAGTTTACAGATTGCAAATAGGTTGTTAACTATGGATATCTGGGATTTTAAAATGTATCATCTTTTTTTAAGTATAGAAAAACATAAAGAAGTTCAAACAGATTTCATACTTCATGCGCTTCAAGGAAAAGATAAAAATGTCATTTTATCAAAAAGTAATTTTTTAGATTACAGTATGAGTCATTATTTGTTGACTGATGACACTCGTATTCTGATTAATAAATGGGGTATTCCTGAACCAGATGGTAACGGTATTGCAATTGATGAAAAACAGTTAGATGTTGTATTTGTACCGTTGTTGGTTTGCGATTCTATGGGTAATAGAGTAGGCTATGGAAAAGGATTTTACGATAGGTTTTTGGAAAAATGCCGACCAACGGTATTAAAGATAGGTTTATCTTTTGTTAAACCTTTAAATTATCAAATTGAAACCTATCCTAATGATATCCCATTAGATGTGTTGGTCTGTCCTGATGAAATTTACGATTTCAGGCAATAATTTACTAAAAGACTACTGATAGTGCGCAAATGAGCTAGGTGGTTTGCGACTTTTACCTTATTTTTCGGTTGTTACTAGAAAGGCCGGTTAAATTGCTGGTTAGAAATAAACGTTTTCCCCTAAAAAACGATGCAAAACAATAATGAAATAAGTCTTCAAAATGCCTTAGAAGACAAGTCATATTTCTTAAATGAGATAGCTACGATGACTCAAACGGGTGGCTATGGTTGTAATCTAATTACCGGAGCGATTATTCTCAATTTTGGGAGTAGAGACTTGCTTGGGATTCCTCATGATTATGAAATAAATATCGATAATGTTTCTCGATTTTTTGCCAATAAGAAGGTTTTTAAAAAGCTGATAGGTGATTCATTAAAAGGAAATTCTACGATTCTAGATTTAGAAATGAATAAGTTTGACGGAGAACGTCTTTGGGTGCGATTTAATTGTCATCCATTTTTACAGGAAGATAGAGTTGTAGGTCTACGTGGAGTTTTTACAAGCGTAGATCGGTATATAAAAAACACTCAAGAAGTAGAGAACGCTGCTTTAGTAATTAAAGCTCAGAATGAAAGACTAGTTCATTTTGCTCATATACTTTCTCATAATCTAAGATCTCATGCCAGTAATTTGCAACTTACCTTACAGACCTTTGATGATGTTAAAGAGCCTAGTGATGTTGAGGTATTCAATAGTTACTTAAATGATATATCCTTCAGTCTTAATCAGACATTACATCATCTGAATGAAGTCGTGACTATTAATACGGAATTAAAGATTAAAGAGAATATAGATATAGAGGCTATATTTAATAGAGTGTTATTAGATTTTGAAGAAGATATTAAAGCGGTAAACGCAACGGTAACTTATGATTTTGCTGAGTTACTTTCTATAGAATACGTACCATCATTTTTAGAAAGTGTTTTCAGAAATTTAATAAGTAATGCTATCAAATATAGGGATCTGGAAAGACCATTGAAGATTGTGGTTAAGACTAAATCTAAGAACAAACGGAAGCTGTTAATTATAAGAGATAATGGAATAGGTATTGATTTAAAACGTCATGCAGGTAAATTATTTCATATGTATCGTACCTTTCATACCAATGATGATGCCCGTGGAGTAGGCTTGTTTTTAGTAAAAAGTAAGGTTGAAGCTTTAGGTGGTGATATATCTGTTAAAAGTGAATTAGGAAAAGGAAGTACGTTTTCAATAAGATTTGAATAAATGTCTATAAAAACCATACATAGAGCCTGTATAATTGATGATGACAAACTATATGTAAGTCTGATCAAGATGCTCATCAATAAAAATGAGCTAGCTCAAGAATTATTAGTATTTGAAAATGGCAAGCAAGCCTTTGATTATTTTGAAGAAGCTCTTGCGGGTAATAATGCAACAGCTTTACCACAGGTAGTTCTCTTAGATCTTAATATGCCTATTATGGATGGTTGGGAATTTCTAGATGCGCTGGAGCCATATGCAAATGAACTCAAGCAAAGTAGTCTCAAGCTTAACGTGGTAAGTTCTACCATTAATCCTGAAGAAATGAATAAAGCTCGTAATCACGCTATTGTAAACGATTTTATTACAAAGCCTATATCAAAAGAGGCGATGATAAGTGCTTTTAGACTCTAAGATTTTTCTGGAAAAGCTTTTTTACTAAAAAGAATTAATAAGATTACACCTATTGTTATAGCAGAGTCTGCTATGTTGAATATCGCGTTAAAAAAAGAAAAGGTTTCTCCACCGATCCATGGCAACCATGCTGGCCATACACCATCAAAAAGAGGGAAATAAAGCATATCCACTACTTTACCATATCCTAATGGTGCATATCCATTTTCAGGAAATAAAGTAGCTACCGCGCCATGATCACTACCAGAAAAAATCACCCCATAAAATATAGAGTCAATAATATTACCTAAAGCACCAGAGAAAATAAGTGCAATGGATATAATAAGAATTTTGTGGCCGTTATTTTTAATACTATTCCATAACCAATACCCAATACCAAAAACGGCAAAGACTCTAAAAATAACTAGAATCAACTTCCCATATTCTCCTGGAATTTCAGCGCCCCATGCTGCACCAGCATTTTCATAAAACATGAGTTTGAATTTATTAAGATCATAAATAGGGTTGTTGGAATCTGTAGTAAGAGTATAATTAAGTTTAATATAGATCTTACTAATTTGATCAATTAATAACACTAAAATTATAATAAGAATCGCTTTGGATAACTTCATCAGTTGCGTTTGGATAGGGGCAAAAATACTATTTAATCCTTAATAGTAATGTTGCTATTTATGGTTTCTATTTTCTGGTTGTAATAAACAATCGACTCATTAGTTAATTCGGTTATTACACCATATTTTGTGGACAATTCTATGTAAGATGACGGATTGATGACTGTAACCATCGCGTTTACTGATACGATATGAAAATCTCCACGTACATTTTTTAATAAACAGCTGCCAGATTCTAGATTGATAAAAGAAAATTCAAATTTACCATTGATACTTAAAAAGCAATTGCGCGAGTTAATATCTAGAGCTAAGTTTTCTGGAAGGTAAATCGTTGCTTTTCCGTCTATAATCTTGTGTGCACTCAATTTGTCTTGTGGAAAAGAAAAGCTGGGATTAAAAGGATCGGTAATTTTTAAAGTGTCGTTGGATATTGCTGTATTTAACAAAACTGCACTTCGGTATTCTCCTCCTTGACTTTCAATTATTCTAATGTGTTCCTCTTTTATTGTAATAATTTCTAGCTCAATAGTAGATTCTAGATATATGTCAACTGTAGAGATTCCTGTGTTGTCATAAGTGATATGACTAGAATTGCGTTGTGATTGCGCTTTCGCGAAAGCGAATATCAAAAATATGCTTAAAAGAAAACTCCTTTTGACTACAGGGCATTTATGCAATAGAGCCATAGTTAAAAGGAGTTAATTATAAAATGCAAAATCTGTTAAGACTGCATGTTTTTTGCTTCAATACTCAATGTTGCGTGAGGTACTAATTCTAAGCGTGCTTTTTTGATTTTCTTTCCAGTGACACGACAGATACCATAAGTTTTATTCTCTATACGTATCATCGCATTTTTTAAATCTCGGATAAATTTTTCTTGTCTAATGGCTAGTTGAGAGCTAGTTTCTTTATTCATTACCTGACTACCTTCATCAAATGCCTTAAACTGTGGTGCCGTATCTTCTGTACCATTGCTGGCGTCATTCATATATGCACTTTTGATAAGCTCATGTTGTTTTATGGCTTCGTCCATTTTTTCTTGTACTATGGTTCTAAAGTAAGCTAGGTCTGCGTCTCCATATCTTTCTTTTTCTGCTGTATTACTCATGTTCTATATTTTTTTAATCTGTATTGAGGTCACAATGTCGTCAAATTCAACAATCGTACCATTATCTACAGTTTGTATTAATGTTAAATCATCTGCTAGTGTTTCATCCATGATGTATTTCTCATTAGAATGAACTGCGTCGTCAATCTCATTTTGCGATTGTATCACAATATTGATACGATCTGTTACCTCGAGACCTGAGTCTTTTCTTATGTTTTGAATACGATTCACAAGTTCTCGTGAAATCCCTTCCTTTTTAAGCTCGGGCGATATTGTTACATCTAGTGCAACGGTAATTCCAGATTGATTTGCTACTAGCCATCCTTCTATGTCTGAAGATGTAATCTCTACATCTTCAAGGGTCAAGATAATTGCATTTCCATTTACTTCCACCTCTTTCTGACCAGTTTTTTCTAACAAAGCGATATCTTCTTGTTGAAAACTTTTGATCTTACCGGCTATTTGTCCCATCACTTTACCAAAACGCGGGCCTAAAGCTTTAAAGTTAGGTTTGATTTCTTTTACTAATATTCCGCTAGCATCGTCTATTAACTCTATCTCTTTTACGTTTACTTCGCTCTTTACAAGATCTGCAATTGCTTCTATTTGTGCTTTGTCTTTTACATCTAGAACCGGTATCATAATACGCTGTAAAGGCTGGCGTACTTTGATGCTTTCCTTTTTACGTAATGATAAAGTAAGACTAGATATCACTTGTGCTTTGTGCATTTTTTCTTCTAAAGCTGCGTCTAT
Source organism: Nonlabens sp. Asnod3-H03 (assembly GCF_045063665.1). Taxonomy (NCBI): domain Bacteria; kingdom Pseudomonadati; phylum Bacteroidota; class Flavobacteriia; order Flavobacteriales; family Flavobacteriaceae; genus Nonlabens; species Nonlabens sp. Asnod3-H03. Next base: position 868,328 of record NZ_JBEFOD010000008.1, read on the forward strand.
TAGAGACTCATCTGCTTTAGGGAATAATGCAAGGTGTACACTTTCACTTGCGTTGCTTTCACAAACACTAGTTAAATCGCGGTATAGTTGATCCATAAAGAATGGAGCAATAGGTGCGCCTAATTGTGCAACCGTTTTAAGACAAGTATAAAGCGTCTGGTAGGCAGCAATTTTATCTTGCTCATAAGTTCCTTTCCAGAAACGTCTTCTACATAAACGTACGTACCAGTTACTTAAGTTCTCAGTCACAAAAGTGGTGATGGCTCTAGCAGCCTTTGTAGGTTCATAATCTTCATAGAATGCTGTGGTATCTTTTATCAAAGTATTTAATTCAGATAAAACCCAACGGTCTATTTCTGGACGTTCTTCTAATGGAATGTTAGCTTCACTATACGTAAACCCATCTACGTTTGCATACAGACTAAAGAAAGAATACGTGTTATAAAGTGTACCGAAAAACTTACGTTGCACTTCTGTGATACCGTCTAAGTCAAATTTAAGGTTGTCCCATGGATTAGCATTACTCACCATGTACCAGCGAGTAGCATCTGCTCCATATTTACCTAAGGTTTCAAAGGGATCTGCTGCGTTACCTAGACGTTTAGACATTTTCTGTCCATTTTTATCTAGTACAAGTCCGTTAGAAACTACATTTTTATAAGCCACGTCATCACTTATCATGGTAGCGATAGCGTGTAGTGTGTAGAACCATCCACGAGTTTGATCCACACCTTCGGCAATGAAATCTGCTTTTCTAAGTTGGTTTTCTACTTCTTCTTTATTTTCAAAAGGATAGTGCCATTGAGAATATGGCATAGAACCAGAATCGAACCATACATCAATAAGGTCTGATTCACGTGTTAGTTTCTCTCCATTTTTACCTACTAGATAAATGTCGTCTACCACGTTTTTATGAAGATCTACAAGGTTGTAATTCTCTTCACTCATATCGCCAGTTTTAAAACCGGCAAAAGGATTAGAAGTCATAAATCCAGCTGCTACAGATTTCTCTATCTCTGCGGTAAGTTCTTCTATAGAACCTATAATCATTTCTTCAGTCCCAGTTTCATTTCTCCATATAGGCAATGGGATTCCCCAGAAACGAGAACGAGATAAATTCCAGTCGTTTGCATTTGCTAGCCAGTTACCAAATCTTCCTTCTCCGGTAGATTTAGGTTTCCAGTTGATAGATTTATTCAGTTCGTGCATGCGGTCTTTAAATTCCGTCACTTTAATGAACCAACTGTCTAGTGGATAGTATAAAACAGGCTTGTCAGTTCTCCAGCAATGTGGATAACTGTGGACATATTTTTCTACTTTAAAAGCACGATTCTGTTCTTTTAAAGCAATCGCGATATCTACATCTACAGAGCGTTCTGGCGCTTCTCCATCTGCAAAATATTCGTTCTTTACATATTTACCACCTACTTCAGGTAATTCATCTCTAAATTTTCCTTGAAGCGTTACTAGCGGTACTGGATTCTGATTTTCATCTAGAACCAACATCGGTGGAATAGGCGGATTTGCTTGTTTAGAAACCAGCGCATCGTCTGCACCAAATGTAGGTGCTGTGTGCACGATTCCTGTACCATCCTCAGTAGTTACAAAGTCTCCTGCGATTACTCTGTAAGCATCTTGTGCGTTTTCATACGGTTGTGCATATGGCAACAACTGCTCGTATCTTAAATTTACCAGATCAGTTCCTTTACAAGAACCTAATAACTGATAAGGGATTTTTTTATCTCCTAATTTGTATTCTAGTTTCGCTTTCGCGAAAGCGTCACCTTCTAAATGCTCATACTTCTTGCCAAACTGGTAGCTCACTAATTTCTCAGCAAGAATCACCTGCATAGGTTCTCCAGTATATTGGTTAAAAGTCTCAGCTAGTACATAATCGATTTTAGGACCAACGGTAAGCGCAGTGTTAGATGGCAGTGTCCATGGAGTAGTAGTCCAAGCAAGGAAAAATACATTTCCATTGTTTTCAAATGGTAATTTTGATGGGTCTTCTACTTTAAACTGTGCTGTAACTGTTGTGTCTGTAACATCTTGATAAGTTCCAGGCTGGTTCAACTCGTGCGAGCTCAGTCCAGTTCCTGCAGCCGGAGAATAGGGTTGTATCGTGTATCCTTTATAAAGCAAATCTTTAGAATAGATTTCTTTTAATAACCACCATACAGATTCCATGTATTTAGATTTATAAGTAATATATGGATCTTCCATATCTACCCAGTAACCCATGTCATCAGTAAGCTTGCTCCATATGTCGGTGTATTTTAATACCGCATCTTTACAGGCTTGATTATATTCTTCTACAGATATTTTAGTGCCTATGTCTTCTTTAGTTATGCCTAGTGCTTTTTCTACACCTAGTTCTACAGGTAAACCATGAGTATCCCATCCTGCTTTACGGTTAACTTGATAACCTTGTTGGGTTTTAAAACGACAAAATAAATCCTTAATCGTACGACCCATAACGTGGTGGATACCAGGTAATCCGTTTGCAGATGGTGGTCCTTCAAAGAAAATAAAAGGTTCATTTCCTTCACGAGTCGTCATGGACTTGTTAAAAATGTCGTTTTCCTTCCAGAAGTTTTTGATGCGTTCATCTACTTCAGGTAGGTTCAATCCTTTGTATTCGTTGAATTTCTTACTCATCACACAGGTGTTTTAAAGCTGGCAAAAGTACGGAAATTTGGACACTTATAAAGCGCTAAATATCTAACTTGAGTCTGGTTTTTGAAAAGCTTTTATCATCATTTATTTTCCTAATAGAATCTTACATCAAGAAAAACTAAATCCTTAAATTTAAAACTTAATATTCACGCAGTAAAAGATATTCATGTCACAAGATGTCATTGAGACTACGGCTGTTCTAGAGCCTTTTCCTTATCATAAAATGTTGAGAGACCATTTAAAAAGTCGGAAAAAGACCTGGCAATGGTTTAAAGATGAGAAAATTAAAACGCAACAGATAGAGTCCTTCAAAAAAGAACTTCTTAAAAACACCTACAGACTCGATACAGACAGTCATCGCAATCTATACCAGATGGCGCAAGACATATGTGTAGATTTAAATATAGATGCACAGGTTACATTATATCAAGAGAATAATAGCTTACAGTTAAACGCAAGCATATCAGTTATAGATCAAGAAGCTCACATTGTATTCTCAGGTAATATATTGCAATTGCTGGATGAAAAACAACTTAAAGCATTACTAGCGCACGAGTTATCTCATTATCTATTCTATAAATTAGAAGATGGAGAGTATGAGATCACACAACGTATCATTCTTGCTTTAGCAAACGATTCTCGTAGTGAAGATAGTATCATTGAAACTGCACGTGTTTTCCAATTATACCTCGAGCTTTTCTGTGATGCAGGTGCATTTAAATCATGCCGAGAGCATTACACAGTCATTCAAATGTTGATCAAGCTTAATACAGGTCTGTCAGAAGTAAATGCGCAAAGCTATCTCGACCAAGCAAAAGAAATTATTAGTCAGGATGATGAAGCCACAAATCAACAAACCCATCCAGAATCATACATACGTAGTATCGCTCTAGATTTAAAAGCGCGCAGCTCTCGAGAATATCACGAGGACTTACACAAACTCATAGAGGGAAAATGGGATATCAACAGTCTAGATATTTTTGAGCAAGAAAAAACTAGAGCACTATCTAGGGATTTTATACAAATCATACTGCGACCACAATGGATGAATTCTAGTGCGGTACTCAATCTCGCTCAACAGTTTTTTACAGATTTCGCAAGAGAAAAAGAAGTGGATACAACTAAACTGTTGGAACGTTTGAAACACACCACACCTAGTACAAAAAGTTATTTGTCTTATGTCCTATTAGATTTTGCTAGAATCGATAGCGAATTAGAAAAACTACCTATTGCACATACCTTAGAAATAGCAGAATTGCTTGGTCTAATAGAAGAATACGAACGAGTTCTTAGAAAAGAACTCAAACTTACCGTTCGCAGTTTTAAAGACTTAAAGCAAGAGGCGATGACGGATTTGAGCAACGTTAATGAAAACCAAGATAACAGCATCTACGATAATGAGTGATTATAAAGCAAGTTTTTTTAGTCTTTTAGATGAGGTTAAAGATCATGGCGGTAGTACCACGGCAGATTTTATTGCACGTGTATTACCGCTTATAGAAAAGGCTCATTTTTTGAGGTCTCGCAATCTCGTGTTAGGGATTTATTCTATTGAAGATATTTACTTTAATGGAAGAATCATCTCCATAGATTCTGAAGGAAAAGAGTTTAGAACAGGAGAGCACAAGATATTTAAAAAACCTAAACAGCGCTATGCGGTTGAAGTAAGTGGTAATTATAGTGAAATAAGTAAGATTGAAGGTGATGATTATGACCAGCACATCTATGATGATGAGGCGATTCAAGAGGATTTTGAAAAACCTGTTACTAAGCCTGTTTACCTTGCACGATATAAAAGTTGGGATTTAGAAACAGGACATTATGATCCTATTACTGAGATTTTTACACTAGGCTTTATACTAGCTTCAGTCGCATATGGTATAGATTTTAGAGACATTGACGAGCTTAAGCGTTTTATAGAAAACCGTGAGCGCTTATATTTCTATAACAAAGATTTACATCCTACCATACATCACGTGATTAGGGAAATGACACCTTTGTACAGAGAAGATCGTGCGCCTAGTCTTGAAGAAATCATTGCGAAACTCAAAAATTACCGAGATTTCAATCCAGAGAATTACATTGATTTAACAGATACTGAAGGGTTCCGTAATTTAAATCTGTCAGACCGTGGTAGCTATATTCTAGATAAATTAAAACGTAGACTTTTTGATATTTCGCGCAGGAATAAATTGCTTTACTTTAATGACCGTGGTGGTTTCTTAAACTTGACAGAAGCCTCAGTGCCTATGTTGCTGGACTATAAAAACATCACTGAAAAAGATTTAATTTTTTGGAACGCTCATATTCAAACGCAGTTCATTTCAAAGAAAAAAGTCAATCTTAATAGATATTTAGAACTTGATAAAAACAGATTTTTAAGTCCAGCACTTAATAAAATAAGACTCGAGGCGCGCAAGAGTAAAAATGAATACGGTTTTGATCAATTGCGTGTTGTTGTTGCTTTTTTGCACTGGTATAATTTTAAAGAAAGTGAAGATGAGCGTATCAGTTCGCCGCTGTTATTATTACCAGTTTGTTTGGTAAAAAAGAAAGGTGTTAAAGATCGTTTTGAACTAAATGTAAATGATACTGAGGCAGAGATCAACCCAGTATTAAGTTACTATCTTAAAGATTTATACGGTATTGAATTACCAGATTTTATAGACCTAGAAACCAGTTCTATTGAAGAGCTTGTTCAAAGCATCAAAAACCAAATCTCACTAGGTGGTACGGGAATCGATTTAAGATGGAGAGACAAGCCTAAAATCCAGTTAATTCACAAGCTTGCAAAACGCAACTTCAAACTTAAAAAGCGCAAACTTTCTAATCGTAATTCTGGTTTAAGCACACGCAGTTATGACTATTCTTATGACGCTCAAAATGTAAAACCATTAGGGCTTGCTATTTTCAATAACCTTATTGCCAAAAAGCATAACGAGCTCGAGTATATCATTAATGAGGATATCAACCCATATAGTGATCTTGCTGTTGCAGAGCGCCGCCGCAGTTTTTATCATACCGATAATGATGGAGATGTAAATCCCTTGGTATGGGAAGTGGATACTTGTAACATGACTATAGGTAATTTTAAGTACCGTAAGATGAGTCTTGTACGAGATTATTCTGAGATTTTAAAAGCCGATATTAAAGATGAGGTCTTTGATGAACTCTTCAGTGAGCAGCCCAAGAAAATGAATCTCGATGGTTATCAAAAAAGTGGTTTAGCAGACTTATATCCCATTATCCAGTCAGATCCTACACAATCTCAAGCCGTTTTAAGAGCTCGGTCTGGCGAGAATTATATCATTCAAGGACCACCAGGAACCGGTAAGTCGCAAACCATTACTAACCTCATTGCTGATTATGTAGCTAGAGATCAAAAAGTGCTTTTTGTTTGTGAAAAACGTGCCGCTTTAGATGTGGTTTTTCACCGTTTGAAAAATAAAAAACTAGATGAGTTGTGTTGCCTGATCCACGATTCTCAAACCGATAAAAAAGCCTTTATAATGAATCTCAAGGATACCTATGAGGCCTTTATGAAGAAGGATATGAGTACTTCTACGCTTTCGCGAAAGCGTGAAAAAATCATCAATCAAATAGAAACGCATCTAGGGAAGTTAGAGCATTTTCACGATACGATGCGTGATGGGATGCCACCACTTTTTGAGCTGTTTCAAGAGTTGATTACCTATTACCAAACCAAAGAAAAGCTCAGTGATAACGAGTTAATTTATGTTCCGTTTTATAAGGAATGGAAAGAAAATGAAACATGGATAACCGAAATGATTGCTCAAATAAAATTGAATAATCACGGACATAATATTTCAGATTATGCGCTAAATGGATTATCTCAAGGATTACTTGATGTACCTAATTCTAAAGGAGTTGTTCTAGAAAAAATAGAAGCAACGGTGAGTTTGTTAGATCGTCTCAATGAACTCCTCGATGAACAAGAAGTTACTGTCAGGACACAATCTGTTGCCGCATGGCGATTAGAATTTGATTTTGCATCTAAGGTTTCAAAAATAGTAGCTCAAAATGCGTTAGGAATTTTTGATAGCAGCACGATTGCAGCTTCTAACTTAGATAACTTCAATAGAAAAATAGAGAAGCAAAAAAGGTTGTATTTAAGATTAGTAGAAGAAAATAAAAACTGGAAACAAAAATTAAATACTGTTGATGCTAAAATTGCTCAAGAACAATGGCAACGATTAGATGGTTCTTTTTTTAAATTCTTAAACCCTAGCTGGTATAGAATAAAAAATCAACTTAAGGCTGCTTATAATTTTAGGGCTCATAATATTGCGCCTTCTATAGAGTCTGTGTTAAAGACCTTAAATGAGGAATATGCAGCACTAGAATCTTTAGAGCAACAACGAGAAGAAGCCGCCAACAAATTTGGTTTAGAAGATTTTGTAAGCGACTATGAATGGATCAAACAACAGCAGCTAGATCCTGATGACATCATTAAAAGCTGGATGGCGACAGATCATACATCATATGTGAATAGCCTATTAGGTTTTAAATTAGATTTTGATCAATTTGATGAGAATTTAAATCAACTATTTACAAATTGTGATCATCACTTACTCTCTCAAATAGAAGATAAATTACAACGTGGTAAGGCTAGTATTCATACTATAGGGCTTTTTACACCTTATATCATGCAATTACAGTCTACAAGTAAAGAGATGCAAGATAACTTGCGCCGTAAACCATGGCAAACTGGCGACATCGCTTTCCATACCGCTTATAAATCTTTAAAAGAGGTTTATGATAAAGAGCCTGTATTCTCTCAAACCAGTGAAGATATCCTTGCTAGTTCCGTACGCAGTGTAGATGCTTTACTAGATAGTTATTATGAATCTAATGTAGCTTTTATACGTTCTAAGATTAGAGATAAGTTCTTAAATAAAGTGCGCATTACAGAATCTGTTGCAGCACAATTAACACCAGAAGAAAAAATCCTTAAAAAGAAATATAATGCTTCTCGACGTGTATTAGAAAATGAGTTTGGCAAAAGTATGCGTTATAAATCCATACGTGAGCTAGCTACTGGAGAGGCACAAGAAATAATGACTACTTTAAAACCAGTATGGTTAATGAGTCCGTTGAGTGTCAGTGATTCTATGCCTATTGACACGTCAATATTTGACGTAGTAATCTATGATGAAGCTTCTCAAATCACGGTAGAAGAAGGCGTTCCATCCTTATTTAGAACGCATCAAACGATTATAGTAGGTGATGAAATGCAAATGCCGCCTACAAACTTCTTTAGTTCTAACACTACAGATCAAGAAGAAGATGAAGAAGAGACCGAAGAGAAAACAGGAATTATGCTGGATGCAGATAGCCTCTTAAATCAAGGCGCTAGAAAATTGAGTTCCGTCATGCTAGGATGGCATTATCGCAGTCGTCGAGAGAGTTTAATTAGTTTTAGTAATGCCGCTTTTTATAAACGCAATTTACTTACCATACCTGACAGTCGTATCCCTAATGCAGGTATAGAGCCGCTGGAGCCTATTATCACGCCAGATCAAGAAATAGATTCTCAAGATGTGCTCAAGCGCAGCATCAGTTTTCATTATATGGAAAATGCGGTATATCATAAACGTGTTAATAAAGACGAGGCGACTTACATCGCAAATATGGTACGCACGTTTCTTATGGAAGATGTGAAAAAAAGCATAGGTATTGTTGCATTCTCTATGGCGCAACAAAGCGAGATAGAAGAAGCACTGGATAAACTAGCTCAAGAAGATCCACATTTTGGGAAAATGCTAGAAGAAGAATATCAGCGTACAGAAGAAGATCAGTTCGTGGGATTATTTGTTAAGAATCTAGAGAATGTTCAAGGCGATGAGCGTGATATAATTATCATGAGTATTTGCTACGGTTTTAATAATCAAGGTAAGATGTTTATGAACTTTGGACCTATCAATAGACGTGGTGGAGAAAAACGATTGAATGTAATTTTCTCACGTGCAAAGCGCAATATGATTATTGTTTCTTCTATTCTCGCGGCAAATATTAAGAACGATTATAATGAAGGAGCTAATTATTTTAAACGTTTTCTCGCTTACGCAAAATTTATTAGCGATGGACAATTAGAGTCAGCAAATGGTATTTTAGACAGCTTACATCTTGATGACGACGAAGAAGAAAGAACAAAACGCTTACCAATTATTAATCAACTTAAAACTGTTCTTGAAAAAGATGGTTATATCGTTGATAGAGCTATAGGTCAATCGCATTTTAAATGTGATCTCGCCTTGCGTAAAAGTGATAGTGAGTCTTATGAGCTTGCTATTTTAATAGATCGTTCTACACACTATGCCACTGATGATATTTTAGAACAATACAGTCAAAAACCAGCAGTTCTTAAAGCATTTGGGTGGAAATTACAACATATCTATAGTAAGGACTGGCTCGAGCAACCAGAGCGTGTGCTAGAAAAAATTCGTCAAAAACTAGAAGGGAAAGAAGAAGATCCAGAAGATCCAGAAGAACTTGAATCTGAACTCGAACGTGAGAATCAAATAGATGCTGTTGAAGAAATAAAGTCTAATGATGAAAGCTCAAACACTTTAATACCTGAAGTACTTGAAACGGAACTTGAACCTGAAACGGCACAAAGACCTCAAGGCAACCTTACTTTTAAGCGTTATGAATTTGTAGAAGGTTCTAGTAATAAATACTGGGAAATCGCCGTAGATGGATTTGATATCATAACCAGATATGGTCGTATAGATAACAAACCTCAAGAAAATCGTAAGAGTCTTGATGATCAAGTTGCGGTTCTTAAAGAAGAAATGCGATTGATAGGAGTAAAGACAAGGAAAGGTTATCGAGCGGTTTAGTATTTAATTTCACGCTTTTATGTAACTATTATTCCCATTTCAACTGCATCCGCTTGATTCTATCCGCGAGCTTTTCACTGCTTAATTTTTCGCGTAAGCGGTCTGTGATGATCGGAAAAGAGAATGGTGTAGGTTTTTCACAGGCTTTCCAGATGATTTCTTGTTCCTGGATTCGTTCTAGTGCCTCACGCAAGCGGTATTCTTGGATGGCTTGTTCAAAGGTCTCGGTATACGCTTGTCTAAATAATAAATTATCAGGCTCATTATCACGGAAGACTTCAAAAAGTAGCTGACTGCTATTTTGCAGGTGTTTTGTTTTTACCGCTTTATTAGGATAACCCGTGAATACTAATCCAGATATGACGGCAATATCTCTAAACTGCCTACGAGCCATTTCTGTGGCATTCATGCTAGCCTGTAAGTCTTGTGATAACATCTCTGGTGTGAGTAAATCGTTGTCCAGAATCTCCTGCATGTCAAAGGCTTGGTCACTTAATATTTCAAATCCATAATCATTAAAAGCCAGTGAGAATGTGATAGGTTTTAATAAGCTGACTCGATAAGCGATTATTCCTGCCATAGCCTCGTGTACAAAACGTCCTTCAAAAGGATAAAAAACGGCATGATAACCTTCACGAGTTTTAAAAGTCTCGATTAAAAACTCACTCTTTTGCGGTACGATGCTTTCTAATTGCTGTCGCTGTATAATTTCTTTAAGTGCTTTTACTTCTGGTGTGCGTTTTTTGCCCGTTTGAAAGTTTTCCATTTCGTCACGTAGTAACTCTCCTAATTGTGCACTTAACGGCAGGCGACTACCTTGCCAACTAGAAACCGTATTAGTTTTTTTGGTCGTGTTTTTTACATGAGCAATCATCCCTTTTAAACGAATAAATTCTAGCGTGCGACCAGCAAAAATAAATACGTCACCACGATCCATTTTACTTATAAAATATTCTTCTACACTACCTATATAACCACCAGATTGATATTTTACCGTTACCAGTGTTGCTCCTACAATAGTTCCCATTTGCAAGCGATGACGCATGGCTATCTTTCTATCATCAATTAAATACCGACCGGTATCATCAATTTTTACTTTTTTATATTCATCATAGGATTGTAGAGAGGAACTACCGTAAACTATAAAATCCAGACACCATTTCCATTCTTCATCTGTAATCGCTGCAAAGCAGAATGTGTTTTTTACCTCAGGAAAAATCTCATCGGGATAAAAGCCACCAGACACTGCGAGTGTGCACAGGTACTGAATTAACACGTCATAACATAAAATATAAGGCAGTCGATCCTCTACGGCTTGTGTTGCGACAGCCTTTTGCAGCGCACTAGCTTCTATGAGTTCTAACGCATGCGTAGGTAAAAAATGAATCACACTGGTCTCTCCAGGTCTGTGACCAGAACGTCCTGCACGTTGTAGAAAACGTGCCACACCTTTAGGTCCGCCTACTTGAATGATGGTTTCTACAGGTGCAAAATCAACACCTAAATCCAGCGATGAGGTACATACACAAGCTTTTAAGCTTTCGTTTCTAATCGCGTTTTCTACCCATATGCGCGTTTCTTTATTAATCGATCCGTGATGCATTGCTACTTCACCAGCAAACTCAGGATGTTTTGTCATTAAGGATTGGAACCATAACTCACACTGCGCTCTTGTATTTGTAAAAATCAGTGTGGAACGACTAGAATTGATGATTTTAACGACATCTTCAAGTAAATGCAATCCTAGGTGACCACGCCATGGAAATTTATCCATACTTGCCGGAATAATGGATTGTACTTTGATGTCTTTTTTGATGTTCGCTTTAATTAATACGCTTTCGCGAAAGCGGTTTTCATCAACACCTAGCAACACTTCACGAGCTTGCTCTAGATTACCAATCGTAGCACTAATTCCCCAAACTCTGATATTTTTACTCAAGCCTAGAAGTCGAGAAATACCAAGTTCCATTTGAACACCACGTTTAGTTCCCAGAAGTTCGTGCCACTCATCAATAATGATAGCTTGACAATCTTTAAAAATCTTTGCGTGGTCTTTTGAGCCCAGTAAAAGATGTAAACTTTCTGGTGTGGTAATGAGTAAATCGGGCATAGATTTACGTTGAGCTGTACGTTCTTTTGTAGACGTATCACCACTACGTATTCCAACAGTAAAAGGCAAATCGATACCATCTACAAATCGTTGTGATGCCTGTGCGATTTCCTGACTTAACGACCGCAACGGAGTAATCCATATCGCTTTGAGCCCTTTTTTAGGTTTTTTCTTATAATCGGGATGCTTTTTTATGTAATCTAGAACTACGGCAACCCAAAGCGCATAGGTTTTTCCACTACCAGTAGGTGCGTTTAATAATCCATGCTTACCAGCTAAGAAGGCATCCCAAGTCTTTTTTTGAAATGGAAAAGCTTCCCAACCTTGCTGGTCGAAGTAATCCTCAGCTATTTTATGAAGTTGGGTTTTATTCATCCTTTAAAAATCCGCCGTCTTTAGGGATTAAAGCTTTTAAATCATCTAAAGTATTTGCTTCCTCTATAGGTTTATCTGTACGCCATCTTAAAATTCTAGGGAAACGTGTTGCAACTCCAGATTTATGACGCTTACTAGGTGCGATTCCTTCAAAGGCAATTTCAAAAACGTGATGAGGTGTTACAGATCTTACCGGACCAAAACGTTCTAAAGTGTTTTTTTTAATCCAAGCATCTATTTTTCTAAACTCTGCATCGGTAAGACCAGAGTAGGCTTTTGCAAAAGTGACGAGCTCACCATCGTTCCATAGACCAAAGGTGTAGTCTGTATAGAGATTTGCTCTACGACCATGACCGCGCATAGCATAGGTGAGCACTGCGTCGATAGTAAAAGGATCTACTTTCCATTTCCACCAGTCTCCTTTTTTGCGACCTACTAGATATGGACTGTCTTTGCGTTTAAGCATTAATCCTTCAGATTTACGATCTGCACTGCGTTCTCTTTCCTTGGCAATATCTTCCCAAGTTGTGAAGCTCATCGTTTCTGAAATAAGTAGCGGAAACATAGAATCACTTTCAATCAAATTTGCTTTCTCATTACTATCTAGAACTAATTTATCTAATAAAGCTCTACGTTCTTGAAAAGGTAATTCTCTAATGTCTTTTCCTTGCCACTCTAGTAAGTCATAAGCAACAATTACTACTGGTACATCTAAAAGTAATTTCTTACCAACAGTTTTACGGCCTATTCTAGTCTGTAGGTCATTAAAGTTAAGTATTTGTCCATTTTTATAAGGTAATATCTCGCCATCAATGACAGTTCCATCTGGAATAACATCTAGAAATTTTTGAAATTCTGGATATTTATCAGTCACTAGTTCTTCTCCACGTGACCACACAAAAATTTCTCCAGCTCTTATAATGGTTTGCGATCGGATTCCATCCCATTTATGCTCTGCGCTCCATTGTGTTACATCGCCTAAGTCTGAAACTTCATTTTCTACTGCATAGGCTAGATAGAATGGATACGGTTTGCCACGCATGGCGACTTCGTTATCTTCATAAACTAGTTCTTTAAAAGTAGTGTTTTCTCCGGTCCAGCTTCCCATAAGTTTATGTGCTAGAACGTCTTGATTAATATCTGTAGCCTGTGATAACGCACGAGTCATTAATTTTTGAGAAACTCCTATTCTAAAGCCACCAGTCATTATTTTATTAAAAACAAATCGCTCATAATAATTGAGTTTCAACCAGTTTTCTTGTAGATATGCTTTCTTTTCTGAATCTTCCTTTTTACGCAACTCAATGAGTTCTTGAATGATTTGAGAAAGTGATTTTTCAGAAGATTCATTTGTGGTAGGTAGAATTAGAGCAATAGTTTCGGCTAGGTCACCAACAATGTGATAGGATTCTTCAAATAGCCATAAGGGAATACCGCTAATTTCTGTCGCCCATTCTCGCATCAGTGTTGTGTTTACAGGGCGTTTAGGTCGTCTATGTGAAAGAATGGCAATGGTCCAGAGTTTATCCTCGTCTGTAGCGGTTTTAAAGTACTCTGTTAGTGCTGCCACTTTTAGAGTAGTTTTATTAGTGCCGTCTATGGTTCTTATGAGCTCTGCAAACTGTTTCATGGCGCCTATTTAGATGATGAAAAGTTTGTGTTAGATGGCTTTGAGTCATCCTCAATGATGGGTTTTTCGGCTTCATTTAAATTTTCACCTTCATATTGAGTACGTTCACTGATGGCGTTAAGGCCTTTTTCTTCTCTTAAATAACGGGCAAAGATATCTTGATAACCGTGTGTAGTGATGACATTTTCGCATCCGGTTGCGTCAATACTGTTTAATAATCCATCCCAATCGCAGTGATCAGATAATACAAAACCTTTATCGATTGCGCGTCTGCGTCGTGCTCCTCTAAATGCCATCCAACCACTAGCGCTTGCGGTAACATAAGGTACCATTTTGCGCATCCATGGACTACCATGGGCACTCGGTGGCGCTACTACTATATTACCTGCGAGTTCTTCTTTAGTCGTTTCTTTAGTAATTAAATAAGTAGGCGGGAAGTTTATGAGTTCTCTAAGTACTTCAGTCATTTTAAAAACAGCGCCATGACAGTAGATTTTCATTTGCGACGTGTCAAGATGTTTGATGAGCCGCTGTGCTTTACCTAGCGAATAAGCAAATAGTACAGATGTCTTACCATCTGCGTGATTTTGAGCACACCAATTGTTTACATCGTCCATTACTTGTGCTTGCTGTTGCCATTTAAAAGCAGGCAGTCCAAAAGTGCATTCTGTTATGAAGGTGTTGCATTTAACAGGCTGGTATGGTGTTGAGATTCCGTCATCTTCGGTTTTATAATCTCCTGTAAATACCCAAACTTCGTCATTGTGTTCTACACGTATCTGACTAGAGCCTGGGATGTGACCGGCAGGATGAAATGAGAATTTTACGTTATTGATGAGCAGGTTTTCGCCGTGAGCGATACTAGATACATTGATGTCACCAAGGCGATGTTTTATTATGGGTACATTATCGTGTTGTGTAATGTAATTTTTATGTCCCCATCGAGAGTGATCAGCATGTCCATGGGTTATAAGCGCTTTATCAACTGGTTGCCATGGGTCAAGATAGACTCTAGCAGCAGCGCAATAAATTCCTTTCTTAGTAAATTGTAGTAGAGGTTTACCCATTGCTTAAAATTAAGCACTGGTTTTGAGAAAGTATGTATGATTAAGAGAATTTTATTAGGGATTGATACTGTCTTTTTCTTCTAGCTCTAATTCTATTGCTTCTAGATTCTTTAACAGATTCTCTTTAGATTTTTGCTGAGCAAATACTTCCATCATCTGGATTTTAAATTCGTCTAGAGCTATTATTGCCTGATCATAGCGTTTTTGTTGATCTTTAGTGCTGTAAGCATTATGAGTTAGTAGAGCATGGTAAGATTTTATTCTAGTTTCTAGAACTTTTAATCGTGACTTAACTGGTTGATTTGCAATTTCATCTGGTATACTCACAATCATATCATCGATTGAGGTAGCCAGACGTTGTGCCGCCGCCGTGGAGTGGTCAAAGTTTTCTAATTCTGTTGTAAAGGTCTGGTATGCATCCCATTTAGTTGATAATTGCTGGGCTTCACCTCTTAAAGCCATGCGTGATGTCGCTGGGTCAAAAGAGATTTCTGTGCTTTGCTCGACTACAGGTGCTGTTTCTGGTGTCTCACCACAGGAAATAAGGAGCAGTAATATGAATAGGTAACGCATAGTTTTAAAACGTATAATTACAAAGATGATTATATTGTAGACATAAAAAAAGTATCCTGATAGAATCAAGATACTTTTTTGATTTTAATAAAAAGGTTAAGATTATTTATCCTTCATCTCTTCATTATATTCTTCAGTAGCGTCTAGGTACTTTTCTGTTGTACTTTGTTTTCTATTGCTATTGATTTCTTCCATATATTCCTCCATTGCATCTTCTTTATTGTCAACATATTTTTTACGAGCTTGGATAATTTCTTTTTCTAAATCGTCAAAGGCTTCCTGAATCTCTTCCATGTTTTCCTTATTGTTTTTAGTAGAAGCTTTTTCTCCCATACGTTCTTCTTCAAATTCAGCAATTTCTTTCTCTACATCTTCAATCGCATCTTGTACATCATCAATGCGCAAGTATGCTGGAATAGTAGACTTAAATGAATTAAAGCTAGTTCTTAAGCTTTCTGATTTGGTATTGATATTCTCTTCTGAGGTCGTTGATAATTCTGAGATATTAGTTCTTAAAACAGTATAAGAGTCATATCCTTTTATCGAGACAATTTTATCATCATTAACCTCTACATTACTTTCAAAGTCGTTAGCTAATTGGGAAACATTCTCTCTAGTATAAGTCATTGTATCTTGAATAGCGTCTTCGGCGTCTTCTGTAGTTTCTTCAACTTGTTCTGTAGTGTCTTCTACCATTTCTTCAAGTTCTTTATTTTCCTTGTCTTTACAAGCTATTAAGGTTACGGTCGCAAAAACTGCGATAATTAGTGTCTTTTTCATAGTATGGTTTTTAATGTTAAGACAAATGTAAGTTCAATTAATTAGTATAAAAACTAATAATAACTAAATAATAGTTAATAAAAAATAAGAATTCTTAATTATGTTAACTAATTATTACTCTTACGCTTTCGCGAAAGCGAGATGTGAAAATGTTAATTATTACAAGTAAATTTTAAGATTTTGAGAATAGAGAGTTGGTATCTTTACCATTCTTAAAATTAATTATGGCGACTAAAATACTGATTATAGGTGCCTGTGGGCAGATAGGCACAGAGCTTACAATTCGATTACGTGAGATTTATGGAAATGATAACGTGATTGCTGGAGACATAAGAGAAGGAAGTGAAGAATTAATGCAATCTGGTCCTTTTGAAATAGTTGATGCTATGAATAGGACTTCTATTGAAGATGTGTGTTTGCATTATGAGATAAATGAAGTGTATTTGATGGCTGCCATGTTAAGTGCTACTGCAGAGAAGTATCCTAAAAAGGCATGGAATTTAAACATGGATTCCCTTTTTCATATACTTAATATAGCAAAGGAAGGTAAGATTGATAAAATTTTCTGGCCTTCAAGTATTGCTGTTTTTGGACCTACAACACCTAAGGAGAATACGCCACAACAAACCGTTATGGAGCCTAGTACAGTATATGGAATTTCAAAACAAACGGGTGAACGCTGGTGTGAATATTATTATAATAAATATGGTGTTGATGTGCGCTCCATAAGATATCCTGGATTAATATCTTGGAAAACATTGCCTGGTGGTGGAACAACAGATTATGCTGTTGAGATATTTCATGAAGCCCTTAAGAATAATCACTATGATTGTTTTTTAAAAGAAGATACTAGCTTGCCCATGATGTTTATGGAAGATGCAATTAAAGCAACTGTATCTATTATGCAGACTAAATCAGAAAATATTAAGCAACGCAGTTCTTATAACCTTGCTGGAATGACATTTACGCCTGCAGAGATTGCTAGTGAAATTACTAAGCACTTGCCTGATTTTACAGTGACTTATCAACCAGATTTTAGGCAGTCTATTGCTGATAGCTGGCCTGGATCAATAGATGATAGTGTGGCTCGAGAGGACTGGTCATGGAGCCATGATTATGACCTAGAGAAAATGGTTAAAGAAATGCTAGATAACCTTAAATAAGTCTCTTATACACTTACTGTGTTTATTATATTTGCGGTATTAAATTAATAGATATGTCATTCTCAAGTTTATTTGAATCTGGTGAAAGTGCCAGAAATAAAAGTCATTTTGCTACTATAGTAAGTATTGCGCAGTCGCATGAAAATGTGAGCGCTCAAGAAACGGTAGTTTTAGAGCGTTTAAAGTCTAAACTGGATATATCTGATTCGGATTATGCGGCGATACTTAAAAACCCATCTGCATATCCAGTAACGCCTCCAACAGACAGTGAGGAACGCATCCAGTGGTTGCACGATTTATTTAAAATAGTTTTTGCTGATCATGCGATGGATGAAAACGAGCATAAACTGTTGAGAAGATATGCTACCGCTATCGGTTACAATGATGAAGATGCTAAATATCTAGTAGATAGATCAGTCGAGATTTTCTCTGGTCATTTAAATCTAGAAGATTACAGATACTTATTGAATAAGAATCGTAAGTAATACTTCTTTACTTAAACTTTTTAAGATTAAGCCTTTTATAAATGGTGTTTAACAACTCATCATCTGTATAAGGCTTTTTTACTACATCTTTAAATCCAGCCTTGCGGTATTCTACTAATTCTGGGGCAGATGTTTTTGTTGTTACAGCAATGATCGGTATTTTCTTGTTATGATCATTTGCAAATTCTTTTATCAGACTAATCAGTTCTAAGGCGTCGACTTGTGATATTGATGAAGACATTAGTATAAGGTCGTAATCATCTTTATCAACTGCTTCTAGTAAATCTTTAGGGTCAGTAAAAACACGATTGTCAAAGTTACCTGTACTTACCAATATCTTTAAAGCTGTCATTTGTGTGACGCTATTATCTTCGGCAATGATAGTTCTTACTTTATCTGTAAGGTGTATTTTACTGTTTTTAGTTGTTTCTTCAGTTTTCTCTATAATTTCTTTATCGTGTATAGGGAATACTAATTTAAGATTTGCAACTTGCAAGGTTCCACCTGTTTCTAGTGGTTTTATGAGAATCTCGCCGTCCATTAATTGCGCTAGTTCTCTTGCAATTGAGAAGCTTAAGCTGGTTGTTTTTTCTATGTCCCCATTATCAAGATTAGTGTACGTCTCGATTTCTTGATCACCTAAGAAATCGGGTATTAAACCGTCATTGTTAATGACCTCTATTCTAAGACTAACTTTATTTGCTCTTCTTTGATTTTCTTTAATATTGATTTCAATACTATCTCCTTTGTTATGCCTTAATGCATTGTCTAAGAAGTTAGTAATGATTTGTTCAAAACGTCTCCTGTCACCAATAATAGTCTTAGGGACAGATTCATCTATTTTTAGATTGATACTAAGATCCTTTGTGGTAGAAGTTGTAGAGTAGTTTAAATGAACATTTTTAAGAAGTTTTCTTAAGGAAAAAGGTTCGCTTTCTAAAGATAAAGAGCTGTTTTTTAGTATGGATAAATCAATAATGTCATTTAGGATGTCTCTTAACTTGTCACTTTGATCTTTTATAGCTCCTACTAGCATTTCTTGATCTAAGTTAAGCTCTGTCTTAAGCAGCATTGATGAAAATGAACTTACCAAAGTTAGTGGATTGCGCAGTTCGTGAGAAAAGTTTCCAATGAACCTGTTTTTAAACTCTTCTTGTTCTTTTAATATCTGGTTTTTAAGTTCCAGTGTTTCCTGAAATATAATAGACTCATTGCGTTTTTGAGCAATTAGTTGTACTCTATTATAGAAATCAGTTCCTTCTCTAAAAATGATGACAGCGGTATCATCATCATTTTTTATAAAATCTATATCAAAAACGCGATCATTTAGATGAACACACTCTAGTTTGATATGATCGCTTTTTTCTAAGAAATAAGTATCTATTCCTTCAAAAAATGGATGAAAACTTTTTATCGAAGAGTCTTTCTTTAGCTCAAAAAGTTGCTGGTCAGTTGTGAGGATGGTCCCTTGTTTATCAATAGAGATAAACTGCAAATCTTTTGTGCTGTAGTCACGTTGTAGTTCATGCATCGCCATTAGGATAAAATTTTAGCAATTTTTTCAAATAAGCGCTGAACATTGTTTCCTTCTTTTGCGCTTACTAGCATATCTAGAAATTCAAGTTCCTCCTTTTTCTCGGATATACTTCCTTTAGGTAAAAGGTCAGATTTGTTACCAATACTTAAAATAGGGACTTTATTGAAGTTATCCTTTAGATATTGAGTTTGTGATTCAATATTTTGATATGTTACCGGGCGCGTCACATCACACACAAATATGAATCCGTGTGTTCCCAGTAAATACGCTTTTCTAATTTCTTCAATGTCATCTGTACCTTCTGTATCCCATAGAATTAAGTTAACTTCTTTATCGTTAACATGAACAGTTTTCTTAAGAATATGAACGCCTATAGTTACTTTGTAGTCTGCAGAGAATATATCTTCTACAAAACGCCTTATAAGTGAAGTTTTCCCAACTCCAAAATGTCCTACGATGACGATTTTTTTTGATATCATATTATTGGTTACTGAATTTAAGAGCACTATACCTGGTTAATAGTAATTCTTCTAGTGCTTCTCTTGAATCTAATAGATTCTTTTTATTGATTTCTTGTGAGACTTCAAGGTTAAAGTTTTCAAGTTCATTTTCTAGAGTCTCTGTAAATGTACCACTTACGGCAGTTGCAATATAATACTTATGAAAATTATGTAAGTGTATTTCGTATAAATCGTACTCGATAGACTGTAAATCATGGTTGGACTGCTTGAAAGCGTCTTCTACAAAGCCTTTAATTGCCGTTAACATGCCACTAATCATGTCCTCATCTACTGTTTCCTTTAAGTGAAAACTACCTATTAATATACCAGAACCTTTCTCGATGATAAATACTTGTTCAACTTTTGCGTTTCCTAAGTCGCTAATTATAATTTCATTTTCACTAACTCCTGTAAAAATTGACTTGAACTTGCGTTTAACACCTTGCATTGAAAAAGTGTCTTTAGCTGTTTTGTTTACCTGTTCAGACAGTACTTTTATCTCTTGAGAGATGTACTTTTTCACCATCTTACCTAAAATAGGATAGAGCGCTTCAACAACTTCATCTTTTGAATTTTCAATTTGAATTTTCAATGACTCAGTAATTGCTGGCCCTAAGTTTTGAGGAATGTTTTTTGTGAAATCGTCTAACTGTTCCTTTATGATAGGAGAAACTTTTTCAGATAGCCTATGGCGTTCTCTTAAAATTTCTTCTAGAACATTGATTTTGTGAGTAATACTTTCTGCGTATTCTCTATCATCCGTAAGTAAGATCGTCTTCAATAACGCCAGCTTTTCATCTTCTGTCATGGCGGTATTGTGTTATTAAGCTTTGATTTTTTTACCTAACTCTATAAGAGCTTCGCCTAGCATGTCTCTACTAGTTTTTTCATCTTCTATTGTGTCTAGTCTATCTTCCAACTTGTTCTCTAAATCAGTGATACGAATATTTAAATCTGTAGAAAGACTGTCAATGCTTTTGCTAAGCTCATCACGTGTATCGTCTATAAAGCTTTGTAATTCTTGCTTTTTCTTCAGCAAGTCCGCTTTTAGTTCATCAAACTCCGTATTATACTGTTGGATGTTTTCTCCAAAAATGAGGTTCTTTATGGCCTCTATTTTTGAGTTGCTATCTACACCTTCAGTTGCAGCATTTTGGGTTTTAGATATTTTACTCATTTTCATTTCTCATTTGAGAAGTAAAAATACTAGAAAAATATTACTTATCGTGCTTTTGGATGAATTCCTCTAGTTTGGCAACCATGTTTTTACTTCCACAGAAGAAAGGTACTCTTTGGTGAAGCTCTGTTGGCTTTAAGTCCATGATACGTGTATGGCCATCACTGGCGGTACCACCGGCTTGTTCGGCAATAAAGGCCATTGGGTTACATTCGTATAAAAGGCGCAGTTTACCATTTGGCGATTTTGCGCTTTGTGGATACATGTAAATACCACCTTTAATCATATTTCTATGAATATCAGAGACTAAACTACCTATATAACGACTAGTGTAAGGTCTATTATCTTCATCCTGTTGACAATATTTAATATAATCCTTTACACCTTGTGGGAAATGATTGTAATTACCTTCGTTAACACTATAAATGTTTCCGTCTTCAGAAAATCTCATGTTAGGATGTGATAAATAATAAGTTCCTAATGCTGGATTCAAGGTAAATCCATTCACACCATGGCCAGTTGTGTAAACTAGCATTGTTGAAGTACCGTAAACAATATATCCTGCAGCGACTTGTAAATTACCAGGCTGTAAAAAGTCTTCTAACTGTACTGGAGTACCGACAGGTGTTACACGTCTATAAATGGAGAAAATAGTCCCTACAGATACGTTAACATCTATATTTGAACTACCATCTAAAGGATCCATTAAAACTACATACTTGTTACTATGATTCTCTTTATGACCTTCTATGGTAATAAAGTCATCATTTTCTTCACTAGCTATACCACATACAATCTCGCGATTAGTAAGTGTTCTTATAAAGGTGTCATTTGCAAGAACATCTAATTTTTGTTGATCTTCACCTTGAGTATTAATCTCACCAGCGCTACCGGTAATATCTACAAGTCCAGCTTTGTTAACCTCATGATTAACCATTTTTGCAGCTAGTCTTATAGAGTTGATGAGTCTAGAGAGTTCGCCACTAGAATATTGAAATTCAGATTGATTTTCAATAATAAATTCTCCTAAGGTTTGATTTTTACGTGCCATGTTGGTTTGAGGTGTGTTGCAAATATCCTAAAATATTCTTCATACATATAACGATGTAGTAAGATAGTTTTAAGAATTTGTGTCTAACTCTATTATATATTTACTTAATTTTAAGATTATGATACAGATAAAAGAAGCTAGTATAAATGATTACCCTAGAGTATTAGAGCTTATTCAAGAGTTAGCCACTTTTGAAAAAGAACCTGATGCGGTAGAGATAACCGTTGACGATTTAATAAAAAACGGTAGTGGCGATCATCCACTTTTTAAATGTTTTGTATGCTTTTATAATGATAAGATTGAAGGAATTGCACTTTGTTATCCTAGATTTTCAACTTGGAAAGGGAAGACAATTCATCTGGAAGATCTCATCGTGACCCAAAAATTAAGAGGGAAAGGTTTAGGAAAAGCTTTATATAATCAGGTGATGAAATATGCATTTGAGGAAAAAGTACGTCGAGTAGAATGGGTCGTGCTGGATTGGAATGAAGGAGCAATAGAATTTTATAAAAATACAGGAGCAACAATTTTAGAGGATTGGCATCTTGCACAAATGGACGAGGAATCGCTTCATAATTATGTATTAAGAAATGAAGATATTTAAATTTGGTGGTGCGTCAGTAAAAGACGCCGCTGGTGTGCGCAATGTTGTACAAGTAGTTCAAACGATGGGCTATGATGGCCTAGGGATTGTTGTTTCTGCAATGGGTAAAACGACTAATGCTTTAGAGGATATTATTAATTGTTATCAAAATAATGATCAAGCATACTTGACTCTTATTGACGAATTATTTGCTAAACATCTAGAAATTGTATCTGATCTAGAAACTAATGGCGCTGGTGAGGATGTTTTGATACGCTTTCGCGAAAGCGAACTTAAAAAAAACCTTAAAGCAACCATAGAATCTTTGAAAGGTACCATGTTGCGTAATCAAAGTAAAAATCACGCGTTTATTTATGATCAAGTGGTAAGTCATGGAGAATTACTTTCTACTAAAATTGTAGCAAGTTATTTTAATGCAAATGAGATTCCCGTAGATTGGATGGATGCACGTCAATTGATCAAGACTGATCAAAAGTATAGAGATGCTGCTGTAGACTGGAAAAAAACTGAGAAATTAATTATAAATAACTGTAAAGGAAAACTATTTTTAACACAAGGTTTTATAGGGTCTGATGATAATGGTTTTACCACAACCTTAGGTAGAGAAGGTAGTGATTATACTGCGGCTATTCTAGCTTACGCTCTTGACGCTAGCCACGTAACCATTTGGAAGGATGTGCCTGGTGTATTAAATGGCGATCCACGTGTGTTTGAAAACACAGTTCTTTTAGAGCAAATTTCATATCGCGAGGCCATAGAATTAGCATTTTATGGAGCTAGTGTTATACACCCAAAAACCCTACAACCGCTTCAAGGTAAGCAAATTGAGTTGAGAGTAAATTCTTTTCTTGATCCACAATCGCAAGGGACCGTTATTAAAGATGGAGATGCTTTGAAGCCTATGACACCTTGTTATATTGTGCGCAAGAATCTTGTTTTTTTAGAAATATCTGCACGTGATTTTAGTTTTATTGGAGAACATAATATCAGCGACATTTTTCATCAATTAAGTGAGAGTAAAATGGAGGTAGGATTGTTACAGAACTCTGCTATAAGTTTTACGATATGTGTAGAAGATAAGTATGGTAAACTATCTGAATTATTAGACGACCTAGAGGCTAGGTATAAAGTAAATGCGGTAAGTGATGTATCGCTTTACACTATTAGACACCATAGTGATAATGCAATTGAATCTATAGAAAATGGAAAAGAGGTGCTTTTAAGACAGCGTACTCAAGAAACTTTACAGCTAGTCGTTAAAGGATAGAGTTGAGCACTTATCAATTATACTATATTTGTAGTTCTACTATCTAAATTAAAGAATGGGTCTGGTAACAGCAAAAGAGGTCGCAAAAGCGATTCATATAGATAAATATGGTTTCCTTGGTACTCTTGGTGGCTGGTCACTTATGAAATTATTGCGCATTTCCACGCTCAATAAACTTTATAACAGACATAAGCATTTAAAAGATGTAGAGTTTCTATCAGCTCTACTCGAGGATTTACAAATAGAGTTTGAAATACCTGAGGAAGACTTAAGACGTATTCCTAAGACAGGTGCTTTTATAACGATATCTAATCATCCTCTGGGAGGAATTGATGGTATCTTGTTGATGAAATTATTGCTGGATAAAAGACCAGACTATAAGATTATAGCAAATTTTTTATTGCATCGTATAGAGCCTTTAAAGCCATTTATAATGCCGGTAAACCCATTTGAGGATCGTAAAGATGTAAAGTCTTCTACGGCTGGTTTTATGCAGGCGATTAGACACCTTAAATCTGATATGCCTTTAGGTATTTTTCCTGCAGGAGAAGTGTCTACATACAAGGATGGTAAATTAGTGGTAGATAAACCATGGGAAGAAGCTGCAATGAAATTAATTCAACGTGCTGAGGTGCCTGTGATCCCGATATATTTTCATGCAAAAAATAGCAGGTTATTTTATAGACTAGCAAAAATATCTGATACTTTCAGAACGGCAAAACTGCCTTCAGAAACCTTAACGCAAAAACGCCGTGTTATAAAGGTGCGTATCGGTAATGCTATCTCTGTAAAAGATCAAAAAGAGCACGAGAATCTAACTGGTTTTACTGATTTTTTGAGGCGTAAAACTTATATGCTTTCTAAGGCATATGATAAAGAGTCTACTAAACTAAAGGATATACCTAAAACAATAAAGCTTCCTAAAAGCCCTAAAAAGATCATAAAGCAGGTTGATCCTGCAAAAATGATAAAAGAAGTCGACCAGTTAAGAAGAGAAGATAAACGTCTTTTACAATCTAAAAATTATGAAGTATTTCTAGCAAAAAGCGATAAAATGCCTCATGTAATGACTGAGATAGGTAGACTGCGTGAAATTACATTTAGAAAAATAGGTGAAGGAACTAATAAGGCGATAGATTTAGATCACTACGATAATTATTATCATCAAATGTTTTTATGGGATAGTGAGGCAAAAGCGATAGCTGGTGCATATCGTATGGGAATGGGTAGTGAGATATATGAGGCTCGTGGTATTGAAGGTTTTTATCTTAACGAGCTGTTTAAATTTGAACCTGAGTTATATAAAATGATGAATCAGTCTATAGAAATGGGACGTGCGTTTATCATACCAGAGTATCAACTTAAACCGATGCCTTTATTTCTTTTATGGAAAGGTATTGTTCACTGTACTT
Source organism: Nonlabens sp. Asnod3-H03 (assembly GCF_045063665.1). NCBI lineage: Bacteria > Pseudomonadati > Bacteroidota > Flavobacteriia > Flavobacteriales > Flavobacteriaceae > Nonlabens > Nonlabens sp. Asnod3-H03. Next base: position 893,598 of record NZ_JBEFOD010000008.1, read on the forward strand.
TGCGTTTTCCAGAGCATAAATATTTAATAGGTGGTGTAAGTATAAGTAATAAGTTTTCAAATTTCTCAAAATCATTAATGATCGAGTTTATGAAAAGCAATTACTATGATCCATACATTGCACAATACATCACGCCTAAGCAAGAGTTTAAAGTAAAGCTAGAAGATGCTGATAAGGATTTTATTTTTGATGAGTCTGAGGCTGACTTAAATAAATTTGATAGGTTAATAGATGAATTAGAACCTAACGAGCTGCGTTTACCAGTTCTCATTAAAAAGTATGTCAAACAAAACGCAAAAGTAATAGCGTTTAATGTTGATCCATTATTCAATAATGCGATTGATGGTCTAATGTACATACGTATTGCAGACTTGCCTGAAAGTACTGTAAAACCAGTTATGGAAGAATTTCAAGCCGAGATGGAGGCGCGATATTTCAGAGATAATGAAGACAGCGAAGAATAATATGAGATTATTCTTTCTGGTAATATCCATATTCTTTTTTCACCATTATTGCAATGCGCAAGTTCTTAAAGGAAAGGTCGTTGATTCCTTAACACAAGAGGCAGTTAGCGGTGTATCCGTCTATATCGATGGAACTTCAAAGGGTGTTATTACCGATTTAGATGGTAACTTCAAATTTAATTATCCTGATAATGTAAAATCAGCATTAGTGATTAGAATGATGGGATATAAAACCATTAGATTTTCTAATCCGCTAGAAGCTGATTTGAGCAGAGTAGCTCTTGCTCAAAAAGCAGATGAGTTAGATCCAGTGATGATTAATCCAGATCCATGGTCGCGTAAAAAGAAAGAACAATATTTTAAAAAATACTTTCTAGGTACCTCAACCATAGCTGCTGACTGTAAGATACTTAATCTAGATGACGTGAAAATGCGTTTTAATCCAGTAACAGGTTTAATGACAGCTCGGTGCAATAAGCCCATTATGGTTAGAAATAAGCATTTAGGCTATTTAATTAGTTATGACTTGATAGATTTTGAACTACAGTTCGAGAAAAGAGTTTTGAGAGCAGGACCTGGTATTGTTTTGCCTAATGATGTTCCCATCTTAGAAAGTTTTCATCTTAAAGAGGCCTATTATTTAGGGTCTTCATTTTTTCAAGAACTAAGTGATAAACCATCACGACGTAGAAAGTATTTAAGTAGAAGGAATGACTTATATAAAGTAAGTGAGTTGAGGTTTTTTAGAGCCTTAGCTTCGGATCAATTACAGGATAAAGGATATGTGCTTTTTTATGATAAATTTGCAGTAAGTGTTGAAAACCATATACGAGTAAAGCAATTTGAAACTTACTCCGTCGTTGGGTTTAGGCATGATAAATATCCAATTATGGATTCTAAAAATAATAGAACAGATATATATCTGACAGGTGAGCAAATTATAGTTGATCAACACGGTAACAATCTGTCAGGTAAGGCTATAAAATTTAATGGTTTTATGGCAGAATTGAGAGTAGGTGGAATGTTACCTCTAGATTTTAAACTTCAAGAAGATTAATCTTGTTTTTTCTTCTTTTTATTAAGTCTTTTTTTGACCTTTTTGATTGCTTTTGTTTTTTCTATCTTTTTTAATTCAGATTCGATGAACTCTTCACAATAAGCTTGGATTTTTTTTCTAGCTTTTGCAAACGTGTCTTCATTACCGTCATTAAGCTCACTTATATTTGCAATAGGAAAGTCAATAATGCTAGCCTTTTCAGCAATTGTTTTAGGAATACGACTTGCTAAGTCATCTCCAATCGTAATGATGTAATCAAAAGTAATTTTCTGATAGTCATTAATATGATTTGAAGAGTAGTCTGACACATCAATTCCTACCACATCCATGCTGTCTATTACATTGGTGTGAATAGATTGAGGCTCTAGTCCAGCACTATAAATTTGAGCACGCTCATTGGTGAAATAATCCATAAATCCATGTGCCATTTGACCAGCAGTGGCGTTAGATATAGAAAGAACTAGTATATGAAGCATTGAGGATTCACTAGATTAGTAATAAGTACTAGGTTAATGTTAAGCCAAAGTTAAGACGACTATTTATGTTACACAATAAATAATTTAAACCTTAACATTAAACTTGTTAATGTGTTGTTTTACAAATAATTACTAAAACCAAGGTTTTTTGTTGAGTTGATAGGTTTGATAAAATTCTTCTTCAGATTTTGTTAGATAAATAATTCCTTCTATGATCCCTATGATGCCAGCGCCACCACAAGTTAAAACACCTGCGATAAGAAGTATAATACCTTCTTTATTATAGCCTAGAACAAATTTATGAATCCCTAAGTAACCGAAGAATATGCCTAATACTCCAGCAAGTATTCTTTTATTGTTAATGTCTTTAGTAAAATTATCATATTCTCTCTTGAAATCATCTGCAGCATTTGAAGCAGCTTCTTTTGCCTCTTCAAAACTTTCTTTGGCAGCCTCTTTTGCACTGTTAAAACTATCTTTTGTACTATCGTATCCATGATCGCTCATACTTTTTTAATTTAAAGGTATTAAGAATGTTCTATTTTTCAAATAACTCTTCATTAGCAGGTTCCCAAAGTTCAACTTTACGACCATCTATATCTATAATCCAGCCAAATTTCCCGTAATCAAATTCTTCTATTTCTCCAGCGATTTCAACTCTAGCATCCTTTAACTGTTCTATTAATTTTACAAGATCATCCACCCGATAATTAATCATAAATTCTTGGTTACCTGGGTTGAAATAAGTACTGTCTTTCTTAAAAGGACTCCATTGTTGAGAAGCTTTTTCTTCTGTAGGTCCTGTCCAGAAGGTACAGCCGTAATCATCTACCGGAAGACCTAGGTGTTCTTGATACCATGCTTTAGTGGCAGCAACATCTTCACATTTGAAAAAAACGCCTCCTATACCTGTTACTTTTGCCTTCATAATCCGTGGTTTTTAATGATTTTACTAGCAATCACATGTGCTAGTTTATATTTAGATTCAATGGTCCAACCTGCTACGTGCGGACTTAATAAAACATTGTCCATCTTCAATAGTTTTTTAAAGGGTAAAGGCATTTCCTTATCAAATAAGGATGTAAACGAGCTTTTTTCATATTCTAGAACGTCTAATCCAGCACCTTTTATTTTTCCTGACTCTAATGCTTCAACTAGGTCTGCCGTGATAACAGATTTACCTCTAGCCGTGTTGATAAGATAAAATGCTTTTTTAAATCCAGCTATAAACTCTTTATTAACCATACCTTTGGTTAAGGTAGTTTGTGGTGTGTGTAGGCTTAACACATCTGCCTGAGATTGTAATTCTTTTAAAGACACTTGCGTGGCGTTCTTATCTTCTAATCCATTTTTAAGATCATAAAAAAGGACTTTACAATCAAAACCGGAAAGCTTTCTAGCAAAAGACTTTCCCATATTACCATAACCTATCAGTCCTACTGTTTTCCCTTCTAGTTCTAATCCACGGTTTTCTTCTCGCAGCCATATACCATTTCGCACTTCTTGATCTGCTCTATTCAGGTGATTAAATAGAGATAACAGCATTCCTAATGCATGTTCACCTACCGCATTACGATTACCTTCAGGTGCATTGTAGCATGCGATATGAAGCTTTTGGGCGACATCTAAATCTATGTTTTCTAATCCAGCACCTACGCGACCTATAAATTTAAGTTTTTGTGCGGCTTTTAAAAACTCTTGATCAATAGGGAATCTACTGCGCACAATGAGACCATCATAATCACTGATAACTTTTATTATATTTTCTTTTGAAGATGTGTAGTCGTAGTGATTAGTATAACCAGCATCTTCTAGCATGGAGGCTAGAATATCATGATTAGAATCTAGGTGCAGTACTTTCATAGTTTAAAAATACGATTTATAAATATGGATTAATGTAGGGTATAGGATGGAATAACGTACGTAAATTAAGTAGGGACTATTAATAAGTTGATTTTATTAATAATCAATCATGTTCAATTCTTGTTCAAAATCATATTGTAAATCCTCATGTAGAGTGCTTATACGCACTTTAATGAGAACAATTTGTCTAGTGCAAATATCTCTCAACACTTTACTTTGTGAGTAATAGGGTTGAAAGTCTTGAAGTAATTTACAAAAATGAATGAGTATAGCAACTTCGGTCTCCTTATTACCAGAGTACCGTATAAATTTTTTTGCGTCTTTTAATACCTTACGTATTCCTTTTTTTGCGTAGTAAATATTGCGTGTGTTAACAGATAGAAATTGCTTATCTAGATTTGCTTTTACACTATCTACATAATCATCTTCATGATGCGCTTCAAACAGTAAATAAGTGAGCAGTTCTTTATTTTCTTTTTTGAAACGAGATAAACGCAGGACGATTTCCATGAGCTCTTTTTCGTCCTTGTATTTAAGTTCGTCTTTGAGTTCTTTAACGCTGGCCGTTTTCATGTAGTTGTTTGATGTTATATACGCTTTCGCGAAAGCGTAATTCTAAATACCTATGATAGCCTTTGCAATCAAAAAGTATATCAATATACCAAATATATCATTACTGGTTGTAATAAATGGACCAGTTGCAAGTGCTGGGTCAATACCTCTTTTATGTAAAGCTAGAGGCACAAAAGTACCTACTAATCCTGCCACAATGATTACCGCAAATAGAGAAGTAGAGATGGCTAAAGAGGTTAAGAATTCACGCTCTGCAAAGAAGGTGTAAGCAAATAATAGAATAGCCAAAATCACACCATTAAGCATCGCTAGTAATATTTCTTTTAATAGTCGGTTTCCTATACTACCTTTTAAATCATCATTTGCAATACCTTGTACAATAATCGCACTGGATTGTACACCTACATTACCTGCCATCGCAGCAATAAGCGGTGTGAATAAGAATAATACAGCATATTCTTTAATCAGATGCTCAAAACCACCCATAATGGCTGCAGCACCTATTCCACCTACTAGGCCTAGGACTAGCCAAGGTAATCGTGCTTTAGTTAAATCCCAGATGCTGTCGTTTGCCTCAACGTCTTGAGAAATACCACTGGCAAGTTGGTAATCTTTCTCTGCTTCTTCTGTAATAAAATCTACTATGTCATCGATGGTCACACGACCTACTAATCGGTCTAATTCATCTACAACAGGTATGGCTTCTAGATCATACTTACGCATGATACGAGAAACTTCTTCTCCAGACGTTTTAACGGTTACATAATCAACCTTAGGTTTACACACATCTTTAATAGGTGTGTTTGCTGGACTGGTTAATAAATCTTTAAGGGATAAGCGGCCTTTTAATTTATCGTTATTATCCACTACATAAATGGAGTGTACTCTTGTAACATTTTCTGCTTGAGCACGCATTTCACTCACACAACCAGTAACGGTCCAGTTCTCGTTTACCTTAACGAGCTCTTTGGCCATTAATCCACCAGCACTATTTTCTTCATAACGTAGAAGGTCTACGATATCTTCAGCATGTTGTTCATCTATAAGCTCTGAAATGACTTCTTGAGCAATGTTATCAGGAAGCTCGTTGAGAATGTCAGCCGCATCATCAGTATCCATTTCCTCAAGCTCGTCTGCAATTTCTTTAGGAGATAATGCATTAAGAACGCGATCACGCTGGTCTTCATCCAGTTCCATTAAAGCTTCACTCGTCTTTTCAGAATCGAGTAGTTTAACGATGTAAACCGCTTGTTCAAGATTGAGCTCGTCTATAATCTCTGCAACATCAGCAAAGTGTAATTCTTCTAGAATGTGTTCTAGTTGCGCACTATTATCGCTCTCAATAAGCGTGCATATTTCTTCTAGAAAATCTTTGGTAATATTAAACTGCATGATTTATGGACTTGCTGCAAATATAAAGGTTATAGATTTTGAAAGCGAACTTGAAGTAGTTCTGACACTGCACATTGTTTCTAACAATTCAACTTTTATAGTTCTATCGTTATTAGCCAGTTTATGTTTCCATAAACAAATTAATGATGTCTTAGATGTAAACTCAATAAGAAATCTTACAACTTTTCAATTTGTGTAGCTAACTCAACAAAGGCATCTACACTTATTTGCTCTGGACGCAAACTGAAGATGTCTTTCTCACGCATCTCATCAGGTAAGTTCATTGTTTTTAATGAGTTTCTCAAGGTTTTACGACGTTGCTGGAAAGCGAGTTTTACAACCTGTCTTAAAATAGAGTAGGAGCAAGTGAGGTTATCATAATTATCTCTACGTTTTAAAAATAGCACACCACTATCTACTCGTGGTGGTGGATCAAAAACTTCTGGTCCTACGGTAAATACATAATCTGCTTCATAATAAGCTTGTGCAAGAACAGATAATATTCCATAGGTTTTTGAGCCATGAGGTGCACAAATGCGCTGGGCAACTTCTTTTTGAAACATACCGCCAAATTCAGGAATTTGCTCACGGTTTTCTATGGTTTTAAAAACAATTTGCGTGCTTATGTTATAAGGGAAATTTCCAATTATCGCAAAAGATTGATCACCATAGATTTCTTTCAAATCTTTCTTTAAGAAATCTGCTTCTATGACTTGAAATGTTTGGTCATTCACAATCTTTACATGTTCAAGAGGGAAACTGTGCTTAAGATAAATCACCGATTCACTATCTAATTCTAGTGCCGTCACCTTCATGTTTTTGCGTATCACATGTTTAGTAAGCACACCAGTTCCAGGTCCTATTTCCAGAATTTGGTCATAGCCATCATAGCTTAATACCTCTGCAATTCGTAATGCTACATCTTCATCTTTAAGAAAGTGTTGTCCTAGATGTTTTTTTGCGGTAACGCCTTTATCGCTTCCTTTATGAGATGATTTATGTTTGTTGTATTTGGCCAATTGCTAGTATTTATTATCAGTATTAGATGTAATATTAAACCTAATTTAGATTAGTGTGCACTGTATATTCATCGAGTACATCTAATTCTGTTCGGAAGGATAAAACATTATTACCCCATTTATCTAATCCGGCTTTACGCAATGCTTCGGCATGATTTGAGTAATATGTTTCTAAAGTTTCTCTACTAATTGCTTTGTATTGAATCGAGAAAGTGCTAGCGCCATCTTGCTCTTCTACCAGGACGCGTGTTAATTTTGCATCTTTAAAAAGTCCAGTTCCTAAAACGTGTGCAATATGTTCACGTATCCATTCTAACCATTCCTCTTCTAAATGACTTGCCATGTTGCAAGTCACATTATATATTACCATAATTATTTTTTTAAAAAGCAGTGAGGTTTTCATCACCTCTTAAACGTCTGTATCGTCTGCGAGCATCTACAAAGTGTATGCTGTCTGCATAGTCATAAATAATACGTTCATATAACGCTTGTGCTTTATTAGGATTGTCAAATTTCTCTTCATAAAGCAATGCTAGTTTATAAAAAGCATCATCTGCTAGAATACCGTCTGCAAAGTTGTCGATAATTGTTTGATAGTTGTTTTTGGCAGCTTCTAGATTGCCTTCAATTTCATATAACTTGGCTTGATTGAGCAATGCTTCATCTTCTATGGGATCGCCTTTATGATTTTGTAACAATTGATCATAAAGCGATATAGCTTCTGATCGTTTATTTTGATATTGTTTTAAATCTGCTTTTGCGAAAGCCTTTAAGGCAATATAAGTAGTGTCCTCGAGACTGTGATCGCTAATAGTAAGGCTTAGTTCCATAGCGTCGTTTGCGATAAGTTTTGATGTAGCACTGCGCAATACTTTTAATTGTGTCAGGCTCCATGGAAAGTCGCCCTGATAATAACTAGTGCGTGCTACTCTATATTGAGCTTCTTGTGCAAGCTCATCGTTAGGTAAGTCAGTCTGAACCTGACTATATAAAATTAACGCGCGATTGAACTGCTCTTGTAATACAAGAATATCTGCGAGCAACATTTTTACTTCAGCCTTTTGAAACTTGCTTAGTCTTTTGTTTTCAAGTTCTGTTAATATGGTTACAGCTGTTTCAGGTTCGCTAGCTTTAAAGGTTAAAAAGTCTGCATAATCTAATTGTAACATAAAGGTCTGACCATCGCGACCATATTTAGTTAGTAGTTGCTCATAATTAGATTTTACGGTCACATAATCACTTGCTATAGCATTGTCTGCCTTAATTTTTGCCAGTAAACTTTCAGCGATATAACGAGTAGAACTAACTTGCGATTCTAGTACTAAATATTCGAGAATCTCTTTGGCGGCATCTAAATCTTTTTCTTCAATCGCGGTAACGGCTAGCTCTTGAAGTTCTACCGTACTTTCTTTAGTACGCACATAAATAGCCTTTTCTTGAAGGAATGCTTTCTTAAAATCTTTTTGCTGAATAAATAGCCAACTTAAGAGCTGATTATAGATTGGGTTTTGCTTTTCGCGTAAGCGTAATAATAAGGATTTCCTCAAAAGCCTATTGCCTTCATTATCAGGATCATCTGTGATGTATCTGAAAAATATAGCTTGAGCACGACCACGATATGACACATTACTTTCAATTAAATCTATATACTGATCAAACATTTTTTCAAGGTTTCCTTGTTGTCCATATAGATTTGCTAATTGAATTTTAAAATTAGCATTAGGATTTGCTGTCATACCTTTTTCATAAGCTATAATAGCTTCATCTAGTAAATTGCGACGCTCAAAACGATTTGCGATTTGATAGGTGTAATTAGGTAAGGAATCAATGATTGCAATAGCCTCATTGTAATAGGGTGCAGCTAGTGAATCTTTACCTTGAAGCGTTAAATTATAGCCACGTTCAATAGTGAGACTTTTATTATTGCGCATGAATTTTTCTGCATCATTAATTAATGAGTCTACCTGCTGGTATTGCTCTAATTGCTGATGAATGTCAATGACTTTATATAAGTTATTGATATTGCGCTTATTTTCTTCATAGATTTTGTTATAAATCTTGAGCGCTTTACCGTATTCTCCTTGGTCCATATAATTCTCTGCCAATCTCGGGTTTTGTGCAAAACCAAAGCTGCTATACAACAGTATGAAGAGAATTAATAAATGACGCATAGGTCTAATATAGGGTTTTAATCAATGATGTCAAATCCACAGTAAGGTTTTAATACTTCTGGGATTTTTATACCACTTTCTGTCTGGTAATTTTCTAAAATACCAGCTAGTATACGTGGTAGAGCTAATGAGCTACCGTTCAAAGTGTGTGCCAGTTCTGTTTTACCTTCGCTATTGCGAAAACGTAATTTCAAGCGGTTACTCTGGAATGTTTTAAAGTTAGAGACACTACTTACTTCTAGCCACTTATCTTGTGCGGTACTATAAATCTCAAAATCATAAGTAAGTGTAGAGGTAAATCCAAGGTCACCACCGCATAGTCTTAAAATACGATAAGGTAATTCTAGTTCTTCTAAAATATTTTTTACGTGAACAACCATGGCGTCTAGTGCACTTTCACTTTGGTCAGGATGCTCTATACGTAAAATTTCTACTTTATCAAATTGATGCAAACGGTTCAAACCACGTACATCACTTCCATAACTACCAGCTTCACGACGGAAACATGGTGTGTAGCCTGTCATTGCGATAGGTAAATCTTTTGATTCTAATAAATCACCACGGTAAAGGTTAGTGATAGGAACTTCTGCGGTAGGGATAAGGTATAAGTCATCAACACCTACATGGTACATTTGCCCTTCTTTATCAGGTAATTGTCCAGTTCCATAACCACTGGCTTCATTTACAAGATGAGGTACCTGCATTTCTTCATAACCAGCAGCGGTGTTTTTATCTAGGAAATAGTTGATTAGGGCACGTTGTAAACGAGCTCCTTTTCTTTTATATACAGGAAATCCTGCGCCGGTGATTTTTGTACCAAGTTCAAAATCTATTATATCATAATCCTTTACAAGTTCCCAGTGTGGTTTTGCACCTGCGTGTAAAGTAGGGATCACTCCATGTTGAGAGAGAACTTCGTTATCTTCATCACTATTCCCAGTAGGGACACTGTCTTGCGGGATGTTAGGAATGGTATATAGAATATTTTGTAACTCAGTAACAGCTGTGGTTAGTTCTTCATTAAGTTGTTTAGACTTTTCTTTAAGTTCTCCCGTTTGAGTTTTAAGTTGATTTGCTTCTGCAGCTTTTCCAGATTTAAATAAATCGCCTATTTGCTTAGATAGCTTATTACTTATAGCAAGTGTCTCATCAAGTTGTGCTTGTAGAGAACGCCTTTTTTCATCTACTGAAATAGCGTTTTCTAGCATTGGCATTGCGTCGATGTTTCTTTTTTTAAGCGCTTGTGCAAAAGCATCTTTATGCTCGCGTATAGCTGCGATTTGTAACATGGTATTCGTTTTTAATTCTAAGCTTGTAAAATTACCATTTATTCCTTGTTCTCATAGAGAGAAGATGGTAAAATCCATTCGTGATGTGACCAGTGACTCCATTCTTGAGCAGCGACGTCTATTTCTTTATCTGTAAACTGCTGTAAAGGTCGACCATTGACACTGACTTTTGCATCAATAAATACAGCAACATCTTCACCTTCCATCGCGTGAAATTCTTTTAATTTTTGAGCAAATTGCCACATAAAATCAGGCTTTGTTTGTACACTGTAAGATTGTTTAGTAGTTAGATAGTCATTATAATTAATCGCTTTGCGACTGCCGGTTTTTTTATTTTCCACATAATATGTAGTGAAACCACGTCTGTTGCGCAACATCATACGCCAGCTTAACCGATGACCTTCCTCAGTCCATAATACGTCGTCATTTATTACCCAATGTCTTAATGGTAATAAAATCATTATAACTAAAAAGCCCGTGGTTACAGCAATTGTTGACTTTTTGTACGATGGTACAATTATTTCGTCACCGTCATAGAATTGCTTCTTTTTTAAGAATCGTTTTTGTATTGTTTTAGGTTTAAAGAAGAAAACTAAAAATGCTAATGCTAGATAAGGGAATATCCCTATTTTAAAAATGATTGAATTAAAAATATGAAAGAAGAAAGACGCTATAACGGCAATCATGCGCGTTCTTTTCCAAAGCAATAATGGCACGATTAAAATGTCAAAGCTCAATCCGTAAATCATAATTGCCCAGTGAGCCCATTCCTGCTGTAAGATATCCCAATCACCAGCTCTTATTTTCATTAAATGCTTAGGGAATGAGGTGTCTATCCAGTCGGGATAAAACTTTGCAACACTAGCATAGGAGTAAACGATAAATAAAAACGCTATGATGAATAAATAAATCCATCTACTCATGTGTTCTTTACGTATCCTTGGGTTCCATTTTGCATCTATAGAAACAGATCGATGCGCTGGTAAAAAAATCATGATGTAGTTAAGTAACATCAATAAATAATAGTGGTTGTTGTAAGATGTTTTTTGCAATAAGTAGACATAAGTCCAGGCGATTGCATAAAAAATCATCGCAGTACGGTACTTAAAACCTACCATCACCAATAATCCTGCAATACCCATCATTACAAATAAGCCATACATTAATGGCGCTGGTAAAGGTTCTAGAAACTCAAAGCCTATGAAAGTAAACGTGAATTTTGGTTGTAAAAAATGCTTATCAACCGCTCCTAGCGCTATATGTCCAAATGCCTCGCAAGCCAATAAGAAACCAAAAAACATTCGGAATAAAACCAGAGCAGAATTATCTACTTGCCTGAACAACCATTTATCCCATTTGCTGTGCATAGGTTCTGGTCTTTAATTCATCTTCTTTCATTGCTGCTTTTAACTCTTCAATAGAATTAAATCTAACTTCATCTCTTAGCCTCTTATGAAAAAACAGCTCTACTTCAGAGTTGTATAAATCTGCATTAAAGTCTAAGTAAAATGTTTCAATGGTTTTTTGTGATCCGTCAGAAACTGTAGGGTTGAAACCGATATTAGTCATTCCGTAAACTTCAGTTCCATCTATGATGCTACTAGTGATATAGACTCCGTTTTTAGGTAATAATTTATAAGTTTCACTCACTTTTAAATTTGCTGTAGGGTAATTAATAGTTCTACCTATTGCTTTTCCTTGAACGATTTTACCGTTAATACTGTAGGGTCTATTCAGATAATTTTCAGTTACTTCCATATCACCATTTTCTATGGCGTTACGTATTTTAGTACTGCTTACAGTAACCTCTTCTACTTCTTTTTTAGAGATTTGGACAACTTTAAAATTAAACTCTTTACCATACTCTTCTAATTCAGTAATACTCGCAGCACGATTTCTGCCGAATCGATGATCATAACCTATGACAACTACAGCAGCCTTTAATTGATCGACAAGAATATTTTTAACATAATCATGTGCGCTAGTTCTGGCAAAATCTAAAGAAAATGGATGCGTCACAACGTTTTCTATCCCATTTGCTGCAATCAACTGCTGTCGCTCTTCAATCGTGTTGATTAATTTAAGATCGCCATCTGGCTGCAATACCATTCTAGGGTGAGGAAAAAAAGTAAGCAGTACACTCGTAAGGGATTGCTGCTGCGCGATTTCAGTAACTCGGCTTAGGATTTTTTGATGACCATGATGTACACCATCAAAAGTTCCTATGGTTATTACAGCGCCTTTTTCTGCCACATATGAGGCAATGTTATCAAATATTTTCAATGTATTAGAGCTCTTTTTTCAGGTAGATGCAAATTAAAATATTCTCGGTGAATTGCACTAAAAAACAGCATGTTTATGAAAATGTTTGTACAGACCACAAACATGAAGTATTTTGTAAACTTATTATTCCCTATGAAATATCTTTTAACGATTGTAATGCTGTTTAATTTCGCTTTCGCGAAAGCGCAAAACTTCTGGCAATCTGTCTCACAAACACCTACTGAGAACCTAGAAAATCGCAATTTTACACCTGATAACTATTTGACATATAATTTAGATATAGATGGTTTAAAACAATTTGTTACTGGATCGCCAATGCGGTTTACTACAAGCCACTCAAATGTAGTGGTGTCTATGCCTAATGCTGATGGGGATTTTTATGATTTTGAAATCTTTGAAACTCAAATAATGGAGAATTCGTTATCTGCAAAGTATCCTAGTATTAAGACCTATTTAGGTCTTAATGTAAATGATGCTGCAGATGTGATACGGTTTTCAATTACCTCTCATGGTTTTCATAATATCGAGTTTGTCCCAGGTGCACCTACAGTATATATCGACCCATTTACTATAGATCATAATACGTACATCGTTTATGATAGATCTTCAATTCCTGAAGTAAAGGAAGATTTTGAATGTTTAATGGATGAGCTTTCTGTAATTGGAACTGATCTCAACATATCAAATGTGGTTCCTAAATCAACAAATGATAGTTCACTGCGCACTTATCGGGTTGCCATCTCATGTAATGCAGAGTATGGAAATCTTTTTGCAGGTAACGGTACAGATGCGCAGAAGAGAGCAAATATTCAAGCAAGACAAGTGATAACGATGAATCGTGTGAATGGTGTTTATGAGCGTGATCTTGCTATTAATATGATCTTTGTGGCCAATAATGATTCCTTGTTATATTTTGGTGATACATCTTTAGATCCTTACACTAACGATTTTAATAATAGAACACAAGATTTAATAGATGGCGATCTTGCAAGTCAAGGCTTTCCTGGTATTGGGAATGCTAATTATGATATAGGTCATAATTTTAATACCTCTGGTGGAGGAAATGCCGGTTGCATCGGTTGTGTATGTGTAACTGGTCAAAAAGGTAGTGGTATGACCGGTCGTGCCAACCCTACTGGTGACCCATTTGATATTGATTATGTAGCTCATGAAATGGGACACCAGTTTGGTGGTTATCATTCCATGGCATCAAGTAACTGTAGAAGTGGAAGTGGTCAGACCGAAGTAGAGCCCGGAAGCGGAAGTACCATAATGGCTTATGCTGGTATTTGCAATCCCAATATTCAAAACAATTCAGATGATTATTTCCACTATGTAAATATTAGAGATATTACGGCAAATATTAAAAGTGGTCCTTCTAGTTCTTGTGCGGTAGTTACAAATATTCCTTTTACAGCTCCGGTAGTTGATGCAGGTTTAGATTATACCATACCTTATAGCACGGCATTTGTCCTAACCGGTTCAGCAACTAATCTAGGGACGGAGACAGTAGTCTATAATTGGGAACAAAATGACCCAGAAAATCCAGGAAGTAATAATGGGCCAGATCCTACACGAGTTCAAGGTCCGATGTATAGGTCATTACCTTCCGTAACGGTTCCAGAACGTTATTTTCCTGCCTTATCAGATGTTGTACAGGGGAATTTAGCACCATCTTACGAAGTAACACCATCGGTAGCTAGAAATATGGAATTTGCTTTCACTGCCCGTAAGTATAATAATAATGTAGGGCAGAATGATTCAGATTTAATGAATATTACTGTTGATGGCATAGCAGGTCCGTTTACTGTTACTAGTCAGAATTCTAATGTAAGTTACAATACAGGAGAAGCCTTTGTAGTTAATTGGGACGTAGCAGGTACAGATCAATCTCCTATTAATACAATGAGTGTTGATATTTTAATGTCTACAGATGGTGGTTTAAATTTTAATGATATTATTGAAGTAGCGACACCTAATGATGGAACTCAAACGGTTATTATGCCAGTAGTTTCTCCTACCAGTCAAGCGCGTATAATGGTAAAGGCAAATAGTAATGTTTATTATGCTATAAACTCTTCTAACTTCACAGTTACCAGCGATGAGTTTTCTTTGAGCACCACTGAGCTTGAGCAAAACGTTTGTTTGCCAGCAAATGCCAGTTACGATTTTACATATAGAACATTTAATGGTTTTAACACGCCTACAACGCTTTCATTAACGGGTGAACCTGTTGGTTCAACTGTTGTAATCACGCCTAGTACTGTTACTAATAACAATACGCCGGTAAATATTACCATTAGTGGTCTTAATAGTTCAATGGTAGGTAATTATAATCTTTCCTTTGATGGAACTGCTGGATCTACTATGCGATCTGTCGGGTTAACTCTAAACGTGTTAGAGAGTAGTCTTCAAAATACGACGTTAATTGAGCCAGTAGACATGGCAATTGATGTTGCGTTATTTCCGACCTTAGAATGGAACGCTAGCACCGGAGCTCAAGAATATGATGTAGAGGTATCATCAGATTCTAGTTTTAATATAATTGTTGAGGCAACAACAACTGCAGCAAGTACATATACTTTAACGACTGGTCTAGATGAGGATACCATTTATTATTGGCGTGTAAGAAACAAAAATGTATGTGGTGACGGACCTTTTAGTGCGAGTCGTAGTTTTAGAACAGCAAATATTGTTTGTTTTAACGAGTCTTCAACTGTTGTCCCTATAACTATAAGTTCGGGTCCACCATCTTCATTTGATACAATCATTACGGTTACTGATAATGTAGTGATTAACGATATTGTATTAAATATAGACTTGTCGCATACCTGGATGAGTGATGTTGATATTTATTTAACCAGTCCGTCGGGTACTCAAATAACGATTATAGAAGATCGATGTAATAATAGAAATGACTTACTAGCTACATTTACAGATGATGGGGCAGCACTTCAATGTACTTTTGCAGCGCCTACAGTAAGTGGAACCATCCTAGCAGTAGATACGTTCTCTTCTTTTAATGGAGGAAATGCACTAGGTGATTGGGTATTAACTGTTGCAGATGATACTGATCAAGATGGTGGTAGTTTAAACGGATGGTCTGTAGATATTTGTGGAACACAAACTCTTTCCACAATTGACAATGTATTTGATGACATTAGTTTATATCCGAATCCATCAAAAGAATCGGTTTTTCTACAATTAGATAATATCGCTTTTGCAGAAGCTGAATACGATATCTACGATATGGCAGGAAGATTTATAACTTCTCAAGAAATAGTTGCAGCTCGCACTCAAATCGATTTGAGCCATTGGTCTAGCGGAATGTATTTAATTAAAGTAACAATAGATCATCAAACAATAGTAAAGCAGATTATTAAAGAATAGCTATTTACCGTTGAATTGATTCATGGTGTTAGCTAGTCCAGCATGAGTAAAAGATAAGCACGCCGCTGCTGCTTTATCAATACGTTCTGGTAAAGCTTTTAGTTCTTCTTTGTTCCATTCTCCTAAAACATAGTCAACCTGACGGCCTTTAGAGAATTCATCAGAGATACCGAAGCGTAACCTTGGGTAATTAGGTGTGTTTAATTTAATCTGTGTATCCTTTAATCCGTTGTGACCGCCATCAGTCCCTTTTGACTTCATGCGCAATGTGCCAAACGGCAGATTCAAGTCATCAGTAACTACTAAGATTTGTTCCTTAGGAATAGATTCTTGATTCATATAATATTTAATTGCCTTACCACTTAGGTTCATATAGGTGCTAGGCTTAAGTAAAGTAACTTTTTTTCCTTTGTGAGTAATAGTTGCAACATCTCCTAAAGTTAGGGTCTCAAAAGAAGCGTCCTTTATCTTTGAAATCTCGTCTAGAACTTTGAATCCTATATTGTGACGCGTTTCAGTGTATTTATCTCCTATATTACCTAACCCTATAATTAGAAATTTTTTCATGTCGTTCTCTTTTTCAATGATAGATGATTTAAAAAGGTTCACCCACCAATTTTTCAATTCACTTATCATGGCTCAAAGCTATAAAAAAAGCCGCAAGAAATAAATCTTGCGGCTTGTAAGTATTTGAGTAAAGAATTAATCTTCTTTAACTGCAGCTACATCATCTGTTTGTGTAGATGGTACATCTCCAGCTTCAACATCATCATCCTCATCATCTGCAATAGCAGTACGAGAAGTTTTGATCATTACAACCACAACGCTGTCTGGGTGCATGATTTCATACTCAGGTACGCGTAAGTCACGTACATATTTCTTATTTCCAATTTTCATAGGCGCGATGTCTACTTCAATTAGATCAGGTAAGTTAGCAGGAATTGCTTTAACCTTTAAACGACGGTTGTTTCTACGTAAAACACCACCATTAAGTACACCACGAGAAGTTCCTACAGTAACTACAGGTACTTCCATTGTAACTGGCTTGTCATCAAAAATTTGATAAAAGTCAGCGTGTAATAATTGCTCTTTTACTGGGTGCCATTGCATATCTTGAGCAATTGCAGCATATTGACCATCTTTACCTAGGTCTATAACAACTGTCATAGCGTCAGAGGTGTAAACCAAATTTTTAAATGCTTTTTCTTCTGCTTGAAAATGCACTGGCTCGTCTCCTCCGTAAATTACGCAAGGAACCAATCCAGCATTACGTAGGGCCTTAGTTGCCTTTTTGCCCACGCTTTCTCTTTTAGATCCGTTGATCGTGATTGATTTCATTTGTTGTTTATTTATTAATTATTGAAATTACATGATAAAATTAGAACTGATAGACTCATTGTTTTGAACGCTAGTCATTACTTCTGCAAATAGACCTGCGCAAGTAAGAACTCTTATTTTTCCACTTTCTTTTCTTAAAGGGATAGAGTCGGTTACAATTAGTTCTTCTAGTTGAGAGTTTTCAATTCTCTCATAAGCCTGACCTGATAAGATGGCATGAGTACAAATAGCTCTTACGCTTTTTGCTCCACGCTCCATCATCACATCTGCCGCTTTTGTTAAAGTACCTGCAGTATCGACCATGTCGTCTACTAGGACTACATTTTTCCCTGTTACGTCACCTATCAATTCCATGTGAGATATCACATTTGCTTTTTGACGCTGTTTATAACAAACCACTACATCGCTTTCAAGAGTTTTTGCATAGGCATATGCTCTCTTAGAACCACCCATATCTGGTGAAGCTATAGTTAGGTCTGATAAATTAAGGCTCTTTAAATAAGGGATGAATAATGCACTACCGAATAGATGATCTACAGGTTTTTCAAAAAATCCTTGAATCTGATCTGCATGTAAATCCATGGTGATAATGCGAGTCGCACCAGCACTTTCTAAGATTTTTGCAATCATTTTTGCGCCTATCGGTACACGAGGCTTGTCTTTACGATCTTGACGTGCCCAACCAAAATAGGGAATTACAGCTGTAATATGTCTAGCGCTTGCTCGCTTTGCAGCATCTAGCATTAACAATAACTCCATTAAGTTATCACTGCTGGGATGTGTAGATCCTATAATAAAGATGCGACGACCACGTATTGATTCTTCAAAAGATGGTTGAAATTCACCATCACTAAAAGTAGAGAAGTTAACCTGGCCTAGTGAGGCACCATACTTCTCAGCTACCGCCTTAGCAAGGTCCATACTTTGTCTACAACCGAATAATTTTGCTTCTGTCATGGTGTTGATCATCTTAAAATGAATTAGACTCCTGATTTTAAGGCTGCAAATGTACAGATATTTTTATTCTTTGTCCTTAAAAATAGCTCTAAATAAGGTGTGAGATTTAAAATTATATGTACTTTTGCAATCCAATTTTTAGGCCTCAGTGGTGGAATTGGTAGACACGTTGGATTCAAAATCCAATGCTTCACGGCGTGCCGGTTCGATTCCGGCCTGAGGTACTTTTTAAAACCAGAACAGAAATGTTCTGGTTTTTTTATACCACATCACTAAAAATCCTATTTTTGAATTATTACCCCTTAAAACTATAAATAGATGGATGATTTTTTAAGAAATGTGATTTTTGGGTTTGAACATGTGCTAGATTGGAGAGCTTATGACCACATCCTTTTTATCATGTTACTTGCAGTACCTTACCTTTTTAAAAGTTGGAAAAAGCTATTATGGCTGGTTACAGCATTTACGGTAGGTCATACCATTTCATTAATGCTTGTAGCTTTTGCAAAAGTGAGCTTTTCAAGTACGTACATTGAATTTCTAATTCCTGTGACCATAGCAATCACGGCACTGTATAACATCTTTACAGCAGGTAATAGGCACCGCGATAATGCGGCATGGCTAGCTATATCTATTTCATTATTTTTTGGGTTAATACATGGCCTTGCATTCTCTAGTGCTTATAAGATGCTGGCCAGTGGAAGCGATAATGAGTTTTTATTACTACTTGAATATGCAATAGGTATAGAAGGTGCTCAATTAGTTATCGTGCTATTAGTTCTTATTTTAAACTTTATATTCACTGGGATCTTCCGTTTTAGTAGAAAAGATTGGGTTCAAGTTATTTCAGGTATTGTTTTAGGAATGGTTATACCTATGTTGATTGACAGGTGGTTGTGGTAGATTTAATGAAGTGATTTTTTGACCTCGCTTTCGCGAAAGCGTAATAATGATAGTATAGTGCGGCATTATTAAATGAAATGCAAAATTTAAAAATAGAAAATTTGAAGGATCAAAAACAGCATAAATATGATGTTGCTTATCTTAAGATGGCTGCAGAATGGGCTAAGTTATCGCACTGCAAACGCAGGCAGGTAGGTGCTTTAATTGTTAGGGACCGTATGATTATAAGTGATGGTTATAACGGTACACCTAGTGGATTTGAGAATTTTTGTGAAGATGATGAAGGGTATACAAAATGGTATGTCTTACATGCAGAAGCTAATGCAATTCTTAAAGTAGCTGGATCAACTCAATCTTGCGCTGGTGCTACATTATATATTACGATGTCACCCTGCAAAGATTGTAGTAAGCTGATTCATCAAAGTGGCATTAAACGTGTTGTATATGTAGAAGGTTATAAAGATGATAGCGGTTTGCAATTTCTGCAAAAAGCTGGCGTTGAAGTAGAACAAATTAATCAACTGTAATATTGAAAAAATCACAGGCATACTTTCCATTGTTTTTAGGAATAGCAGTAGCGCTAGGAATAGGGCTGGGCTATACGATGCATAGTGGTGAGTCTAGTGATGGATTACTTATGGCTAGTAATGCCAATAAGCGTAAACTTAATAAGTTAATAGATATTATAGATCAGCGATATGTAGATGATGTGAATACAGATAGTATTGTTGATATTACTGTAAATGGTATATTATCTAATCTTGATCCTCATTCCATCTATATAACTAACGACGAGATGGAAGACGTCGCTGATCAGATGCGAGGTGATTTTGTGGGTATAGGTATTAGATTCTTTGTAAATCAGGACACGATTTCTGTTCTTAATGTATTAGATGGTGGACCTAGTAAAAAGGCTGGTATTAAAGGTGGTGATAAAATTCTTTATGCCGATGGGAAGCCACTTTTTGGAACAGGTGCTGTAAGTACAGATGTTTTAAAAGGAGAAGAAGGTTCAAAGGTTACACTAGGTGTATTGCGACCTGGTGATAATGATGTTCAACAGGTGTCTGTAGTAAGAGGCAATGTGCCTATTAATAGTGTCGAGGCGGCTTATATGCTCAATGAAAATATGGGATATATAAAAGTTAATCGATTTGCAGAGTCTACCGAAGAAGAATTCAACGATGCTATAGATGGCTTAATTGAAAAAGGTGCGCAACGCCTAACAGTCGATTTAAGAGATAATCCAGGTGGTGTCTTAAGTGCTGCAATCGCTATGGCAGATGAGTTTTTACCACGTAAAAAATTAATCCTTTTTCAAAAGGATCGTGATAATGAGCGCAAAGATTCTTATGCTACTAGTGATGGTGATTTTGAAGATAAACCTGTTTATATTTTAATTAATGAAAATAGCGCTAGTGCTAGTGAGGTAGTCGCTGGAGCTTTGCAGGATAACGACGTGGGAACGATTATAGGCCGACGTAGTTTTGGAAAAGGTCTGGTGCAACAAGAAATTAAACTAGGTGATGGTAGTGCAGTCAGGTTAACAGTGTCTAGATATTATACACCTACTGGTAGAAGTATTCAACGCCCATATGATAATGGTAATGAAGACTACTTTAAAGAGTATATCGATCGCTATAATAACGGTGAACTAGAAGATGCTGCTAACATTGAGGTGAATGATTCTTTAAAAAGAACAACGCCAGCAGGTAAAGTAGTTTATGGTGGCGGCGGAATCATTCCAGACGTTTTTGTAGCATCTGCAGATGGGTATGTTTTACAAACCCTAGAATATTTTGCTCGTACAGGATTTGCAGATCAGTTTGCTAATCGGTATTTACAAGGCGATGGTATTAACTTGCGCAACATGACTGAAATAGATTTCATGGAAACCTACAGTGTTCCAGAATTAGTCATGGAAGATTTTATTCAATACGCACAGTTATACAATACTAGTATTTCGTTGCCAGGTTATAGAGATGAGATCTCTACAATTATTAAATCTGCGCTTGCAGAGCAGCTTTTTGATACTGAGGCAAAAATTAAAATCTTGAATCAACAAGATCGTATGATTCAAAAAGTGCTAGAGCTTAATAAGTAAGTCTGTTATTTTTAATCTATCGTTTCTCGTGCTTATCTTTTATCTTAAGAGATACTTGTAGTATCGCCAGTAAAATAAGTACACACAAAGAAGCGAGTATGCTAATAACTGCTATTTGACTATCACCTTTAAAAAGATTAGAGAAATCTAGTTTAGTAGCGTTAAATATAATGCTGGCAGCTGCAAGAGCCATTAATATGTATATAACTATTTTCATTTAGAAAAGTTCTTTAATGTTTGTGGTAAATAGCTTTACCGCGATGGCTAGCAAGATAACCCCAAAAATTTTACGTACCACATTAATACCTTGTTTTCCGATCAGTTTTTCAATGTACCCAGAGTTCTTAAGTACAATGTATACAAAGATGATGTTCACGATAATAGCAGCAATAATATTAATAACTGAGTATTCTGATCTTAAAGAAAGTACTGAGGTTAAGGTACCTGCACCAGCGATAAGTGGAAATGCGATAGGTATAATAGCAGCAGTTTCTGGCGCCTCGTCTTTATAAAGCTGTACACCTAGAATCATTTCTAATGCGATAAAGAAAATTATGAAAGCACCGGCTACTGCAAATGAGTTGACGTCAATGCCTATTAAATTCAACATTCTTTCACCGACAAATAAGAATACAATCATTAATACACCAGCAACAACAGATGCTTTTTCACTTTGAACATGACCTACTTTACGACGTAAGTCAATTATAATAGGAACGCTTCCTATAATATCGATTACCGCAAATAAAATCATGGTTGCTGTAAAAAACTCCTTTAGGTCAAAGGCTGCAAAAAAATCTACAAAAGAATTGCTTTCCATCGTCTTGTTTTGAGCGCGCAAAAGTACTGCTATTTAATAGTTTAGTATTGATTAGTAAAGGTTAAATATTCATTAACGAATTGTGACTTTTAAGTTGTAGGTCTGCATCGTCTTAAAGCTCTTTTCAACTATGCCATATTCTGTCAGTATTAAATATGACTTCTAGTATCTTTGTAGCTTCAAATTTGCCTTTATGTTTCAGTTAGGAAAAACCATCGTGTCAGATGATGTATTAGAAAAAGACTTTGTTTGCAATCTTACAGCTTGTAAAGGTGTTTGCTGTGTTGCAGGAGAAGCTGGTGCACCATTGGAGCAAAAAGAGTTAGATATTCTAGATAAAGAATATGAAAAAGTCAAGCCTTATTTAAGATCTGAAGGGATTGAGGCTATAGAGGCTCAAGGTACGTGGATAGAACGTGAAAATGGCGAATTAGAAACTCCATTAGTAAATGGGGCAGAATGTGCTTACACCACCTTTAAAGAAGATGGTACGGCATTATGCGGTATTGAAGCCGCTTATCGAGATGGGGCAACTTCTTTCTATAAACCTATTTCTTGTCATCTTTATCCGGTGCGTATACAGGAATACACCGATTTTAAAGCGGTAAATTATCACAAGTGGCAAATTTGTGATGACGCGTGTACATTAGGTGAAGAATTAGGTGTTCCAGTTTATAAATTTTTAAAGGAAGCTCTCGTTCGTAAATTCGGAATTGCTTGGTATGAGGAGTTGGAAGAAATAGCTCAAAATTTTTCCTAAAAATCGTAAATCTGCGTTTTCAAATTTCAATTTTTAACATTTCGCTTTCGCGAAAGCGTGGATAACTTATTCTTCTGTGTTTATAAATAAAATGTAGGAATTAGACTAAATATTGCTGTCTATCAGTGATAAAATATAGGCTTGTATTATCTTGTTTCTATTAAATGCATTGAATGTTAGACGAAATTTTAATGTACTGTTATACAGTGTTTTGAGATAATGAATTAATTTATTTTTAACATTTTAAAGTAGCTTTGATGATGTTGAAAACTTGTTTAAAAGCAAATTGTTAAGACGCTGATTTGCTCTCAATGATTTTTGATATTTGTTACTCTTCAAGCCAGAAGAAATAACCGAGAAAATTAAAAGGACACATGCAGACGACTCAAGAACCAATTTTACAAGAGAATCCAGACAGATTTGTTATTTTTCCTATTCAACATGATGATTTATGGGAGTGGTATAAGAAACAACAAGCTTGTATTTGGACTGCTGAAGAAATCGATCTGCAAGTTGATATTACAGATTGGCAAAATTCATTGAATTCTGACGAGCGTTATTTTATTAAGCATATCCTTGCGTTTTTTGCGGCTAGTGATGGTATTGTGAATGAAAATCTTGCAGAAAATTTTGTGAATGAGGTACAGTATTCTGAGGCTAAGTTTTTCTATGGTTTCCAGATTATGATGGAAAACATTCATTCAGAGACTTATTCTTTACTTATCGATACTTACGTAAAGGATGATGCAGAAAAAGATCAACTTTTTAGAGCTATCGAGAACTTTCCTGCTATTAAATTAAAGGCAGATTGGGCAATGAAGTGGATTGAAAGCCCATCATTTGCAGAGCGTTTAATCGCATTTGCTGCGGTAGAAGGTATCTTCTTCTCTGGTGCATTTTGTTCTATTTACTGGTTGAAAAAACGTGGTCTTATGCCAGGACTTACTTTTTCTAATGAGTTGATATCACGTGATGAAGGTATGCACTGTGATTTTGCAGTACACCTACACAACCATCATCTAGTAAATAAAGTTCCTAAAGAGCGTATTACAGAAATTATTGTTGATGCATTAAATATCGAGCGTGAATTTATTACTGAGTCATTACCGGCTAGTTTAATAGGTATGAACGCAAAATTAATGACACAATACCTAGAGTTTGTAACTGACCGTTTATTAGGTGAACTGGAATGTGATCCTGTGTATAATGTTACTAATCCATTTGATTTTATGGATTTAATAGGTATGGAAGGTAAAACTAACTTCTTTGAGAAAAGAGTAGGTGAATACCAAAAAGCAGGTGTCATGAACAGTACTAAGGAAGATAAGGATTCAATGGATTCATTCTCCTTAGATGCTGACTTCTAGTAAGTAACCTGAAAAAACCTACAGCTCTTAGGGCTGTTCCATTATAGTGTATTGAAGATAAATTAAGTTTTCTTCACAAATGTTAACCCAATTATTAGAGAATGGGATTAGAATCCTTATCTCTTAACCCAAAAAACTAGTTCAATATGTTTGTAGTAAAAAGAGACGGCCACAAAGAGCCAGTGATGTTTGATAAAATCACAGCGAGAGTACGTAAATTATGTTATGGTTTAAGTAATCACGTAGACCCAGTAAAAGTAGCGATGCGTGTTATCGATGGTTTGTATGATGGAGTTACTACAAGCGAATTAGATAATTTAGCTGCAGAAACGGCTGCAACGATGACCACAGCTCATCCCGACTATGCTCGTCTGGCGGCACGTATTTCTGTCTCTAACTTACATAAGAATACTAAAAAGACGTTCACTGATGTGGTAACTGATTTATATGAGTATGTAAATCCACGTACAGAGAAAAAAGCACCTATGATCTCTGATGAGGTGTATCAAGTAATACAAGATAATGCAGACCGCTTGAACTCGGCCATTATTTATAATCGTGATTTTGGGTACGATTACTTTGGGTTTAAAACATTAGAACGTAGTTATTTATTAAAAATTAATGGAAAAATTGCAGAGCGTCCACAACACATGTTGATGCGTGTTTCTGTAGGAATCCATATGGATGATTTAGATGCAGCGATAGAGACTTATGAGTTGATGTCTAAAAAGTACTTTACTCATGCAACTCCTACATTGTTTAACGCTGGTACGCCTAAACCTCAGATGTCTTCTTGTTTCTTATTAACGATGCAAGATGATAGTATAGAAGGGATTTATGATACATTAAAGCAAACAGCTAAAATCTCACAGAGTGCTGGTGGAATAGGGTTGTCTATTCACAACATAAGAGCTAGAGGTTCTTACATAGGTGGTACTAACGGTACTTCAAATGGAATTGTGCCTATGCTTAAGGTTTATAATGATACAGCACGTTATGTAGACCAAGGTGGAGGAAAACGTAAAGGTTCTTTTGCTATTTACATGGAGCCATGGCATGCAGATATTTTTGATTTCTTAGATCTTAAGAAAAACCACGGTAAAGAAGAAATGCGTGCGCGTGATTTATTCTATGCGATGTGGATGTCTGATCTATTTATGAAAAGAGTTGAGGCAAATGATAAGTGGACCTTAATGTGTCCACATGAATGTCCAGACCTTTATAATGTTTATGGAGATGAATTTGAAGCGCTTTATACTAAGTATGAGCAAGAAGGGAAAGGTCGCAAAACAATTCAAGCGCGTGAGCTATGGGATAAGATATTAGAATCTCAAATAGAGACTGGTACACCATATATGTTGTATAAAGATGCAGCAAATAATAAGTCTAACCAGAAGAATCTTGGAACCATCAGGTCTTCAAACCTATGTACTGAGATCATGGAGTATACTTCTCCAGATGAGGTGGCTGTATGTAACCTAGCTTCTATCGCACTACCTATGTTCATAAAGGACGGTGCGTTTGATCATAAAGCACTTTATAAAGTAACTAAAAGGGTAACACGCAACTTAAATAAAGTAATTGATCGCAACTATTACCCAGTAATAGAGGCGAGAAATTCTAACATGCGTCACAGACCTGTTGGACTTGGTATTCAAGGTCTTGCAGACGCTTTCATCATGTTACGTCTACCATTTACAAGTGACGAGGCTAAGAAATTAAACTCAGAGATTTTTGAGACTTTATATTTTGCAGCATGTGAAGCTTCTATGGAAATGGCGCAGGAAGAAGGAGCATATTCAACATTTGAAGGATCGCCTATGTCACAAGGAGAATTCCAGTTCAATATGTGGAATATCAATGATTCAGATTTAAGCGGTCGTTGGAATTGGTCAAATTTAAGAACTAAGGTAATGGAACATGGTGTGAGAAACTCACTTCTAGTAGCGCCTATGCCTACAGCAAGTACCTCACAAATCTTAGGTAACAATGAGGCCTTTGAACCATATACTTCAAATATCTATACACGTAGAACACTGTCTGGTGAGTTTATTGTAGTTAATAAGCACTTATTGAAAGACTTAGTAGACCTAGGACTTTGGGATGATAGTTTGAAGAATGCGATTATGAGAAATAATGGTTCTATTCAAGCGATAGAAGGTATTCCAGAAGATATCAAAGAATTGTATAAAACGGTATGGGAATTAAAGATGAAGGATATCATCGATATGTCTCGTCAACGTGGTTACTTCATTGATCAGTCTCAATCGTTAAACCTGTTTATGGAAAACGTGACAACGTCTAAGCTTACTTCAATGCATTTCTATGCATGGAAAAGTGGTCTTAAAACAGGAATGTATTATTTAAGAACTAAGGCAGCTGTAGATGCTATTAAATTTACGGTAACTAAAGAAGCTAAAAAAGCTCCAATAGCACAACCAGCAGTAGCACCGGTACTTATAGAAGATCATTCTCCAGCCGCTGCAAAAGTTATGGAAGCTGCTGCAGACATTATTAATACAAAAGTCGTTACAGAGAGTGAAGAAATGACGGCTGAAGAATATAAAGAAATCCTATTACGGGCAAAAGAAGCGGCAAGCAATGGAGATGACTGCGAGATGTGCGGTTCATAAAACTTACTTATTTACTTAATGTAAAGCGACCTTGCAATTATTGTAAGGTCGCTTTTTTTGTACGCTTTCGCGAAAGCGTATATAACTAACCCTATTTACATCTCAAAAGTTAAGTCTTTTAACAAGAATGGGTTGTATCGCTATTATAAACTTAAATCTATATTAAGCTTGGTGTAAACCCATGTTAATCACTCGGTCTGAACTGTATTCAGTCTGTATATTGAGGTATATTAATTAAATAACCATACAAACTAATATTATGAATTACACAGAAGAAGTAGCAAACAAGCTAAATGAATTATTAGAAAAAAATTATGATGCTGAGGCTGGATATAAATTGGCCAAAGAAAAAGTAGATAGTAAAAGATTAAAAGGCTTTTTTGAAAATCAAGCGCAAGAACGATATGATTTTGGTCACGAGCTTAAAAATGAAATCCGTAACTATGGAGCAACTCCAGATAAAGGAACGAGTGTAAAAGGTGATGCGCACCGCGCATGGATGAACATCAAATCTACCTTTTCCTCAGATAATGAAGAAAGCATGTTAGAAGAGGCAATTAGAGGAGAGAAAGCTGCTGTAGATGAGTATGATACCATAATTGCAGATATGACATTGCCGCCGTCAACAAATTCATTGTTAACGAAGCATCGTGATAATGTGCAAACAGCATTAAATAAAGTAAGTGCGATGGAAAGCATAGCATAATTTCCATAGATTATTGATTGAGGACCCTTTTGAGACATCAAAAGGGTCTTTTTTTTAGATGTAAATAAGTAAATCTTTTGCTGCTTTTGTTCATAACTACATTTTTAAAAAGAGTTTCAATCACGTATATTTAAAATTCTGATTTTAAATTTTAATCGATTTTTAAATAACTGTTTTTAAGTTAATTAACTGGTTGAGTATAACTGGTTTTTTTGACTTAATAATAACAATTTGACAACTCGATAACGCAACACTCATTCTACTATGTATCTCATTTTTGACACTGAAACTACAGGATTACCTAAACGCTGGGATGCACCTTATACAGATGTAGACAATTGGCCACGTGTGATACAAATTGCATGGCAATTGCATGATGAAATGGGTAACCTTATTGAGCACAAGGATTATCTAGTTAAGCCAGATGGTTTTGATATACCCTATGATGCAGAGCGTATTCATGGAATCTCTACAGCACTTGCAGATCAGCAAGGTGTGCCGCTAGAAGAAATGCTGTCTGAATTCAATATAGCACTTAGTAAAGCAAAATTTGTAGTAGGTCAGAATTTAAAATTTGATTTAAACGTTACTGGTGCAGAGTTTGAGAGAACTCAAATCGCAAACGATTTACAAGAGATCCCAGTACTAGATACCTGTACAGAACACACTGCACAATTATGCCAGATACCTGGTGGTCGTGGTGGTAAATTTAAGTTACCTACACTTACAGAGTTACATCAGTTTCTTTTTAATCAACCGTTTGGAGAGGCCCATAACGCCACTGCAGATGTTGAAGCGACAACTAGATGTTTCTTAGAATTAATACGTAAGCAACAATATTCAAAACAACAACTAGACGTTGCAGACGATTACTTTGTACGCTTTCAACAACAGAATCCGGCACCTATACGACCTGTAGGGATTACTCATATTAATCTTAAGAAAGCATCAGATCAACTAAAAGAATCTGCGTCACCAGAGCTTTCTAAACAAGAAATTAAAGAAAATCTAGAGGAACTTAATGAAGCACAATTTGCACATTTACATTCTCATTCTCAATTTTCAATCTTGCAGTCTACTGCAAGTGTTCAAGATCTAGTAATGGCAGCTGCTGCAAATGACATGACTGCTGTAGCCATGACAGACCATGCAAATATGATGGGAGCTTTTCATTTTGTAAAAGCGGTAAAAGCCCATAATGCGAGCCTAGTAAATGATGATGATAATGAGTTGCAAAAAAAGCCATTAAAACCTGTTATAGGTTGTGAGTTTTTTGTTTGCGAGGATATGAATGATAAGTCCCATAAAGACAATGGGTATCAAATCGTATTGCTGGCCAAAAATAAAAATGGTTATCTCAACATTGCAAAAATGTCTAGTAAAGCCTATGTAGATGGGTTTTATTATGTTCCTAGAATTGATAAAAAATTAATTCAAGAGTTTAAAGAAGACGTTATTGTCCTTACTGGTAACATGTATGGAGAAGTGCCTTCAAAAATCCTCAACATAGGAGAAAATCAAGCCGAAGAAGCACTTCTTTGGTGGAAAGAAGAATTCGGCGATGATTTTTATGTTGAAATCATGCGTCATGGACAGGAAGATGAAGATAGAGCAAATGAGGTTTTGATATCGCTTTCGCGAAAGCATAATATCAAAATGGTAGCGACTAATAATACTTATTACGTACATAAGGAAGATGCAAATGCACACGATATTTTATTATGTGTAAAAGATGGAGAGAAGCAAGCGACACCTATAGGTCGTGGACGTGGTTATCGATATGGATTGCCTAATCAAGAGTACTATTACAAATCTGCTACAGAGATGAAACTTTTGTTTAAGGATTTGCCTGAGGCGATTCTTAATATTAGCGAAGTTCTAGATAAGATAGAACCCTTTGAACTAGCACGAGATGTACTATTACCTAAGTTTGATATTCCAGAACAGTTTCTAGACGCGCAAGATGAACATGATAATGAAAAACGTGGTGAGAATGCTTACCTAAGGCACCTAACTTATGAAGGTGCAAAAATACGTTATGGTGAGATTACACCAGAAATTGAAGAACGTCTAGATTTTGAACTAGAAACGATCCGTAAAACGGGATATCCAGGATATTTCTTAATTACTTGGGATTTTATAAAAGCTGCTAGAGATATGGATGTAGCAGTAGGTCCTGGTCGTGGTAGTGCGGCAGGTAGTGTAGTCGCCTATTGCTTATGGATTACAAATGTAGACCCGATACATTACGACTTACTTTTTGAGCGTTTCTTAAATCCAGATCGTGTAAGTATGCCAGATATTGATATCGATTTTGATGATGAAAATCGATACAAAGTGATGGATTATGTCATTGAGAAATATGGAGCCAGTCAGGTGGCACAAATTATTACTTATGGTACCATGGCGGCAAAATCTTCCATACGTGATACCGCAAGAGCATTAGATTTACCACTTAATGAAGCAGATCATATTGCAAAATTAATTCCGGATTTTGCTAAGCTTAAAAAGATTTTTGCTCTTGAAGATAATGAGGTTCGTAGCAAATTCCGTGGTGAGGATGCTGACATGGTTGAAGAGCTTAGAGGTATCGCAGCAGGATCTGATCTGGCTGCTGAAACTTTAAGACAAGCTCGTATTTTAGAAGGTTCTGTAAGAAATACTGGAGTTCATGCCTGTGGTGTGATCATAACACCTGCGCCACTTACTAATTTTGTACCGGTTGCTACCGCAAAAAATTCAGACCTTTATGTAACCCAATTTGATAATGAGGTTGTAGAAAGCGCGGGATTGTTGAAGATGGACTTTTTAGGGCTTAAAACACTAAGTCAGATTAAAGACACTGTTGCAATTATTAAAGAGCGACACCATATTGATCTCGATATCGAGTCTATACCATTAGATGATGCTAAAACTTATGAGCTTTTTCAAGAAGGTAATACCATAGGGATATTTCAGTATGAAAGTGCTGGTATGCAAAAGTATATGCGTGATTTAAAACCGACGCAATTTGCAGATTTAATTGCCATGAACGCCTTGTATCGTCCTGGTCCACTTGAATATATACCAGATTTTATTGATAGAAAACATGGTGTAAAAGAGATAAGCTATGATCTTGATGGTATGGAAGAGTATCTTTCAGAAACCTATGGTATTACCGTCTATCAAGAGCAAGTAATGCTACTTTCTCAAAAGCTTGCAAACTTTTCAAAAGGTGAGGCAGATGTCTTGCGTAAGGCGATGGGTAAAAAGCAAATGGCTACACTGCAAAAAATGAAGCCTAAGTTCTTGGATAACGGAGAATCAAATGGTCATGATCGTGAAATACTTGAAAAAGTATGGAAGGATTGGGAGGCGTTTGCATCTTATGCATTTAACAAATCTCACTCTACATGTTATGCCTGGATAGGTTATCAAACGGCTTATTTAAAAGCTAACTATCCTGCTGAGTTTATGGCAGCAACCTTGTCTAATAACATGAATCAGATTAAAGACGTTACTAAATTTATGGATGAGTGTAAGCATATGGGATTACCTGTACTGGGTCCAGATGTTAATGAGTCTAACTATAAGTTTACCGTAAATAAACATGGTGCCGTACGTTTTGGGATGGGAGCAGTGAAAGGCTTAGGTCATGGAGCTGTAATGACGATTATTGAAAATAGAAAGGATGGTCCGTACAAAAGCATCTTTGATATGGCAAAGCGTATTGATCTGCGTGCTGCAAATAAGAAGTCTTTTGAAGCACTAGCCTTAAGTGGTGGTTTTGATGGATTAGGAGGCGAAAATAGAGCACAGTATTTCCATCAATCTGATAATGGTCAGATTTTTCTAGAGCAAGTTGTGAAATATGCTCAAAAATATCAAGAAAATGAAAATAGTGCTCAGGTAAGTCTTTTCGGAGAAGCTAGTGATGTACAGATTCCAGAACCAGAATTACCTATCTGTGAAGATTGGGGCACGATGGAGAAATTGAAACGTGAAAAAGAAGTTGTAGGTATTTATATCTCAGGTCATCCACTCGATGATTATAAAAAGGAGATGGAATTTTTCTGTAATACAGGACTTTCTAGTTTAAAAGACTTACATGGTTTAGTAAATCGAGATTTGACCTTTTGTGGAGTGATAAGTGATGTCCAACATCGTATTACAAAAACTAATAAAGGCTGGGGAATGTTTACGGTAGAGGATTATGAAGACAGTTTTGAGTTCAGACTTTTCAATGAAGATTACTTGAAATTTAGACACTTTTTAGTGCCTAATTCTTTCATCCATTGTAAGATAAAAATCAAAGAAGGTTGGATTGATAAAAAGACTGGTAAGCCTACAGATCCACGTATCAATTTTATGGCGATGCAACAACTACAAGACTTAATGGCTAGCAGTGCAAAAAAATTAACCATTCAGTTTCATATTAGTGAGGTAGTTGAGAATAGAGTGGAATGGTTAAAGGATGTCATAGAAACTCATAAAGGTGATCATCAGTTATTTTTTAATCTAGTAGATCATGAAGAAAAAATCTCTTTGAATATGCCTAGTCGTTTAAAGAAAGTAAATGTGACTAATGAATTGTTAGATCTATTAGATGAACAAGGCATTAATTATGGTGTGAATTAAGGCCAAATCACTAAGCAACATATCGCTATAAGTAAGTCTAATGGTGACAGCCTGTGATATGGAATAGGATTTGATTACTTTTGTATATAGAATTTTAAACAGCAAGTAAGATGGCACTAGAAATAACAGATGCAAATTTTGAAGAAACAGTATTAAACAGTGATAAGCCAGTATTGGTTGACTTTTGGGCAGCATGGTGTGGACCATGTCGTATGGTAGGTCCTATCATTGATGAAGTAGCTACAGATTATGACGGTAAAGCCGTGGTAGGTAAAATGGATGTAGACGCAAATCAAGAGTTTGCTGCAAAATATGGTGTTCGTAACATCCCTACAGTTCTTGTTTTCCAAAATGGAGAAGTAGTAGGACGTCAAGTAGGTGTTGCTCCTAAAAATGCATATACAGACGCAATAGACGCATTATTGAACTAGATTATAGTTCTTAATTTATAAAAAGCCTGTTTCCATTAAGAAACAGGCTTTTTTATGCATTTAATTTATTTTTTTTCAAGTTTAACAAGATTTATATTTTTAAATATTTAACCTATTTGTTTAAAATTTAATACAATGCTAGTACATCGTTGATGGCCATTACGGTATCTTGAAAATAAAAACATTAATCATGAGCAAGACTATAGTATTGAAGCAACGACCAGATGGTGCACCTAAGAATAATGATTTTGAAATCATTAATGAAAATCAACCATCTATTAAATCAGGAGAAATACTGCTAAAAGCAAAATATGTTTCTGTTGATCCTTACTTAAGAGGTCGCATGCGTGATGAAGAGTCTTATATAGAGCCATTCAAAATCAATAAACCAATCGCTTCCACTGTAGTTGCTGAGGTAGTTGAGAGTAAAAATGAAAAATATAAGGAAGGTGATTTTTTAACAGGAATGCTAGATTGGAAAGAATACCAAGTGCATACTGGGGATAATTTGCGTAATGTAGATGGTGACAGTATCTCTCTAAGTGCCTATTTAGGAGTTTTAGGTTTAACAGGATTAACCGCTTATTTTGGATTAAATAGGATAGGAGAACCTAAAAAAGGTGAGACATTACTAGTATCTGGTGCAGCTGGTGCGGTAGGTTCCATAGTAGGTCAAATTGGTAAAATAAAAGGATTAAGGGTAATAGGGATTGCAGGCTCTGATGAAAAAGTATCGCTACTTACTGATCAGCTGGGATTTGACGCAGCCATTAATTATAACACGACAGATGATATGGCAGCGGCTATTAAAGAATATGCACCGGACGGCGTCGATATCTATTTTGATAATGTAGGTAGTTATACCTTAGATGCTGCCATGAAAAATATCAATCGCTTTGGGCGTGTCATTAATTGCGGTGCTATCTCGCTTTATAATGAAACAGAGCAACCTACTGGTCCTCGTTTAGAGACTACACTGGTAAAGAAAAGTGTTAAAATGCAAGGATTTATAGTTCGTAATTTCGAGGAAGATTTTCCAGAAGGTGTTCAACAACTGTCTAAATGGTTAAAAGAAGGTAAGTTAAAACATGAAGAAACAATTGTAGAAGGATTTGATTCCATACCACAAGCCTTTATTGATTTGTTTGATGGTAAAAATAAAGGTAAGATGGTTGTTAAAATCTATTAGGTATGCAGAACAATTAGGTTGATAAGTATTCCGCTTTCGCGAAAGCGGAATCTTTTCAGTCCTTAGTACTTTTATAAAAAGATAATTTGCAAATATTCTTGATACTCTTATCTTCACAAAATGGATATTCAAAAGGAGTTAAATAAAACTACAGGCTTTAAAAACCTTGCGCTACTAGCCAGTCAGGTAGTTGAAGGTTTCATATCTGGTATGCATAAATCTCCTTTCCATGGTTTTAGTGCAGAATTTGCAGAGCATAAGATCTATAATCCTGGAGAAAGTACACGTCACATAGATTGGAAGCTTTTTGCTAAAACGGATAAGCTATACACAAAGCGATACGATGAAGAAACTAATTTGCGTTGTCATCTGATTATAGACAATAGCCCTTCTATGCATTATCCTTCAGTTTCTAATCAACAATTAGGAAATCTCAATAAAGTAGGATACAGCGCACTAGCAGCTGCTAGTGTAATGAGTGTACTCAAAAAACAAAGGGATGCTGTAGGATTATCTGTTTACAGTGATTCTTATGAATATTACGCACCTGAAAAAGGTAGTGATAGACATCACAATATGTTATTAGATCAGTTGTCTAAAATGGTTGTGAATAAGCCTAAAGGAACAACAACAAATACCTATAAATATTTACATGAGATTGCAGAGAAAATGAAGCGACGATCTCTCATTTTTCTTTTTACAGATATGTTCCAAAGTGACGTCCAAGAAAAAGAACTGTTTGAGGCGTTAAGACATTTAAAATATAATAAACATGATGTAGTCCTCTTTCATACCTATGATAGTGCTACTGAAGTAAATTTTGACTTTACAAATAAACCTGCTCGTTATACAGATGTAGAGACTGGTGAGCATATCGATTTATATGCAGATAATGTAAAAGAAGTTTATAAAAAAGCTGTAAGTGCTTATTTTGAAAAACTAAGAGTACGTTGTGGTCAAAATAGAATTAAATATATGCCTGTTGATATACAGCGCAATTTTGATGTGGTACTCACTACTTTTCTTTTAGAAAGACAACTTTTCAAATAATATATATACCAATAAAAAAAGCCCGTCGTTAAACGGGCTTCATAACTCTATTTTTGAAAAGAGTAAGAGTTATAAGAATAATTAATTATTCCTTCTGCAAATTTGTTTATTATGCATGCATAAAGATAATTAAAATCTTACATTTTTTCTAATATCGATAAACGGTATAAAATTCATACAAAAGGTCGTTAAACAAAGAAAGCCTATCGTGTGATAGGCTTTCGTAACCGAATGAATTATGAAAAGAGTATTAGGTTACACTTAAATCGGTACTTAAATTTTTAGGGAAAACCTAAGTCCTTTATTTGAGCATTACAAATATCTGATTATACTCTTCTTTTACTTAAAATGTGACCAATCCAGAAAAACTAATCGTTAAAGTACTTATTTGTCTGACTAACTACTCTTTTATCAATTTTATTTGGTGATTTCCTTTTACAGTTTGAACTGTGATGATGTAAACGCCACTTGTAAGGCTCTCGATAGAGTAATTGGGTAAGTTCTTTTCATAATCAAGTACTTGCTGTCCTTTCATGTTGTAAATTTTCATGCTTTGAATGTCTTCAGATAATCTGAAAGAGTTTTGAGCAGGATTAGGATACAATTTTATACCTGTCGTTAAGT
The DNA here is from genome assembly GCF_045063665.1 of Nonlabens sp. Asnod3-H03. NCBI lineage: Bacteria > Pseudomonadati > Bacteroidota > Flavobacteriia > Flavobacteriales > Flavobacteriaceae > Nonlabens > Nonlabens sp. Asnod3-H03. Next base: position 929,074 of record NZ_JBEFOD010000008.1, read on the forward strand.
TAGAGCTGTCTTCATTACTTAATGGATCTTGTAATTGCTGAGTAGAGTAAACTCGATATTCACCAGGTTGTAGATTAATCATTGCAGTGGTATTAGTAATATTTACAGTTGTATTACTGAAGTATTCATACCAAGTTCCGTTTTGACTAAAATTTGGATTAACATTTTGGGCTGTAATGCCATAATTAGCCAGTACAACGACGTCAAAGACCGGTCCATTTAAATTAATACGTTTTGTAACTCCAGACACATCTAGGTTGTTGTTTGTAGTGTTCCACGTATCTGGATATTTAGTTTTAAAACCTATCATGGTAGCAGTAACATTATATAAGTCCATGCGGTCTTGGTCAGTATCATAATTCAGTGTCCATGGTATCGGTTTGCGACCTGTACGACCGTTCTGATCAATATCTATCTCATAGCCTAACTCGCCAAACTGCCAAAGCATTTTAGGGCCAGGTATGCTGTATAATATCGCAGCAATAGCCTCTTGTCTATCTAATGCTACAGGTAAACTACGTACGTTATGCGAAGAATTTGCGGCGTTTCCAAAATTTAAGTTCTTATACATTAAACGTTGCTCATCATGACTTTCTGCATAAGCAACTAGGTGCTGGTCATTCCATCCTCTAGCTAGATAGTACGATCTAAAAACATCATTGTTACTAGAATAACCCATAGAATTTTGATTAAATTCATCAGTCATCTTGCCCCATAGCATAAAGCCTGCATTTGCTAAGGCTGTCTCTTCAGAGTTATCGCCTAAATGTTCAAGAATCATGTATATATCATTGCTATTTGCATTCCAAATGGTGTTCTTATAATCGTTAAGAATATCTACTCTAGATTGATCATATGCACTCCATGCGCTAATATTACCTAGTGTGAAGTTTTGAGTAAATCCTTTCGAAAGATCAAATCTAAAACCATCGATACGATACTCATCGATCCAGTATTGTAATGTCTGTTTAACATAGTCTCTGGTCCACTGGCTCTCATGATTGAAATCATAACCAACATTAAAGTCGTGCGTAGGAGAAGAATTTAAATAAGGGTTGTTTGCAGCTGGTCTAAAGTTATTTTCATCCCACCAAAGTTGACACAATGGACTTTGCGAAAAGGCATGATTATATACTACATCTATTACAACAGCAATTCCTCTAGAATGACATAAATCTACTAACTCTTTAAATTTTTCTGGGGTACCGTATGCTTTATCTAATGCTCCATGAAACTTAGGATTATAACCCCAGCTGTCCGTTCCTTCAAACTCATTTACTGGCATTAATTGTAGCGTATTGATTCCTAATGTTTCTAAATAGTCAATACGATTTATTACTTCTTGAAAACTATCGTTCTCTGAAAAGTCACGTACTAATAGTTCATAAATAACTAGGTTTTCCTTATTAGGTTTCTGAAAATTATTAACCGTCCAATTATAAGGTGTCGCTTGATAAGTATATAATGATACATCACCAGTTGTAAGTCCTGTAGGATATGTTGGTAAATTAGGGTAATTACCAGGCTTGATATATTGATCACTATCTGGATCTAATATTAATCCAGAAAATGGATCTGCAACTTTGAAAGTATAATCAACTATATATTGATATTGAAAAGTCTGTCCAGCAGTAAAGTTTGAACTAGGAACGGTTACCCAGAAGTAGTCACCATCTTTAAACATTTGAAAGTTAGTGTCTAGGTTCCAGTTTGTAAAATCACCTATTAAGGCAGCATCCGTTTTTCCTGGAGCAGCGAGTAAAAAAGTGACACTACCATCTGCATTCTCATTGACTCCATTTTTAAGCCCAGCAGGTCTTGTTTGCGTTTGCGTTGCCGCAGGAACAAAAACGTTCACAGCATCTGTGATTTGTTGTGCTCCATTATCTGCAGTTAATTCTATTGTGTGTCCACCTGTCGTATTAAAAGTATACGGTGATGTGATGTTCATAGAACTAGTCGCAGTGCCTATTGATGTATTATTGACCTTTAATTCAAGTGTTGCATTTTGAGAAGCGTCACCTGATATATTGATGGTTTGATTTAAGGTAAAAATATCTCCATCTGCAGGTGAGGTAATTAATGCATTTAGGCCTGGTTGAAAAATAGGTAGAAAAATATCTGGACTTGTTTGGGCATTTGCTGCTGCGTTTCTTACAACTAGGCATATTTCACTAACGACATCACCAGCAGTAACATTATAAAATGATTCTATATCAGATCCAAGTGTTAATTGGTATATGTTTCCACCTGTATTTACAAATTGAGGTGCGCCATTATTATCATTAAATGTGGGCACAATGATGTTTTGCCATCTATTTCCGTTAATCGTTACACCTGTGTAGGCATACAGAGTGCCTGTAGTATTTTCTAAAGCTGTACCAGTAGAATCAAATATTAATGTAACCTGATCGGTTTGTGTAGGTGTTGAAGGGTTTGTGGTTACTTGCGCTTTCGCGAAAGCGAATCCTATAACCGCTAAAAAGAAAAGTAAATTATTTTTCATAGTAAAGTCTTTAATCTAAAAAAGGGCTGTTGCCAGCCCTTTTTAATTATTATAAGTCCATTATTACTGAACTGGAATTAATATGTAACGACCATCTAAATCATTAAAGAAGATATCGTAAGCTCCTGGAGCGATAGGCACATTAGGACCATCTTGAGTTCCCTGACCTGAGAATTCAGTATCGCTTCCCCAGTTAGTCGCCCAATCATCGTTTGCTCTAAACTTCATCTCACCAGATATAAGAGTAACGTTTCTTAAGCTCCATTTGTGAGGATCAAAGCTAGATTGATTCATTGCTGTACTAGCACCCCATCCTGCAGGAGTACTATCACCTATAATTCCTACAGTCATATACGTTGTTGCAGTAGCTGCAGCACTGTTTGCAGTCATAGAGAAACTAGATGCGCCTTCTGAAGAATTGGTCACGCCATCTACATCTACCACAAAGTCATAGTAACCAGCAGCAGGTGCAGCAAATGAGTTAGGGTCACTACCACCACCATCATTAACTCCTACAGCACCATTGCGCTCACCATATTGTGGCTGCCAGAAACCTGGAGTAGAAAGTAATTTAAATTCATCACCGTTGAAATAACCTGTGTAATAATAAACGGTTTCGTTTGCTGGATCACGGAACAACGCAGGGTTGTTGTTATCATTACTCCATCCAGCTTCTGTAGCTGCTCCAACTAGATATAAGTCTGAGAATGGATATGCTGCAAAAGGAGTGATAATGATGTTTACCTCATTTGAAACTATAGGGTTAACAGCTGGGTCTGCTGTAGTAGCTACAACTCTTAATTTATAATTACTAGCAACAGTTGCTTCTCCACCTAGTGCAATCGCAGCCGCATTTAACGTTTCATAAGTAACGGCAACATTAGTCTCAGTACTAGCTCCTAATATTTGTGGTGCACTATAGTCACCCATGTCAGTATCCATTTGTAAAGTATAGTCTATTTGTACTGGTACTTCAAGGCTTATAGCGTTCCATGTAAAACGCTCTGCTAGGTCATCACCATTAAACTCTGTTACTTCAAATGCTCCAGATCCTGGAGATAATGTAATTTCTCCAGCGGTATTAGTGTTTAAATTGAATTCTTCAGAATCATTGTCATCACAAGATGTGATAGCAGCAATTGCTAAAAACGATAGTATTAATATTGAAAACTTTTTCATCGTATTGCTTATTTATAATTAGTATCCAGGATTCTGGATTAGGTTAGGATTTAAATTTACTTCTTGTGCTGGAATAGGTAATAAATTACGGAATGGAGCGGTTGTAGTTCCAGATTGAACATTTCCTTTCCATGCCCATACTTTACCTGTCGTGAATTTTCCGAAACGGATCAAATCTTGACGTCTATGCGTTTCCCAATGGAGTTCTCTAGCTCTTTCATCTAGTATAAAATCTAGGTCTATATCACTTGCTGTGATATTACCACTAGTGTTTCCATAAGCTCTTTCACGTAGTTGATTGATATAGCCTTCGGCTATGTTTAAGTCTCCGCCAGCAGCGCCTCTTACAGTAGCTTCAGCATACATTAAATAGGCATCTGATAATCGAAATACTGGGAAATCTATATCAACAAAGTCTCCTACAGTATCGCTACCAGCATTACCATTTACGTCGATGTTTTTAAATTTCTGAATAGCAAACCCATCTTTAAAGCGTCCTACATCAGCAATTTCTAAATTTTGATCTTGAGTAAAGAAAGTTTCACGCTGGTCTGCGCTATTTTCCATTCCTGGGAATAACTCAACAAATTCCTTTGTCGTACGTATTCCACCCCAACCACCGTTGATACCAAACTCTGAAGGATCCATATCTCCACCAACTGGTGCGTGTGTTAAGTAAGTCGTGCCACCAAATGTTTGTGTATTTAAACCATCAAAGTTTAAAGTCCAGATAAACTCGCTTTGTGCACCGTTACTATCATTATCTGCATAGAAACTATACGCATATGGTACCGTTGGAATTGTATATCCACCATTAATTACCTTATTCGTATAGATTAAGGCATCATCGTTTCTTTCAGTTCCTGTATAAACTTCTGCATTTAAATACATCTTTGCTAATAACATTTGAAGGGCAGCTTGATCTGCTCTACCATACTCATTCATTCCTGCTGGAACAATTTGGTCTTCAATAGCTAATAGTTCTGTTTCAATCCAGTTGAATAAGTCCGTTCTATTAATTGCTTCTAGACCATTTGCTACATCAGTGTTTTCAGTACTAAAAGGCATTGTTCCAAAAAGATCCATACCATGATAGTATGAGTAAGCCCTTAAAAAGCGAGCTTCATTTCTGTATTCTGCTACTTCTGCTCTAATATCACTAGGTACATCAAACTCGTTAAGTTTTGCATCTGACGATAGTCTTATAAATTCATTACATACAGAAATCTGATAATTGATTCTAGAGAACATAGCGTTGATGAACTCATTTCCATCTGTCCACACGTGACCATGAAGATCTTTAATAGTACCGTCATTCCATGCGATGATAGCTTCATCTGTCGTAAGTTCTTGCATGTTCCAGTATAATCTTAAGTAGTTTGAAAAACCACCATCTATTCCAGAAATATCTGCATTACCATCACCACCAGATTGTCCACCTAGCATTAAACCTGCATAGGCTTTTGCAATAAGACCGCGATAAGTAGTAGGGTCTTTTAATAAATCAGCTTCTGTTAGAGAATCTCCATCTGGCTCTACAGTAAGCACGTCATCACAAGCTGTGAATAATAGCATACCTAAGAAAACCAAAATAATCGATTTATACATTTTCATATTATTGCTTTTTTAAATTTTAAAAATTAAATCCTAGACCTAAGATGATTCCGCGATTTCTAGGGAACAGATTGTTATCAATTCCATTGAAAACCTCAGGATCTACACCATCATAATCTGTAATTGTAAGTAAGTTAGTTCCTGTAATAGAGGCTCTTATATCCACTTTGTCGCCAGGGAAGTTATATCCTAACGATACGTTATCTAATTTGACAAAGTCAGCTTTTTGAAGATAGTAATCAGAAAACACTTCTTGATCACTAAATCCTGTGTTTAGAAAATCTGATGGAGTATTAAGATACAGCGGATTTTGAGTATTCGTAGGGAAGATAGTGGCAAGGTTTGCTGAATTAGAGCTTACATTGTTGTAATTATATCCACCTGCAGCACCTCTAAAAGTAGCACTTAAGTCAAATCTCTTATAAGAGAAGTTAGTTGTTAAACCAAAATAAGCGTCATGATTAGCTTTCTTGTAACGTACTCTGTCAGCATCGTTAATCACATTGTCACCATTAGTGTCAACAAAGACACCGTCAAGAGGCGCACCATCTTGATCATATACCTGACGGAACACGTGGAATGTAGTAGGATCAGATCCTACGGCCCATTCTTGAATATTATTACCTACTCCACCAGAGATACCACCTACTTGCACAGGATCATCATTTGCACCAGCAAGATCAGTAATTTCAATTTCTTGGAATGTAATGTTTCCACCAATGTTCCAAGTCATATTTTCTGTCTCAAGAACTTTTACATTGATACTCGTTTCAATACCACGACTTAAAGTAGAACCTGCATTTTGAATACTACCGTTTTCTAATCCACCTGCCGGAAGTGGACCGAATAATAATAGATCAGATGTTTCTCTATAGAATCCATCAACACTACCCGTTAAACGGTTGTTAAAGAAACCTAAGTCAATACCAGCATTCCATTGGTCTGTTGTCTCCCAAACTAAGTCTATTGATCCTTCTGGACGTATGGTTGTTACAAACTGATTACCGAATTGAACGGCCGCCGTTTGTTGACCTGGAGTAAATGTAGATAAATAAGCAAATGGATCACTGATTTCTTGCTGACCAGTCTGACCAAATCCACCACGTATTTTTAATTGTGAAAGAACGGTACTGTTCTTTATAAAGTCAGTGTTCGTCAACTTTAAAGCTCCGCTGACTCCGTAGAAGTTTGCCCATCTATTGTCTTTAGAGAATCTTGAACTACCATTACGAGAATAACTTCCTGAAAGAACTAGCAAGTCATTAATGTCAAAAGAGGCTCTACCGAAGAATGTTACAATTGAATTTTCATCTGGAGATGAAAGAAAGTCAACAAGTGATCCATTCACTAATCCACGATCAAAAGATTGTCTAAAAAATGTTTGAACACTACTACCTAAAGTAAGATCCATTTGTGTATTTAGTTTTTCTAAATCTCTGGAATAATCAAAACGACCATCAAGAAGATTATTTCTTCTTATACCACGACTAAAGTTTTTAGAAGCGACGCGATCACCTGCCCCAGAATTTGCATCTCTTAAAGAATAAGAGTCAAATTCATTATAGTCGATACCAGCATTACCTGTAAATTTAAGTCCTTTAACAGGTAACTTATATTCTGCATTCATGTTAAGTCTCGCCTGATAGTTATCTAATTGTGAGTCTAAACTGTTTAAAAGCCCTAGAGGATTTCTAGGTGCATTAGGCTCAATACCTGTAGAGTTTGTATATTCAAAATATCCACCATAAAGGTCATTACCACTAAATATAGGCTGTGTCGGGTCAAAAACTACGGCTGCACCTACAGCACCAGTATCTGCATTTCTAATTTCTTCTTGAGCTAGTTGAGAAGTGAATGTCAGTTTTAATTTATTATCCAATAACTTCTGGATCACATTTAAACTTAAACTTGCTCGTTCATAACCAGAGCGCTGTAATGTACCATGTTCATTATTGTATCCTAGAGAAGCTCTGATAGATGTGTTATCATATCCCTTTTCAATGGTAAGGTTGTGAATGGCACGAGTACCATTTTGGTAGATAGCATCTTGCCAGTCAGTATTTGCGTCTCCCAATATAGAAGTGTCACGACCTTGGTCAGCTACCATTTGACGAAATTCATCGCCTGTTAATACATCTGTATAGTTGTCTACCTTTTCAACAGCAAACTGTACATCATATCTTACCTTAAGATCGCTACTGAAATTAGCCTTTTTTGTAGTAATTAAAACAACACCATTAGACGCACGATTACCATATATAGCCGTTGCAGATGCATCTTTTAAAATAGTGATACTTTCAATGTCATTAGGGTTAATGGAGTTTAAACTTGCATTACTTTGATCTAGCGGTACACCATCTACTACATAAAGAGCATCTTGACTACCAGATAAGGTAGAACCAGGACGTACACGTATAACAGGTCCGTCTCCAGGGCGACCACTTGCAGCCGTAACTTGCACACCAGCAGCTTTACCAGCGATTAATTGACCTGGTGAAGTAATGGCACCTTTATTAAACTCTTCTGACTTAATAGTTTCTTGAGCACTAGTAACATTTTCTTGTTTAATACTACCATAACCTATTAATACAATCGCGTCTAATTCTGACGGATCTTCAGCTAGTGCAATGTCAATTGTGCTTTGACCAGTATAAGCTACTTCTTGAGTAGTATATCCTATGTAAGAAAAAACAATGACTGCACCATCTGGTACATTATTAAGAGTGTAATTCCCATCGAAATCTGTTGCGGTACCATTAGAGGTTCCTTTAACAAGTACACTGGCGCTAGGGACAGGTAATCCAGTACTTGCATCTTTAATTGTTCCTGTGATAACACTTTGGGCAACAGCTAGCAAAGGTAAGATTAGGAGCAATAAAGCAGTTTTAAATTTTTGATTCATTACTGAAATTAGTTTAAATTAATAGTTAATATCTTCTTCTCACACGCCCCAAAAATATGTAAACCTTATGTTAAGAAACCGTTTTCGTAATGTAATTCTACGAAAACGTTTTCGGTGTTTTGTAGTAAATTATTATATACTATATTACGCTTTCGCGAAAGCGTAACTCTTTATTTTTAAAATATTTAGATCAGATGGCTCAAAAGTTAACTCTTAAGAAAATTGCACAAGAATTAAAGGTCTCCATATCAACTGTTTCCAAGGCTTTAAGGGATTCTCACGAGATTAGCGTTGAAACACGTACCAAGATTCAAGAGTATGCAAAGCAGTATAATTTTAAGCCTAACAATATCGCGTTAAGCTTAAAAAATCAAAAGACTAAAAAGATAGGTGTGATTATTCCAGAGATAGTCCATCATTTTTTTGCGACGGTAATTTCTGGTGTAGAACGTGTGGCAAATGAAAAAGGATATCAAGTAATTATATGCCTGTCTGGTGAAAGTTTTGATAAAGAAGTAGTTAATATGGATATGCTGGCAAATGGAAGTATTGATGGCTTTGTAATGAGTCTTTCTAAAGAGACTATGGAGCGACAGGACTTCCACCACTTAAGAGAGGTGACTAATCAAGGTATGCCTATTGTCATGTTTGATCGTGTTGCAGATGATATCGCCTGTGATAAAATCATAATTGATGATGTTGAGGCCGCAAATAAAGCTACCGATTTTTTATTGCGTAAAAACCGTCGTAACCTAGGTCTGATCTCAACACCGGATTATGTTAATGTAGGTAGGTTGCGTACTCAAGGTTTTAAAGAGGCATTAATGAAAAGAGGTTATGAAATAGATGAAAGTGCTATTTTAAAAGTTGAAGACATTGAAAATTGTGGAGATAAGATAAAGGAATTTCTGACGGCTGGTAATTATGACGGGTTACTTGCAGTTAATGAACTGTTTGCGGTAACCGCTAGTAAGGCATTGCAAGGAATGGGTAGAAAAGTGCCTGATGATGTTGCAATCGTTGCTTTTACTGATGGTATGTTGTCTAAGTATGCTAGTCCTACATTAACAACCATAGGACAAAAAGGCGAAGAAATGGGTGGATTAGCTGCTGCAAAGCTGATTCAAAAATTAGAATCTGATCATCAAGAAGATGAAACTTACGAAACCGTTATCGTAAAAACTTCATTAATTGAAAGAGAATCTACGCCTTAATTTTTTAACTTGCGACCGTCTAAAAATGTAAATAATTAGACAAACTATCAAAACTTATCTTCTTCACACACATTAAGTTTTGATAAGTCATAAGGCTTATCGTCATTATAAATTATAACGATATGCAAAAACCTAAGTTAGGTTTCTGGAACATTTGGAACATGAGTTTCGGATTTCTGGGTATTCAGTTCGGTTTTGCCCTACAGGGCTCTACCATGTCACGTATTTTTGAGACTTTAGGAGCAAATAAAGATGAGATCCCATTACTATGGATTGCAGCTCCACTTGCTGGTTTAATCGTGCAACCTATTATAGGTTACTTAAGTGATAATACCTGGCATAAAAATCTAGGGCGTAGAAGGCCTTTCTTTTTAATAGGTGCCATTCTCAGTTCTATCGCATTATTATTTATGCCTTATTCTTCTGAGGTATGGATGGCTGCTGGTCTTTTATTAGTGCTAGACGCTTCTATTAATATTTCTATGGAACCATTCCGTGCTCTGGTGGCAGATAAATTACCAGAATCTCAACGCAGCTATGGTTTTGTAGTTCAAACATTAATAATAGGTGTCGGTACTTGGGTAGCCAGTAATTTACCGAAATGGGTAAATGATACATTAGAAATATCAAATGAAGCGCCATCTGGCGTTGTTCCAGATTCAGTTAAGGTTGCATTTGGAGTTGGTGCTTTTGTTTTTATCACAGCAATTTTGGTGACCATCTTTACAACAAAAGAATACTCTCCAGCCGAACTCGCTCAATTTGATGACGCCGAAAAAGAACCTGAAGAAAAGAAAGGAATGTGGGAAACCATATCAGGAACCTATGCACTGATGCCACTGATTATGAAAAAATTAGGTGTGGTGCAGTTTTTTTCTTGGTTTGCTTTTTTTGCTATGTGGACGCTTGCAAATCCTGCTTTAACTTCACATATCTACAATGCTCCTAAGCCAGATGTTATTGAGTTTGCTAAAACTACAACTGATGATAATGGAGAATTAATAACGATGCGAGATGCTAATGATGAAGTGGTGTTTTTAAATGATGCCAAAGCATTAGAGTATAAGCAACAGGATAAATCATATAATGAAGCTTCAGATGATGTAGGTTCTAAAATGGGTATTTATGGATTGACCTCTATGGTGTTTGCACTAGGATTAACTTTTTATACTGCATACAATAGTATCAATAGGAAATATATTCATATGGCCAGTTTAATCTTAGGTGGATTAGGGTTTTTATACATGTTTTTCATACCAGGTGAACCAGATAAATTGCTTATCTCTTTCAGTTTAATAGGGATTGCATGGGGAAGTATTTTGTCTATGCCTTATGCCATGCTTTCAAGCTCAGTAGAGTCGCATAAAATGGGATTAATGATGGGCGTTTTTAATATGTTTATCGTTATACCACAAATCATAGCCGCTATAGGTGGTGTTGTCTTCTTACAAAACTTAATAGGAGAGGAATCAATACACGCTATGACCATCGCAGGAATATTTTTAATTATTGCTGCATTTTCAAATTTATTAATCACAAATAAAAAGGCGATTACGTATCAGCCGTCTATAGATAATGAATAAAAAAGCATTCATATTTGACCTTGATGGTGTTATTGTTGATACTGCAAAATTTCACTTTATTGCATGGCAACGGTTAGCAGCATCTTTAGGAATCAACTTTACTCATGAAGAGAACGAGCAACTCAAAGGAGTTTCTAGAGTAAACTCATTGAAGAAAATACTTGAATGGGGAAATAAGACAATTACTGCTGAAGTTTTTCAGGAGAAAATGGACCAAAAGAATGAAGAATATCTAGATCTAATTAAAACATTAGATACATCAGATATTATGCCTGGAGTCCATAACTTTCTTCTAGAGTTAAAGGGTAAAAATCAACCTATCGCATTAGGTAGTGCTAGTAAAAACGCGAGGCCCATTTTAGAAAAGTTAGGCATTAAAAATTTGTTTGACGTTATTGTAGATGGTACTAATGTCACTAAAGCAAAACCAGATCCAGAGGTGTTTCTCAGTGCTTGTAGTCAGCTGGGATACCATGCTCAAGATAGTATCGTATTTGAAGATAGTGTCGCTGGTGTGCAAGCTGCAAATACAGCAGGCATGATTTCTATTGGATTAGGAGAAAAAGACATATTACACGAGGCAGATGAAGTTTTTAATCACTTTACAGACATGCCAGAAGATTATATAAACACACTATTGAATAAGAATAAGTAATGAATCAGGAATATATAAAACCCAACGCATGGTCCATCATAGAGGAAGGATGGAGTCCTGGCTTAGTAAAGTCAAGTGAAAGTTTATTCTCTATAGGGAATGGAGCCATGGGACAACGTGCTAATTTTGAAGAACAATATAGTGGTGAAACTTTTCAAGGAAGTTATGTCGCAGGAGTTTACTATCCAGATAAAACAAGAGTAGGATGGTGGAAAAACGGCTATCCAGAATATTTTGCAAAAGTTCTTAACGCACCTAATTTTATAGGTATTGATGTTTTTGTTGATGGAGAAGCGCTTGATTTAAATCAAGTAGATAAAGTGACGGATTACCGACGCGAGTTGAACATGAAAGAAGGTTGGTATGAACGCACATTTGTAGCTCATTTTTCTGATGATAAGGCGATAAAAGTAATTGCTCGTAGATTTTTGAGTTTAGAGATTGATGAGTTAGGAGTGATTGATTATCAGGTTAGTGCGGTTAAAGGTGATGTAAAAATAGAATTTCAACCATATTTAGATGCCGGAATTACTAACGAGGACTCAAATTGGGATGATGCATTTTGGGAAATAGAAGAACTGATTTCTGAAGATCATCAAGGTTTTATACGCAGCCGTACTAATAAAACTAACTTTCATGTATGTACCTTCATGCAATCAGAGCTAGTTCAGAATGGTGAGCATTTGCAATATGCAAATCATCTAGAACAAAATACTAAAATAATACGCCATACCGCTAGTATAGAGCTTCAAGAGCGTGAAACGGTAACCTTAAGAAAGTATGCTGGATACTGTTCTAGTCTTAATCATCAACAATATGAATTGTTTGATGCTGCAAGAAAAGTCTTGACTCATGCTACATTAGCCGGATATGACGTATTATTGCAAGGTCAGATTGAGCAATGGGCTCAAATTTGGGCAATGGCCGATATTACTATAGACGATGATCTTAAAGCACAACAAGGGATACGTTTTAATATCTTTCAATTAAACCAGACTTACTTAGGTAAGGACGCTCGTTTAAATATAGGTCCTAAAGGATTCACCGGTGAGAAATACGGTGGTTCTACTTACTGGGATACTGAGGCATATTGTATACCTTTCTACATGGCTACTAAAGATCAACAAGTAGCAAGAAATTTATTGAAATACAGATATGAGCAGCTAGACAAGGCCATTGAAAACGCTGAGAAATTAGGGTTTTCTAATGGAGCTGCTCTTTATCCTATGGTAACCATGAATGGTGAAGAATCTCATAATGAATGGGAAATCACCTTTGAAGAAATACATCGCAACGGTGCCATGGTATTTGCCATATACAACTACGTACGTTATACAGGTGATTTTTCTTATGTGCCAGAAATGGGACTAGAGGTCATGATTGCCATCGCTAGATTCTGGCATCAACGTGCTACTTTCTCTCAAAAAGCAAATAAATATATGATCCTAGGTGTGACAGGACCTAATGAGTACGAGAATAATGTGAATAACAATTGGTATACTAACTATTTAGCCAAATGGTGTATCAATCAAGCCTTAGAAAATCTAGATAAGGTAAAAGACGGATATGATGACGACTATAAGCGCATCATAGGTCTTACACACCTTTCAGGATCAGAAACTGCATCATGGAGAGAAGTTGCAGATCAAATGTATGAACCTATCGACGAAGAATTAGGAATCTATTTACAACAGGATGGTTTTCTTGATAAAGAAATTATTCCTGTACAAGAATTAGAAGGTAAACACAGACCTATTAACCAGAAATGGTCTTGGGATCGCATTTTAAGAAGTTGTTATATCAAACAGGCAGATGTCCTTCAGGGATTCTACTTTTTTGAAGACCATTTTTCTAAACAAGAACTAGAAAAACACTTTGATTTCTATGAGCCATTAACAGTTCATGAAAGCTCATTATCTCCTTGTGTTCATAGTATTCAAGCAGCAAAATTGGACCGCATGGATCAAGCTTATGAATTCTATTTAAGAACCTCACGTCTTGATCTAGATGATTATAATAAAGAGGTTGAAGAAGGTTGTCATATCACTAGTATGGCAGGAACATGGATGAGTATTGTAGAAGGATTTGGTGGGCTTAAAATAGTCGATGATAAACCTAGTTTTGAAACTAAGTTACCAGAGCAGTGGAAAGGATTTAGTTTTAAATTAAACTTCCGCAATCAGATATTACATGTTCAGGTAGATAAATCTGGCACACAAGTAACATCGCATGGAACAGAACCGGTTGACGTGATAATTAATGGTGAGGAAATCACTCTACAACCTCAAATGGTAAATGCTTAAAATATGAATAAGGTAGTTCAAATTCTTAGTGTTCTTTTTATTATCGCTTTCGCGAAAGCGTCTCTAGCACAAGATATACAACGTATAGAACCGCCTTTTTGGTGGGCTGGAATGGAGAAGAGTGAGATTCAAATCATGATGTATGGAGAAGATCTTTATAATTATGAAGCGATATCAACAGATCTTAATTTAATTGAAATTAATAAAACCGAGAATGAAAATTACCTTTTTATAACAGTAGATACTAAAGGATTTGAAGCTGGAACCTATGTTTTTAATCTTGAATCTGTCGATGGTGTGGTAGAAGTTATGGAATATGAATTGCTACCACGAGAAAAGGAATCTGCACAACGTAAAGGGTTTGATTCTAGCGATGCCATATATCTGATCATGCCTGATCGTTTTGCAAATGGTGATTCGTCTAATGATAGTACAGATGATACTGTAGAAAAAGTAAATCGAGACTTCAAAGGTGGACGTCATGGTGGCGACCTTCAAGGTGTGATTGATCATTTAGATTACCTTGAGGATTTAGGAGTTACTTCGTTATGGAGCACACCATTATTAGAAGATAATGATAAACGTTATTCTTATCACACTTATGCACAAAGTGATCTGTATAAAGTGGATCCACGTTATGGTAGTAATGAAGACTATAAACGTTTAGGAGATGAGTTGCACAAACGTGATATGAAATTAATCATGGATTATGTTACCAATCATTGGGGCGCGACGCACTGGATGATGCAGGATTTACCTACTCAAACTTGGATTCATCAATTTGATGATAATAGAGGTAAAGATTATCCTGTGGATGGATATGCAAACTCCTCTTACCGACAAACCACTCAAATGGATCCTAATGCTTCTCAGATTGATGAGACTTATGCCGAGAAAGGTTGGTTTGTAAGCAGCATGCCAGATCTAAATCAAGGCGAACTATTATTGTTAAATTATCTAATTCAAAATACGATCTGGTGGATTGAGTATGCAGGCTTAGATGGATTAAGGGTTGATACTTATTCTTACAACGAGAAAAAAGGTATCGCAGCATGGACCAAAGCTGTAATGGACGAGTATCCAAATTTTAATATAGTAGGAGAAACCTGGTTACATGATCAGTCGCAAATTGCTTACTGGCAAAAGGACTCTAAAATTGCAGCCATTCAAGATTATAATACTTATTTGCCTAGTGTCATGGATTTTACGCTTCACGATGCTATTATGAAGGCGTTTGATGAAGATCAGCAGAATTGGGATCAAGGAATGATTAAGGTCTACGATAATTTTGTCAATGATTTTTTATATCCAAATATTGATAACATATTGGTTTTTGCCGGTAATCACGATACAAATCGTATCAATGGTGATGGTTTGTATAATGGTGATTTAAAGAAGTATAAACTCGCGATGACTCTGGTTTTAACTACTCGAGGAATACCTCAGTTATATTATGGTGATGAGATAGGCATGGCTGGAAATAGAGATACTGATGGCGATGGCGACATACGTAGAGATTTCCCTGGTGGCTGGAATGGTGATGAAATAAACGCTTTTAAAAACCCAACAGATTATCAAAAAGGTTTTCAAGACTTCACTAAAAGATTATTGAATTATCGTAAAAATAAACCTGTTCTGCATACCGGTAAATTATTACAGTATGTACCAGAAAATAATTGTTACGTATACTTTAGATATAATGATGAGAGCCGTGTTATGATCATCATTAATAATAATCCTCAAGCTATTACCTTAAATCTTAATCGTTTTAAAGAAGGAATTGATGGAAAAGAAAATGGTATTGATGTGCTGACCAATCAAAAAATTAATCTCTCTGATTCTGTTAAAGTGCCAGGCAAAACAAGTATGGTGATTGATTTAGATAATCAAAAAAGAAAAGAAAGATTTTTTTAAAAATTTATGAAGTAAGCCTTTATATTTCGGTATATCTGTGAGATTTAGCTAACTGGAAAATTAAAACATGAAAAAACTATTTACCATTTTTATCGCAATCTTTCTAATAAGCTGTGATGAAAAAGAAGAAAAGAATACAGGTGATAATAGACCTAGTATTATCGAAGCAATGACCACGCCTATTTATTCATCTACATCGGGCACAGAAGTATATACTTCAGATTATTTACTGGATGTTAATCAATTAGATAGTATCACTTATGGTAAAGGTATTCTGTTTAATGAAGATACTCGCAATTACAATGAGCCGTTAAAAATAGAAATGGACTCTGTGGCGCCATATGTTTCTCATGTAACCTTATGGACTGATGGTGTGCGCAATGACATTCCAGTTTTTAAAAGTAGTTCTAGAATGATGACTATTGTTTACACAGGTAACTCAAAAAATGTCAAACTTAAAGGCGAGTTCACAAACTGGTCAACCGTTGATTTAATAGAAGAGAATGGTCAATTGGTTTATAATGCAACGATACCACAAGGGAAGTTTCAATACATTTTTGTTGAAAACGGAAAAGAAGAAAAGTTGACGGGTAGTGAGCCTCAAGTAATCAGTAACGGTATGGGAGGTTTTAATAGAGTTATAGATAATTCTAGAACAGCTGCGCCAGCACAATTAGCATATGGTAAAATACTAGATAATGGCTTTACATTTACCACTACTGGAGCACTTGAAAATATTGTGGTGCTTTATGAAAACCAAATGATAAGTGCTTCTCAAAACGGTAATTCATATACAGTAGAGTTGCCAGAAAAGGATTTTACAAACCGTAATTCTCAAACACAATTAGTAAGAATCTATGCCAGTGATGCAAATGGTCGCACAAATGATTTGTTAGTTCCTGTACAAGATGGGAATGTAGTTCAAGATCCATCTCAACTTGCGCGATCAGACTTTCATAATCAGGTCTTATATTTTATGATGGTAGACCGCTTTCTAGATGGCGATCCTTCAAATACAAAACCGGTGCCTGATCCAGAAATTTTACCTAAAGCAAATTACATGGGTGGAGATCTCGCAGGAGTATTGGCCAAAATTAAGGACGGTTATTTTGAAGAATTAGGAATTAACACTATTTGGTTATCGCCTATAACGCAAAACCCAGAAGGTGCTTATGGACTTTGGCCTGAGCCACGAACAAAATTTAGTGGTTACCATGGCTACTGGCCTATTTCAAATACTGAAATTGATTATCGTTTTGGTGATGAACAATTATTTAAGGAGATCATAGAAGAAGCTCACAATCGAGATATGAATGTCATTTTAGATTATGTAGCAAATCATGTTCATGAAGAGCATCCACTATACAAAGAACATCCAGAATGGGCAACAAACCTTTATCTAGAAGATGGTAGTTTGAACACAGAGCGATGGGACGACCAGCGATTAACAACTTGGTTTGATACCTTTATGCCTACACTAGATTTCTCAAAACCTGAGGTTGTTGAGAAAATGACAGACTCTGCACTTTATTGGGTGACTAATTATGAATTGGACGGTTTCCGTCACGATGCTACTAAACATGTGCCAGAGGTGTACTGGAGAACATTAACTAAAAAGGTGCGTAGCAATACCGATCGCCCTATTTATCAGATAGGTGAAACTTATGGTTCTTATGATTTAATACGCAGTTATGTAAGCACAGGAATGTTAGATGCACAATTTGATTTTAACCAGTATGATGCTGCTGTTTCCGCTTTCGCGAAAGCAGATGGCGACTTCTCTAATCTGGCAGAAACACTCTATAAAGGATTAGAATACTATGGTCACCATCACCTGATGGGAAATATATCAGGTAATCAAGATAGAGCACGTTTTATAAGCTATGCTAGTGGCGATGTTTCTTTTGAAGAAGATGCTAAAAAAGCTGGATGGACTCGCGAGATAGGTATGAGTGATACGACAGCCTTTGATAGGTTGGGTATGTTACAAGCATTTAATATGACTGTTCCTGGAGTGCCTGTAATTTATTACGGAGACGAGTATGGAAGCATAGGTGCAAATGATCCCGATAATCGTAAGATGATGAAGTTTAAAGACTTGTCTCAACGTGAATTGAATTTAAAGGAACTGGTTCAAGAATTAGTAGAATTGAGGCGTAACTCTATGTCATTACTTTATGGGACAACTCAAATATTGAGTGATACCAATGGGATGTTTGTTTTAGAACGCACTTACTTTGGAGAAAAAACTACAGTGTATTTCAATGAAAATGCCATACTACTTAACGTTTTTACTAAATCTAGTAATGCTGATTTAATGGATATTAAAGTCCTTAATGCGCTTGAGACTGATAAAAAAATCCAAGTAAAACCACGTAACTTTGCTATTATACAAACCAAATTAAAAGAATCAACACAAGAATAATTATTTATGAAAAAATCAACATCACAATGGCTTGTTTTACTTTTTGCAGCCATGACCTTATTCTCTTGTAAAGAAGCTTTAAAAGATCATGATGAAGAGGTAAAGGACGACACCTCTAGTGCATACTCACCGATTACAAATGAAGATCTAGAGAATGCTGTCATTTATGAGGCTAACATCAGACAATATTCTGAAAAAGGAACTTTCAATGAGTTTACAAAAGATATTCCAGAACTTAAAAAACTAGGTGTAAAAGTGATTTGGTTAATGCCTGTTTTTCCTATTTCTGAAAAGAATAGAAAAGCTAAAGGAGATCTAATGGTAGAAGATATAAAAGATCCTGTGGAACGTGCAAAATATCTAGGCAGCTACTATGCAGTTGCAGATTATGAGAAAATTAATCCAGACCTAGGTACAGAGGCAGATTTAAATTTGTTGATAGAAACAGCGCATGAAAACGGGATGTTTGTGATCTTGGATTGGGTAGCAAATCATACTGGATGGGATAATTTATGGATTGAAAAACATCCAGATTTTTATACTAAAGATGAGAAAGGAAATATCATTCATCCTAAAGGAACGGACTGGACTGATACTGCAGATTTAAATTATGAAAACAAAAAATTATGGGATGCCATGTCTTCATCTATGATTTATTGGGTAGACACTTTTAATGTTGATGGTTTCCGCTGTGATGTTGCTCATGAGGTTCCTACAGAGTTTTGGAACTATGCTGCAAAGTCTATTAGAGATGTAAAGCCAGTATTTATGCTTGCAGAAAGTGAAAAGAAAGATCTTTTTATAGATGCTTTTGATATGGGTTACAATTGGGAAGGTCATCATATTATGAATGAACTAGCACAAGGAAAAACTGATGTGAACTCATGGGATGAATACATGTTAAGGGTTGAAGAGAATTATCAGTCAGACGATATTTTAATGAATTTTATTACCAACCATGATGAGAATTCCTGGAACGGTAGTGTTACTGAAAGAATGGGTGACGCAAGTGAAGCAATGTTAGCATTACAATATGTGATACCAGGTATGCCATTAATTTACTCAGGACAGGAATATGGTATGACAGAACGATTGAAGTTTTTTGAAAAAGATCAAATTCCACATGAGAAAGGAAAAGTATGGAATATGATGGAAAAATTAGGAGCCTTAAAAGCAACTAATCCAGCATTAAATGGAGGTAAAGATGCGGCATCTTATAGACGTATTAATACTACTGAAGATTCAAAAATCTATGCGATAGAGAGGCAAAAAGATGACCACAAGGTTATTTATGTAGCAAACTTTTCAGATCAACTGGTTGAATTTAAAGCACCAACCGTAGTTGGTGAAATGACCGATGCAGTTAGAGGTTCAAAATCTAACATTCCTGCAGATTATAACTTTACATTTCCACCATATGGATATAGAGTATGGGAAGTACGTAAATAAAATAAGATATATTTGTATGAAAACCGCTTAGCTGTTGTTGAGCGGTTTTTTTATGCCTTAATGAATAAACTTATTTTAGTAACAAAATATAATTATGGATAAGACCTATTACGATCCTAAGGATCTAAGAAAATTTGGAAAAATCACAGAATGGAGTGAAGAGTTAGGAACAAAGTTTTTTGATTACTATGGGCAAGTCTTTGAAGAAGGAGAATTAACCGCCCGCGAGAAATCACTAATAGCACTTGCTGTATCACATGCTGTGCATTGCCCTTATTGCATAGATGCTTATACAGGAGATGCTCTTAAAAGAGGAATCACAAAAGGTGAAATGATGGAAGCAGTTCATGTTGCTGGGGCAATTCAAGCTGGAGCAACACTAGTACATGGAGTTCAAATGATGAATAAAGTCAATAAATTAGAAATGTAAATATTCTAATAGGCGTCTCGATTGACTTGAAAACTATTTTTGAATACCATTAAAGGAATACTGCTGTATTCTCAATCGTTTATGAGATTTAGAGATGATTGTAAATATTTCCCACAAGCTCGTATATTTTACCTTTAGACTTAGACATATAGCGCAATAGTGACAGTTTTGTGAGATATTCTGACTACTTATGCAAAACCGTAGTAGAAATAACTACGTAATTAAATAAAAAGTGACCATAATTTATGGCTGTAAATACAAAGACTTCTTTAAAAAAGAGAGATTCAGACTTAGCAAATATTAATAAGCAAATGGCTATTCTTAATGGAGAGCCTTTTTCTAATGGAGAGCTACCATCGTTTGCAAAGAAAATAAAAGATACAACCGACCAGTTTCCACTACGACCTAAAAAACTTGAGATTATCCAAGTGAATGTAGGTTATATGTGTAACCAGGTTTGTGCTCACTGTCATGTGGACGCAGGACCAGATCGTAAAGAAATTATGACGCGCGAGACGATGGATAAAATCGTTAATGTGATTAAAACCACAGGAGCACACACGCTAGATTTAACTGGTGGAGCGCCAGAGATGAATCCAGATTTCAGATACTTTGTAGAACAAGCAAGTGCTGCTGGGATTAAGGATTTTATTGTGCGTTCTAATTTGACGATTATAAGAGCAAATCCTAAGTATCACGATTTACCAGATTTTTTTAAAAAACATAATATTCATGTGGTAAGTTCTATGCCTCACTGGACTAGAGGAAAGACCGATACACAACGTGGTGATGGTGTTTTTGATAAATCTATAAAGGCTTTGCAAGAATTAAATGAGCGTGGTTATGGAATGCCAGGTAGTGATTTAAGACTAGATCTAGTATATAATCCTAGTGGTGCATATTTACCAGGTGATCAGGCGAGTATGGAAAAAGATATGAAAGCAGCATTACTAGAAGATTTTAATATTCAATTTCATAACCTTTTTGCAATTACTAATTTACCTATAGCTCGATTCTTAGATTATCTAGTCGCTAGTGAGAATTATGAAGACTACATGTATGCTTTAGTAGATGCTTACAATCCTGCAGCTGTAGAGAATGTAATGTGTACAAATACCATCTCAATCTCGTGGGATGGCTGGCTATATGATTGTGATTTTAATCAAATGCTCGACCTAAAAATCGACAATAAGATTCAGCATATTGATGATTACAACGAGGATTTAATAAATAATAGAAAGATTCAAATTTCTCAACACTGTTACGGATGTACCGCTGGTGCAGGTAGTAGTTGTCAAGGTGTTGTCGCATAATATGATTGATAATCATTCACAAACTGCCATTTTACTTTTTGCTCAATCAGCAAGAGTAGATGCTATCAGTAAAGCACTGGTAGACGTTGCGGTGATGGATGTTTTAAATAATCATGTTCTTAATACAGTACGCAATTCTGGGCTTGATTATTATCATTTTACAGAAAAAGAACAACGCGGCGATAGCTTTGGTTTAAGATTTAAAAACTCTATAGAAGATGTTTTTAAACTGGGCTACACATCGGTGATTTGTATCGGAAATGACACGCCATTATTATCTGTTGATTTAATCCATAAAGCAGCAAATTCTTTAATTAATGGAAATTCTGTTTTGGGTAAATCACAAGATGGTGGTTTATATCTCATAGGGTTAAATCACTCGCAATTTGATGCTGAAAATTTTGAAATCCTACCGTGGCAATCAGATCAATTGTCCAACTGCTTTCAACAGTATTTAAAAAGGTACAAAGGACAGATTACAATTCTCAAAACACTTCAAGATATTGATTCAACGGCAGATTTGTATCACTTTCTAGCCGGTAAAGACGCTCGTAGTTTAATCATAGCTTTGTTATTAAATACGCTTTCGCGTAAGCGTAATAACCACAAGCAATCTACTTTTTACAATAAACAGGTGTTTCTTTTTCAACCTGCAAATAAAGGCTCGCCAGATCTTATAGCGGCTTAAGATTTTTATTGCCCTAATTGGGTGTTTTTCAACTTTATTTATTTTCATGAAAAGAATTACTCTATTCATGTTGTTTCTATGTAGCTTAATAGGAACAGCACAAATTACAATTACAGGAACCGTAAAGGACAATACTGGTGAACCGGTTGCATTTGCAAATATTGCAGAGCAAGGAACTCGTAACGGGACGACCACATCATCTACGGGTACTTATAGTATTACAGTAAAAGAAGGCGCTACAATTGTCTTCTCATTTATAGGATATAAATCGCAAAAACTATCAGTCACTAGTGCACAAACACTAGACGTGATTCTAGAAGAAGGCGATTCATTAGATCAAATCATCGTTACAGCATTAGGCGTTAAAAGACAAGAACGCGAGCTAGGATATGCTGTGCAAACACTGGATGCTGACCAAATAGAAGAAGTAAAAGCGGTCAATTTGCTGGATAATCTGGCAGGTAAAGTAGCTGGTATTTCAGTAACACAAGGTGCAACAGGAGTCGGATCTTCTTCAAAAATCACCATACGTGGCGAGGCTAGTTTTTCAAACAATAATCCATTATTTATTGTAGATGGTACTCCAGTAAATAATAATACGATTTTCAATTTTACAAACGAGGCCGCAGCTGGATTTCAAGAAGTTGACTTCGGGAATGGAGCAGGAGAATTAAATCAAGATGATATCGCTAGCGTATCTGTTTTGAAAGGACCGGCAGCTGCAGCTCTTTATGGAACTAGAGCATCTAATGGAGCCATAATTATAGAAACTAAAAATGGAGGAAAACAGAAAGGATTAGGAATTTCTTATAACACCAGTTTCTTTGTAGACACAGCTTTTCAATTACCACAATTCCAAAACGAATATGGGCAAGGAAATAGCGGTCAATTTGAATATGTAGATGGACTAGGTGGCGGAACCAATGATAACATCACCTATTCATGGGGACCACGATTAGACGCTGGTATCAATATCGCCCAATTTGATAGTCCAGTCACCTTGCCAGATGGTACGGTTGTGCGTGGTGGTGATACATCTCTATATAACGGTTTATCAATAACACCTACAGCGTTCAATAGTAATCCAGATAATTTGAAGAATTTTTATGAAACTGGGCACACGTTCATCAATAACATTGCAGTTTCTAATGGCTTTGAAAAAGGAGATTACCGTTTTAGTTTTACAGATTTACGTAGCGAAAGCATTATTCCTGGCGTTAATTTAGACAGGCAAAGCGTCGCTGCAAAGCTCAATTTTACGCCTAGTGATAAAACAACTATCCGCACCAGTATTAATTATGTGAATAGTGCATCTGACAATAGGCCATCAAATGGTTATGGAAGTGAGAACGTAAATTATTCACTAGTCGCATGGGGACCACGATCTTTAAATATTGATAATTTAAGAAACTACTGGCAGCCTGGTCTTGAAGGTGTACAACAGTATTCTTTCAACTATACTTTCTTTGATAACCCGTATTTTATATTGAATGAGAATCGCAACAGTTTTGGCCGTGATCGTTTATATGGGAATGTTTCTTTAACTCAACAGTTGACATCAGAGTTGACTGCTACTGTAAGGACTGGAATGGACTATAGTAATGAGAAACGCCGTTTCTTAAGGTCTTATTCTACAAACCGTTTTAGAAACGGTGCCTATGCAGAGCATGACGTGACTTACCGAGAAATCAACACCGACTTCTTACTGAATTATAAAAACCAGTTTGATGATATCACATTTGACGCAAGTATTGGTGGTAACAGATTAAGTCAAACGGCCTCAACTACTCAGGTTCAAACGACTAGTCTAGCACAACCAGGTATTTTTTCTTTGAATAATGCCGCTAGTCCTATTGAGAGTTTCGGTTTCCGTTCAGAGAAGAGAATTAATAGTTTATACGCTTTCGCGAAAGCAGGCTACAAAAACTTCCTGTATCTAGACATAACTGCTCGTAACGATTGGTCCAGCGCTCTAGCTACACCTTTTACAGCAGATAATACCTCGTTCTTCTACCCATCGGTATCGACTAGTTTTATATTGAGTAACGTAGTAGACTTACCTAAAGTTATCGACTTTGCAAAAATCAGAGCCAGTTATGCACAAGTAGGAAATGATACAGATCCTTATCAAACCCAAGGAACTTTTATATCACAGACACCTGTAAATGCGCAACCTACTTTTACAAATCAAGATTTTATCCCTAATCAGAATTTAAGACCAGAAACTACCTCTAGTGTTGAATTAGGGTTTGATATGAGATTCTTAAAGCAACGATTGAATGTAGATTTTACCTATTACAATGCTGTAACATCAGATCAGATACTTTCTTTACCTATCGGGATCTCTTCAGGTTTTAGTCAGCAGGTAGTAAATGCAGGATCTGTTAGAAATACAGGTGTTGAGGTTGTTTTAAATGCGATTCCTGTACGTACTGATGACTTTCAGTGGAGCTCAACAGTAAACTTTGCGACTAATAGAGCAATCGTTGAGGATTTACCACAGGATGAAGGACGGTTAACACTAGCCTATTCAAGAGTATATGATAGTCAAGATCAAACAGTCTGGCATCAAGTTGAAGAAGGTGGCCGTATAGGTGACCTTTATGGAACTGGTTATTTACGTAATGAAAATGGAGATTTTGTTCTTACGGCAGATGGTCGTTTTATCGCAGATCCTGAGTTGAAAAAACTAGGGAACTATAATGCAGATTTTACAATGGGATTCAATAACAGTTTTACTTATAAAAACTGGGACGCATCTTTTTTACTGGATTGGAGACAAGGAGGAATTTTAGTTTCTAGAACTCTCGCTCTAGCTGCAGTAGGTGGACAGCTAGAGGAAACAGCTAATAGACCAGATGCTGGAATCGTAGCAAATGGTGTTGTAAACACAGGCACTGCAGATAATCCAGTGTATGTTCAAAACACAACCGCTGTAAGTGCTGAGAGTTATTATCGTCAGTTTTATGACCGTAATCACGAGGAGAATAATGTATATGATGCGAGTTATTTAAAGCTGCGTCAGTTCTCTATTGGGTATTCTTTTGATTTAAATAAAGGTGCTTTAGGTCTATTTAATGATGGAGCAGAAATGAGAGTTTCTCTAATAGGTAGAAACCTTTTTGCCTTCTCAGAAATTCCTCATTTTGATCCTGAGCAACTTGCCGTACAAGGTCAGGGATTTGTAAGTGGAGTAGAGGATATGTCATATGCATCTACTAGAAGTATAGGTATTAAAGCAGGAATCCAATTCTAAATTTAAGTTTGAACTTAAGTTTCAATTGTAAAACACACATTATGAAATATATATATAAATACTATTTTTTAATCGCTTTCATAAGTATAGGAATTACTTCTTGTACAGCAGATTTTGAAGAGATAAATACTAATTCTAATGCACCAGTAACTGTACAACCTAGTTTATTGTTGAGACAGGTCATTTATAACTATGGAGAAGAGATGTCTTATGAAGGCTTTGTTGCCGGTGGATTGTTAGGTCAGCATATGACAGCACTAGATTTTAATCTTTTTGATAGACATGCTTTAAAAAGTCCGCAATTAGGTGGTGATCCATGGCCTATTTTTTATCGTAATTTAAGAGATAATGAATTGATCCTTAATCAGTCCAGATCTAGCGAGGCTTTTAAGGTTTATGAAGGTCCAGCACTGATTTTTAAAGCCTGTATGACCGCTGCACTTACAGATATTTATGGTGATGTTCCTTATAATGAAGCGTTCCGTGGTTTAGATGGGATTGTGCAACCTAAATATGATTTACAAGAAGATATTTATCTTCAAGAGAATGGGATTTTGGATAATCTTGACAAAGGGATTGCAGCCATTGAAAATTATACAGGATCTATTACTTTAGATGGTGACGTATTGTACAATGGCGATTTACAAGCTTGGGTAAGATTAGCAAATAGTCTTAAGATAAAGGCGCTAGTAAGAATCTCTGATAAAGAAAATATAAGCACTCGTTTACAAGAATTATATGATGATGGAAATTACATAGCAGACAATACTCAAAATGCCATTTTTAACTTTACAGATAGTGAACCTAACAACTTCCGTATGGCACGATTGAGAGCTGGAGATTTCAATAATTTTGTGATGAGCGAGACGATGGAGGAAATCCTAGAAGGATTAAATGATGCGCGTATCGACATTCTTTTTAGACCTAGAGGAAATAATGGGAACGGCGATGATTATGAAGGATTGTTAAACGGTATTGACGCTTCATCAACATCAGTAAGCCTTGCAGACTATTCACTTGCCGGAACAATCTTCAGAGAGAACACAGGAATGCTAGATGCAAATTATATGACCGCTTGGGAAACTAACTTTTTACTTGCTGAAGCTGCTGAAAAAGGATTGATAACTGCACCTGCACAAACCTTATATGAAACTGCGGTAACTCAAGCCTTTGAATATTGGAATACAACATTACCCGTGGATTATTTAACTACCACAGCCGCTTATGCTGCAAATGGGAATGATCCTATTGAGCAAATCATTACTCAAAAATGGATTGCTGGTGTCATCAATGGTTATGAAGGATGGATTGAATATAGAAGAACTGGTTTCCCAGTTTTAAAAAACATATCGGCTAGTTTAAATAATAATTTAATACCGGTAAGAATGCCTTATCCTGCAGAAGAAGCAGCGCTTAATGCAGATAATTATAATGTAGCAGCTAGTGCGACTAATAATAATGATATTAATGTACCTGTATGGTGGGATGAGTAATGAAATCCAAGTTGAATTCGAAATCGAAAACTAATTTGAAAATATTTATTTCCAGTAACCCAGTAACCCAGTAACCCAGTAACCCAGTAACCCAATAACCCCAAAAGTGGATTTTCTAAAAGAAACATCAACCTTACAATGGCTTCTCATCATAGCGAGTAGTGTGATATTTTTCATACTGGCGCCATATGCTAAAGATGTAGAGACGTTTTTTAAAGCACAGCATCGTGGTAAGAAACCTAGTATGGTAATGCTTACAGGTAGTTTGATCATCTCATGGATTTTTGCAAAAAGCATTACTAATGCTGCAAATCTAGGACTGGCGTTTGGTCTAGTAGGTGGCGTTGCTTACGCAGGCTATTATTTGTCATTTGCGGTAGCAGGAATTGTAATTTATCAATTGAGAGTTCAAGGTGGATTTGAAAGCATCCATCATTTTTTGAGTTCTAAATTTGGTAAAAGTGCTGTAAATGTATTCTCGATATTAATTAGTTTTAGACTATTTAATGAAGTCTGGTCTAACACGATGGTGATAGGAACCTATTTCGGTGATATAGGAACTACGGCTTATTATGCCGCCATAATTGTCTTTACATTGCTAACTCTAGCTTACACCTTAAAAGGTGGATTAAGTAGTTCTATATTTACTGATGCAATCCAAATGGTATTGTTCTCTATTTTACTGGTAATTATTTTAGGCGTTATTTTTACAGAACCAGATGTTCAGGTAGGGGAAATGTTTACTAGCGGAACTTGGTCTATGGAATTAGGTTTGAATTTATTTTTTGCGGCCATTCTACAAAGCTTCAGTTACCCATTTCACGATCCAGTATTAACAGATCGTGGTTTTATAAGTAATCCTAGAATTACTAGAAAAAGCTTTTTATGGGCAGCACTATTGGGAGCGATTTGTATAGTTTTATTTAGTATGGTAGGTGTGTATGCACAGCAAGCTGGATTAGAAGGACAAGCCGCCGTTGAGGTTGCAAAAAAACTAGGAGTAGTACTACTGCTTATCATCAATTTTATAATGATTACCAGTGCGGCTAGTACGCTAGATAGTACATTTTCTAGTTTCTCAAAAATGCTGACTATCGATTTAAATTTGGGTAAAACGGTCAGTTTTGGTAGAATAATGATGGTTGTTGTTGCAGTTCTAGGAACGATTCCTGTATTTCTAAATGCAGAAATTTTAAGTGCCACAACGATTAGTGGTACAATGGTTATAGGACTCACGCCAGTGTTTTTATTATGGAAAATGGACGCTCCTAAAATTAGTTATTTCCTATCTGTCATCGCTGGATTGGTTTTTGGTGTATTATTGATTTTTGAGCTTTTTCCAGATCAACTCATTCATACCAGCGGTAAATATTCTTTATTACTATGGATTAATTTCTATGGTATAATTATTAGTTTTATCCTCTTTTTAATTCCCATATGGTTCAAAAAGTAAAAGATTTAGGTCATAAACGAGGTAAAATGCTCCTTTTTGGTGGCGTTTATAGTAATCTACAAGCATTGCAATCTGTGATGGAGATAGCTAGAAAACATCATATAGAGCCAGAAAATTGTATTTGTACCGGTGACATTATAGGTTACTGTGGTCAACCGCAAGAAACTCTAGATACTTTTCAAGAGTGGAATCCATACAGCATTTTAGGTAATGTAGAAATCCAATTGCGTGATGATCAAGAAGATTGCGGCTGTGACTTTACAGAAGGTTCTCGTTGTGACGGATTTAGTGATGTTTGGTACGCTTTCGCGAAAGCGAACTTACACACCAACTCAAAAGAATATTTCAACACCTTACCAGATCACATCACTTTTGAATATGGCGGCAGGACTATAGGAGTCGTTCATGGTAGCGCAGATTATGTATCACAATTCATATTCAAGTCCAGCGATTGGGCAGAGAAAATAGAAAGTTACCAAGATTTAGTAGTAGACACTATCATAGCTGGTCATTGTGGATTGCCATTTAAAGATCAATATGAAAATTTATTATGGCTCAATCCAGGCGTGATAGGTATGCCTGCAAATGATGGAGTAACACACACATGGGCTATGATATTAAATGATGAAGATGGTTTTGAAGCACGGCACATTCCAGTGGTTTATGATCATCAAACAGCGATTGCTCAAATGAAAAAGCACAACTTGCCACAAGAATATGCACTAACACTAGAAACTGGAATATGGGATAATATGGAAATCCTACCAGATGAGGAACGACTATTGCAAGGAAAACCACAAGCGTTATAACTAATGAAAAATCTAATCCTATTCATATCATTTTTATCCATTTCTACCAGCATTCAAGCTCAAGAAATCAATGAATTATTGCATCAGTATAATAGAATGTCCGTGCCGTATATCACTGTACAGACCTTAAAGATGGAATATGATCAATATATCATTTTGGACACTCGTAAAAAACCTGAGTATGAGGTAAGTCATTTACCTGGTGCCATTTGGGTAGGTGAAGATTTTGATGCCAAAAAGTTAAATACTTTAAAGCATGTCATAGGTGATAATCCTATTGTTGTTTATTGCTCTGTAGGAATACGTAGTGAAGATTATGGTGAAAAGGCTTTACAAGCAGGTTTCAAGAATATATTTAATCTTTATGGTAGTATTTTTTCATGGAAAGATGCTGGCTATTCATTAGTAGATTCAAATGATATGGCCACAGAACGTGTTCATGTATTTTCTAAAGAATGGGAAAAGTATTTAAAAACGGGAGAGAAGGTTTATTGATGGATGAACAAGTCAATAGATTATATATGGAAGACTATTAAAAACTATTATTGGTTGCTTGTTATTCCCATTTTTGTGTTTCTTTATTTTAAAACGCTACAAAATGAAAGAGAGCTCGATAACTCATTCAAATTTACTTTTGCTCGAGTAAATTATACATCTTCAGTTTACTAGAAATATAGTAAGCGTTCTTATCATTATGAATTCTTTGTAGAAGGGAAAAAGTATGCAGGAAGTTCTAGTGCTTACATATCTGATGATATTAAAATAGGAAATTTTTATAAAGTGAAGTTTGCTTCAAATGATCCTGGTAATAATAAAATTGATTTTACAACTCAATACTATCAGATTATAAGCGGTTTTGAATCTAAGAAAATCGATACCTCATATATTGAAGTGTCAAAATATAAGGTTGATTCAGTAGATTTAAAAAACCGATTCAATCGAGTGAAAGCATTAATTGAAAATTAGTATTTAAAAAACAACGCCTCGTGATTTCACGAGGCGTTGTTTTTTAAATACGTTTTAGTTTCTAGGATTCTATAAAGAAAAAGCTTTCTTTACATCGTCCACATAATCTAATTTTTCCCATGTAAATAACTCTACGGTTTTTTCTACACGACCATTATATGGCGATTCAAAAACCAGCGTTTCTGTGCGTGGTTCACGTCCCATGTGGCCATAAGCAGCCGTTTCAGAATAGATAGGATTTCTTAATTTTAATCTGCTTTCTATCGCAGCAGGACGCATGTCAAAGATTTGAGCAACCTTTCTAGAGATTTCTCCATCGGTTAAATCTACAGTTGATGTTCCATAAGTATCTACATGTATAGAAGTAGGTTCTACCACACCTATGGCATAAGAAACCTGCACTAAAACTTCAGTTGCTAGGCCAGCCGCAACTAGGTTTTTTGCCACGTGACGCGAAGCATAAGCGGCACTACGATCTACCTTAGAAGGATCTTTACCTGAGAATGCTCCACCACCGTGAGCACCTTTACCACCATAAGTATCTACTATAATTTTACGACCTGTAAGTCCAGTATCTCCATGCGGTCCACCTATTACAAATTTCCCAGTTGGGTTAATGTGGTAAGTGATTTTGTCATTAAAAAGTTTTTGAGCATATGCTGGTAATTGCTCAATAACTCTAGGAATTAAAATTTCAACAAGATCTTTTTTAATCTGTGCAAGCATCGCATCATCATCTTCATTAAAAGGATCGTGTTGTGTAGAAATAACAATTGCATCTATACGTTGCGGTATGTTATCATCATTATACTCAATAGTTACCTGTGATTTTGCATCAGGACGCAAGTAAGTAATCTGATCCATTTCACGACGCAATTTTGCCAGCTCGATAAGTATTTTATGAGAAATGTCTAAGGCTAGTGGCATATAATTATCTGTCTCTGCCGTTGCATAACCGAACATCATTCCCTGATCTCCTGCACCTTGTTCTTCTTTGTTTTCACGATCAACACCTTGATTAATATCTTGTGATTGTTCATGGATTAAAGAAATTACACCACAAGAATCGCCGCTAAACTGGTAAGCGCCCTTGGTATAACCTATCTTGTTAACCACTTCACGAGCAATGTGCTGTGCGTCTATATATGTATTTGATTTTACCTCACCGGCAAGTATAACTTGACCAGTCGTAACCATAGTTTCACAGGCTACTTTTGATTCTGGATCAAAGGCTAAAAAATTATCTAATAAGGCATCACTGATTTGATCAGCAACTTTATCTGGATGTCCTTCACTTACGGACTCACTTGTAAATAAATATGGCATTTTAAATATTGCGCTTTCGCGAAAGCGAAATTAAAAATCGCTCTCGACATTAATAATTATAGAAGATAAAAAGGGCTGTATGCTCGAGTGCGGTACACTGTTTTAGCGTTTATGTTTTCGAACATGAAAACGAGGTCGCAAGCAGCCAAATCTTTCCCCTAATTGAAGTGCAAATGTAATAAAATGAGCGCTATGTGAGCATTGTTATTATAGCTTTATTAACTATTCTCATAGAGTTTAGTGATCGCTTTTAATTTTAACGTTTGCTTTAAAAATTTGTAATTCAGTTTATTATAACTAATTCCTACTGTATTAGTAGGAATTTATTTTGTAAAAAGTTTGGT
This sequence comes from Nonlabens sp. Asnod3-H03, assembly GCF_045063665.1. NCBI lineage: Bacteria > Pseudomonadati > Bacteroidota > Flavobacteriia > Flavobacteriales > Flavobacteriaceae > Nonlabens > Nonlabens sp. Asnod3-H03. The sequence goes on from NZ_JBEFOD010000008.1 coordinate 960,896, forward strand.
AGTCTCAAAAAGTTTTATGAATCTTTACACTCACGTTCATAACCATATTGAAATTATCAAGAAAGGACGAGGGAACAGACCCATCGACTCCTTAGCAACCCTTAACACTCGTTAAGAAGGTGCTACATTCTGCTCATTAATTTGAGACGAGATGATACACATGTAAGTAGGTTATACTAACAAGTTTCTTTTTTGATTTTCTATCTAGGCTTTAAGTCTGGACAGGAAGTACTTTTCAATTTGGTTTTGTTCTTAAATCAATTTTTAATTTAAAAAGAAACAAAATGTCAAATCAAAAATTTTCAACAAACGCACTTCATGCAGGTCATGATTTTAAAAACAATGGTGGAACAAGAGCGGTACCTCTATATCAAAGCACAGCATACGTGTTTAACGATAGTGATCATGCAGCAAATTTGTTCTCACTATCAGAGCCAGGTTATATCTATACCAGAATTAATAATCCTACGGTAGACGTTCTAGAACAACGACTTGCGGCTTTAGAAGGTGGTATTGCTGCGGTAGCCACAGCATCAGGAACCAGCGCCATCTCAACAACTTTATTAACCTTGTTAAGGGCCGGAGATCATATTATAGCTAGCAGCTCTCTTTACGGTGGTACTTACAATTTACTTTCGGTTACCTTACCGCGATTCGGTATTACCACCACTTTTGTAGATCCTAACGAGGATGACGCTTTCACAAATGCATTACAAGAAAACACAAGAGCTGTATTTGTTGAATCTCTAGGGAATCCTAAACTTGATGTATTAGATTTAAAAAAGATAAGTGCACAAGCTACTAAAGCTCGTGTGCCATTTATCGTTGATAATACCGTAGCAACTCCTTATCTATTAAATCCTATTGCTCACGGAGCAGATATCGTCATTCACTCGTTGACTAAATATATTAACGGAAACGGAACCGCTCTAGGTGGTGTAATTATCGATGCCGGAAAATTTGACTGGACTAATGGGAAATTTCCAGAATTTACAGAACCTAGTGCCGGTTACCACGGTCTAGTATATGCAGATGTGTTAAAAGAAGCAAGTTTTATTGCCAAAGTGCGTATAGAGGGATTACGCGATTTAGGTGGAGCAATTTCACCATTTAATGCATGGCAAATTATTCAAGGTTTAGAAACATTGAATTTAAGGATTGAGAAACATAGTCAAAATGCACTAGAATTAGCAAAATGGTTAAGAGATAGAGATGAAGTAGAATGGGTGAATTATCCAGGACTTGAGGATAATGCTTACTATAAACTCGCTCAACAATACTTACCAAATGGACAAAGCGGAATTGTAACATTTGGGGTGAAAGGTGGATATGAAAGTGCTAAAAAGATTGTTGATAGTGCTAAAGTTTTCTCTTTATTAGCTAACATAGGAGATACTAAATCATTAATTATTCATCCTGCGAGTACGACACACCAGCAACTTGATGATGAGTCTCAATTAAGTACTGGGGTAACTAAAGATTTAATACGTCTATCTGTTGGGTTAGAAGATATATCAGATCTTAAAAAAGACCTGGAAGAAGCTTTTTCTACTATCGATAAATCAGTATTGATATAATGAGTGGTTCTTTAAACCATATAGAATTACCAGATTTTAAATTAAGCATTGGTAAAGCACAAACAGTTCATGTAAATTATCAAATTTTTGGGTGTCAATTACACACGGCACCCATAATATTGATTAACCATGCTTTAACTGGTAATTCTTCGGTAATTGATTGGTGGTCAGAGATTGTAGGTTCAGGGAAAGTAGTTGATACTAGTCGGTATACCGTTATTTCTATCAATATACCGGGAAATGGATTTGATGAAGAAGTAGAGCACTTGATTTATAATTATCAAGACTGGCGATTAAATGACGTCGCTCGTATTTTTTATCAGGTTTTAAGTGAGCTAAGAGTATGTTACATTCATGCAGGCATCGGTGGTAGTATAGGAGGTTGTTTACTTTGGGAAATGGCAGTGTCTTATCCAGAATTATTCGGTACTATTATTCCTATCGCGGCAGATTGGAAAGCAACAGACTGGGTCATTGCAAACTGTCATATTCAAGAACGACTGCTCTCAAATTCAACTCACCCGATAGAGGATGCGAGACAGCATGCTATGACATTTTATAGAACTCCACAAAGCCTAAGGTATAAATTTAATAGAGAAATAACAACTGATTTTAAAGTGAGGTTGTGGTTGAATTATCATGGTAAAAGTCTTAAAGAGCGGTTTACGCTGCCAGCTTATAAGTTGTTGAATCAATTACTAGCCACTACAAATGCTGCTACAAATAACGATGATAACATATCAAAGGCTATTGCAAATAGTGAAGTAAAAATTAGGTTAATAGCTATTAATAGCGATGGTCTTTTTACAGCCCTAGAGGATCGCGAAACTTTTGACTTATTAAATAATTATAGAGATATAGAGTACCAAGAAATAGATAGTATTCACGGTCATGATGCCTTTTTAATAGAGCACATACAAGTAGAGGAAATATTAAAAAAATATCTAAAAGAAATTGAACCTATTGCGCTTGTGAAAAAGTGCGCCTAAAATTTAATTATGAATATCATACATATATATTTATTTGGTTTAGGCAACGTCGGTAGTACGTTGATTAAGCAAATATTAGAGAGTCAACATTTTTTTAAAATTAATCAAAGTGTTGAATTGAAAATAGTCGGATTAGCAAATAGCCGGAAAGTATTGACAGTAGCCGATGGAATTGGAGAGGATTGGGAACAAGTTTTTGTTGAACAATCTGTAACCAGGCGACCTGATGCTTTTTATGAATTTGCAATGACTAATGATGAGGTACGCATTGCGGTAGATGCAACTGCTAGTAAAGAACTTTCACGCTTTTATCCAGAACTAGTGGAACAAGGTTTTCATGTAGTAACTGCAAATAAAATTGCAAATACATTATCTCAAGAATTTTATGATGACTTACGTTTATTGCTAAAAGAAAGGGAATTGTCATTTGAATATGAGACTAATGTTGGTGCAGGTTTACCTATAGTAGACACGATACGTAATTTACATAAAAGCGGTGAAGAGATATTTGCTGTTAATGGTGTTTTTTCCGGTTCTTTAGGGTATATTTTTAATCGTTTTTCTCAAGAAGAAGTACCTTTTTCACAAATTGTTTTAGAGGCACTTAAGCAGGGATATACAGAGCCTGATCCTCGAGAAGATTTATCAGGTAATGATGTCGCAAGAAAACTGCTTGTACTAGCTCGAGAATCTGGATTAAAAGTGGAGTTTTCAGATATCATTATTGAAAACTTAGTAGTAACCGATTTACAAACAGCTTCTGCAAATCAATTCATTGATAGGATTACAGAATTAGATAAACCTTTACAACATCATAAATCTCGATTACAGCCTGATGAGGTGTTAAGACACTTAGGTAAACTTGATGTCGTTAATAAGAGTCTTGAAGTTTCTCTACAAGTGGTAAAAAAAGATAGCCCTGCCGGGCAATTGCAAGGTAGTGATGGGTTTTTTGAGATTTATTCGGAGTCTTATGCCGCACATCCTTTAGTTATAAAAGGTGCCGGAGCAGGCAAAGCTGTTACGGCACGTGGACTTTTATCTGATATCATAAAAATAGTCAAATCTTGTCCGGTGGTAACTTATAAATAATCTCAGTTAAATAATCTTTTTATTATTTTTTCTAGAGGTTAATTGAAGTGATTAATCTCTAGAAAATACTACATTTGACCATGCTATCACGTAAGACTAAATATGGAATTAAAGCATTAACTTATCTAGCAAGACTAGATAATAATGATCCTGTATCAATTAGTACCATCGCAGATGCTGAGCATATTCCACATAAATTTCTAGAAGCAATTTTATTAGAATTACGTAAAAACAGTATTCTAGGATCCAGAAAAGGAAAAGGTGGTGGTTATTATTTAATGCAATCGCCAGCAACAGTGCGTATGTCGGCCGTGCATCGTATTCTAGAAGGTCCTATAGCCATGTTACCATGTGTAAGTCTCAATTTTTATGAAAAATGTGATGATTGTATTGATGAAGAAACTTGTGCTGTAAATAGATTAATGACTCAGGTTCGTGATAATACTCTTGAGATTCTTGAAAATCAAACACTTAAGGATTTGATTAAATAATTTTTTTAATTTTATTACCCTATTAAGCTTATAGGATATATATTTTATTATATATTCGTCCTGTTATTTAATAATGACGTTAGTTTTGGATAGGTCGTACTAAAACACGAGTTGGGATTATTTGATTGGGCTGTTTTCAAATAATTATAATAACTCGTGTTTAGACCTTATCACTACTTTGTTAAACTGATAAATGTCATTGTTCCTCAATTTTTTTTGACACTACTTAACTAAAAGTGTGTTTTCAATCATTTTCATTACTCAAATACTTCCCGTTGACTTGGTTACAATCCAATTGATGCCGACCTTTGCATAGGTCAATCGTTTGGCCTTAATGTTGGTAGTATAAAGTTATGATAGAAACAGATATTCTTATAATAGGAGCAGGTCCTACAGGTCTTTTTACCGTTTTTGAAGCAGGTTTATTAAAGTTAAAATGCCATTTAATAGACGCACTACCGCAACCTGGTGGACAGTGTAGTGAGTTATATCCTAAAAAACCTATATACGATATACCTGGTTTTCCAGAAGTTCTAGCCGGTGATTTAGTAGATAATCTTATGGAACAAATAAAGCCTTTTCAACCAGGATTTACTTTAGGCGAGCGAGCAGAAGAAATTGAGAAATTAGAAGATGGTACTTTTATAGTGACTACTAATAAAGGAACTAAACATCATGCAAATGCTGTAGCCATTGCTGGAGGATTAGGTTCTTTTGAGCCACGTAAACCACAGATTGAAGGAATAGAGAATTATGAAGATCACGGTGTGGCTTACATGATTAAAGACCCAGAAGCTTTTAGAGATAAAAAAGTTGTTATCGCTGGTGGTGGTGATAGTGCTTTAGACTGGTCTATCTTTTTAGCAAATGTTGCTCAAGAAGTGACACTCGTGCATAGGAGAGAAGAGTTCCGTGGTGCGTTAGATAGCGTTGAAAAAGTTCAAGAATTAGTTACCCAGAACAAAATTAACTTGATAACACCTGCTGAGGTGACAGATGTGAAAGGTAGTGATAAGGTAGAGTCTGTAACAATAACAATACACGATGAAGCAAAGCGTTTTCAAGAAATTGAATGTGATGCCTTTGTACCATTATTTGGCTTGTCTCCTAAGTTAGGGCCTATTGCAAATTGGGGTCTTGAAATAGAGAAAAACGCTATTAAAGTAGATAATACTTTAGACTATCAGACTAACATCCCGGGAATTTATGCTATCGGAGACGTGAATACTTACCCAGGAAAGTTAAAGTTGATTTTATGTGGTTTTCACGAGGCAACTTTAATGTGTCAAAGCGTTTATCAGCGTATGAATCCTAATAAAAAATATGTTCTTAAATATACTACCGTAGGTGGTATCGATGGTTTTGATGGTTCTCGTAAAGAGGCAGAAAAAGCCGTGATTAAAAAAATAGGTTCATAATGGATCCAGATGTAAATATTACTATCATAGATAGAGAAGGTGTAGAGCATCAAGTTCAAGCACCTACAGATATGAACATGAATTTAATGGAAGTTTGTAAAGCTTATGAACTACCAGTAGAAGCAGTTTGTGGAGGAATGGCAATGTGTGCCACCTGTCAGGTATATGTAAAGAGCGATCACGATTTAGGTGAGCGCAATCCAGATGAAGAAGCTATGCTTTGGGAAGCTTTACATGTGCAAGATAATAGTCGTTTGGGATGTCAAATTCCTATTTCTACTGATTTAGAAGGGCTCATTGTTCAATTAGCTCCAGAGCAGTAATCTATTTCATATTTTAGCACAATGAATAATTGGATCATTGTGCTTGTTTTGTTTGCTTTCGCGAAAGCGTCTCTAGCACAAACTAATGAGCCAGCTGTTTCAAGCTCATTCTCTATAGATGCGAGCTATTATTATGGAGCTGTTCTACAGCACAACTCAGATATCGCTCACTTAATCACGGGTCATCCAGAAGGTGTAATCTTACGCTATAATGAACGTACTTATGGTGAGAAGGAATGGCAATCTTTGTATGGATTTCCAGATTTTGGGTTTACTTTTTCTTATCAAAATTTAAAGAACAGGTCACTCGGTGAAGCTTTTGGAGCTTATGCGCACTACAATTTTTATGCATTCCATAGACAGTTGCAGTATAGTATTGGTACAGGAATAGCTTATATGACAAATCCTTATGACCCAGTAACCAACTTCAGGAATGTAGCCTACGGTACGCGTTTCACAAGTGCAACCTATCTGCAAGCAAACTACCGTAAAGAAAATCTAATAGGTTCCATAGGGTTTCAAACTGGAATTACCTTAATTCATTACTCAAACGGAAATATTAAGGAGCCTAACACATCTACTAATTCACTTCTTTTTAATGTAGGTCTTAACTGGTCCTTAGAGCCAGAAAATCCAATTTATAAAAGATGGAGTATTGAAAAATATAAAGAACCTATTCATGTTAATGCTATTCTTAGATATGGATGGAATGAGAGCAACTTGCGAGGTAGTGGACAATTTCCGTTTTATACCTTCAGCTTTTACGTAGATAAACGATTAAATAAAAAGAGTTCAATTCATGCCGGTACCGAGTTAATGCTCACAGATTTTTTAAAAGAGCATCGAGATTATCAGGCAAATAGTTTCCCTAATAGTGGTATTACAGGTAATGAGTCAACAGCTAGAATAGGCTTGTTTGCAGGCCACGAACTACATATAGGGAAAACCAGTGTGCTCACCTATTTAGGTGTATACCTGTACGATGAAATCAATTATGGATCAGTAATTTATAATCGAATAGGCTTGCAACGTAGGATTACTAATCATTGGCTAACTAGCTTAACCCTTAAATCTCATGGAGCAAGTGCCGAGGCTTTAAGTATAGGATTAGGATATAGACTGTAAGAATAGTATGAGAAACTTATTTTTGAAAGGTTAATTGGCAGGATTCTATTTCATACTTTAGCGCTATGAATAAATGGATTATTGTTTTTCTGTGTCTCGCTTTTGCGAAAGCGTCTCTAGCGCAGGAATCTGAAAATATTAAATTACCAGTAGTTCGTAATTTTGAAGCTTCCTATTTGTATGGAACGATTTTAGAACATAATCCAGATATAGCACATTTAATAACGGATCATCCTAGTGGTGTAATGTTGCGTTATAATCGCAAGACTTATGGCGAAAAGGAATGGGAATCACGTTATAACTATCCAGATTGGGGAATTACAGCAGTCTATCAAGACCTTAAAAACTTATATCTAGGAGAAGTGTATTCTGCATACGGACATTATAATTTTTACTTTTTCAATAGAAATCTAGAGCTTAGTTTAGGAACTGGTCTAGCTTATATCAATAGACCTTTTGATCCAGTGACTAATGCACGCAATAACGCCTATGGTTCTAGAATCACCAGTTCTACTTATTTACTTGTTGATTACAAGAGAGAAAATATCTATAGAGGAATAGGTTTTCAAGCAGGATTTACTATTGTTCACTACTCAAATGCAAATGTAAAAGCTCCTAATAACTCTACAAACAGTTGGCTTTTTAATGTGGGATTAAATTATAGCCTAGGCTATGATAAAGCACCAGCATACAAGAAATGGGAAAAGACTCCATACTCAGAGAAAATAAGTTTTAATGCGGTAGCAAGAATAGGTGTCAATGAAAGTGATGTACGAGGTAGTGGTCAGTATCCTTTTTATACTTTTTCTTTTTATGCAGACAAGCGTATAGGTTTTAAAAGTAGTCTACATGCTGGAACAGAAGTAATGATTTCAGAGTTTTTAAAAGAATACCGAGATTATCAGGCAAATAGTTATCCCGAAAATGGCATAACAGGTGATGAAAATTTCCAACGTGTAGGAGTTTTTATAGGTCATGAATTACATTTAGGTAAAACAAGTGTGGTAACGCAGTTTGGCTATTATGTGTATAGACCAATTGAATTTGAAACATCAAATTATAATAGAATAGGGTTACAACGCAGGTTTAATGAACATGTGTTTGCTAGTTTAACATTGAAGTCCCACGGCGCTGCTGCCGAAGGTGTTAGTCTAGGAATAGGATATAGATTATAGAAATGAGAACATTTTTTAAAATAAGTATAGTATTTCTGCTGGTTTTTATATCCAGTTGTGATTCTGAAAACGGTTTGAATTGTACGCAAGCCGCTGGTGATTTAGTACGTCAAGAATTAAGTGTAGAATCTTTTGAAAGAGTACTTGTTTATGAAAGAACAAGATTACTTGTGCAGCAAGGTCCAGAATACAAGGTGATTGTAGAAACTGGAGAGAATTTATTGAATGATATAGATATAAAGGTACAGGATAATCAACTTATCATAGTCAATAATAATGGTTGTAATCTAGTGAGAGATTATGGAATTACTACAGTTACGGTTATCGCTCCTGACTTGACTGAGATTAGATCCAGTACCGGAGAAGATACCCGTAGTATAGGAACTTTAAATTATCCAAGCTTAACCTTGTATTCTGAAGACGCCCAAGAAGAAGACCTATATCACACTACCGGTAATTTTTATCTAGATTTAGATGTCGATAGTTTTAGAATCGTAACTAATAATTTAAGTAACTTTTATCTTAATGGTGAAGTAAACAATGCTTCATTAGAATGGTATTCTGGCGATGGACAGCTGTTTGCTAGTGATCTAGAAATCCAAAATGCGCAAGTTTATCATCGCGGCACACACAATTGGCAAATTGATGTAAAACAAAACATCGCCGGTAGCATTGTGGGCTACGGCGATGTAATATTAGAGTCTGCTCCAGTTTCTGTAAACGTTCAAGAAACCTGGGAAGGCAGGTTGATTATTAAAAATTAATTATTGTAGTACAATAGGCAATTCAGCTCTGTAAGTTCCCCATCCTATCTTTAAATGTACTGTGTTGTCATTCTTAGGTGAGTACAACGCAATACTTAATTGTTCTAAGCTCTTTGAATCTTTAGTTACAGGAATTGTTACTGTAACAAGATCAAGTTCTGGTTTATGGCTGTAGTTTCCCCAACCATCATTTTCTGAGTTGATGTGAACGGTCCATTCATTCTCACTAGGAGTAATAACGATAGAGTAGCGACCAGCTTTAATTAATTTTCCACCTATCATGGCATCTTTCATAAGTAATAATTCGGTGCTTTCGTTTGCACCTACACGCCATGACTCACCTAGTTTTGTGATTCCATCCTCGCGGTTATCTGTCGTGCGAAAGATGCTGCGGCCATTTAATGATGGTCTACTATATAAAACACGTATCTGTGGTTCAAGAGCCATTTTTTGCTCTTCAGTTTTTGCAAATTGTCTTTTTGCAGCTTGAGAAGGGAAGAAAGCCGCATCCATTGGGCTTTTATCTGGATCTACAAAATCTTGCGCATAGAGATTACTGCTTATTAAGGCAATCGCTAGAAGTAAAAGTATCTTTTTCATGGTATTTATTTTATGAGATAAAGATAAATGTAAACCATCACTAAAATATCACGATTCACTTTTGCTTAACTCCATACGGTACAACATTAATCCGCTCGCAGGTGCGATATGAGATAAATGTATCTTTTTACTACCATCCAGAGTTTCTTTAAAATCGTCAAGTGTAATTTTATGCATTCCCAGATCAAATAAAGCTCCCATCATTAAACGTACTTGATGTCTTTTAAAACCCATTCCGGTTACTCTAAAAGCATAACTTTTTTCTGGAAAAAAATTAGCTGTAAACAAGGTGTTTTCTTCGATAAGACAACTGTTCACAGTACTTACTGTATCGGTGGTGTCGGATGGTTTATATGTATAAGACCAGAAGTTATGTGTTCCTTCAAATAGTCTTGAAGCGGTTTTCATCAATTCAATATCCAGTTCTGTTTTCATGTACACCATTAAGGATGCGCAAAAAGGATGAAATTTTTCACCATGGGAAAACAAATAGATATATTCTTTCTCTTTAGGATGTTGAATGACATTAAACTTTGCGTTAGTTTCTTCTATCGCTAGTGCTCTAATATCGCTAGGCAAGTTCAAATTAAATTCTGCTAGAAAGGTATCTAGATTTAATGCTTCATCATCCAGAAATAACTCAATAATAGTTTCATTTACAGACACACGAGCATCAGTTCTACCAGCGGCAAGGACTTTAAAATTAGGGTGGTCTAGAACAAATCGCAAGGTGCGTTTTACCATCTTTTCCACGGTAGGAACGTCAGGCTGTTTTTGCCATCCATGAAAACGGAATCCTAGATACTGTAATTTAATGAGGTAATAAAGACGTTGCGGTTTTTGCATGTGCAAAGATGAGAATTTCTACTCACCAGTCAACTCCTGAAACATCGTCTCAAGATTTTTATTTCTTTTATTAAGCGATAAGATTTTTAACTCATTATCATGTGCAAAATCAAAAACAGCACTACGCATATCCTCTTGTGTCTCAAATCTTAAAGAATATGTGAAACCAGGTTCTTTGACAAGATCAGTTACTTCTCTTACTTTAGTAATGCGATTCAATAACTCTGGTTCTACTTTATAGTCAAACTCCACCTCAATGACTTGAGCGGCATCACTTTTAAGGTTCTTCAAATAATCGTCGGCAACAATTTTACCGTTATTGATAATAATCACACGATCGCACATCGCTTCTACTTCTTGCATGATGTGTGTGGATAATAATATGGTCGTATGCGCACCTACTTTTTTAATAAGTTGACGTATTTCAACCAGTTGATTAGGATCTAATCCAGTAGTAGGTTCATCAAGGATAAGTACTTTAGGTTGATGTAATAGCGCATTTGCAAGACCTACACGTTGTTTGTATCCTTTGGATAGTTGGCTTATTTTTTTACCTATGTGAGAAGTCAGTCCAGTTTCTTCTATAACTTGTGTAATACGGTTTTTAGCATCTTTAATGTGGTAGACTCCAGCACTAAAATCTAAATATTCACGCACATACATTTCTGGATATAAAGGATTACTCTCAGGCAAATAACCTATAGATTCTTGAACTTCTTTTTGTGCCGTTAAGATATCGTGACCATTAACGGTGGCACTACCTTCGTTAGGATTTAAGTAAGTCGTTAAAATACGCATCATGGTGGATTTTCCGGCACCATTAGGACCTAGGAAACCTACAATTTCTCCGCTTTTGATAGAAAAACTGATTTTATCGAGCGTCTTTTGGCTACCGTAATTTTTTGATATGTTTTGAACTTCTATAGACATCAGGTAAAGATAAGAAATGAGAAGATTAGGTCTGGTGTTTTAACACGCTTTCGCGAAAGCATATTTATAAAAATCTCTAGTTCACTTATAAATATCACAAATGAATTCTGATTTTATTCCTAATAATAACGTCAGATTTTAAATAATTATATAATTTTTTTTTAAAAACTCCTGATTTAAAAAATTCTATTTTACTTTAGCCATCTATTATGAACACAAAAACTTATTTCTGGTACGGATTTTACTTCTATTTTATAGAAGACAAGGCTGTATTGTGAAAATTTAAAATATACTAACAATAAAGTCTTGATTTAATCAAGACTTTTTTTTTACAATAAAATGAAAGTAGCAATACAAGGAATTCAAGGTTCTTATCATCATCAGGTGGCGTCTATTTTATATGGGAATGTTGAGCTATTAGAATGTTCCACATTTGATCAGCTTGTCAATGCTGTTTCTACTGGTCACGTTCAAACTGGTGTAATGGCAATAGGTAACTCTATAGCAGGAAGCATCTTGCCTAATTATAATTTAATAAAGGAACAAAATCTGTGCATCACAGCAGAGTATTATTTAAATATAGAACACCAATTAATGGCTCAGAAAGGTCAGGTTTTTGAAGATATTTTTGAGGTGCAGTCCCATCCTATGGCTTTACTACAATGTCAATCTTTTTTCAGAAAGCATTCTCACATTAAGTTGGTTGAGACTGATGATACCGCAGCTGCCGCACAAAGAATTGCAAGGGATAGCAAAATGGGAATTGCTGCTATAGCATCTTCACAAGCGGCTGCTTTTTATGAACTAGATGTGGTTGCAAAAGATATTCAAGAAGTAAGGAATAATGCGACTAGGTTTGTGGTAGTAAATAGGGAAAGTATCATTGATGAACAAGCTAATAAAGCGACGATCAATTTTACCGCTAATCATGAGCCTAGTAGTCTCGCAAAAATATTAACCAAATTAGGAGATCTAGATATGAATGTTACAAAAATTCAATCTATTCCGATCATTGAGAAGCCATTTCTATTCTCTTTTGTTGCAGATCTTGAGTTTAAAAATCTGCAGTTATTTAAAGAAGCACAATTAGAAATAGGCATTCTTGTAGAATCTTTAAAAATCCTAGGAATTTATAAATCACACACGTTATGATAAAAGCAGCCACGAGACTTGATAGCGTTCAAGAATATTACTTTGCGACTAAACTGCGTGAGGTAAGATCTATATTAGAAGAAGGAAAACCTATCATTAATGCAGGAATAGGTAATCCAGATTTACTTCCTCCTGAGCAGGTTATACCTGCAATAACGGCTGCGTTACAAGATCCTAAAGCACATGGTTACCAGAGTTATTTAGGGTTGCCAGAACTGCGAGAAGCGATGTCGCAGTTCTATAAAACGCATTATAGTGTTTCTCTAGATGCAGAATCGGAGATTATACCGTTGATGGGAAGTAAAGAAGGTATTTTACATATTTCTATGGCTTTTCTTAATCCTGGAGATGCGGTTTTAATTCCAGATCCTGGATATCCAACTTATGCTAGCGCTACTAGATTATGTGAGGCTATGCCCGTTACATATGCTCTGAAAGAAGAGTATCATTGGTTACCTGATTTAGAAGAATTAGAACAACTTGATTTAAGTAAAGTAAAAATTATGTGGATCAATTATCCACATATGCCTACTAGCGTTGCAGGTTCAAAAGAGTTGTTTGAAAAACTAGTCCATTTTGCAAAAAAGCATGAGATTTTGCTTGTAAATGATAACCCTTATAGTTGTGTAGGTTATGAGGAGAAAATAAGTGTTCATCAAGTAGCTCATTCAGAAGATGTAGTTCTAGAGTTAAACTCCATTAGCAAAACATTTAACATGCCTGGATGGAGAGTAGGAATGCTTACTGGGAAAAGTACTTTACTTAAAGAAGTTCTTAAAGTAAAAACTAATATGGATAGTGGTATGTTCTATGGTGTTCAGAAAGGCGCCATTGCAGCATTAAAAACTGTTGATGTATGGATAGAAAATCAAAATAGAATCTATAAAATCAGAAGAGATTTAACCATACAGCTAGCTGAAAAATTAGAGATGCAACCTCAAGAACAAAATGGTGGTTTATTCGTTTGGTGCAAGTTGCCAAATGGAATGACAGATGACAAAGCTTTTGTAGATCAATTGCTGCATGAGAGCCATATTTTTATCGCACCAGGAAGCATTTTTGGAAAGAATGGAGAAGGTTATGTGCGATTTTCACTTTGTGTAAATGAAGATCAAATACAAGAAATGATTCACAGAGTTACTAAAAAAGTCGAGGCATGAAAAAAGTATATTTAATAGGTACTGGATTGATAGGTGGATCCATACTTAAAGATTTGCGTGTTCATTATCCGCAGGCTATTTTTTATGGTATTGACCACAATGATGCTCATGTAGAAAAAGCAAAGCAAAACGGTATTATAGATGAAGTGGCACAATTTCAAGAGTTGAAAAATGCAGATTTGGTTATCATTTCAATTCCCGTAGATGCAACCTTAAAAGTTTTACCTCAAGTGCTCGACTTAGTAAATGAACATGCACTAATTATAGATGTAGGTTCTACCAAAGAAGCAATATGTAAAAGTGTCGAAAATCATAAAAACAGGAGGCAGTTTCTTGCGGCACATCCTATTGCGGGAACAGAATTTTCTGGACCAGATGCTGCCATCTCAAATTTATTTGTCAAAAAAACGCTAATTATATGTGAGGTAGAGAAAACCACCTTTAAATTGCAAGAATTGGCAAATGAGTTGTTTGAGAAACTGGAAATGAGAGTGCGATACATGACGCCTGCGGCACATGATAAACATATTGCTTATGTGTCACATTTGTCTCATATCTCTAGCTTTATGTTAGGTAAAACGGTCATTCAAGAAGAAGAAAACGAGCGTGATATATTTGACCTCGCGGGCAGTGGTTTTGAAAGCACCGTACGATTAGCAAAAAGTTCTCCAGCCATGTGGACACCAATATTTGCACAGAATAAGGAAAATGTACTAGCTAGTCTAGATGGATATATTGAGAATTTATCTCGCTTTCGCGAAAGCGTAAAAAATAACGATCACCAATCCATATTTCAAGATATGGAAGAAACAAATAGAATAAAAACGATATTGAAAGGAATTGAAAATGGAAAATAAAAAGGAATTTAGAACTTGGTTAGATAATCACAACCTAGAGCATCCTATAGTGATTGCTGGACCTTGTAGTGCAGAAACTGAAGATCAGGTATTAAGAATTGCACATGAACTTAAAGACAGCGACGTAACATATTTACGTGCAGGTATCTGGAAACCTAGAACGCGACCAGGAAACTTTGAAGGTGTAGGAGCGATAGGATTAAAATGGTTGCAAAAAGCAAAAGCAGAAACTGGTTTGCTAACTGCTACAGAGGTTGCTAATAGAGCCCACGTAGAACTGGCGCTAGAACATGATATAGATCTTTTATGGATAGGTGCACGATCTACAGTGAGTCCATTTATAGTACAAGAAATAGCAGATGCTTTAGAGGGAACAGATAAAGTGGTGCTAGTAAAAAATCCTGTAAATCCAGATTTAGCTTTATGGATAGGTGCGGTTGAGCGATTTCATACAGCTAATATTAAAAACCTAGGAGTAATTCATAGAGGTTTTTCTACTTATGAAAAATCAAAATATCGTAATATACCTGAATGGCAAATTGCGGTAGATTTTCAAACACGTTTCCCAGATATTCCATTGATATGCGATCCATCCCATATTACTGGTAAGAGAGATATGATTTTTGAAGTATCACAAACCGCACTAGATCTTAATTATGATGGATTGATGATTGAAACACATTATGATCCTGATAATGCATGGAGCGATGCGGCACAGCAAGTAACTCCAGAAACATTGTTGCAAATTTTTCAAGACTTACGCATTAGAAAAGAACAAGATGATGAGGTAGGATATCAATCTAAACTAGGTGTTTTAAGAGCGCAGATCGATGTAATAGATAGCAATATTATTGAGACTTTGGGTAAAAGAATGAAAACAGCTGATGCGATCGGAGCCTTAAAAAAAGAGCGTAATGTAGCAGTTCTTCAATCTAAAAGATGGAACGAGATTTTAGGTAAAATGATTCTTGCTGGTGAAGAACAAGGTTTAAGTGAAGAGTTTATCCTTAGAGTTTTTAAAGCGGTTCATCAAGAATCTATCAATCATCAAGAGAAAGTAATTAATAAATAATTGCGGTAAAGATTTTATGTTCTGGCAGCACTATATATAATTAACCTAATTTTGACTTCTAGAAATAAAGCAATTAGTTTAAATGAAAGGAACCGTCTATAGATCAACAGGAAGCTGGTATGAAGTAAAAGGTACTGATGGTGCGATGTATTCATGTCGTATAAAAGGTAAATTTAGACTACAAGGAATCAAGAGTACTAATCCTGTGGCTGTAGGTGACCGAGTAGAATTTGAAATCGAGAAAAAAGGAGATGAAGAAATAGGAATTATTAATGAGATTGAAGAACGTGATAATTATATCGTGCGCAAATCTGTAAACCTATCTAAACAAACCCATATTATCGCAGCAAATGTGGATCAGGTTTTTTTGATAGTCACTTTAAATAATCCACCTACATTTACCTCATTTATAGATCGTTTTTTAGTAAGTGCGGCAGCTTATCAAATTCCAGTTATTTTACTTTTTAATAAAGTAGATACTTATAACGATGATCAAGATGAAGTGGTGTTAGATCCAGAAACTGGTGAAGAAATGCTAGCGATGACCGAGCTGGATCAGGTGCGTATTTTAATGCAGTTATATAAATCTGTTGATTATGAATGCATTGCGATAAGTGCAGCAACAGGTAAAAATATAGATTTAGTAAAAGAGAAGATGCTGGGTAAAACCAGCATGTTTGCTGGCCATAGTGGTGCTGGTAAAAGCACTACTGCAAATGCAATACAGCCAGGACTAGAATTAAAAACTAAAGCTATAAGCTTACAGCATAAACAAGGACAGCACACAACTACATTTGCAGAAATGTTTGATCTCGATTTTAATGCTCGCATTATTGATACACCAGGTATTAAAGGTTTCGGTGTTGTAGATTTAGAGAAAGAAGAAATAGGCGGTTATTTCCCAGAGATTTTTGAACTTAGTCAGAGCTGTAAGTTTCATAATTGCTTACACCTTGAAGAACCTAAATGTGCTGTTAAAGAAGCTGTCGAGACAGGAGAAATCTATTTGAGTCGTTATGAGAGCTATGTGCAAATTGTCAATGGAGATGAGGATAATTATCGTGCAGATAAATATACCACACCATGAGAGTAGTTTTGCAACGGGTCAGTGAAGCAAGTGTTACTATAGATGGTCAAGTCCATGGAGCCATAGATCATGGGCTACTTATTTTACTTGGTATTACTGTAGAAGACACTCAAGAAGACATCGATTGGCTTGTAAATAAAATTGCTGGAATGCGCATTTTTTCAGATTCAGAAGGTAAAATGAATTTGAACATCAGTGGTATAGGTGGAAACGCATTGGTGATTTCTCAGTTCACACTTTATGCCAGTACAAAAAAAGGAAATAGGCCTAGTTTTATTAATGCCGCTAGACCAGAGGTGGCTATACCATTATATGAAAGTTTTGTGAGCACGCTTTCGCGAAAGCTGGATAAAACAATCCCAACAGGAATCTTTGGTGCAGATATGAAAGTAGCTCTCGTAAATGACGGACCTGTTACTATTGTAATGGATAGTAAGAAAAAGGAGTAGTTTAATTAATAATAAATATGTCTTTAAAACAATCACAACAGCAAGTTGACAACTGGATCAAAAATCATGGAGTGCGTTATTTTAACGAGCTTACTAACATGGCACAACTTACCGAAGAAGTAGGTGAAGTTGCTCGTATTATCGCAAGAAGATATGGAGAGCAAAGCGAGAAAGAAAGCGATAAAAACAAAGATCTAGGAGAAGAACTCGCTGACGTTATGTTTGTAGTGCTATGTCTCGCAAATCAAACAGGAACTGATCTCGAAACCGCTTTTGCAAAAAAACTGCAAATTAAAACAGAGCGTGATCATGACAGGCATCACAATAATGATAAGCTCAAAGGCTAGTCATGGATTTATTATTAGAAAAGCCCTTAGACTCGTTAAGTAAAGAGGTTGTCTTTACCATAACAGGCTCAAAAAGTGAAAGTAATCGTTTGCTTATTCTCAAAGCTCTATATCCCGAATTAGAAATTGTCAATCTTTCTAATAGTGATGATACAATACATATGCAAGAGGCACTAATGTCTCAAAAAAATCATGTTGACATAGGTCATGCTGGTACAGCAATGCGTTTTCTTACTGCATATTATGCAAGTAAAAAAGGTCTGGTCACCATAACTGGAAGCCAGCGCATGCAGCAACGACCTATAGCAGTATTAGTCGAAGCATTAAGGTCTATAGGTGCAAAAATTGAGTATGTAAATGAAGAAGGCTATCCACCTCTTCAAATTGAAGGTGGACATATTAATGATACAACGGTTAAGTTAGATGCCAGTGTATCTAGTCAGTATATAACTGCTTTAATGCTCATAGCACCATCGCTGGACAATGGATTAAAAATTGAGTTAATAGGTAAGTTAACCTCAAGGCCATATATAGAAATGACGGTACGTCACCTACAATCTATAGGCGTGACTGTAAACTGGTCACAGATTGATATTTCAGTTGAAAAAGATGATAAATCACCATCAGAATTGATCTCAATCAGTTCTTTAAATTCTACATCTCAAAAATCATTAACAGTAGAAAGTGACTGGAGTAGCGCTGGCTATTGGTATAGTTGGGTAGCTTTACAGGACACAGGTTATCAATTAACTTTACAACATTACTTTAAAGAGTCAGTCCAAGGTGATAGTAAGTTAAGCGAGTATTACGAGGCATTTGGAGTTCAAACTAGCTTTGATAATAATCAACTCATATTAACTAAGAGGTCTGAAAAGGTAGCGCAACGCATCGTGATTAATCTGGTGAATGAGCCAGATCAAGCACAAACTATATTTGCCACCTGTTTAGCATTAGGTGTTGACGCTCATCTTACTGGACTACATACCCTACGTATAAAAGAGACAGATCGTATTGCAGCCTTAAAGGATGTGGGATCTCGCTTTCGCGAAAGCGTAATAGAAACCACCCAAGATACTATAACATTAACCTGTATACCTCTAGAACAACATGCCGAGCCTGTGGTAATCGATACTTTTGATGACCATAGAATGGCTATGGCATTTGCGCCAGTTGCCTGTCGGACTTCATTGTTAATTAAAGATGCAGGTGTGGTCACAAAAAGCTATCCGCAGTTTTGGAACGATTTAAAACGGGTAAATGTCAATATCACAGAAATTTAAGTGTCGATTTACTTGACAACGCCTATTCCACAATCGTATATTTGTTATCTCAATATAAAATGAATACATGAAGCTATCTCAATTCGGTTACAAACTACCAGAAAATTTGATTGCGCAACATCCTGCAGAAAATAGAGATGAGTCGCGACTTATGGTACTCCATAAAAAAACGGGTGAAATTGAACACAAAATGTTCAAAGATGTTCTCGATTATTTTGAAGAAGACGATGTTTTTGTAACTAATAATACACGTGTGTTTCCTGCCAGACTTTATGGTAATAAAGAAAAAACAGGTGCACGTATCGAGGTTTTTCTTTTAAGAGAATTAAATCCTACTACAAAGTTGTGGGACGTTCTAGTAGATCCAGCGAGAAAAATAAGAATAGGAAATAAGCTTTACTTTGGTGAAGATGAAAGCCTAGTAGCAGAGGTGATTGATAATACAACTTCAAGAGGAAGAACGTTAAGATTTTTATTTGATGGTAGTTATGAAGAGTTCCGTCAGAAATTGAAAGATCTAGGAGAAACTCCACTTCCTAGAGAACTAGGTCGCGAGGTTGAGGAAGAAGATGAAGAACGTTACCAAACTATCTATGCAACTAATGAAGGCGCTGTTGCAGCACCTGTTGCAGGTTTACACTTTTCAAAGCATTTATTAAAACGTTTAGAAATTAAAGGTATTCATAGAACTGCGGTAACTATGCATATAGGTTTAGGAACTTTTGCTCCCGTGGAAGTAGAGGATTTATCTAAACACAAAATGGATAGTGAGCAGGCAGAAATTACTGAAGAAACACGTGCTATAGTAAATAAAGCTATAGATAATAGAAAGAATGTATGTGCGGTAGGAACAACCACCATGCGTACTCTAGAAAGCGCCGTAAGTAGTGATGGTCATTTAAATACTTTTGATGGTTGGACTAATAAATTTATTTTCCCGCCTTATGATTTTAGTATTGCAAATGCTATGATTACAAATTTTCATCATCCTAAATCCACTTTGATGATGCAAGCAGCAGCTTTTGCAGGTTATGATTTATTGAAAAAAGCTTACGATGTAGCTATTAAAGAAGAATATAAATTCTCTACTTATGGAGATGCAATGTTGATAGTTGACTAAATAATATACAATTAATCTTACAACGAACCGCTTAGAGCTTTTCTAAGCGGTTTTTTTGTGCTAATCTCGTATATTGCAACTTATTAAACTCCCTAAAAATCAGTGATGAAAAAAATATTACTAACGTTATTAATTTGTACTGTAGCCTTTAATTTAAATGCTCAAGTATCTGATCAAACAACACCGCCTAGTTGGGCATTCAATTTAAAATCCCAACCAGTAGCTGAAATTATGCCGTCTTTTGACTTACAATCCATGATTGCCGAAGATGAAATTGAGGCAACTCAAGTTATAAAAAAGCCTTATCGTTTTGGTAAAAAATTCTCTGTAGCAATGGATTTATTTAATTCTGGTCAGTGGACTGAGTTAGAAAATGGAGATCGTCTATGGAGATTGAATGTAGTATCAACAGGCGCTCGCACGATGAATTTTATGATGGATAGATATAATCTTCCTGAAGGCGCAGAAATGTTTATTTACAATGATGATCATACTGACAAAATAGGACCTTATACAATTAATGAAAATCAAGAAGATGGAATATTAGGTACATGGGTTGTTTATGGAGATAATGTATGGATTGAATATTATGAGCCAGCTTCTGTAAGAGGTTTAGGGCGTATTTCTATTAATGAAGTGGTGCATGGTTATAGAGGTTTTGGAGAGGCCGAAGAGAGCTTCTTAAAACTGAATGAATCTGCAGCATGTAATGTTGATGTGATGTGTGATCCTAATCAAGGTTCTACAAATGGTCAGGATTGGTCGACAATAAGAGATAATTACAGACATGCAGTAGCTAGAATTATTATCAACGGTGCAGGACTTTGTACTGGTACCTTGGTTAATAATGTTAGAGAAGATGGAACGCCATATTTTTTGACGGCAGACCATTGTTTAGGTAATACTGGTGATGGAGCAAGCTCTTTTTACTCTGCAACTGGTTGGACTTTTGGTTTTGATTGGTATACCAATACACCTGATTGTGCGACCAATTCCAATACTGTTGGTGCTCAAAATCCAACTAGAGTGATTGCTGGAGCGACGTTGAGAGCAAATCGAGGAGCTAGTGATGTAGCTTTATTTGAATTAAACTCTACTCCACCAGCATCATGGGATTTGTATTATGCAGGATGGTCTAGAGCAACATCTGGCGTGACCTCTCAATTGAGTATTCATCATCCTAGCGGAGATATTATGAAGTTAGCTAGAAATGATCAAAGCACTTCTTTTGTTACAGTTTCTGGAATTTCTTGTTGGAATATAGCAGATTGGGATTATGGTGTTACTGAAGGTGGTTCTTCAGGTAGTTGTCTGTTAAACCCACAAGGGCTGATTATAGGACAATTACTGGGTGGAAGTGCAGCTTGTTCTGGTACAAATGACAATGGCGCACCAGACTTTTATGGTAGATTTAATGTAAGTTGGGCTACAGGAGGAACAGCAGCAACACAATTAAAAGATTGGTTAGATCCAGATAATACAGGTACTACATCTTATGATGGTGATTATTACTCTACCTTAAGTACAACAGAGAATCAAGTGCTTAATTTTAGTGTATTCCCTAATCCATCTAAAGATATTTTTAATTTTGATTTAGATCAAGAAGCTTCTTATCAAGTATATGACCTATCTGGAAAAGTAATTGCTACAGGAGAATTTACAGATAATAGTAACAGTGTTGATCTTAGTGCTGTATCAAATGGTATCTACTTTATCAATGTGCAAACTATTAATGGTAAGGCAACAGCAAAATTAATCAAAGAGTAATTTTTAACTCAACAACTTTAAAACGCGCTGCAAGATTGTCTAATTTTGTAGCGCATTTTATTTATAAAAAGTTCCATTGAAAGAAACTAAAAAAGATATTAGATCATATACTCAAGATGAATTGAGAGAGTATTTTGTAGATCAAGGTCAACAGGCTTTTAGAGGTAATCAGGTGTATGAATGGTTATGGAAAAAAGGAGCGCATCACTTTGAGGACATGACTAATCTTTCTAAAGAAACAAGAGCATTTCTTCAAGAGCATTTTGTGATCAATCACATAAGAGTAGATCACATGCAGCGCAGTAAAGATGGTACTATTAAAAACGCAGTAAAATTACATGATGGTCTAACTGTAGAGTCTGTAATGATACCTACCCCAACTAGAACAACAGCTTGTGTTTCTTCTCAAGTAGGATGTAGTTTAAATTGTGAGTTTTGTGCTACGGCGCGTTTAAAACGCATGCGTAATTTGAATCCTGATGAAATATATGATCAAGTCGTTGCCATAGATCAACAAAGTAGAAGTTATCATAACAGGCCACTTTCAAATATTGTCTTTATGGGAATGGGTGAGCCGTTAATGAATTATAATAATGTCATTAAGTCTATCGATAAAATAACAGGTGATGATGGTCTAGGGATGTCTCCTAAACGTATCACTTTATCCACTAGTGGTGTGCCTAAAATGATGAAAAAGTTGGCAGACGATAGGCCTAGGTTTAATTTAGCACTTTCATTGCATAGCGCGATAGATGAAAAGCGTGTTAAAATCATGCCTTTTAATGAGCAATTTCCTCTAGAGGATATTAAAGATGCTCTACGTTACTGGTATGATAAAACAGGAACTCGTGTAACCTATGAATATGTAGTTTGGAAAGGGATCAATGACACTAAAGAAGACATTGATGCGTTGATCGATTTTTGTAAAGTAATACCTTGTAAGGTTAACATCATAGAATATAACTCCATAGATGACGCCCGTTTTGAACAAGCGTCAAAACAAGCAGTAGATGCTTATGAGCGAGAACTCAACCGATATGGTTTTACTGTAAATGTAAGGCGTAGTAGAGGAAAGGATATTGATGCAGCTTGTGGACAACTGGCAAATAAGGAGTAAGGTCGTTTACTAATCTTCTATCAATTCTAATGCTTGTATTCCAGCAAAGTTTACAGGGTAACTTCTGTTTTTAAATCCATTACTTTGCAGCATTAATTGATTTGCGGCTTCATTTTCAAAATTATATTCCCATACAATTTGGTTCAATGGGTTTACTTCTCTAATGATTAAACCAGAGTTGCTGGTGATTAGAGTATTACCTGAAGGAAGTCTTTGGGCTCCAGAAGTACGTTTTGAGTATATGGCAGTATCCGAATAACTCCATATAGGTGAGTCTGGGACATTGCCTTGATTTATAATACTGGGATATCTTCCATCTATACTAATAGGAACATTAATCTCTTTTACAGTAGAAAAATCAATTCCATCCAAGTTATCAAAGATTAAGAAAGATCCCAACGAGTTTACATTACTTCCTACATAGGTCCCATCGTGTGGTCCATTAAAAATTTGATCATTACTAGAGCCCGTTTTGAAATTTTGTGGATTTCCATATCTAAATAGAAGATCACCACCTTTTCCAGAGTTCCCTCCAGAAGAACTAGCAGCCTCAGCAGTCGTAGTGCTGTGGTCTATAAGAAAAAACTCACTTAATTCTCTGCTATTTAAGACTATCTGATCATGTTCTAGTATGTAGTCTAAACCATTTCCATGAGAGAAATTTGCTATCCCTACTCCCATGTTTATATCAAATAATTCTGGATGCGATGCTACGGTTCCAAAATTTAATTGAGCAGCATCAAAATCTTGAATAAGATGGTCCCATAAACTCCATTCCCAAATTACATTTGCTTGATTACTCCCTATAGGTTCAATTTCAATTATCTTATCTATGATGAGCCTGTTCTCAAAAAGCTTTTGTGGATCCCTACCATTGGATATACTGCTATTTTCATCTTTAACTTCCCATACACTCGCTAATAAATTACCATTAGGTAATATGGCAATGTCATGATGTAAACTTTCAGTTGAGTTATCTAATAGCCATTCCCATTTGAGATTATTGTCTTTATCAATGATTTGTAATTTACCTGTTTTTCCTCCTATGGCTATACCATTATCTATATCTGTATAAACGGTGCGTATTAATGAGCCATCATCCATT
Organism: Nonlabens sp. Asnod3-H03; assembly: GCF_045063665.1. NCBI lineage: Bacteria > Pseudomonadati > Bacteroidota > Flavobacteriia > Flavobacteriales > Flavobacteriaceae > Nonlabens > Nonlabens sp. Asnod3-H03. The sequence continues at coordinate 984,739 of NZ_JBEFOD010000008.1, forward strand.
AAATAAGCCATTAAGGTAGGGCTGCTTGTAGCATACCATTTATGAACTTCTTTCCCTTCTCTGTTAATTAAATATGTAGTGTCACTTCGTATAGGAGTTATTAGTATAAAATCTTCGGGGACTTCATTAGGGATAAAGATAGTTACTGCATCATTAGGTTTTAAGTTTGAAGCAGTGTTCATTAGGTCATCATCATTTTTACAGGAAGAGATCGCTAGTAAACTAAAGAGTATAAATAGAAATTTCATAAGGATAAAAAAAGCGCTCTAAAAATAGAGCGCTTTTTATTAAGATTAAGTAAACTTATTTAATTTTTGATAATTTGAACTGTTTGCACGCCTAAATTGCTAGTAGCTCTTAAAAAATATATTCCAGAATGAACATCGGTAATGTTGATTTGATTGTTAATTATGGTTATATCTTCAAGTACTTTTTGACCTAAAGCATTATATAAATCTACTGAATTAATATTTTCATCAGTTATGATATTTATAATAGAATTTGCTGGATTAGGGCTTATTGTGAAAAAGTTGATAGAATCATCTTCAACAGAAGCAGTTCCTGCAGTCGTATAGGACCATATTGGTTGGTTAACTGCTTCAACTCCATTATTAGTTGGAACAACTTGCCAATAATATGTAGTGCCAGCAGATTGGTTCACAAACCTAGCTGCCATCCCTGTAAAAGTAGTGGTAAGAGTTTGAAGTGTTGTTGGAGAATCTCCAAGTCTAATCGTATAAGCATTTGGTTGTTGACCAGTAGCGTCCTGAACCCAAGCAATATCAACTGCGTTATCTGGACTACCATCAGCATCAGCATCAGCAGTGTCAATTACAACCATAGTCGCACCATCAGTAGGTGTTGGTGTGGTAGCATTACTAGGAGCAGTACCAGAAGCAGCTGCCGTTGTGAATGACCAAATAGGGTTGCTTGTTGAACTTCCAGAACCATTAATTGCTACAATTTGCCAATAATAAGTCGTTGCATAAAGGTTTCCTGTAATACTAACTGATGTTGCAGTGTAAGTTGTTGCGGCAGTTAAATTGTTGAGCATTGTAGGGTCTGTTCCGTAGTAAATGTCATATTCTGTGGCTGGTGAACCAGTCGTGTCTGGTACCCAAGATAATGGTACTGAATTGTCAGGTGAACCATCTGCATTATTGTCTGCTGGGTCAATTGCTACGTTTGTTGCCATGTCAACTGGAGATGGAGTAGAAACTGCATTTGGAGGACCCGTAACAGGTGTAAAGCTTGCTGTGAAACTGAAAGGGACCGTAGTTGACCATCTATTATCCCATGCGATAAAATAAGTAGTTCCGGCAGTAACATTTATGTTTGCATTGGTAGCTAGGTTTGCTGGATAAGAAACATCATCACTACCACCCGCACAAGTTAAGTTTAAGCAAGTTCCTGTATAAACATTTACTCTAGTATCATTATTGTTATTAGCAGGTAGATCACTAGAAAGGTTTAATACACCTGTTGCTGTCGCTGTGTATGAGTACCATGCAGATCCAGTAGCATCGCTATTACCAGTACAGGTGGTTGCTATTTCTGTACCGTATGCAGATACTGTATTAGTACCAACAGTGTTAACCGCAACCGCAGTAGCACATGAGCTCTGTCCGTAAGTTAAACAACTTGCAATCAGGGCAAGTATTAAAGTAATTTTTTTCATATCTAGTAATTTAATTATTTCGGCTAAATATAGCCATATCTCAAAAAACCGACTTGTCATTTGTTTAACAATTATTGTCTTTTTCTAGATTTCCTTTAAAATTTAGACGTACTGCATTTTAATCGGTTCAAGTGTGAAAATGACCACGTTAAATATTTGATAAATTACAATTTCATCCTTCAAAAAGGTAAAAGTCTTTAAAAGGTTCGTCCTAGGGTAAGTATATTTGTAGTCATGAAAATAGTTGAGCAAATAAAAGCACCCGTTGCACACGAGATGGAACTCTTTGAAAAAAAGTTTCAGTTAGCTATGGCATCTCGCATCGCCTTGCTCAATAGAATTACTCATTTTATAGTTAATCGCAAAGGGAAACAAATGCGACCTATGTTTGTTTTTCTAGTAGCTAAAATGATAGGAGATGGAGAGGTAAATGATCGTACCTACAGAGGCGCTTCTGTAATAGAGCTAATTCATACAGCTACCTTAGTACATGATGATGTTGTAGATGATAGTCTCAAAAGACGTGGTTTTTTTTCAGTTAACGCACTATGGAAAAATAAAATAGCAGTCCTAGTAGGTGATTATTTATTATCTAAAGGGTTGTTGTTAAGTATCGATAATGGCGATTTTGACTTGCTGCAGATTATTAGTGTTGCTGTACGAGAGATGAGTGAAGGTGAATTACTTCAAATAGAAAAAGCTCGTAGATTAGATATCACTGAAGATGTATATTATGACATTATACGCAAAAAAACTGCGACACTTATAGCGGCTTGTTGTAGTCTAGGAGCATGTGCCGTTTCCCCAGGATCTCCTGATGTTGAAAAGATGAGAGAATTTGGTGAGATGATAGGAATCGCTTTTCAAATTAAAGATGATCTTTTTGACTACGGTAATGAACGCATCGGTAAGCCTACGGGAATTGATATCAAAGAACAAAAAATGACATTGCCGCTTATCCATACCTTGCAAGTGGCAAGTAAAAAAGATCGCAAGTGGTTAATCAATTCTGTAAAAAAGCATAATAGAGATAAAAAGCGAGTTAAAGAGGTTATTGATTTTGTAAAGAATAATGGTGGTTTAGAATATGCCGTTAAAGCAATGTACGATTACCGTGATAAAGCAATGGAAATTTTAAATACTTATCCTGATTCTGAGTATAAAAGATCTCTAGAGCTTATGGTAGAGTATGTTATCGACCGTAAGAAATAATTAAATTACTTCATGAATTCTGCATACACGCTTTCGCGAAAGCGTTATAAAAACCTGCACTTTTACTATTCACTACCTCATAACAAAAACGTACCTTTGCAACCGCAAATAAAACAGCATGAGCATAGTAGCAATAGTAGGACGACCTAACGTAGGAAAGTCTACACTTTTTAATAGATTGATACAACGTCGTGAGGCCATTACCGATGCGGTAAGTGGTGTCACTAGAGATCGTCATTATGGGAAAAGTGACTGGAATGGAAAGGAATTTTCTATAATAGATACAGGTGGATACGTCTTGGGTAGTGATGACGTTTTTGAGGCAGAGATTGACCACCAGGTTGAACTGGCTATTGATGAAGCAGATGTTATACTCTTTATGGTCGACGCTGAGGACGGAATCACTGGAATGGATGAAGATGTCGCCAATTTATTACGCAAGGTTAAAAAGCCAGTGGTTCTAGCGGTTAATAAAGTTGATAACCCAGAACGTGAGGCAAACGCTGTCGAATTTTACAATTTGGGTCTTGGAGATTTCTTTACGCTTTCTAGTACCAGTGGTAGTGGTACTGGAGATTTACTAGATAAAATTGTAGAGTTGTTACCAGACACACCAGTTAGAGAGGATAGCGATTTACCTCGATTTGCCGTAGTAGGAAGACCTAATGCAGGTAAATCATCTTTTATAAATGCATTAATTGGCGAGGATAGGTACATTGTTACCGATATTGCTGGTACTACCAGAGATTCTATTGATACAAAGTATAATCGTTTTGGCTTTGAGTTTAATCTCGTAGATACTGCTGGAATTAGAAGGAAGAAAAAAGTAAAAGAAGATCTAGAGTTTTATAGTGTCATGCGCAGTGTACGTGCTATTGAGCATGCTGATGTTTGTATACTTATATTAGACGCTACTCGAGGATTTGATGGACAGGTACAAAACATTTTCTGGCTGGCAGAACGCAACCGTAAAGGTATTGTCGTTCTCGTTAATAAGTGGGATCTTGTTGACAAGGAAACTAATACTGCTAAGGAGTTTGAAGCGCAAATAAGAAGAGAAATGGAGCCTTTTACTGATGTGCCTATTGTCTTTATATCTGTTTTAAATAAGCAGCGTATTTTCAAAGCAATTGAAACTGCTGTTGACGTCTTTAAAAATAGAACTAAACGTATTAAAACTAGTGAGCTTAACGAGGTGATGTTACCTATCATTGAACACTATCCGCCGCCATCTTTGAAAGGTAAATTTGTGAAAATAAAATTTGTTACTCAATTACCTACGCCACAGCCTCAATTTGCATTTTTCTGTAATTTACCTCAATATGTAAGAGATCCTTATAAAAGATACCTTGAGAATCAATTGAGAAAGAATTTTGACTTTAATGGTGTGCCTGTAAGTGTATACATGAGAAAGAAATAAGAAAACTATAGATATTGATATAAAAAGAGCCGGCATTGCCGGCTCTTTTTATTTTTAAAGATTCTTAACTAGCTGCTTGTCTACAATTTTGATATAACATTAACGTTTGACTTTTAAGATGTAAGTAATTTCATCCCACTAGCTAACTAAACTATGAAAAGACTGATTTTAACCGCAATAGCAATTCTTGCTATGGCTTTTGTGCATGCACAAAGGTTTGAAATTAAAGGAATTGTGAAGGATTCTACAAATCAAGAATTATTACAAAGTGCCACGGTATTTCTAGAGAGTAAGATAGACTCAACTTTAATATCATACTCCATTACTGATGAAAATGGATTTTTTAAACTAGTAGGAAATACTGCGGTTAAAGAATTCAACTTTTTTACATCATTTACAGGTTATAAAGAATATAATAAGATAATCACGTTTGAAAATGGGACAATCATTGATCTAGGGACTATTAATTTATCTAGTGATGTTGAGTTTCTAGAAGGAATTGTGGTTAATGCACGTAAAGCGCCCGTAACTGTAAAACAAGATACATTAGAGTTTAATGCCAAATCATTTAATACAAAAGCAGATGCAAATCTAGAAGATGTTATTAAAGAATTACCAGGTGTAGAGATTGATAAGGATGGTAAAATTACGGTAAACGGTAAAGAGGTTACTAAAATTTTAGTGAACGGTAAAGAGTTTTTTGGTGATGATCCTCAAGTAGCATTAAAGAACTTGCCTAAAGAAATCATAGATAAAATACAGGTTACAGAATCAAAAACTGAGGAACAAAAAGCAAATGGTGAGGCTGGAGATGCAAATGCGAGTGAGATAAACATCACCATTGATGAAGATAAAAATAGAGGATGGTTCTCAAGATTAACCGCTGGTGCCGGTACTGATGATCGATACTCTATGAGTGGTATAGTAAATTATTTTAAGGACTCTTTTAGAGTTAGTGTTTTAGGTAGTAGTAACAATATTAATAGTCCAGGCTTTTCTTTTGATGAAATCTATGATGCCATGGGAAACAGCGCATACTCTATTTCACGTAATTCAAATGGAAGTTTTGGTATCAACGGAATTAGTTTCGGTGGTTCTGGTGGTATTACTTCTAGTAGATCAGCGGGATTAAGTCTTGCAAATGATTGGGATGAAAAAGTAGAACTCACTGGTAGCTACTTTTATGGGAATAACGATACAGAAACACAAACCAATAATAGAACGACTACTTTTTTGCCAGATCGAGAATTCACGACAACATCTTCTTCTAGAGGTAGAAGTATGGGAGACTCTCATAGGATCAATACGAGAGTTGAAGTAAAATTGGATACTTTAACCACCATCAGTATTGAACCTAGTTATAATCAAAGCTCTAATAATAGCTTGAGTAATCGTATCTCAAATACTCAAGATGATACTGGTCAAGAAATTGACATAGAAACATCTAATAATTCAAATTCAGATAATTACACTGCTGGTGCAAATTTGTACTTCAGTCGCAGGTTTAAGAAGAAAGGAAATTCCATATCTCTTTTTACGACAATAAATGTCAATGATTCAGAATCTATAAATGACTTCTTTTCTGAACGCGTCATTTCAGATAATGGTGTTATTGATGAAACTGAGATTCAAAATCAAATCATTAATCAAGAAAGTAAAGGAACTAACTTTTCTATAACACCTACATGGCGCAAATCCTTGAGTGATGATTATAGACTAAATATTTCTTATCGTGTGTCTGCAAATAAGCAAGAGCAAAGTCGTAATGTCTTTGATAGAGATATGGTCACAGGAGAAGCCACTATTTTTAATGATGCATTAAGTAATGATTTTGAAACTGATAATACGCAACAAAGACCTAGCGTAGGGTTATCATATAACAAAGATAAAACGAGATGGGAAATCACGGCGGGACTTTTATATCAAACTTTAAATACGGACAATGTTGCGCTAGACAGTTCTTTTGATCGTTCTTTTTCTAATCCTTACATCAGAGCATATTTAAGTAAGCAGTTTGGTAAATTCGGTAGGATTTATTTCAATTATAGTAATAATATTAATGTGCCTAGTGTTAATCAATTACAACCTGTAGAAGATAGTACTAATCCTCAAAACATTATAAAAGGTAATCCAGATCTAGAAGCTACTAATACTCATAATATTTATTTGAATTTCAATAATTATAACTGGGAAGAAGGAAAAGGTATTTATTCTGGCGCAGGATTTACATACACAAATAATCAAGTCGCAGCCACAACAACAACTGATGATAATTTAGTTAGGACTACCACTTATACAAATGTAGATGGCACTTATAACGGTTATTTGTACTCTGGTTATAGCATGCAGTTTAAAAAAGACGAGCGTTCTATTGATGTGTCACTTGGATTAGACGCAAACCTGTCTTTAAATAAAGGTTTTACTAACGGTGTTTCTTTTGAAACTAATAATGTAAATCTTTCTCCTAACGTAAGTTTTGAATATAGCATTGATGACATTTTTGAGTTAGAAACAGAGTACAATATAAGTTTTAATTCTAGTAAGTTTTCACTAGACAATATCGATGATCAAAGCTTTACCAACCATACCGCCGCGATAGATTTAACGACTTTCTGGCCTAAGAGTTTGATCATGGGATTGCGAGGCGAGTATAATGTCTTTGGTAATGTGACAGAAGAGTTTGATAACGATTCCTTTGTACTTATAGGTAGTCTGGGATATAAGTTTGCAAAAGATAAAGCTGTTGTAAAACTTAAAGCTTATGATATTTTAAATCAGGTCATAGACACACGTCGTACCATTTCACAAGATTTTATTTCAGATTCCAGTAGCTTAGTGTTACGCCAGTATTTCATGCTTAGCTTCACTTATAAATTCTCAAAATTTGGTGGTAAGGATCCAAATAGAGAATAAAAAGGTTTGTTTTATGACGCTTTCGCGAAAGCGTATTTAATCATATTGTTTGAACAACTGGTAAATATTTCCTTTTCCATATAACATCATTCCCGCGTGAAGAACCTTTTAAGATTCTGTGAACACTTTGTGATTTAGAACAGATTACTTTGCTGCAACCAAAGTAATTAATCGATGAAGTTTTTAATAACAGTCATGCTGTGCATCAGTACATTATTGCCTTTTGTACCTATGCAAAAAGAGTATGTAAAGCAAGTTGACAATAACGGAAACCTAGTCAGTGAAGGCTGGATGTTGAATGGTGCCAAAGATGGATATTGGAAATTTTATGATAAGCAACAACATCTATCCTTTTCAGGCCACTATATTAACAATCAAAAAACGGGTTATTGGCACGAGTATAAGTCCGGTTTAATTAGTTCTGAAGGACATTATACCAACGATCTGAAAACAGATTGGTGGACCTGTCATAATAAAAAAGGATACCGTACTATTAAAAAACAATTTAAAAAAGGTCTCCAGCATGGGTATGCTCTTTATTATAAAAAATCATCTCTATCTATGGTAGAAGAATATGAGAGTAGTAAGAAGATAGGAGCTTGGACCAGTTATTTCAAATTTAAAAGAGACCACCCAGGATTTTCTATGAGCGATTTGCGTTAAGCAATGCCATGTAAGTCTGATATTTCTTAACTTTCCACCTTTAAAATTCCCTATTGCAATCCACTAATCCTATCATTAGAGTAATTATACCTGCCTATAATGAAGCAGACTCTATACCGCTGGTCATTAAAGATATACCTTCATTAGTTACTGAAGTTATTGTAGTAAGCAATAATTCTAGTGATGACACTATTGTAAATGCACAAAAAGCTGGTGCCACAGTTCTAGAAGAACTACAACGAGGCTATGGATATGCCTGTTTAAAGGGTATGGAATATGTGTCTCAATTAAGCGATACCACAGATATTATTGTTTTTTTGGATGGTGACTATAGCGATTATCCAGAACAATTATTAGAGTTAGTGCAGCCTATTATTGATGAAAATATTGATTTTGTCATAGGCGCTCGTGTAAAATCATTGCGTGAAAAAGGCTCTATGACTGCGCCACAAATCTTTGGTAATTGGCTAGCAACCACACTTATGTCGATACTTTTTAGATCTCGTTTTACAGATTTAGGTCCTTTCCGCGCCATTAAATATGAAAAATTATTAGCTCTCGAAATGGAGGATAAAACCTATGGTTGGACTGTAGAGATGCAATTGAAAGCATTGCGTAAAAAATATTCTTATGTTGAAAAACCTATGAAATACCGCAATAGAATAGGTGTTTCTAAGGTTTCGGGTACTGTTAAAGGTGCTATATTTGCAGGCGTTAAAATATTAACTTGGATATTTAAATACGGCTTTAAAAAATGATTTTAGAATGGATTTGCATCATAATTTACTCAACATCACTTGTGATGATTTTGTTCTATGCATTTGCTCAACTCAATTTACTATTTAATTATCTGGCAGCTCGCAAAAACACAGTCGACGGACCTACCTTTAACCTAGATAACCCTGCAGAGATTCCTTATGTAACCATACAGTTGCCTGTTTTTAATGAGGCTTATGTGATGGAGCGACTTTTAGATAACATCGTCTTGTTGGATTATCCTCATGAAAAGTTAGAAATTCAGGTTTTAGATGATTCTACAGATGAAACTGTTGTTACTACTAAAGCACATGTAGAAAAGCTAGCTGCTACCGGTATCGATATAACTCATATTACTAGAGAAAATCGTGTAGGTTTTAAAGCAGGAGCACTTAAAGAAGGTTTAGTAGAGGCAAAAGGAGAACTTATAGCCATTTTTGATGCAGATTTTTTACCACAAACAGATTGGCTGAAAAAAACGGTAATTCATTTTAAAGACCCAGAAATAGGCGTTGTTCAAACACGTTGGGGACATTTAAATAGGGATTATTCTATTCTTACACAGATACAAGCCTTTGCTTTAGATGCTCATTTTACTTTAGAACAAGTAGGACGCAATTCAAAAGGACACTTCATTAACTTTAATGGAACTGCAGGAATATGGCGTAAAGAAACCATCATCGATGCAGGTAATTGGGAAGGCGATACACTTACTGAAGATTTAGACTTAAGTTATAGAGCGCAGCTCAAAAACTGGAAGTTTAAATACCTAGAAGATGTTACCACACCGGCAGAACTTCCTATTGTTATTAGTGCAGCGCGTTCACAACAGTTTAGATGGAATAAAGGTGGTGCAGAAAATTTCAGAAAAATGTTTAAACGTGTCGTAGGCAGTTCAAACATAGATTTTAAAACAAAACTGCATGGTGTCTTACATTTATTAAACAGTACCATGTTTTTAAACGTATTGATTGTTGGGTTACTTAGCATACCGATGCTTTATATAAAGAATGAATACGCTCACTTAAGAGTGTACTTTATTGTGATGAGCTTTTTTGTCATAAGTACTATCATATTTTTTATATGTTATTGGTATATGTACAAAAACACGTATGGTGGCGGTTTTAAAAACTTCATTAGCTATATAGGAATGTTTTTCACTTTTTTCTCAATCGCAATGGGTTTTTCACTGCACAATTCAATAGCAGTAATAGAAGGTCACTTAGGGAAACGTAGCGAGTTTGTGCGTACACCTAAGTTTAATCTCGCAGCGGTAGGAGGCAATTGGAAAACCAATAAATACCTCAAGAAAAAAATAAGTCGCAACGTGATATTAGAAGGTATATTAATGCTCTACTTTGGATTTGGAATGTACTCGGCATTTATCGTTGGTGATCAAGGTGGTGATTTTGGACTCTTTCCTTTTCACTTAATGCTATTTATAGGTTTTGGTTTTGTGTTTTTCCGTAGTATCACAGATAAGCAATAATGGAACGCAGGTTAACAAATGCCTTCGGTATCTTAACCATTACTAGCGCAATTTTATATGGGTGGTTTTTCTCGCTTGCGCGAAAAGATTTTTCAAACCTACTCATTGTTTATATACTACTCTTCGTTGCTTTTCTGGGTTATAGTTATATATCTAAAAAAGGATCTCAAGAAAATTTAAAACTGTTTCCTGATTTTCTCGGTAAGTGGTTTTATGGGGCATCGCTCATTGGCGGTATATTTTTTATTGGACTTATTTTAAGGTTACTTTTAATAGACAATACACCACATCTGTCTCAAGATTTTTTTAGATTTATATGGGACGGACATCAATTGTTAAATGGAAATAACCCTTATTTGTACTTGCCAGATGATATCATTAAATCTGGAGCCAGCCATATCCCTAATGCTTCATTCTTGCATGCATCTATGGGCGAATTATCAAGTGGACATTACACAAATTATCCGCCTTTAAATCAATTGTTCTTTGCAATCGCGGCATTGTTGGGTGGCGATAGTATTCTAGCTAGTATAATATGGATGCGCATATTAATTATCCTAGCAGATGTTGCCATTTTCATCTACGGCATTAAATTACTAAGATTACTAGGTAAGCCCATGTGGTTAATAGCGCTATATTATTTGAATCCGTTTATAATCATTGAACTTACAGGTAATCTTCACTGGGAAGGAATGATGGCATTCTTTTTATTAGCGTCAGTTTATTACTTACTCGTCTATAAACATTGGCAAAGCGTTCTCTTTATGGGTTATGGTATATTGCTCAAATTATTACCAGTTATGGTGTTGCCTTTACTTTTGAGAAAATTGAAATTTAAAAAAGCATTTATCTATTACATCACTGTTTTAATTGTTGTTGTTTTAGGCTTTCTTCCTTTTTTCTCTCAAGACTTGATTGATAAATATTCGGCATCGGTAGGATTGTGGTTTGGTAATTTTGAATTTAATGCTAGTGTATATTACATCATTAGGGCAATAGGTTATCAAGTAACAGGTTATAATATTATACAAACCGTAGGAAAGATTTTACCTGTAATTACCTTAGTAATTATTTTAGGGATATCTTTTGTAAGAAAGAATGAATTTCCTGAAATACTTCTATCCAGTGTCGTATTTTCTTTTTTCACTTACTTAATACTCTCGACTACTGTGCATCCATGGTACCTGACCATACCATTGTTATTTTCTGTTTTCACTAAGTATCGTTTTATGTTACTATGGAGCTTTACGATCTTTCTTAGTTATTCGGCCTACTCGAGTGAAAGTTTTACTGAGAATAGCTGGTTTATCGCTATTGAATACATTTTAGTGTTATTTATATTTATTTTTGAACTGTTTTTAACCAAAACAATACTACCAGAAAGTAAAGGGGAAATAACTAACCATTAAACCACCTGTCATGAAGCAATTAATTATTTTAATCCTGATAATTATATTAGGATTTATCGTCTATGATTTCTATAAAGACTGGGATCGATTTCATGCTCCAGAATATCATTACTCTACAGAAACGATAATCGATCAAGAATATCATAATCAAGACGTAGTCATGATGTATCACGATGCTATTACCGATTTAAATAGCTTTATTAAGTTACAATGGACAGCAAATGATATAGATGTAAGATTACCAGAAGATGATGATTTAGAAACAACACTTGCTGTAGAAGAGTATGCTCATAAATTAGCGCGTGTTACTTATCTAGAGCAAAAACTAGCGCAGTCTGCAAGTTATAAATCTAATGGATGGAACAATCAACAGATAATCGATTTTGAAAATAATCACAGTAGTCCAGAAGAAATCAAAACCATAGGACAAAAGAACTTAATGAAGAAACTCTATAATAATCATTGGGAAAATAGTCAACGCATAGGAGCAAAAAACGTGTTGATTTTTGAGATACAGAAAAAACTCATAGCACAAGGTTATGATATGTCTCTAGATGGTGTTTTTGCAAAAGCTACTATGGAAGCTCTGGCCAATTTTGAATCAAAAAACAATCTTTTCCCAGATGGGAAAATAGATGTGCTAACTTTTGAGGCTTTATTAAAATAGGTTATTAAAACTTTGTATATCAGTGATTTGACATGATTGTCATAAGAGTGACGTAAACAAGTCAAGGATCTAATTTGTTCTTCAAATGACTTCATTCTTAGATTTGTTTCACTAATTTTAAATCATGAAACAGATGAATCCAGTAGGGACTAAAATCAAAGAAATACGTCTCAAAAAAGGCATGTCTCAAGAGGAGCTTGCGACAGAATCTCAAGTCAGTTTACGAACCATTCAACGTATCGAGAATAATGAAAATGAACCTCGTGGTAAAACCTTGCAGCTTATTTGTGAAACGCTTGATATTAACATTGAAGAGTTGCTTGATTACGGTAAGCATGAAGATCATCAGTTTTTAGGTTTATTTCATTTATCTATCATTCTAGGAACTCTTTTTGGAGTAGGAAGTATTCTTATTCCTTTAATATTGTGGATGACTAAAAAAGATAAAATTAATGGTCTACAACGTATTGGAGCTCGTACATTAAATTTTCAAATTTGGTGGTTAATTTTTATGATAATAATTCCAGCCATTGGGTTTGTGCTTATTTTCAATCAAGGAGTACCTGGTATTAAAGTTATGACGAGCATTATGTTAATACCAATTGTAATGATGATAATAAATGCCATCTTGGCTATAGCTTTTGCTATTTTAAACTTTCGTGGTAAGCAAATCACCTACCCAAGTATTATACCTATGATTAAATAAAAAAAAGGATTTCTTATATTGTTATAAGAAATCCTTTTACAAATGAAATTCTAGACAAACCTTACTTTTTACTCACCTCATACAAATCTGTTCTTCGGTCTTTTAAATTCTTTACAGCGCCATAATTGTGCAGTTCTTTTAATAAATCTAGATCGACATCTGCCACCAAGATCATTTCTGTGTTTGCTGTGGCCTCTGCCTTTACTCCATTTGATGGGAACGCAAAATCACAAGGAGTGAATACAGCACTTTGCGCATAAGAAATATCCATATTCTCAACTGCCGGTAAATTACCTACGCTACCAGCGATAGCTACATAACATTCATTCTCTACCGCTCTAGCTTGAGAGCAAAGGCGTACACGAGCATAAGCATTTTGTGTATCTGTCAAGAATGGTACAAAAAGAATTTGCATCCCTTCTTGTGCCATAATACGACTCAATTCTGGGAATTCACTGTCATAGCAAATCAAGATTCCTATTTTACCACAATCGGTGTCAAAAGTCTGGATCTTACTTCCACCTTGAAGTCCCCATACTTTTTGCTCATCTGGTGTGACATGTATTTTTTCATAACGTTCTATCGTACCATCTCGACGGCACAAATTCCCTACATTATACAATTGTCCATCAATGATTTCAGGCATAGAACCTGTAATAATGTTGATGTTATACTTAATGGATAATTCAGAAAACTTGTTTCTGATCATCTCGGTATATTTTGCTAGTTCTCTAATAGAATCACTAACACTCAACTTATTGTAAGCAGCCATAAGTGGCGCATTAAAATATTCAGGGAATAAAGCAAAATCAGATCTGTAAGCTGCAACAGCATCTACAAAGTATTCTACCTGTTGCATCAACTCGTCAAAGCCTGAGTAAGGACGCATTTGCCACTGAATTAAACCTAGTCGTACCGTGCTTTTTAATGCTGTGGTTTCTGTAACTGGTTTTGTATAGTAAATATTATCCCATTCTAGTAATACGGCAAACTCCATAGAGGCTTTATCGCCATCCAGATAGTTTTTAAGAACACGAGAAACATGGAAGTCGTTTGATAGTTGAAAGTTCAGTACAGAGTCTGTAATCTCTTTATTGCGCACTTTTTCGATGTATTCCTTAGGTGTCATTTCACTCGCGTGATTATGATAGTTAGGAATACGACCACCGAAGGCTATACCTCTTAAATTCAAATTCTCACACAGCTCTTTACGGTAATCATATAAGCGACGACCTAATCGCATACCACGATATTGTGGTTTTATAAATACCTCAATTCCATAAAGTACATCACCATCATCATCGTGCGTGGTGAACTTGTAATTTCCGGTCACTTGCTCATAAGTGTACTGACCACTAAAATCGTCATACTTTACCACTATAGAAAGCGCACAAGCTACAATCTCTTCATTCACTTTGAGGACAACTTGACCTTCTGGAAATTTATTTATAAGCGTTTTGATCTGTTCTTCTCGCCAGTAAGAATCTGGTAGATTGCTATAAGAATCTATCATCGCGTGCTTTAACTCTTCATAATCTTTAAGCTGTAAAAACTCTAGATTTAAGTTGTCAATCTTACTCATATTAATATCACTCATAGTGTCTTAGTTGTATCTAAATGTAATGGGAATTCAATTGTTTTAAGCGCCTAAAAAGTTAATTTTTTAAGCATAAAAAACCTGTAAACCGCTATGTGTTGAGCAACTTACAGGTTGTATTCTAGTTCCGCTTTCGCGAAAGCGTAATTAAAAATTTACATCTCTAACAAATAAGCAAAGATCAGCGGCGCTACAATAGTTGCATCACTTTCTACTATAAACTTAGGTGTGTCTTGATCTAGTTTTCCCCAAGTAATTTTTTCATTAGGTACGGCTCCAGAATAACTTCCATAACTGGTCGTTGAATCAGATATCTGACAGAAGTAACTCCAAAACGGTGTGTCGGTACGTTCCATATCTTGATACAACATAGGCACTACACAAATAGGGAAATCTCCTGCGATTCCACCACCTATCTGGAAGAAACCGATTCCTTTCTGTGAGTTGTCAGTATACCAGTCTGCAAGGAAAGTCATGTACTCGATACCACTTTTTACAGTGCTCGCTTTTAACTCACCTTTTAATACATAACTAGCAAAAATATTACCCATGGTACTATCTTCCCATCCAGGAACGACGATTGGTAAATTGGCTTTGGCAGCGGCATACATCCATGAGTTCTCAATAGGGATTTCATAATACTGTTCTAGGACACCACTTAAAAGTAGTTTGTACATATATTCATGAGGGAAATAACGCTCGCCTTTTGCCTCTGCATCTTTCCATATTTTCACGATGTGTTCTTGTAGTCTTCTAAAAGCCTCTTCTTCTGGAATACAAGTATCTGTAACACGATTCAATCCTTTTTCTAATAAATCCCATTCATCTTGCGGTGTTAAATCGCGATAGTTAGGGACTCTTTTATAATGGCTGTGCGCTACTAGATTCATCAAGTCTTCTTCTAGGTTTGCACCTGTACAAGAAATGATATGTACCTTATCCTGACGAATCATCTCGCCAAAGATCTTTCCAATCTCTGCAGTACTCATTGCTCCAGCAAGTGAGACCAGCATTTTAGAGCCTTGGTTTAATTGTGCTTCATAACCTTTTGCAGCGTCTACTAGTGCAGCGCTGTTAAAATGTAAGAAGTAGTTTTCTATAAAATCAGTAATAGGTTTTCCCATGATGTTTTTGAAGATTAATCTTCTATGTTTTTCATTTTTTTTAATCCAGATTTGGTAAAAGCATTATTTGCTTCATAACCATCTTCTCCTTCTAGAGCGATATCTTTAAATTTATAACTCAGCATTTTATAATACAATTTTGCAGCAAGAAAATCTGATGATTTCTCTGATGGATTAGGACATAATTCAACAATGTCAAAACCTACCACGTTCTTCTCGGTAAATACCATTTTTAAGAAATCTAATGTTTCATACCAGAAAAGCCCACCAGGTTCAGGCGTGCCAGTAGATGGACATATCGATGGGTCAAAAGCATCTAAATCGATGGTGATAAATACATTTTCTGTAAGTGCTTCAGTAGCTTTTTCTTGCCAGTAGTCATCTTGAACCATTTCATGAGCCAAAAATATTTTATCGTCATCATTAATACCTACTTCTATACTATCCATAGAGCGTATTCCTACTTGAACTAGGTTTGTTTTTTGACTTGCTTCATAAACGGCACAAGCATGATTACAAGAACTACCATCGTATTCTTTTCTTAAGTCTGCATGAGCATCAATTTGAAGTACACTTAGGTTCTCATACATTTCATTAAAGGCACGTATACTACCTATAGAAATGGAGTGTTCTCCACCGAAAAGGGTTACAAACTTATTTTTCTTAATATACTTTTTAGTAGTTGCGTGAACGGCATCTACCATTGCTTCTGGCGAACTGTTTTCTGTAACAGCATCTGCAAGAAAGACTCCATGATGATACACTTCTGTATCCGTTTCAATATCGTATAATTCCATATTTGCACTGGCGTCTAGAAAGGCTTCTGGACCTTTATCTGCGCCTTTTTGCCAGGTGCTTGTTCCATCATAAGGAACTGGAATTAAAACAATTGATGCATTATCTAATCCAGCATATTCATCTGGAATTCCTGCATAGTTTGAATTGCTCATGTCTTGAAATTAAAGATTTGTTTAAAGTTAATCGGTTTATAAAAAATATTAATATCCTAAAATATCGAGCATTTGTTCTGAGCTTTGTTGCTCTTTAAAAACTCTAGTTTGTATAGCGCCATTTTCATCGCGGTCTATTAAAATATGTTTAGGTGCTGGTATTAAACAGTGTTGTATACCGCCATATCCACCTATACTTTCTTGATATGCTCCAGTATTAAAAAAGCCTATGTAAAGCGGTTTATCTTTATGATATTTGGGTAAATAGATAGCGTTAACGTTTTGCTCGCTGTTGTAATAGTCATCACTATCGCAAGTTAGTCCACCTAATAATACACGTTCATATTCTTCATTCCAGCGGTTTAAGGCTAGCATAATAAAACGTTTACTTATTGCCCACGAATCTGGTAAAGTTGTGATAAATGAACTGTTAATCATATTCCACTTTTCACGATCGTTTTGTTGTTTTTGATACAACACTTTGTAGATCGCACCACCACTTTCACCTACTGTAAAAGAACCGAATTCTGTAAAAATATGTGGTACGTCCACATCTGCCTCATCACACACCTGCTTTATTTGAGTTACAATCTCATTAATCATGTACTCATAGTCAAATTCAAATGCAAGTGAGTTCTTAATCGGGAAACCACCACCTATATTGAGACTGTCTAATGAAGGGCATATTTTCTTAAGGCTTATGTATACTTTGAGACATTTGTGTAATTCATTCCAGTAATATGCATTATCACGTATTCCGGTATTAATGAAAAAGTGAAGCATCTTAAGAGATACCTGTTGGTTCTCCTGAATCTGATTTTTATAGAAAGAAAGAATGTTTTTATAACCTATGCCTAAACGACTGGTATAAAATTCAAACTTTGGTTCTTCCTCACTGGCAATGCGTATTCCTACTTTAAACTTCTTATCAGTAACATTAGTTAGTAAGTTCAGTTCTTCATAGTTGTCAATGATAGGAATACAATTCTTGTGACCAGAGTTGATTAGGTCTGCAATATTGTCTATATACTTTTCACGTTTAAAGCCATTGCTTATGATATAGGTATCGTCTTTAATTTTACCTTCAGCTTTTAGTTTTTTGATGATATCTATATCAAAAGCACTGCTGGTTTCTAGATGTATATCATTGCTTAATGCCGTATCCAGTACATGCTTAAAGTGTGAGCTTTTTGTACAATAGCAATAGTGATATTTTGCTTTGTAATCCGCTTTCGCGAAAGCGTCATTAAACCATTTCTGTGCACGCTGAATATTATCAGAGATCTTAGGTAAGTAGGTGAATTTTAATGGAGATCCATACTTTTCCACCAGTTCCATCAGATCGATGTCGTGAAAATGAAGAGTTTTGTCTTCTAGTTTGAACTCTTCCGTCGGGAAGAAGTACGTTTGATCAATGAGATCAATGTATTTAGTATTCAATAGCGATAGGTTAAGTGTAGTTTAAAGTGAACTACAAGCTAAACAATAAAAGATTAATAATAGAAAGAAGTGTATTACCTAAATATTAAAATTGAATGGCGATAAGAAGGGACAATAATATTCCTTTTTTTGAAATAATTGCAAAAAAAATAGCGTTGCCTAAAAATTTAGACAACGCTAGTGTTTATAAGTGATTGTAGCTTATATCATCTTTAAATTGATGATTTCTTGCTCTGTTAAAGAACGGTAGTGACCACGTGGAAGGTCTTTTTTAGTCAATCCACCTAGTACAACGCGATCTAAAACTTTAATTTCATATTTAACTGCCTCAAATAAGGCCTGAACGATATTGTCTTTTCCACTATGTATTTCAATTCCGATTTCATTGTTACGTCCATCTTCTACATAGTTAATTTCTTTTACATCAATGACTTCGCCGTTGATAGCGATTCCATTACGTAATTGCATTAAATCCTCGTGTTTAAAACTACGATCTAGGGCAACTTGATAAATCTTACGCATTTCTAGATTAGGATTGTTGAGCTTGTTAGCCATCTCTAAGTCGTTAGTAAATAACATTAAACCTACAGACTGTCTTCCTAGACGTCCTACATAGTGCAAATTAGCAACACCAGCACTTTGCATTAGGTCTAGTACAGTTTTACTAGCACGTTCTCCTTTGCGAGGTGCAATAAAACCTTTAGGTTTATTAAGTAGTAAATACTGCTTTTGATATGGTTGTATGTTCTGTCCGTCAAATTTCACTTCGTCAGTTAATTTAACACGATAACCCATTTCAGACACAGGTTTACCGTTTACGGTTACACTACCAGCTTTAATGTATATATCTGCATCGCGACGACTGCATATTCCAGAATTTGAAATATATTTATTCAATCGTATTGTTCCATCATCAGGCTTAGACTTAGCGCCTTCAGATTTTTTACGCATGATATATTCCTTCTTTGTTACTGGATTACCTGTGCGTGATGTTCCTACTACTTGATTTTTACCACCTCGAGTTGTTGGTTTTCCGGTAGGTGCATTTCCTCTAGCTTGAGATTTTCCTCTATGGTCTGTGCTTCCAGCATTA
This sequence comes from Nonlabens sp. Asnod3-H03, assembly GCF_045063665.1. Taxonomy (NCBI): domain Bacteria; kingdom Pseudomonadati; phylum Bacteroidota; class Flavobacteriia; order Flavobacteriales; family Flavobacteriaceae; genus Nonlabens; species Nonlabens sp. Asnod3-H03. Next base: position 1,003,856 of record NZ_JBEFOD010000008.1, read on the forward strand.
CGTCTGTTGCCACCTTTTGAGCTAGAAGAATCTCTGCCGCCTTGGCGGCCAGTTCCTTTTCCTCTTGCTCCATCATTACCTCTTCCCATGGTATTAAATTTTTTGCAAAGATAAGTTTTTAAAAATGTGATGTTGCAAAAAGAATTCTAAAGTATTTAGTTCCTCAAAAAGAATAATTTAGAGGAGTTACTCGAGCACTTTAAAGTGTTGTTTTTTAAGATTTATCTATTCATTAATCTTTAAATCTCACTGTAGATTGTCGCTCTCTATTAATATGTAATTGCGTCACATCAGGTCGTGAATAATGACCTACCGCGTCAAAGTTTTGTCGCTCTTCCAATACACGATTAAAATCTAAAGTAGCAGTTATGATTTCTTCTTTTCCTATCTGTGGTTCTATGATCCACTCACCATCAGGACCAGCGATGCAGCTGCCACCATTAGCAAGCACATCTGGACATTTATCTAGAATAGCTTCTAGATGAGGTGTGTTTGCTGGGAAGTCTTCTTTAAACATCATGCTTGAAACAGATAGGACAAAAGTGCGTCCTTCACGTGCTATAAAACGAGTAATGTCTTTAGTATTATGATCGCTACCAGGCCAGCAAGCAACATGTAGATTCGTTCCTTGCGCATACATGGCCGCACGTGGTAATGGCATCCAGTTTTCCCAGCAATTCAAACCGCTTACGGTAAAATCTTTGAGTTTGTGTGTCACTAAACCATTTCCATCACCAGGCGACCAGGTGAGTCGCTCATCATAAGTAGGTTGTAATTTACGGTGTACACTTTCTATACTTCCACTTTGATTGATGTAAACCATGCTCGCATAAACACTATGACCACCACGATCTTCAGGTCTTTCTATAATACCTAAATAGATGGCTATGGAGTTCGCTTTCGCGAAAGCGCATACCGCATCCAATTCACCATCTTCAATAGAAATACTATTTAGCACATAATGACGGTGCAGTTCTTTCACCTCTTTTTTATTCCAAGTAGCACCATCAGTTAGCGCAAGCCAAAAAGGATAACCAGGCAATAATCCTTCTCCAAAAACAACTAATTCAGCATCTTGCTTCTTAGCCTCTTCTAGCGTGTAAAGTATTTTATCTAATGTCGCTTTTTTATCTAGCCATACTGGAGAGATTTGAGCAAGTGCCACGTTGATGAGGTTCTTCATTATTTCTAATTAGAGTTTTGTGAAAATATTTTTCACTGATTTAACGTCACCTAATTCAATCGTTATACCGTAATATTCTAAACTTTTTTTGATGTCAGCTATCGAGCCAGTTTCAATAGTGAAATCATATTTGTCAATATCATTACTTTCATAACTAATTAAATATCTGGTCGTTTTAGATAGATCAATAGTTAATTCTTTTAAGGAGTAACTGGTATAATTAACGCCAGTAACTTTGTTTATGCTAGCATTAAAAATATCGGATCTACCATTACCAGCGTCATCTAAGGTTTTTTCAAGTTTAGATTTATCTTTTATAGATAATTGATATCCTTCAGTGATAATTTCTTCTTTTTCCCATTTTAAGTTCAATCTGTTAGTGGCGTCAATTAAAAAATGAGTTTCAAAATCGATACTTGGATATTTATTCTTATATATAATTTCAAACTGTTGAGTTTCATATTCCTCAGGTACTTCTATGAAACGTGGATAAGTGCCTAACAGTTCACTGAATAATGATTTTATGCTAGCATTTGAATTGATATATAAACTGCTACTATTCATGGTTATATTATTCATGCTATTTTCAACTTTTTTAAGTTCAAGATAGTAGTTCATTCCCGAATCTTTCAGCCTTTTCACTTTCTTAGCAAAAGCCAATACGTCATCATATTCTTCTTCTACACTATTTTTAAAGGCATTTCTCTCTTCAATACTTCCGTCTAATAAGGATTCTAAAATATCTCTATCAAGCATTTGTGGTTGTCCTATCCATTTAATGATGTTTTTATCATCAATAAGAACTGTCATAGGTAGAACAGTGTATTCACTTTTTCCATCACCGTATTCTTGTTGCGTATATGAAGTTTGATCAGTAACCACTGTACTTAAGAATTCCATTCTTTTTAAAGTGCGATTAACTTTCTCTGAAGATTCATTAGTGATAGAAAGAAATAGAATCTCATCTCCAAATTCTTTGACAAGTTCGTTCATATGAGGAACAGCACCCAAGCAAGGTCCACACCAAGTTGTCCAAAACTCCAGCACTTTAAATTTGTTATCTAAATCTTTATTCTCAGGAACATTTGCTATCCATTCTGATATGTTAATAGCTGGAGCTTTTTCACCTAAATCTAGTTTCTCCTGACCATAAACCTGAACGACCGACAAAAGAAAAATAAATGACAGTATTTTTTTCATTAAAAGAAATTTTGAAGTCGTTCTATGATGGCAGGCAAATCAATTAATAATATAGAAAGCACGCCACCTACAATGACTATTTTAAGTATAAAATGTATTAACAGATATTCTCTTTTACGTCGCGAGCTCCATAATAATGGTAAACATACTAGTAAGGCACCGCCTATTAAAGCAAAGTAATAACGCATATATCCTATATTAAAATAGAGTATCAATGCTGTAATGGGTATAATAGTAAGCAATGTTAGTAAGGTGTAAAAACGCTTGCTTGCTTTTTCTCCTAGTACTACTGGTATGGTATGGTAATTTTGAGCGAGATCACCTCTTAAGTTTTCGAGATCTTTAATGAGCTCGCGCATCGCAAGTATTAGAAATAAGAAACTACCATGTACAAATACGACTAGATATAAATTACGGTAATACATGAATAGCACAAAAAATGGAGTAATAGCCAGTAGGGCTGCGGTAAGATTGCCAACAAAAAGGACTCGTTTGATTTTATGTGAGTAGAGCCACATGGCAAAAATATAAGCGGCAAAAAAGAGTCCTGCTCGCCACGAAACAATAAGTCCTAAGATAAACGCAACAGCATTAACTGTAAAATAAACCGTCCATAAGGTAGAGCGACTTACTTGATTTTCTAGCATGGTTTTTTGCGGTCTATTAATAAGGTCTTTTTCACGGTCGTAAAAATTATTAATGATGTAACCACCTGCTATAGCTGCGGCGCTAGCGAGAATAATCAACCACAACTTATAATCCAGCACAATCTCCTTAACAGATAATTCTGGGGCGATAATAAAAACAGCCGCTAGTAATTGCGCTATCGCTATTATAGAGATGTTATAAAGTCTTACCGTAGAGAAAAGACTCAATGCTTTTATGACCAGTGTTTTTATACTAGCCTTTGTACTCATGGTATATGTTTGCTCTTGATTCACTGGACTAAGTTAAGCAGTTTCTGTTTTTTAAATGATAATGGTATGTGAAAAGTAAATAATGCCTTAGTATTAAAAATTATTAAAGAAATAAGTAGGACTTTTCTACAATATAGATTTTAGAAAAGCATTAATTTTATACCTTTATAAGGTGTACAGGTTTATTGTGAATAGATTATGCGCCGTGATGTGAATGGTAATTGCAAAATAATTTAAATGAAAAATTATATCTTAAAATCACTTTTGACAGGTTTGATTATTATTTCAATCGCCACTTTGTTTTCATATAATATATACTTGAATCAAAAAGAGTTTTTTGGGACAGAATCGGAATGGAAATATGATTATTCTAAAATAGGTTTTATAATCTTTCTTATAATGTTAGTCTTAAACATTCTAGGAATTGGATTCTTTTACTTTGTCAAAAAGAAAATAGACTAAAACAAAAAAAAGTCCCATCAAAAAATGATGGGACTTTTTCAATATGTCTTAATGAGTTTTTAAAAATTATAAACCACTTCCAGTTTATAATCTTTCAAGCTTTGTTCTGCTTTTTCTAAGTCTTCTGTAAATCCTAAGATATAGCCACCACCACCAGAGCCACAAAGCTTCAAGTAGTAATCACCAGTGTCCAGTCCTTTTTTCCATAAGCCGTGGAATTGTGCTGGAATCATAGGTTTAAAATTATCGAGAACGACGTGAGACAATTTCTTTACGTTACCAAAAAGTCCTTTCACATCGCCACTCAAGAAATCTTCCACACACATATCTGTGTATTTGACAAACTTATCTTTCAACATACTACGGAAACCTTCTTGCTTCATGTTTTCCATAAAGATATTTACCATTGGAGCTGTTTCTCCTACTATCCCAGAGTCTAGTAAAAACACAGCGCCTTTACCAGTAGTCGATTGTGATGGGATACCAGCTGGCTCGATATCTTCTTTACTATTAATAAGAATTGGTAAACTTAAGTAAGAATTTAAAGGATCTAATCCTGAACTTTTACCATGGAAAAAGCATTCGATTTTTCCGAATATATCTTTTAAAATCAGCAGTTTTTCTCGAGTTAAATTCTCAAGAACCGTGATTTTTTCAATCGCATATTTATCATAGATAGATGCCACAAGAGCACCGCTACTTCCCACACCATAACCTTGTGGTATACTAGAGTCAAAATACATTCCAGCAGCAACATCTGCCTTTAAAGTCTCAACATCAAATCTTGGGAAATCACTATCTTCTTTCATCAACTGCTCAATATGACTAGTAAGACGAGATAAATTGCCGTTTGATTTAATTTGTTCTTCGGTAGGATGGTCACTTATCTGAAGTGCGCCTTTATAAAAATTATAGGGTATAGAAAGACCTTTAGAATCTTTAATAATCCCATACTCACCGAAGAGTAAAATCTTTGAATAAAAAAGTGGTCCTTTCATAGCGTTAAAGTTAGCACTTTTTTGCACCTGTGCCTACTTGATCACAAATATAGTGACCATTTTGACAATATTGCGCTAATTTGCTGTTAATCAATCCTTGCACAGCCTCATTATTTTCATGTGGATAAAGCATGTGCACGTTAGCACCAGCATCTAGTGTAAAGCATACAGGTATGCCAGTCTCTTTTCTGAACGCCCATATTTCCTCGATAATCGACAGTGTTTTGGGCTTCATTAATATAAAATAAGGATGTGAGGTCATCATCATAGCATGTAATGTGAGTGCTTCACTTTCAGTAATTTTTATAAAAGTCTCAAGATCACCTTCCTGCAACGCTTTTTTAAGAGTGGAAAGGTTCTCGTGGGCTTGTTCAAATCTCGCTTTCGCGAAAGCGTGCCCATTCATCAACTCGTGTCCTACCGTAGAACTCACCACTTTTTCACCTTTATCTACCAGTAAAATCGTGTCCTGAAAATCCTGAAAAACAGGATGTAGATAGTCACTTTTATCAATACCGAAGTATTGTGAACTGCCGTCAACCTCATCATGCGTTCCCCAAACCACGGCGCTACCTTTCAAGCTACGACAAGCACTTCCAGATCCCAATCGAGCGAGAAAGGATGCTTTATGAAAATCCATTTCCTGACCAGTAAGCGTGCTCTCAAAATCCATCATACAAACTGACATCGCCGCCATACTACTGGCACTACTCGCAATTCCCGAACTATGCGGAAACGTATTGTGCGTATCAATATCAAAATGATAGTTTGCAATCCATGGACAATAGTCGGCAATGCGTTTAAAATAAGCTTCAATTTTAGGAGCAAATTCAGGTTTAGGAGTGCCGTCATAAGAAATGCTGAAACCGTGAGTTCCTTTACTAGCCGTTACTGTAGTAATGGTTCTACAAGCATTTAAGGTAAAACTTATCGACGGATTTGCAGGTAACTGCATGCCATATTTACCCCAATATTTTACAAGCGCAATATTAGATGGCGCTTGCCATTTTGTAGATAAATTATCTATTAAAGTAAAATCGCCTTCTAACTTAAACTGAGTTTCCAATAGCCTTGAATTAAGCTACAAAGGTAAATATTTAAGAGCAGCCGTTGAACCTGTCATTCCGAATTTATTTCGGAATCTGCTAGTAATGAAAATTAAAGTCATATTTGAACTTAAAAACAAGGATGGTTTTATAAATTCATCGTTCTAAACCAACAATTGCTCAAAAAATCCACCAATTTCTCTAGCTCTATCTACAAAGTGAATTTCTAGAATCCATTCTCTTTTATTACCGTTTCCATCGGGTGCAAAAAGATTTTTATTATTCTCGGGATGGATATAATTGAGTTTGTTCTCGCTTTCTAGATTCTCATGCGGGAAATGACCGATTAAATGACCGGCGATAGGACCACCAAATTCCCAGCCATATTCCGTCGCTTTTTGAACGCAATAATCATAAAAAGCCGCACCAGTCAGATCAGTTTGTGAGAAGTAGTAATCTCTACATTCTTGCCAGGCGGTTTCTATGTCTTTTTTTAATTTTATTTTCAGTGGATCGGTTCCTATCACATAAGTACGTCCGTAGTCTGCTTCCCATTCTTCCAGTATCGGGCCGAAGTCTAAAAAAACAATGTCATCTTCCTGAATTCGTAAATCTGCTGGGTTCTCGTCATAGGGATGTAAAGTGTTTGCTCCAGCTCTGACGATGCGTTTGTGCCAGTATTTTTTAATCCCAAATAGCTCATCGGCAAGTTGAAATACTTCAGTGTTTATTTCTTTTTCGGTTTTACCAGCCACAATGATACTTCTGTTTTCTATTTCTTGAAACAGTTGTGCTGCTTTAGATTCGGCAGCGATGAGGTTTTTTAAAACTTCGTTCATTTTTTAAAATACTTTTTGAATAAAAATGCCATGAATACAACCGTTAACCAAGTTGAACAACAATCTAGCAATAGATTCTTTAAATTCCAACCAGCGTTAGGAATAGAATGGTCATCTAACCGGAACTCGTAATAGTAAGTAAAAGGAAAACCAATAGTAAACTCTTGACTTAAGTCTATATCACCTAATGGAGAGTGAATATCATTAAACAATGTAAAAAATGAGATGCTGAAGAAAATCAACAAAGAAAGTAACGTATAAACTATTAGACTCTTAATCATTATTGCTTTTTTGTGATTTTTACGACAATGCTACCAAATCTCATAGTCAATTTAAATGATCATGTAGAGTTCGATAAATGGCACAACTGACTGTAGGCTAAAAGTTTAAGCGTTATAATACATTTTTTAACTCCTCAAAGTCCAATCCGCCATAATTACCACTGCTCATCATTAAAACCGCTGTGTTATTAAAATCCTGACTGAATAACCATTTTTTAAAGTCGGTTGGATCTGTTTTTACGATAAGGTCATCTCTATCAAAAGATTCAAAAATTTGTTGCTCACTAATAGGTTCTAGTTTCTTAATCTCCACCGCATGTGGACTGTAAAACACCACAGCAACATCTGCTGCATCGAGTGTGTTTTTATACTGAGCTAGAAATTCGGGATTCAAACTAGAATAGGTATGTAGTTCTAGACAAGCGATAAGCTTGCGTTCTGAATATTGATTATGAACCGCTCTGGTAGTAGCTTCTACTTTACTTGGTGAGTGCGCAAAATCTTTATAAATCACGCAGTTCTCATTTTGAGCTACTTTTTCTAAACGTTTTGAAGCGCCTTTAAAAGAAGCGATCGCCTCATAGAAATCATCTTCATCTATTCCCATGTGCTGGCAAATCCATTTTGCACCTGCGAGATTAGAAAGATTATGCTTTCCAAAAATCTCTATAGGCATATCACCTTCTGGTGTTTCTAGGTAAGTCGTTCCATTAATGATGGAATGAGCAGGAATAGAGTAGGCGTGTTTGCGAGTAGGTTTGGTCGCTGCCTCCGCAATCGTTTTTACGGCTTCGTCGTCCTCGTTGTAAACAAGGATACTTCCATCTCGCATACATTCTACAAATTCTGAAAACTGACTTAAGTAATTTTCCCAAGTTGGAAATACATTAATGTGATCCCACGCAATTCCAGAGATCAGAGCAATATTAGGCTGGTATAAATGAAATTTAGGTCTACGATCTATAGGACTTGATAAATACTCATCACCTTCTAGAATCATAAATTCATTATCATCTGTAAGATGCACCATGGTTTCAAAACCTTCTAATTGTGCACCTACCATATAATCTACCTCACGATCGTGATAATGCATCACGTGCAGTATCATAGAAGTAATCGTTGTTTTTCCATGAGAACCACCTATAACAACACGTGTTTTATTTTTAGACTGTTCATATAAATACTCTGGATAGCTATATATTTTTAAACATAGTTCTTGAGCCTTCAATAACTCAGGATTATCGGCTTTTGCATGCATGCCTAAAATGACCGCATCTAGGTCAGCATTAATGTTCTCTGAATTCCATCCCATATGTTCTGGTAGTAAACCGTATTTGTCCAATCTGGATTTACTAGGTTCAAAAATGGTATCGTCACTACCAGTAACCTGGTAACCTTTATGATGTAACGCAAGAGCGAGATTGTGCATGGCACTGCCGCCTATTGCGATAAAATGTACGCGCATAATAAGTAACTTTATAAGACGTAAAGCTACTAATAAAAGGCTGGAATGACTAAGGAATGGAGTGCTTTATGAGCTTAATCACCTACTAGATCATGATCTTTCTTAAGTCTAGAGATTTCTTCTAACAAACTGGATTCTTTGTGAGCTGCATACGCATCCTGTAATGTGATCAAAGCCTTGAGATACTCTTTAGTCTTTTTCTCATAAAGTGAGGCCAGTTTTTTATAAGTGGTAAGAGAACCACCTATTTCTATGGCTTTTTTATAACATTTCTCTGCAGCGCGATATTCTTTATCATACTCTTCAATATAACCTTGGGCTAGATGACCATCTACTGGTGATATTTTTAAAAGCTCATCGGCATATTTACGACTGGTTCTTAAGGATCCACCTACGATTCCAGGCAACTCACAATATAATTGCACCAGTGCCCATCTAGCCTCTACATGATTAGGGTCTAAGCTAGCCGCTTTTTTAAGATGAAATTTAATATCGTCCAGATAACCTAGCGCCTCAAGTTTTGAACTTTCTTTAGCGTGCAAACCTAATGTACCACCATATAAAAAATGGTAATCTGGATTAGAGTCATCTAGATCTAATAATCTTTTATAGTATGGAAATGCTTTTTTATAACGTTGAGCATGTGATTCAATATCGCCTAGTCTGCGCAATATTATGGGGTCTTTTTTGTTGTCTTGCAGTAAGGATTTATATATGGGCTTTGCGGCTTCATATTGCTCAGAGTTGAATAATGATTCCGCTTTCGCGAAAGCGTCCTGACTCCAACCCATTGCACTGCACAACAGTAATATGATAAAAAACATTTTTTTCATGCTCTAAATTTATCAAAAAGTGAGCCAATGCCATCAATAGAGTTGTTAAAAAGGATTTCCCTAATTCAAAAGGCTATTTCCCTCATTATAGATTGTAGAATGGTATGAACTATGTGTAGATTTATACAAGAATTAAAGAATTATGAGACCTAACCACTATATCACTGCTGTTTTAATATTGTTTGCGATGCAACAAGGTATTGCACAAAATTTTTATATCGATAAATGGCGCGAGGTAGAGCAATTTGAATTACAAGATAGAATTGAAGATGCTACTCAAGTAGTAGATGAAATTTATAAATATGCTAGACGTAAAAATGATCATGATCAATATATCAAGGTTTTCTTATTCAAATCAAAATACCAATTGATTAACGAGGAAGAAGCGCAGTATAAAATTATCGCTGAGCTGGATAAAATGATCGTAAAAGCTCAATTCCCTAATAAGAATATTTATAACGGAATAAGAGCTAAATTATTAGATGATTATGCTCGTGCAAATCAATGGAAAATTAGACAAAGAACAGCAGTAGGGAATGATGATGTAGATTTTAAAACATGGGATGCAACACGTTTTTATAGCGAGATTCATAATAGCTATCAGGCTTCTCTAGATCAGCCAGAGAAATTAGTTAAGATTCCGCTTAGTGATTACAGCGCTATCATAGGACCTATGGCGCCAGCACGTTTTCTAAGACCTAGTTTACTGGACATATTATCGCACCAGGCTTTAAACTTTTATAAAAGCGGCTATTTCAATCTTACAAAACCCAAAGAAGAGTTTATAATAACTAAAGAAAATGCTTTTCTCAACACAGCACATTTATTGAAGTTAAAACGGCCAGCTGGAGATACCGTTTTTTCAAAATATGATGTGATGCAGCAGTATGCACATCTAGAAGCCATGCATTTAAAATCAAACAATGACGCTGCTTTTATTCATGTCATTACTGATCGATTATGGTATGCACAAAATCAGCTAGGAAATTATCAGGTTTATGAAGATTATGAAAAACAACTGCAAAGTATAATAACGTCTTATGATGCTAATCCAGCTGTTACTGAGGCTTATTATTATCTAGCTTTATATCATCAAAATCTAAGTAATCAGGTAGGTGAAGAACAGCAGTATAGTCATAGACAGAAAGCTATTCAATTAGTTAATAAAGCTATTGATTTATATCCTAAATCCTATGGAGCTGCGTTGTGCGAGCAATTGAAAAATCAGATGTATCAATCGAGCATCAATGTTCAGGTAGAAAATTTAATTATTCCCAACAGGCCACATCGTGGAGTAGTCAATTATAGGAATGTAGAACAGATTGATTTATACTACATTAAAGTCTCTGTGGATGAAGATTTGAAGGATTTGCGATTTGCAGACAGTTTATATCAACAGTTTATCGATAAAGCAATTGATTCTCAAAATTTAGCTCATAAAGAATCTATTCAACTACCTAAAGGCGACGACACTTTTAACCACACCTATGAATATGTTGCACCAGCCATTGAAAAAGGTCGTTATGTGGTGATGGCAAAAGCCGATAAAGCTGATGAAGTGAAATATGCACATACTTTTATAACAGTGACTAATCTGACTTTGTTTAAAAAAGATAGCGGACTAGGAACAGCATTACTTGTAAAAGATAGAACTACCGGTAAGCCTATAGAAGGAGCTGTTATTCAAGTAACTTATAATAAAAAATCAAGGGATTTTAAATCAGATTGTGACGGCATAGCGATGTATAATATAAAAAGCATTAGAGGTCGTCAAGAAGTTTTAATTAGCAATAATGGAGATAGTTTATCAACAAACTACTATGGATATTATCGTGATAAAAATGATGTAGCTGTAGATCAAGAAATTTTTGATGTAAAGACATTTACTTATCTAGATCGAGCGATTTATAGACCAGGACAAACGGTTTATTTTAAAGCGATTCTATTAAAGAAAAAAGAAAGTGATAAGCAATCGAGTGTTGTCTCAAATGAACTTCTAGAAATCTATGCCGAAGATGTCAATGGGACAGAGATTTATAGAACTAAGTTAAAGACTAATGAGTTTGGTAGTATTCATGGATCTTTTGAAATTCCTAAAGATGTACTTACCGGAGAGTTTACTCTATATATTGACGAGCCTGATGAAGAAACGGCTTTTTACAATACAGTAAATGATTGGGAAGATGGTGAAATCTACTTTAAAGTAGAGGAATATAAACGTCCTACTTTTGAAGTAGATTTTAACGAAATCACTGAAACTTATAAGTTGGGTGATAGTGTTACGGTTTCTGGATTTGGGAAAGCCTTTTTGGGTAGTAATGTAACTAACGCAACAGTAACCTATAAAGTAATAAGAAGCTATAATTATGCAAGATGGCGCAGTGGTTATTACGGGAATAGTGAAAAAGTGATTTTACAAGGAGAAACCACCACAGATGCAGATGGAGTTTTTAAAATAAAATTCCTAGCCGAAAACGATAAAGATGCCGACTCAGAATATCAACCGCTGTACACCTATAAAATAGAAGCAGATCTTACTGATCTTAACGGAGAAACTAGAAGTGCTAGCACAACCATGCGAGTTGGAACAAATGCTATTCAAATAGCTTCTCAATTGCCTTATCAATTTACAACAGAAAAAAACACTTTAAAGGTAGGCGTTAAAAACTTGAACGGTCAGTTTGTTAATGGTAAACTTATCGTGGAATTACGCAAGCAACCGCAAGCATCTCATGTTATAATAGCTTCAGGATTACCGCAAGCCGAGTTTCAAGAAATAGAAAACACGACGTTCCGCAAAACATTCCCATATGCCGAATTGAGAAAAGATGAAATAGAAACCGACTGGAAAAAAGCACCTATTATATTTAGAAAAGAGCTCACTACAGATTCGTTAACAACTGTAGAGCTTCCAATAACAGAGAACTGGGATAATGGTGCTTATTATGTTTACATAAAAGCTGTAGAATCGGATCAAAGTTTTGATAATGAAGATGATGTAATAGACTCTAGAACAGAAAAGACAATTTGGGCAAATTTAGAGCAGCCATTAAAACCTGAAATTATTTCTGTATATAGTGACTACACAGAGGAAGCCGCTATTTTTAATGCCTTTACTTCCATGAACGGTGTTTATGCAACACTTACCTTATGGACGGATAAAGAGTTGATAGAAGAAAAACTCATTTTCCTTAAAAAAGGAAAAACAGAATTAAAATATCCATGGTCTCAAATTAACGGAAAGCAAATAAGTATTCAATTACAAGTTCAAAAAGAAAATGGATTTGAACAAACTAATACGGCTACAGTCGAAAAACCAGTAGATCCAGTAGCTCAGTATCAAATCAAAACACAAAGCTTTAGAAATAAATTACAACCTGGTGGCGAAGAAACTTGGTCATTTACCATAAAAGATGATAATCAAATTCCAATGCAGGCTGAGGTGCTAGCGAGTATGTATGATAAGAGTCTGGATGAGTTTGCAACGGCAAATTGGAATGCGCCATTTATTAGAAATAATCAGTATTCTTTTTCTCCTAGTCTTTATCAAAACACTTCTTATAATAGATCTCAATCGCTCTATGTTCAGTTTCCTAGAAATAATAATTACAATAGCTCTTTATGTTATGATTCATTTAATTTTTTTGGATTAAGTTTTAATAATTTTTATCGCAACTATAATTATTATAAAGAAACTACTAGAAGAAAATTTAAAAAACTGGAGGCTAAAAAGGGTTTTATCACGGGTCAAGTTATGGATACCACTGGCGAGCCTGTTTTAGGAGCTACCATATTAATTAAGGGTTCTGGACGTGCTGTAACTACTGACTTTGACGGTGTGTTTTCTATCCAAGCTATTCCAGAAGATGTATTAGCGTTTTCGTTTGCTGGGTACACTCCTCAAGAAATTACAGTGGGAAGTCAGGAAGTTGTCAATGTTGTTATGAAAGAAAGTTTAAATGCAGTAATTGTAACGGCATATGGAACAGCAATGATGTCTAGTGAAATGATTCAAAATGAGCCTGTTGGTGATTTTGAGATGATTATAGATGGCAAAGCTCCAGGATTATTAGTAAATGCAGGTTCAGGTCAACCTGGTGTAGCTGCCAAAGTAAGAATAAGAGGAACTGTAAGTATAGATGGTGCAAATGATCCACTATACATTGTAGATGGTGAAGTAGTTACAGGTGGGGAATTTGCAAAAATGAATGCTAACAGTTTCAATTCGGTTAGTGTTTTAAAAGATGCACAAGCCACTGCTCTTTACGGTAGTAGAGCTGCGGCTGGTGTTATAGTTATTTCTACTAAGGATGGAGTCACTTCAAATGATTTGATTCTACGAGAAATGAATTTAAATAATGTTCAAGCCCGCAAAAACCTTCAAGAAACCGCTTTCTTTTTTCCTGAATTAAGAACTGATGAAAAGGGGAATTTAAAATTCTCATTCACTTCACCAGAGGCATTAACCCAATGGAAACTACGACTACTAGCGCACGATAAAAAAGGAAAAACAGCACAATTGGAACAACTAGTGGTGACTCAAAAGGAACTCAACGTTATACCTAATGCACCACGTTTTTTAAGAGAAACGGACACCATACGTTTCTCTGCAAAAATCGCAAATCTGTCAGACGCTGCTATGGATGGAACAGCGCGACTGCAGCTCTTCGACGCCATGACTATGAAAGCGATTGATGTAGAATTAGGCAACGTAAATAACAACAGAGATTTTACCATAGAAAAAGATGGCAACACCTCAGTAAACTGGACTTTTAGAATTCCGCTAGGGACGCAAGCGGTGACGTATCGAGTGGTGGCTGCTGCAGGAAACTTTTCTGATGGAGAAGAAAATACATTGCCGGTACTATCTAACCGCATGCTGGTGAGTGAGTCGAGAGCGCTTTGGGTACGTGCTGGTGAAACTAAAACTGCTGTTATGGATAATTTGCTCAACAGCGATTCTGGTACGATGGCACATCATCAAATGGTGTTTGAATACACTTCTAACCCGTCATGGTATGCGATTAAATCATTGCCGTATTTAATGGAATATGAACATGAATGTGCAGAGCAAACTTTTTCTCTTTACTATGCAAACGCTATGGCACATCATATTTTAACGAGTAATCCTAAGGTAAAAACCGTTTTTGATAGTTGGGCACAAAACGGCACCAATGTAAGTGCGCTTGAGAAAAATGAGGAGTTAAAAACAGTGATGTTATCGCACACGCCATGGCTGCGTGATGCACAAAGTGAAGCGCAAAAACAACAGCGAATCGCCACATTATTTGATCTGGCCGAAACTGCCAAACAGAAAAAGAAAACACTTGCAAAATTAGAAAAGCTACAAGGTGATTCTGGTGGTTTCCCATGGTTTAATGGTGGATATACTAATGAGTATATCACGCGTCACATTGCCGCTGGATTAGGTCACATGAAAAAATTAGGTATTAAAAATGATGACACGCCACAGACCGATCGCATGTATAAAAATGCGATAGATGCACTGGATACAGAGTGGAAAAAAAGATTCAATCGCTATCTAGAAAGCCATCAAACACTTAAAGATTATAGTTATGGAAATGCGTTTTGGCATTATCAGTATGCGAGAAGTTTTGATGTTTCTATTACAGAAAACAGTGACGAAGTATTAGAGAAGGCTATGGAGTACGCTTTCGCGAAAGCGGAAAAATCATATTCCTCACAGCCACTATATACTAAGTTGCTTATGGCCATCACACTGCATCGCAATGGTAAGACCAAACTAGCCAGCTCCATCATGGAAGGATTGAAACAAACTGCCGTTAAAAGCGATGAAAATGGAATGTTCTGGAAAGAAAATAAAAATAGCTGGTACTGGTACAGTAGCGATATCGAAACGCAAGCTCTTGCCATAGAAGCATTTCAAGAAGTCACCGCCGATTTAAATAGTGTCGAAGAACTTAAAATATGGTTACTTAAAAATAAAAGAACTAACCAGTGGAAATCCACAAAAGCAACTGCCGATGCTACATATGCATTATTGCTACAAGGTGGAAAATGGCTGGACGTAGAAGAAAATAATAAAATCACATGGGGAAATAAACCATTGCCAGTAGATAAGATGAAAGCAGTAGAGAAAGAAGCCGGAACTGGTTACTTTAAAATCACCATGAATGCCCCTGAGGTTTATAAGGAATTGGGAACGGTAACGGTAAAAAACAAGAGTGATGTAACAGGTTATGGTGCGCTTTACTGGCAGTATTTTGAGGATCTAGATAAGATTAAAGTAGATGATGATTTGCCATTATCTGTAAAGAAAAAACTATTCAAAAAAGTAATGACCGATAGTGGTGAGAAACTAGAAGAAATAACTAGTGAAGAGCCATTGACAATAGGCGATTTAATAACAGTAAGACTCATTATAAAAACAAATGCTGATATGGATTTTGTCCATTTAAAAGACATGCGTGCCAGTGGTTTTGAACCTGTAGATGTGATTTCAAAATATAAATGGCAAGATGGATTAGGCTATTATCAAAGCACTAAAGATGTAGCAACGCATTTCTTTTTAGATCAGATGAATAAAGGAACTTATGTTTTTGAATACGACGTGCGAGCCAGCAATGCTGGACAATTTTCTAATGGTATTACACAACTAGAATGTATGTATGCTCCAGAATTCTCAAGTCACAGTGAAGGAATGAGAGTGAAGATAGAGGAGTAGGTATTGTATTTGAATTCAGACTCGAATAGGGTAAAAATGTCAGACTGAGCTTGTAGAACTGTATTTTTTGAAAGGTAATTCTAACTGGAATGTAGAACCATTCCAATATCCTAAATGGCGAGGTTACCTTAGATTGAAGTAGAGTTTAAAACATTAATTTCAGTCGAGAACAATTTTATATTTGATTGTAACTTTTAAAGCTCATTAATGGTTGAACTTTTTTTCGGATCACTTAAGCTACCTCTTCATCTAGCCTCATAGGCTCTGTAGTAATAGGACTTATCGTAGGGTAGTAGTTACGCTTGTAGTGTTCGCGTTCATCTTCGCCCAGTTTTTTAATGACTTGATTCCCTAGGTTTTTAGTAACTAGTATTTCCTCTTGATTAGGGAAATGTGGGAACTTTACTTTCCAGCCTAGTATTTTTTTAGATTTACGTTTAATGTATTCCTGAGGAGTGAATTGCTCATGGTATGCATGTATAAACTCATGACCTAGAAGAGAAGCGCTGGAAACTCTACCTGTATTATGTTTAGACCACGGTTTTCTTAAGTTTTTACGAAACATTGCTCCGTCAGTATCAAAAAAAGTTATCGTATCTGTTGATGGGCTATAAGTGTTTTTTTCTCCGTCACGTATGGTGATGCTTTTTCCGTGTCGCTGGATAAACTCTTCTAAAATGTTGACTGTTTTGCCATCATTAAATTCTACTTCTAGTGCTTTAGTTTCATACAGAAAGTCCAATGTCATCATGCAATTATTGTAAAACAATGTTGCATTAGCATCTAGTTGACGATTTGGATAATAGTGATATGGCGAGGTGTGCCACTGCTTTCCATCGTTCCATAAAATTTTAATATTGCTTTCTAACATGATACTCATAAATGCTATGTATTATTTCCCGTATTTACGGATGGCTTCTTTAATGCGTTCAACACGGTTTTCTGGATCTGGATGCGTGCTTTGAAACTCTGGAGCACGATTGGGTCCAGCGGCATTTTTTAAAATTTCCATGACACCTATCATTTCATAAGGGTCATAACCGGCGTCTATCATCATTTTAACACCTAGATCATCACTCTGTAATTCGTCATCACGACCATATTTCATGGTTAACATTTGAGCGATAGAGGCTGCTGCCTCGCCGCCGCCATCTGTCCCAACACTTACGCCAGTGATAACGCCTTGTGCCAGTCCTTGCTGGCTCATACGCTCTGCACTATGTCTTGCTATGACGTGACCTATTTCATGTCCCATAACGCCTGCGAGTTGATCTTCATTTTCTAGCTGACTATAAAGAGCTGCAGTAATGAAACACTGTCCACCAGGTAATGCAAATGCGTTTATTGTTCTGTCATCTGCGAGGAGATGAAAATCATACTGATAATCAGTATTTCTACCTATGCTGCTATTGACTAATTTTTTACCTACACGATCTAGTTGAGCTTGTGCATTTTGATCTGGATGCAAGCCGCCGTATTCAGCAATCATACTAGGAGCAGCACTTAATCCCATGGCGATTTCTTGGTCTGTGCTCAAGTCTACATATTGGGTTTCGCCAGTGAAGTTGTTCGTTTCTGCACTTGAGCAATATTTAAGAACAGCAAAAGCAACAATGGCTAGTCCTATAAATAATCTGATTTTTCCTGATCCGCCTCTCATGATGGTTAGTTTTATAACATGCCTAAATTAGAAAAAAAATAACGGAATCATTTTTTTATTGAAGTGAAGGATTCACTCCTTTAATGTGTTCGTTATAATACCTTAATAAACGTTCATCGCTTATTTTTTCCATCCCTAGAATGTCTTGACTTCTTAAAAAGATCAAGAAGTCGGTTTCTGAAAGGTATTCTTTGAGCAACTTACGCGAAAGCGGTGCATAGCTATAATGCCATGGTTCATACTTAAAACCTGTTCGATTTTCATTTAGTGTATAGACCAGTTCAAAACCATAGGTGGCTGCGTGTTGTTCCATCCAATCTTTCATTTTACAAAAAGGTCCTTCTCCGTGGAATTTATTGGGTACTAGTACATCACCGCTGTATGAAGCGCCTTGATCTATAATATCCATGTCTGTTCCCCAGTGATGTCTACTCGTTCCTGGAACGGTTGAATATTCTACGATTTTATCAAATATAGCATCTGGAGCAAGGCCTTGAGCGGCATATTTTTTATATTTTCTATTCCAGATTTGCCGCTGTCTATTAAAACTGCGATAGCCAGAGACGATTTTTAGATCGATACCATCTTTAAGTGCAGCGGCTCGCATTTTATTGAACGCACTTTGTGCATTTGACTCTAGCACATTCTCAACATTTGTAGTTTGTCCAGTAAGTTGCTGAGTGCTTATTTGCGCAGTAGTGCTTGCAAAGATGAATAAAAAGAATATGGTTGTTAATTTCATAATGCTTTATACATTTTATAATGGATACCTACTGTAGCAATTTCAAATGGTTCACTTACTATTTGATATCCTTTTTTCTTATAAAAAGATACGGCGCTTTCACGAGCGTTGAACCATAATGCGAGCACATTTTTATTCTTCAGCATTTCTTCGGCATGATTAATTAGTTGACTACCTAGTTGTTGACCTTGAATTTCTGCCTTTATCGCCATTCCTCTTAATTGATAGCACTGTTGATGTTCTAGCGAAATTAATTCTTCAATATTAAGATCTTTATTCATTAAAAATGTTGCAACGCCATGGAGTCGTTCTTCTACAAAGATGCCTAAATGAATGGTCGTATTTAAATCATCGCCCTCAAAATAACAATCTGTTATAGGTCTACCAGCTCTTAAGACTGGATGACGTACTGGATAAGTCTCAATACCAGAAATATTACGAATTTCTAAATTCATCATTTGTGATTTTATAGCATCGCGCAGGTTTAACTCCAGACCATAAAAATCGATGGTCTAACTTCATTTTTAATCGTTGTGCTACTTTTTGTGAACCATAATTATGCTCATGTATATGAGCTTCAACAACTTTTAAATGATGATCTTCAAACGCGTGTTGTAATACGCGTCTAGTCGATTCTGTTGCATATCCTTTACCCCAATATTTTTTCATAAAACGATAGCCGGTATCCACAAAGTCGCCGTCTACATGATATTTTAGTCCCGTCCAGCCTATAAATACATCATCTTCCTTACGTATCACAGCCAGTCTACCCATATGATATTTTCTAATCTGACCTTGAGGATTATAACTGTAGTCTATAGCAAATTTGCGTGCGTCTTCTACATCTTTAAAAGGTATGTCACCTGTGTAGCGCATGACCTCTTCATCATCATTAAGTTCAAATAAATAGGGTGCATCAGACTCTTCAAAAGGCCTTAGAATTAATCGATCTGTTTCAAATCTTAGTATCATACACGAGTATCACTCCAGTCACTATGTCTGTCAAAAACAACTTCGGCAAATGGACATAATGGATTGATTTTTAAGTTTTCCGCTTTCGCGAAAGTATAACTTGCTTCTATCAATTTACTACCTAAACCATTACCTTCCATACTTGGGTTAACTTCAGTATGATCAATGGTCATGATTTGATTTTCTAAGGTGTAAGTTAGTTCAGCAACAGTGTTGCCGTCCTTCTTCATGTAAAAGATTCCTCTTTTATCGTTCTGTTTATGTTGAATAGGAAAGTCCATTATTTTTATTTTAAAATTACTTTATTACACTAATTGTGCAAAATTATATCCGGTTTTCACTTCTAGAGGCTCTTGATCTTTAAGGAATACACGAGCTGTATGTGGTCCATGTAAAATTTCTTGGTCATTTTTCACCCTAATATAACTACCTTCTCTAAGTCCTATTACTGGAATGGCGTTGTAAAAATGAAATTCCTTAATACGTTGCTCGCGTGTTTCTCCCATATGAGTAGAGCCTTCAATAGGGTCTAGATAATGTGGATTAATGTTGTATCCTAGGGCACCTGTGGTTTTAAAGGTTGCAGGTTCTACAATAGGCATGTCATTTGTTGTGCGCATGTTAAGACCACAAATGTTACTACCAGCACTAGTTCCCATGTAAAAGGTACCATTAAAAATAACTTTTCTTAATGATGTCATTAATTCTAGATCGTGAAGCGCTTTTACTAGTTGAAATGTATTACCACCACCTGTAAAAATTGCTGTTGCTTGCAATAGCGCATCTTCTTTATCTTCTGCGGTATGTAGGCCAGTAACACTGATTCCGTGAGGTTGTAAAACTTGGTGTACTTTTTGAGTATACGCATCATGTGATATGCCACCTGGTCTTGCAAAGGGAATAAACAATAGGTCTGTGATATTTTCTTCTTTAAAAACAGTTAGTAAATCTTCTAGCAAATATTGAAGGTAACCACTGCCATGTATGGTTGATGTACTTGCAACAATCATGTTTCTCATAAGAAAGCTTTTGAGCAAAGGTATTTAACAATTAATTGGATAATGTTATCGTTATCTAAAAGGCAATTTGATTTAAA
Organism: Nonlabens sp. Asnod3-H03; assembly: GCF_045063665.1. Classification (NCBI taxonomy): domain Bacteria; kingdom Pseudomonadati; phylum Bacteroidota; class Flavobacteriia; order Flavobacteriales; family Flavobacteriaceae; genus Nonlabens; species Nonlabens sp. Asnod3-H03. Next base: position 1,024,256 of record NZ_JBEFOD010000008.1, read on the forward strand.
TTGCTTAACATAAATTCAATTATGAAAAATTTCATTTACATATTTCTGTTATTGGGAATGTTATCTAATGCCCAAGTACAACGTGTACAGATCAAAGGAACCATAAGTTCAGAATTAAATACAGATTTAAGCGGTATTACAATTTTTAACAACAGTTCTCTAGAAGGTACAGTTACAAACGATAGTGGAGTGTTTTATATCGATGTAAAAAAAGGAGATCAACTATCCTTTAAGGCAATTCAATTTGAATCATTCTCTTTAAACGTGTCTGAAAAGGTTGTTGAAGAAAAGAGAATTGATTTAGGTCTTAATCCAGACGTTAAAGATTTAGAGACCGTTAATTTAAGCACCACTAGTTTTATGATTCCGGTTAAAAGAATAGAAACCGTAGATTCTGGATTAGAGAAAGTGTCTCTTGAAAATATTAAAACAGCAGCAGTTGATCGTATTGATAACACATTTTCTAATCGTGTGAGACAACCAGAAGAGTACGAGGTGCGTGCAGAAGCCTTTCAGCAAAGTCAGCCACGATTTAATATGGTAGGTCTTTCAACTACTATAAATACTGCTAATATTGCGAGAAGCCTTGATGTAAAGAATATATCTAAAGATGATAGTGTGCCCATTGAGACTAATGCGCTAGTATTACTCAAAAATAAATACAGTAAAGAATACCTTTTAAATTATCTAGATTTGGAAGAAAAGGACTTTATTGAATATGGGTATTTTGTGCAAGATAATGGTCTTACTAAAGATCTTGTTCAGGCCGATAATGAGTTAGATCTTTTAGAGTTTCTATCTCAGCAAGCTGTTATATTTAAAAAGCGTAAAAAGACAACAAATGAATAAGTTTCTACTTTTGTTTTTGATCTCTTATATGGCCATAGGCCAGCAAGAGCGCGTTCAGATTTCTGGTTATATTCAAAATGAGCTAGATGAACCTGTTGAAGGGATTACTATTTTCAATGAAAACAGTTATGAGGTAACAGTAACATCTGCAACAGGTTCTTATCGAATAGATGTTATGGCTGGCGACAAAATTGTTTTTAAATCTGTTGATCATGAGCCGGTCACACTTATAGTTACAGATCGTACCATAAAAGAAAAAGTAGTTGCAATTACATTAGGTAGTGGAGTGAATGTGCTGGATGAGGTACTCTTAGAAGGTGATCAAAACATCAGCTTAAACCTCAAACGACTTGAAAAGGCAGACACTAGACTCGAAAAAATTTCTGGACAAAACATGTGGACACCAGCAATCGATAGAACTGAGAACACGTTGTCTGATATGGTACGCCAGCCAGAAGATTATGATATACGCCATGAGGCTATGATGCAATCCCAGCCACGTTACAACATGTTTAATCTGGTAGGTTTGCTAGCAGCAGTAGTATTAAACACGGCACTAAATGCTATTAATTTTGATTTTGGATCAGCAGACACGGTTGAAGAACGTTTTGATGTTGCAGTTTTGAAAAATCAGTTTGATGCAGATTATCTAGTAGAGTTTTTAGATATTGATAAAGAGAATCTTTACGATTTCATTTATTTTGCAACAGATCGAGGATTGAATAATCAACTCATGCAACCAGAAAATGAACTCGTTTTACTGCAGTTCTTGTCAGACACTGCAACAGCCTATAAAGAAAGAAAGCAATAATTAAAAGATACAATGATGAAAAAAATAACCACATTATTATTCATGGCAGCTGCCTTGGTAATGACGACATCCTGCGATAGTGATGATGACTTACCGGTCTCGCAACCTATTCAAGTAAATACTTTTTGCTATGGAGACCAGACGACTAATTTTGAAACCATAGGTGCCATTAGAGAAGAGCCTCAACTTAGTGGTGGCACAGGCGTATTAACAGAAGTTACCGTATTAGGTGACGGGTTACAACTCAACGATATGGATGAAATAGAAGGAGCTGGCGTTTTGATGCAAATCAATTTTTATGGTAATTCTGTAGATAACTTTCAAACAGGACTCTATCAGATTGCGAGCACTGAAGAGCCAGCAGACGCATCCCTAAGTTACAGTCTCGATTTTGATTCTACCGCGATGTTTAATTCATCAACAGCTTTAGAAAGCGGATTCATAAGAGTGGAGACTTATCAAACTGGATATGCTATTACGGTAGATGGACTAGATACAAATGGTGATGAATTTCATGGTGTTTATCTAGGAAACGTAGCTCTTTTACAATAGACTAATTTTAAAAGGATTAAATCCTTACTTCTGTATGAAATACATATTCCTATTCTTATTGATGCCATTTCTATCACAGGCATCTTATGGAAATCATGATGCTGATGAATTACGCTTTCGCGAAAGCGTAACCAACACAGCACATAAGTATTACCTTTCTGTGTCTAATGTAAAATACAATTCAAAGGTAGGTGCTCTACAAATGACTTCTCGTTTTTTCATTGACGACCTTGAGGACGTACTTTCTGCAAGGGCAGATAAGAGTGTTGTGCTTACTGAAAAAGGTAGCTTAGAAATTCATAAATCTTTAATTGGTGATTATTTTAAGTCACGATTGCGTGTGAAGGTGGACGGAGAATTAATTCTAATTGAATATCTAGGTGCAGAGGTCGAGAATGATCAATTAGTACTTTATATTGAAATACCAGTGAATCAAGAGCCTTCAGAAATTGAGATGCGATTTACAGCGCTTATGGAGCTTTTTGAAGATCAGAAAAATATGGTGCATCTTAAAATTAAAGGTGAGCGTAAGACATTACTTATGATTGCAAAAAAGAAAATAGACTCTGTGAAGTTTTAGTTAAATTTCTTTTGAGTAATCTATTATTCTTATTTTAGCAACTCTATAAACTAAATCAAAAAAATGAAAGCTATTAAACTATTGTTTGTCAGTATGTTGATGGTTTCTTTTTCAGGTTTTGCTCAAGAAGCAGAACAAGCAGAAGAGCCTAAGGCAGAAGAACATTACAACATTAACAAATTCCGCCAGCTATATCAGGAGTTTTCTACTCCTAATCAGTATCGTAGTGCTAGTGGTGCTCCAGGTCCTAAATATTACCAGCAACGTGCTGATTATGAAATGGACATTAGATTAGATGATGAGAATCACCACATCTATGGTTATGAAACGATTACTTATACTAACAATTCTCCAGATGTATTAGATTATCTATGGGTACAGTTAGATCAAAACATGCGTGCAAAAGATTCTAAAACACCTTTAATTGAAGGTGGTGGAGTAGCTCCATTTGCACAGCCTGCAGGTTTTGCAGGTGAGTATCTTTCAGAGCCTTTTGATGGTGGATTTAATATTAAAAAGGTTTTGGACTCAAAGGGTAATCCTTTAAAGTACATGATCAATCAGACCATGATGAGAGTTGAAATGCCTAAAGCACTTGCTCCAGGTAAGAAATTTGAATTTGATATTGAATGGGACTATAACGTTAATAATCATGTTGAAGGACGTGGACGTAGTGGTTATGAAGAATTTCCTGATGGACACAGAGCTTATGTGATTGCACAATTCTATCCACGTATGTGTGTTTATAATGATGTTGAAGGATGGCAAAACAGCCAGTTCTGGGGACGTGATGAATTTGCATTACCATTCGGTTCTTTTGAAGTTAATATCACAGTACCAGAAGATCACTGGTTAGATGGAACAGGTAAATTGACTAACCGTAAAGATGTTTACAGTAGTGAAGAGTTGAGAAGATATGAAATGGCTCAACGTACTTATGATGAGCCTGTAGTGATACGTACGCAACAAGAGGCTGAAAAGCTAGCGATGATGCCAGGTGCAACTAAGATGAAAACTTGGAAGTTAAAAGCAGATTATGTTCGTGACTTTGGATGGACTTCTTCTCGCCGCTATATTGCAGATGCTATGGCTGTAAAAGTAGGAGATAAAGATGTGATGGCTGTATCTATATATGCACCAGAAGGTAATCCTTTATGGGAGCAATGGTCTACTAAGGCTGTAGCTCAAACATTAAAGTCTTATTCTAGAATGACATTCGACTATCCTTATCACAAGGCGATATCAGTTCACGCAAAAAATCAAGGAATGGAATATCCTATGATCTGTTGGAACTATGGACGTCCAGATGCAGAAGGAAACTATAGTGATCGTGTTAAGTTTGGTATGATATCAGTTATTATACATGAAGTAGGTCATAACTATTTCCCTATGATTGTGAATAGTGATGAACGCCAGTGGACATGGATGGATGAAGGATTGAATACATTTGTTCAATATGTTGCAGAGCAGGATATGGGAGAAAATTATCCAGCGTCTATTGAAGGATTGGATGCATATCCATCTCGTCGTGGACCTGCAGCAGCAATTGTTCCTTACATGGCAGGAGATCAAAGGTATATTGCTCCTATAATGAGTAAAGGTTTGAATACTTATCAGTTTGGTTCTAATGCTTATGGTAAGCCAGGTACCGCTTTAAATATTTTGCGTGAAACGGTAATGGGACGTGAGTTATTTGATTACTCTTTCCGTACTTATTCTCAACGATGGATGTTTAAGCATCCAACACCAGAGGATTTCTTCCGTACTATGGAAGATGCAAGTGCAATGGACCTAGATTGGTTCTGGAGAGGTTGGTTCTATACCACTCAATTCAATGACATGGGAATTAAGTCTGTAGATAAATTTTATGTATCTGCTGATATGAATCAAGAGATGAAAGACTACCTTGAAGAAAGAAGTATTCCTAAAGATCGAGTTCCACAACTTGTTTACATGGTTAAAGAAGGTAGTGAAGACTATAAAGAAGAAATGAAAGGAAAAGCTCCTAGTGAAGTTGTAAGCGATTTAAAAGATTATATGATGGACAACTTTACTGCAGAGCAACGTGCTGCAATGAAAGAGCCTAAGTATTTCTATCAAATCACGGTTGAAAAGCCAGGTGGACTAGTAATGCCTATTATCATTGAGTACACTTATGCTGACGGTACTACTGAAACAGCTACTCATCCAGCAGAAATCTGGAGATTGAATGATAAAGAAGTAAGTCTATCTAAAGCGACTCAAAAAGAGATTGTAGGAATCGTTATCGATCCTAAGTTAGAGACTGCAGATATTGATACCTCTAATAACTCATGGCCACAAGAACCAAAAGTTGATAAGTTTGAAGAGATGAAACAATAAGAAGTATTTAACTAATATTTTTAAAAACCAGATTCACAATGAATCTGGTTTTTTTGTGTTATAAGGTTAAGCATTATATTCGTCATATGAAGTACAGCATTATTTTTATACTCAGTTTTTTCATATTTAGTTGTGATGATCCATCATTAGAGGATCCAAATTCTGGTATAGATGAGGTAATAGAGCCTATACAAGACTTAAGGCAGCTATCTTCAATACAGGTAGCTATCAATACACCAACTAACATTACTCGTGACATAAATTTTATATATAATGGGCTAGATTTACTTTCTAGTATAATGGAGACAGGTAACCTTAATCAATCTACAACTGCCAATTATAGTAACGGTAATAAATTAGAAAACTTAATTATCGAGGAAGCTGTAGTGCCTGCGGTTAATGTTAATGTAGCTTACGGAAACGATGACAGTGTGCAAGCTATATCAAACGTTGAGTTAAGCTATATAGACATGGCAGGTGTTACGCATCATAAAACTTTGTATATAGATCCGCAAAATAGATTTAATAGGGTAGTGACTAGAGAAACTGATCTATCTGGCGTTACATCACAAGTTGAGGAGTTGAGACTTGAATATTCTCAAAATTTTAATGTTTTACGTATTGAAGAAATTGCAAATGATGGCTTTACTATAACGGGATATTCTGATTTTACTTATAACTTTAATAATAATCCGTTTACAGATATGAATGATATCATCAGGCTTTATATGTTTGATGAGTTTGTTCCTTATAGTCGTTATTTGCCAGCAACTCGTTTAGATTACGATCTTTCTACTGGTACTGCTATATTAGAGCGCAGTATTGATTATCAATATGTACTAGATTCTGAAGGTTATCCAGTTTCTAGAGAGCTATCCGTGACAGAAGGGTTAATGACTACTTTTTACTTTGAATTCTTTAATTATCGATGATAAATTATAACATTCTTAAATAACTATGAATGGTGCAAATAGTATATTTGCAATATGATAAGTCTACCTCTTTTTATCAGTACACCAGAGCTTATGATAGTAGGCCTAGTGGTTATTTTGGTCTTTGGGTCAGATAAACTTCCAGAGATCGCTCGTGGAATTGCTCGCGCAATGAATACGGTGCGTAATGCCACAGATGATATTAAGAACGAAATTTCTAAAACGGCAGATGAGCACGGCTTTACAGAAGACGTAAAACAAATCACCTCTAAAATAGAAGAAGTAAAGGACCAAATCGAAGAAACTGGCTCTATTAAAAGAAGGTTTTAATGTGGGAATGGCTTGTTGAATTAGATCAGCAAATTTTTAGATACATTAATGGTTCTTATTTTAATCGATTTGATGCCTTCTGGCTATTTGTGACAAGCTTAGAAACTTGGTTGCCGCTATATATTACCTTTTTTATTTTACTTATTGTAAAACTACCTAAACGGTTAAACTACATCGCTTCACTAACTGTTATTGTAGCAACCCTTACTGCGATAGGTCTAACAGACCTAGTTAAAAACGCTGTCGCAAGGTTAAGGCCTAATAACGAGCCTGTTTTACTGGATAGTATTAATATTTTACAGCGACCAGAGAATTTTAGCTTCTGGTCTGGACATACTGCAGTAAGCATGACGGTAAGTTTACTTATGTATTTGATATTGTCAAAATATAAGAAGTCCAAGATGTGGCTGCTGTTTTTTATATGGCCTTTACTGTTTGCCACATCGCGCATTTTTGTAGGTGTGCACTACCCATTAGATGTGCTTGTGGGCGCTCTTGTAGGATTGTTTCTGGGAGCTGCCTTTTATAAGTTGTTGATGAATTTATTTAATCGATTACAACACACGACTTAAAGTTAATCCATCTCTAATAGAAAATAGTACAGTTTGCAAGCGTGGATCTTCCTTTAGTAGTTGATTAAACTCTAGTAAAATAGGAGTAGAATTATCTTTAGGATTAACCGTTTCTACAACCTTTCCATGCCACAAAACGTTATCAGATAGTATTAAAGCACCAGGATTTACTTTCTCCATAATGGCGTGAAAATAATTGATGTAATTAGGCTTATCAGCATCTATAAAAATCATATCAAACTTACCTTCTAACGATGGGATAATGTCTAATGCTGGACCTACTTTCTGTGTAATAGTGATGCTGTGATTTGCGCTTTCGCAGAAGCGTGTAAAATATCCTCCTGCCAGATCTTCAAGCTCTTCATTAATATCTATTGTTATGAGCTCACTGCCAGCAGGCATACCTTCAGCAATACAAAGTGCTGAGTAGCCTGTAAAAGTTCCTAATTCTAGGACACGCATTGGTGCTTTTAAATGGGAAATCATACTCAGTACACGTCCTTGATAAGCTCCAGATAACATAATGGCCTGTAAGACCTTTTGATGTGTCTCGCGAGTAAGATCTTTTAAAATTTGTGGCTCATCTTGGGTATGCGCTACAATGTAATCGTCTAGGTCGGTTGGTAGGAAAAACATGTTTATTCTCTAACTTGAATTGTATTATTGGAAATGGTTAGTAAGTATCTACAAATGTTTAATGTCAATCTATCCAGTAATCCTATTGTAAAACTCTTTTTTGGCGGTGTCGTTATCTCCAAATAACCATCGCACCACATGTTCATCCCACATGCCATCATAATCTTCTTGACTTATGATTTTACGATCCATAGCAAGGTCTAAAATTTTACCAGGATAACTAGATTGTTTTTCGCTATCCATTTCTCCTAATGGGTAAGGATCATCTAGTCCCATAAGAACTTGTTTTGCTCCTTGATTTTCTACCAGTAGTTTCAGTGAACCAGTGTCGTGTACTAACGTGTCAAAAAAGATATTAGGATGACCTACTGATTTACGTGGATGTGTTTTACCTTCAAACAAATCAGGTCTACCGTCAAAACCTTGAATTCTACGACCGAGGTTCATTTGCGCAAGCTGTCCACCATGGGCAAAGCATATGCGCATACCTGGATATTTAAAAGCATACCCATTCAAAGTTAGAAAGTGATAAGCATCTGCACACTGAGCGAGCATCCATATCAAATGAAAACGCCAAGAGGTATTTTGTAATTTGATAAATTTCTCACCATCATAAGGATGAATTTCTACAGCTAGATTTAGTTCACTAGCTAATTCAAAAATGGGTTCGTTTTCCTCATCAAAAATACATCGCCAGGTACCTATTGTATCCATGTAGTGTGTTGGTAAACAAAGCAGTTTCATGCCTAGCACTTTTACACAACGTTCTATTTCCCATAAAGCACCTCTTACAAAACCTGGGTGAACCACAAAACCACTTGTGAATTTAGAAGGATGATCATGTTGCACCTTTGCATTAAAATCATTTTGAAAACGCAAGGCCTGTTTCATTTCTTCTAGGCGCAAACCGTTTCCATATAGCTGGCTTAGATTCAAGATAACAGCATGATCTATTTTGTACTTATCCATCCATTCTAGTTTTTCATCTAGAAAAAAGCTGGAATCCGTAACAGGACGTGACCAATCCTTTTGTAACATGTTCTTGCGTTCAGGATCTACCCAAAAAATTCCTTTTTCACGCATGAAATCCGGAATCTGCTCTGGATATGGAAGTAAATGCGAGTGACCGTTAATGCGTAGTTTTTTTGACATGTTGCTAATTTAATACTATTCTTAATACCTTGAAATATGAATCTACAATAGGTTCGTAAGAAGAAAAGAGTTCATCATCAATAGTGTCTAAGTTTAACTTTTTTTCTATTTCTATTAGAATCTCTGTTTGCTCTGCTCCGTGGTTGCTGATCAGTAGATCGTTATAAATATGGTCTTCGGGAAACAAGGCTTCTTTTGCTACGGCAGAATAATCTTGAATACTTGTTTTAACGGCATCTATTTGCTGCTGATGAAATCCTTGGGCTAGATAATGATTGTTAAATTCATCCCAGTCGTAATTCATAAGTTGACGTTCTTCAACGTACCCATTAATGAGTTTCTTACGTCTTTTAAATTCTCTATTTCTTCTGTAACTAAAAAGAAGAAGTAGTACTGCAACTAGGATAAAGTAAATCATCGTTTAAAATCTGCTATGTATTTTACGCCTTGCCTTATTGGACCATAAAAAAATAGTGCTGAAAAATTGTAAAATCTCTTTATTAAAGACTTTTAGTTCTTCCTCCATCCACAGGTAAATTAATACCATTGATATAAGAAGCTTTTTCACTTGCTAGAAATGTGATGGCATTTGCCACCTCATCAGCTTCTGCAAATCTTCTTACTGGCACATAACTTTTCATTATGGCTGCAGCTTCATCTTCACTATGATTAGCACGTTGTGCTTTACCTTTGATAATAGCGTCTAGACGTTCCGTCGCTGTAAAACCTGGTAGTACATTGTTAACAGTAATACCATGAGGTCCTAGTTCGTTGGATAAAGTCTTAGCCCAATTTGCTACCGCGCCGCGTATTACATTAGAAACTCCTAGAAAGTCGATAGGTGCTTTCACGCTAGTGGAAATAATATTGATAATACGTCCATAACCAGCTTCTTTCATACTAGGGAAACAAGCTTTAGCCAGAATTTGGTTGCATTTTATATGTTGTGTAAATCCTGATTCTAGCGCACTCACCTCTGCATCGATAAGCCATCCAGCGGCAGGTCCACCAGTGTTATTGATAAGGATGTGTATAGGGTTCGCTTTCGCGAAAGCGTTTATTACATCACTTAACTCATCTGGTTTTGAAAAATCAGCTACTAGGTAATCGTGGTTTTGACCGTGTGATTGATCTAGTGTTTTTAAAACATCCTTAAGCTTATCTTCATTACGAGCTAAAAGTATTACTCGTGCACCAGCGCTTGCAAATTGTTGAGCTGTTGCTTTTCCTATTCCGGCGCTGCTACCGCAAACTAATGCCGTTTTATTGTGTAAGTTAATCTCCATGCCGCTAAGATAATGATTTGGGCATACTGGACTAAAAAACGAGGTACTTAATTGTCTTAGAAATATTATGATTTACATTCCTGTACGTATCGCCTCTACTGGGTCTAAACGAGATGCTGTTATTGCGGGAATAATACCTGCAATAAGACCTATAATGGCACTGACGCTAGTACCTAGAATGATGTTTTTAGTAGATAGGATAAAGTTAAAGTCTTCAACCATTGAATTTGCGACGACGGTACCTAACCACACGAAAAGTAGACCAAATAAACCACCAAAAAGGGCTAAAATCACAGCTTCAAATAAGAATTGAAACAATATGAAACTATTTTTTGCACCCAAGGATTTTTGAATACCAATCAAGTTGGTGCGTTCTTTTACACTTACAAACATGATGTTTGCAATCCCAAATCCACCTACTAACATTGAGAATCCAGAAATGATAAGACCTATAATAGTTAGGGTTCCGGTGACCTGATCAAGAAAGTCTGCAAAACCTTTTAATGGATTGATAAAAAAGGTACTGATTTCATCATTTTTCAAACCTCGATAATTACGTAGTTTTTGCTCTAGTGTTGCAATAAACTCATCTTGATCCACACCTTTTTTAGGTTTTAAAATCAGTGCAGTCGTCTTAGACTTATTGTTATCACCATAGATTTTTCTAACAAAATTTACAGGGATAAACGCACTTTCGTCCTTAGGAGCACCTAAGTCTAGACCAGATCCTTGCTTACTGATCACGCCTATAATAGTAAATTTATTACCATACAAGCGCACTCTTTTGCCTAATGGATTAGTGTTTTTAAATAAATTTTGTGCCACCTCATAACCTATCACAGCAACTGGTGCGCCGCTTACACTCTCGCTCTCGCTGAAAAATCTACCTTGATCAAGCTTTAGGTTTTCTAGATCATAAAACTCATTAGTGCCTGGTACGATGCTAACTCCGGTAGCTATTTTATCTTCATACTTAATGCTTTCGGGTGCAGAGAACATGGTAAAAGTCATGGCGTCTATGTCTTCCATACTGCGTTTCAACATTTGAAACTCGTCATAAGAAACGTTGGGAAAGTTTTCATATTGATAGCGCTCTAGTTCAGTAGGTCCAAAAGAAACTTTTAAAACATAAATAGTAGAAATGTCTAAGGAGCTTAATCCGTCGTTGATTTCTTGTTCTAAAGAATCTACAGCAGCAAGTACACCGATAATAGAGAAAATCCCAATGGTAACACCTAGTAATGAAAGAAAGGTGCGCAACAAGTTTGTGCGCAATGCACTCCATGCAAAAGAGAAACTTTCTTTTAAAAGACTTAAATAAATGAGCATTACTGCAGCCGGATTTTAGGATGGTTAAATCTACGTTATCTCATTGGACTATGATGTTGTAGAAATGTTACAGAAATTAATTACTAATTCCTGAGCGCGTTGAGCAAATTATTTATTTCGTTAAAAAAAAAGTTAAACAATATAATTCTCATAATAAATTGAATTAGTAAGAGTTTTCTTTGGAAACTTAAAAACTACAACTATGAAAACTGCTTTTTTAAAACTGTTATTTGTCGCAATACCTTTCTTCTTTATTTCCTGTGATGGTGATGATGATGCAACCTTGTTAACTCCAGATTTAATTCAAGGTGAGTTGGATGTAGAAAACGAGTCTTTCATTATGACAAATCTTTACAAGAGTAAAGAGGATTTTTTTGACAGTACTAGACTGACTTATAACTTTGCAACAAGTAGTTCAAGGCTCTATGATAATAATGTTGTAAAAGGTAATGGGGCTTTTATTACTGTACAGTTTTTTTATCTAGATCAATTAGTAGCCGGAGTTTATCCTGAAGGTGGTAATGTAAATCAATTGCCATTTTGCTCTGTGGTAATCGATACAGACTTGGAAAATGAAGAAAATACTCTTTTGCAGTTTTATTCAAACGCTCAAACGACAGTTGAAGATTTGCAAAATGGCCAGCAAAAAATATCATTTCAAGGAACGGTTGATCCTAGTGGCGATATGGTAGAATTTGCTTTTACTGGAGACTTTAGTTTATAGTCGCTTTCTGAAAGCTTAAAATTTGTTAAGTAACCGTGCAAAACAATTATGTTTTGAGAATTAATTTTTAATACCAAAACCGCTCTAATCCATTACTTTTGCAACTTACTTTTTTAAGCATTTCACAACATGAGCAACATCACCGCAAAATCTGCATTAATTTCTGTTTTCCATAAAGACGGATTAGAACCTATTGTTAAGAAAATGAGCGAATTAGGAATCGCTATTTACTCAACTGGTGGTACAGAAAAATTTATTAACGACTTAGGGATACCTGTGATTCCAGTAGAAAATGTAACGTCATATCCATCTATTTTAGGTGGTCGAGTTAAGACATTACATCCTAAGGTATTTGGAGGTATTTTAAATCGTCGTGATCATGAAGGTGATGTGGCGCAACTTACAGAGTATGATATACCGCAAATTGATATTGTTATAGTCGATTTATATCCTTTTGAAAAGACCGTAGCTAGTGGAGCACCAGAACAAGATATTATTGAAAAAATTGACATAGGTGGTATCTCACTTATACGCGCAGCTGCAAAAAACTTTAAAGACACACTTTGTGTATCTACCATGGATGATTATGGTAAGTTGTTAAACGTGCTAGAAGAAGGAAATGGAACAACAACTGTAGATCAGCGCAAAGAATTTGCCGCAACAGCCTTTGATATTTCTTCTCATTATGACAGTGCGATATATAATTATTTTGCTGGTGATTCTGTGAATAAGTCTCTTAAAATGAGTCAACAAGATGTCATGCCATTGCGTTATGGAGAAAATCCTCATCAACGTGGCTGGTTCTATGGTGATTTTGAAAGTATGTTTACTAAGTTACATGGTAAGGCGCTTTCTTATAACAATTTACTAGATGTAGATGCCGCTGTTAATTTGATGAGTGAGTTTGTAGATGACGCTCCGACATTTGCAGTGTTTAAACATAATAATGCTTGTGGAGTGGCTCAAAGAGATACCATTCACCAGGCATATGTAGACGCTCTTGCTGGTGATCCAGTATCTGCATTTGGAGGGATTTTAATATCTAATGTGGAGATCGATGTAGCTACAGCGACAGAAATTCATAAACTATTTTGTGAGGTAGTAATTGCACCTTCATTCGATCCTGCAGCACTTGAAATTTTAAAAGGTAAGAAGAATAGAATCATGCTGGAGCTTGTTGGAGATGCGCTTTCGCGAAAGCGTAATACTAACGCTCTAGAAGTAAGAGCTAGCTTAAATGGTTATCTAGTCCAAGATGCTAATCTAAAAACAGATACTAAGGAAGATTTAAAAACGGCAACTGAATTAGCTCCAACGGAAGCACAAATAGAAGATTTATTATTTGCTTCAAAGCTTTGTAAACATACTAAGTCTAACACCATCGTGCTGGCAAAGAATAAGCAATTGTGTGCTAGTGGAACCGGTCAGACGTCACGAGTTGATGCGTTAAATCAGGCAATTCATAAAGCGCAGTCTTTTAAATTTGATTTACAAGGTGCTGTGATGGCAAGTGATGCATTTTTCCCTTTTCCAGATTGTGTAGAAATTGCAGATAATGCAGGTGTTAATGCCGTGATACAACCAGGTGGATCTATAAAAGATGAATTATCGATAGATTATTGCAATAAAAATGATATTGCGATGGTTTTCACCGGTACAAGACACTTTAAACACTAAGAATTGTGTTAGCTTTGTAAAGCTCAAGTAATTAAACCCTTTTTCCTCCTTAACACTTATGGGATTTTTTGATTTTCTAACAGAAGATATTGCTATCGATTTAGGTACGGCAAATACTCTTATAGTCCACAACGGTAAAGTCGTTGTAGACAGTCCATCTATTGTTGCACGCGATCGCACTACTGGAAAAATTATTGCAGTAGGTAAAGAAGCGGCAATGATGCAAGGAAAAACGCATGAGAATATCAAAACTATAAGACCATTGAAGGATGGCGTTATTGCAGATTTTGACGCAAGTGAGAAGATGATCTCGATGTTCATTAAAGAAATACCTGCGTTAAAAAAGAAGCTTTTTACTCCATCATTGCGCATGGTGATTTGTATTCCATCAGGTATTACAGAAGTGGAAATGCGTGCGGTAAAAGATAGTGCAGAGCGTGTTAATGGAAAAGAAGTTTATCTAATACACGAGCCTATGGCTGCGGCCATAGGTATAGGTGTAGATATCATGCAACCTAAAGGTAATATGATCGTTGATATAGGTGGTGGAACAACTGAGATTGCAGTAATCGCTTTAGGAGGAATTGTATGTGATAAGTCTGTAAAGATTGCAGGTGATGTATTTACTAATGACATTGTTTACTACATGCGTACACAACATAACTTATATGTTGGAGAACGTACTGCTGAGAAAATTAAAATACAGATAGGTGCCGCAACTGAAGATCTAGAGGTGCCGCCAGAAGAGATGAGCGTTCAAGGACGTGATTTACTTACTGGGAAGCCTAAAGAGGTAAAAATTGGATACAGAGAAATAGCCAAAGCTCTGGATAAATCAATTTTACGAGTAGAAGATGCTGTTATGGAGACGTTATCACAAACTCCACCTGAACTTGCTGCAGATATATACAACACAGGAATATATCTAGCAGGTGGTGGATCGATGTTGCGTGGTCTTGATAAGCGTCTTTCTCAAAAAACAGATTTACCTGTTTATATTGCAGAAGATCCACTACGAGCTGTAGTGCGTGGTACTGGTTTGACTCTTAAAAATATCGAGCGTTACAAAAGTGTATTAGCTAAATAAAAGTTACTAGATGCAGCAAATTATCAATTTTCTGATCAAGTACAGAAACTTGCTGCTCTACCTGAGCTTATTATTGATTGCACTTGTTTTTACCGTTCAATCGCATAGCTATCATCGCAATTCATTTGTACATTCTACAGGTAATATAACGGGTTCTTTTTTAAGTTCTCGTAGTGGAATTTATGATTACCTAAATCTGAAAGAAGAGAATGATAAACTGCGTAAAGAAAATGCGATGCTACGCATGAAAGCTTTAGTTACAGCAGATACCTTACTAGGTGATGAGACCACATTTTTATTTTCTGAAGATGTCCCTTATCGAGTATTTCCTTCTCGCGTGATTAAAAATGATTATTCAAAACGAGATAATTTTATCACGTTAGATATAGGAATTGATCAAGGTATAGAACCTGATATGGGTGTGGTTACTACTAATGGTATTTTGGGGATCATTGATATTTCAAGCAATCGTTTTTCAAGGGTTATCTCGATTTTAAATTCTGAAATTTCTCTAAACGCACAAATTAAAGGTAGTAATGTCATAGGATCGTTGACATGGGATGGGAATGATCCTTATATGATGTCCTTAGTAGATGTCCCTAGACTTGCTAAAGTAACTAAAGGAGACACTATAGTTACAGGAAGACAAAGTACTACATTCCCGCCAGATATTCTTATAGGTACTATTAGAGACGCTCAACTGGTAGAAAATGGTAGTCGCTATAAAATTGATGTTGCACTGTTTAACGATATGACAGATATAGGGACTGCATATGTGATTAAAAGTCGCGATGTGAAACCATTACAAATTATTGACACACTAACTATTAATGTCAATGAATAGCACATTGTTAAATAACGTCGTACGATTTATAGCCTTACTATTATTACAAGTATTTGTAATGGATGAAGTAAATTTTATGGGGTATATCAGTCCATTAGTTTATTTGTTATTTATTGTGTTGTATCCTGTTGATAATAACAGATGGTCTTTTTTAATTCTATCTTTTTTACTAGGTTTAATTGTTGATACTTTTCAAGACACCGGTGGTGCTCACGCCGCAGCCTCATTAACACTTGCATTCGTGAGACCAGTACTGCTTAAACTGGTTTATGGAGAAGGATATCTTACCAAGAACCTTAAAATCTTAAAATCACCATTAGATCGATTTTCTTTATTACTTGTACTAGGTGTTTTAATACATCATTTAATATTGTATTTGCTCATATATTTTAACATCAGTCAGGTACTTCAGGTGTTGCAAATGACGTTGTTTATAGGCTTGTCTTCTGTCTTTATGGGAGTCGTTTTGTTTGTTTTATTTGGATGGCGCAATAAATCATGAAAAGATTATTATTCTTTTTCTTAGTAACCATAGTGGGACTTACTTTAATAGGTAGGGTTTTCTACCTTCAAATAATTAAGGGTGATTCATATAAGCTTAAATCAGAATTAAATGCTGTTAAAAGTATTTATGACATCCCAGAACGAGGCTTTATTTACGATCGTGATGGAGATTTAATGGTTGCAAACCAAGTCGCTTACGATATCATGATGATTCCTAAGGAACTTAAAAAATTTGATACCCTACAATTATGCACGCTATTGCAAATGGATAAGACTAGATTAAAGTCTAAAATTCAGGATGCAAAAGATTGGTCATGGCAAAAAGGAAGCGTAATCGTTCCTCAACTCACACAAGAAGAGTTTGCGCCCTTGCAAGAGAAATTACGTAAGTTCCCTGGGTTTTATGCTCAGAAAAGATCCTTGCGTAAATATATGGTAGATCATAGTGCTAGTGTCTTAGGCTATATACGTGAGGTAAGTCCTGAGAAAATTAAAAAAGATCCTCGATATCAATCTGGAGATTTATCTGGTAAAGCAGGAATTGAACTCCAATATGAGCAAGAATTAAGAGGTAAAAAAGGAGTGAAACACTTTATAAGAGATCACTATGGGCGACCTAAAGAATCTTATGAAAATGGTAGATATGATACCATACCTAATTCTGGATTAGACCTGACGGTAACATTAGATAATGACTTGCAGGCATATGCGGAATTATTGATGAAAAATAAACGAGGTGGAATAGTTGCGATTGAACCACAGACTGGTGAAATTCTAACTCTAGTTACTGCACCATATTATGATCCTGCACTGTTGATGGGACGTGATCGTTCTAAAAACTCTGTTCTCATTTTTAATGATACCATAAAAAAGCCTGGTGTTAATAGAGCTCTTCAGGCAGAGTATGCACCAGGCTCACCTTTTAAAGTTATCAATGCGTTAGTAGGTCTACAAGAAGGTGTAATCACAACGACTGAGAAATTGAGGTGTAATCATGGATATGATTATGGCGGTAGAAAACCATTAGGATGCCATAGTCATCAATCACCTCTTGCTTTAAATACCGGTATTGCCGAATCATGTAATGCTTATTTTGCGCAGGTTTACCGACGTATTATAGAAAAAGGAAGCACTCCTGAAGAAGGAATGGATAATTGGAATAGGCATGTTACTAGTTTTGGTCTAGGAGATTATTTAGGTTACGATCTTCCGGTAGGTCGAGCAGGATTAATACCAGATGGCAAATACTATTCTAGCCGATATAAATATAAATGGTATGCACCTACTACGATTTCAAATGCGATAGGGCAAGGTGAGGTAATCACAACACCTATACAACTGGCTAATATGACGGCAGCGATAGCAAATCGTGGATATTTTTATAGACCACATATTATTAAAGCTATTGATGGCGAACCTATTGATAATCCAGATTATACAGTAAAAAATTACACCACCGTTGATGCTCGACATTTTGAACCAGTAGTGGAAGGAATGACAGCCGTTTATAAAACTGGAACAGCAAAGTATGCACAAATCCCAGGAATAGAAATTTGTGGTAAGACTGGTACCGTAGAAAACTTTGTTAAGATTGATGGTAAACGCACACAACTTACAGATCATTCCGTATTTATAGCTTTTGCACCAAAAGATAATCCTCAAATAGCGATTGCAGTATTTGTTGAAAATGGTTATTGGGGTTCTCGATATGCTGCAAAGATTGCCAGTTTACTCATTGAAAAACATATCAAAGGTGAGATTACTCGTAAAGATTTAGAAGAATATTTACTTACGCATAGTTTAGAGTATGAGTATGAAAAGCAATATAGTGGCGAGCCCTTTGAAATAAACCCTAAAGTGGATAAAGGCCTTATTGCACCACAACCTAATGCTTTAAATCCGTAAAATGGGAATAGGAGATAAGCCTAAGTTTGATATCTATATCATTTTAATCTATCTAGCCTTACTATTGATAGGTTGGTTGACCATATACTCTGCTGCTCAAGTTTCTCAATACCATGGTATTCTAGATATGGATCAACTGTATGGCAAGCAAATCTTATGGATTGGATTAGCGTTTCTAATTATCAGCTTCATACTGGCAATGGATGTGAAGTTTTTTGAACGTTTTGGAAGTATTATTTATATTATTTCACTTTTATCATTATTAGGCTTGTTCGTTTTTGGTAAAGAGTTAAACGGAGCAAAATCTTGGTACTCTTTAGGTAGTATGACCTTACAGCCCAGTGAATTTGCAAAGGCGGCAACAGCTCTAGCCGTCGCAAAATTTTTAAGTGGTATTAATATATCACTTAAAAATACTAAAGACTTACTACTAGTAGGTCTTATCATAGCGTTACCAGCTTTGTTTATTATACCACAACCAGATCCAGGAAGTGCACTAGTCTACGGCGCATTTTTCTTTGCTCTTCATAGAGAAGGTTTATCCTTGTGGTATCTCAGTCTGGTATTAGTAGCAATAGGTTTGTTCTTGGGGACTTTAGTTTTAGGAACATGGTGGATTGCATTGATTATTTTAATCGCGATGACCGTTATTTACTTGCTTTCGCAAAAGCGTAGACATAAAAAGCGATTGCCTAAACCTAGAATCTTTCTGTTTTTAATCATATCTGGTGTATGTGTTTTGTATTCTCTTTCCACAAATTATATATTTAATAACTTGTTAGAAGACAGACACAGAAATCGTATCGATATCGTATTAGGTAGGGTAGAGGATAATCAAGGTGTAGGTTATAATATTAATCAAAGTGTTATTGCTGTGGGAAGTGGCGGTTTTGCTGGTAAAGGACTTTTAGAAGGTACACAGACGCAAGGTGGATTTGTGCCGGAGCAAGAAACTGACTTTATCTTTAGCGCCATAGGTGAAGAATGGGGATTTATAGGTGCGTCGTTAGTCATTATCTTATTCATGTCCTTATGCTATCGATTGATTATTATGGCCGAAAGACAGAAGAATCAATTTGCCCGTATATATGGTTATAGTGTGGCAGGAATTTTCTTTATACATTTTTTCGTAAATATAGGTATGGTATTGGGCTTACTACCTACCGTTGGAATACCTTTGCCATTTATGAGTTATGGTGGTAGTGGTTTATGGGGTTTTACCATATTATTATTCATTTTTGTGAAATTAGATGGTCATAGAATGAGCTATGAACATTAAATGAGTTTATGAAATTACTGAAAGGTTTATTCCATGTTCTAATGGTCATAATATTGACATTAGTTACCCAAGTAGGTGGATTGATATGGATTCTAGTTTTCGGCTATTTTAAATATTGTAAATCAAATTGGATTTTATGGAAAAGACTTAGTGTTTTCTGTGTCGTTTACATCTTTTCTATTTTTACTATAGTACCTATAGCGGCAAGTATCGATAATCGTAAAATGTTGCCAGTGTTTCATGAAACCATACGACCACATAACATGGGGTACGTTCTATTATGTCGCAATTATGTGCGCTATGATTTGTACACAGTTCTAGAAGATGTTTCTGATAATTATAGAGATTCAAAATATAATGGATTGCAATTGGTGTACCTAGATGCAGGCTTTCCTTTCATAAATGGTTTTCCATTATTACCACATCTAAGTCATAATGATGGGCGCAAAGTGGATGTGGCTTTTGTATATAAGGATGGAACTAGAGGTTCTCATTACAATTTGAATCCTTCGTTAATTGGATACGGAGTTTATGAAGAGCCTCGAGATAATGAGTTCAATCAAACACAGGCTTGTGAAGATGCTGGTTACTGGCAGTACGGTTATGCTAAAGCGCTAGGATTCAATGTAGATAAAGATGTGTCGTTAAATGAACAGCTTACTAAACAACTAATTGAGCAAATACAGTCGCATCCTAAGGTGCAAAAGGTATTTATCGAGCCTCATTTAATCAAACGCTTAAATATTAAAAATATAAATACTAAATTAAGGTTTCATGGCTGTCATGCGGTAAGGCACGATGATCATATTCATTTTCAAGTAATCCCTTAATTGAGAATTACCATCCTTTACTACTATTTGAGGCTTCTAGTTCATTCTCTACATGATCGGGTATTTGAGAGAAGAAATCAATACCAGTTTGTTTTTCTATTTCGTCTACTGACGTAACATAATCGTAGATAGGTTTACTACTAGCTTTATGAGGCATTAAAAAGGCTAGTATTTTTTCATTACCACTTTTATCTTGTCTATAAATTATTTTATAAAATGCAGATGGTACCGTCACATTTTCTGTGCCTATTTCATCCATGTTACCTTTAAAAACAGGTCCGGTCACTACATATAGTTCATCGTATCGTTTAGCATAGTATCGCGTTTTTTGTTCTAGTCGATTCCATATACCAGCATTGAACTCGTGTTCTTGTGGACTTATATTTGATGTTAGGAAGGTTTCTTCATATACCTTTTTGCTACCTGTTCTATCACCTGCTGGTACTAAATGACCTCTATCATATCCACTTTTTTTATAATTGCGCCAGTGCGCAGCACCAGTTTTTACTGAGTTATCAATTTCAAAATAAGGTCTTTTAAAGTTATTATTAGTAATGTCGCTTTCTCTTAGTACATGAGCTGTCCATTCGGCTTGCTCATGTTTTTCACTATAAGAGAGGCTGTAGGTACTGTGGTGTATGACCTGATTGTTTGAACTAGGCAAAAAGTCTTTACGTGATAAAGGTTTGAATCCATCAGCATCTTGATCATTTATAGTCTGCTGATTTTCTTGTTCAAGTATATGCTGAGAAGCTTCTTCATTACGGTGCGTTTCATAAAAATAAAAACATACAGCGATAACTATAAGTATGATTGCGTAGATCGATTTTTTCATATTAAGTAGTTTTTACATCTAGCGCATCTCTTAAGGCATTTCCTAAGAGCATGAATGCCATTACTAGTGTCATGATTGCTATTCCAGGTACAAGCGCAAGATAAGCTTTATCTAAAATGATGTATTGATAGTGATCTTTTATCATACTACCCCAACTAGGCATAGGTGGTTGTGCTCCTATTCCTAAGAAGCTTAAACCACTTTCTATAAGAATTGCTGCTGCAAAGTTAGCTGCACTGATTACAATAATAGGTGCCATGATATTAGGTAAGATATGTTTTGTAATAATTCGATAACTGTTGAATCCTAATGCTCTTGCTGCGGTAACATACTGGAATTCTTTAGCGACAATTATTTGTCCTCGGACTACACGGGCTACTTCTACCCACATGGTGAGTCCTACCGCTATAAAAACTGTAAAGAAGCCTTTTTCTAAAGCGATGCTTATAGCAATAACCATTAATAGAGTAGGTATGGACCAAGTAACATTAATCAACCACATAATGATGGTGTCTATGAAGCCGCCAAAATATCCAGCTATTGCGCCCAGTGTAATACCTATGATTAATGATATAAAAACGGCGATAAAACCTATCGAGATGCTAATTCTTGCACCTATCATCATGCGGCTTAATAAATCACGACCATATTTATCAGTACCTAATAGAAATGTTTTATGCGAGGTGTAGCTTTCGCGAAAGCGTGATAATTCCATCCCATCTGCTACAGCAAAGTTTGCATCTACAAAATCTAATTGGGAACCATTAACATCATAAGGTCTATAATAACTCCGACCATTTTCAATTTTTAGTTCGGAATAAGGTATTTCTTCTTGATTTGATTTGCGGCCATTCCACCAGTCCCAAATACTAGAAGGAAGACTAGCCACAGGAAGCTCTAACATGTTTACTTCAAAACCTGGTGGTTGTGAGTGAATAGATAGGTGCATCTGGTTGGCATATGCTGTGTTGTCTGGTGCAATGATATAAGCAAATAAAGCGATTACTATATAAAAAGCAATCACGCTTAAACTCAAAACGCCCCAAAAATTCCTCTTGAATTTTTGGAGCGCTAAAGTCGTTAATGATGCCGATTTATGTGACATTAATTTTTAATGGTAGATACTCTTGCATTTTGAATATTAGAAACTTTCAAATCTTTGAGTACGTTAATTGCTTCTGCAAGATACACATCTTGAGAAAGACTCTTGTGCCAGCGTTCACGCTTTTCTGCAAGTAAGCTATCTTTTGCAATTAATTCTTTTTCATAATTTACATATTCAAAAGATAAATCGTTTTTATAGTCCTCTAGTTTTTCAAACTTTTCTGTTTCTTTTTCTAAACGATGAAGTCTTTCTTTGTAAGCTGTATAGTTTAATGGTATTATATTTTCTTCTCGTTGATCACTCATCCATTTTGCATTTTCATCGATAAGTTGAAACGTTTCATTAGAATTAATTCTAGCTTGGGATTTTGCAATGGTGCTATTAAAATCTATATACTTATTAAATTTAGTATACGATGCAGCTGGAATTTCATCATAAGGTAATGGGAATTCCTCATCACGTTCACCTATGTCAATATAGCTATAACGATCTGGAGTTATGATATCACTTTTTACACCTTCTAATTGGGTGCTTTTTCCATTGATTCTATAGAATTTTTGAGTAGTCAATTTAATGGCTCCTAGGTCACCTAGATCGCTATTGCGCACCCATCTATTCAAATCTTCAAAATTTTGAACAGTTCCTTTTCCGAATGTTTGCTTAGACCCAATGATAACAGCACGTTCATAATCCTGTAATGCGGCTGCTAGAATTTCTGAGGCACTTGCCGATAATTCATTAACCATAATTACTAATGGACCATCCCATATAATACTAGGGTCATCATCACTATATGTTTGAGTACGTTCATTTTTAAGTGCCACCTGCACAACAGGTCCTTTTTCTATAAAAAGTCCTGCCATTTCTATAACTTCTCTTAATGATCCACCACCATTATTACGCAAGTCTAACACAAGACCGTCCATGCCCTGCATTTTAAGACGCTCGATTTCTTTTTTAATATCATCTCCAGACGCACGACCATTTCTATTTTCCATGTCAAAATAAAACTTAGGTAGATTGATCAATCCATAGTTAATACTGCCTTCAAGATCTTTTACAATTACTGACTTTGCAAATGTTTCTTCTATTTCAACTACATCACGTGTTAGAGTTACATCTTCTATTGTACCGTCAACACGTTTAAGAGTTAAAATCACTTTAGTTCCTTTAGGACCTTTAATAAGATCCACTGCATCACTAATACGCATTCCGACAATACTTGTTGCTACAGTATCTTTTTCTTGTGCTACTTTTAAAATTACATCACCTACTTCTACATCTTGACTTCTCCATGCTGGTCCACCAGATATAATTTCTAAAACCTTGATGTAATCCATTTTCTTTTGTAATCGAGCGCCTATACCTTCTAGCTTACCGCTCATTGCTGTGTCAAAACGATCTTTATTTTGTGGAGCAAAGTAACTCGTGTGAGGATCAAAGTAAGCCATCACGCTATTTAAGTATAGGGAGAAATAATCTAATCTTTCAATGTCTTTACTGAAGTCAAAGTTTTCTTCCATAGAACGCTTAACTTCATCACGTACTTCTTTTTCAATGGCAATTGCAGTTTTTCTTTCATTTTCAGGCTTGTCTTCCTGCTCCTCCATTTTGTCATAATAACTACCCAGAGCACTCAATTTTAACAACTTGCGCCAGTGGTTTTTAAGTTCTTTTGAATCTTTTGCATAAGGGATGTTTTCATAATCCGTATCCATAACCTCATCTTTATTAAAATCAAAAGGTTCTTTGATAACCTGAGAAAATAGCTTCTCAGCTTCTTTGCGTCTTTGCTCTAATCTCTCATAAGTAAGTGTAAATAACTGAACTCTACTATCTCTGATTTCATCATCTAATAAAAACTCATAGTTAGCAAACTCTTGATAATCAGATTCTAGAAAATATCTTTTTGCTGGATCTAAATCATTGATGTAATTTTTAAAAACCTTTTGAGAAAATTCATCTGTTAGATCAGCAGGTGAGTAGTGATTGCGTTGTAATACATGTGATATAAGGTTTACTAAAAGCTCTTCCTTATCTTTATCTCCTGGATCGATATCTTTAGTAAAACTACAACTGGCAGTAGCTGCGAGCAAAACTAATATGGCAATTGCCACGTTATTTTTTATAAAATTCATAAGTCCTTTCATTTGTCTATTCTAGTGATGTAAAAATCGTGCCACTTTACATTGCACAATGTATAACAAGAGATTGATATGCTATCGCTAATTTACTTAATTTTAACCTCGATAAAAATTTTATGGAAAACATTAAAAAACCACTTATTCTCGTTACTAATGATGATGGTATCACAGCTCCAGGAATAAGAATGCTAATTGAAATAGCTAGAGAATTAGGTGAGGTTGTTGTAGTAGCACCGGACAGTCCTCAAAGCGCAATGGGTCATGCAATAACGATTAATAATACTTTACATGTAAAAGAATTTAAAGAGCATAGTCATGATCATAAGGAATACACAACGAGTGGTACGCCTGTTGATTGTGTAAAAATGGCTAGCCACGAGATTTTAGATAGAAAACCAGATTTGTGCCTTAGTGGTATTAACCATGGAAGCAACAGTGCTATTAATGTTATATATAGCGGTACTATGAGTGCAGCGGTAGAAGCAGGTATTGAAGGTATACCAGCAATCGGTTTCTCACTTTGTGACTATGACCATGATGCAGATTTTGATGCTGCAAGACCATTTATTAAAACAATAATCGAAAATGTTATTCATAATGGAATGGCAAGAGGAGTGGTTTTTAATGTAAATATTCCTAAAGCAAAAAGAGAAGAAATAAAAGGAATTAAAATTTGTCGTCAGGCAAATGCTTATTGGGTAGAAGAATTTGATAAGCGCACGAATCCATATGGGAAGGATTATTACTGGCTTACCGGTAAATTTGTTAATGACGATAAAGGAGAAGATACAGATGAATGGGCACTAGCTCATAATTATATTTCTATCGTACCTACACAATATGATCTGACGGCACATCATTATATAAGCGAACTTAATACTTGGGATTTTGGTAATTAAAATTATAAAAGGTTTTCTATTAGGTCTTTTAGCAAATTTTATAGGTACATATCTATATGTATACTTCTTTGCTCCTTACAGTTTTGAAACAATGATGGAAAGCGCGGTAGAAAAGGGCTTTATGGGCGGACTTATAGGTCTGGGAGCAGTATTAAATCTGTTGCTGTTTTTCTTTTTCTTGACTACAAAAATTTATAAATTTAAAAAAGTAGCTCAGCCTTATGAAGCACGTGGTGTTTTAATGGCCACAATACTGGCAGCTCTAGCAGTTATGTACTTTGAATTCTAGAATATGAAATACTATATCATTGTAGGTGAGGCTAGTGGCGATTTGCACGGTTCTAATCTTATGAAATCTTTACGTCAGCAAGATCCAGATGCACAATTTAGGTTTTGGGGTGGTGATCTTATGGAAGCAGTAGGTGGCGAGCAGGTCATACACTACAAAGAACGTGCAATAATGGGTTTTACTGAGGTGATTAGAAAACTGGGTACAGCTCTCAAAAACATCAAATATTGTAAAGAAGATATAGTGCGATACCAGCCGGATGCGCTCATATTTATGGATTACTCTGGATTCAATCTACGTATTGCAAAATGGGCAAAACCTCAAGGCTTTAATACACATTACTATATAAGTCCACAAGTATGGGCTTCTAGAGAAAGCCGTGTAAAAACCATTAAGGCAAATATCAATCACATGTATGTGATACTTCCTTTTGTAAAAGATTTTTACGAGCAAAAACATAATTATCCAGTCGATTTTGTAGGGCATCCTATCATAGATGCGATTGATCAGCATCATCAAGTTAATCATGTTGAGTTTCTAAAAGAGTATCAGTTAGACGATAGACCATTAATAGCATTATTGCCAGGTAGTCGCAAGCAAGAAATTAGTAAAATGCTAGGTGTTATGTTACAAATGGTAGATCAGTATCCTGACTATCAATTTCTAATTGCAGGATCTCCTGGTCAGGAAGCAAGTTTTTATAAGCCATTTTTAAAAAAGAATGTTACCCTAGTGATGAATCGTACTTACGATATTTTAAGCCTTTGTCATGCTGCACTAGTGACCTCTGGTACGGCAACATTAGAAACAGCATTGTTTAAAGTACCTCAGGTAGTTTGTTATAAAGGCAGTTCTATCTCATATCGTATAGCAAAATTAATTATCAAACTAGATTATATCTCGCTAGTTAATTTAATTATGGATAAAATGGTCGTTACAGAGTTGATACAGAAAGATTTTAACGCTACAAACCTTAAGAAGGAGCTTGATATGATACTTAATCCCACACAGCGCAATCGCGTTTTTGCTGACTATTATGAGCTCGAAAAGCGTCTAGGCGGCATAGGTGCTAGTGATAAAGTAGCTTCTTTAATTATTAAAAACTCACAGAAGTAGTATGATGATGTTGTTCTCGCTTTCGCGAAAGCGTATTTATAAAGTCAACTTAACAAAAATATTTGTTGTTAGTTTAACCAGCATGATGCTCTTAGGGACTTCGTCTTGTAAGAGTTCTAAGCCTAGAATAGTTACCACAAAAAAAGAAGCAGCAAAACGTTATCCAGATAGAGTATACACTTCTTCTCGAGAGGTGAAAGCAGAGTCTGTAGAGAAACCCGTAGCTAGCACAGCGCCTTCTCGAGTAGATGATGAAAAGACAGCGCCAATACTGAAAGACGCCATTGAAACTGCGCTAAGTTATAAAGGCACAAAGTACAAATACGGTGGTAGTTCACGCAGTGGTATGGACTGTAGTGGTCTTATACATGTAAGTTTTAAAGAAGCTGGTAAATCGGTGCCGCGTACAAGTGCTAGTTTATATAATGCTGCTAGTGCTATTGATTTTAAACAAGTTGAGAAAGGTGATTTATTATTCTTTGCTACAGGAAAAAACAAAACTAGAGTGAACCATGTAGGACTAGTAGTAAAAACGACACCTGCCGAAATTAGTTTTGTTCATTCTACCACCTCACGTGGTGTAATCGTTTCTACCATGAATGAAGGTTACTGGCTCAATGCCTATTTAAGTGCTGGTAGATTAGAGTAGGGCATTTCTTTATTTTCTGAAACTATTTTGTTAACTTCATATAATGAAGTGGTTAGGATATCCTATTTATAGGTTACTGTTAGCATACGTGATAGGATTGTTGATTGCGATGTATCTGCAAATTACTATAGATATTGCATTTATAGTTCTATCCACATCTTTTCTTGTCTTATGTTTTTCCATTTTTTTCAGTAGAACTAATACCGTATTCAAGGCGCTTTTTAGTTTTTCAGTAATATTCTTCCTTATTGCCTTAGGAGTGTTAAATATGGTAAGTAAGAGACCTATTAATCAATCCCATCATTTTTCTAATCACACCATACACGGTAAGGAGCAAATGATTACGTTTCAATTAACGGATCAGTTAAATCCTAATGCTTACAATGATCGATTTTATGCGCGTATTAATGAAATCGATGGTAAAAATGTTACAGGTAAGGTTCTGGTCTTATTTAAAAAATCAGATAGTGTTGAATACAAAATCGGTCATAGACTTACTGTTTATGATGATATTAGTCAAGCTAGTGATGAGCGCAATCCAGGGGATTTTAATTATAAGGAGTATCTCGCTTTGATTGATGTCCATGGGCAGATTTATGTCGATGATGATCATATACTCAATGTCTATGTCGGTGAGAACAAATCGTGGATTATTGCTTTAAGAAATCAATTAATGAATTCTCTTGAAACATCAGGCTTACAAGATAAGCCACTAGGAATAATTCAGGCCTTGATATTAGGACAACGCAATAATGTGGAGTCATCAGTCACGCAAAGTTTTAGAGATGCTGGTGTTATCCATATACTTGCTTTAAGTGGTTTACACGTTGGTATTATCTTACTCATTTTGCGCTGGTTTACGAATTGGTTAAAAGTTGTAAAAAATGGTCGCTGGCTACAAAGTGCCGTTATAATAATATTGTTATGGATTTTTGCTCTAATTACAGGCATGTCACCTTCTATAATGAGAGCGGTAACTATGTTCTCTTTTATTGCGATAGGTATGAATGTGAATCGTAAAACTTCCATTTTTCATAGCTTAGCACTATCTGCTTTTTTATTATTATTAATTAATCCTAAGCTACTATTTCACGTAGGTTTTCAATTGAGTTATACTGCAGTAATAGCTATCGTGCTAATCCAGCCTATTTTATACAATTTAATACAACCACGGTGGAAGGTGATTGATTACTTCTGGAAAATAGGCACTGTAACCATTGCTGCTCAAATAGGCGTTGCACCATTAAGCCTTTTTTATTTTCATCAGTTTCCAGGGCTATTTCTTTTAGGTAATATGTTATTACTTCCTGTATTGCCATTAATAATAGGGCTCTCAATCCTATTATTAGCATCTTTGTGGTCAGGTATTCCGTCTTATTGGTTAGTTGAAATACTTAATTTAAGCTTGGATTGGATTGTAACTATCATTGAAAAAATTAGCTCTCAAGATCAGTTTATTATTAAAGGAATACATCTTGATCTCATAGAGCTTATTTTTATTTACATATTTATGATAAGTAGTGCGTTGTTTTTCTATCGTTCTGTAAGAAAAAGTAGGAGAGAACGAGTGCTCATTAAAGAACCAGGTTATAATTTACATATAGCTATAATTAGTATTATATGCTTTATAGGGTTTCAGTCTTTCAAAAAGTTGAAAACTGAAGACTCTAAGGTGGTAGTAATGCATCAAGCATCTGGTAGTGTAATAAGTATCAGTAATCGTGAAGAGGTTTTACTACTAGTTGATTTTCACGCTATGGATTCAACTAGGTCCATGGCAGCTCTAGATCGTATTAAATCTTCTTCATTACATAGAAATAAAATTATAACTATTGATTCTTTAAATAATAAAGTGAAGTTTAATGATACAGAAGTAGTTGTTTTAGATGAGTCTGGTGTGATTATAAAAAGCGCCGAAACCCCAATTTTACTTTTGTCTCACTCTCCAAAAATACATTTAGATAAAATAATAACTGCCTTAAGACCGCAAATAATTATTGCAGATGGTTCTAATTATAGAACTTATGTAAACCGTTGGAGGTTAACTAGTGAAAAAAGGAATATTGAATTTTTAAGTACTTATGAAGAAGGTGCTATTAATTTGTGTCACCTTGAAGTTCATAAACAAAATTAGCTTGGTAATCCGACCACTTTTGACCGGTGTTTATTGATTTATACGTTTCATCTGCCAGCATGGTAATGTAGATCTCTAGTTTTTTAGGTCCCATTTTTCCTGGTACTGGATTGATAATACGTCCGGTTTCATCAAAGAAAACTAATGTAGGATATTCAAAAATGCGCATAAATCCAGCAAATTCATGTTGTGAACGTTCGTTACGTTGTTTCATCGGGTTACCATAAGTAGCCCCTTTATAGTTGATCACTTCTGTACCTTCTGCGTCGAATTTTACTGGGTAATAATTTTCATTAATAAAGGCAGCAATTTCTGGTTTGTCAAAGGCATATTTATCCATCCACTTACAGTTGGTACACCATTCTGTATATGCCTTTAATAAAATCTTTCTAGGTTCTTTCTTTTGAGCTGCAAGCGCTTCATCCATGGTCATCCAGTTCACTTGTGCGGTAGCAAATGAACCTATTAATAATATCATTACAAACATCCATTTCATAGGTATCCTTCTTTTGAAAATTCAAGGTAACAAAAAACGCACCACCATGGTGCGTTTTTTATAAAATATTAGGAAGATGTGGTTATCTGATTCCGTGCATCATTTTTACCAAAAGTCTACTAAGTGCCAACATTATAAAACCAGCGGCAATAGGAATGATGGTAAATATCATAAAGAATGTAGCCATACCATAATCTTCAACAATAGGATCAATATATCGACCTGTTAGTCCAGCTGCTGTATTTGCAATAAAGTTTGCAACAAACCATATACCGAACATTAACCCGACTAGTTTTCCTGGTGATAGTTTACTCACATAGGATAATCCTACAGGAGAAACACATAGTTCACCTAGTGTATGGAACAAATATGCTAGTATTAAGAAAATCATGCTTACCGATGCCGTTTTTGCTCCTAACGGAATTCCCATAGAACCAAATGCCAAAATTCCGAAACCAATACCTAGTAGAATTAGTCCGATAGCAAATTTTACGGGTCCAGAAGGATTTAATTTACTTTCCCAAATTTTAGAAAAAATAGGTGCAAATGCAATGATGAAGAATGAGTTTAAAATTCCAAACCATGAAGCAGGAACTTCAGGAGCAGGATCAGTGAATTGACGATATAACATCCATATTACAATTGCCCATATGATAACAAAACTTAAACCTAGTAATATGTTGGATAAAGCAAACTTTGCATATGTCTGTTTGAATAACATACCTAATACCCATGTGATAATTATCATAGGTATTACTGTTAATAGTGTATTGAAAATCTTAAATATTAATGCACCATCACCTTCTAATACACGATCTGTATAGTCTGCAGCAAAAATAGTCATAGATCCACCAGCTTGCTCAAAAGCCCACCAGAAAAAGATGGTAAAGAATGCTAGTACACCAATTACAATTAGTCGATCTGATACAACTTTAGAGCTTTTTGCTTCTTCTATAGTGTCTTCAATGGCGTCTTCAGTTTCTTCTAAGGCGTCTTCCATCGCATCATCAAAATCTTCAGCGCCTTTAGGAGATAATCCTATTTTACCAAAAATTTCTTGAGCAAAATAGAATTGCAACATTCCGACAAACATAAATATTCCAGCTAGTCCAAAACCATAGTGCCATCCAACAGATTCACCTATGTAGCCACAAAGTAAAATACCCAAGAAAGCACCAGCATTAATACCCATATAGAATATCGTGTATCCAGCATCTTTCTCTTTGTCTTCTGTTTTGTATAATTTACCGACCATCGATGAAATGTTCGGTTTAAACATTCCATTACCTATAATAAGAAGAACGAGACCTAAATAAAAGAAAGTTCCTGTAAGTCCTTCAAGTGCCATAGAGGCATGGCCTAAAGTCATTAATAAAGCCCCTATAACAACGGCTTTTCTATATCCTGTAATCTTATCTGCTATTAATCCACCAAAAATTGGAGTTACATAAACAAGACCTGTATAAAAAGCATACAAAGTCAACGCGTCAGCTCTATCCCAGCCCCAACCTTCATCAAAGACTGATGCGACTAAGAAAAGAACAAGTAATGCTCTCATTCCATAATAAGAGAATCGTTCCCACATTTCAGTAAAGAAAAGAACGAACAATCCTGATGGATGTCCTAGAACTGTTTTTTGGTTCGTAAGTGAACCACCAAATTTATATTCCATTTGATTATTAATTAAGATTAGTGTTATTAAAGGTTATTATGAATAAAGTTTGTCATCTTGTTGAATAAATGGATGCGTGTATTGCCTCCATAAATTCCGTGGTTTTTATCTGGGTAAATCGCCCAGTCAAATTGTTTGTTAGCCTGTACAAGAGCTTCAACCATGCGCATGGTGTTTTGTACATGTACATTATCATCTGCACTACCATGTATAAGTAGGTACTTGCCTTTGAGCTTATCTACATGACTCATCGGGCTATTGTTATCGTATCCACTTGCATTTTCTTGTGGTGTTGTCATATAACGTTCTGTATAAATGCTATCATAAAACCTCCAAGATGTAACCGGAGCAACTGCGATAGCAGTGCTAAAAGTATCATTACCTTGAAGAATACAGTTAGAACTCATAAATCCACCATAAGACCAACCCCAAATCCCTATTCTAGAACTGTCGATATAATCCATTGCGCCCATTTTTTTAGCTACCGCAATTTGATCTTCAACTTCATATTTACCTAACTCTTTTTGAGTCACTTTTTTAAAGTCGGCTCCTTTGTAGCCGGTACCTCGACCATCTACACATATTACTATATAACCGTCATTTGCTAGCATACTGTGCCAGTAATCATTTGCACCATACCAGCGATTGGCCACTTGTTGTGATCCAGGACCACTATATTGAAACATTAATAAAGGGTATTTCTTGCTAGGGTCAAAATTTGCAGGCTTCATAGTCCACATGTTCAAATCATTCCCGTTAATGTTGATTGTAGAAAACTCTTTTTGAGCAAACTTGTAATTATCAAGTTTATCTAATAATGCATTGTTATTTTGAATTTCTCGAACCTGCTCGCCTTTTTTAGAAGTATGTAAAGTATACATAGGTGGAGTAGTAGCGCTCGAGTAAGTGTTAATGAAATAACTGAAATCACTACTAAAAGAAGCACTGTTCGAACCTATTTGGTTCGACAACTTCGACTTTTTCTTACCTTTTAAAGAAATAGAATAAATTCCGCGATTAATACTTCCGTCTTCTGTACTTTGGTAAAAAATGCGCTTGTTTTTAGCATCATAACCGTAATAAGAAGTGACATCCCAATTACCCGTTGTGATTTGTTTTTTTTCATTTCCATTAGCATCATAGTGATAGATATGTCTCCAGTTGTCTTTTTCGCTGGTCCATAAAAAACTACCATCTTCTAGGAACGTTAAGTCATCAGTAACATCTACATAAGCTTTATCTTTTTCTGTAAATGCAATGCTAGCATTACCCGATTGGTCTACATAATAAAAGTCTAGTACATCTTGATGTCTATTCAATACTTGCGCCGCAAGTTTACCATTAGGCGAGTAATTAATTCTTGCAATGTAAAATTCTTCATTGCGATTTAAGTTAATTTTATTACGCTTTCGCGAAAGCAGATCATATACATGCAATCCTACTACGGCATTCTTTTCACCAGCTTTAGGGTATTTAAAAACGTCTTGTTTTTGATATAGTCCGTTACCATAAACATCCATAGAAAATTCTGGAACATCACTCTCGTCAAACGAGATAAAAGCGATTTGCTTACTGTCTGGACTCCATTGGTAAGCACGTACTATGGCAAATTCTTCTTCATAAACCCAATCAGAAACACCATTGATGAGTTTGTTGTCTATACCATCAGTAGTAACTTGAGTAGTTTTTCCTGAGGCTAAATCTTTGTAATAAATATTGTTCTCAAACACATAAGCCACTTTTTTACCATCTGGAGAAAGTGCCGGACTGCGCACCAACTCTTCACTAACGAGCGTCAATTCTTTAGAGTTCATGTCATAAACATGTACTTTATCATGTGAACTGTATCTAAAAATAGGTTGACTTTCTGAAACGATAAGCATTTGAGATTCATCATCACTTAAAGTGTAAGAACGAATCGGTAATTTAAGATCTATACTGCTTACTAACGTACCTGTTTTTTCACCAGTCGCATAGCTATATTTATCTATGGTTTGTGTACGATCGCGATTATAATTTAGGACAATGTACTCTTTTCCATTGTTTAAAGATTCCAAAGATTGTAAACCAGCCGTACGGAATTGACCTGTGTAAATATCTTCTACAGTAATGTTTTGCTGTGCAATCATCACTGAACTGGTCAATAAAAATAGGGCAGCAAAAAGTGTTTTCTTAATCATGTAATTGCAAAATGGGTTAAAGTATCAAGTATACAGAAAAAATCGCAAAAATCCCGCCGATTATTGCATTATCCTTAAACTAGGATTAACGCTTGTAATTGTATCTTTGTCTCTTAAATTTTTTTCAATGGATGCACCCGTAATCGGTTTTTCAAAACTCTCTAAAACAGAAAAAGTTAACTGGCTAGTAGATACTTATTTTGATGGTGATATCATAGCACATGATACGATAACACGTTACTGGAATCAGGACCAAAAACTACAAGAATTACATGATGGTTTTAGTGAGAATACGATTACTAATTACTATTTGCCGTTTGGACTAGCTCCTAATTTTTTAATTGATGGGAAATTGGTGACCATTCCCATGGCGATAGAGGAAAGTTCTGTGGTGGCTGCAGCAAGTAAAGCAGCTAAGTTTTGGTTAGAACGTGGTGGATTTAAAACTACTATAAAGTCGACGATAAAATCTGGTCAAGTGCATATTATGTACAAAGGTTTACATGGTGAGATGGATGCGTTTTACGCTTTCGCGAAAGCGGACTTACTACAATCTATCCAGTCCATAAATGCCAGTATGAAAAAACGCGGCGGTGGATTATTAGACGTACAATTGATAAACAAGACCGATGTGCTATCTGGTTATTATCAACTGCATGCTACTTTTGAGACAAAGGATGCGATGGGTGCAAATTTCATCAATACTACACTGGAGCAGCTAGCAAACACGCTAAGAGAAAAAGCAAATGAGTTTCAAGGGTTCTCACTGGGAATACCTGAAGTAATTATGAGTATATTAAGTAATTATGTGCCAGAATGTGTGGTGAATGTATCTGTATCGTGTAAAATTGATCAGATAGGAACAATTAATGGTGTGAGCGGTGCAGACTTTGCCCGTAAATTTACTCGTGCTGTAGATATCGCTACGGTAGAACCTTATCGAGCGGTAACTCACAATAAAGGGATTATGAATGGTATAGATGCTGTAGTGATTGCAACGGGTAATGATTTTAGAGCTGTTGAGGCAGGAGTGCATGCTTATGCGGCTAGAGATGGACAATATAGAAGTTTAACTAGAGCAAGAGTAGAAAACGATGTCTTTACTTTTGAAGCAGATTTTCCATTAGCCTTAGGTACGGTAGGTGGTCTCACATCGCTACATCCACTTTCTAAACTTGCCATGCAGATTTTAGAAAATCCAAGTGCGCAGGATTTAATGAAGGTAACTGCCGTTTGTGGACTGGCGCAAAACTTTGCCGCTTTACATTCACTTGTGACTACTGGAATACAGGCGGGACACATGAAAATGCATTTAGTGAATATGTTAGAACAAATAGGAGCAAATGATGATGAAAAGTTATTGCTCAAAAAAGCTTTTCAAGATAAGACACCTAGTTTCTCAGGATTGCGAGAAATGCTAGCAGATATAAGAAAAAAATAAAGAGGTTATGGCTAATTCAAATGTCCTTGCTGATCGCTTGAGAGAAGTTTTTCTCAATGGAATGTGGATTGCCAATACTAATTATAAAGACCAGTTAATAAGTCTAGACTGGCATGTTGCAATTACTGAATTACATTCATTTAATACTATAGCCGCACTTGCTCAACATATTCACTATTATATCGCAGGTGTTAAAAATGTATTTGCAAACGGTAGGTTAGAAATTAGTGATATATATAGTTTTGATTTTCCTGAAATCAAATCACAACAAGATTGGGATCGTTTTTTAAATCGGTTCTGGCAGGATTGTGAGGATCTAGCCTTGTATGTCGAGCGATTAACTGACGAGGAACTTAAAAAAGATTTTGTAGATCCTAAGTATGGTGATTTTTATAGAAATATCGATGCTATTAT
This sequence comes from Nonlabens sp. Asnod3-H03, assembly GCF_045063665.1. Classification (NCBI taxonomy): domain Bacteria; kingdom Pseudomonadati; phylum Bacteroidota; class Flavobacteriia; order Flavobacteriales; family Flavobacteriaceae; genus Nonlabens; species Nonlabens sp. Asnod3-H03. Next base: position 1,059,870 of record NZ_JBEFOD010000008.1, read on the forward strand.
CGAGCATAGTTACTATCACTTGGGCCAAATAGTTTTAATTAAAAAAGCGCTAATCGATTAATAAGTATCAATAGTATTGCACTTTAAAGAAAACACAACGACAAATAAAAACAATTGAATAAAGAAGTCATCAAAAAGAAATATAGCGCTCATGGTAAATTCCTTATCACAGGTGAATATGTCGTGCTCGATAACGTATCTGCGCTAGCGATGCCTTTGAAGTTAAATCAGTATCTTAATATTAATTCTAGAAATGATGGTCAGTTCGCTTGGAAAAGCTATGACCATGATGGTAGTTTGTGGTTTGAAGCTACACTTGATTTAAATGTTTTGAAAAATCTAGACACTTTTAAATCTGATAATGCGGTTACAGTTAAACTTGTTGAGATTTTAAGAAAAGCAATAGAGTTGTATCCTCAAGCGCTGGATAAAATGGCTGATGGATTCAATGCAATCACGACATTAGATTTTAATCGAAAATACGGTATGGGAACTAGTTCTACATTAATTTCCCTTATAGCGCAATGGCTAGAATGTGATGCCTATATGTTACAGTTTGCTTGTTTCGGTGGTAGTGGATATGATATAGCTTGTGCTACTGAAAATAGTAGACTGATCTATAATTATAATAACGGGCTACCAATTGTTGAACCATTTGATTGGAATCCCACTATAATGGAATCTATTTTCTTTGTGTATCTCAACAGAAAACAAAATAGTAGAGACTCTATAGCACGTTTTGATAATTCATTAATTACGGATGAATTAAGGAAGGAATTGGATGAGATGCCACAAAGATTTAAGGATGCCTCTAATGATCTAGCTTACTTTAATGAGGTTGTCAATAGACACGAAGTTATCATTTCTAGTTTAATAGGATTAGAGCCAGTAAAGCAAAAGCTTTTTCCAGATTATACACAAGCTATAAAAAGTTTAGGTGGTTGGGGTGGCGATTTTATAATGTGCACTGGTGATATTGAAGAACGAGCTTATTTTAAATCTAAAGGATTTGAAATTGTTCTGGAATGGGATGATGTTGTTTCAGGAAATTGAAACTCAAATAAACTTAAGCTTGAGGCCTAGAGAATTGAATTGATTTTATAATATCTCGCCTTTTGCTTTGATAAGTAGTATATTTTTAAGGTTAAAAACACTTATCTATGAAAGCCATAAAGAAACTGCTGTTCTTACTTCTATTAAGTTATTCAGTTTTATTACATGCTCAAATCGAGTATCAGATAATAGATAACCAGTCTAAAGAGCCGATTTCAAATGTCCTAGTTTATTATGAGGATAATAGTATTTACTCAAATGTTGACGGTTCATTTTTTTTACCTGAAGAGTTAAAAGATGGGGAATTATATCTAGATGGTCTAGGTTATGAGGTCTTAAAAATAAAAGTGTCTGATATAGATGATTATCAGATTATTTTGATAAAAAAAGATCAGTTTCTAGATGCAGTCGTACTTAAAGGTGAACCTATAAAGACTAAGAAACTTAAGCAACCACCATCTAGAAAGAAACATTGGTTAGATGGTATGCCGCATTATCACGGGCAAGAATATGGGTTGTTTCTTATCAAGGAGAATGATAGAACTGATGTGAGGTTAACCCAATTAACAGTGCCAATTATTAAGAAAAATGCTGATTGGGAACAATCAAATGAATTGATGAAGAAAAAACCTGGCAAGAAATCATATCCTGTTAAAAGTAAAAGACTTGAAACTAATTTTTTGTTTCGCGTTCAATTTTATGAAATGCTTTCCGATTCTTCATTTGTAAAATTGAATTATCCTACTAAAGATTTTATAGTTTCAGGTAAGAAATTTAAGTATGAGTTGGATTACTCAAATGAGGAAATAGTATTTCCAGATAAAGGTATTCTTGTGAGTATATTGAATATGGGTCCTTGTGACGAAAATGGTGATATGCTTGCTATTCCTAGGTTTAAATATTTAAAGCGTAATGGAGATACCATTAAGACGATCAACAATATATATGATGTACCTTTAATTGCACTACATCCAAAAAAGAAGAATGAGTCTATTGATTATTTTCATTCTAGGTATTCCGATAAGGCTGAATGGAGAGAAGTATCGGAAAGACAATATCCCAGAACGATTGGTGGACCGATGAAACAATTAGGGTTAGGATACGAGTTAGAGATATTTTATTATTAATATAAAAAGGAATGAGTCATCAATAAAAAAAGCCACTCTTTGAGTGGCTTTTTTTAATATGCTGTAATCTGCTTTCTAGTAAAAAGTAGATCTATTATCTGTAATCTCTATAGACTTCTTAAGAGCCTCTACTAACTTAGATGTCGCCTGGTTTGCCGTACGATTAGCAACCTCATTAGCATCTGCTTTATAGCTTCCTAGATCTGGTGCGTTTTCAATTGCCGTTACTTTAACAACAAATACACCTTTTTCACCAGCAATAGGTTTTGAAGTTTCTCCTTCGGCAAGACCAAATGCAGTACCTACTACTTTAGGCTCTTCACCAACTCCTGGTATTGTAGGCGATTTACGATTAACAGCAGTTGCTGCTCTAGCATTTAAGCCTTGTGCAGATGCGATGTCATTGACTTCAGTTGCTGTAATTTGATCCATGATCATTTTTGCCTTCTTCTTGTTACGTAGGATAGGAGTAACAGTTGCGCTAGCTTCTTCAGCAGACATAAGCCCTGCTTCAGCTTTTCTAGTCAATTGCACGATTACATATCCTTCAGGAGTTTCAAAACGTTCTGTATCACCTATGTTTGTTCCTTCTTTAAAAGCCCATTGAACTACAGAACGGTTTCTCTGTAAGCCTGGTAAATTCTCATCCATTGCTTTTAAGTTTTTTACAGGCTTTACATCCAGTGTGAATTCTTTAGCAACTTCAGTAAAATCTTTTTCAGCAGCACCTTGTTGGAATTTTTGAGCATCAGTAAATAATTGCTTTCCAGTCGCTTTAGAAGCTTCTACTTTCTTTGCAATAGTCGCTATTTTAACAGCTTCAGTTGGTGCTTTAGTGTCTTGTATATGGATAATGTGGTAACCGAAAGAGCTTTCTGATATACCTACAGAACCTTTATCATTTTCAAAAAGAAATTTTGTGAATCCAGGCGCAAAGTTTCTAGCATTTCCAGAGTAAACTACCCAACCTATGTCTTCACCTTTAGCTACTTCAGTATTCTCGTTGAAGTAGTCCCACTTAGCATTAAACTTACTATTACTTTGACCTATTGTTGCAAAAATACTGTCTGCTACCTTTTTTGCATCTTCTTTTGATCGTGTAGAAGCTGAACGCGTTGCACCAGCATATGCGACAAGGATGTGTTTAGTTTGAACACTATCCATGATTGTTTTCTTGTCTTCAAGACGTGATATTTTCATGTATTCACCATCCTCATAAGGACCATAAGTAGATCCTTCTTCTAAAGCAGCTATAGCTTTTGCGGTTGCTGGTAACTTAGAAGTTAATAAATAAGAGCCGTCATATGGCAGGTCAGATTGAGAATTTACAAACGTTTCTACGTCTTCCACAGTGTTAAGACCTTGGTATGTTTCGGTTCTGTTAGTATTTTCGCTAAACTCTTCATAAGAGCTTAATAGCTTAGTCATATCAGATTTCATGGCTGCTTTATCTGCCTCAGAAGCTTTGTCTTCAAATACTACATATTGAATGTCGCGTTGTGCTTCAGACTTAAACTTAGATTCGTTCTTTGCGATATAAGAAGATATCTCAGATTTTGAAATTTCTACTTCTGAATCTGCAATGCTGGTGTAAGGTATGTTTACAAAAGTAAAGCTACGATTATCATTTGCCAGGCGATATTCCATTTCTCCTGACGCCTGTGTGCCAATAATACCAGATTTTAAAAGATTAAAGAATTGAGTTTGCTTAGACTGATCTGCTGCATTCTCAACATCCTGCAACCATAATTGGTAACGTTCTGGTTGATTATTTTTTAAGTCTGCAACAAATGTGTTCATTTTAATTTCAGAGAACTGTCCGTTTTCATCTAAGAAAATAGGAGCATTTGCATACATGCTTTTTACTTGATTCTTCACAGCCTCGTCAGATACTTCAATACCTGCTTCGTTGATTTGCATGTTTAAAACAGCATCTCTAACCTCTGCATCCCATACGCTATTTACTGCTTGAACGGTAGATGTCCCAGCGCCACGTTGTTGCATTGTCGCCTCAACTCTACGAGCAAATGCTTCTCTGTCTAGCTCAGTACTTCCTACTGATCCTAATGAAGACGCCTTTGCAGCACCGTTAGAGGTCAGTAAACCTTGAATAATAAATGCAAATAATGCAAGAGCGATTACTAGAATAAGGATTAATCCTTGTGATCTGATTTTACCTAATATGGCCATCTTAAATGGGTTTAATTTTAAAGTGTCGGCGAAAATAGTGTTTTCCCTCTAATAATTAAAGCTTAAACGGTGCTTTATAGCAGTAAGTTGGGTGATAAATATGCTTTCGCGAAAGCGTATTCTCAAACGCTCGATAACTCCTTAACTTATTCCTTGTCTAAAATCTCTAATTCAACAAGGTCAATCTTGTTATTTGAGGTCTCAAGAATCGTGAATTTGTATTGTTCAATAGTGACAATGTCACCTTCTGTAGGGATACCTTCAGTTTCAAATACAATGAGTCCACCTAGTGTCTCGTATTGTTCGTTTTCTGGTAGGTCTAGTTTGTAGTTCTCATTGATGGTGTCTACCTCTAATCTAGCACTGAATTTAAATTCTGTATCACTAATTTGAGTGTCGATTAGAGTATCAGAATCATGCTCATCTTCAATTTCACCAAAGAGCTCTTCAACAATATCTTCTACGGTTATTAATCCAGATGTACCACCGTATTCATCTAATACAATGGCAATACTTTTACGTCGTTTCATTAATAGATTAAGAACGTCTTTTGCAAGCATAGTCTCTGGGACGTTTATAACACTGCGCACGATGCTGTTTAAATCATCGGGAGATTTAAATAAATCAAAACTGTGTACGTATCCAGTAATGTCATCGATGGTTTCATGATGAATTAAAATCTTTGAAAGCCCAGTATTTACAAATTTTTTGTTTAGTTCTTTAATGTCAATATCTTGTTGTACTGAGATCATTTCTGTACGTGGCACCATTACTTCACGAGCTTTAACAGCAGAGAAGTCTAATGCGTTTTGAAATATCTGAATTTCAGTATCCACTTCATCCTGTTCTTGAGCGCTTTCCATTTGTTCGGTAATGTAATTACCTAGTTCAATTTTTGAAAATGATAACTGTATATTATCACCATTAGATTTAAAAAATATGCGCAGGAAAAAATCAGATATTTTTATGCAAATCCAAGATACCGGAGTGAATAATAGGTAAAATATATAAGCTGGTAGCGCAAAGAATTTTAGTAATTCGTTAGAGTAAATTTGAAAAAATACTTTAGGAAGAAATTCAGCAGTTAGTAAGATGACTAAGGTGGAAATGATGGTTTGAACGACTAATTGCAAGCTTTCTGTCAGTTCTAGGTGCGGTATAATAAGCTCTTCTGTAACTAAATCTCCCATATATAATCCATAGACAACAAGCGCGATACTGTTGCCTATTAGCATGGAGATAATGAACTTTGATGGGTGAGCTGTAAGATTGCGCAAAACTCGACCTATAAAGTCTTCTTGACGTTTTTCTAGCTCTATGTGTATCTTATTAGAAGATACATATGCTATTTCCATACCTGAGAAAAAGGCGCTAAGAACTAGCATGGTGAATATAATCAGTACCGCTGTAAGCATTATTTTGAATCGCTGTTATTATTGCGATTATCAAATTTACTGATATATCTTCTCCTAAAGAAAAACATGAATAAGACTAATGCAGCCATTGCCCATAATACATAAGCCATGTTAGGATTCTCTTCAAGTTCATAAAAACCGCGAACTAAAAAGAATCCAGCAAAAATTAGATAAGCGTATTGGAAGTATTTAAAGAATTTTGTCATTTTTTCAAAGGTGTTCTGTAAAACTGGTCGTTATTATCTCGTACAGTTATTTTATTGTACTCTTCATCTGCGTCGAGCATGGTGCCAGATGTTGATGCGTTTTTAAGTTGGGTAGAAAATGACTGATCAGTAAAAATCCACTTTGCAGTTTGATCCCAGTAAAGTTGTTCTCCGTGAAAAGTATTTCCGTCATGATTGACTATAGTCACATTTCCTTTCAAATCTACTAAATCTGATTCACTATACATAATAGCATAGTCTGCAGTTATATGGGTTTCTAGTACGCTGTCTTTTTTATGTTCATAAACGACGACATGAATGCCGTCAGGGAACTCTGTGTAAGGATAAATATCGTTAGAGAAATCTAACATAGTTTCACCGCTCATTTTCACTTTAATTAATCCGCTATCAGTATGTTTAAGAAGCATTTCTTTTACTTCTCCCATAGGCTCATTAGATGCGATTTGCATTTTTTGAATAGCCTTTAAATTATCATCACAGGATAAAACACAAATCACGGCCATAGCCGTGATTGTAATTTTTAATAAGTGAATAAGTTGTTTCATTCTTAAGGTATTCTTACAGAATCTCCAACCCAACAGTTAAATCTAATAGTGTCACCAGAATTGTAAGCTTTCTCCATGAAAATCTCAGATTTTTGTGGAGCTCTACCTCTGTAACTAGCTGCAGTCTTTGCTGCTGTAGATTTTAAACTTGCGTCTACACTTCCTGCTTTATCAGCATAACGTGCCGCTAGCCAATTCACAGCTCTTTTTTCAAATGGAGTAGTACCACAGCTGTTTGCACTGCTAGCAACTAGGTTTGCAATTCTTAAGAAAGGTAATCCAAAAGAAGGTTTTGCAGCATTAGAGGCAAGATATTCTTTCTTTGCACTACCATATTGACCTTTACCTTTAAAGATTTCAGCTTTCTTGTAGTGAATTCTTGATTTTGTATCATTATCAGCACCTAGTTCAATCGCTTGATCCCAGTATTGAAATTTTTCCGATTGAGTAGTTGCTATGTTCCCTAGTCCGTAAGCGGTCTTCCAACTAGGCTTTAATACATGTAAAGCTTTTACTGATCTTACATATAAAGGTGCATCCGTACAATCTTTACTTTGCAATCTTCTTAATACATTACCTAACCATTTCTCATCGCTTTGCTGTGAGTCAAAATCTTGCTCATATAAAGGGATTAGTTTATCACAATCTGCTAATTGTCCTAGTGTACCATTAACACTCTTGTTAACTATGTTGTAGTTTTTCAAGTTTTTTTCTTGATTAACAATAGTTTTTTCTTCTTTTTCAGTTAATGAACCTTCAGTTTCTTTTTTGTCAAGTAATTGTTGAATAACTGTAGAACGCTCATCTTGTACTTGTGCTATTCTTTCAGTTAAAGCATCATAAGTATCAAATAACTTCTGAAGATCTATTTTACTTGATTTGTATTCTTTCTCTGCTAACTTGAAGTAGGTAATCATTCCGTTAGGGTCTGTAAAGTTGTCTGGATCTTTTGTGAAAACATCTTCTAACATCATGTATTGATTAGACTGCTCACCAATTCCGTACTTATACATTTTACTAGCCATTTCAATTTTTTTCTTACTAGTATTTACCTTATCACCAAATTTTGTGATTTGAGCGTTTAGCATATCAATTAATCCTTGAGCATTTGCTCCTTCATCACCTATTTTTTTTCTTAAACGGTGTTCATAAATTATTTCACCATATTGATAAATGGCTGCACTAGCATCTGGACAATTAGTTACTAAGTCTCCAAGTTGCTTATAGGCTTCGTCATAATTTTTTGCTTTTGCATTTTCTGCAAATATGCTCAACATGACATTACAGTCTCCTGCTTCTTGCGCTTTCGCGAAAGCGATACTGATAACAGCAACAAAAGTTAAAAATGTAGTTTTAAGGTTCATAATACTTAATTTATCGTTCTTAATTATATTTTCTTTTCTGGAACCACCTGTCATTTAAAGATAACCCTAGGGAAATGCTAAAGAAGTCTTCTTTAACTAAACCATTTGATGTAGTTCCTCTTTGACCGTATTCTAATCCAATATTTACATTAGAAAACGCGCTAGTTTGTCCTACAGGTATTCCTATTCCAAAAGACATGCCAAACTCAGTTATGTCTTGTCCGTTCAATTGTAATCCGGTTTCTTCATAACGTAATCCTGCTCGATAGGTTGCTCTTTTCCAGTAATTAGAGATGCTATTGTAGTCAGGTATAAAATATCCACCTATTCTATACGATGCAGCATCGGTAAATGTCGCTGAAGCTGGCGCAAATGAACGATTAGTAGTGCTGCTAGTCCCTTGTAACGTATACTCTGCTGCTGCAAACCATTTTAATCGCTCTCCTACACCTAGGCCTAAGGATATTTCAGATGGTAGTTTAAATTTCGTACGAGGCACATCGACGTCCTGTGTGTTTACAATAACTTCTGCAGAAGGTCCGGTAAGTACAATAGTTGATAAAATTCGATTATTATCACCGGTAATGTTGCTTTCAGGTGAAAAAGTAGCGCTTGCTTGCATGATATATTTTTCACTAATATTACCATTGTAATGTAGACCGAAATTATATGAAACGCCACTAAAGTCGGTTTCATTAACTTCATTGGAGCCAAATTGTACGTCTGCTAGAACAACACTTGAAGAATTGATTTCTTCTCCAAAATTATACCTCAATTCTCCACCTATGTTAAGACCTTTTATTAACTGGTAGCCTAAGCCGAAGTATGCTCTATTAAGACTTCCTTCACCTTTAAAGTTGGTGTAAATTTCATCTGTTAATGTTCCTAACTCATATCCGACTGATTGAAAAGGTATAAGTCCAAATCCGAATGCTGCTTTTTTACCTAGAGGTACACCAATACTTATGTATTCTATAGTTGTATTGTCGTAAGTTTCTTTTGCTGTATTTGTTTCAGCCCATGTTTCAGTATGGACAGCTCCTACGGTGTAGGTAGTCAGTCTCAAGTTACCGTAAGAAGCAGGATTTCGTAAGTTCACATGTATACTGTCACTGTATGTTCGAATTCCTCCCATACTGCGATTTTCAATTGTGCCTTTAAATGTTTGTTGACCTAAACCAAAGAAGGAATAGGGAGATGAAGTACGCTGTTGTGCCATTCCTGTAAAGCAAGTACATGCCACTAAAACGATTAAAATACTTCTGATCATAAGTCTTTATTAAATTGATATAAATAATAGATGCCCTCGAGCATCAAAAAAGGCGTGGCAAAGAAACGGCTTTTTAGTTGAGTTGACAATAGTTGAGCGTCTCCACCGGTCATAAAAACTTTAATGTCTTTGTTTTTTTGTTCGTACTGTCTAATGCAGCCTTTTATTTCTTGTGCTAAACCATTAATAACACCACTGTGAATGCTTGTTGTGGTAGAATTGCCAATGAAGTTATCTATAGTTTGTGCAGTTAATAACGGAAGGTTTGCTGTAAAATTATGAAGTGATTCATAACGTAATCTTAAACCTGGTGAAATTGCACCGCCGTGATAGTTTAAATTCTTATCAATGTAGTCATAAGTCACGCAGGTCCCTGCGTCAATTATTAAGCAACTTTCTTCTTTTTCAATTCTCGAAATGGCTCCAGATACTAGTGCTATTCTGTCATTTCCTAAAGTTGTTGATTGATACAGATTTGTAAAAGGTAGTTTAATGTGGTTCTCAATCTTGAAAACAGACACTAGCTTTTCTAACTGTTTGATTTTGTCTAGATTGATTCTACCTACTTGGCATAGGGCTGCGTTTTTTATTTGCGGAAATTGTGTAATAACACTTTTACAATCATTAATGAAATCGATCTCAGTTGTTCTCTTGTAAGAAATGATTTTATAGTTATCCGTTGCAGCGATTTTAATCGAAGTGTTGCCTATGTCTATAACTAATATCATAAATATAAAGTTGTGTGAAATACTGGATTCGAACCAGTGACCTTTACGATGTCAACGTAACGCTCTAAACCAACTGAGCTAATCCCACATTTTAAGGTGATAAATATAAACTGACTTTGTAATAATAAAGTTATAGAAAACAAAAAAGGCTGTCTAAAACAGACAGCCTTTTGTGGTACCTCCAGGAATCGAACCAGGGACACATGGATTTTCAGTCCATTGCTCTACCAACTGAGCTAAGGTACCTTTTGCTCTAAAGCGGTGGCAAATTTACATAATTTTATTTTTGTAAAAAGCTTTTTGCTAATTATTTTCATTTTTTTTTAAATCTACTTAATTTTCTCTAATATCCGTTCTAATGCCATGCCTCTAGATCCTTTTATAAGTAGTACAGATTCTTGTGTTTTGTCAATGTTAAACTGCTTATTGAAATTCTCGAGGTTTTCAAATAATTGAGCTTGTTCACAGTTTACTTTTGAAAAGGCCTCACCAATTAAATAAGTTTGGTCTATTTGAAGCTGTTGTGTTAACTCAGCAATATTTTGATGTTCTGTCGTCGAGTATGTCCCCAATTCAAACATATCGCCCAGAATGGCTATTTTTTTACGTTCTGATTGTTTACTTAGGTTTTTTAAAGCAACAACCATGCTGCTAGGGTTTGCATTGTATGCGTCTAGTATTATTTTAAGTTTTCCTTTTTGTATGATCTGAGATCTATTGTTATTAGGTGTGTAATGAGCGAGCCCTTTTATTATGTTAGTCGTACTCATGTTAAAAATCTGACCTACTGCAGCAGCGAGTAGCATGTTGTGATAATTGTATTCACCTACTAACTGTGTGTCGCATTGTTTGCCTTCAAATTCTAGACTGATGTAGGGCTCAGCTTTGATAAGCTTACTATCGCTACTTGTTAAAAAACGCTCGATTCCTTTAGATCTTTTTAATTGTTCTTTGTCCCAGTGACCTACAATGGCTGTTTTGCTATGTTTTCTCAAGTGTTCAAACAATTCGCTTTTGCCTATTCTTATATTTTCTTCACTACCGAAACCTTCTAAATGTGCTTTACCATAATTAGTTATCAAGCCATAATCGGGTAAGGTGATGTTAGAGAGAGTTTCAATTTCTTTTAAATGATTAGCTCCCATTTCTACAATACCTATGTCTGTAGACTCATTAAAACTTAAAAGAGTTAATGGAACGCCTATATGATTATTAAGGTTGCCTGCAGTTCCTTTAACATTAAATTGCTGGTGCAAAACTGATATGATTAACTCTTTGGTTGTTGTTTTTCCATTGCTACCTGTTAGAGAGAGAATGGGTATGTTTATTTTTTTTCTATGGTAAGTTGCTAATTGTTGTAGGTTTTTTAAAGTGTCTTTTACAACAGTGACTCTAGAATCGTTCTCCCATTTCAGGTCACTGGAAACTGCATGGATAGCTCCTTTGCTTAAAGCTTGTTCTACATAGGTATTACCGTCGAAGTTCTCCCCTGATAAAGCATAGAATAATTGACCGTCAATTATCTTACGAGTATCAGTCTGAACGCCATTGCTGGTTAAGAATATTTGGTATAATTCCTTCATAAAAGTAATGCATAAAAAAAGCCCTTAAAAATAAGGGCTTCTTTTTAATTTATAAAGATTCGCAGAATTAATTACGAGGTCTTTTGTTTTTCTTTGATTTAGAACCTACACGTGACATTGCGCATCGGAAACCTAGGTCATCTTTTGCCATGTCTTGTGGATAGAATCTGCGGGATGCAGGATCTAACCAATAAGCTCTATCTCTCCATGAACCACCTTTGATAACACGAACTTCATTATCGATAAGTGTTGTACGAGTGTTTTCTTGATCGTATTGTCTGTCTAAGGTACCTAAGGAATCAGAGTCCACTGTATGCAATGGAGAATCATACATTCTTTTGTTATCTTCTAATTGATCAGTGTTGTCAAAATACTTAGAAGAACGACGGTCACCATCACGGAAGTCACGGTTGTCACTTCTGTCAAAGTTTGTTCTTAAATAAGTTTCGTTTTCATCAACTTCTACCTGTTGGATTTCACCAGGTAATGCTCTAGCAATAGTTTTACCATTACTTAAAGTGTCATAAACGATTGAGTCAGCTTCTACGACAGCAATCATACCATCAGCTCCAATTTTATTTTTTGTGTATTGGTTACCACGATAGTAATTAAAGTCATTAAATTCATCATCAACGATAGGACGATAAACATCAGCTACCCATTCAGATACGTTACCGGCCATGTCGTATACACCAAATTCATTAGGTTCATAAGTCATAACTTCAGCAGTAATATCTGCTCCATCATCACTCCATCCTGCGATACCACCATAATCTCCATCACCTTGCTTAAAGTTTGCCATGTGGTCTCCACGAGTTTGTCTCTTACCGCTACGAGTATACTGACCATCCCACGGGTATTTCTTTCTACCACGATAAGCGTTATATTCTCTTTGAGAAACTTCAGCAAGTGCTGCATATTCCCATTCTGCTTCTGTAGGTAGTCTGTATCCAGGTAAAATAATACCGTCTTTACGAGTTACGTAAAGTCCAGATGCCTCGCCGCCACCTTCACCTTGCTTTGCAGCTTTTTGTGTTTTTCTTTTTTCTAATGATTCACTTCTTTTACCTCCACGAGTCTTTTCGTCATCTCCTCCATAAGCTAGAGTAGGCGCATTTAAATAGGTCTCAGTGCTGAATGTAGATCCAGCTTCTTGATTAGCTAAAGCGTCTTTAGACGTAAATCCTTCTTGATTAAGAATTAATTCATTTACACGATCCGTTCTCCATTCTGAAAATTCAACAGCTTGAATCCAAGTCACACCTACTACTGGGTAGTTTTGGTATGCAGGGTGACGTAAGTAATTCTTAGTCATCTCTTCATTGAATCCTAAACGGTTTCTCCATACTAGAGTGTCAGGTACCGCACCATTGTAAATATTACGATATTCTTCATCTTCTGGAGGGAATACACCTTTTATCCAATCTAGCATCTCAAGATACATACCATTAGTAACTTCAGTTTCGTCTATATAGAACGACTGAACGTGTTGCTGGTTAGGAGTGTTGTTCCAATCATGCATAGGATCATCTTTTACACGTCCCATTGTGAATGTTCCTCCTTCAACAAATACTAATCCTGGTCCAGTTTCCTGCTCCTTGTATTTAGTATTTAATTCAAAACCACCGTTTTTACCGGTAACGTCCCATCCAGTTCCTCGAGATGTGCTAGAATAATCGTTTCCACCACCACCACAGCTCACTAGTGCCACACCAGCGATTAGTGTAAATACTGCTTTTAATGCAAAGTACTTCTTCATTTTAAGATATTATTTTGAAAAATGTCTCGCAATATAACAACTTCGGAGAAAACCAAAAGCATAAATTGTTAATATTCCCATTACATTTGTCGTTCCATGTTTTTAAACGAGCTTGAATGCCGTTTATTTCATGAGTGTTCACATTTTTTTAAGTTTTTATTTTTTATACTAGATTTTATAAATAGACGTTATCGGTTTGATGAGATATTTTTTTTTAATAATTGTTAGTTTTCCCCTTTTACTAATGGCTCAAGGCCAGAAAGAAGAGTTGAAATGGCAGCCTGCTTTAAAACAGTCGATTGGTGATTACACGGTTTTAGTTCCGTATTTTGAAAATGGATATCAGTTTAATGGTTCTCAAATTTGGTTTTCTAAGTCTGTTGAGACTTCATCTTTGGTTAATGAATCAAGTTTGGTTTTAGAGAATTTACAAACAGAGGTCTTATCAAACAGTGAACTTGCAGATCTTGATAAAGAATTTATTGTTGATGGATTGCAGTATAGTTTAAGAAATGCGCTTTCGCGAAAGCGTAATTATGCACAAATAAGAGTGTCTCCTATATTCAAGGATGGAAATCAATATCGTAAGGTTGTATCTTTTACTCCATTTTTTACAGATGGAGAACCAATATTTACTACTAAATCTACTAATTATGGGAACTCTTTACTTACATCAGGTGAATGGTTCCGCTTTAAAGTGGAGAATACGGGTGTGCATAGAATCACCAGGTCTTTTTTAAGTAGCCTAGGTATAAATGTGAGTGATATTGATCCTCGTACGATTAAAGTTTATGGAAATGGTGGTCCATCATTGCCTTTAGTAAATTCTCAAACTGTGGCTTATGATCCTGCGGAGATTGCAATTAGTGTGCGAGGTGAAAATGATGGTAGTTTTGATAATGGTGATGAGATTTTATTTTATGCCACGGCCGCTAACTCTGAATATGTCCTGGAAAACGATAGTCATATTAATCCTTATATAGATGAATCATTTTATTATATAACTATAAGTTCAGGTAATGGTAAACGTATTTTGCCTTTTGTACAACCTATGGGTGCTCCTGCAATTACCTATGATTATTTTCAGGCTAGACAGCATCATGAAATTGATGAAAGAAATATAGGGCAAATAGGTCGCATATGGTATGGTGAACGTTTTGATTTTGAGCCAGAACAGACTTTTGAATTTGAATTTAACAATGTGATAGGTTCTAGACCAGCAAGTTTAAAAGTAGTGACAGGTGCCATATCAGATATTGGTAGTTCTTTTACTTGTGAGGTTAATGGCGTGTCTGCGGGAACTATAGGTCATTTTGGTTTAGCAGGTGTTAATACTTTGGTTTCAAGAAGAGGACAATTGATTGCAAATAATATTAATGTTTCTAGTGATGATGTTGATGTGAAAATTACTTTTGATAATTCTGGAAATCCTGGTGCCGAAGGCTATCTAGATTATATAGAGTTAGAGGTGCCTCAATCTTTAGTAGGGATAGGTGAGTCTTATAGGTTTAGAAATACGGAAGCTGCTTTACAGCCTGGAGTTGTGCAATTTCAATTTTCTAACGCTACTAGCATTTCTGAAGTTTGGAATATATCAGATCCTTATAATGTCACGACCGTTTTGAACAATACTAGTGATGCTAATTTTTCTTTTGTAGATAGCGGTGGTGAGGTAAAGGAATACATTGTCGTGGATAATAATGATTTTTTTAACCCTATCTCAGTTTCAAATAGACGAGTAGCAAATCAGAACTTGAAAGGAACCATTTTTATTGATAGCAACGGAAATTTTAAGGATATAGATTATTTAATTATTACTCCATCATTTCTTGAAAGTGAAGCCCAAAGACTTGCAAATTACCACATTACTTCTAGTAACTTAAATACTAAAGTTGTGACTCTTTCAGATATCTATAATGAGTTTTCTGAAGGAGAACAGGATATTGCAGCAATCAGAAATTTTGTAAAATATGTTTATGATAATGCTTCTAGCCCTGCAAATAGAGTGAAGTATTTAAATATGTTTGGTGACGCTAGTTTTGATTATAAAAACCGTATTTCTGTAAGAGAAAATATTGTGCCTTCATTTCTAACGGCTGAGGCCACGTCACTTACACAGTCTTATGTGACAGATGATTTTTTTACATACATGAATCCTAATGAAGGAAATGTAGCTACTAATAACTTGATGGATCTGGCGGTAGGACGTATGATTGTTACCGATATCACAGAAGCGAGGGAAATGGTTGATAAAGTTGTAAGCTATACTGCGCAGCCAGCTTTTGAAAGATGGCGCAATGATGTTGTGTTAATAGGAGATGATATCGATGATCCGCAAACAGATAGTAATCTTCAGGTTAATGTAAATGATCTTGCTGATCAAATAGAATTGAACAGGCCAGATTATAATGTGCGTAAAATAATGATGGATAGTTATCAGCAATTGAGTACAGCTGGTGGTTTTAGGTATCCAGACGTAGAGGAAGCTGTGAAAAATGCTTTTGAAAGAGGTTCGTTAGTGATTAATTATTTTGGTCATGGGAATGAAGATGGCCTTGCTCAAGAGTTTATTGTGACACAGTCATCTGTTGAAAATTTACGTAATCCAAATAATTTACCGTTGTTCATAACTGTTACTTGTGAGTTTACAAGATTTGATAATCCTTTAAGACCTAGTGGTGGGGAAAAAGTATATCTTAATCCAGATGGTGGTGCGATAGGTTTAGTAGCTACTAATCGATTAATCTTTATTTCTACTGGAGTCACCTTAAATCGTACTCTAGATCAATATTTGTTTTCATATAATAACGCACAAGCTATTTCAATGGCCGAATCTCTTAGGCTTGCCAAAGTAGATCCGGCGCTTAATAATGATGCAACCAGAAGAGTTGTTGCGTTTATAGGTGATCCAGCCTTAAAACTTGCAATACCAGATCCTAATGTTGTATTAACTGCCGTTAATGGAAATCCTATAGCAAGTAATACTGATGTGTTAAGAGCGCTAGATCCTGTTGTGTTAAGTGGAGAGGTGCACGATTTACAGGGGAATTTAATACCTAATTATAATGGTGAGGTTTCAGTGACTGTTTTTGATAAAGAAATTGATCGCACTACCTTGGGGAATGATGATGCTAGAGATTCGACGGGTCAATTAATTCTTTTAGATTTTAAGCAGCAAGGCGAGGTTCTTTTTAGAGGTCAGGCTACGGTAACAAATGGTGTTTTTGATGTAAATTTTGTAATGCCGCTCGATACTCAGGTTCCTATAGGTAATGGTAGGATCTCTTTTTATGCAAAAAGGGATGGTGTTCAAGAAGATAAAAATGGTTATAACTTAGATGTTCGCATAGGTGGAGTTAATACAGCCGCTCCTGCCGATGATATAGGTCCTGAGATTGACTTGTATATGAATGATACTAATTTTGTAAATGGTGGAATTACAGATGAAAATCCATTTATTTTAGCTTTTTTAAGTGATGATAATGGGATTAACACATCTAGTGGTATAGGTCATGATATTACTGCAACATTAGACGGTAATGATGTAGATCCCTTTATACTCAATGATTATTATGAGGCAGACGTAGATAACTTTGCTCGTGGTCAGGTTTATTTTCCACTTAGAGATTTAGAGCCTGGATTGCATACCTTAAAATTAAAAGCTTGGGATACCTACAATAACTCTGCAGAACAAGAAATACAATTCATTGTTGCAGAAAATGACGGTATTAAACTAGAACGGGTCCTTAATTATCCTAATCCATTTACTACTTATACAGAGTTTTGGTTCAATCATAATAAGCCATTTGAGCCATTAAATGTTCAAATACAAGTAATGACCATTTCTGGGAAAGTTATTTGGAGTAAGAATCAGTCTGTGACGACGACTGGTTTTACCTCTAGAGAAATTACATGGGATGGTACAGACGATTTTGGCCAGCGATTAGGAAAAGGTGTCTATATTTATAAGATAACAGTAAAGTCTACGTTATCTAATCAGCAAACCAGTAAGGTGGAAAAGCTGGTGATATTGTAACTCGTAAGGATTAACATATATTTGTTTCAGATTAATAAGCATTGATGAAAAAAGTTTTTTTAGTATTTATCGCTTTAGTTTTAGCGGTGCCTAGCATAAGTAACGCTCAAGATAACGATACAAGAGTAATAACCACAGCACTACCATTTTTAAGAATTGCTGGTGATGCACGTTCTGCCGGTTTAGGTGATATGGGTGTTGCCACCAGTCCAGATGCATGGTCCCAACAATGGAATCCATCCAAATACGCATTCGGGTTACGAGAGCATAAATTTGGGGTTGCATACACTCCTTATTTAGGGAATCTAGTGAACGATATTGCGATTGCACAATTAGTTTATGCAAATCGTATTAATGATAATAGTGCCTTTGCAGGTAGTTTAAGGTACTTCAGTTTAGGAAGTATTACTTTAAGACAAGATCAAAATGATCCTGGACGTGAAGAAAGTCCTAACGAGTTCGTATTAGATGGTACCTATTCATTGAAACTTTCTGAGCAATTTGCACTTGCAGTAACAGGTCGTTTTTTAAGAAGCGATTTGAGAATACAAGGTGTGGATAGTGATGCAAGCGCAGCAAATAGCTTTGGTGTTGATATATCAGGTTATTATCAATCAGAAGAATTAGCTCTGGCAGATTTTAATGGACGCTGGAGAGGTGGATTTAATATATCTAACATCGGTCCTAAAGTTTCTTACGATGAAGGTGGACAAGAAAATTTCATACCAACCAATCTTGCATTAGGTGGTGGATTCGATTTTATCCTTAATGACGGTTTTAGTAAGATAGGAGTAACTGCTGAGGTTAATAAACTTTTAGTTCCTACACCGCCGATAAGGGAAGATGGAGATGATAATAATAACGGTGTTTCTCGCGAGATTATCTCAGGGCAGGATGACGATGTAACTTTTATTAATGGTATTTTTCAATCTTTTGGTGATGCACCAGGTGGTTTTAGTGAAGAGCTTAGAGAATTTACATGGGCATTAAGCGCAGAGTATACTTATGACGACAGTTTTGCGTTAAGAGCAGGTTATTTTAATGAAGCAGATGATAAAGGAGCTCGTAAATTTCTAGCCATGGGCGCAGGATTTGAGTTTTCTTCAATCGGTATCGATTTATCTTACTTGTTCTCTACTAGTCGTGTAAGAAGTCCTTTAGAAGGTACACTTAGATTTGGCTTGACCTTCAATTTTGGAGACGAGTATACAGAATACTAGATCATTTGAAAAAAATAGAAATCCATACTACGCTAGAGGCTTACGATGATATGTCTGAGCTTGATAGTAACGTGCAGTCTTTAATGCAGCAATCCATTACAGCACGTCATAATGCATATGCCCCATATTCAAATTTTACGGTAGGGTGCGCGATTTTACTTGAGAATGGAAAAGTTATTACAGGTAATAATCAAGAAAATGCCGCTTACCCATCAGGCCTTTGTGCAGAGCGAGTAGCTATCTATGCAGCAGGTGCTCAATATCCTGGCGTGGCGATTAAAATGATGGCGCTTACAGCAAGTCCTATTGATGATTCTCTTACTGTTCCTGTACCACCATGCGGTGCTTGCAGACAGGCTATTGCAGAATATGAAAACAGACAACAAGATTCTATTCCTATATATTTTATGGGAGCTTCAGGCACTATTGTGAAGTCAGATTCCCTTAAAGATTTACTACCACTTATCTTTGATAAGAGCTATCTATAACGTTTTCGGACATTTTTAACCCTTCAATAGGTTTTTCATTACCCTTTTTTGGTCTATTTTTGCTTTGAGCTGTGAAAGTTAAGTAGTACTATTGTTGTATTAATTCGCTTTCGCGAAAGCGCACTTAAAACAACCACTTAAATGAAAAAAGTCACTAAAGACGTACTTCTCAATTGGTATGAGGAGATGCTTTTCTGGAGAAAGTTTGAAGATAAACTAGCACAAGTTTACATACAACAGAAAGTTCGTGGATTCCTTCACCTTTACAATGGACAAGAAGCAATTCTTGCCGGTTCTCTGCACGCGATGGACCTTACTAAGGATAAAATGATTACTGCTTATCGTAATCACGTACAACCTATAGGTATGGGAGTAGATCCTAAAAGAGTCATGGCAGAGCTTTATGGAAAAGCAACGGGTACCTCACAAGGATTAGGTGGATCAATGCATATTTTTTCAAAAGAGCATCGTTTCTATGGTGGTCACGGTATTGTAGGAGGACAAATTCCTTTAGGTGCTGGTATTGCCTTTGGAGATAAATACCATAATGTAGATGCGGTAACACTGACCTTTTTTGGTGATGGCGCAGCACGTCAAGGTTCTTTACATGAGGCTTTCAATCTAGCAATGTTATGGAATTTACCGGTAGTTTTCTGTGTGGAAAACAATGGGTATGCGATGGGAACAAGTGTTGAAAGAACAGCAAACCATACTGATATCTGGAAATTAGGTTTAGGTTATGAAATGCCGTGTGGACCTGTAGATGCGATGGATCCAGAAAAAGTTGCAGAAGCAATGTCTGAAGCAATAGAAAGAGCTCGTTCTGGTGGTGGACCAACTTTCTTAGAATTAAAAACATATAGATATAGAGGTCACTCGATGAGTGATGCACAGCACTATCGTACCAAAGATGAAGTAGCTGAATATCAAAAAATAGATCCTATTACTCAAATAAAAGACCGATTGATGAAAGATCACGGTGTTACTGAGGAAGAGATAAAAGAAATGGGGAAAAGAGTAAAATCTCGCGTTGCAGAATGTGAGAAGTTTGCTGAGGACTCTCCTTACCCAGATAAAAGCGTTATGTATGACGCTGTTTATGAGCAAGAAGATTATCCATTTTTACCATCAAAATTATAATTCATGGCAGAGATTGTAAACATGCCACGATTGAGCGACACCATGGAAGAAGGTGTAGTTGCAGCGTGGTTGAAAAACGTAGGTGATAAGGTTGAAGAAGGTGACATCCTTGCTGAAATTGAAACCGATAAAGCAACTATGGAATTTGAATCATTCCAAGAAGGTGTTTTGTTGCATATAGGTGTTCAAGAAGGAGAAACGGCTCCAGTAGATCAGTTGCTTTGTATCATAGGTGAAGAAGGAGAAGATATCTCTGGACTGCTTAGTGGAGAAGCTAGTACTGCCTCTAATGACGCAGCTGCTGAAAAAGAAGAGTCTGATGAATCAAAGACTTCTTCTAGTAAAGAATCTAATTCTGATAATGAACTTCCTGAAGGCGTAATTATTATAAATATGCCTCGCCTTAGTGATACCATGGAAGAAGGAACGGTAGCATCATGGTTAAAAGCTGAAGGCGATGCTGTTGAAGAAGGTGATATTCTTGCAGAGATTGAGACCGACAAAGCGACCATGGAATTTGAATCTTTCAATGCAGGTACATTATTAAAAATAGGAATTCAAGAAGGTAAAACGGCAAAGGTTGATGCCTTGTTAGCAATCATTGGTCCTGCAGGTACAGATGTTTCTGGAATAAATATCGATGCGAGCGCAAAAGCGGCAGCTCCTAAAAAAGAAGAGAAAAAAGAAGTTAAGAAAGAAGAGAAAAAAGAAACTTCTAAGGTGTCAACGCCAGCTTCATCGAGTTCAAACACTAGCTCAAATTCAAGTTCAAACTCTTCAGGAAGAATTTTTGCTTCTCCACTTGCTAAGAAAATGGCTGAAGATAAAGGAATTGATCTTAATCAGGTTTCTGGTTCTGGTGAAAATGGACGTATAGTAAAAAGCGATATAGAGAACTTTAAACCTAGTGCAGGTGGAAGTGCTTCTGCCAGTTCATTTGTTGCGGTTGGTACAGAAACTTTTGAAGAAGTTCCTAATTCACAAATGCGCAAAACGATTGCAAAGCGTTTGGGTGAGTCTAAGTTTACTGCACCACATTACTATCTAGGTTTAGATCTAGATATGGATAATGCAATTGCTAGTAGAAAAGCTATTAATGAATTGCCGGACACTAAAATCAGCTTTAACGATATGGTAATTAAAGCGGCAGCAATGGCGTTAAGATTACATCCTAAAGTAAATACACAGTGGACTGATAAAAATACAATTATTGCAAAGCATATTCACGTTGGTGTTGCTGTAGCGGTAGATGATGGGCTTCTTGTTCCTGTATTGCCATTTGCAGATCAGATGAGTATGCAACAAATAGGAGCAAAAGTAAGAGAGCTTGCTGGTAAGGCACGTAATAAAAAATTACAACCTGCAGAAATGCAAGGAAGTACATTTACAATCTCTAATTTAGGAATGTTTGGTATTACAGAGTTTACTTCAATCATTAATCAGCCTAATAGTGCAATCATGTCCGTAGGAGCTATTGTGCAAAAGCCAGTCGTGAAGAATGGTCAGATTGTAGTAGGTAATGTGATGAAAATTACACTGGCATGTGATCATAGAACGGTAGATGGTGCAACAGGCGCAGCATTTTTACAGACGTTTAAATCGTATATAGAAAACCCTATAGTGATGTATGTATAACATCAACTAATATTTATGGAAAAGCCGAATCGAGAGATTCGGCTTTTTTGTTTCTAGGATTGAAATGATTGTTACTCATTTTCATTAAAATACCTATTAACCTAACTAACCATACATCACAAAATACCTATATTTAAACTTTAAAATTATACTATGAAAAGAATGGTACTTATACTATCGGCAGCAGTTCTTATTGCTAGCTGTGGTAGTCAGGGCAATAAGGTGGCTAAGTTAGAAAAAGCAACAGGTACTATGTCTGAAGTTTTACCTAAGGTTAAAATACCTAAAGCAAATGCATCTCAAATTGCAGCAGATGTAGCTTTTCTTGCAAGTGATGATTTAGAAGGTCGTGATACCGGTTCCGACGGTATTCTTGCAGCTGCTAAGTATCTACAAAACCGATTACATGAAATAGGCCTACAACCGTATAAAGGTGACTTCTTTGATGATTTTGAGGCAAAAGGTGCTCAAGCTTTTAATGTAGTAGGTATGTTGCCAGGTACAGATGGTGTTTTAAAAGATGAAATAGTAGTAATAGGTGCACACTACGATCATATAGGTTTTATGAAAGCGGTAGCTGGTGACAGTCTTGCAAATGGTGCAAATGATAATGCTACAGGAACAGCAAGTGTTTTAGCAATTGCGCAAGCGTTAAAACAAGTTGATTTTAATAGAAGAACTGTAGTTTTTGCATTATTCTCTGCAGAGGAAAAGGGACTTCTAGGTTCTAAACATCTTGCAAAACGTATGAAAGCCGAAAAAGAAAATGTAGTAGCTATGCTCAATTTTGAGATGATAGGTACACCTATGGTAGGTCGTGAATATATAGCTTACATAACTGGACATGATAAGTCCAACATGGCGAGTGTTTTTAATGCTGCAAATAATAATAGACTAGTAACTGGTAAGTTAGATAAAGCAGTAGAGTATAATCTATTCATGCGATCAGATAATTATCCATTTTTTAATGAATTTCAAGTGCCAGCACAAACATTCAGTACGTTTGACTTCACTAATTTTAAATACTATCACCAGCCTGGTGATGAAGTATCAGAAGTAAACGCTCCACATATGGCTGCTGTAGTGGATGCAGTAATGCCTGGTATCATGGCTGTACTAAATAATGAACGTCTTAAAATGATGGCAAATGAGTAAAAATATCGTTATTACAGGTACCAGTCGCGGTATAGGATTTGAACTAGCACAATTATTAGCTGGTGCAGGGCATCATGTTATAACGCTTTCGCGAAAAACAAGTTCTATAGAGGCCTTAGAGCGCAATAGTATCATGTCTTTATCTTGTGATTTAACAAGTGAACAAAGTATTATTGAATCTGCAAAAGCCATTCTGGCTAAATGGGATCACATAGATATCTTGATTCATAATGCAGGTATGCTAGTGAATAAACCCTTTGAAGAATTAACAGCTCAAGATTTTCAGAACTGTTATGCGGTAAATGTTTTTGGTGTTGCATCGTTAACGCAAAAGTTATTGCCGGTAATGACTAGGGATTCTCATGTTGTTGCTATTAGCTCCATGGGTGGAATTCAAGGTAGTGCAAAGTTTCCTGGTCTTGCCGCTTATTCAAGTGCAAAAGCGGCCGTAATCACTCTTTTTGAACTTCTTGCCGAAGAATATAAAGAAAACGGACCATCATTCAATACACTTGCCCTAGGAGCCGTACAAACAGAGATGCTAGAAGAAGCCTTTCCCGGATATAAAGCACCACTCACAGCTTCAGAAATGGCAGACTATATCATGAATTTTGCCCTTACAGGAAATAAGTTTTACAACGGTAAAGTAATGCAGGTGAGTGCTAGTACACCGTAGGGGATTTGGAATGCTGAATATAGAAGTATGGACTTAACTTTTATAATGTTTCAATCATCTCGTTTTAAAACAACTAGCCGACTTGCAGAAGGTTTTGCTCCTGGTGCTGAATATGTTATTTGTTTAGTTGTAACCATTATAATCGGCTTTGCGATTTATGGTTACTGGAAAATGAAAAAACATCAGAACAATAGAAAAGAATAATATTCTTCACTTTATTGGACTTAAGGTAATTGAAGCTGCAATCAGTAATAAAAAGATAATTTTTTACGATAGCAATTAAGAAAAGCAATTACCATATTTTCACATTGTCAAATTAATCCTCCGCAACAACCTTAATTCGATCTTTAACCCGTTCAGCAATTTCACGTGCTAATGCGACATCTTTATCCACCACAGTAACATGACCCATTTTTCTAAAAGGTCGGGTTTGTTTTTTACCGTAGATATGTGGAGTAACTCCTGGCATGGCTAGAATATCTTCTATACCATCATAAATCACATTCCCAGTATGACCTTCTTCACCTACTAAGTTGACCATAACTGCAGCAACCGTACTATCCGTATTTCCTAAAGGTAAGTCAAGTACACAACGCACGTGTTGTTCAAACTGATCTGTTACAGAACCTTCTATAGAATAATGACCAGAATTATGTGGTCTAGGTGCCACTTCATTTACTAGAATGTCTCCATTTTTAGTTAAGAACATTTCTACAGCTAATAGGCCTACATGGTCATAAGCAGCACTCACTTCTAGAGCAATAGCACGAGCTTTTTCAGAAACGGCATCATCTATACGTGCTGGGCATATTACATATTCTACCTGATTAGCTTCTGGGTGAAATTCCATCTCTACCACAGGATAAGTTTTCATATCTCCACTAGCATTACGAGCGACTATTACAGCCAGTTCCAGCTTAAAATCGATCATATCTTCATAGATACATTCCACCTTAGGCAAGTCGGTAAGATCACTTTCTTGACGGATCACTTTAACACCTTTACCGTCATAGCCACCTTCAGCGCTTTTCCATATGAATGGATAGTCCTTTCCATGATTTAAAATTGGTTGTTCATGAATTTGAAATGGAGCCGTAGGAATATTGCTATCTAGATAAAATTGTTTTTGAACCGCTTTATTTCTAATTAGGTTCAATACACGAGCACTAGGAGAAACCGCGATACCTTTATCCTCTAGATCCTGAAGAGCTTGTACGTTGACGTTTTCTATTTCTATAGTTAACACATCGACTTGTTCGCCAAACTCCATCACGGCCTGATAGTCCATAATATCTCCTTCAAAAAAGACAGTACAACCTTCAAAAGCAGGTGCTGTATCATCTTTATCCATCACATAAGTGGCGATATCCCATTTACGCGTGGTGTATAACATCATTTTACCTAGTTGTCCGCCGCCCAGAATCCCAAGCGTAAACGGTGAAGAAAAAAGTGGTGTGCTCATTAGGCAAAAATAAGAGGATAAATTGAACTTGAACTTGAACTTGAAGATGAATTTGAACAACAATATCAAATGACATGAAGAAGCACTATCAACAGCGGCTGTCAACTGCCTACTAAATACTATCTTTGCATAAAATATTTAAGAAGTGATTAAGATTCACGACCTCTATTTCAAACCTTTTCTAACGGCAACTCAAATAAGCGATGCCGTTAACAACCTCGCATACCAGCTCAATAGAGATCTTGCAGATAAAAAACCCGTCTTTTTAGGAATACTCAATGGTAGTTACATGGTCATGGCAGACTTGACACGCAAGTTTAATCATGATTGTGAGATTGCTTTTTTAAGAGCTTCTAGTTATGAAGGGACATCTTCCACTGGTGAGTTAGTAGAGACTTTAAATGTTGATATAGACCTTACCGATAGAACAGTTGTTATCGTAGAAGATATTGTAGATACAGGATTAACTGTTGACAAGCTTTCGCGAAAGCTGCTAAAACACAATCCTACTGCTTTACATATAGCGACGCTATTTTTAAAGCCAGAAGTTTATAATCGAGAATTGAAAATAGATTTTGTGGGTTTAAATATTGAGAACAAATTTGTCGTGGGATACGGCATGGATTATGATAATTTAGGGCGCAATTTGCCTGAACTTTACGTACAAACACAACGCATGAAAAACATTGTTTTATTCGGTCCTCCAGGAGCCGGAAAAGGAACCCAAGCAGAACGTTTAAAAGAAAAATACGGACTAGTTCATATCTCTACAGGAGACGTGTTTCGTTATAACATCAAAAATGGAACAGAATTAGGAACACTTGCAAAATCCTTTATGGATAAAGGAAACCTAGTGCCAGATGAAGTAACCATTAAAATGCTTAACGCTGAGGTGGAAAAAACACCAGATGCAGCAGGATTTATTTTTGATGGTTTTCCTAGAACTGATGCGCAAGCAAAGGCATTAGATGAATTATTAGCTTCAAAAGGATCTGAGATTGCCGGTATGGTTGCGCTAGAAGTAGATGATGAAGTTCTAGTTGAAAGATTATTAGAAAGAGGAAAAGCAAGCGGTAGAGCAGATGATGCAAATGAAGGAGTGATAAGAGATCGTATCGCTGTCTATTACAAGCAAACAGCGCCACTTAAAGATTACTATACAGCACAAGATAAGTATCATGGAGTAGATGGTGTAGGAGCACTAGATGAAATAACAGCTCGATTAAGTGTGGAGTTTGATAAGCTTTAAGACTATAAAAAACTGAAGTTAAATAAACGGAAGGTTTAGGTGTTTTAAATTATAATCTTGATGTTTCTACTTTTATAGTAGGTAACAACGAGTTTTACACGAGTTACATACAAACAATTAACTGATGACGATGAACCGTTATCAGACATTAGATAAAAAACAATGACCGAAGGAAATTTTGTAGACTATACTAAAGTACATCTTGAGTCAGGTCGCGGCGGTAAAGGAAGCACGCACTTGCACAGAGAAAAGTACATCGATAAAGGTGGTCCAGATGGTGGTGATGGTGGTCGTGGTGGTCATATAATCTTGCGTGGTAGCAAGAACTTATGGACATTATATCATTTTAAGTATAAACGTCACTTTAAATCTGCTCAAGGTGGAAATGGAGCAAAGCAACGACGTACTGGTGAAGATGGAGATGATGTATATATCGATTTACCACTAGGAACAGTTGTTAAAGATTCTGAAACCGGTAACGTGATTTATGAAATGCTTGAAGATGGAGCAGAATTTGTAATCTGTGAAGGTGGTAAAGGCGGTCGTGGTAACTGGCATTTTAAAAGCTCTACTAGACAAACGCCTCGTTATGCACAGCAAGGTATGGAAGGTACATCTCTAGATGCTGTATTTGAAATGAAAGTACTGGCAGATGTTGGTCTGGTAGGATTTCCTAATGCTGGAAAATCAACATTGCTTTCTGTAATTACTAGTGCAAAACCTAAGATTGCTAACTATGAGTTTACTACTTTAAAACCTAATCTTGGAATTGTAGAATACCGTGATTTTAAATCATTTGTAATTGCAGATATACCTGGAATTATTGAAGGTGCAGCAGACGGGAAAGGTCTTGGGCATCGTTTTTTAAGACACATAGAACGTAATTCTACTTTATTATTTCTTATTCCTGCAGATTCAGATGATATCAGTGCAGAGTATGATATCCTGTTACGGGAATTGAAAAAATACAATCCAGAATTGCTTGATAAAAATAGATTTGTCTGTATTTCAAAAGCCGATATGCTGGATGAAGAATTAATGGAGCAAATGAAAGAAGGTCTTGATGAGGAAGGTGCTTTTGATGGCGCGCCTTATATGTTCATTTCTTCGTTATCACAATTTCATATGCAAGAATTGAAAGATCGCTTGTGGCAAATGCTTAATGAGTAAATAAAACAGCCCTTTGAAATCATTTCAAAGGGCTGTTTTATTTGTACTATCTTTATTTGAATATTTATTAATACATACCTTATATAATGAAGTTAATTATCTGTTTTTTGCTATTTACGGTTTCTTTTGTTTCTGTAGCCCAAGAGTCCTTGGATTATATAGGTTTATGGTCTTTTAAAGAATTGGACCGTAGCGCTATGGAAAGTATTGATGAAGAAAAAATCAGGTTAGTAACTAATATGTTTCAAGAGATGAAACTTGAAATACTAGATACTGAAATTTATCAGATGCAGTTTATGGGTGAAGTACAAGAGTCTAGTTATACTAAATCTGGCGATACTTTGCTTTTAGATAAAGGTGATAAATTTATTTTGCTGGACGATGGAACGGCTAGAATGGAATCTGGAAATGCGAGATTGTTATTTGTAAAAGGAGACTTCAAAAATCAAAAAACTTATAGTTATCTAACTGAAGATAAATATGCCTTACAATCATTTAAAACAGAATCTTTATTGGGTAAGTGGAAGGTGCAAGAGGTAAAAGCGGCAGAAGGTGTTGAAGGTGGTGGAATGTATGAGATGATAGGTATGATGATAACCTTTAATTTTATAACAGAAGAAGAGGTTGCTCTAGGTATTTCAGGTATACAAACTGTAGAAGAATATCAAATCGATATGGATACTCAAGAACTAGTATTCATAAAGCCTGATGCTGAAGAGAATAGAATGTATGCTATAATTCAAGTGTCTGAGGAATACATGATCGTTCAACATCTAAAAGAGAAGACTTACTTATATATGGTTAGAGAATAAGTATAAAACTTACACTTTTTAAACACCAAACTGTTCAAAGTGATGGTTTAAGTGTTTCCATTGCATGATGCCCCATTGATCTTTAGTAAAATCACCAAAAACAGGATGCGGCACACGATTCTCATTATTGCGATCTTCCCACAACTCATTCATCCATTTCTGTAATTCTATTTTTTCTATATTAAAATCATAGTCCCCTAAACTTCTAAACTGTGGTGGTGTAGGTGCGTTTTTCTTAAATGGCTTTGGACTGTACATCATTTTTTTAAATAGGACTTTAATCAGCCAGTTAGATTTCATGGTGACATCTGATTTACCTAACGCGATTTTTATAGGCGCCTGACAGTGGTTTAGCATTTGTGAACCATTCATTTTTCCCCATTGCGCATTGCTATCTATGGTTATATTATCAATACGTTCTTGTAATTCTTGATAGGCCTCAATTTCAAAAAAAGATTTCATAAGTAATAATTATAAGTTAGTACAATAAGTATGGTTGCCTCATCACGTCATAAGCTTTTAGGTCATTTTCCCAACTAGCTCTTATCTCGCTAGCGGTCATTCCCGCTTCAATTTGTTTTTGCAAGTTTTCTGTACCGGCTAGATTGGTGAAAAATGAATTAAAAAAGTTCTTTTTTGAAGGCGCTTTCGCGTAAGCGTCAATTAAAAAATCTAGATTTATTTGATCAAGTTTTGGGTAGCTTCTCAAATCTACGCCGAAACATTTCTTCCCGTTATGCAATGGTCTTTTTGCTCCTTCGTTAGGTGTAGGCGTAAAAGAAAAGTCTCTGTATTTTGCAAGTACAGGTGATCCATAGACCTGAAACTGCATTTCAGTACCACGACCTACACTAATGTCTGTTCCTTCAAAAAAACATAAACTAGGATAAAGGTTTATGGCTTGATCGTTAGGTAAGTTGGGAGAAGGTTTTATAGGTAAAGAATAATAATCTGTTCTTCGATAATTGTTCATTTTCAATACCATCAGGTCACATTTTAAACCATATTCTAGCCAGCGTTCGCCATTTATCATTTGCGCATACTCACCTATCGTCATACCATGTACAACAGGTACTGGATGCATACCTACAAAACTTTTGTGCGCAGGTTCTAAGATAGGTCCGTCGATATAATGTCCATTTGGGTTAGGTCTGTCTAATACCACTACTTTTTTATCTAGTCTGGAGCAGGCTTCCATTACATAGTGCAACGTAGAGATATATGTGTAGAATCTTGCTCCTACATCCTGTATATCAAAAATGACAATGTCAACATCTGCAAGTTGTTCTTCAGTAGGTTTTTTATTAGAACCGTAAAGAGAGATGATAGGTAGTCCAGTTTTTGAATCGATTCCATCTTTTATGCTCGCACCAGCATCTGCCGTACCACGGAAACCATGCTCTGGTGCAAAAACTTTTTTGACTAGTACACCACGACTTAATAAGGTGTCTACTAAATGTGTGTAGGTAACAACCTCAGGTTCATCCCAGTTAGTTTTATTGTTTTTTACACTCGATCTTACCACGCTAGTTTGATTGCTTACAACAGCAACATTGCGTCCTTTAAATAAGGCGATCCACTGTTGTATGTTGTCTGCGGCAGGAGTAGGTTGGTTTTCTAAAGCATTTTTAGATTGTATCACTTTGCGACTAGCAACTAAAGAATCAGATACTTTTTCAGCCTTAGCAGTCGTTTTATTTTTATGATTGATTTTTGCATCGCAAGAAATCATGGTTAAAGCGATAGCTAATATGGTATATTTGAAAATCATAAAAGAATAAGTGAATTTAGAGTATTTCATAGCAAAAAGAGTGCAAAGTAGTGCCGCCTATAAAAATAGCGTAAGTGCACCGATTATAAAAATTGCAATTGCAGCAATCGCGATAGGAGTGATAGTTATGTTAATAGCCATTGCTACTGGTGTTGGGCTGCAAAAAAAGATAAAAGAAAAAGTGAGTGCCTTTAATGGACACGTCAGTATTTCCCTTTATGACCGCAATAACTCTATTACAACTGTAAAACCTATCTCTATAAATCAAGTTTTTTATCCAGAGTTTGAATCTGTTCCTGAGGTAGTACACGTGCAAGCAGTGGCCACATTAGGTGGAATGATTAGAACCGAAAAAGATTTTGAAGGTATCATTCTTAAAGGTGTAGGTACCGATTATGACTGGACTTACTTTAAAGACTTTTTAATAGATGGTGCATTGCCTGATATGACTTTAGAAAGTGTTACAAGAGAAATTCTAATATCAGATGATATTGCACGCAGGTTGCAACTTAAAGTAGGTGATAAGGCACCTACTTATTTTGTGAAACCTAATGCATCATCAAACGGTAATCCGACCATTTCAAGAGGATTTACAGTTTCAGGAATTTATGATAGCGGTCTAGAAGAGTACGATACTAAATTTATTATAGGTGATATAAGGCATATTCAAAAAATTAATAAATGGGAAAATGACCAAATTGGAAAATTTGAAGTCTTTATCGATGACTTTGATAATCTAGATCAATTAGGTATAAAGATATTTCAAAACACTGACTCGCTATTAAACAGTCAAACCAT
Source organism: Nonlabens sp. Asnod3-H03 (assembly GCF_045063665.1). Classification (NCBI taxonomy): domain Bacteria; kingdom Pseudomonadati; phylum Bacteroidota; class Flavobacteriia; order Flavobacteriales; family Flavobacteriaceae; genus Nonlabens; species Nonlabens sp. Asnod3-H03. The sequence goes on from NZ_JBEFOD010000008.1 coordinate 1,090,743, forward strand.
AATACAGCAATATCCAACCATTTTCTCATGGCTTGCATTATTAGATTCTAATGTTTATGGTATTATAGCGATTATTCTTATCGTAGGTATCATAAATATGATCACCGCATTACTGGTTCTTATATTAGATCGCACACGTATGATAGGTATATTAAAAGCACTAGGTGCTGGTAACTGGCTAGTCCGCAAAATCTTTTTATATAATGCGATGAGCCTGATTTTACAAGGACTCGTTATAGGGAATGTTATCGGTCTAGGGCTGATAGGTATTCAATATTTCTTTAGTCCATTTACTTTAGATCCATCAACCTATTATGTCACTGAGGCGCCAGTTTATCTATCACTTTGGCATGTGATTGCTCTTAATTTAGGGACGTTTATATTGTGTTTATTAGTTCTCATAATACCTTCGTTTATAATAAGTAAAATATCACCCGTTAAGGCGATGAGATTTGAGTAATCAGCTATTTAAGAGGATAGTTTCTTTTTATTTCGCTTCCGCAAAAGCGTCATTAAAATCAATTAACAAATCAATATGGCTATTGAGGTCTAAGAACTTATGCAAAACATTATTTTTGCATTTCAAATAGGAATATGGAATACGTAGAAAATATATTAGGTACGATAGGTAATACACCTCTAGTTAAGATGAATAAACTAGTAGAGGACTTACCATGTCTTGTACTTGCAAAGTATGAAACTTTTAATCCAGGGAATTCTGTAAAAGATCGCATGGCTTTAACAATGATTGAAGACGCAGAGGCTGATGGAAGATTACAACCAGGTGGTACTATCATAGAAGGAACTAGTGGTAATACAGGAATGGGACTTGCCCTAGCCGCTATAATGAAGGGTTACAAGCTTATATGCGTTCTTGCAGATAAGCAGTCTAAGGAAAAAATGGATATCCTACGTGCTGTAGGAGCTGAAGTTCACGTGTGCCCAACTAACGTAGAGCCCGATGATCCACGTTCTTATTATTCTACCAGTAAAAGATTGAGTGAGGAGATTCCTAATTCTTGGTATGTGAATCAATATGATAACCCGTCTAATTGTAAGGCTCATTATCAAAGTACAGGTCCAGAGATATGGAAACAAACCGAAGGTAAGGTGACTCACTTTGTAGTAGGTGTAGGAACTGGAGGAACAATATCTGGAGTAGGAACTTATTTAAAGTTACAAAATCCCAATGTTAAGATTTGGGGAATAGATACCTATGGTTCAGTTTTTAAAAAATATCACGAGACGGGAATTTTTGATGAGAATGAAATTCACTCTTATGTTACTGAAGGAATAGGTGAAGATATTTTACCTCTTAATGTGCGTTTTGAAGTCATAGATGGTTTTACTAAAGTGACTGATAAAGATGCCGCTGTTTACACTAGAAGACTGGCAAAAGAGGAAGGAATGTTTTTAGGAAACAGCGCCGGAGCAGCCATTAAAGGTTTAAAACAAATTCATAAGGAGCATGGCTTTACTAAAGATGATGTGGTAGTAATCTTATTCCATGATCATGGTAGTCGTTATGTAGGGAAGTTTTTTAACGATGATTGGATGCTTGAAAAAGGATATATTAATGAGGATGGCTCTTATCCAGAAGATGATAAATAAGAATTTAATTAAGTCAAAAAAGCCCCAAAATCTAATATAGATTTTGGGGCTTTTTTCATGAAATGAAATTGAAGATTACACTTACTATTGCTATTATGATAATCCATGCGATTATTCTTTGCGTCACTTGTTTATCAAGTTTCTTTTTAGATTTCCCCATTGATTTTACAAAGCCATAATAAAGACCAATAAGAACAACTCCACAAACAATAAGGATAATGATGCTTTTTGTAGACTGTTCTTGAAATCGTTCAATGATATGAAGTATTGCTATATAATGAGAAGCAAAAAATATACTCAATAATACTCCTACAGCTAGTTCTCTTAACGGATCGTTTTTTTTGAATTTGGTTAATTGATAAGTGAATTCATAGAAAGAACCTGGTACTGTAGATTTAATCATTTCTTTGAAATCCACATTTTCTGATTGCACGAGTTTATCATAAGTACTTCTTTTAAGAACGTATTCTATAAAATGAGAACCAACTAATCCAAATATTGTAATCAACAATATAGCTATAGAATAGTGATAGTATGGATCATGATGGGTAATGTCTAATCCGAATATTTGAGCATGTTCAAACTTACAATCTCTATAAAAGAAAGCAAATGTAGTTGCTAGGACGAGTGAGATCATCAAAGCATCTAATCTGTTTTTAGTGCTTACAATGCGTTCTAGGTTTTTTTCAAGTTGAAAGCTTTCGGCCATAATAAAAGTTTAAGCTACAAGGTATTCATTTTCTAAAAACTAAAATTATCATATCTTCCTACATAATTTAAGATTGTTCATGCAAGAAGATTTTATTCATTATCTCTGGAAGTTTAAAAAACTAAGTGGCCAGCAATTGCAAACCACAGAAGGTAAGTCGATCGTGGTTAAATCTTTAGGAACACACAATTTTCATTCAGGTCCCGATTTTTTTAACGGTAGATTAGAAATCGATGGTCAGGAATGGGCAGGAAATGTGGAAATGCATGTAAAAGCAAGTGACTGGTACTTGCATGGTCATGATGATGATCCTGCTTACGATAATGTCATATTGCATGTGGTATGGATACATGATGCAGAGATTACTCGTCGTGATGAGATAAACATACCCGTGCTAGAAGTGAGTAAATATGTGCCAGAATCATTAGTTAAGAGCTATCAAAAACTTTTTGCGATTAAGAAAGATCAATTCATTAACTGTGAAAATGACATAGCTGAGGTAGATGGTTTTAAAAAAGCCCAATGGTTTGAAAAGTTGTTTTTTGAAAGATTAGAACAGCGCAGTATTCATATAAATGAAATATTAAGACAAACCCAAAACGATTGGGAAGCTTTATTTTTTCAATTATTATGTAGAAGTTTTGGAACTAAAATTAACGGCGATGCTTTTGAACAATTAGCACAAAGTATAGATTCAACTACGATACGCAAACTTGCAAAAGACGCGTTTCAATTAGAAGCAACGCTTTTAGGTCAGGCAGGATTACTTAATGATATTAAAAAGGATCGTTATTATAAATTGTTAGTTGATGAATACGCTTTCGCGAAAGCGAAATTTCAATTACAGCCTGCTTTAATACCTATGAAGTTTTTCAGGTTAAGGCCAGCAAATTATCCTACGATACGGATATCTCAACTAGCCATGCTTTATCATAACTCGCCACATCTCTTCGGAGAAGTTTTACTTGCAAAAACCAGAGAAGATATTCACAAATTATTTGATGTAAAATCGTCCTCTTACTGGGATACCCATCATGTCTTTGATAAAGAAAATGTATTTAGAGAAAAATCACTTACAGCATCGTTTATTGATTTGGTAATTATAAATTGCATTGTGCCAGTAAAATTTGCTCATGCACAGTTTGCCGGAAAGGATAAAACCGAAGAGTTACTTCAATTGATGTATGACTTAAAATTTGAATCCAATACTATAGTCGGTGAGTTTAAAAAACGAACTGAAATTAATAATGCATTGGAATCGCAAGCCGTACTTCAATTAAAGTCACATTACTGTGATGTTAATAAATGTTTGAGTTGTGATATAGGTGTGTCGCTCCTTAGAGATAAATCTAGTTGAGGTATATAATTTAATCGCTTATCATTAAATTTACCACATGGGAATAGTTACAGGTTTAAGACATTACATGGAGAAGTACGGTTTCTATGTGTCAACTCGTATTGCAGATCGTATGGGAATGCGTGCTCGTAATGTACGTATCACCTTCATTTATTTCACGTTTGCAACATTGGGAGCAGGTTTTGGAGTGTATCTCATTATCGCCTTTTGGCTCAAAATCAAAGATATGCTGTATGTTAAAAGAAGCTCTGTATTTGATCTCTAAAATAATTTAATCACGTGCGTTCAAAAATAGCTGTTGCGATTTCCTTACTTATTACCATCTTGCTTATAGGTGTTTTGGGATTTAAATTTATTCAAGGTCTCTCTTGGGTAGATGCTATTTACATGACAGTAATAACTATTTCAACTGTAGGTTATCGTGAGGTAGAGCTTCCAAATGAACAGACTAAGATTTTTATTGTTTTACTCTTATTATTTAGTGTTGTAATCGTAGGTTATGCGGTGTCTGTTATTACAGAGTATTTAATATCACGTAGTTCATTGAAAGATATGAGAGAAAAAAGAAAACAAAAACATATAGATGCTATGGAGAATCATATTATAGTTTGTGGTTATGGTCGCAATGGTAGACAGGCCGTTGAGAAGCTAAGAGATTATCACAGAGAATTTATAATCATTGAGAAGAATCAAGAGGTTATAGATGATTGTGGGTTAGATAGTAATATGTTTTTAAGAGGAAATGCAAATGAAGATGAGGTCCTTATTAAAGCTGGAATAGAAAGGGCGTCTACTCTTATTACAGCCTTGCCCGATGATGCAGATAATCTTTTTACCGTATTGAGCGCAAGACAACTTAATAAATCTCTTAAGATTATTTCACGTGCTAGTGAAGAAACCAGTTATAAGAAACTAAAACTTGCAGGAGCTGATAATGTTATATTACCAGATAAAATAGGTGGAGAGCATATGGCTTCACTTATTGTAAGTCCTGACCTGATTGAGTTTTGGGATAACTTAAGTTATGGTGGTGATGAAGGAGTAAACCTTGAACAAGTGTCCTTTGAGCAAATGTTTGATGATAATGGAGATTGCTCAATAATTGATCTTAATTTAAGACAAAAAACAGGTTGTACTATTATAGGATATAAATCAGCAGATGGGAATTATACCGTTAATCCAGATCCTAAAATGATGCTTACTACAGGTTCAAAAATTATAGTTGTAGGAAATACACAGCAAATTTTGAACCTACAGAAGGTCTATCGAATTAACAATGAGGTAACATAAGTGCCTTTAAAACTTTTAAAAAGCAAGATTTTTGTGCATCTTGCTGACTTAACCAAAATTTAAATCAAAAAAAGAATGAAACGTATTTATAAAGTATGTTTATCAATGCTGGCTTTTATTATGCCTGCATTTGTTTTTGCGCAGGAAGCTGCAGAGAAAGGATTAGATGAAAAGATTGATGATGCCTTTGGTTGGGCAACTGGAGATTATGTTCAAGGAGTCTTCTATCAAATTCCTTTTACAGATGAAATAAAAATCTACTGGGTGCTTTTCCCACTTATTCTAGGAGCACTATTTTTCACATTTTATTTTAAGTTTATAAACTTCACCGGAGTATGGAGAGCTATTCAGGTTGTAAGAGGTAAGTATGAAGATATAGAGAAATTCGGAGCAGAAACTCTTTATGGTGAAGATGGTATTGCAAATGGTGTAGATATCAATAACGTTGATGATATAGAGGCTCACATCGATGAGTTCAGTGACGAAATTGCTAACGATGGAGATATTAAAGATACTATTAGAGATGAAAGCTCAGATGGTGAGGTATCACACTTTCAGGCCTTAACAGCTGCGTTGTCTGCTACTGTTGGATTAGGAAATATCGCCGGTGTTGCCGTTGCTGTTTCTGTTGGTGGTGCAGGAGCAACCTTCTGGATGATTGTTGCAGGATTTTTAGGTATGGCTTCAAAGTTTGTAGAATGTACCTTGGGTGTAAAATATAGAGATGTCGGTCCAGATGGAACTGTTTATGGCGGACCGATGTATTATTTAACTAAAGGATTGAAGTCCATGGGACTTACCGGTTTAGGAAAGGTTTTAGCTGTATTATTTGCTATAATGTGTATCGGTGGATCGTTTGGTGGTGGAAATATGTTCCAAGCTAATCAAGCTGCTCAAATGGTTGAAAATATCACTGGTGGAACAGAATCTTTTTTATATGGTTATAAATGGGCATTTGGTTTATTTATGGCAGTATTTGTAGGTATTGTAATCATCGGAGGAATTAAATCAATTGCCAAGGTGACTGATAAAATTGTTCCTTTTATGGTGGTGATATATGTAGGAGCATCTTTATGGGTGATTTTTGCTCGTTTTGATTTGATAGGTGAGGCATTTACTCAAATTATTGATGGAGCTTTTAGCCCAGAAGGAGTTGCAGGTGGAGCTATAGGAGTTTTAATACAAGGTTTCCGTAGAGCAGCATTCTCAAATGAAGCTGGTGTAGGTAGTGCATCTATTGCACACTCTGCGGTAAAAACTAAATATGCGGCAAGTGAAGGCTTAGTGGCGTTATTAGAACCGTTTATTGATACCGTGGTAGTTTGTACAATGACTGCCTTGGTTCTAATTATCACAGGTAACGTAAGTTCTGAAAATGCTGGACTTAATGATGCAGATGCGATTTTATTAACTTCTGGAGCATTTGAATCAGTGATAAGCTGGTTCCCATATGTACTAACCCTAGCGGTAGTATTATTTGCATTTTCAACGATGATATCTTGGTCTTATTACGGATATCAAGCTTGGGCATACCTTTTTGGCAGAACCACTAGAACTGAGTATACTTATAAGATTTTATTCTGTGTATTTGTAGTGATAGGTTCAGCTGCTAGTTTAGGTAATGTTATCGGTTTCTCTGATGCGATGATATTCTCAATGATGGTGCCTAATATGATAGGTATTGTCTTATTAGCTCCTAAGGTTAAGAAGGAGCTGAATAGATATATGAGCGCTATCAAATTAAAGTCAAAAGCTATCGACTAATCCTTGATAAATGAAAAATTTTAAATCCCTCTTTTTGTTTAACCGTAAACAGCAAAGAGGGATTTTTATATTAATAATTGTCTTGTCTATAGTTGTTGCGATTTACATTTTTTCAAATAGTAGATCATCGCAACCGCTTATTGTTGAGGATACAAGCGAATATCAAAGACAAGTAGATTCTTTGAAATCTGTTGCGATTGCAAAACGAAACAAAATTTATCCTTTTAATCCTAACTATATAACAGACTATCGAGGTTATGTGTTGGGACTTAGTGAAGAGGAGTTAGAAAGGTTACATCGCTTTCGCGAAAGCGATAAATGGATTAATTCCAAAAAAGATTTTCAAAATGTAACAGGTGTTTCAGATCAGTGGCTAGATAGTATTAGTCCATATTTTAAATTTCCAGAATGGGTTACTAATCCTAAAAAGCAAAACAAATTTGTTCCGTTCAAAGAACGTAAGGTTGTTGCCAAGGATATTAACACTGCTACACAAGAAGAGCTTAAGGCAGTTTATGGTATAGGTCCAGCATTATCGGGTAGAATCATTAAAGAGCGAGAATTTTTAAAGGGCTTTATAGATATGAAGCAGGTGCGAGGTGTTTACGGCCTTACCGATTCTACTATGATCCAGCTAAAAAAACATTTTTACATTACACTTTCCTCTACTCAAAATAGAATTGCTCTTAATAACGCAAGTAAAGATGAATTGTTAAGTATTCCTTATTTTAACGACTATCTCGTTGATGAACTTATTAAACAGCGTACGCTAAGGGATGGCTTTAAAAGTTGGGATAAAGTTGTGTTAACCTCTAGGTTTCCAGAAGAAAAATTAGAGCTAATTCAGCTATATTTGACACTTAACTAAATCAACAGTTTAACTACTTTATATGTATTCAAAATATTTTACTGAAGAACATAATGTCTTCAGACAGAGTTTTAGAGATTTTCTCAATAAAGAGGCTGTTCCTCATATCGATAGATGGGAAGAAACGGGTAAAATTGATCGAGAGATTTTTGAAAAAATGGGTGAAATGGGCTACTTTGCTTTGTACTACCCAGAAGAATATGGTGGTTTAAATTTAGATTTCTTTTACACAGTAATATTTCTTGAAGAAATGCAACGCATCAACTCTGGTGGGTTCGCAGCAGCGATGTGGGTTCAAGCTTTTCTAGGAGCGCAACACTTGCTTAAAGAAGGAGATGAACGCATTAAACAAGAATACTTAGTTCCAACTTTAACAGGAGAGAAAATAGGATGCTTAGGTATTACAGAGCCTTTTGGAGGTAGTGATGTTGCAGGAATGAGAACTACTGCGGTTAAAGATGGTGATCATTACGTGATTAATGGTTCAAAAACTTTTATTACTAATGGTGTTTATAGCGATTATCTAGTTATCGCTGCAAAGACAGATCCAGAAGCAAATGGTCGTGGAATTTCCATATTTGTTATGGATAGGGATACTCCAGGTATAAGCGCTACAAAATTGAATAAGCTGGGATGGAGAGCTAGTGACACTGGAGAAATAGGATTTGACAACGTACGCATTCCTGCTGAGAATTTAATGGGAGAAGAAGGGAAAGGTTTTCCTTATATCATGCAACATTTTGCTTTGGAGCGTTTAATTATGGGAATTAATGCGCATGCTAGAGCAGAATATGCTTTAGAATATACGGCTCAGTATATGAAAGAGCGAACCGCCTTTGGTACCACAATAGATAAGTTTCAAGCCTTACGTCATGGCATGGCAGATATGTATAGTGAAGTAGAAATGGCAAAAAACTTCAATTATTCAATTTCTGAACAACTAGATCAAGGCTTGTATCCAGTTAAGGAAGCTAGTATGTCCAAGCTTGTCTCTACCAAAATCGCTGATGAGGTTATTTATAAATGTTTGCAATATCTGGGTGGTTATGGATACATTGAAGAGTATCCACTCGCTCGTATGTGGAGAGATAGCCGTTTAGGTCCAATTGGTGGAGGTACTAGTGAAATCATGCGTGAAATTATTGCAAAGATGGTTATGGATGGTAAGGATTATAAACCAGCTGCAAAGTAATTAGTGTCTTTTTGTACCGCTGTCGCGAAAGTGTAATTGATAAAAAGTATTGTAATTATAAATAAATATGTATTTTTGCCATCCCAAAGAAAGGAGGTGATGACACTATGTTAATAATACCAGTTAAAGACGGAGAAAATATCGATAGAGCCCTAAAGCGTTTCAAAAGAAAATTTGATCGTACAGGGAAGATGCGTGAACTACGTAGAAGACAGCAGTTTACTAAACCATCTGTTGCTAAAAGAGCTCAAAGAATAAAAGCTTCTTACATACAGCACTTAAGAGATGCAGAAAACATCTAGTATTTCTTAAATTTATAAAGGCCGCTAGTGGTAAAATTCTTAATTTTACTTTCTAGCGGTTTTTTTATGTCATTACAATCCTTTTTCGATTACTTATCTTTTGAGAAAAAATATTCTCGTCATACCGTTGTGGCTTACAAAAAGGATTTAGAACAAATGAAGTCTTTTTTAAAGGAAGAATATGATATAGAAATAGAAAATGCGTCATATCCTCTAATAAGAACTTGGTTAAGTAACTTGCTCGATGATGACTTAAGTACGAGGACCATCAATCGTAAAGTTGCATCCTTGAAGAGCTATTATAAGTTTTTATTATTGACAGGGCAAATTGATTTTCACCCTTTATCTCAACACAAGAGTCTAAAGGTTGCAATTAATGTTCAAATTCCGTTTTCAAAAAAAGAAGTTCAACAAATCCTAGACAATTCCTATGATTCTTCAGATTTTGAAACAACTAGGGATTTATTGCTAATTGAACTGTTTTATGTTACCGGAATGAGGAGAGAAGAGTTGATTAATTTAAAGTTACAAGATATTAGTCTCTCCACAAGAAGTATTAAAGTGATGGGGAAACGTAACAAAGAACGTATTATTCCCTTATTGTACTCTATTTCAAATAAACTAGAGTCATATTTGGTGTTGCGTGATCTGATAAATGTTAACGGATTTAATGAATTGTTCTTGACGGGTAAAGGGCATAAACTGTATCCAGTTCTTGTTTATAGGATTATAAAATCGTATTTTAGTAAGGTATCTGAGAAGGTAAAAACGAGTCCGCATATTTTAAGGCATTCTTTCGCTACACATCTTTTAGATGAAGGTGCTGATTTAAATGCTGTTAAGGAGTTGTTAGGTCATGCGAGTCTTGCTTCTACTCAGGTTTACACCCATTCAAGTATGAAAATGTTGAAAGGGGTTTATAAAAACGCGCATCCGCGCTCAAAGAAGGATTAATTAAATAAATAGCTTATGAAGGTAAATGTGCAGTCTGTAAATTTTAATGCAGACGTTAAACTTGTAGAATTTATTCAAGAACGATTAGATAAACTTGAACATTTTTACAGTAAGATAATAAATGCTGATGTTTATATGAAAGTTCAAAAAACTTCTGCTCCTGAAAATAAAATAATTGAAGTTAGGTTGTTTGTTCCTGGTGAAGACCTAATTGCCTCAAAAACATGTAAGTCCTTTGAGCAATGCATAGATGAATGTTCCGATGCACTAGAGCGCCAACTCAAAAAAAGAAAAGAAAAACAGAATTCTCATTAATTTTTTCAAAAAAAATTTTGAGAATTAAAAAATACTCTTACATTTGCAGTCCGTTAGAAATAGCGGGCTTTTTTACGCAAGTAAAATTGATTAAAAGCCGATGTAGCTCAGCTGGCTAGAGCAGCTGATTTGTAATCAGCAGGTCGTGGGTTCGAGTCCCTCCATCGGCTCTTTAAAATACTAGATCTTAATTGATCTTTTGGGGAGATACTCAAGCGGCCAACGAGGACGGACTGTAACTCCGTTGGGAAACCTTCGCAGGTTCGAATCCTGCTCTCCCCACACATTGACTCAAATTATTGTTTGAGGCTTGTTGAAATATTGAATACCTTTTGACAATTTTGTTGTCGATAAATGCGAGAGTAGCTCAGTTGGTAGAGCGTCAGCCTTCCAAGCTGAATGTCGCCGGTTCGAACCCGGTCTCTCGCTCTAATTTTAAATGTGCATGTGAAGCGCGTTTTTTTAAGGTCAACTCTGTTCCTTAAATCTATAATGGTTTAATCGCCGGTGTAGCTCAGGGGTAGAGCGTTTCCTTGGTAAGGAAGAGGTCACGAGTTCAAATCTCGTCATTGGCTCTGAAGAAAAAGGTCTCTAGTTGAGGCCATTACTTGTATATGCTGATTTGGTTTTGCCTTGTTAGTATTTGAATTGAACACTAATATAAATTAAGATTATAAATTATGGCTAAAGAAACGTACGATCGTTCGAAACCCCACCTAAATGTAGGAACAATTGGTCACGTTGACCACGGTAAAACTACACTTACTGCTGCAATTACAAAAGTTCTTGCTGATGCTGGTTTCTCTAATGCGGTAAATTTTGAACAAATTGACAATGCTCCTGAAGAAAAAGAGCGTGGAATTACTATTAACTCTTCACACGTAGAGTATCAAACTCAAAACAGACACTATGCACACGTAGATTGTCCTGGTCACGCCGATTATGTGAAAAACATGGTTACTGGTGCGGCGCAAATGGATGGTGCTATTCTTGTTGTTGCTGCAACTGATGGTCCTATGCCTCAAACTCGTGAGCACATCTTGTTAGGTCGTCAGGTTGGTATTCCTCGTATTGTTGTATTCCTTAATAAAGTGGATATGGTAGATGATGAAGAGCTACTTGAGCTAGTGGATATGGAAGTTCGTGATTTATTATCTTTCTATGAGTATGATGGTGATAATGGTCCTGTTGTTTCAGGTTCTGCACTTGGTGCGCTTAATGGTGAGGAAAAATGGGTGAATACAGTTCTTGAATTAATGGAAGCTGTTGATGCTTGGATTGAAGAGCCTGTTCGTGATATGGATAAGCCTTTCTTAATGCCGATTGAAGATGTTTTCTCTATCACTGGACGTGGTACTGTAGCGACTGGTCGTATTGAGACTGGGGTTGGTAATACTGGAGATCCTGTTGAGATAATCGGTATGGGAGCTGAAAAGTTGACATCTACTATTACTGGTATTGAAATGTTTCGTCAAATCCTTGATAGAGGTGAGGCTGGTGATAATGCAGGTATCTTGTTAAGAGGTATTGAGAAGTCACAGATTTCAAGAGGTATGGTTATTGTTAAGCCTGGTTCTGTTACTCCGCATGCTAAATTTAAAGCTGAGGTTTACATCCTTAAGAAAGAAGAAGGTGGTCGTCACACGCCTTTCCATAATAACTATCGTCCGCAGTTCTATGTAAGAACAACTGATGTAACTGGTAATATTGCTTTACCTTCAGGTGTTGAAATGGTTATGCCTGGTGATAACTTGACAATTACAGTTGATTTGATTCAACCTATTGCGTTAAACTTAGGTTTACGTTTCGCTATCCGTGAAGGTGGTAGAACAGTAGGTGCTGGTCAGGTTACTGAGATACTAGATTAATTATCTGATTTTAATATTTAAGTATCCTATCTTTTTTAGATAGGATACTTTCCCTTTGTTAGAATTATTTTTTAACAAATACGGGTTTAGCTCAGTTGGTAGAGCACTGGTCTCCAAAACCAGGTGTCGGGAGTTCGAGCCTCTCAACCCGTGCATTATCGAGTTTGTACTCGAAATTAATAACTGAAATCTTTTAGAGATTTTATAATAGAGTTCTATATTTATGGGATTAGTAAGTTACGTAAAAGAGTCGTATAGCGAATTGACAAATCATGTTTCATGGCCGACGTGGTCAGAAGCTCAGAAATTAACTGTTACGGTTGCTGTTTTTTCAATAGTGTTTGCTCTGATTATTTGGGGTATTGACTCAGTGTTCAGTAAAGTGATTACTAATTATTTCTCTTGGATTAAGAATAGTTAAAAACCACGTTATGGCAGTTGATAGTAATGAAGTGATGCATTGGTATGTGGTTAGATCGGTTAGTGGTCAAGAAAATAAAATAAAAGATTATATAGAGTCGGAAATTGCTCATCATAACTTACAAGATTATTTGAAGCAAATCTTAGTTCCTACTGAGAAAGTTGTACAGATTCGTAACGGTAAGAAGATAAATAAGGAAAAGGTTTACTTTCCTGGTTATATTATGATTCAGGCTAGGCTTGAAGGTGAGGTTCCTCATATTATTAAATCCGTTAATGGTGTGATAGGTTTCTTGGGTGAAACTAAGGGTGGAGAGCCTGTGCCGTTGAGAAAGAGTGAGGTTAATAGGATGTTAGGTAAAGTCGATGAGCTTGCTGAACAAGTGGACAATATATCGATTCCGTTTAAAATGGGTGAAACCGTTAAGGTTGTAGATGGTCCTTTCAATGGTTTTAATGGTACGATTGAAAAAGTGAATGAAGAAAAGCGTAAGTTAGAAGTTATGGTTAAGATTTTCGGAAGAAAAACACCATTAGAACTAAGCTATATGCAAGTAGAGAAAATATAAATGTTGCGTTTTAGATTATCAAAAGGCTTCCACTTTTTGATAATTGTATAAATTGAAATTTTTTAAAAATGGCTAAAGAAGTATCTAAGGTTGTAAAGTTACAAGTTAGAGGTGGTGCGGCAAATCCATCTCCTCCTGTAGGACCTGCATTAGGTGCGGCTGGTGTGAATATCATGGAGTTCTGTAAGCAATTTAATGCTAGAACTCAAGATAAGCCTGGTAAAGTATTACCAGTAGCAATCACTGTTTATAAGGACAAGTCTTTTGACTTTGTTATTAAAACGCCTCCAGCAGCAGTTCAAATCCTAGAAGCAGCAAAACTTAAAGGTGGTAGTGGAGAACCAAATCGTAAAAAGGTAGCAACTATCAGCTGGGATCAAGTAAGATTGATTGCAGAGGATAAAATGCCTGACCTGAATGCATTTACAGTAGATAGCGCTATGAGAATGGTTGCGGGTACTGCTAGATCAATGGGTGTTAACGTTAAAGGTGGGGAATCTCCAGCTTAAAAAAAGGTAACAATGGCAAAATTAACTAAAAAGCAAAAAGAAGCTCATTCAAAAATCGACAGTTCTGAGATGTACTCGTTGGCTGATGCTTCTAAATTGGTAAAAGAAGTTTCAACTGTAAAGTTTGATGCTTCTGTAGATCTTGCTGTGAGACTTAATGTTGATCCACGTAAAGCTAATCAGATGGTTAGAGGTGTGGTAACGTTACCTCATGGTACAGGAAAGGATGTTAAAGTACTAGCATTAGTTACTCCGGATAAAGAAGCGGAAGCTACTGCTGCTGGAGCTGACTTTGTAGGTCTTGATGAATATTTAGATAAAATTAAAGGAGGTTGGACAGATGTTGATGTTATTATCACTATGCCTAGCGTTATGGGTAAACTAGGACCTTTGGGTCGTGTTTTAGGACCAAGAGGTCTTATGCCTAATCCTAAAACTGGAACAGTTACTATGGATGTAGCAAAAGCTGTCTCAGATGTTAAAGCTGGTAAAATCGACTTTAAGGTTGATAAGACAGGTATTATACATGCTGCAATTGGTAAGGCGTCGTTTGATGCTGATAAAATTGCTGGTAATGCAAAAGAATTAATTAATACGTTAGTTAAACTGAAACCAACAACGTCAAAAGGTGTATACATCAAAAGTATATTCATGTCTAGTACTATGAGTCCTGGAATTGCTATTGACGCTAAACGTTTTGCAGACGACTAAAAAATCTAGATCATGACAAGAGAAGAAAAAGCAAATGTTATTCAAGATTTGACTGCTACGTTAGGTACTAGTTCAACAATCTATTTAGCAGATATTTCTGGTTTAAATGCTTCGGATACATCTAATTTGAGAAGAGCTTGTTTTAAAGCAAATGTTTCTCTTTCTGTAGTTAAAAACACCTTGCTTTCAAAAGCAATGGAGGCTTCAGATAAAGATTTCGGTGAATTACCGGAATTGTTAAAGGGGAACACTTCAATAATGATTTCTGAGGTAGCTAATGCTCCGGCAAAAGTTATTCAAACGTTTAGAAAGAAATCAGATAAACCTATTCTTAAAGGAGCTTATATTGAGGAAGCTATTTATGTAGGAGATAGATTTGATGAGTTAAGTAATATCAAATCTAAGGAAGAAATGATTGGTGAGGTTATTGGCCTTCTTCAATCACCTGCTAAGAATGTTGTATCTGCACTTAAATCAGGTGGTAGTACAATTGCAGGTTTAATTAAGACACTATCAGAAAGATAGTATTAACGAGTACGCAAACAATTATTTATAAATTTTATTAAACGATAGAAAAATGGCAGATTTAAAAGATTTCGCTGAGCAGTTAGTTAACTTAACTGTTAAAGAAGTAAATGAACTAGCAACCATTCTTAAAGAAGAGTATGGTATTGAGCCTGCAGCTGCTGCTGTAGCTATGGCTGGACCAGCTGGTGGTGGAGACGCTGCAGCTGATGAGCAAACTGAATTTGATGTTATCCTTAAGGCTCCAGGTGGTGCTAAGTTAGCAGTTGTTAAACTTGTAAAAGAACTTACAGGTGCTGGACTTAAAGATGCAAAAGACCTAGTTGATAATGCGCCATCTCCAATTAAGGAAGGTGTATCTAAAGATGAGGCAGAAGCACTTAAAGCTCAGCTTGAAGAAGCTGGTGCTGAGGTTGAGTTGAAGTAATTCTTCTTAACTAAACATTATCGGTTTAAACCTGTGAGCAAGGCTCACAGGTTTAGACCATTTTGCGTATAAAGATGAGACGTCATCGATAACGCTTTTTTTAACCTTTAATACCGTGCATTGATGCTGGCAACAAACACAGAGAGAATTAATTTTTCGACGGTAACAACTAAAGCAGATTATCCTGATCTGCTAGATATCCAAATTAAATCTTTTCAAGATTTCTTTCAATTAGAAACGAAATCCGATAAAAGAGAAGTAGAAGGTCTTTATAACACCTTCATGGAAAACTTTCCAATTACAGATACTCGCAATCAATTTGTATTGGAGTTTCTTGATTACTTCGTAGATCCTCCTAGATACTCCATTCAAGAGTGTATTGAAAGAGGTTTAACTTATAGCGTGCCTTTAAAGTCACGTCTTAAATTATACTGTACTGACCCAGAGCATGAAGACTTTGAAACGATTGTTCAGGACGTTTATCTAGGGACCATTCCTTACATGACTCCTTCTGGAACATTTGTTATTAATGGTGCTGAACGAGTAGTAGTTTCTCAACTACACCGTTCTCCTGGAGTTTTCTTTGGTCAATCTTTCCATGCAAATGGAACTAAACTTTACTCAGCTCGTGTTATTCCTTTCAAAGGTTCATGGATTGAGTTTGCGACTGATATTAATAGCGTTATGTATGCTTATATCGATCGTAAAAAGAAATTACCCGTAACAACCCTTTTCCGTGCAATTGGTTTCGAAAGAGATAAAGATATCCTAGGTATTTTTGATCTTGCAGAAGAAGTTAAGGCTTCAAAGACTGGTTTAAAAAAATATCTTGGCCGTAAATTAGCTGCTCGTGTTTTAAGAACATGGCATGAAGATTTTGTTGATGAAGATACTGGTGAGGTTGTTTCTATTGAGCGTAATGAGATTGTTCTTGATCGTGATACGGTTTTAGATAAGGAGCATATCGATGAGATTATGGAGTCTCAGGCAAAAACTATTTTACTTCATAAGGAAGATAATCAGTCTGCAGATTACGCAATTATTCATAATACTTTACAAAAGGATCCTACAAATTCTGAAAAAGAGGCTGTAGAACATATATATAGACAACTACGTAATGCTGAGCCGCCTGATGAGGAAACAGCTCGTGGTATTATAGATAAATTGTTCTTTTCTGATCAACGTTACAACTTAGGTGAAGTTGGTCGTTATAGAATGAACAAGAAATTAGGTCTTGATATTGCGATGGATAAGCAAGTGCTTACCAAAGAAGATATCATTACCATTATCAAATATCTTATTGAGTTAATTAACTCTAAAGCAGAGATTGATGATATTGATCACTTATCAAATCGTCGTGTTAGAACTGTTGGTGAACAACTTTCACAACAATTTGGTGTTGGGCTAGCGCGTATGGCTAGAACAATTCGTGAGCGCATGAATGTTCGAGATAACGAAGTATTTACTCCTATCGATTTGATTAATGCGAAGACATTATCTTCTGTAATTAATTCTTTCTTTGGGACAAATCAGTTATCTCAATTTATGGATCAAACTAATCCACTTGCTGAAATCACGCACAAGCGTAGGTTGTCTGCACTTGGGCCTGGTGGTCTTTCGAGAGAGAGAGCTGGATTTGAGGTTCGTGATGTTCACTATACTCACTATGGTAGATTATGTCCTATTGAAACTCCTGAAGGTCCAAATATCGGACTGATTTCATCTTTAGCTGTGTTTGCTAAAGTGAATAGTATGGGATTCATTGAGACACCATATCGCTCAGTTAAAGATGGAGTAGTAAACCTTGAAGAGGAGCCTACTTATTTAAGTGCTGAGGAAGAAGAAGGAATGCATATTGCACAAGCGAACTTACCGTTAGATGGTAAGGGTAAAATAGATCAGGATAAGGTAATTGCTCGTATGGAAGGTGACTTCCCAGTAGTAGACCCGACAGAGGTTGTTTATGCTGATGTTGCACCTAACCAAATAGCTTCTATTTCAGCTTCTTTAATTCCTTTCTTAGAACATGATGATGCAAACCGTGCTTTGATGGGATCAAACATGATGCGTCAGGCTGTACCACTTTTAAGAGTGGATGCACCTATAGTAGGTACCGGTTTAGAGAGACAGGTTGCAACGGATTCTCGAGTTCTTATCAATGCAGAAGGAGATGGTGAAGTAACCTATGTTGATGCTCAACACATCAGTATTAAATATGATAGAACAGATCGTGAAAAAGCAATTAGCTTTGAGCCAGAGGAAACAACTTATAATCTTATTAAATTCCGTAAAACGAATCAAGGAACCAGTATAACACTAAAACCTATTGTTAAAAAAGGTGATAGAGTTAATAGAGGTCAGGTTTTATGTCAAGGATATGCTACAGAGGCTGGAGAACTAGCTTTAGGACGCAATATGAAAGTGGCGTTTATGCCTTGGAAGGGTTATAACTTTGAAGATGCAATTGTAATTTCCGAGAAAGTAGTTCGTGAAGATATTTTTACTTCTATACACGTTGACGAGTATTCTTTAGATGTTAGAGATACTAAGTTAGGTAATGAAGAGCTCACGCCAGATATTCCAAATGTTTCTGAAGAAGCAACGGCAGATCTTGATGAGCAAGGTATGATTCGTATCGGTGCAGAGGTTAAACCTGGTGATATTTTGATAGGTAAAATCACTCCTAAAGGAGAATCGGATCCTACACCAGAGGAGAAACTACTACGCGCTATTTTTGGAGATAAAGCAGGTGATGTAAAAGATGCATCACTTAAAGCTTCACCTTCATTACGTGGTGTTGTTATAGACAAGAAGTTATTCTCTAGAGCCGTAAAGGATAAGAGAAAAAGAGCTCAGGATAAAGAAGATATTGCAAAATTAGAGCAGGCTTACCAATCTAAATTTGATAATCTTCAAGAGCGTTTAATTGAAAAATTATTCGAAATTGTAAGTGGTAAAACTTCGCAAGGTGTATTTAACGATTTAGGAGAGGAAGTTCTTCCTAAAGGTAAAAAGTATACACTTAAGATGTTGCATTCAGTTGATGATTATACTCACTTAGTTTCAGGTACTTGGACTACAAGTAAAGATACTAATGAGATGATTGCTGATTTACTTCACAATTATAAAATTAAAGAAAATGATCTTCAAGGATCATTACGTCGTGAGAAGTTTACCATCTCTGTAGGAGATGAACTTCCTGCAGGAATTATCAAGCTTGCTAAAGTGTATATCGCTAAAAAGCGTAAACTAAAAGTAGGAGATAAAATGGCAGGTCGTCACGGTAACAAAGGTATTGTTGCACGTATAGTACGTCAAGAGGATATGCCTTTCCTTGAAGATGGAACACCTGTGGATATCGTATTGAATCCACTTGGGGTACCTTCTCGTATGAATATTGGTCAGATTTATGAAACCGTTTTAGGGTGGGCTGGACAGAAGTTAGGTAAAACTTTTGCTACTCCTATTTTTGATGGAGCAACCTTAGATCAGATTAATGCTTACACTGATGAAGCAGGTATACCACGTTTCGGTCATACATACTTATATGATGGTGGTACTGGAGATAGATTTGATCAACCTGCAACAGTAGGTGTGATTTATATGTTGAAACTAGGACACATGGTAGATGATAAGATGCACGCGCGTTCTATCGGACCATATTCATTGATTACACAGCAACCACTTGGTGGTAAAGCACAGTTTGGAGGTCAACGTTTTGGAGAGATGGAAGTATGGGCACTCGAGGCTTATGGAGCATCTAGTACTCTACGTGAAATCTTGACAGTTAAGTCTGATGACGTTATAGGACGTGCTAAGACTTATGAGGCAATTGTAAAAGGTGAGCCTATGCCAGAACCTGGTCTTCCAGAATCATTTAATGTATTAATGCACGAGTTGAAAGGTCTAGGATTAGATTTAAGACTTGAGGATTAATTTTTTAACGGTGGTTTTTATGATTACGCTTTCGCGAAAGCGTAATCATAACTCTCACCAGCTTTAACTAAAAATAGTACCATAATTATGGCTAGATATAAAGACGCCCCAACCCAGAAGAAATTTTCAAAAATTTCAATCGGTCTCGCATCACCAGAATCTATTCTCGCAGAGTCTAAAGGTGAGGTTTTGAAACCTGAGACGATTA
Source organism: Nonlabens sp. Asnod3-H03 (assembly GCF_045063665.1). Classification (NCBI taxonomy): domain Bacteria; kingdom Pseudomonadati; phylum Bacteroidota; class Flavobacteriia; order Flavobacteriales; family Flavobacteriaceae; genus Nonlabens; species Nonlabens sp. Asnod3-H03. Next base: position 1,110,278 of record NZ_JBEFOD010000008.1, read on the forward strand.
ATTACCGTACGCACAAACCTGAGCGTGACGGACTTTTTTGTGAGCGCATTTTCGGTCCTGTAAAGGATTATGAGTGTGCCTGTGGAAAGTATAAGCGCATACGTTATAAAGGAATCGTATGTGATCGATGTGGTGTAGAGGTGACTGAAAAGAAAGTACGTCGTGACCGTATTGGACATATAAACCTTGTTGTGCCTGTGGCGCACATCTGGTATTTCCGTAGTCTTCCTAACAAAATTGGTTATCTTTTAGGGCTTCCTTCAAAGAAGCTTGATATGATTATCTACTACGAACGCTACGTAGTGATTCAACCAGGTATTGCAAAGAATGAAGAAGGCGAACCAGTTCAAAAATTAGAATTTCTTACGGAAGAAGAGTATCTTAATATTTTAGATAGTCTTCCTCAAGAGAATTTATATCTTGAAGATTCTGACCCTAATAAATTTATTGCAAAGATGGGTGCAGAGTGTCTTATCGATCTATTGCAACGTATCGATTTAGAGGGATTATCTTATGATTTACGTCATAAGGCAAATAATGAAACATCTAAGCAACGTAAGACTGAGGCTTTAAAGCGTCTGCAAGTAGTAGAAGCTCTTAAGGAATCTAACGTTCTAAGAGAAAATAAGGCAGAATGGATGATCATGAAAGTGATCCCGGTTATACCGCCAGAATTAAGACCTCTAGTACCACTTGATGGTGGTCGTTTTGCGACATCAGATTTAAATGATTTATACCGTCGTGTAATCATACGTAACAATCGTTTGAAAAGATTGATGGAGATAAAAGCTCCAGAAGTAATCTTACGTAATGAGAAACGTATGTTACAAGAAGCGGTAGATTCACTTCTTGATAATACTAGAAAGTCTAGTGCTGTAAAAACAGATTCAAACAGACCTCTTAAATCTTTATCAGATTCATTAAAAGGTAAGCAAGGACGTTTCCGTCAGAACTTATTAGGTAAACGTGTGGATTATTCTGCTCGTTCTGTAATCGTAGTTGGACCAGAACTTAAATTATATGAGTGTGGTATTCCTAAAGATATGGCTGCAGAGCTTTATAAACCTTTCGTTATACGCAAGCTTATAGAGCGTGGAATCGTTAAGACTGTAAAATCTGCAAAGAAAATTATAGACAAAAAAGAGCCAGTAGTTTGGGATATCTTGGAGAATGTTCTTAAAGGACATCCAGTTATGCTAAACCGTGCTCCTACACTTCACAGGTTAGGGATTCAAGCATTCCAACCAAAGTTGATTGAAGGTAAGGCGATTCAATTACACCCATTAGTGTGTACTGCATTTAACGCCGATTTTGATGGAGATCAAATGGCTGTTCACTTACCGTTAGGTCCTGAGGCTATATTAGAATGTCAGTTATTGATGCTTGCATCTCATAACATATTAAATCCGGCAAATGGTAGCCCTATTGCTGTACCGTCTCAGGATATGGTTTTGGGTCTTTACTACATGACTAAGCTACGTCGTTCAACGTCAGAGCATAAAGTTATAGGTGAAGGATTAACTTTTTATGGTCCTGAAGAATTAGTAATTGCATTTAATGAAAAGCGTGTTGATATTAATGCGCCGGTTAAGTGTAGAATTGACTTACTACAACCAGATGGTTCTTACAAAGCGGAGGTTATAGAGACAACAGCTGGTCGTGTGATATTTAATCAAGCGGTACCGGATGAAGCTGGGTATATCAATGAAGTACTTACTAAAAAAGCATTACGTGATATTATAGGAGACATTCTTAAAGTAACTGATGTACCGAGAACAGCAGCTTTACTTGATGAAATTAAAGACATGGGTTATGGTTTTGCATTCCGTGGTGGATTATCATTCTCTTTAGGTGATATTATGATACCAGATGAGAAGCAAGCTATGATTGATGCAGCTAATACTAAAGTTGATGCAATACGCGGAAACTATGGTATGGGTCTTATAACGCAAAACGAAAGATATAATCAAGTTATTGATGTATGGACAGCTACTAATGCTGAACTTACTGAATTAGCGATGAAGAACATTAGAGAAGATAACCAAGGTTTCAACTCGGTGTTTATGATGCTTGACTCTGGAGCTCGTGGATCTAAAGAACAGATTCGTCAGTTAACAGGTATGCGTGGATTAATGGCGAAGCCTAAAAAATCTAACTCTGGTGGTGGAGAAATTATTGAGAATCCAATTCTTTCTAACTTTAAAGAAGGATTATCGATTCTTGAATACTTTATCTCTACTCACGGTGCACGTAAAGGTCTTGCAGATACGGCTCTTAAAACGGCAGATGCAGGTTACCTAACACGTCGTCTACATGATGTTGCTCAAGACGTAATTGTAAATGTGGAGGATTGTGAGACATTGAGAGGTATTGATGTTTCTGCACTTAAGAAGAATGAAGAGGTAATGGAAAAACTTAGTGCACGTGTGCTAGGTAGAGTTGCTCTTCACGATGTTATCGACCCGGCGACACAAACTGTTATAGTTGAGGCTGGAGAATTAATTACAGAAGAAATTGCAGATATAATTGAAGCTTCAGATTTAGAATCTGTAGAGGTACGTTCACCATTAACTTGTGAGGCTAAGAAAGGTATTTGTGTGAAATGTTATGGTCGTAACCTTGCAACTAATAAATTAGTGATGCGTGGTGAGGCGGTTGGTGTAATAGCTGCACAGTCTATTGGAGAGCCTGGTACTCAGTTGACATTACGTACGTTCCACGTGGGTGGTGTTGCAGGTAACGTTTCTCAAGAAAATACTATCGTTGCTAAGCATGATGGTATATTAGAAATTGAGGATCTTAAACTGGTTAAGAGCGAGGATAATACTGGTAATCCGGTAAATGTTGTGATATCCAGAACTGCAGAAGCTAAAGTGCTTCATCCTGCAACAAAGATGTTGCTTAATTCAAATAACATTCCTTATGGTTCTGAGCTATATGCTACGGCTGGTTCTAAAGTTAAAAAAGGAGATGTTCTTGCTAAATGGGATCCATTTAATGGAGTAATTATTTCCGAGTTTGCTGGTAAAATTAAATTCGAAAATATTATTCAAGGAACAACCTTTCAAGTTGAAACGGATGAGCAAACTGGTTATGAAGAGAAAGTGATTACGGACTCTAGAGATAAGAAGTTAATTCCAACGCTACATATTGTAGATAGTAAAGGAGATACACAGATATCTTATAACTTGCCTGTTGGGTCGCATCTAATGGTGAACGATTCGGAAAAAATTAAGGTAGGTAAGGTTCTTGTTAAAATACCACGTAAGTCTGCAAAGGCTGGTGATATTACAGGAGGTCTTCCACGTGTAACAGAATTATTTGAAGCACGTAACCCTTCTAACCCTGCGGTAGTTAGTGAGATTGATGGAGTTGTTGCCTTCGGTAAGATTAAAAGAGGTAATCGTGAAATCATTGTTACTTCTAAGACTGATGAAGTTAAGAAGTACCTAGTAAAACTTTCTAATCAAATTCTTGTACAAGAAAATGATTACGTAAGAGCTGGTATGCCTTTATCTGATGGTTCAATTACTCCTAAAGATATTCTTGCAATTAAAGGTCCTAGTGCTGTACAACAGTATCTCGTAAATGAGGTGCAGGAAGTTTATCGTTTGCAAGGTGTGAAAATAAATGATAAGCACTTTGAGGTAGTTGTACGTCAAATGATGCGTAAAGTAAGAATAGTAGATCCAGGTGATGGAGTATTCTTAGAGAACCAACTGATTCATACGGAAGATTTTATTGTTGAAAATGATAAACTTTACGGTATGAAAGTAGTAGAAGATGCTGGAGATTCAGATTCACTGAAACTAGGTCAATTAATTTCTTCAAGAGAATTAAGAGATGAAAACTCTTTATTACGTCGTGAGGATAAAGGATTAGTAGTTGCTAGAGACGTTGTTCCTGCTACGGCAGAGCCTGTTTTACAAGGAATTACGAGAGCTTCTCTTCAAACTAAATCATTCATTAGTGCGGCTTCTTTCCAAGAAACGACTAAAGTATTGAATGAAGCAGCTGTTAGTGGTAAGGTTGATTCGTTAGAAGGTCTTAAGGAAAATGTTATTGTGGGTCACAGAATTCCGGCAGGTACTGGAATGCGTAATTACGATGATATAATTGTAGGTTCTAAGGAAGAATTTGAAAAACTAATGGCGTCTAAAGAAGAGCCAACACCTAATTATAATTAAGATGGAGAAACAAGATCATAATAAATTAAATATAGAAATTGATGCAGAAATAGCGGAAGGACAGTATAGTAATCTTGCTATTATAAATCATTCTATGTCTGAGTTTGTTGTAGATTTTGTTAATATAATGCCTGGTAATCCAAAGAGTAAAGTCAAATCGAGAATTGTCTTAACACCGCAACATGCTAAGCGACTTGCAAAAGCTCTTGCCGAGAATGTTCGAAAATTTGAAAAAGCTAATGGTGATATCAAGGATTATGAACAACCTCCGATTCCGTTAAATTTTGGTCCTACGGGACAAGCGTAAATAAAAGCCTGATGTTTTCATCAGGCTTTCTTATTTAATCTGTATTATCAATAAGTATTATTGATGATAACTGAATAAGAGGGTTTGTCAAAACTCTTTTAATGCGTTATTGAAAAAATTGATATAACGTTACATTGTCGCGGTGTTAAAGTTGTTTAAAAGGCTTTAAATTGATTTTTATTATTCTTGTTTTATCACCACCGCTAATAGCTTTAACTAATGTTAATTCTATCTATTTTTAGTTGTTATCAAAACGATTTAAAATGAACGTGCTATTTAACGATGAAATATTGTTAATAAACGAATACTTTTTTTAATTCATATATATAATCACTCTAGCTGTGTCAATAGATTTATTTTTGCAGCCTGTACACGCTGGATTCTCCCAAGAAACAGTGTCGTACCTTATGAATTTAACAAGGTATTTCAATATATGGACATTTTTACCTCCCCAAAAAATTCCAAAAATTTGTTTTTCAAATTTTTGTTTTTTACATTTTCACTTCTTTTATTTTCTAGTAATTTATTGTATGCTGATGGAACCAAACAGGTAACGCCATCTGCTACAGGTGTTGAGCCTACTAATGGTACGGCTCTTTATATCACTAATAATATTAGAGGTTCTTATTTCAATGCGCCGAATTCTAATAGGATAAGGTTTACGATTGTTGATAATGCAAATGAAAACTTTTATTTTGGTTTAAATTCACTGCAACGATTAGAGGCGTTAAATAATCCGGCAATAGGTCGATTTACATACTATAGGATTTTTGATGAATCTAACACTTTAGTCCAGCAAGGTAGATTTAATGATGGGTCTGCTAATAATATTAATCCTACGCCTGGTGATTCAGGATATATTGCTACCTACCTTGAAGCCTTCAATGGTCCTAACGGAGTTGGTGGTGTTACAAATGGTTACAATCCATTTATATTTGATCCATCGACTGATGGTGATTTCTATATCGAGATTTATGTAAGTGACGATGGTGGTGTTACACCTTTTGTTTTTCCAAGTGGAAATGAGTTGAATTTTTTCATGCCTTATTTTGATTTTACGGTTGGAACTATTGCTGGTCCGATTTTAGGAAGGGTTTGGTCTGATAAATGGAGTTTTATCGCTTATTTGTTTGATGATGCTGATGGGAACGCTGGTACTGCTGATGTTCCAACACCAAGCTTGGATGCCTCGGTAGAAGGTGAATTTTTTGCTTTTACTGATGATGGGGTGATTGTAAAGGTTGATTTCGCTACTGATTTTAGGCCTTTGGCTTATGAGTTGTCTATGAATAGATTTGGTGTGGTTGAAGATGATGCTGATCCAGCTAACGACTTTCTTACCTCTAGAATGTCTACTAATAGACCTTCAAGTACCTCGCCTGGATTAAATAATGGTTATAAGGTATTTATTACTTCGCCTGATCAAAATGTTTTTGTTCCTACTCCTGTTGCTGCTCCAGTGGTGACGGGTAATATATTAGGATGTCCAGGAGCATATTATATACCTTATAAATTAGATGCTGCTGGTGATATAGCAATTCTTTTAGATTTAAATGGTGTTGCTGGATATCAACCAAATACTGCAGATGTAGTTGTTGAGTCGTTTGAAGAGCAGCCTGGTGATAAAGTTTTGTTCTGGGATGGTGTAGATGGGAATGGAGTTGTTGTTTCTGAGAATACGAATGTCAGTGTGACTGTAACTACTTTTAGAGGTCGTACTAATTTACCAATGTATGATGCAGAGTTTAATGTTGATGGATTGTCAATTGAGGCTATTGCGCCTGCTTTTTCAACTCAGAGTTTATATTGGGATGATTCAGGTCTTGTAGCTTTTGGATCATGTATTGATGAAAGTGATAATAGTGGGAATAATATTACTGTAGGTTCTTATCAGAGAGTGGATTTGTTAGATCCTTTATTGGGTCCTACTCATGGTTGGAACGGTTCTAATCCTGATCAAAATGTTCCTGCTGCTCCTGGTGCTTTAGGGACTGATACAGCTTTGCTTTGTGATGATTATGGTAATGATCGTGTAATAAATACTTGGTTTTATGGGTATGTTCAAGAATCTAATCCTGTTTCTTTAAGATTGCCTTCTTGTGATAAGGATGGTGATGGAATTGATGATAGTGTCGATATCGATGATGATAATGACGGTATTGCAGATGTTGACGAACTTTTTGGTGTATCCGGTGGAGATCCTTTAGGTGATGATGATGGTGATGGTTTATTTAACTATTTTGACCCTACCACTGGACCTGGTGATGATGGGCCAGCTAACCCTAACTTTGTAGATGCTAATGATGATGGTGTTAGTGATCAGTATGATGTTGATGGAGATGGTGTAATTGATCAATTCGATTTAGATTCTGATGGTGATGGGATACCTGATAATAATGAGGCTCAAGGGACTCAGGATTTTACTGCTCAAGGCGGTTTGACAGATTCTGATAATGATGGGTTGGTGAATACATATGATAATGGTACGACAGGATTGGTTCCTGTTGATACTGATTCGGATGGTGTTCCTGATTATAAAGATACAGATAGTGATGGCGATGGTGTTACTGATACTGTCGAAGCAGGAGTTAGCTTGTCTAATTCTGATAGTGATAATGATGGTCTTGATGATGCTGTTGATAGTACTTCTGATGATTATTTAGATCCGGATGGGACTATAAATAATACTTCTGGTTTACCAGATGCTGACGGTGATGTTAATGGAGGTGGAGATGTTGATTTTAGGGATACAGAGTCTTCAACTGATTCTGATGGAGATGGAATATTTGATGAAGCAGATCTTGATGATGATAATGATGGTATTCTAGATTCTGTAGAGTGTTTTGAGACTCCAGTAACTGTTGGTCCGATTAACTCTGGGAATGCTTCTTTTGATTTTACAGGTAACGGAGGTTCGAATAATGCAGACCTTAATTTTGTTACAATTAATGGTGTTCAATACTCGCAATTTCTTGTTCCTGATGCTTATGCAGAAAGTTTTGCTTCTAATAGTGATCAAGTAGTTTTTGAAAATTTTAATGGAATTAGTGGTTCTGGTACTGGGGCTTCTGGTAATAATATTTCTAATCCTAATTGGAACAATATAATATTAAATGCCTTCCGTAGTAATAATTTTAATCACTTTCAAGAATTGACAGGTTCTGTATTGAACTCTGATTTTTATACACTTACTTATGATGTGCCAATACCAGTTTCTGGTGAGTCTTTTATTTTGGTCTCTGAAAGAAATTTAAATAATGGATTTAATTTAGAAGCATTTGATGCAAATGGAGTACTGATTGGTAGCTTAGATGTTCTAACTAGTGATTATATTGGAACGGGCATAAATACCTCAATAGGTCAAGAAATTGGAATTGCATTGTATCCGCTTTCACAATTTGCAACTGCTGGTTCAGTGATTAAATCTATAACTGTTTCTCCGTCTATTAATGGTGATGGTGGTGATGGTAAAGTCTTTATTGTTACAGAGGTATTCACTTGTAAGGATAGTGATGGTGATGGAGTAATTGATAGTTTGGATTTGGATTCTGACAATGATGGAATTTACGATGCAGTAGAAGCTGGTCATGATCAGGTTAATGCAAATGGCCAATTGACGGGTCCAGTTGGTGTGGATGGTGTTCCTGATAGTGTTCAAAACACTGGTGACGAGGATAGTGGTTTAGTGAATTATACATTAGCAAATTCTGATAGCTTAGATAATCCTGACTATTTAGATACAGATTCTGATAATGATGGATGTTCAGATGCTAATGAAGCTTATAATGATCAAAATGCTGATGGTGGAGATGCTGGTCAATACGGTGCAGATCCTGCGACCGTAAATCCTGCAAATGGTTTGGTGGTTGCTTCCTCTTATGCTGCTACTACTCCAGTAGATATCGACGGTAACGGTACCTTAGATTTTAGAGAAGATGGTCCTGATGTTAATAATGATGGGATTGCTGATGCCTGTATGCCTCCAATTGATACAGATGGTGATGGTGTTTTTGATAATTTAGATATCGATGATGATAATGATGGTATCTTAGATACTGTTGAGTCACAAGGTCTTGGTGATCCTTCGGTAGACTCTGATGGTGATGGTATACTTAACTATCAAGATTCTGATTTCTGTAGCTTAAATGCTGATGGAGTCTGTTCGGTTCTTGATTCAGATAATGATGGCATACCTAATCATTTAGATTTAGACTCAGACGGCGATGGTATTCCAGATAATAATGAAGCACAATCTACAGGGGATTATACGGCACCTTTGGATTCAAATGGAGATGGTGTTCCTGATGTCACAGTCAATGGTCTTCCGGTCACATACGATTACGGTGAAGAGCAAGGTATTTTGCCGGTAAATACGGATAATGTAGATAATTCTGACTATTTAGATCTTAATTCAGATAATCAAGGGACTGATGATACTACTGAGGCTGCTCTTGCACTTGCAAATAATGACGCAGACGGTGATGGTCTTGATGATAGTATAGATACAACTACAGGTTACGGTGATCCTAACGGGACAATTAATTTAACCTCACAATTGCCAGATACAGATAATGATTTAACTGAAGGTGGTAACGTAGATTTTAGAGATAGAACGGCTCCAGATGATGCAGATGGAGATGGTATAAAAGATAAGGAAGACCGTGATGATGATAATGACGGTATAGATGATGTAACTGAAGGCTATGGCTTCTTTCCGGATTTTGAAAATGGTGGTGCTAATTGTACGGGACAATCCTATGACTTTACTGGAGGAACTTTGATTTCTGGTACAGCAGGTTCTGTTGGAGCTCAGTATAGATTTAATACTGCTACGGTTGGTGTTGATGCTATTATTGAAATAACGCAACGTAGTGCAGGAGTTACACTTAATAATATAGATACTAATGCAACTGATAATTTGGCATGGCAACCTGTATTGAATTATGCAAATGGTTCTACTGGAGATTTAACAATGTCTTTCCAAGTAAGATTTGTAAATGCAGGAACTACTACAGCGGCTGTTGTAAATAGAGTTGGTGGATTCATTCAAGATGTTGATAGTAACGGTAACGGTACGGTACGTGAATTCTATCGCTTACAAAATCTAGTAGGATACAGTATAGGTAATCCTACAAGGGTAGTTGCTCAAGAATTAGCAGCCGGCGTAATTCAATTAAGAGCTGATGGTTCTGGTAGTGCGCCTATCGAGCCTATTGATATAGATAATAGGTATAGAGTTTTCTTCCAAAAAAGAGAAGTATCTCAATTTAATTTTACTATTGGGGTAACTAAAAATACAACGGCAGCTTCTCAACGTTTTTACAGCGTTCGATTTGATGAATGTCGTATAAATTTATATAATGATCCGTCACATTCTTTCGTAGATGCTCCAGATACTGATGGAGACCTAATACCTGATTATCTAGATTCTGACTCAGATGGTGATGGTTGTAATGATACTTTAGAGGCTGGTTATATTGATGCTTTCGCGAATGCAGATAGAGACGGCATTTTAGGTAATTCAGCACCAGAGACCGTAGATGGTAATGGTTTAGTTACCTCAGGAGAAGGTTCTGATGGTTATACTGAACCTAACGATATTGATAATAATGGTATATATGATTTCCTTGAAATAGGATATTCAATGGCCTGTGATGATAATGATAATGATGGAATAGTTGATTCTATTGATATCGACGATGATAATGATGGTATCTTAGATACGGTAGAGAATGGTGGCGTAGATCCATTTGGTGATACTGATAATGATGGAATTTTAAATTATCAAGACGTAACTCCTGCTAATGATGCAAATGGAGATGGTGTTGTTGATAGTTTTGATACTGATAATGATGGTATTATTAATCAATACGATCAAGATGCTGACAACGATGGTATTCCAGACAATGTTGAAGGGCAAACAACTTCAGGTTATATAGTTCCTAGTGGTGTGGATAGTGACTTAAATGGATTAGATGACGTATATGAGTCAACGCCTGGTAGTGGTGATGGAGTGACTCCGGTTAATACGGATGCGTTAGATTCTCCAGATTATCTTGATGATGATTCAGATAATGATAATGTACCCGATTCTACTGAAGGCTTTGATTTCACTAATGATGGTGTTCCTGATACTCTTCCTAGTGGAAATGATGTAGATAATGACGGTCTAGATGATGCTTTTGATAATGACTTGACAGGTTATGGCGATCCTAATGGTATGCCTACTATATCTGATCCAGGATCAGAACTTAATAATACGGATGGTACAGATGAACCAGATTATAGAGATCAGGATGATGATAATGATGGTCTTCCAACAGTAGGTATTGGTGAGGATGCTAATAACGATGGTGACCCTACCAATGATGATGATGATTTAGATGGGATTCCAAATTATCTTGATTTTCAAGATACGGATGGTGATGGTGTACCTGATAGTGTAGATATTGATGATGATAATGACGGTATCATTGATACAGAGGAAGGATGTGGGAATTTATTGATAAATGGTAATTTTGAAGATCAAGATTTCTCTAGTCTTGCAGAGTTTCCTAACGCCACAAATACAGATGCCTCAGGTACTTTTATTGGCACGAATCTTAATACGAACACATTACGTGGTTGGACGTATACTCAAAATTTAGACGGTTGGGTTGGTGATGAATCACCAGTTTGGTCTTCAAATAATTTTGCTAGTGCTTATAATGGAAGCCAATATGTAGATGTTTTAGGGAATAATAATTTGTCAGGTGGTGTTAATAATGTTTTGTCTCAAACCATTAATACTGAGCCAGGAACAACTTATACCTTGTCATTTTTCTGGGGTGAGGATGTTGGTCACGCAACTGGTCAAATTGTAACTTTAGATGTTGATCTTTTAGATTCTTCAAGTAATTCTATTTTAAGTCAAAATTTATCAGCTATTGCTCAAGGGGAAGTTGATGGTGTTATTGGATCAAAAGCTTGGTTTTATTTCAGTCAGACGTTTACAGCTACAACAAGTCAAACAACTTTACAATTTGAAGCAACTCCTCCTTCCGGAAGAACAGCCGACGGAGCTAATATTGATTTTGTTAGTATAACTAAAAATAGTTGTACGGATTCGGACAATGATGGTGTTCCTGATAGCTTGGACTTAGATAGTGATGATGATGGTATTCCTGACAATGTTGAGGGACAAACAACATCTGGGTATGTGGTTCCTAGTGGTGTAGATAGTGACATGAATGGATTGGATGATGTCTATGAGACGACTCCAGGAAGTGGAGAAGGAATCACGCCAGAGAACACAGATGGAACAGATGATCCAGATTACTTAGATGATGATAGTGATAATGATGGCGTAATAGACGCTATAGAAGGTTTTGATTTAGACAATGACGGAGTAGCAGAAACAATGCCAAGCGGTAATGATGTTGATAATGACGGATTGGATGATATTTTTGATGCTGATACAACTGGTTACAGTGATCCAAGTGGAGCTACGGTAACGAATGATCCAGCCAATGAGCTGAACAATACGGATGGTACCGACGAGCCAGACTATAGAGATACTGATGATGATAATGATTTAATACCAACAGCAGATGATCAAATGATGATAGGATTTGCATATGATCGAGAAACTACAGAGCTAGGAAATGCTTTATACAATGATGGAAGTTATGAGCTATTTGTAAGGTTTGAACTTTTCAATAGTTACGATAGAATAATAACGCCTCGATTCTTTTAAAATATACAGATTATGACTAAAAAACTATTTATACTATTTGTCTTACTGTCAGGAGTGACTTTTGGACAAAAGGAAAAGGTGAAAGAATCTAATCAAGATTATAAAGACCTTGCTTATATCGATGCTCAAAAAATGTATTTAAGCATTGTTAAAAATGGATACGAAAACAAAGAGGTTTTTGAGAAATTAGGAGATACTTATTATTACAATAATGATTACACAAATGCTAATATTTGGTACGCCAAAGTATTTCAGTATGATGCGGAATCAATTGATCGTAATTATTATTTCAAATATATCCAGACTTTAAAAGCGATCCGAGACTATGATAAAGCTGATAAGATTTTGGACCTTTATGCAGATGTAAAAGGGGAAGATCAATACCTCGATAATTATCTTAATCAGCCTAATTATTTAGAAATGATTAAAAGACAATCTGGTAGATATGAGATAAAAAATCTTGAGATGAATAGTGAGATTCAAGATTTTGGAACATCTTATTTACCAAATTCAAATACTATCGTTTATGCAAGTTCTCAGGATACCGCATCTTTAGTTAAGAGACGTCACAAATGGAATGAAAGAGTGTTTTTAAATCTTTATAAAGCCAATGCAGATTCGACAACATTAGAATTAAACGATGAAGTAAAATTAAACAAGGCACTTAATACTAAATTTCACGAGAGTAATGCTGTTTTTACAAGTGATGGTAATACTATGTTCTTCACTAGAAATAATTATGTAAAGCGTAGTTATAAAACTAGCTCTGATGAAATCAATAAACTTAAAATTTTAAAAGCGACAAGAGTGAGCTCCTCTGCTCCATGGGAGAATATTACAGAGCTACCTTTTAACAGCGATGAATTTTCAACAGCCCATCCAGCTTTAAGTAAGGATGGGAAAAGATTATTTTTTGCTAGTGATCGCCCAGGTAGTATGACCGACGGTAATAATAGATTGACATCAGATATTTGGTATGTTACCATCGATGAAAATGGTGAATTCAGTGAGCCTGTTAATGTGAAGTCAGTGAATACAATTGGTAATGATTTATTTCCTTTTATAAGTGATAATGGCGATTTTTATTATTCATCAACAGGTCATCAAGGTTTAGGTGGTTTAGATGTTTATGTTGTGCAAACTAATGATAAAGGAATGCCTGTTAAAGAAGTAATCAACATAGGTAAGCCAGTCAATAGCTCATATGATGATTTTGCTTTTATTATTAAAGATAGTTTAAAGACTGGATATTTTAGTTCTAACAGGAAATCTGGTAAAGGGCTAGATGATATTTACAGTTTCAAACAAACTAAAGATTTGAAATGTGTTGTAGATATTAATGGGATAGTTACTAATCAAGAAAACGGTGAATTAATGCCGTTTGCAACAGTAACTCTATTTGATAAAGACAACAAGAAAATAAAATCTATAGTAGTTGGTGAGGACGCAGCTTACAGCTTTGTGCTAGAGTGTGGGCAGAATTATTCAATAAGAGCGCAAAAAGAAGATTTCTCTATTGCTGAAGAGTTTGTTCAAACACCTAAGGTTTCTACTACATTAGAGCAACCACTTGCTGTAGCAAAAGCAGTAGAAGATAAGGTTGTTGATATTAAGGTAGGTGATGATTTAAATGATATACTAGATCTTAATATGATCTATTTTGATTTTGACAAACACAATATTAGGTATGATGCAGAGATTGAATTACAAAAAGTCCTTGCATTCATGAATGCGTACCCTAACTCGATTATTGACATAAGATCACACACAGATAGTCGTGCAACTGACGGTTATAATATTAAATTAAGTGATCGTAGAGCAAAAAGTACGAGAGCTTACCTAATTATGAAGGGTATTAAGGCAAATCGCTTAACGGCTAGAGGCTATGGAGAGTATCAATTAGTGAATGAATGTTCTAATGGTGTGGATTGTACTGAAGAACAACATCAACTTAACAGACGTTCAGAATTTATAATTATGAAATTGAAATAATAAATTTCTGTTCAACAAAAAAACCGTCAGACGATCTCTGACGGTTTTTTTTTGTTAACATGGTGACTAGGAAAAGATATAACGTCATTTCGTAAATTTGAAACTATAATTAAAATAATGGATAATAAAGAGTACGTTATATTAGTAAATCCTGAGGATGAAAAAGTAGGCCTTATGGAAAAAATTGAGGCCCATGAAAAAGCACTTTTACATAGAGCGTTTTCAGTTTTCATTATTAATGACAAGGATGAAATATTACTTCAGCAAAGAGCGCTAAGTAAATATCATTCACCTGGCTTATGGACTAATACATGTTGCAGCCACCAACGTGATGGAGAAAGTAATATTGAGGCTGGCAAGAGAAGACTTGTAGAAGAAATGGGTATGACAGCAAATCTAAAAGAACTTTTTCATTTTATCTATATAGCTCCATTTGACAATGGTCTTACTGAACACGAGCTAGATCATGTTATGGTAGGATACTCAAATGAAAATCCTAATATTAATCCGGATGAAGTAGCAAGTTATAAATGGATGACGGCAAACGATATTAAAGAAGACATGATAGCGCAACCAGATCTTTATACAGCATGGTTTAAGATCATTTTTGATAAATATTATAATCATATCTCATGAGAATAACGGCATATCGTAAAGCGCACTTTAATGCAGCGCACAGACTACATAGACCTGACTGGAGTGATCAAAAAAATGCGGCTATATTTGGTAAGTGTAATAATCCTAATTTTCATGGTCATAATTATGATCTTGAAGTAGGTGTTACTGGAGAAGTTGATCCAGAAACAGGATATCTTATAGATTTAAAAATTTTAAAAGATGTCATTAAATCTGAGGTTGAAGATGCATTTGATCATAAGAATTTAAATATTGAAGTCCCAGATTTCAAAACATTAAATCCCACGGCAGAAAATATTGCTTATGTGATTTATAATAAAATAAAAGCAAAACTCGACTCAAAGTACGATATAGAAATAAAACTCTATGAAACAGAACGCAACTTTGTAGTCTATAAAGGAGAATAATGAAATTATACCCGTTAAGTTTCAAGCCTATTTTTAAAGAAAAAATTTGGGGTGGAGAAGAACTCAATGCCATTAAAAATATAGAGCCACCCATATCTCAATTAGGTGAGAGTTGGGAAATTTCAGTTGTTGAAAATGATGTTAGTGTCGTTAATACTGGAGCCTACAGCGGTCTTGATCTTAATGAGTTGATTGAAAAATTTCCATTAGAATTGCTGGGTAAAAAAGTTATTGAACTACACGGCAAACAGTTTCCACTACTTATCAAATATATCAACGCAGCACAGGATTTATCGATTCAAGTACATCCAGATGATTCTGTAGCTATGAAGAAACACAACAGTTTTGGTAAAACTGAAATGTGGTATATCATGGATGCACAGCCAGATTCACGATTGATTCTAGGATTTAAGGAAGAGAGTAATAAAGACGCTTTCGCGAAAGCGATTTCTGAAAATACCGTAATGAATCTATTTAATCAAATCAAGGTGAAGGAAGGCGATTCTTTTTTTATTAAACCTGGTTTGATACATGCTATAGGTGCAGGTATTACACTGGCCGAAATTCAACAGTCTAGCGATATTACCTATAGAGTTTATGATTTTGATAGAAGAGATCACTTAGGAAATGCAAGGGAATTACACATTGAAGATTCTATTGAAGTAAGTGATTATCAAGAATCTCATAACCATGTGATTGATTATAATCCCATACAATCGGGAAAACAGAATCTAGCCACCAATCAATATTTTACTACAGATTATCTTTTCTTCAAAGGATGCAAACGTATTGCGGTAAATACTCACCAAAGCTTTATGGTGTTAATGAATGTAGGTGAGTCTTGCGATGTTTTTTGTAATGGTGTAAACCATAAACTAGAGCCTGCACAAACTATTTTAATACCAGCTGCAGTTCCTTATATATTAGTGAAATCGAGTAATGAGGCAAAATTGTTGAGCGTTCATCTATAGCGTTTAATTTTGGTGTATTTTTGCATAAAATAATTTACCATGGCAAGTATTAGAGACCTTAAACAAGATATCAACTTTGTAATAGGAGATATTATAGACGCAGCATTAATTCAACAAGATGCTAACCCAGATGCAGATGTAGCAGCAACTGAAGCAATTGTAGACGACAGTATCGTTGTCTTTGATGAATTAATCGCAAAAGTGAACGACAAAAGTGTTGAAAACCGTAAAGCTCACTTAAAAAGTGTACGCACAGATCTTGAAACTAAAGGTGGAGAACTTATTGAGCGTATCAATAAGTTATAATTCCTCTTTTCTTTCTTTAATAAATTCAGACAGTTGTTTTCCATAACGACTGCTCTGAATTTTTTTTGGCATCATGTTATAAGCACTATCTAGATATACTGGATTTGCTTCATAGCCTTCTTTTAATAGTATAAACGGTGCTATTTCATAATCTTTATTAAGCATTGCAAAATTTAAGGCATAACCTACTTTTCTTTTCAGATGCTTATTGATATCACTGGACAATGCATTGATAGAGTCTTGATCTCTTACCTCTGCTTGACTCAAATTCATACTGCGCTTAAATAAATCTGTATAACGTTCTGATAGCTGCTTGTTCACCTCATTAAACTCATTATATAATTTTTGGTTTTTTGAACCAGAAACGACTGCGTTAGTTTCAAATTTATCGAGTGTTGTATTGATTGTAATGATCGTATCCTCTGCAAAAAATGTTAGTCTGTCATCATAAATGGTACCGTCTTTTTTATCTAGATATAAGTACATTAATTGTGGTTCATCTATAGTCGCGCTCATTTGAAAAGGCGCTTCTCCATCTACAATAACAGAATCTACGTTTACTAAAGTAGTATCCTGCAATTGTTGTAGGTATAACTTACCTATCTTAAGTCCATCTACGGTTCCATTAACAATCAGATTACCGTTCTTATCATTACCGCAAGAAGTTAAAATTAATAAAGTAATTATGGCTATAAATGTGTTTTTCATGAGCTTTTTATTGGGCTGCAAATATGATGTATAAGTTTGACTTATACCATATAGTCATTTGAAATTGTTATTCTAAAAATCTTTAAGATGTCGCTACAATTTGCATTAGAATCGTACAGGTAAGAGCACCTATAGTACCTACAACATAACCAAATACTGCTAGTAATACACCGACACTAGTCAGTGAAGGATGAAATTCGGCCGCGACGATAGGAGCACTGGCTGCACCACCTACATTTGCCTGTGATCCTACCGCAAGGAAAAAATAGGGAGCTTTAATCAGCTTAGCCATAAGGATTAATAATCCAGCATGGATAGCCATCCATACTATACCTACTAAAATTAATAATGGGTTTTCTACAATTTGTGTCAAGTCCATTTTCATTCCTATCGTTGCTACTAGCACATAAATAAAAATACTTCCTATACTACTAGCACCAGTGCCTTCATAACTCTTTGCTGGTGTAAAGGATAATATGATACCTATTAATGTAGCAATAGATATCATCCAGAAAAATTGACTGGTTAAAAAGCTTAAATAAATATTATCAGAAATTCCATCGATGTTACTTGTTAAATCAGATAGATAATTTGCTCCAAAATGAGCTATGGCGACAGCTCCAAAACCGATTCCTAACATTACCATTGTATCCGTAAAAGTAGCTTCTCGTTTTACACTTGCTGTATAATCGGATACTCGTTTTTTAAGATCTTCTATCGCACGACTGTCCGCACCAAACCATCGATCTATTTTTGCAGCTTTCCCTATACCAAAAAGAAGAATTCCCATCCATAAGTTAGCCACCACTATATCAACCAGAACCATACCGCCATATTTTGCTTGATTAAACTCATAAACTTCAAGCATGGCTGTCTGATTTGCACCACCACCTATCCAACTACCAGCAAGAGTAGAAAGTCCACGCCATACCGCGTCAAAACCTTCGCCACCGACTGTTTCTGGAGAAAAGGAACCTATAATTAAAATAGCGATTGGTCCACCTATAACAATTCCTACCGTTCCTGTAAGAAACATAACAAGTGCCTTAGGTCCTAGATTAAATACGGCCTTTAAGTCTATAGATAAGGTCATCAACACTAGTGCTGCTGGTAATAAGTAACGCGACGCCATGTAATATAAAGATGAGCTATTCTCGGTAACCGTACCATCCTCAGCTATAGTAGTCCATTCTGGAGCAATAATTCCCAGCGAGCTTAAGATAGATGGTAATAAATAGCACATTAGTAAAGCCGGTACAATTTTATAAAATCCAGTCCAAAAGCCTTTTTTTAAAGAAGAAGAATAAAATACCAATGCGAGACATATCATCAATAAACCAAAAACGATGGTGTCCTTAGTGATGAAAGGAGTTGTGTCGATGGCCTTTTCTACTATCTCTTGAAAAATCATAAAGTCGTATTTTGAATGATTGCAAAATACGACTTTATATATATTGTGTGGTTGAAATCACGCTTTCGCGGAAGCGTAATTATTAAGAAATTATTCTTTTATAAAGGCGACCATTTTTTCTATTAAAACAGGATGAATAGGGAAATTTACATCGGTATAACTTTTGGCAGCTTCTATATCATCGCTACCTACTTTTTTAAGTACATGGTTCAATCCTTCTATGATTTCTAATTGACTAGAAGGTGCTGCAGCATGTAGTATTTTTGCCTGTTCTATAGATACTTGAAAATCGCGATCTCCATTAATAATCAAAACAGGTGTTTTTAATTTTGCGATTTCTATTGCTGGATCATACGCCATCCAGGACTCCATAAAAGGTTGCATTTGCGGACCTTGTAATTGCATCAAATAAGGATTTACATCTTCTACAATTTCTTCTTGAGCACGCATTTTATCAAAAGTAGTTCTCGCTATGGTGTCCAGTCCGGGACTTTGTGCTGCTATTTGAGAGACAATGACGTTATCAATAACTTCTCCAGCACCAGCTAGTGATATAAATCCGTCAATATTTTTATTAACGGCTAGCATGCCTACTAATGAACCTTGACTATGACCGGCGATGTAAATTTTTGAAAAGCGTTTGTCTTTCTCAAAATATGCAACGACATCACGTGCATCAGTGATAAAATCGTCAAAGCTAGTATTAGGATCTACTTTTTTCTTTTTCATTTGTGTTACTACTCGCTTGTCATATCGATAGGTAGCAATACCTTCTTTTTTCAAGGCTAGTGCAAGTTGTTTATGACTATCGTTTTTAGTCATTACACTATTACCATCTCTATCATTAGGACCACTACCAGTTAACATAATCACTAGAGGTGGATTAGACTCTCCATCAGGGAACCATAGTGTTCCTTGAACATTTTCTGTAATGTTTAATTCTGTAGGATCTTTTTCTACTTCTTTATTGCCTTTATCAAATAGGTTTTGTGAAAAACCTAGTAGAGGAAGTAGCGCGAATAAAATGATTATTTTTTTCATGATTACTGTAGTTTTTTATAAAGTGTGTAACTATAAATAAAGGTCCATGCTACTATGGCAAATGCTGTGCCAATGGTTGCATAGAAAGCGATTTGCATATCAAATAGCAATGACGTGATCAGTATTATAATGCCAGATGTAATAAATAAAATAGCACCTACACGATGTGTCTTGCGCCATACATTCTCATTTTCAAGTGTCCATGGTGTTCTTATGCCTACAAAATAGTTAGGTTTCATAGCTGGCATGTAATTCCCTAAAACTATAAATAATAGTCCGATGAGCATAAAAATCCACGTAGGTGAACTGGTATCACCATCCTTATAAGTGGTAGACATATATATAATACCTACCGCAAGTGCTGTCTGAAATAAAGTAATAGCAACTCTTAAATGTCCAAATTTGTTACCCATTTTTTTAATTTGACCTTTTGGATCTAGTTTAGGTACATATTTAAGTATGACGTACATCAATCCAGTAAGTAAGATAGGGATTAACCATAGTTCTCTTTTGTTACCCATATGGTCCACTTCACCTTGTGCATTCCAATGCATAGGTAAGGAGTCTGGTAAATCGCTATAAACCAGTCCTAGATAGATAAAGGGAATCAATGTAAGGATGATAATAACTGTTTCTTGTAAAGATGAATTTCTCATTTTTTTTAGTCTTTAAGTTTCATAATCCATTGAACTAACTCATCCATAACTGTAGTGTTAATAGAGTAGGTGATGTACTGCCCATTTTTTATAGCCGTTACTAAACCAGCTTGCTTTAATAAATCGAGATGATGCGATATACTGGGTTTAGAAATATCAAAATGATTTGCTATTTCTCCAGCGTTGAGGTCGTTTTCTTTGAGAAGCTCAAGAATCGCTCTTCTGGTATGATCATTTAAGGCTTTAAAAAGGCTATTCACTTAATTAGGTATTTAGACAAATTTCTAAATAAGTATGTAATAAAACTAATTTGTTACAACTTATTTTGATAATTTTCTGAAAATAAACGTGTTGAAAAAAGTTGTCATTAAAAAAGGAGCAAACTTAATTTGCTCCTTTAGCTCCTTTAGCTCCTTAAAAGGATTATAACTATCGTTTTGATACTTTATTATTTGATATATGACGTTGTCTAGAGCAGCGGAAACGGTCCATTTCTGGATCACGTTGTGCGACATGTTTTGTAGATCGACCTTGCACTCGTGCTCGCCACATACGGAAACTACTTTCCTTCATCTGGTTACGCATGATTTTAATTACTTGACTTTCTGTAACGCCAAACTGTGCCTCGATAGCATCAAAAGGCGTACGATCTTCCCAGCCCATTTCTATAATACGGTCTATTGCTCGTTCATCTAGGTCTTTTAAAATATCTTTTGCTCTTGCCATATGAGTGAAGTCGTAAATAATCCCTAAGCTTTACGTTTTGAGAAAACTTTATTTTAAAGGGTCACACCAGCATTATCAACGCTTGCAGGTTTGTCTTTTCTAAGAGAGAAATTTAAATCAGTCCATCGAGTTCCTTTAATTCCTTTGAGCTGCAATCCATTACCGCTTTTTTGAACAGAAAATAGAAATAGAGCTAGGCCTTTATTAGGATTAGTATCTTGATTTTCTATAACGTTAAGACCATATGTATTTACCATTCGGTCGTTTTCATTATTGGATAGGGTAAAGCTTAACGTCTCCCAAGCACAACCTTCAGTACAAACTAATTGGAGTTCGTTGTTTTCTAGCATTTCTATTGATATTAGAAATTCCTTCTCATCGTTTTTTACTTTTTCAGATGAAAAAAGTAGACTACTAGAAAATAAAATAAGAATCAAATTTATCGTAACATATGTGATTTTCATAAAATGAAATTTGATTTAAAGATAAGTATAAATGATTTTACAACTCAACGATCTTTCTAAAAGTAAGGTTGATGCGTTCATCAATAAGTCTTTTCGTTTTGGCAATTTGATGTTTATAGGTATGTTGTGTTTGACCTGCCATAACTAATAAGCTACCATGTTGTAGTGGGAATTTAAATTTCCAGTCTTTATTATTACGATGTTTTAAATGAAAAAACCTTTCTTGACCTAGACTTATAGAAGCAATTACCGGATTGATTCCTAGTTCTTTTTCATTATCTGCGTGCCAGCCGTTGGAGTCTTGTCCATCTCTATACCTGTTGATTAGACATATATTAAAAGTTGCGCCTGTAGCTTTTTCAACATCTTCTTTGATTTTTTGTAATGTGGTAGTCCATAGTAAGGCATCATAAGAGATATTGCTGTATCCATATTTTATTCCTGGATCGCCATAGAGTTGCGTTAGTCTAGGTTCGTCGTGTTCTTTACCATAAACCGTAATCTTATTTTGTCTCCATGGTGTTTCGTTAAGTAGTTTGGATAGTAGTTGTTGCGCTTCCGCGAAAGCGTAAAAGTTACCATCATAATGCACTCGAGCATCTGGTATATCTGGAAAATCTGATGGGAACAAATTGTTATGCATGCATATTAAATTAAGGAAAACTTCTAGTACCTTATGTAGAGTAGGTCTTATCTTGCGACCCTTACAAAGATAAATATGTATACTTCTCGCATTACCGGAATGGGAAAATATGTCCCAGAAAATATAGTTACTAACGATGACCTTTCTAAATTAATGGATACTAACGACGCGTGGATTCAGGAACGCACTGGTATTAAGGAAAGACGTCATATTAAAAAAGGTGACGGAAATTCTACTGCTGTCATGGGTGTTAAAGCTGCAGAAATGGCACTAGAACGTGCTAAGGTCTCAAAAGATGACATCGATATGATCGTGTTTGCCACCTTATCGCCAGATTATTATTTCCCTGGTTGTGGTGTACAAGTTCAAGAATTGATGGGTATTCATACCTGTCCGGCGATAGATGTGCGCAACCAGTGTAGTGGTTTTGTATATGCTCTGTCAGTTGCAGATCAATTTATTAAAACCGGTATGTATAAAAATGTACTCGTGATAGGATCAGAGAATCATAGCGGTGGATTAGATTTTACCACTCGCGGTAGATCTGTGTCAGTGATTTTTGGTGATGGTGCAGGAGCTGCAGTTCTTTCAAGAAGTGAAGTGGATGGTCACGGAATTCTTTCTACACATTTACATAGTGAAGGTAAACATGCGCTAGAGTTATCGCTTAAAGGTCCATCTACTAACCATTGGGTACCTCAATTAATTGAAGAAAATCCGCAAGAGGATATTCCTTATTATCCATATATGAACGGTCAGTTTGTGTTTAAAAATGCAGTTGTACGTTTTAGCGAGGTGATTATGGAAGGTTTAAAGGCAAACAATCTTGAGGTAAGTGATATTGATATGCTAGTTCCACACCAAGCGAACTTGCGTATTTCTCAATTTATTCAAAAGAAATTTCAGTTATCAGACTATCAGGTTTACAATAACATCCAGAGATATGGTAATACCACTGCGGCATCCATTCCTATCGCATTATGTGAGGCATGGGAAGAAGGTAAGGTTAAGGAAGGTGATACGGTTGTATTAGCAGCCTTTGGTAGTGGATTTACATGGGCTAGTGCTGTGATCAAATGGTAGTTTATTAAATTTTTATTCTTTAAGATCATCTTCACATTATTTATCTAATGGGTTGAATAACCTAGTGTTGTCAACTTTAATCGTTAATTGCAGCCCATTTATGGAGTATTTTAACTTACTGAGATACATTTAACCAGTAAGTTAGTTTACTACTTTAATATTGCAGTCCAATTTAAGGTATTCATGAGATTAAACTTTTTTTGTAGACTTAATTTAGAATTGTTTTTTACAATTGCTTTATTTTTTTCTTTTACCATTAGTGCCTTAAGTCAGTCCCAAGCAAATTCTATTCGTACTGACGTAACTTTTCAATGGTTGGATGTTCAGGCTAATAATAATCAGCCAGCTACTTTAGAATCGATAACTATTGGCACTGAGGTTTATGATATTATGGCTGTTCCTTCTGCTTATGAATTAACTCGTCTAGGGCCAGATGGGCATGGTAGAAATGAGATAAGACATGGAAATGTAATAATCAACAATAATAGTTCTAACATCGATTGGAATGATGATGCTCTGAAATCATTTCAAGATAGAGATTTAACGCATTATTTTACTTCAAATCATAATGGCGATGACATATGTACTGATTTTCCTGCTGTAGCAACTACTGACTCACAAATTCAAACTTTAAGGTATAGTCCTGGTATACCGTCAAATGAAGGTGGGATAATTGCAATAACAGAGCGTAATTCTAACAACTGCTTTTACATTTCGTTTTATGGAGAACCTTCCGGTGGTGGTCCTGAGGTTTTTTTAGGGGATACGTTTGTATTGCCAAATACTACTCAAAGTGGTCCTTTATTTAATGCTCCTCCAGTAGGTGTCGATTATTGGAACTCTGGTCGTGTAGTCCATAATAATGGGACGATTGGAATTGCAATTTTTACTTTAGAGGATTTAGCTCCTGTCGGTTCAGTAATTACAAGAGTTGATTTCACGGCATCTTCAAATGATCATGGAGATGGTAAAATGTTAATTTTACAGCGATATGCATCATCAAAAAACGAAGAAGGATGTAGAAACAACACCTTTAATGGAACAGTAAAAGATAGTAGCAGTCCAGCAGGATCTACGTTTACAGTAATCTCTTCACCAGATCCGGCGGGAGAAAGTTTTACTTTTTCAAGCAATGGTGATTATACATATACACCTAGCCCTGGGTTTATAGGGGACGTAGTTTTTGAGTACGAGATTTGTTTACCAGCGCCTAATGACACTACATGTGATCGAGAGGTAGTTACTATTAATTTTCAGACTGGTGCAGCGTGTGTCTGTAGTTCAGGAAATGCCAATGCCCCAATGTTGGGCAACTAAAAATTATCAAATTTAAGAGTGCAATTATGAATAAATTAAATATTCTACTAATTCTAGTGTTGTTTGTTACAACTATTTCCGTTGCTCAGGTTGGAATTGGTACAACTAATCCTCAAGAGACTCTTCATGTGTCTGGAGTTAATAGTACAGTACGTGTTGATGGCTTAAATAGTTCAAGTCATTCACGTAATTTAGGTGGTTCTACAAATTATAACGTCATGGTCGATTCTGAAGGAACGATGACTTTAGGAAAACAATCTGGAGAGCTTCTTTCAGTTTCTAACTTAGCATCGCCCGTGGTTGTACAAACTCTACCTGATTCTGGTTTAAATTCAGAAGAATTATATACTAGAAACTTTGTGCTAGAAGAAAGAGCACTCGTTGTAATAACATTTTATGTAGCTGTTGATTTTAAAACATATGATGGAACAAATATGATAGATGATGGTAGGGCAAAGGTTGCTCACAATTACTTTTATTTAGGAGATGGTACAACTGCCGATACTACAAAATCTTATGGGATGACTAGTGTTGTATATTCAAATGTCAATTGTGATACTACCACTGGATATATCTATAATTCTAGATCCATGACAATCGCCTTAGAAGCAGGTACTCATAGTATTCACTTACAAGGTGCTGTTTATGGAGGTGGATTGAATAGTGACGCTGCGTTTAGTGCCTCTTTTGGTAATGGTGATCGCCTTGATATTCAGGCTATATACCTATAAAGCTTTATTACTGATTATTACGATAATCTCTTAAACTTTTACAAATCAAAAACCCGAGCCTGCAAGCTCGGGTTTTCTAAATCGTATAATAACACTAACCATTAATTATGAATCATACGATTGTTATCTTGAACTTTTCTTTTTCATAAAATTCAATCTTAATCAAATAAATCAAAGGGTAATCAACCTCTTCATCTAAAAGACGATACATTTGTATTATTGTTACAGCAATTATCTTAAAATATGTCTAAAAAAACATTAGTACTTGGAGCGTCACTTAAAGAAGAACGTTATTCAAATATCGCTATCTATAGATTGCGCAAGTTTAATATTGAGACTGTGGCCATAGGTATGCGCACAGGTATGGTGGACGATGTAAAAATTCATAAAGAACTATTGCCATTTATAGGTGTTGATACAGTAACGCTATACCTTAATGCACAACGTCAAACTCAGTATTATGATTACATCATAAGTTTAAAGCCTCAACGCGTTATATTTAATCCAGGAACTGAGAATCCAGAGTTCTATGAGAAATTAAATCAAGCTGGTATTGCATCTGAGGTAGCTTGTACCTTAGTACTTTTAGGTACAGGACAATATTAGTTTTTTGTAAATAAGGATGCAGTTAGTAGTCCAATAAACGTCACTGCTCCATTAAGTAGCAAGATAAAAAAGCCAAATTCAAACCCGAACATTTCAAGAGCTAGCCAACTTAGTATATAGGCTATAAATGGTGATGCTACCGCAATAAAAGGTGTTGCGATATGATGTACTCTGAGTCTCGTCAAGATTCCGAATGAGAATAACCCCAGCAATGGGCCATAAGTATAACCTGCAAATGTGAACAGCTTATTAATAACGCTATCATCTTTTATCAGGTATTCAAAACTCACAATAACTAGAATAAGAATTACTGAAAAACTTACATGTATCAATTTGCGCAGTAGGTTTTGCTTTTTTACTTCATAGCGTTCTTCTATTTTTAAGATGTCGACAGAAAATGAAGTGGTAAGTGATGTAAGTGCACTGTCTGCGCTAGAATAAGCTGCAGCAATTAAACCTAATATAAATACGAGACCTAGACCTATTCCCATTTTGGTCTGTAATGCGATTGTAGGGAATAAGGCGTCTTTGTGAGCATCTATTCCAGTTGATATCGCATACTCTGTCAATAGAACTCCTAATCCTAAAAAGATCAGATTGACAAAAGTCAATACGATGGTAAACCAAAACATGTTCTTTTGTGCCTCTTTTAAACTACGGCAGGTTAAGTTCTTTTGCATCATGTCTTGGTCCAGTCCTGTCATAACTATAGCGATAAAGGCACCAGCCATAAATTGTTTGACAAAATGTTGACCGCTTTTCCAGTCATCCCAAAAGAATATTTGTGAGATCTCACTATCACCTATAAAAGAGGTGATTTCTCCTATTCCATTTAAACCTAGTCCGTCCGACACAAAATAGATGGCAACTCCTACAGCAATAAGCATAAAGAGAGTTTGCAATGTATCAGTCCAGACAATCGTTTTGATTCCAGATTTGAACGTATATAGCCATATAAGTATAACCGTTAACGTAACCGTTTGCCAGAACTGAATTCCCATACTTTCAAAAACAAAATCCTGTAAAACTCCAGCAATTAAGTAAAGGCGGAAACTCGCACCTACGACTCTAGATAATAAAAAGAAACTAGAACCTGTGTATTGTGCTGCACTTCCATAACGGTCGTTCAAATAACTATAAATAGAAGTTAGGTTCATCCGATAGTACAGTGGTAACAGTACTAATCCTATAACCACATAGCCTAATATATAGCCCAGTACCACTTGAAAATAATTCATCGCGCCCAGTTCTACCGCGCCAGGCACAGATATAAAAGTCACGCCACTTAATGAAGCGCCTATCATCCCAAAAGCTACTACATACCACGGCGAGCTGCGATTACCTCTAAAAAATGTAGCGCTATCGCCTTTACGACCTACAATGAAAGAAATCAAAATAAGCACGGCAAAGTATACCGCAATGGTTATAAGAATTTGAGTAGAAGACACAGATTGAATTTTAATGCTAAAATACTGATAGAATTTCTAATTTAAGAGACAAACGCTTTAGTGATTTAGTGGTATTGCTGGTTTTATTTATAGGTGTATTTAATAACTACTTTTTTAATATCTAAATAGGATGCGTTTCATGGGTAAATTAAAATTGATCAATTCCTTACCACACAAGACTTATCGCTAATAACACATCTCTTATATTTGTAGCACATGAATTTTTCCTCAAAAATATTAGAAGAAGCTGTTAATCAAGTCTCGCAATTACCAGGTATAGGTAAGCGCACGGCCTTGCGATTAGTATTACATTTAATGCGACAGCCCGCAAATCAGACAGACGTTTTATCACAAGCGCTTACTAATATGCGTCATGATTTAAAATTTTGTAAAAACTGTCATAATGTAAGTGATGTCGATATCTGTGAGATATGTGCCAGTCATAATAGAGATAAAACCATCGTTTGTGTGGTAGAAGATATACGCGATGTAATGGCGATAGAAAATACCAGCCAGTATAGAGGTTTATATCATGTTCTTGGTGGAAAAATAAGCCCGATGGACGGTATAGGTCCACAAGATTTAAATATTAAATCTTTGATACAACGCATTCAGAATGATGGAGTTCAAGAACTAATTTTTGCGCTCAGTCCAACTATAGAAGGAGACACGACTAATTTTTATATATTTAAACAGCTCAATGGTTTAGAGGTGAACACATCTACCATAGCCAGAGGAATCGCTGTAGGTGATGAACTAGAATTTGCAGATGAGGTTACTTTGGGGCGCAGTATCTTACATCGTGTTCCTTATGAAAACTCGCTAAAAAACTAAATTTGGATTTATCCATTATCATACTTAATTATAATGCCGCAGCTTTTCTAGAGCAGTGTTTATATAGTGTTCTAAAAGCGGTCAACAATATTGATGCAGAAGTAATTGTGGTTGATAACGACTCTACAGATCACAGTATTGAGATGTTGCAAAACATTTTTCCACAAGTTAAGTTGATTACAAATCATGAAAATCTAGGGTTTTCAAAAGGTAATAATATTGGAGTGCAACACGCGCAAGGTGATTACCTATGCATTCTTAATCCCGATACGGTTGTTGGAGAAACTGTGTTTGATGAGGTTCTCGCTTTCGCGAAAGCGAATCCACAAATAGCATTTACTACTACACAGCTTATAGATGGTACCGGAACCTACCTGCCAGAAAGCAAGCGCAACGTCCCAACTCCACAAATAGCTAGACAAAAGATTTTAGGTAATGATTCTAAATATTATGCTAGTCATTTACAAAAAGATGATAATGGAGAGGTTGAAGTCTTAGTAGGAGCAATGATGGTTTGTAAAAAGTCGGTTTATGAGAAGTTAGGTGGTTTTGACTCAATATATTTTATGTATGGTGAAGACATTGATCTAAGTTACACTGCGTTACAACATGGCTATCAGAATTATTATTTAGGCAAGCTTAAAGTTATACATTTTAAAGGCGAAAGTACTGTAAAGGATAGAAAATACTTAGAGCGTTTTTATGGCGCGATGGGGCTGTTTTACAATAAACATTTTAAGAAGTCTAAAATTGAAAAAGCATTAGTAGATTTGGCTTTAAAAGGTATTATTGCTACAAAATCTATTGAAAATGAAAGCGTTGTAAGTACAAGTAACTCATATAGAGTTTTGGTTACCAATGATAATAAGCTTCAAATAGGTTTTTGTGATAAGGTAGCTACTTATAAGCAGTTGTCTGATCTTAAGTGGAATTCTCAAACACAATTTATCTGGGATACGGCCACACTTTCCTTTGATGAAATAATCAACTTTATGGCCGGCAATACATCCTCACAATATACCTATCGTTTCTTAAATTTTAAACGTAATTTGATTATAGGAAGTGATAGTAGTTCTTCTCGTGGAGAGGTTAAAGAGCTGATACTTGAATAGCTGAAACTTAAAATAGTCCTAACGCGAGATAAATTGTGCTTTTCTTTCTTTAGAATTCTTACTTTTGCAACTTCTAAGAAAACGATATAGTTACTATACGATATGGCAAAATTTGAACTTAAATTACCTAAAATGGGTGAGTCTGTGGCTGAGGCTACAATTACTTCATGGCTTAAAAATGTAGGTGACACGATAGAGGCTGATGAGGCCATTCTTGAAATCGCAACAGATAAGGTAGATAGTGAAGTCCCTAGTGAAGTGGATGGAACGCTTGTAGAAGTACTCTTTCAAGTAGATGATGTAGTTCAAGTAGGCCAGACGATAGCTATTATTGAGACAGATGGCGATAACGCATCTGTTCCAGCACCAGCTGCAACAGAAACTACTGCACCAGCAGCGATAACTGTTGAGACAGCAAGTGCACAGGTAGAAAAAGGTATGGAAACTGCTGCACCAGTAGATTATACTGATTCAGATAGTTTTTATTCTCCATTAGTAAAAAACATTGCCAAAGAAGAAAATATTTCTTTGCAAGAACTAGAGTCTATAAAAGGTACTGGTAGTAATGGTCGTGTGACTAAAAATGATATACTTAGTTACGTAGCAGATAAGAAAGCTGGTAAAACAACTACCGCTGCTGCACCACAAGCTAAAACAACTGCGCCAGCCAGTGCGCCAGTTCAAAAACCAGCGGCGCCAGTTAGTGTAAACGGTGGTGATGAGATAATTGAAATGACGCGTATGGGGAAACTTATTTCTCATCACATGATTGCATCAGTTCAAACTAGTGCTCATGTTCAAAGTTTTATTGAATGTGATGTTACTAATATCTGGAACTGGAGAAAGAAACATAAAGACGCCTTTGCAAAAAGAGAAGGAGAAAACCTGACGTTCACACCTATTTTTATGGAAGCCGTTGCTAAGGCTCTTAAAGAATTCCCGATGATGAACATAGCGGTAGATGGTGATAACATTATCAAGCGCAAGAATATTAATCTAGGTATGGCAGCTGCTCTACCAGATGGTAATTTAATTGTACCAGTTATTAAAAATGCTGATCAATTAAATCTGATGGGAATGGCAAAAGCTGTAAATGACCTGGCTAGAAGATCTAGAGATGGTAAGTTAAAGCCAGATGATACACAAGGTGGGACTTATACAGTTACTAATGTCGGTACTTTCGGGTCTGTATTAGGAACTCCTATTATCAATCAACCGCAAGTTGGTATTCTTGCGCTAGGAGCAATCAGAAAAGTTCCTGCAGTTGTAGAAACACCACAAGGTGATTTTATAGGAATACGTATGAAGATGTTCTTATCACACAGTTATGATCACAGAGTAGTCAATGGAGCGCTAGGTGGACAGTTTGTTCAACGAGTAGCGCAATTATTAGAAGGATTTGATGATAAACGTGAGATCTAGAATTAAATAATTACTTTATCATATTTTTATTGAAAAACCGCTTCAGTATTCTGAAGCGGTTTTTCAATTTACTTAGGTTTCATAACTCATGATTCATAAACAATTACTTAAAAACACCTTACCTTTGTCACATGGAAAAAGATATCTACTTACAGCAAATCGATTACTTTAAAGGTGCTAGGGTACTGCATTATTTTGAGTTTGTAGAGCCACAAGAAGTGAAGGACGAATATTTCAATGTTCATGAAATTCACGCTGTTGTTATCTGTGATTATGAAGGCGAAGAAACCATGTTGTTCTATCTAGATGATGGTCTAGAAGTGGTCTTAGAATTCGAATTTATGATTCCTAAACAGGCAAAAGAACAAGCTGCGACAGATTTTAATGGTATCGATATCCAGTGGAAGAATAGATAATCCACTTATTTTTGGATTTCTTTTTTAAGCGATATATAAAGCCTGATACTTTCTAGCAGTGTCAATAGCATTATGATGTCTCTCTACAAATTCTCTAGCTTCTTTACCTAATTTAAAAATTTCATCAGGATGTTCGATGAGGTTAGATAGTTCTTGCACTAGATAATTAACATCTGGTTTTGCATCTATAAGTGGAGCCTTTTCAAGTTCATAAGCCTTTAAAAATGGCGTCCCAGCTCCTGCAAAAACAACTTTACCTTGTGCCATAGCTTCTAGCGCATTATAACCTTGATCATAACTAAGGGCTTGATCTAGTAAGATGTGACTTTTTCGATAGGATTTGATATATTCATCATAAGGCAAATTTTCGGCAATAGTGATGTTTACTTTTTGGCCATATTTAGATTTTAAAATATCAAGAGCTTTTTCAAAATAAGGAATCCCTTTTTTAAAATAGTTACCTCTATTAATTCCCATAAAAATTTCTATAGGTTGCGCGATATGATTTTGATGCAATTCAAGTTGCTCCATAATTATTGCGCTGGGAATCATATTAGCACATTTAGACTCGTCACTTAATGCCATTTGAAAATCAGTATGAGATGGTATGATGGCTTTGCACTTGCTTAATAATCGATCATAATTCTCTCGATATCCTTTTTTAAGGTATTTAAAAGTATGGAGATATTGGTTTTTTAGAGAAGTGTCTTCTAGATATGGTGTCAGTATACTGTAGCCTTGATGTTTTTTGGTTAGAAACTGTGCATATGGATAGTCATCTCCACAAGCTACTAAAAAAGCTTTGTTATTATTTTTAAGAAGATAATCAATCATTTGCCACTCGATCGGTGGTTCACAACCCAGCGCGTTTGAATTGATAAATTGAACGATATCATAACCTTTCATAAGATGCTCGCTTTCGCGGAAGCGTGCTAAACGGATATTATCCTCTAGATTATGACCGGTGAGTTTCCACCAGGCTACTTTAACTTTTTCTCTTAACCAGTCTCTTCTAAAGTAATCGCTGCCTACTTCTATGTCTACAGGAAATTTTTTAAAACCATCACCATCGCCCACAAGAGTTACCTCGTGACCTAATTGTTGAAGTCCATATTTAAGAGAATTGTGAAAACCACTGTACTCGCCTATGAGCAAAATGCGCATAAAAGTTATCTTTGACGTAAAGATACACTGTTGAATTCATACACTAATCAAGATTTACAAATCCTTATCGCAACGATGAATAGGAGCGATTTGTCTTTTCTTGAGGCTATGTTTCAATGTAAGGTAAGTGAGATTAAGTATCACCTTATTGTTGTTAATCAGTCTAAAACCGAAAACCTTAGCTCAGAATACGACAACATTCAGGTTATTAATGATCACAGTTTTGGTCTTTCTCGCAGTCGCAACCTTGCTATTGAAAAAGCTTCTGCTGCTATTTGTTGGATATTAGATGATGACTGTATTCTTATGGATAATGCTGTTGACAAAGTTATTGCAGCTCATAACCATTGTGAACACGAGATAATTACTTTTCAGACAGCAATAAGGAAAGATTTACTTTTTAGAAACTATGCTGTTGTTGAAGAAACGCTTTCGCGTAAGCAAGTAGAAAATGTGCTTTCTCCAGAAATAACTTTTAAAAGAGAATCTATTCATGAGAGTTCAATTCAATTTGACACAAGATTTGGATTAGGTGCTCAATTTGGAGATAGTGAGAATTATGTATTCTTGACTGATGCTATTGATAAGAATCTAAGAGTTCAATTTGTACCACAAACCATTGTTAAACATGATGCTCATACCAGCAGTGATGAACCAGTAAATAATCGAGTGATTTATGCACGTGGAGCACTAGCGGCTAGAGAAAATCTATGGACAGCACAAATGAAGCAGTTTAAATATGTATTTTTCTTGTGGCGTAAAGGCTATGTGAAAGGTTGGCGCAATTTATATGATAAATACATGGTTTTTAATCACGGCATGAATGATTACTTGACTGGTTTTGAAGGTCATCGTATAGGTCATCCAGACTTATAGTTATATTTACCACATGGATGTAAAAATTATTGATATTCCTAAAATTACAGACCCAAGAGGAAATCTTGCGGTCATAGAAGGTGATACCATTCCTTTTAAAATGGAACGCGTCTACTATTTATATGATGTTCCTAGCTCATCACAACGTGGTGGTCATGCGCATAAAGAGTTGAGACAGCTTATTGTAGCGTTAAGTGGTAGCTTTGATGTAGTCCTAGATGATGGTAATGAGCAAAAAACTGTCACGCTTAATAAGCCAGATAAAGGTCTGTTAATACCTACCATGGTTTGGCGCGAATTAGAGAATTTCTCTAGTGGCTCTGTATGTATGGTTGTTGCTTCTATGGAGTTTAGTGAAGATGACTACATCAGAGACTATAATGAATTTAAAGACTTAGCCAGTTCTTAAATCTAACCCAATTACTTCAAGAATTTTTTTGGTCTTGTGAAGTGCTTTAAGTTGCAAACGACTCATTTTTAATAACTGTTGTTGTTTACATGATAGATGGTCCAAGTCGATTTTTCTTTGATAGTATACAGCTCTTTCTATAAGGCCGTACATTCTATAATTTACTGCTATTGAGAACCTATTAATGTCTAGATATTTTTTTAATCCTTCAACGGCTTCATATTTTTCTTCATAACAGTCAAAGTTGGTTACCGTTCTTTTAAGAATGTGTACAGCATCAGATCTGTTATCTGCTTGTTTGTCAATAATTACAGTAGCTTTATTATTAAAAGCAACAGTTTTTGTTAACCCGACTTTTATTAAAAAATCAGTGTCCTCAGTATGCGTCAGTTCTTCATTGTAATAAATAGGATCGTTTCCTATTAAACGCATGCAGTAACTAGAAGAGCTTAAAATAGAGTTGAGGTAGTTTGCCTTAAAAAAAGGTTTCACTATTTGAGTCTCTTGATCTTTAAGGTTGCTGAATTTAGTTCGGTTCCATCGCGATTCACCTATTTTAAGGTGATAGTTATTTGCAAATACAGAAGCTTCTGGAAATTTTTCAATCAGCTGTTCTATTTGCTCCATGTGATTATCTAACCAGTAATCGTCAGCGTCTAGAAATGCTACATATTCATAACCATTTTTTAGGGCAGTTTTAATTCCTCTATTTCTAGTAAAACTCACACCATGATTAGGTTGTGATATATAGGATAGTCTAGGATTATCAACTTTTTCAACAACTGAAGCGCTATAGTCTGTAGAACCGTCATCTATAACTAGTAAATCACAAGAAACAGTTTGTTCTAAAACTGAATTTATAGCACGTTCAATAGTAGCCTGTTTATTGTACACAGGTATAATAACAAGTATGTTAGGGTTACTCATCGAGTTATTCTTGAAAACAATCCTTTCGTTATATTAAAAATAACTTTTAATTTACTGTTTCTATTTATTGCGTTAAGATAATAAATTGAAAACAAGTCTTTTCTAAAGTAATGATCCTTTGTTCTAGAACTGTATCCACCATCTGCATAATGTGCAATAACTCTGTTGAAATACTGATTTGTTATTTCAGAATTAAAAAACCAATTGATATTATGAGCCCAGTCTGCGTGAGTTCTATATTTTAAATTAAAATAGCCAGTGAGTTCAAAAACTCTTCTGTGAAAAAAGATCGATTGATGTGCAATGTTTTTGTGAAATATTAATTGATCGTCGCATTTACCCATATAGCTAGAGCCTAATGATGGGCTTTGTACATTACCATATATAACATCTGTACTGGTTAAGATAAGTTGCTGGTGAATGTCTGCTAGAACTGTAGTGTCGATAAGATAATCGTCTGCGCCCAAAAAATAAAGGTATATACCATTTGCCTTTTTAATTCCATTATTCATAGCATCATAAATTCCATCATCTGATTGAGAGGTGATAGAAATAGGATGGTCAAGATTCAAAAAAGACTTGGCAATCTGTACAGTAGTATCGCTGGACTCGCCGTCCATGATTATAATTTCAAAACTAGTAAAGGTTTGAGAAAGAATACTGTCTATAGCTGTAGCAAGAGTTGAAGACGCGTTATAAGTAGGTATGATAATGCTAAAAAATGGGCGAACTTCTTGCATCTGTATGAACTTATAGTGTTTTTTGAACTACTTCAAATACTTCGCCACCATCGCATTTTAAAGTTTTTGACGGATATTTCAATAACAATGCATAATCATGTGTCGCCATAAGAATGGTATTTCCATTTTTATTGATTTGTTGTAACACTTCCATAATCTCGACACTAGTTTGTGGATCTAGGTTTCCTGTAGGCTCGTCTGCAATGATAAGTTCTGGGTCATTTAAAAGCGCTCTTGCAATGGCAATGCGTTGTTGTTCTCCACCAGATAGCTCGTGCGGATATTTAAAGCCGGTCGTTTTCATACCTACTTTATCCAGTACCTGATCAATTTTCTCTTCCATCTCTGCCTTTTTCTTCCAGCCAGTGGCCTTTAAAACAAATTTGAGATTGTCCTTAATTGTACGATCAGTTAAGAGTTTAAAATCTTGAAAAACCACACCTAGTTTACGTCTTAAATACGGTATGTCACGCTCTTTTAAGGTCGATAGATTATGTTCTACTATGGTTCCTTCGCCCTTTTTAAGTGGTATATCGCCATAAAGTGTCTTCATTAAAGAACTTTTACCACTACCTGTTTTACCTATAAGATAGACAAACTCACCTTTCTTAATACTCAAGTTGACGTCCTTAAGTATCAGATTTTCTTGCTGGTAGATGTCTACATGGTTCAATGATAAAACGTGGTCTGACATAAGTATAGGTTTTGCTGTAAAGTTACACAATGCTGTGAATAAGATTATGAATAATTAAACAGACTTTATGACGTTATAGTATCGTAAGATTTTAACTTTACTTTCCTATAAATAACATAACCCGTTATGAAAAAAATCGTGCTTACTCTGTTGCTGGCTGCTACTTCTTTTATAGAGGTTAACGCACAACAGTCCAAAATATTTACAGATGACCTGCGCACTTATAATCAGGCGATTGATTTATATCAAGAGCAGCAATACATTGCAGCGCAACGTTTATTTGAAAAAGTAAAAAATCAGGTAGAAGATGATGCCATTCAAGGTAATGCGGCATATTACATCGCAAATTGTGCCGTGCGTTTGAACCAGCGCAATGCAGACGCGCTTATGGAGTCTTTCGTTGAAGAGTATCCTACTTCTACAAAACGCAATACGGCTTTTATCGATGTGGCAGATTTCTATTTTGACAATGGTAAATACAACCAGGCAGCAAAATGGTATGAAAAGGTTGATGAGAGCACGCTTTCGCGAAAGCAAAAAAGTAGATACAATTTCAATACTGGATATACTCTTGTACAAAGCAAAAAGTATGAAGAGGCAAAACCTTATCTAAATCGAGTTAGTGATGATCCAGAATATGGCTCGCAGGCTAAATATTATTTAGGATACATCGCTTATGAAGGCGACGATTATCAAGAGGCTAGTGATTTATTTGATGAAGCTGGAGAATCACCTGATGAGGATGAAAAGCTTTCTTACTATCAGGCAGATTTAAATTATAAGTTGGGGAATTTTGATAAAGCAATAGCTCTAGCGACCGAGCAAATGCCTAAATCTACAAAGCAAGAACAGTCTGAACTAAATAGAATTATAGGACAAAGTCTTTTTAATCAAGGTAAATATGATCAAGCACTACCTTATTTACAAGAATATAAAGGTGTGCGCGGCAGGTTGAATAATAACGATTACTATCAGCTAGGATATGCTTATTATAAACAAGGCGATTTTGAAAAGGCTGTAGAGACTTTTAATAAAATCGTAGATGGTGAGAACAAAACGGCACAAAATGCATACTACCATCTAGCGCAAAGCTATATTAAACTTAATAAAAGTGAAGATGCATTGAACGCTTTTAAGAAAGCGAGCGAGATGGATTTTGACGCTCAGATCCAGCAAGATGCGAGTTACAACTATGCTAAGATCAGTTATGAATATGGAAACCCGTATGATAGCGTACCTGCTGTAATACTGGCTTATCTAGAAAAATATCCAAACACGGATAAAAATGCAGAGATGAATGAATTCTTAATTGATTCATATTTCTCTTCAAAAAACTATACTGAGGCTTTGCGCCTTATGGAAGATGGACGTATTGCTGGTAATGAAGATGTATATGGTAAAGTGGCGCTTTATGAAGGTTTGAGTCAATTTAAATCAGGAGATTATAAAAAATCTATTGAAAACCTTAATAAAACCATTCAATATGCGCAGTCTGCAGATTTAAAAAAGAAAGCAACTTTTTGGAAGGCAGAAAGTTATTATGAACTCAATGATTTTCCGGCAGCACTTACCGCTTTTAATGCTGTGAAGAAAATGAATAATAGTATTGAAGAAGATAATTTATTAAATTATGATCTAGCGTACACGCAGTTTAAACTTAAAGATTATACTAATGCTATCAATACATTCACGGCTTATACAAAACAATCTGGTATTGATAATGAGCCAGCTAGATTGAATGATGCTTACCTGCGTATAGGTGATGCAAACTTTGTAAGTAAGCAATACTGGCCAGCAATGGAGGCTTATAATAAATCCATTTCAATGAATGGTTTTAATGCAGATTATGCGGCATTTCAAAAAGCTATTTCATATGGTTTTGTAGGTAAGAATGATCGTAAGATTGAAGATCTTAACGGTTTTTTAAATAAATTCAATAAATCTGCTTATCGCGATGACGTGTTGTATGAATTAGGAAATACATACATCAATACAAATAATGTTGATAAAGGTATACAGACCTATGACCGATTAATTAATGAATTTCCACAAAGTAGTTACACCTCGCAAGCGATGATGCGTAAAGGGTTACAGCTTTATAACGATTCAAAACTAGATGATGCATTAGTAGTGTTTAAAGATGTTGTAGCAAAATATCCAGGTACGCCACAAGCAAATGAAGCTGTAAGTAGTGCACGATTGATTTATGTGGATCAAAACCGTACTAATGACTATGCCGCATGGGTGCGCACACTGGACTTTGTAGATGTGAGCGATTCTGAGTTGGATGATACGGCTTATGAAAGTGCAGAGCAGCCTTATCTACAAAATGATATGTCTGGTACAACACGTTCCATGAGAAAATATCTAGAAGAATATCCTAATGGTAAACACGCATTACAAGCACACTTTTATCTAGCACAAGCATTGTTTTCTCAAGATAAAAAACAAGAGTCTATCGCTAGTTATGAATATGTGATTAATAAAGAACGCAGTGAGTTTACAGAACAAGCTTTGGCACGTTTAAGTGAGATTTACTTGGGCGATAAAGCTTATGCAAAAGCGATCCCAGTGCTCACTCAATTAGAACAACTAGCAGATTTTCCTCAAAATGTGATTTATGCACAATCTAACCTGATGAAAGCATATTATGAGCAAGAAAATTATAACCAGTCTGTGAGTTATGCAAATAAGGTGATGTCAGACGTTACTATAAGTGATAATGTAAGATCAGATGCAAACGTGATTATTGCTCGCTCAAGTTGGAAAACAGGAAATGAAGCTGCTGCAAAATCAGCTTATGAAGCGGTAAGATTGAATGCAAGTGGTACACTAGCGGCAGAGGCTACTTACTTTAAAGCTTATTTTGAACATAAAGCAAGTAATTATGACGCTGCCATCGCTACTGTGCAAAGTCTTACTAAAAACTATGCTGGTTATAAATTATGGACCTCAAAAGGTTTAGTAATTATGGGTAAATGTTATAACGCACAAGGACAAACATTAAATGCAACTACTATACTAGAATATGTCGTTGGTAATTTTGCTCAATACCCAGAAGTAGTCGCTAGCGCTCAAGCAGAATTAGACGCTATAAAAACTAACGCCGCCAAAACAAATTCATCAGTAGTTCCTGCAGGAAATTAATAAGAAGCATTATGAAATTATATCAATCATATATATCAGTTGTCATCGCATTAATAGCTTTTAGCAATGTGCAGGCACAAGTAGAAGAAGAAAGTGAATTGAATGGAGGAACCATTACGGTTGTAAAACCTTATGATCCTACCATTAGTGATGCGTTTAAAGTTAAAAGCACACCATCAGTAATTGACACGACCAAGGTTAAGAAAAAGCCAGTTACCTATAGCATTTTCTCTGTGCCGGTAGCATCTACTTTTACACCAGACAAAGGAAAATTGTCTAGACGCAAAGCTCCTAAAAGAGCAAAATTCTTTGATAATTATGCACGATTAGGTGTTGGTAATTACGTGAACATCTTAGGAGAGTTTGCAGGTAATTTTGAAATAGATAGAGACTCAGATGTAGGCGTGTTTTTTAATCATAACTCATCGCAAGGTGGTATCGATGACATTGCTTTTGACGATGATTTTTCAGATACGTCTCTAGACATATCTTATGGAAAACGCAACCGCGATTCAAATTGGGGAATTACCGCTGGTGGTAGGTATCAAACCGCAAATTGGTATGGTGTAGCACCAGTAGCGTTATCTAGTGTTCCTACCGGTATAGAGGTAGATGCTGGAACTTCTTATTTAACGATAGGCCTGTCTGGTAAAGCACAGTTTTTTGATTCTGTTTTAGAAAAAGTTGAGGTAGGGCTTTCTAATATAAGTTCTGGTAATGATGGTTCAGAAACTCGAGTAAGATTACAACCACAATTAGCATTTGAAGTGCTTGAGGAAGAAATTGCATTAGGAGTTGAGGTAGATTACTTAACCGGTTCTTTTGATACACAAGGATCGCAACCAGCGCCAGACGCATATTCTTATTTAAACATCGGAGCAAATCCTAGTATCAATCTTTATGGCGATAAGTTTAAAGTAGAGTTAGGAGCTCGATTAAATTATATCACAGACAGTGAGAATTCTGAAAGTAACTTTTATGTCTATCCAGATATTAATGCCAGCTATATATTGATGGAAGAAAAAGTGATTGCTTATACGGTCATCGGTGGTGGATTAGATATGAATACATTACAAAATTTTGCAGATGAGAACGTATTTATCGCTCCAGCAATAACCGTAGCGCCTACTAATCGTCAAGTAGATGCACAATTAGGGATCAAAGGAAAGCTATCTTCTAATTTTGGTTACAAGCTTTACGGAGGTTATAGTTTAGAAGAAAACAGATATTTCTATACTAAAGATAATAATGCCATTTTTACAGGAATCGGAGTTGAGCGACCATCCTACAATTATGCAAATACATTTGCGACTCAATATGGTGATTTAAACACATTGACTTTTGGAGGATCTGCAAGTGTGGATTTAAATACTCAATTTAATCTAACTTTAAATACTCAGTTCATGAGTTATGATGTCACTAATGGCGACGATTTTGATAACGTAGCATCGCAGTTACCAACCTTTACGGCAGATATTGTCGGTAACTATGATATCAATGATAAATGGAACATCGGGACAACGCTATACTTCGTCGGAGAACGTGATGTTTTCAGAACCGGTAACACAACGGCAACAGAAACTTTAGATTCTTTTATAGATTTGAACCTAGATATCAATTACAAAATTAATCCTAAGTTGACCGCTTTCTTAAGAGGTCACAACCTTACTGGTGGTAATTATCAGTACTACCTAGATTATCCAGTACAGAATTTACAGATTTTAGGTGGTGCTGTATATAAGTTTGATTTTTAAAATTTCGCTTTCGCGAAAGTGTATGACTTACCATTAAGTTGTCTTTATATACTAGTAGTATGAGTGAAATGTTTGAGTTAAGACATCAACCAGAATGAATCGTTAGTAGTAATGTCTTAAACGTTTTGTTGTCAGTGATTTCTATAGTTGTTAGTCAATAAAACATGGTGTTATGAAAACATTACTAAGAACAATTTTAATTTTAGTTGGAGTTGCTTTTATAGGATTTCTTATAGTGGTAGATGTTGTTGATAGAGGTCAATATTATTCTAGATATATTCCAGAAGATGAGTTGGAGGAGTTTTATTTGTATAAAACACCAGCTCAACAAAAAGAAGCTTTTCAAGAAAATTTTGGTTCCGGAAAATATAGGTTTCCCAGAGATGAGGTTAATAAAGTAAAGTTACTTAAAAATGATTTTTTGATAAGTCGTTTAACTTCAACTACAGTTTCTGAAAAAGATAAAAATAGACTATTAGAGTTCTTTAATAATCCTGATAATTTTGATTGGTCTGAGACCACTTGGGATATAAAAGAGTCAGAATACATCTTAAGATTTTACAATTCAGGGAATAAAGAAATTGGAAAAATTTGGCTTTGTTTAGAAGGCTGTGGGATGACAAAATCAGAGCCGTTTTCTCCCAATATGAAATACGGAGCTATGAGTTCCATTGGTAAAGCACGCTTAAAAACAATCCTCGATAGGATATAGTTTATGTGATACTCCACCAAAACTTTCACAGCATTTTATATTTCTGTTCGTTTTCTATAGCTTAATTTTCGGACATGAAAAAAATCTACCTACTCGCACTATCTATTATTTTAATTTCTTGTAATAAGGAGCAGCAAGCAACTGCCGATTTAGTTATTACCAATGCAAAAATTTATACCGTAGATAATGACTTCTCTATGGCAACAGCAATGGCTGTAAAAGATGGTAAAATCCTCGCTACAGGAATTGATGCTGATATGGCAGCCTATAGCACAACACAAACCATAGATGCACAAGGAAAAGCCATCGTTCCAGGATTGATAGATGGGCATTGCCATTTCTATGGATTAGGACAGCAATTACAACGCGTAGATCTAGTAGGAACTAAAAGCTATGATGAGGTCCTAGAAAGAATCTCTAGTTTCCAAAAAGAGAAAAATAAATCTTTTATCATAGGTCGTGGTTGGGATCAAAACGACTGGGAAATTCAAGAATTCCCTTCAAATCAAGAGCTTAATGAAATGTTTCCTGACACACCAGTCGCCATTACTCGTATAGACGGTCACGCCATGATTGCAA
Source organism: Nonlabens sp. Asnod3-H03 (assembly GCF_045063665.1). Classification (NCBI taxonomy): domain Bacteria; kingdom Pseudomonadati; phylum Bacteroidota; class Flavobacteriia; order Flavobacteriales; family Flavobacteriaceae; genus Nonlabens; species Nonlabens sp. Asnod3-H03. The sequence continues at coordinate 1,152,439 of NZ_JBEFOD010000008.1, forward strand.
ATCAGGCCGCACTAGACGCAGCAGGAATAACCACAACTACAGACGCATCTGGCGGAGCTATTGAGATTAAAGACGGCAAACTCACAGGGATTTTAGTTGATAATCCTATGGAATTAGTAGAGGCTGTTTTTCCTAAAGAAACTACTCAAGAATCTATCGCATCGTTAATGGCGGCACAAGACATCAATTTGAGTTATGGATTAACCACGGTAGATGATGCAGGATTATATAGAGAAACTATAGAGTTAATAGACAGTTTACAACAAGCTGGAGATTTAAAAGTTAAGATGTATGCGATGATTAGCAACACGCCAGAGAATCTAGATTATTACCTCAATAAAGGAATTATAAAAACAGATCGTTTAAATGTAAGATCTGTTAAGTTTTATGCAGATGGTGCTCTAGGAAGTCGTGGTGCAGCGATGAAAGAGCCTTATTCTGATAGACACGATCATTATGGAGCGCTACTTAGCCCTATAGAAACCATTAAAGAAACAGCGGCTCGTATTGCAGCAACAGAATACCAAATGAACACGCACGCTATAGGAGATAGCGCCAATTATGTGGTACTTAAAACTTATCAAGAATTATTAAAAGATAAAACAGACAGACGCTGGAGAATTGAGCATGCTCAAATTGTTGATCCTATAGATTTCAATCTTTTTGATGAAGAGAATATTCTGCCATCTGTACAGCCTACACATGCGACCAGTGATATGTACTGGGCACAAGATCGAGTAGGAGCAGACCGTATCAAAGGAGCTTATGCTTATCAAACATTGCTCAAGCAATCTAAAAGAATCGCACTAGGAACAGATTATCCAGTGGAGCAAGTAAATCCATTCTTGACATTTTATGCTGCCGTAGCTCGTCAAGATACGAGCGGTTATCCAGAAGGTGGCTTTTTACCAGAACAAGCATTGAGCAGAGAAGATGCCTTAAGAGGTATGACTATTTGGGCGGCTTATTTCAATTTTGAAGAAACAGAAAAAGGAAGTCTAGAGCCAGGAAAAGTCGCAGACTTTGTGATATTGAATGATAATATCATGGAGATTCCAGTAACTCAATTACATCAGGCAACTGTAAAGTCAACATTCATAAATGGAGAACAGGTTTATGAGTCTAAGTAGCAAATACCTGACTCATATCCTTGAACGCTTTGAATTCTAATGCATTACCACTAGGGTCTTTAAAGAACATGGTGGCTTGCTCACCTGGCAATCCTTCAAATCTTATATATGGTTCTATGATGAACTCGATGCCTTTTTCTTGAACCGCTTTCGCGAAAGCGTGAAAAACATCCCACTCTAGCACCACACCAAAATGAGGAACTGGCACAGCTTTTCCATCTACGGCATTTGTTGCGTTTATAGGAGCATTGTCAGAAATATGAATCACGAGTTGATGACCGAAGAAATTAAAATCTACCCAATGGTCTGAACTACGTCCTTCTTCACAACCTAAAGTATCGCGATAAAATGCACGGGTAGTGGTGATTTCCTTAACAGGAATAGCGAGGTGGAAAGGTGATAATTTCATAATAGCATAAATTTAAAAAGCCACCCTAAATATAAGGTGGCTTTTTAAAATATCTTGAAATGTTTTATTAAACGATTCCATCTACAATACCATATGCAACAGCTTCATCTGCTCCCATCCAGTAATCACGATTAAAGTCTTTCATTACCTTTTCAAATGTTTGGCCACAATTGTCTGCAAGAATGTGAGCGCTTAGTTCTTTAGTTTTAAGAATTTCGGCAGCTGTGATTTCTATATCTGCACTTGTTCCACGTGCTCCACCACTAGGCTGGTGTATCATAACACGACCGTGCTTTTGAATAAAACGGCGTCCTTTTTCTCCTCCAGAAAGTAAAAGAGATCCCATAGATGCGGCAAGACCAGAACATACAGTGCTTACTGGACTTTTAATTTGCTGCATCGTATCATAAATGGAGAAACCTGAAGTCACATAACCACCTGGGCTATTGATGACAAATGTAATTTCTTCATGGCTTACTGAATCTAGATAAAGTAATCTATCTACACAATGCTTTGCAGTTTGATCATTAACCATTCCCCATATAAAAATTTTACGTTGTTCTATATGGACATTATCTATCTTATCTTGAAGTTTAGATGTTTTGCTCATTCAATTTTATTTAAGTGTTAAAAATAAGGAATCTAAAAAAAATAATTACCGATTTAACAAGACTATATGGTCTCACCTTCTTTACCGTATTCGTTTTTATAAATTTTTAGAAGTAGCAAAAATAAGCTAACTAAAAGTGGTCCAAAAATTAAACCTATGAATCCAAATAAAGGCACACCTACAACTACACCTATCAATGTTACCAAAGGATGTACATCTGCGAGTCTTTTTTGAACAACGAGTCTGAACAGGTTGTCTGTAGAGCCTACCACAATCACGCCGTATATTAATATACCGATTGCCGCTGCAGTTTCTCCTTGAGAAAATAATAATATAGTCACTGGTAAGATACCCAATGCTGTTCCTACAAAAGGTATCATACTTCCTATAACTGTAATTACAAACCAGAAAAATGGATTTTCAACACCAAAAATGAAGTAGCCAATCAGTGCGACGATACCTTGTAATAATGCCACTAGCGGTATGCCTATAGCGTTAGATTTTACTAAGTCGATACTTTCTTTTCCAATAATTTTTAAATTCTTTTCTTTTAATGGCATATAAACTAATGCTGCTTCAAGCCATTTTTTACGATCAACCAGCATGAAGTATAATAAGAAAAACATGATCCCTATAGAAATGGAAACGGTAAGGCTAGAGTTGGCAAGATTTTGAACATTACTAGAAACCCAACTGCTCACTTCTTCAGTATTGATGTTTTCAGATAAATTCACTCCTATAAGATTCTCTGTTTCTGCTACTTTTGACTTTATGGTTTCTGTGATTTGAGTACTATTATCTATAGCGGTCTTTACCTTTGAACTCATCATTAAACCTATACCTACTATAGGTAGTAATATGATTACAAAGGAAAATGCGATAAGAAGTGAAGAGGCTACAGACGGTTTCCATTTTTTTGCTTCTAACCATTTTTGCACTGGTTCTAATAGCACGTATAAAGTAATCGCACCTAGCAAACCACCTAGGTATGGTGCTAGCTCTTTACCAATAAGGTAAAGGATATACATTATCACAATCAGAATAAATATCTGACGAATTTTAATCGTAGGGATTTGACGAGACATAAATTAATTGTTGCGCAAGGCGTCTATAAGTTCTTGTTTATTCATATTGGACCTACCATCTATGTCTATTTCCTTAGCTTTCTGGTAGAGTTCATCTTTTGTTCTAGACTCATAGTTACTAGCTTTACCGCCTTTTTCACCAGCTTTTTTAGTATTAGCAATGCGAGCCGCTTTTTCTTTAGAGTAACCTTGGTCACGCAAGGCTTCATACTGATCTCTATTCTTAATTGAATCCATTTTTATTTTTAAGATAATTCAATCTCAATAATAACTCTGTTAAAATGACTCTAATTAAGCTTTTGATAAGAAATCAAGAATGTGCTTAGTGTTTTCTTCAGTATGCAAACTATGGCCACCTGTTTGTGTCTCAATATAGGTAGCATTTTTCATGCGTCCTGCAATAGCTTTACTCGCTGAGCAAGGAACTATTGCGTCTTGTTGAGCATGTAATAATAATGTGTCAGCTTCTATATTTACTGCAAAATCTGCAGCATTAAATTTCTCTATTTCATAACCAAATTTCTCTTTTAGCGTTGCGTTTAACCCATTATAAACACGGTTATTGAAACTGAGTAGCTTTTGATAGTCTTGCATAATTGTCTCTAGTGAGTTAGGGCCACCTAATAAAATTAATTTTTTAAGACTAGGAGAAGGATGGTGGTATTCATTATAAATGGTCGCCATCGCGCCTACACTATGAGAAATGATTATTTCCGGTTCATACAATTCAATGGTAGATTTGATAACCTTTGAGTACTTAATAGCGGTAAATAATTTGCCGCTAGAATTACCGTGAGCAGGTCCATCTACAGCAATAATGTTTAAATCTAATTTCTTTAAATCATCAAATAAATATTTCCATCTAAAAGCGTTTGATTCCCATCCATGGTTTAATAAGACAGTAGGACCATTACCTTTCCAATGATAAAGCATATAGAGACAATCTTCAGACGTGATGCGCTGTTGACGTGCCGTGTTTAAAAATGTAGCTTGATGTTCTAGAATACGACCTCTACGTGGAGTACTGAAAACTTCTAGAGCTAATTGTGCTGCCTTTTTCTTAGAGAATAGGCTAATGAGGTTAAAATAAAAGCCATACAGTTTAGGTATGGCTTTTTGTAATAATTGTTTCATGAAATAATTTTACCAGCTTACAAAAACATATTTAGGCGCGGCTGTATCAGGAATCATTGTTTTTTCAATAGGTGCCGTCATATCAAATCTGATTTCTGGTGGCAACAAGTCTTTACTGATCGTAAAGTAAAAATTTTGATCGTCTATTCTTACGACAGCATCTTTTATCATATTATCAATACTAGATACATTGTATGCAGAACTTATCGTTTTATAATCGCTTTCAATAGTGATGCCTTTTTCTGTAGTATAACGATTATCCCTTATGCGTACATATTCGATTGTAGATGTGCTGTCCTCTTCCACAGGTGTAAGTGTCAACAAATGTTTACCGCCTTTTTCATAAATTTCAATAGCACTTGGTCCATTACTGAATTCATCACCTTTGATGTTTTTTACAATACTATCATTAGAGTATAAGCTGTCTAATTGATAAACCATCATTTCTTTAGTCAGATGTCCTACTCGATCTTTGTTCCATTCAAATGGATTTTGTTTTTTAGTACAGGATGCTACTGCGATGACTAGGATAAGTAATAAGAGAGTCTTTTTCATGCGGTGGGTTTTTTGAAGTTGCAAAACTACTTTTAGTTATGATAACAAACGATTAAAATGATTATAAATTTTACTTGAGAGCTTTTCCTAATATTCCCATGACACCTCTTATGAAACTGGCACTAGTAAGCACTTTAATAATAGGGTTTTGTCTAGTGCTAGTGCGTCTAGAGGAGCTTTTTTTAGCTTTGGCTTTTTCTACTTTAGCCTTTTCTTTTATTTCGTCTTCGTTTGCTTTTTCTATTTTCTCTTGAAGAATTTCTTCAGCGCTTTCACGATTGATTTCTTCATTGTACTTATCAGTCAGTTCAGAGTCTGCGATGAGGTCACTTAACTCTCTGTCGGTTAACACATCCATTCTACTCGCTGGTGCTCTTAAAAGAGTTGCCGCAAGTGGACTAGGTCTTCCTTTTTCATCTAGAGCAGATATTAAAGCTTCTCCAATTCCCAAAGAAGTTAATACTTCGGCAGTATCATAAAATTCTGTTTCAGGATAGTTTTGAGCAGTCAGTTTAATAGCTTTACGATCCTTTGCTGTAAATGCACGTAATGCATGTTGAATTTTAAGACCTAACTGACTCAAAACACCTTCAGGTATATCAGTAGGATTTTGAGTTACAAAATAAAGACCTATACCTTTTGATCGTATTAACTTTACAATACTTTCTATTTGATCTAATAAAGCACCACTCGCTTGATCAAAAATCAAATGCGCTTCATCAATAAACATGATGAGTTCTGGTTGATCTGCATCACCTTGCTCAGGGAATGTGCTATAAATCTCCGCCAGTTGGCTCAACATAAATGTTGAGAATAATTTAGGTCTATCTTGAATATCTGTCAGACGTATTACATTAACATAACCACGTCCTTCTCTGTCTCTACGTACTAAATCTTTTACTTCAAAACTGCGTTCACCAAAGAATTGATCTGCGCCTTGTTGTTCTAGTTCAATAATTTTTCTTAAAATCGCTCCTGTTGAAGAAGTTGATATACGCCCATATTCTGCTTGAAACTCTTCTTTTCCTGTTCCAGTAGCATATTGTAATACTTTTTTAAGATCTTCTAAATCTAATAGTGGTAATTTATTATCGTCACAATATTTAAATACTACCGAAATAATTCCTGCCTGAGTTTCTGTTACGTCTAAAATTCGCGAAAGCAATACCGGCCCAAATTCACTGACCGTTGCTCTCATTCTTATTCCTTCTTGCTCAGAGATGGTCATGATCTCGACAGGAGAATTGTGTGCGGTATAATCAAGGCCTATTTTTTCATGGCGTTCATCAATCTTAGGATGTCCATCACTAGCGGCAGCTATACCCGATAAGTCACCTTTAATATCCATTAATAAAGATGGAATTCCTTTTTGAGAAAGCTGTTCTGCTATGATTTGCAGGGTTTTAGTTTTACCAGTTCCTGTTGCACCAGCGATAAGGCCATGTCTGTTCATGGTCTTAAGTGGGATTTTTACATGTGCACCCGTTAAGGTTTCACCGTTGAGCATGGCTGCACCCATGATGATTGAGTCACCTTTTGGGTTATAACCTTCAGTTATTATTTTATGTAAAGAATCTTTATCTGACATTATAAGTTGATTTAAAATCAAAAATAATCAAATTAAGACGTAACAAAGTTAGCCCGTCTGGGAATTTGTAAATTTATGAGACAATAAACTCTGCAGTTTAATTCAGTTTTACGATACTGATATTACAAAAGTCTAGGTTCTCTGTACTGCCGCTATTTAGCCAAAATTCAACCGTGATGGTCTGATTTGCATTTAACTTAAGTGTTACTGTACCTGATGTACCCCAGTAATCTGAACTAGGTAAAGTTGTATAACCTCTACTTAAATAACCAGATCGAGAGCCGTTTATAAAAGCTGCCAATATATATTTATGAGTTCCAGCGGTCATACTGCGTATAGATATACCGCCAGATATCTGATAGATGCCGTTTTTTAATACGGTAATGCTGCTGTCACCATTTATAGTAAAGTCAGCAGTGTCTGTTTCAACTATTTCTGATGTTGACGCTCCTATAGGTAAATTGTTGAAGGTGCCATTTGATGGAATCGTTTCAGAACCAGCAAAGTTTCTGTTAAGTACAACGCTAGAATTATTTTTCTTTGATTCCCAACTTCCATTGTTGAAAATAAAAAGCGCAGATTCTGTCGTGTTGAAAATAATACTGCCCTCGAGTGGTGTAGGTATAGAAAGCATTTGAGAGGTGTTCATTCTGGGAGGCACCAAACCACCAGTAGTGCTTTCTATTTGTAATGCGCTACCATCATCAGGTGTGTCTGTATTAATTCCTACCTGCGCGGCACTCAAAAAACTTATTAATAATAAAATGTGTAACAGTATATTTCTTTTCATTTTGCAAATAAAAGATAAAAGATTTTCAATTAAAATGAAGATCAAAAATTTAACTAGAATATAAATGGTCGCCGATTATATATAAGTCTTATTTTTGCAGTATGTTAGAAAAATCAATTTCTCAAGCAGTTGAAAAGGGTGAAATGCTTCCGCTTATGGAAGAGTTTTATACAATTCAAGGTGAAGGTAGTCATACAGGAAAAGCAGCATACTTTATAAGAGTAGGTGGTTGTGATGTAGGTTGTCACTGGTGTGATGTGAAGGAAAGCTGGGACCCAGAAAAACATCCACCTACAGCGGTTGATGCTATTGTTGCTAATGCGGCAAAATACAGTAAGACTATCGTTGTTACTGGTGGAGAACCTTTAACATGGGATATGGGGCCCTTAACTAAAGGACTTAAAAGTGAAGGAATGCAGGTTCATATTGAGACCAGCGGTGCTTATCCGCTTTCAGGTTCTTGGGATTGGATTTGTCTATCTCCTAAAAAAATGAAAATGCCATTGCCTGAAGTCTATGAGGCAGCTCACGAACTTAAGGTGATAATATTTAATAAGCATGATTTCGCTTTCGCGAAAGCGGAAGCCGAAAAAGTTTCCTCAAACTGTAAGCTTTATTTGCAACCAGAATGGTCTGTACGTGAAAAGATGATTCCTTTAATTACAGAGTTTGTAATGGATAATCCAGAATGGCACGTCTCTTTACAAACACACAAGTATTTAAATATACCTTAAAGTTGAGCAACTTGTATAGGTAAGTTCACTAGCGTGTCATCCCATCCCATAAACAAAATAAGTCCATCTGGATCTTCAACAAAACTGATTGAGAATTCTTCTATAGTTTGCGGTGATGGCATGCTATCCATCGTTACTTTTAAAACATCTTTTTCAGGATCGTGTTTTGTTCCCCATTGATTAGTCTGTGAGTTAAGAATGAAGGTCCATTTATCTTCACCAGGGATTGTGTATATAGAGTATGCACCAGCTTTTACTAAATTTCCGTTTATGGTTACATCATAAAAGAAATCTATTTCTGTAGCTTCATTTGCGCCTGTACGCCATACTTCTCCATATTTTACCAATTCTCCAAAAATAGTGCGGTCTCTTTTTGCAGGCCTACTGTAAATCACGCGAGCGATAGCTTGATTGTTGTCGTCTCTGTGAATAACCACGTCTAGTGGACTTTTATCTATTTTAGAAAAAGCTATTTCTTGAGCTTGAGTAGCACTAATTGCCGTGAAAAAAGAAAATATAAAAACAAAGTATTTCATGTGGTGATGTTTAAGTGACTGTAAGTTATAAAAATCAACAATTAAAAAGAGATTTGATATTAATAATTTGTTAATAACTTAGGGTCATAAATAAGGCTCAAAAGCCTATAAACCTTGATGGTTCCTTATATTTGTTTGTTACGGAATTTAAGTAAAATTTACACTCAAATTATGAGCGAAGAAAACGATAAAAGTGGATATGGTGCTGATCAGATTCAGGCACTAGAAGGTATGGAGCACGTACGCATGCGTCCATCGATGTATATCGGTGATGTAGGAGTGCGTGGATTGCACCATCTAGTGTATGAGGTGGTAGATAATTCTATTGATGAAGCGCTTGCCGGTCATTGTGATAATATTACAGTGGCAATTAATGAAAATAATAGTATTACCGTTACCGATGATGGTCGTGGTATTCCAGTTGGAATACATAAGAAAGAAGGTGTTTCAGCCCTACAAGTTGTAATGACTAAGATTGGTGCTGGTGGAAAATTTGATAAAGATTCTTATAAAGTTTCTGGTGGATTACACGGTGTAGGTGTTTCTTGTGTGAATGCACTTTCTGATCATTTAAAAGCAACTGTTTACCGTGACGGTAAGATATGGGAGCAAGAGTATGAACGTGGTAAGGCGATGTATCCTGTTAAAGCAATAGGTGATACTGATAAAAGAGGTACAGATGTGACCTTCTTGCCAGATAGAAGTATTTTTACACAAACTACTGAATTTAGCTATGAAACTTTGGCAAATCGTTTGAGAGAATTAGCTTTCCTTAATAAAGGTATTAAAATCATTCTTACTGATAAACGTCATAAAGATGAGGAAGGAAACTTTGTTACAGACGTTTTTCAATCTGAAGAAGGATTAAAAGAATTTATACGTTTTCTAGATGACACGCGTCAACCTATCATTGCAGATGTGATCTCTATGGAAGGCGAGAAAAATGGTATCCCTGTAGAAGTAGCTATGATTTATAATGATAGTTATGCAGAGAATCTTCATTCCTATGTAAATAATATTAATACTCATGAAGGTGGAACACATTTAGCAGGTTTTCGTCGTGGATTAACTTCAACACTTAAGAAGTATGCAGATGCGTCTGGTCTTCTTGATAAATTGAAATTTGATATTGCAGGTGATGATTTCCGTGAAGGTTTAACCGCTATTATCTCTGTAAAAGTTCAAGAACCTCAATTTGAAGGTCAAACTAAAACTAAACTAGGTAACCGTGAGGTTACCAGTGCGGTGTCTCAAGCTGTTTCTCAAATGCTTGAAGCATATCTAGAAGAGAATCCTAATGATGCCAAAACGATTGTGCAAAAAGTTATTCTAGCGGCACAGGCACGTCATGCCGCTCGTAAAGCTCGCGAAATGGTGCAGCGTAAGACCGTGATGAGTGGTGGTGGATTGCCAGGTAAGTTATCTGATTGTTCTGAGACTGATCCTACGTTATGTGAGGTGTTCCTTGTTGAGGGAGATTCTGCAGGTGGAACGGCTAAGCAAGGTCGTGACCGTGAATTTCAAGCAATTATGCCGTTGCGTGGTAAGATTCTAAATGTAGAAAAGGCCATGACTCATAAGGTTTTTGAAAATGAAGAAATTAGGAATATTTATACTGCATTAGGTGTAACTATAGGTACAGAAGAGGACTCAAAGGCGCTTAATCTAGAAAAGCTTAGATATCATAAAGTAGTCATCATGTGTGATGCCGATATTGATGGTTCTCACATTGCTACTTTAATATTAACATTCTTCTTCCGCTACATGCGTGAAATGATTGAGAAAGGTTATATATATATTGCTACTCCACCTTTATATTTAGTAAAAAAAGGTGCTAAGAAGCGATATGCATGGTCTGATAAAGAGCGTGATGAAATCGCAGAGAGTTTTGGTGGTGGAGTGAATATCCAACGCTATAAAGGTCTAGGAGAGATGAATGCTGATCAGTTATGGGATACAACGATGAATCCAGAATTTAGAACTTTAAGACAAGTGACTATAGATAGCCTTCCAGAGGCAGATCGTATATTCTCTATGTTAATGGGTGATGAGGTGCCGCCACGTAGAGAATTTATTGAAAAGAATGCTATCTATGCAAATATTGACGCATAGTAATTGTTGTTTCTTATTATTTTAATAAAAAGGGTCCTTTATATTTAAAGGGCCTTTTTCATTAATTGAACCATTAACTCTTTATTTTCGTAATTATTAAACAAAATATGATTGGTATGAAAAAGTTCTTTTTATTAATAAGTGTTTTATTAGGTTCTATTATTACAACTGCTCAAGACGGATTCTCAGACATACTAGCCGCTGGTGTAGAAGCTGGAGAACGTTATTCAAATTCCTACATGGCACCAGCAGGTGAGGCATTAAGTTTTAACTTAAGTTCTGGATGGTACGATGACGCGCGAGTTTTAAAGCCTGGTAAATTTAAAATTCAGGTTAAAGCCCACGGTACATTTGCACCTGATAGTAAAAAGAATTTTCTTCTAGATCCTGCTGAATATGAGGCTATTATTCAAGATAGCTATGATAACACTAATAATCCGCCGGCAAATATAGAAGTTAGTTTTGGCGATGGCTCTACAGCGCCACGTTCTATTGCGACAGCTTTAGGAGAAAACGCTATGGAACAACAATTAATAATAAGGAGTAGAGAGGCTACAAGTGGGATTTTATTACAAGAAGATGTGATTAATTTACCAAATGGTTTAGGTAATGAAGGTTTAGATCTTGTTCCTACTGCTTTTTTACAAGCTGGTGTAGGATTAGGTGCTGGACTAGAGTTAAAAGCAAGGTTAGTTCCTAAAATAACCTTTGAGGAGGCAGAAACCAGTTTGTATGGGGTAGGACTACAATGGGAATTTACTAAACTTTTACAACCTAGTGATGATTCAACGCTACCTATAGCGGCATCATTTCTTGCTGGTTATACTCGTTTAGACGCTTCCTATGATTTTGAAGATGGAGTTGTCGTTGATGGAGCAAATCAGTCCATAGAGACACAAATTAGTAGTTTAAATCTATCAGCAATAGTTAGTACTAATTATAAGGTTCTTAATTTTTATGGTGGTTTAAATTATAATAGAGGAACAACTCAAACGGACTTACTAGGTACGTATACATTTGCCTCTAATACAGTTATATTTCCTATAGCTGCAACTGTTGAAGATCCAATATCAGTAGATACAGATATCAATGGCTTTTTAGGAACTGCAGGTGTAAAGCTTACTCTAGGAGCATTTAACATTAATGCAGACTATACTTTTGGAGAATATAGTACAGCAACAGCCAGTGTATTTTTCAGAATTTAATCCTGTTAATATATTCCTTATTTCATAAGCTCTAATTCTAATTTGTGGTTGCCGTTTTGTATTTTTACAATCTGCTGGAAGTCCAACAGATAGACCATTTAATTTAATAAATTTAAAAAATATAATAATGAAAGTAACCGTAGTAGGAGCAGGCGCAGTAGGCGCAAGTTGTGCAGAGTATATCGCTATTAAAGACTTTGCAAGTGAAGTAGTCATCTTAGATATTAAAGAAGGATTTGCAGAAGGTAAAGCCATGGATTTAATGCAGACGGCTTCTTTGAACGGTTTTGATACTAAAATTACTGGTTCTACTAGTGATTATTCTAAAACTGCAGGTAGTGATATCGCAGTAATTACATCTGGAATTCCTCGCAAGCCAGGTATGACTCGTGAAGAGTTAATAGGTATTAATGCAGGAATTGTTAAGTCGGTAGCGACTAGTTTAGTGGAGCACTCGCCTAATGTAATTCTTATTGTGGTTTCTAACCCTATGGATACCATGACCTATTTAGCTCACAAAGTAACAGGTTTACCTAAACACCGTATCATAGGAATGGGTGGAGCTTTAGATAGCGCTCGTTTTAAGTATCGTCTGGCAGAAGCTCTTGAAGCTCCTATATCAGATGTTGACGGTATGGTAATCGGTGGTCATAGTGATAAAGGTATGGTGCCTTTAACACGTCTAGCTACTCGCAATTCAGTGCCAGCTAGTGAATTTTTAAGTGAAGATAGACTTAATCAAGTTTTAGAAGATACTAAGGTAGGTGGAGCAACATTAACTAAATTATTAGGTACTAGCGCATGGTATGCGCCAGGTGCAGCTGTGTCAGGATTAGTGCAAGCAATCGCATGTGACCAGAAAAAAATCTTCCCATGTAGTGTATTGTTAGATGGTGAGTACGGGCTTTCTGATCTTTGTATAGGAGTGCCAGTTGTGTTAGGTCGCAACGGTATTGAAAAAATTGTTGAAATTAACTTGAGTGATGCAGAAAAGGCAAAACTTCAAGAAAGTGCCGAAGGTGTTAAAGTAACTAACGGCCTTATCTAATATTTACCTTTGGTAAAAGCTTAAAACCGCTCTATTTTTAGAGCGGTTTTTTTATGGAAGAAATGTTATTCTTCAGTGGTTACTGGTATTACGCTTTCGCGAAAGCGTGAGTTAAAAGACAGCTTGGTATATCATTATCGTAAGCAGAAGAATTAGCTTTTTGCCCATCATTTCTAGAACGTTCTATTTTGTTATATTTGCCGCATGAGTTTTAAATGGTACATAGGCATATTTATTGGCCTTATTTCAATTTTTGTTGTTCAGCAACAGGAATCTATGATGCCTAATCAGGAAATTGTATTACACTTTAATAATGATGCAATTTCTACAGAAGACGTTCAGTGTTCTCTCAGTTTATTGAAGAATCAACTTACCGATGTTGGAGTTGTTGATATTAAAACTGAACTACAACCTAGTGGTGGTTACAAAATTAGTTACCATAGCGATCTTAGCGTGACTAGTATTAAAAATCATATCGATGTTGATGCATTTACTGGCTTTATAAATCAACAATCACCTTTATCTGATGTTCCTGTTCAGGATGATGAAGTGGTGTTGTTAATGGATGTGTATGATATCCAGCAAGATGCAGGTGGGTTTGCAGATACTGATAATGCACTATTATTTGAAATCAAACAGGATTATTCACGTGGTTCTCAAGTAAGTCACCCATTTTTTTCTGGTGAATTATATCCAAGTTTAGATACTGTTTTTATAGATTCTTTGCAGGACACAAATTGTGTTTTAGGTCATACTATAGCAAATCGTCCATATGCTGTTCCTGCTGTGAGAGCTGGACCCATTTTATCTTAAGAAAGACTTTTTCTTTCTGTTTTTTATAACCTTTAACCAAGGTCTATTTCTTTAACTATTTCTTACCGTTAAAGAATACCATTATTTATATCAAAAAAATCACATACAATCCTATGGCTCACTATATATTTGCCGGATTGAAAAATTTTATTAAAAACAATTAATTATGCAAAATAAAGGACTGATCAGAGTTTTTGCGATCGTTTTTGCATTGGTAAGTATTTACCAATTAACCTATACTTTTATTACTAATAAAGTAGAAGGAGATGCAGATACGTATGCAAATACAATTGTAAACGCAGATGATCAAAATGCAGCCACACTAAGAGATGAGGCTACAAAATCTTATCTAGATTCTATTGCGTCTAAAGACGTATGGGGTGGATATACTACCTATGCCGACGCAAAGGAACAGGAACTTCAAAAAGGACTAGACCTTAAAGGAGGAATTAACGTAATTCTTCAAATTTCTGTAAAGGATCTATTAATAGGTATGGCAGATGGATCTAAAGACCCAGATTTCAGAACGGCTTTAGAGCGAGCAGATGAGCGTATAAAAGATGGTCAGGCAGATTACTTTGACTACTTCTTAGAAGAATTTAATGCTATCGATGGTGCAAAGCTAGGCTCTCCTGATATTTTCTCTAATCAAGAAATGGATGGAGTAATAGACTTTAATATGTCTAACTCAGAAATTGAGCCTAAATTAAGAGTGAAGCTTAAGGAATATATGGTTAGTGCTTTTGAAGTACTAAGAAAGCGTATTGATAAATTTGGTGTAACTCAACCTAATATTCAACGTTTAGGTGATTCAGGACGTATTTTAATTGAATTGCCAGGTGCAAAAGATATTAAGCGTGTTGAAGATATCTTAACAAGTACGGCTCAATTAGAATTCTGGCATGTGTACAAGGCTTCAGAAGTTTCACAATTTGTGATTGAAGCAGATACTTACTGGGCAGAAAAGTTAGCTGCAAAAAATCAAGAATCTCAACCAGCTGATTCTACGGAAGCTGACGAGGTGGCTGACGCTGTTACAGACGCTGCTCAAGATGCTGCAGATGAGGCTGTAGATGCAGTAGGTGATATCTTAGGTAATGATGTTACAGCAGATGTTGAAGGAGATGACGCAGAGTTCAATTACGACCAAAATCCAATCTTATCAAGAATGCTTGCGCCAGGTAATGGTACAGGTCCAGTTATCGCAACTTTTAAAGCTTCTGATAAAGATTTAATAGTAGGTTATTTAAATGATGCTCAAGTTCGTTCTAAATTACCAGCAGAATTGCGTAACGTTAAATTTGCGTGGGGTTTACCAGTATTAAATGATGAGTTAGGATATGAAATTACAGACTTATATGCGATACGTTCTAACCGTGAAGGTGAAGCGCCATTAGGTGGAGCTGTAATTACTGATGCACGTCAAGATTTTGAAATGAGTGGTCAGGTAGTAGTAAGTATGTCTATGAACTCAGAAGGAGCAAAAATCTGGGAAGACATGACTACTGAGGCTTATCAAAATGGGTCTCAAATAGCGGTAGTTTTAGATGATACTGTTTATAGTGCACCTGGTATTACTAATGGACCTATTACAGGAGGAAGCAGCCAGATATCTGGAAACTTTACGGTTGCAGATGCTGAAGATTTAGCAAACGTTTTACGAGCTGGTAAATTACCTGCAGGAGCAGAAATTATTCAAAAAGCAGTAGTAGGACCATCTTTAGGTAAAGAGGCTATTAGTAGTGGTTTATGGTCTTTTGGTATTGCATTATTACTAGTATTAGTTTGGATGGTGTTTTATTACGGTAGAGCTGGACTTTATGCAGATATTGCATTAGTAGTGAACATCTTGTTTATTTTTGGTGCACTTGCTTCTCTTAAGGCAGTATTGACCTTACCTGGTATTGCCGGTATCGTATTGACCATAGGTATATCTGTGGATGCAAACGTTCTGATTTTTGAACGTATTAGGGAAGAGTTAGCAAAAGGTAAATCTCAAGCAGATAGTATTAAAGATGGTTTTAATAACGCCTTAAGTTCTATTCTTGATGCAAACATTACAACTTTCCTTACTGCATTAATTCTTTTCATTTTTGGTACAGGTCCAATTCAAGGATTTGCAACAACTTTAATGATCGGTATTCTTACTTCATTATTTACGGCAATTTTCATCACTAGATTATTTATTGATGGGTACGGTAAAAATGGTAAGTCACTTGCATTTTCAACACCTATAACTAAGAACTGGTTCAGAAATGTAAATATTGATTTCTTAAAGAAGAGAAAAGTAGCATACATGATATCTCTTGCTTTTGTATTGATTAGTGCTATCTCATTATTTACAAAGAGTTTGAACTTTGGTATTGACTTCTCAGGTGGTCGTACGTATACAGTTCGTTTTGAACAACCGGTTAACGCTACTGAAGTAACTAAAATGTTGTCTGCAGAAGATGTTTTCGGAAGTGCAGAGGCTAAAACTTATGGTTCAGATAATCAATTGAAAATTAGTACAAAGTATGGTATTGATGGAGTAGATGCTGAGGTTACTAAAGAGATTGAAGACAAATTATTTGCAAACTTGAAGCAATATATGCCAGCCGATATGGATATGGCTACGTTTGTTGATGTGAGTAAAGACGATAAGCAATATGGGATTATGTCTAACTTCCAAGTAGGACCTACAATTGCAGATGATATCTTAACAGGATCGCTATATGCTATTTTTGGTTCTCTAATTGTAGTATTCCTTTATATATTAATTCGTTTCCGTAAATGGCAGTTCTCTTTAGGAGCGGTTATCGCTGTGTTCCATGATGTATTAATAGTATTAGGTATATTCTCTTTAACATATGATATTCTACCATTCAATATGGAGATTGATCAAGCTTTTATTGCAGCTATACTAACGGTTATTGGTTACTCACTGAATGATACGGTAGTTGTATTTGATAGAATTCGTGAATTTATTAACGAGAGAACAAACTGGGAATTTGCACGTACGGTAAATGCGGCAATAAGCAGTACTATCTCTAGAACATTGAATACATCGTTAACAACATTAATTGTACTTCTTGCTATTTTTACATTTGGTGGTGAGTCTATTCAAGGATTTATGTTAGCATTAATTATAGGTGTTTTAGTAGGTACGTATTCATCTGTATTTATTGCAACTCCTATCATGTTTGATACTATGGAGAAGTCAAATGGTAAATTACTTCCTAAAGAGCCTAAACCGGCTAAGGAAGAATTATAAGAACATTTTCCTCTAAATTTAAAACCGCTGTGATTTTTCACAGCGGTTTTTTTATACCTATTAATAGCTTTTTTTTACTTTTTATCTAAAACAAAAGTTCATTCTTAATAATAAGTTAATAGAATTATTCATGATATAGCTTGGTGTCATACTATTTTATTATTTTGCATGGTGTTTTAGCGAGAGCAAGAACACTCTATTACTAACTGAGATTAAACTCTAACTCATGAAAAAATTATTACTTTTAACTTTAAGCTTGTTGTTTACAGCCACGATAGCAACTGCGCAAGAATTTGCCATGACTGACGGTAGCTTCGTAACCTGTAGTGGGGATTTTACTGATTCTGGCGGTTTAGCGGGAGACTATACAAATGGTGAAGATTTTACAATAACTTTTTGTTCTCCTTTTCCAACAGATGATGTTCAGGCAACTTTTACTTTATGGAATGTAGGAAGTGGTGATATTCTTTTGGCTTATGATGGAGATACAGCTACTGGTTCACCAATCGGCGTATTTAATTCTGCTATTACACCAACAGTAATAACGGCTTCGGCGGCAAATACTTCAGGTTGTCTAACATTTAGATTTATTTCAAATGCGACCAGTACAGGACCAGGATGGCAAGCAACAATGGCTTGTATTGATAGTTGTCAAACAATATCTAATGTGGTGACTACAGTTCCAGCTCCTGATGGCGATGGTATATTAAGAGTTTGTCAAGGAGAGACAGTTTCTTTTAGTGCTACTTCAACTTACAGTGTTGACGGTACTGGTGCAACACATGAGTATAGATTAGCAGATGGTACAGTAGTTTCTGGAACTACAGCTTCACAAACTTTCTCAGGTCCTGGGATATATGAGATTGATTACGTCACCTTTGATTCTACAGGATGTAGAGATAGATTGTTAGTAGATGTTACTGTATTGGTGTCTACTACTCCAGATTTTACTGGAACGCTAGCTGCAGATACCTCTTTGTGTTTTGGAGAATCAACTACGATATCGGGTCAGGTAGTAACAACTCAATTTATTGCTGATGTTGCTCCACCGGTAACTGGCCAAACATTCTTACCAGACGGAAGTGGTGTAGCATATCAAACTTGTATCGATGTTACTGGTTTTAATCCTGGAACAACTTTCCAAAGTGGTTCTGACTTAGTAGATATTTTCATTAATATGGAACACTCTTATATGGGTGATTTAGACATTACATTAACAGCGCCAAATGGAGCTCAAGTTGAATTACTTAATTATCCAAACAGTGGTGGAGGAATATTCTTAGGGAATGCCCTAGATGATGGTACAACAACTCCTGGTATTGGATTTGACTATGTGTTTACAGAATCTGCTGGGGCAACATTAGATGCTTCTACTCCTGGAGTAGGTGGCGGAACCTCTATGCCAGCAGGTAACTACGCACCAGAGACTCCTTTTTCTGCTTTGGTAGGTACTACTTTAAATGGTTTATGGTGTTTAGATATTGTAGATAATCTTCAAATTGATAATGGATATATATTTTATTGGGGTCTTAACTTTAATCCTGCAATCATACCTACAGCAGGTTCTTATCAGCCAGGTGAAGTAACAGAACTATGGTTGACTAATCCTGATATAACAAATACTAATGGTTCAGACATTACAGTAACACCGACTACAGCAGGACAAAATTGTTATGATTTTGAATTAACAGACAGTTTCGGTTGTACATATACAGAAACAGTTTGTATCGATGTGGCACCAGAAATTACAAGTGTTCAACCAGCAGATATTATTGTTTGTCAAAATACAGGATCTGTTACGGTTGACTTAACAGCCAAAGATGATGAGATCAGAAATGGCCTAGTCGCTACAGATTATGATGTGACCTATTTCAATAGTGATGCAGACGCACAAGCAGACATGAACCCTATTTTAACACCAGATGCTTTTGCGGTTACTACTAGTACTACGGTTTGGGCAAGAGTATTTGATAATGTAAATTCTTGCTTTAAAACAGAACAAGTAAATGTTACTTTCCAAGAAGTGAATTATAATACTGTTGCAGATCTTGAACTTTGTGATGATTTATCTGCAGATCAAGTAGAGACATTTGACTTAACATCTCAAATTGCAGGCATATTAGGTTCACAGTCAGCAGCAGACTTTAATATTGCCTTTTTCAATAGTCAGGCAGATGCAGATGCTAATACAGGAGCGATTACAACTCCTGCAGCATATGATAATGTTTCTAATCCAGAAGCTATATTTGTTCGTGTTTCAAACGCTCAAGATCAAGATTGTTACCAGACAGGACAATTTAATATAGAAGTATTAAGCGCTCCAGCGATAGGAGCAGTGTCAGACGTGTCTGATTGTGCTACTAATCCTATCACAAATCAATTAGATTTAGTACTTGCAGACTATGACGCCGCAGTATTAAATGGACAGAGCGCAGCAGCCTACACTATTACTTACTACAATAGTGAGGCAAATGCACAAAGTGGAGCAAGTGCATTAAGCTCGCCTTATGCATCAACAGATCAAGAAACGATCTATGCACGTATTACAGACAACGCTACAGGATGTTTTGACTACACCTCATTCAACATTACTGTTGAAGTATGTGAAGTAGTTATACCAGAAGGATTCTCACCTAATAATGATGGAATTAACGACACGTTCTCTATTCCTAATTTAGAACAATATCCTAATTTTGAGCTTACCGTATTTAATAGAAACGGTAGTACTGTTTATGAAACTAAAGCATCTAATTATGAAGAGTTTGCTGGTGTGCCTAATAAAGGAGCATTAGCAGGCGACGGACTTCTTCCAGTAGGAACCTATTTCTATGTAATTAAGTACAACGATGCCGAAACAGAAGATGTAGCTAGTTGGGTTTATATCAACTATTAATAATGTAGTAATTACGCTTTCGCGAAAGCGTATTACAGACATCTGAATTTTTAAAAAGAGCCTTTCATTTGAGAGGCTCTTTTTTTATACTGTCATTCTGAACTCGTTTCAGAATCTGCTGGCGCTGTAAAACTGAGTTTTGTTTTATATGATCATCCATCGTCGCTATAAAATGAGATGTTGAGATAAATTCAGCAATAGAAAACAAAATGATTTTGAATAGTTCTCGTTATTTTATTTAGCCACGTCGTGTGCGTTTGCAACGCGTTTGTTATAATGTAGCATTTAAAATACGTTTCATTGTTGTTAACGTGTGATATTAGGAAATAGAAAAGGAAAGTTAGAAGTAATTTTCAGACCATCTAGGAACTACAAATGCACTCACAGATGCAAACGGAAATATGTACCAGTTTTTCCTTAACTTACCCTTTGGAGAAACCATGGCAGAGCAAACATCCATATCATATTACCAGACCGAGTTCAAGTTCAACGGTAAAGAACTGGACAATGAAACAGGTATGTATTATTACGGAGCACGCTATTATGACCCTAGTTTAAGTATATGGATGAGTGTAGATCCACTCGCAGAGCAGTTCCCTAACTTCTCACCTTATAATTATACCATGAACAACCCTATCAATATGATAGATCCGGATGGTAGAGCAGCTGAAGGGCCTGATCGATATGGTCCAGATCCCGATAAGGTAAAGAAAAAGGAAAAACTAATTGCCGCTTTCAAAGCAATAGCCGAGTACATTAAAAAAAGCGACGAAAAGATTGCTGCTCAAAAAGCTGAAGCAGCAAAGGCCGAACAAGAAAGAATGGCTGCTACCCCATGGATGGATACAGCAAGGTCTCAATTAGGAGTGAAAGAGACTAAAAGAAATGGAGGAACCAAAGTAGATAAGTACTTGAAAACAACAGGTCTTCCTACGGAGAATCCTTGGTGTGGAGCTTTTGTAAATTGGACTTTGGAACAAAACGATATGGAGACAGTGCCAAATGCTGCGGATCATTCTACACATAAGGCTAGAGCTAAAAGTTATAGAACATTAGGTGTAAGCCTAACTAAACCTGCAATAGGGGCAATTGCTACTAAAAGTAGAAAAGGTGGTGGACATGTAGGTTTTGTGGCAGGTATAACATCGGACGGTAAAATAGTACTTTTAGGAGGTAATCAGAATGATTCAGTAAATTACACTGCATATTCGAAAGACATCTTACAATTTAATTACCCGAATGGATATACTCCAAATTACACATTGCCAGTTTTAACTGTTTCCAAAACTGGAACCATAAAAGAAGATTAATATGATGAAAATATTGTTAGTTTGTACTTTGATTTTTAGTTGTAAAAGTTTGAATCAGGTTGATAATTCCGCTAATCGTGAATATTATAACTGTTTTAATGCAGATGGTTTTCTTGATTTTCAAAATGATATTCTCGAGCCTAGCAAATGGCAAAATTATATAGATTTTGATAATGGAAAGATGCCAGTAGGAGTCTTGCTTTCTTTTAATTCAGAAGAAGAAATAAATTTATATGAATTGAATCTCCAAGATTTTCTAAAGTATCAAAATCTTGTGTTTCCAGAAGATTTCATAAACGGAATCAAATCAATCAATGGAGCTGCTCTTTTTAAAAATGGAGAAACAGAATCTGAGTTGATAAGCAGCGATTTAGATGTGGACAGATTTTACTTTAAAACGACTTATAGTTCTAGTTCTAACGATTTAATTGTAAAGTTGAATTATGAATACATAGAAGATGGCAATAAATATGAATCGAC
The DNA here is from genome assembly GCF_045063665.1 of Nonlabens sp. Asnod3-H03. Classification (NCBI taxonomy): domain Bacteria; kingdom Pseudomonadati; phylum Bacteroidota; class Flavobacteriia; order Flavobacteriales; family Flavobacteriaceae; genus Nonlabens; species Nonlabens sp. Asnod3-H03. The sequence continues at coordinate 1,174,124 of NZ_JBEFOD010000008.1, forward strand.
TGTTAATTATTACTTTCATTTTGATAAATGTAAAATGATTCTGCAAAAGGTTTTAGTGGTTAATTAAGCCCTTTATAGTGATAACCCACGTCGCGCGCGTTTGCAACGCGTTCGTTAAAGTCTAGCATTTGTAATGCGATACACAGTCATTATAAAGTAATTATTAAAAAAGGAAAGCTAGAAACAGTTTTCCTTTTTTTATGAATCATAGAAGTTAGTTTAGTGAGTTGTTTAGAATTACTTTTTCGCAATAGCGTACTAAAAAATCTAAAAGAGCTTCTCATTTGAGAAGCTCTTTTTATATACTGTCATTCTGAACTCGTTTCAGAATCTGCTAGTGCTGTAAAACTAAGTTATGTTCTAAATGATCATCCATCGTCTCTGTAGTAAGAGATGCTGAGATAAATTCAGCATAACAGGTGTTGTGTCTTTTTTAGTAAATTTAAAATCTATGCCAAAAAGAGCTCATCATAATTATACTGTTTATTTCCTAACCAATAAAAATTAGGAGTACTATATACAGGCATGACTGGAGGATTAGACGATAGGTTATTAAGGCATCGTTTAGGGGAAGGATCAAAGTTTACTAAAAAATACAACGCTAATAAGTTGGTCTATTTTGAAGAATTTCAATATGTTAATGATGCTATTACCCGTGAAAAACAAATTAAAAACTGGCATCGACAGTGGAAAATAAATCTCATAGAAAAAGATAATCCTGATTGGGATGATTTATCTGGAAATTGGGTTTTATAGTATAAAAAATAAATCTGTCATTCTGAACTCGTTTCAGAATCTGCTGATCATGAAAAGCTAGAGATTGAGTTGCAAAATAAGTCTTCATCGCTGTAAAATCAGATGCTGAGATAAACTCAGCATGACAGAATATTTCTTAGTAAGACTTGATTATTTCTATTCCCAAACAAAAACATCACCTACATCTAGGCCCCATTTTTCTGCAAGGCCAGCTTTTATTTCTAAGGCATATTGTGCAGATCCAGCACTAGGTAACAGTGTTTCATCCATAGGTTTTGCGTTCTCTACAAAACTTACAATAGTGCCATCTGCTTTAAGATAGATGATGTCAAGAGCGATTTGCGTATTCTTCATGTAAAAAGAAAGTTCTTGTTCTTCTTTAAAAACAAATAACATCGCTTGATCACTATTCATGCTGGTACGGTACATCAATCCTGTTTGAATATCATAATCCGTATCGGCAATTTCAACCTCTAGAGTTTGTATAGTATCTCGAGTAGCTTTTTTGATCAAGTAACCTGTAGCTTCTTTGGTGAAAGAGATTTCGTCAGTACTTAAGGAAGCAGATTTTTCATCGCGACAACCTGTAAGTGACATAGTAGCAATAATAATAGTAAAGATTGAATTACGCATTGGCTTTAGGTTCTGGGTTTTTGAATAGCCCTTTAGGACTAAACATTAAAAAGAGTCCGATCAGTATAAACGGTATACTTAAGAATTGACCAGTATTTAAACCGTATTCTAAAAGCAGTTCTTGATCTGCGTTTGTTTGCGAAGCTTTGATAAACTCTATAAAGAAACGTACTGTAAATAAGAGAACAAAGAAAAGGCCAAGGATATAACCTAGTTTATGACGTTTCTCTGTTTTCCAATAAACCAGATATAAAATTACAAATACACCGACATAACATATAGCTTCATATAACTGCGCAGGATGTTTAAAAGGTATGGACTCTAGAACCTCAGTAAATTGCGGATTATTTACGACCGTATCTATGGCTTTATCGGTATCAGTATAGCCCGTTTTTTGTAATGCGGCAGCCACATGTGGATCTGACGTATCCCTTACAAATTTAAATCCAGCCCAGAAATCTCCACTTTCCTTTCCGTTAATCTCACTATTGAATAGGTTTCCTAATCGTACAAAAGTTCCTCCTATTGCGGTAGGGATTACAATACGGTCCAATACCCAAAACATATGTTTTTTTAAATGTTTTCTACTGTAAAAAAACATGGCTATGATGATTCCTAATGCTGCACCATGGCTAGCCATACCAGCAAATCCCGTCCATTCAAATGGGTCTAAAGAAAAAGGTAGTAAAACGTGTAATGGGTCATTAAAAAGTACCTCTGTCTCATAAAAAAGGTAATGCCCGATACGCGCACCAGCAAGGCAACCTATAACGGTATACATAAACAAAGGATCTAACTTATCCATTCCTACACCATCGCGCTTAAAAATTGGTTTAATGATATACCAGCCTAGAACAAAGGCAATGACGTAAGATAAACTGTAAAAATGAATGGTAAAAAATCCTAGATCAATCCCTTCTAATGGGTTCCAGATAACTTTTAATGAATACATATGCTTTTATTGAGTGGCTAAATTAAGGATTTTAGTTGTGAGGTTTTAGTTTTTGAGTAGTGAGTTTGTCTTGCAATAAGAATGAAAATGTGGGCTAAGATATTTTCGGATTTTAAAGTTGTTATATAATATGATTATTATAAAAGTAAAAGCCGTGTTTGGTTTAGCGACAGTCGAGACCTAGATATATTTCTATTTTATGGTATAATAACTTGTAAGTGAGTAAAAGGAAAATATGTAGCTTTTAAACTTAAACTTAAACTTAAACTTAAACTTAAATCAGGGAACCGGATCATAACCACTGCCGCCCCATGGATGACAGCTCAGTATTCTTTTAAGGGCTAGCCAGCCACCTTTAAAAGCACCATGTTTTTTTAAGGCACCGACAGCATAATGAGAGCAAGTAGGCGAGTACCGGCAACTCGCTGGTGTGAAAGGAGATATCGCAACTTGATAAAACCTTACAATCCACAATAACGGATATGCCAGTATCGAATACTTCATTTTTATTTTACGGTATAAGTAGTGCCATCTGCACCATCTTTTAATTGAATACCTGCAGCAACTAATTGATCTCTTATCTGGTCACTAGTGGCCCAATCTTTATTAGCTCTTGCTTGCGTTCTTAAATCTATAATTAATTGCATCGCGCCATCCAGGTGTTTAGAGTCTGTAGAGCCCGTTTTTGAACTGGTTTCTAGACCCAACACATCATAGAAAAATGCATTAAATGTTTCCTTAATCAATTCTATGTCAGCAACTGTAGCCGTTTGTTTACCTTCTTTAACCGCATGGATCATTTTGGTACCTTCAAAAAGCTCGGCGATAAGAATAGGTGAATTAAAGTCGTCATTCATGGCTGCATAACAACGCTCTACCCATGCAGGCACATCTATGCTGGTTTCTTTACTTGATGTTAGATCAGCGATAGTTTTAATGGCTTCACTTAATCTATTGAATCCTTTTTCTGCTGCTAGGATCGCATCGTTACTAAAGTCTAAAACACTTCTATAATGCGCTTGCATCATAAAGAAACGTACGACACTAGGTGAAAATGCCTTTTCCATAAAGTCATTATCGCCAGTAAAGAGTTCTTCTGGTAATATAGAATTACCAGTAGATTTAGACATCTTTTTACCGTTAAGCGTTAACATGTTAGCGTGCAGCCAGTAATTTACTGGACTGTGGCCATGCGCTGCCTCACCTTGTGCAATCTCACATTCATGATGTGGGAATTTTAAATCCATACCGCCACCATGTATGTCAAAAGTCTCTCCTAGATATTTTGAACTCATAACGGTACACTCTAGATGCCATCCTGGAAAACCATCGCCCCATGGACTAGGCCATCGCATGATGTGTGCTGGACTTGCTTTTTTCCACAATGCAAAATCCTGTGGATTATCTTTTTCACTCTGCGCATCTAGCGCCCGAGTATTAGCAATCATATCTTCTAACTTACGACCACTTAGTTTACCATAATCATGGTCCTCATTAAATTTAAGAACATTAAAATAGATAGATCCATTACGTTCGTAAGCATATCCGTTATCAATAATTGTTTTGATAATTTCTATTTGTTCAACGATATGACCAGTTGCTGTAGGTTCAATATTAGGCGGTAGATTGTTGAATTTATTTAGAACGTTATGAAAATCTAGCGTGTATTGCTGTACGATTTCCATAGGTTCTAGTTTTTCTACACGAGCCTTTTTTGATATTTTATCTTCACCTTCATCAGCATCATCAGTTAGGTGACCAGCATCTGTAATATTGCGCACATAACGCACTTTATAACCTAAATGCTGTAAATAACGATAAATCATGTCAAAAGAAATGAACGTACGACAGTTTCCTAAATGTACATTGCTATATACCGTAGGACCGCAGACATACATACCTACTAGACCTTCGTTTATAGATTTAAAAATTTCTTTTTCTCCCGTAAGAGAGTTGTACAATTGGAGCTTTTGATCTTGATATCGCACCATGATTTATATATTATTTGAAGTAGTTGTAGGTGATTGATTTTTAAAAATACGCTTTCGCGAAAGCATAATATAAAAGCTTTTTACCCAATAAAATTTATGGGGCAAAACTATCTACAAACTTACGATTCTATACTAATTAAAATTTTGTTTCCATTTTAATGTAATCGAGAAATTCTCGACGTACAATAGGATCTTTAAACGCACCGCCAAATTCACCGGTCACCGTACTGCTTTCTATATCACGTATACCGCGACTATTAACGCATAAGTGTTTTGCATCGATAACGCAGGCTACATCTTCTGTATTCATGACCTGTTGCAGTTCACGTACAATCTGTATGTTTAATCGTTCTTGAACCTGTGGACGTTTTGCATAATAATCTACAATACGGTTCATTTTAGAAAGTCCAACGACAGATCCGTTTGAGATATAAGCAACGTGTGCTCTACCTACTATAGGAAGTAAGTGGTGCTCACAGGTAGAATAAAGTACAATGTTCTTTTCTACGAGCATCTCGCCGTATTTATACTTGTTGTCAAAGGTAGATGCACTAGGTTTTGCATCTGGACGTAAACCGCCAAAAATTTCTTTCACAAACATTTTTGCAACACGGTTAGGTGTACCTTTTAAGCTATCATCAGTCATGTCCATTCCTAGTGTTTCAAGGATATGGTGGACATCTTTTTTAATGATTTCTATTTTTTCTGCATCACTTTTTTCAAAAGCGTCAGGTCTTAAAGGAGTTTGTTCGTTTGATGATAAATGATCGTGATCATCTACATTATTAATTAAGTCTTCTATTTTCATGTGCACATTTGCTCTAAAAGGAGCCATAAATATTAAAAAGCAAAGGTATGGAATACGGACGTAATACGGGTGTTTTAAGGGATTTAGACTAAAGAAAAGTGTTGTTACGTTAAGATGGTGTTAAGGATTTTCTGCATATTTGTAGAAGCAGATGAAAAAGTGAAAAAAGCAAATTTAAAACGATGAGACATTTATTAACAATTGCGATAATCTTTATAGGGTTATTTGCCACTGGTCAAGGAATTATTAATATGCCCGATAATAACGGCGTTCCTACCAGGTTTGTAACCTGTAGTGGTTCCTTTAATGATGATGGTCAAAATGGAGATTATGGAAATAATATAAATGGTTATGCCGTTTTTTGTCCAGGTATACAGACCGATAGGATGCAGCTCAACTTTATCCAAATGATTATCCAAACCGGAGATGTGTTAACTATCTATGATGGTGATTCTACAGCAGCGCCGCAATTAGGAACTTTTACTAATACGACTACCGCACCAGGAATGTTTCAGGCTAGCGCAGGAAATCCTACGGGTTGTTTAACGGTGACCTTTACTTCTAATGGTAGTGGAACAGGTGCAGGATGGAGAGCTGGGATAAGCTGTTTTGATCCTTGTCAAGCGATAAGCACTACAATTTTAACAACACCAGCACCCGATGCGGATGGGATTGTTCGTATTTGTCAAGGTGATACTGTAAACTTTGATGGGTCTGCAACCTTTAGTGTTGACGGAACTGGAGCTACCTATGAGTGGGATTTAGGTAACGGTGGAGGATTAAATGCTGGAGCAATTCAAAGTGAAACTTATACCACATCTGGTATTTATTTAATAGACTTTGTAGTTACTGATGCAACCGGTTGTTCTGATCGAGAATCTAGAGATGTCGTTGTTCATGTATCTACAGATCCAGATTTTACAGGAACCGCAGCGGTAGATAATACCATCTGTTATGGAGAGTCTACTGATATTAATGGTAATGTAACACCTATAGAATTTGCAATAACGCCATCACCACCTATTACTGGTAGAACATTTTTACCAGATGATAATGGGACAACCAGTTATCAAACTTGTGTTAGTGTTGATTTGTTCCCACCTGGAGCGACGATGACTAACGCATCTGATCTTATAGATATCTTTTTAAATATGGAACATTCCTATTTAGGTGATTTAGATATATCAGTTACTGCACCTAACGGAGCAACTGTTTCTTTACATACCTATGGAAGTGGTGGTGGAGGAACTTTTTTAGGAGTACCTATTGATATTGATACTGATTTAAATCCAGGTACTGGATTTGATTATGTTTTTACAGAAAGTGCAACGCAAACTTGGGCGCAAGCTCAGGCTGGTGTAACTACTTTGCCAGCAGGTGATTATTTACCAGTTGATCCTTATAGTACCTTTGTAGGTACACCGCTTAATGGACAGTGGTGTATTAACATTACAGATAATTTGTCGTCTGATAATGGTTATATTTTTTACTGGGGACTTAATTTTAATCCAGCAATTATCCCAGCAGACTTATCATTTACACCTAACGCGACCAGTGAGCAATGGCTAGCAGATCCTTCTATAACTAATACGGTAGGAAGTACGATAACAGTAACGCCTACTACTGAAGGTGTGAATTGTTATACTTATGAATTTATTGATAATTTTGGATGTACCTATACTGATACTGTTTGTATTACTGTACTTCCAGAAATAACTAACGGTGTTCCATCTGGATTTGTCATTTGTGATCCTACTGGAACAGCCGCTACAGTAGATTTAACAACTCGTGATGTAGAGATATTAAATGGTCTTGCAGCAACAGATTTTCCTATTACTTATCATTTGACACAGTCAGATGCAGAGAATGGAGTAGGAGCAATAACAACTCCTACGGCATATACAAACACATCAAATCCACAAACTATTTATGCAGCAATCACAGATAGCACAACTATGTGTGTGGTTGTTGAATCATTTGATATCTCTGTGGGTAGTGCAGCTTATAATACAGTTCCAGACATTGACTTATGTGACGATCCTAGTAATGATGGGTTTGAGATTTTTGATTTAACTTCACAAGAGGCTGGTATCTTGGGTAGTCAATCGGCTATGGATTTTACCGTTACTTATCATACTACTCAACTAGATGCTGATGCTGGTATAAATGCTATACCTAATCCTACTAGTTATGTAAATGTGCAGACACCAGCAGAAACAATTTATGCGCGTATAGAAAGTGTTACAGATGCTACATGTAATGATACAGGAAGTTTTGACATCACTGTTTCTCCTACACCAATAGCAAATATTCCTATGGATATAATCGCGTGTGATGATGTGTCTAATGATGGAATAGCAACGTTTATTCTTTCGTCTAGAAATAGTATGGTGTTGGGAGCTCAAAACCCAGCAGATTTTAGTATTTCTTATCACAGTACTCAAGCTGATGCAGATTCAAATACAGCAGCTTTAACTAGTAGTGGTTATATGAATGCAGGTACTGGTCCTGAAACGATTTATGTTCGTATAGAAAGTGTACTTAACGATGAATGCTATAACACAACTTCATTTTTAATTAGAGTTGATCCTCAAGCTGTGTTTAATACGGCTCAAACTATCAATTTGTGCGATGATACTTCTAACGATGGTTTTGAAATTTTTGATATAACAAGCAATGAAACTGATATTTTAGGAACTCAAAATCCAACAAATTTTACGATTACTTATCATAATACTCAGATGGATGCAGATATGAATACGGCGTCCATTCCTAATCCAGGAAGTTATACTAATATTTCAACACCTGTTGAAACCATTTATGTTAGAATTTCTCCTAATGGAAACGTGAATTGTTATGCAACGGGTACCTTTGATATTGAAGTAAGTCCTACAGCTGTTGCAAATCCTGTTACTGATATGACATTGTGTGATGATTCTTCAAATGATGGTACTGAAGTATTCGACTTATCTACACAAACAGCAACGGTATTAGGAACACAATTACCTGCTGATGTTGAGGTGACTTATCATGCATCACAAGCAGATGCTGATGCGGACACAGGATCTTTAGCCTTAAACTATCCTAATACTTCAAGTCCACAAACAATTTATGTTCGTGCAGAAAATGTTAATAATACTGATTGTTATACAACGACAAGTTTTGATTTAATATTAAATCCAGCACCTACTATTGCAGCTGCTGCAGATTTACAATTATGTGATGATCCTAGTGGTGATGGTGTAGAGAATTTTGATTTAACGGTTAATGAAACTGCAATTCTTAATGGTCTAGCACCAGCAGATTTTATGTTTACCTACCATATGAGTCAAGCAAATGCAGATGCTGATGCGCCATCCATTGCCACAGCTTATGATAACACATCCTCGCCAGAAACAATTTATGTAAGAGTAGAAAACATTAATACAGGATGTTATAACACCACTAGTTTTGATTTAATAGTAGATGCTATTCCTGCTATAGCAACCGTTTCTAATCTTGAAGAATGTGATGAAGATGGTGATACGGTTGCGATATTTTCTTTAAGCGATCGAGAGTCCGATATTATAAATGGCCAGACCGGTGTGACTGTATTATATTATGCTTCTAATGCAGATGCTTTAACTAATACCAATGCATTAGATGAAAACTCTTATTCTAATACCGCAAATCCTCAAACTATAAGTTATAGACTAACTAATGCTTCTGGCTGTTATGCAATAGGGGACTTTATTATAGAAGCAGTTGCTGCACCAATGGTAATTACGCCTATGGATGTAAATAATTGTGACGATGGTACTGGAAATGCTATTGCAGATTTAGCGCCAGTTACTACTCAAGTGATCGGTACTCAAACAGGTGTTACTGTGAGTTATCATGAGTCACAAGCCGATGCTGACAATGATTTAAATGCAGTAGCATCCACTTATGCTTACAGTTTAGATACCACTTTATTCATAAGGGTAGAAGATGATAACACAGATTGTGTAAGTTTTACCACTGTTAATTTAATTATCGATCCATTACCACAGCCTAGCCTGTTGTCACAATACGTTTTATGTATTGATAATAATGGAGTTTTATTAAATGGTCCAGAGGTTCTGGACACTGGTTTGAACAACACAGATTATACCTTTGAGTGGTTTTTAAATGGAGCTGTTATCGCAGGTTCTAACAGTGCTTCACACGATGCAATAGAGCCTGGTGACTATGAAGTAATCGTTACTAACATTGCTACTGGATGTGATAATTCAACTACGACCAATGTGAGACAATCAGGTATTCCTACAGCATATAGTGTCGACGTAACAACAGAAACCTATGCAGTAGATCATCAGATAATCGCGACTGCAACAGGTCCAGATGAATACTGGTTTAGACTTGATGATGGACCATATGTAAACAATGGAGTGTTTAATAACGTATCACCAGGATTACATAATGTAACGATAGCTGAACGTTCTGGTTGTGGTGAAATAATCGTTGAGGTGTTTGTATTTGGTTATCCGGACTACTTTACACCTAATAATGATGGTTATCATGATACTTGGAATATCATCGGTGCAGATCGATTACCTATTACAACCCTATACATCTTTGATAGATATGGTAAATTGTTAAAACAACTAGATACCGTAGGACCTGGATGGGACGGGAATTATAATGGACAGCCATTACCTAGCTCAGATTATTGGTTTAAGATAGAGTATGAACAAGATGGAAGAAAAGGTGAAGCAACTGGTCACTTTGCATTGAAACGATAGATTAGTTTGTATTTCGCTTTCGCGAAAGCAAAATCATATTACCAATATGAATCTTTTAATCTTCGTTAACAAAAAAAGCCTTTGAGAGATTTCTCAAAGGCTTTTTTTGTTATGTCCAATAGTTTCTAGAAATTAAAACCTATGGTAGCGATAATGTTATTTTGAACATTATTAATTGCAGCGCTAGAAGTTAAGCCAGACTCAAATAGTTGCTGGCTGTAATCTCTTTCTGCACGATCGTAAGAGATGTCTAGCGTAGTTTGTCCCCAAGTGTATCCTAAACCTAAGCTGTATCCAGTTAGATCATCCATGATATCTTTGTTTTTATAAGGAGACTGCTCATTACGGTATCCTGCACGTAATGACCAATTGCTAACTCGGTATTCTCCACCTATACGTAACGTACCAGCATTCGTTAAATCTTGATTGATTTGTCGATTGTTTTCAGCAAAAAGAGGATCGCTGGAAGGCTTAAACTTTAGACTAGAGTAGTTTTTTGAACTGTAATCTATGCTTATTAGACCTTTCTTTCCAAAGATGTAAGCTAGGCTTCCACTGATACTGCCAGGTGTTCTTAAATCGTAAGGTGCAAAGATATTAACTACATTAGGGTCAATAATCTCAGTTATGGTGCCACCACTTCCATCAGCACGTCTTGCAGATACAGATTGTGTGATAGATTCTTCTACATCATACCATGTAGGCGATTCATAAGCAGCACCTATTCTTATGGCGTCTGTTAATTTTGCTATAGCGCCTACTTGAAGAGAGATACCAGAGGCTTGAACATCTAGATAATTATTAAATCTTACAGCATCTACTAATGCTCCATTGTTATTTTGTTCTGAAAATGATGTAGAACGTTGATAGTCTATATAATGAGTGTTTATGTTGAGTCCTAAACTCAATTTGTTTTTAATTTCTAACGCTCCATTAAAAGATAATTTACTTTGATAGCCAGAAGTGTTTTGAGAAAGTTGTTGGTCAAATGTTCCTGTCCCAGTATTAGAAACATAGGCAGTATTAAATTCATCGTTGTTATCAACGGCATCAATGACAAAAGATTGATAACCTAAAAAACCCTGTTGAGCTCCGAATCCTTGATCTTCACCTAAGAATCGATAAAGGCCAGAAACGGTTTCATCAGGCCTTAATTGAAAATTATCGAGTTCGACTCCATTTGCAAAACTTAAAAAATATTCAGAAATAGAGATGTTATTAGTGCCAGCTATAAAAAGATTGTTATCGTAATTACGAGTATCGTCATAATTAAGTCCAAACGAGAACTTTGTTACAGCTGCGTTCTCATTTTGATTTTTATATACTAAAACAGCTCCAGCTTGGTTTAAGGTAAAGTCATTATCGTTATTTTCTGCAAATGAGCTGTTGAAATTACTGTCTGTCTGATTACCGGTATACCCTAGCGAGACACTTGCGAAATGGTTAGCAAATATGACAGATCCTGCAGGGTTGCTTCCTATGGCTGTAAGGTCTCCTCCTAAGGCTCCAAAGGCTCCACTCATACTACGATAGCGAGCGGTTCCATATGAGCCTTGTTGGCCATATAGTAATCCATCAGCTATCGTTTGTCCATAACTGCTTACTGCGCCTAAAAGGCAAGCGCATAATATTATTGATTTTTTCATAATAAAATAATGAGTTTAAAACTATCCTCTACGACCACTAGATCTTGTTCCGCTAGATGATCTTCCAGATGAACTACTAGAAGATCGGGTAGAGCTTGAAGAGCTTCTTGAGCTAGAGCTTGAACGACCCATTGTACTGCTTCTATTACTACGGCTAGAAGAATTGCTTCTTGCTGTAGAGTTACTAGATCTCGTTGAACTGCGTCTAGAAACTCCAGTGCTATTTCTACTAGTACTACGCGAGTTCGTTGCAGTTGTTGAGCGACCTCGACTTACACCGTTAGTACCTCTACCTACGTTACGTCTTGTTGTATTTCTATTATTCACCGAAGTTGTTGCTCTAGAGTTTCTTGAAGTATTTCCTATGGCATTTCTAGAATAGTAATTTCTATTACCATTTACAAATGCGTAATTGTTTCTATTGTAATAGTTGCCCCAGCGATTACCCCAAGCAAAGCCGTTGTTGTAACCCCAATAATTCCAACCGAATCCGCCACCCCATCCAAAGCCTTGATTCCAACCCCAATTGTTCCAACCATATCCACCGTGCCATGGGTTTCCCCATCCAAATCCTCGATTCCAACCCCAATTGTTCCAACCGTAACCACCATACCATGAGTTTCCCCAACCGAATCCTCTATTCCAGCCCCAATTATTCCATCCGTTATCGTAATAGTTAATAACTACCGTACTTGGAGTTTCACCAAAACCACTTTCTCCACCGCCATAATTTGAGGTATAGTCTGGATTAGATTGATCATAGCTTTGAGAAGAATAACTGTCTACATCTGTAAACACACTGTCCTGACCAAAGTTTTGTCCATATTGTTCAGCTTTTTCAGCAAATAAATTTTTATAATAAGATCCGCTATTCTCTTCATAGCTCACTTGATCTATTTCTTCGTCATCGTAACTATCGCCGTAAATTCCATCATTATAGGATACCGCATCAAACGAGCCACATGATGTTATAGTTATCATCAGTGCCATTAGGGCATAAATGCTCAATAATTTTGGAAATTTTAAAGTAGATGTTCTCATAGCGTAATAATTTATGATGATAGTATAAAAATAAGTAGTTTTGAGGGCTAAATAAACCTTTTAACAAAACTTAATAATAATCATCAAGTTTTGTGCCAAAATAAAGTACATGGGAAAGAACTTAACCAGTAGAAGTGAAGACTATTCAAAATGGTATAATGAGCTAGTTGTAAAAGCAGATCTAGCAGAAAATAGTGCGGTTAGAGGATGTATGGTCATTAAACCGTATGGCTATGCAATATGGGAAAAGATGCAAGCAGAGTTGGATCGTATGTTTAAGGAAACAGGACATCAAAATGCTTACTTTCCACTTTTTGTTCCTAAAAGCCTTTTTGAAGCTGAAGAGAAAAATGCTGAAGGATTTGCAAAAGAATGTGCTGTTGTAACTCATTATAGGTTACAAAATGATCCTGATAATCCTGGTAAGTTAAGAGTTGATCCTGAGGCAAAACTTGAAGAAGAGTTAGTGGTAAGGCCTACAAGTGAGGCTATAATATGGAATACTTATAAAGGATGGATTCAATCTTATAGAGATTTACCATTACTTATTAATCAATGGGCTAATGTCGTAAGATGGGAAATGCGTACTAGATTATTTTTGCGTACAGCAGAGTTTTTATGGCAAGAAGGACATACGGCTCATGCAACCAGAGATGAGGCGATTGCTGAAGCAGAGCAGATGAATGATGTTTATGCAGAGTTTGCTCAAGACTTTATGGCGATACCAGTGGTCAAAGGGCTTAAGACTGAGAGTGAGCGTTTTGCTGGGGCAGACGAAACTTATTGTATTGAGGCTTTAATGCAGGATGGTAAAGCATTACAAGCAGGAACATCACATTTTCTGGGTCAAAATTTTGCTAAGGCTTTTGATGTGAAATTTACTTCAAATGAAGGTAAGCAAGAATATGTGTGGGCAACTTCTTGGGGTGTTTCCACACGTCTAATGGGTGCGCTTATCATGACTCACAGTGATGATAAAGGATTGGTTTTACCGCCAAACTTAGCGCCTAATCAAGTAGTTATTGTCCCTATTTTTAAAACAGAAGAGCAATTTGATGAGATTACAAATGTGGTAAATGGATTGATGAAATCTTTAAGATCAAAAGGTGTTACTGTGAAGTATGATAAGAGAGACACTTTAAGACCAGGTGCAAAATTTGCTCAGCATGAATTACAAGGTGTTCCGTTAAGAATCGCTATAGGAGCTAGAGATCTTGAGAATGGAACGGTGGAATTAGCGAGGCGAGATACCCTTTCTAAAGAGACAACTGCTATAGATGGTATAGAGGATAAAGTAGTGGGGCTTTTAGAAGAAATACAGTCGTCGTTATATAATCGAGCATTGGAGTATAAAGATACACATACTACCAAAGTGGATACTTTTGAAGAGTTTAAAGATGTGCTTGAGACTAAAGGTGGGTTTATTTCTGCGCATTGGGATGGAACAATTGAAACAGAAGATAAAATAAAAGAAATTACTAAAGCTACAATCAGGTGTGTGCCTTTAGATGCTGATAATGAGGAAGGTATTTGTGTTTTTAGCGGTAATAAATCTTTAAAAAGGGTGTTATTTGCAAAGGCTTATTAAAATTTTTTAAAAAAAGTTGCCTTTGATGTTTGCGAGATTGAAAAAAGTACTTATTTTTGCATCCGCTAAACGAGCAAAACATTAATGGCCCGTTCGTCTATCGGCTAGGACGCATGGTTTTCATCCATGTAAGAGGGGTTCGATTCCCCTACGGGCTACAACAAATTAGGTTTTAAAAAACCACATTTAGAAAGTATATGGCAAATCATAAAAGTGCTTTAAAAAGAATTAGAAGAAACGAAGTTGCTAGACTTAGAAATAAGTACCAGCACAAAACAACTCGTAATGCTATTAAAAAATTACGTGAGACTGAAGATAAGTCTGAGGCTCAGAAGCTTTATATAGAAGTTACTTCTATGGTAGATAAGCTTGCTAAGCGTAATATCATACATGATAACAAGGCTTCTAATATTAAGTCAAAACTTGCCAAGTTTGTTAATGCGTTATAGTATTTGCTACTTTTAAAATTTAAAGCCTTTCATTTATGAAAGGCTTTTTTGTTTTCTGTCAGTCAGAGGGATTTATATGTTTGTTATCAAAGTTGATCCTATTTAAAAAGTAATCCTATTCCTTATATTTTAGAGTGTTATTTTTATAAATACTTTTTAATTTTTTATGATAATGGTCTAAATAAAAAAAAGGTCATTCTGAACAGAACGACCTTTTTTAAGTTTAAGGAGTGTAAAACTATGTTTAATTATTCCCAGTATTTTTCTTGCGCTCATCCATTAATTGTCTACTTAATTGTTGCTCCTTTTCTAAAGATCTACGTTTATAACTTTCAAGTTCTTCTTCTGCAAGTTTTAAATTGGTCTGTGATACGTTGGTGATTTCATTGCTACTACGATATTTAAATATAAAAATAACGAGTGCTAATAGCAGTATGCCAATTATAGACCATAGTATTAAATTGTAAGTGACTTTGTCAAGCATAATACCGAATAAAGAAATAGAATCTTTTTCTTGGTCTATTTTTTCTAATTCAGCATCTTTTGATGTGATCTGATCTTCTAAAGCTATCGTTTTTTTATCTTTAGTTACTATTTGTTCTTCTAATACCTTTATAGAGTCCTTAAGGCCATCGATGCGCTTTACGGTCTGTTTTTTAAGTTCTTGAAGCTTACTTTGTTTAATTACTTTAAAATCTTGATAGCGATTTGCTTCGTCAATTGTTTGCTCAAATTTCGCTTTGATAGTTGTTATCTCTTGGATAGGTTCGTTTTCCTGAGCCAAGGCATTTAAACATAATAAAGAACTAAGTATTAATGTGGTGTGTTTCAATTTTTTGATTTTTAGGGTAAAATGCCCTTAAAAATAGTGATTATTTGTTTTTAATATCTAATCTATTAGTACTAATCCATTAGTTTGAAAGTTTACCCTTTTTACAAATGCATAAAAAAAAAGAGCTTATTAAATAATAAGCTCTTTTTTAAAAATTTGATTTGTTTATCGTTAGCTATTCATCGTAGCGATAAATTCTTCGTTATTGCGAGTTTGTCTCATTCTTTGAGAAATAAATTCCATGGCTTCAACAGCATTCATGTCAGCAAGATACTTTCTTAGAATCCACATGTGTTTGATAGCTTGTTCATCTAGTAGTAAGTCATCACGTCTTGTAGAAGAAGAAGTTAAGTCTATAGCTGGGAAAATACGTCTGTTTGATATATTACGATCTAATTGTAATTCCATATTACCTGTTCCTTTGAATTCTTCAAAGATAACCTCGTCCATTTTAGAGCCAGTTTCTGTTAATGCGGTAGCAATAATTGTTAATGATCCGCCGCCTTCAATGTTACGTGCTGCTCCAAAGAATCGTTTTGGCTTGTGTAATGCATTTGCATCTACACCACCAGATAATACTTTACCACTAGCAGGTTGGACAGTGTTATAAGCTCTAGCAAGACGTGTTATCGAGTCTAATAGAATCACAACATCGTGTCCACATTCTACCATACGTTTTGCTTTCTCTAAAACTATATTTGCCACCTTTACGTGATCATGAGCCTCTTTATCAAATGTGGAAGCAATGACCTCTCCATCAACATTACGTTGCATGTCCGTAACTTCTTCAGGGCGCTCATCAATAAGTAGAACTAGTTGGTAAACCTCTGGATTATTTGCTGCGATTGCATTTGCGATGTCTTTTAGTAACATCGTTTTACCAGTTTTAGGTTGCGCTACAATCATTCCACGTTGACCTTTACCGATAGGTGCAAAAAGATCCATTATTCGTGTTGAAAGGGATGATTGACGTTCTGCAATGTTAAACTTCTCATCAGGAAATAGAGGTGTTAAGTGTTCAAAAGACACGCGGTCTCTAACTACACTAGGATCTAATCCATTAATCTTAATGATTTTAATTAATGGAAAATATTTTTCTCCTTCTTTAGGAGGACGAACCATTCCTAATACGGTATCGCCAGTTTTAAGTCCAAAAAGGCGTACTTGCGATTGTGATACATAAATGTCATCTGGTGAAGCGAGGTAGTTATAGTCACTACTGCGCAAGAATCCATATCCATCAGGCATCATGTCTAAACATCCTTCACTTTCTATAATTCCGTCAAATTCAAAATCAGGATCACGATAGCGATTACGGGTATCTTTATTGCCTTTGGGAACGTTGTTTTGATTATTGTTGCGCTGATTTTTATTACGGCTATTACGATCATTTCTATCGTTGCGATCGCCGTTTTGATCATTGCGTTTATCGTTTTGAGAGTTCTTGGCCTTTTTGTCATTTGAGCGATCAGACTTCTCATTACGATTGTCGTTTTGCTTAGGACGTGGTGTGCGAGCCTCTTTTTTAGGAGAATCTTCTTTTTTATTAGTTTCCTCTTTATTAGAGTTTGTCTTGTTCTCTTTAGGTTCTGTTTTCTTTTCAGCCGTTTTTCTAGGTCTTGGATTGGGCTTGCGCTGTTGCTTAGGAGCTTCTTTTTTCTCAGCAACAGGTGCTTTTTCGACTGGAGCAGGTGTAGCTTCAACATCTAGTTTTTTCACCACATCTGGATTTGCGGCTTGAAGATCTAGTATTTTATATACGAGGTCTAATTTTCTGAGCTGCTTGTATTTAGGTACGTTAAGTCCTTTGGCTATTTCCTGTAATTCAGGTAGCTTTTTTGATTTTAAATCAGCGATTTGAAACATAAATTATAATGTGTGTGATATATCATTCTATAGATGAACCGAAAGAATAAGAAATTATTTTGGGGTTAGTTAACCTAGTAAGAGATGGTTAACCAATCGGTGATACAATAATACATATAAATATTAATATGGGCTATGCTTTTTTAAGGATATATATTATTTTTGGCAATAGTTAAGGAAAGCTAATAGCCTACTTTTATTTTATGATACAACGTATTCAAACCATTTATTTAATACTAGCAGCAGCTGTTTCTGGTGGTCTTATTTTTTTAGTGAGTTTATGGATTGATGGAGAAGGTAATGAAGTTGTGGCCATGGATGAGTCTAGCTATTTTGGTGCCTTTGTTGCTAGTGCGCTGTTATCACTAGTGGCTATATTTATTTACAATAACAGAAAGTTACAAACGGTAATTAACCGTCTTAATATTTTATTGAACCTTATTTTGCTAGGAGTTTTCGTTTATCGATTGCTAACTATGTCTGGAGAAACGGCGGTTTCTGAGAAAGGCATTGGGATGCTTTTACCTATCTTATCTATCGTTTTTTTAGTTCTGGCAAACAGAGCTATTCGTAGGGATGAGCAACTCGTAAAATCTGCAGATCGTTTTCGTTAAACACTGTATCTTAGTTTATTTAGTGAAAAACCTGCGAGGCGCCACCTTGCAGGTTTTTGTTTTTATGCTTTCGCGAAAGCGTCATTATTACCATCTGTACTCTTTCAATTTTAACGATCTTTCTCTATTAATTCTAAATTTGAAATCTTTCCCTCATTAATTTCAAACCGCAACATGGTGCGTTTCTTATGAAATCCATGTATGCCGATAGCTCCGGGATTGATATGAAGACAATTAATTTTTTTATCGTTGATTACTTTAAGAATGTGTGAGTGGCCACAAATAAATAGATCTGGTGGATTATTATAAATCTCTGGTCTTACTCGCTGGTTGTACCTGCCAGGATAACCACCTATGTGGGTAATCCATACGTCCATACCTTCACATTTAAAGCGATTATGTTCTGGGAACTGCATTCTTGCTTTATCATCATCAATATTTCCCCATACCGCACGTAGCGGTTTGATTGCTGCAATCTGATCAGTAACCTTTAAATCACCGATGTCGCCAGCGTGCCAGACCTCATCTGCTTGTTTTACATACTTAATGATGAAATCATCAATATGACTATGTGTATCTGAAAGAAGTAATATTTTCATAATTCAAAGATAGTGTGAGAATATGTGTTGATAGAGTTTTGTAATGGTTATACTTCCTGTCATTCTTAGGTCTTTACTGGTTATAAAACTGATTCATTATTCGGCATATCCACTTATCTTTGTATTGATGCAAGAGAAAAGACGTTATTTTATTGAGCTCGCTTATGATGGAACAGCTTATCATGGATGGCAACGACAACCACAAAGTATTTCTGTGCAAGAAGTCTTAGAAGATGGATTGAATAAAATGCTGAGAGAAAAAATAGCGGTTCAAGGTGCTGGTAGGACTGATGCTGGTGTGCACGCGGCATTTATGGTAGCCCATTTTGATTATAAAGGAGAAATAGATCTAGAACATCTAGTTTATAGATTAAATAGGTGGTTGCCTAAAGATATTGCTGTGTATGAAGTGAAACCTGTTGTAGAAAATGCACATGCGCGATTCCATGCTTATAAAAGATCCTATGAATATCATTTTTTATTAAGACCAGATCCTTTTCAGGTAATGCAGGCTTATGTCCTGTTTAGAAAACCTGATTTTAAATTAATGCAGGAAGCTGCAGCCATTTTACCAGAGTATAAAGATTTTGAATGTTTCTCAAGGTCTAATACTGATGTAAAGACTTATATCTGTGACCTAACAGAGGCCTATTTTGAATTTAAAGATCATAAAGTGATTTTTCATATCACCGCAAATAGATTTTTACGTAATATGGTTAGGGCAGTAGTTGGAACTTTATTAGATATCGGGTATGGTAAAAAAACAATTGAAGATTTGCACGAAATAATTGCTTCTAAAAATCGTAGTAACGCTGGCGCAAGTGCTCCTGCAGGAGGATTGTTTCTTACTAAAATTCATTATCCAGAGGAGCTGTTTTTATGAAAGGTAAAATTATATTTCAAGAAAAGCAACGTTTTACGCAGTGGTGGTTGTGGCTGATAATTATAGGTTTAGTAGTAGTCATAACGTTCCAATTTAATTGGGATGAAGATCTTCTAGGTCAACTCACTATTGATAAAGTTATGCCAAGTGTTATTATAGGTTTTATTTTGGTTTTATTTTTATCACTCACCTTGACAACGACAATAACGGACGATGAAATTACCGTTAGATATATTCCTTTTATTAAAAAGGTGTTTAAATGGTCTGAATTGTCAGAAGCACAAGTGATTGACTATGGTTTTGTAGGTGGATGGGGAATAAGATTATGGACTAATTATGGAACCGTTTACAATGTAACTGGCTCAAAAGGATTGCATATCAAAATGGCTGATCGTCAATATGTAATCGGTACACAAAAAGAAAAAGAATTGCAATCTAGTATTGCACATTTATTATAATAATTATGGCATCTACTACAGGTAATGCATTTAACTTTAAATTGTTTAAGAGGCTGATCTCTTATACAAAACCATATAAGACTACATATTATTTTGTAGCTGTTTCTGCTATTTTACTTTCAGGTCTTGCTATTGCAATGCCATATTTAATTAAAGTTTTAATAGATGACTACATTATCCCACAAGAATTAAGTGGTATTTATATAGTGATTTGTGTAATGATCGCTGCTCTGTTACTTGAGGTGTTATTACAATTTTCATTTATATTTTATGCAAACTGGTTAGGTCAACAGGTGATTAGAGATTTGAGGTTAAAGCTATTTAGTCACATGCTCAGTTTTAAAATGAAGTACTTTGATAAAAGTGCTGTCGGTAAATTGGTAACGAGAGCTGTAAGTGATATAGAGACTATAGCAAGTATTTTTTCACAAGGACTATTTGTGATTATATCTGATTTATTAAAAATGCTTGTAGTTCTTGTTTTTATGGGTATTTCTAGCTGGCAACTAACTTTAGTTTCTCTAATTGTAATGCCTTTTATACTTTATGCAACTCGGGTTTTTCAAAAGGCAATGAAAAAGGCATTTGAAGATGTGCGTAATCAGGTAAGTAATTTAAATTCATTTGTTCAAGAACGAGTAACTGGAATGAAAATCGTTCAGATTTTCAATCGTGAAAAAGTAGAGTACGACCAGTTTAAAGAAATTAATGATAAGCATCGTAATGCATGGGTTAAAACGGTGTGGTATAATTCTATATTCTTCCCTATTGCCGAAATGGCTTCAAGTATAACGATAGCACTAATTGTGTTTTTAGGTTTTAAGTTGATGGTTTCTAGTGAAACATTAGAAGATGCTAGTTTGCAAATAGGTACGATTGTAATGTTTATACAGCTAGCTCAAATGCTCTTTAGACCACTACGACAGATCGCAGATAAGTTTAACACGCTGCAAATGGGTATGGTGGCAGCAAATAGAGTATTTGGTATATTAGACACAGACTCTACTATTGAAAACACTGGTAATGTGCAGGCTAATCATCTTAAAGGTGAAATTGTTTTTGAAGACGTAAAATTTAGTTATGTTGATGATGAACTTGTACTCAAGGGTATTAGTTTTAAAGTTAATCCTGGAAACACCGTGGCTATTGTTGGGGCTACAGGTGCTGGTAAATCAACAATCATTAATTTGCTATCTAGGTTCTATGAGATAGATGCTGGCGATATTTTAATTGATGGTGTAAATACAAAGGACTATGATTTATACAGCTTGCGATCAGAAATTGCTGTGGTCCTTCAAGATGTTTTCCTGTTTGCAGACACGATACTTAATAACATTACACTCAACGATGTTAATATAACAGAAGATGACGTTGTAAATGCTGCTAAAGAAATAGGCGTCCATAAATTCATATCGTCATTACCTGGTGGATACCACTATAATGTCAAGGAGCGTGGCGTGATGTTAAGCTCTGGTCAGCGACAGTTAATCGCCTTTTTAAGGGCATATGTGTCTAATCCTAGTATTCTCGTATTAGATGAAGCAACAAGTTCTGTAGATGGTTATAGTGAGCAATTAATACAAGTTGCTACAGAAAAGATTACAAAGAACCGTACTTCAATAGTTATAGCTCATAGGCTGGCTACTATTAAAAAAGCCGATAAGATTATTGTGATGGATTCTGGTCAAATTGTTGAAATAGGATCGCATTTAGAACTTCTTCAAAAGGAAGATGGCTATTACAAAAATCTTTATGAGGTTCAATTTGCTCAAGAAGAGGTCGCATAATTTCAATTAGCTTGTTGTGAGTTCGCTTTCGCGAAAGCGTATTTGTAAATCTATTCTTAAGCTGGATTCACATATTTTTTATAAATAACAACAACTATTATAGTAATTATTATACCTGCTAAAAATGAAGTTATTGCAAGAGCAACCGATATCAGAATAGCGATAAGTGCTTTAAGGATAGCTTCTTGCCAGTTTAAATACATGCATTTTTTATAGCAATAAGTATTGTATATGAATAGCATTGGGTATGCCATCATGGACCACGCCATTAAAATATCTACGTTAATAAAACTCAATAATATTGATATAGGAGTTGTTACAATTACAAAATGACTATAAGTGTACATATGAAATACCAGATGCTCTGTAAAGTTGTATTTCTTGTTTTTCCAGAACGTAATACGTCCAATAAACGCAAGTATAGGTAAGGTCATGAAAATGATTAAGCCTTGATACTTAGTGACAAAATCAAAAACTTTACCATTCATTACATTGGTTTCGGCTATTCTTTCTTCAGTATAACCTAATGATCTGTAAAATTCATCGTTATTGGCAAGGCCTGCGGTTATGTCGATATTAAAAGTTTTCACAACAAACATATAGATACCACTCATGAAAATAGCGATAAAGACATATCGTATGGCGTCCACATAGTTCATGCGGGCACCTTTTATATATCCATTAATGACGTGGTGTGGTTTAGTGAATAGGTCTATGAAATTACGTCCAAATTTAGTATCTATTCCCAGATACATGTCTGCGACATCAGCACCTACATTGCGCATTGTGATACGTTTTTCAATCCATTTTGCACCACAGTCTGCACAGTATGATTTACCAGCATATACGAGACTTCTACAGTTTTTACAGTTGCGTTCCATTCAATTTGATATTAAGACCTTCTAGTAAATCAGGATAAAAAATAACTATTCCTGCAATTATAATCATACCTATGATTAAAGTGATGATGGACTGTACAATAAAGTAGAGGATGGTCATTAAGAAAGTTTTCCAAACCGTTTTCCAAAATGATAATTTAAATATCCTTTTATAGTACCAACCTATTAAAATAAAAGAGAAAATAGATAGAACCGAAGACATCTGAAAATAATTCAGAGATGTAATAATGATTACAGGCGTTAATAAGACCGTTATCAGATTTATTAATCCAAAAACATAGCCGAATAGCACAAGATGTTCTACAAAATTATATGACTTTTTATAAAATGTCACCCAGCCAGTTAATGCATAAAATGGGATGAATAATGAGGTTAATAGCCCCATATAGTCATAGAAATAGGAAAGGTGTTCTTCTGCGTTTTTTTCATTTGAAGATACTGTGTCAAACCCTAGTAATTCTGGGTAAAAGTTTTTAAGCACAAATATGTGAATTCCGAATAGCGTTAAACTAATAAAGAAGAAATTAATCACATTAACATACTTCTTGCGTTGTCCTGTGATATATCCATTTATAACATCTTCAGGATATCGGAATAGTGTAACACAAGTTTTAATAAAAACATTTTCAGTTCCTAAATAACGTTCAGTAAACTCTGCTGTGATTTTACGAGGTGTAAGTCTGTAGTCCAACCATTGTGCACCGCAATGCGGACAATAATTGAATTTACTAGAGTATCTGGTGGTACAATTTTTACAGGTTTTCACTCGAGATGTTTTTTTATCCTTACAGATAGGTCTTCTAAATTCTCAAAAGTTTCAAATTCAGCATTATTAATTAGAGAAATTTGACCGGTTTCTTCACTTACTGCAATAGCGATGGCATTACTTCTTTCAGTAACGCCTACTGCTGCACGATGACGTAATCCAAAACGTTGAGGGATACTTCTATTATCAGATACCGGTAAAATAACTCGAGTAGCAGTGATACGGTTGCCTTCAATGATCATGGCACCATCATGTAATGGCGAATTTTTAAAAAAGATACTTTTAATAATTGAAGTGTTCACTACGATATCTTGCTCATCACCAGTGTTTTTCACAAAATCTAGTGATCCATCTCTTTTAATTACTATTAATGCACCTGTAAACGTGTTAGACATCTCACCACAGGCCTTTACAATTTGATCTACAGCAGTATGATCTGTATCGATATCATCTTTAAAAAAGTGAAGCTGCTTTAAGAAACCTTTACGAGAAGTAAAATTTGTAGAGCCCAGCATTAATAAAAATTTTCTAATCTCTTGTTGAAATACAACAATCAAAGCAAAAACTCCGGCACCAGTAAAAGCACCTAAAGCACGACTAAGTAATTCCATTTTAAGCGTTTCTGTAATGCTATAAATGATATAGATAATCACTATCCCAATAAAAATGTTTATTGCAGGTGTGCCTTTTACCAGTCTATATAGATAAAAGGTTAGTGCTGCCACTAACAAAATATCTATAACGTCGAGAATTCTTAAATCTGGTAATTCCAATGGTATCGGTTTTTGTAAAAATAGAGTTTAATTTGATTCTAATATATGATATAGTTGAATCACTTCCATGGCTTCTTTAACATCGTGAACGCGTAAGATAGAAGCTTCTTGTTGTAGGCAGATCATATGTAAAGCACTAGTGCCGTTAAGTGCTTGCGATGCTTTAATGTCTAGTGTTTTGTATATCATGGACTTACGGGATATACCTGATAGGATAGGTACATCATGAAATTTTAATAGTCTTTGGTTTTTAAGTAAATGATAATTTTGATCAATTGTTTTTGCAAACCCATAGCCTGGATCAATAATAACATCATTAATACCTGCAGCCCTTGCGGTAGCAATGCGTTGGGAAAAATAAATATTAATATCTTTTATAAGGTTGTCATAATCAGTTAAAGACTTCATAGTTTGTGGCGTGCCACGCATGTGCATCATTATGTAAGGAATTTGATGATGAGCCACCGTTTCTATGACTTTTTCATCTAGCGTTCCAGCACTTATATCATTAACCATATTTGCGCCATGTTGTATTGCTTGGTCCATTACTTTAGCTCTGAAACTATCTATACTTATATTCAGATTATTAAATTCTTTACTCAATACTTCTAGCACCGGAATTACACGGTTCAACTCTTCGTCAACTGATATGTTGACTCCATCGGGTCTAGAACTATAACCACCTATATCTATAAATGTAGCGCCATCAGTTAACATTTTAGTGACCTGATTTAATATATCTGAGTCTGATTTTAATTTACCGCCATCATAAAAAGAATCTGGTGTCACATTAACAATACCCATCACGCGTGGTGTGGACAGGTCTATTAATCTACCGTTACAGTTGATGGTATGCATTAAATTATGGTTATTTAAAATTTAAAGCCGAAATTTACACAAAATATTATCCGTTTATGTCCCAGACCAGTCAGCAATATGATGCAGTAGTTACAACCTGTAGAGATCTTTTCTCAAAGAAAATGAAAGATTATGGTAGTGCATGGCGCATTTTAAGACTGCCATCGCTTACAGATCAGATTTTTATTAAAGCACAACGCATTAGAGGACTACAAACACTTGCAGAATCTAAAGTTGACGAAGGTCAGGAAAGTGAGTTTATAGGAATTATCAATTATTCTATCATGGCGCTAGTACAGCTAGAAAAAGGTGTGGTAGAGCAGCCTGATTTAACGTTAGAGCAATCTTTAGAATTATACGACCATCATGTAGCAGTTACTAAAAAGTTGATGATGGATAAAAATCATGATTATGGCGAGGCATGGCGAGATATGAGAGTAAGCTCGCTTACAGACTTAATTCTTCAAAAACTTTTAAGAGTAAAACAAATTGAAGATAATAAAGGTAAAACCATTGTCTCTGAAGGACTAGACGCAAATTATCAGGACATGATTAATTACGCCATTTTTGCGATGATTCATTTAGGTCAATAATTCAAAGCCTAAAGTTGCTGTATCAGGTGTCATCAACTTTAAAACGTGCAACCTTAATTAGATCCATTTAATACCACAACCCATACTAGGTTTTTGAACTGTAGGGACTTTTTTATTTCCCATTATGGCATCCATCGCTTCTCTTAAAGAACGTCCCGTTAATGGTATGCCATTTCCAGGTCTAGAATCGTCTAGTTGACCTCTATAAACCAGGAAGTCTTCACTATCAAAAAGATAAAAATCTGGAGTGCACGCCGCATCATATGCTTTTGCAACTTCTTGACTTTGGTCGTATAAATATGGAAAAGTATAATCGTTTTCCATAGCCGTTTTATACATCATATCTGGTGAATCTTGTGGATACCTTTCAATATCATTACTAGATATCGCTACAAATCCAAAACCAAGGATTCTGTAATCATTTGCCATTCTTACAATTTCTTCATTAACATGAATAACAAATGGACAGTGATTGCATATAAACATGACTACAGTTCCTCTTTTGCCTTTAATTTGATTAAAAGACAACATATCACCACTAATAGTATCCAGTAATTGAAATTGAGGTGCCTTTGTATTTAAAGGCAGCATGGTAGAAGGAGTTAGAGCCATTTAGTTTTTTATTATTAGTAGTATGAAAATGATTTTTGTTACGCTTTCGCGAAAGCGTAATTATAAAAAATAGCCATAAAAAGATTACTTAAAGTTTTTTTAAACCTGTGAAGATTGGTTTTAATTTTTTTAAATTTAAAATAAAAAGATGAAAAAAGGATACGACACAGTAACAGAAGCAGTAGAGGATTTACAGTCCAAAGGATACACGATAGATTTTGACTTGGTAGAAGATGGCGTGCATTCTAAACATTTAAAAAAAGAATGGAAGGCAGGCGATATAGAGGTTGTGCAATTTTTTAGATTTGAGGGAATGACTAATCCTGGTGATAATATGATATTGTATGCACTGGAATGTTCAGATGGTGAAAAAGGATTATTGTTAGATGCTTATGGAGCAGATGTTGCTATATCTCGTGAAATGATAGAGAAATTAAGAATGCATTAATGGAGATTTCTTGGAGCGATTTTGAAAAGATAGACATGCGAGTAGGAACTGTGCTTACGGTAAGTAATTTTCCAGAGGCTAGAAACCCTGCTTATCAATTACAAATTGACTTTGGTCCTTTAGGTATTAAAAAAACAAGTGCTCAAATCACAACGCGATATGATAAAAATGAACTGGTAGGAAAACAAGTCGTTGCTGTGATAAATTTCCCCAAGAAACAAATTGCAAATTTCATGAGTGAATGCCTTGTGTTAGGAGTAGTAGGAGATAATAAAGACGTGATACTTTTACAGCCGGATAGTAGTGCTCTTAATGGAGATCGTGTCCTATAATTTTTAATCTTATTATAAAAAAAGTTTTAACCAGCTGTAACGGCATCTGATTTTTAAGCTTAATCTAATGCAATCGTTCTATGATTTAAAGACCTTCAATCATGTAAATCCTTAATTTCAGAATGTTTTAAATAAGTAATTTCAAAAACATTTGATTTTTTCAAAGATGCATCATCTAATTCTTTCCAAATACTCTGTTTGAAATACAAGACCAGAATTAGATAGAAAAGCGATGTGTAAATCCTCTTTTTTGATTTATAAATTGGGATACGTTAAAATCATTAAACCACTGGCCTTCGATTGATACCGTTAAATATGTCAGAGCCTATCTTAATTGTCGAAGGAGATACTACAGATGATAATTTAGGATTTGCTCCTCATGGTGCAGGTAGAAATATGAGTCGATCTCAACATAAAAGAAACTTAGCTCATAAAACGAATGAACAAATTTTTGAAGAGGAGACAGAAGGATTAGATATTAGGTTTTATTCAAATGAAATTGATATATCTGAATTACCTAGTGCTTATAAAGACGCTGATTCTGTAAGAAGTCAAATGAGTGAATTTGGTTTAGGTAAAGTGATAGAGAAAGTGATGCCGTATGGTTGTATCATGGCAGGCGATGTCGATAAGAATGCCCCATGGAGAGTGAAAAGACGTCGTAAACAAAAAAGAAAATAATGTTTAAAAAGAAAGCTCTAACTATGGTTAGAGCTTTTTTAATTCATCTATTCAATACGCATAGTTGATGATTTTAAACTTCTATAAATGGTATTGCCATAGATTCTATAGTTTTTGAAGTATTGTACTTTTATATATTCTTGATTTGAATTTATTGTGAAATTAATTGAAATAGCCTGATAGTCGATTCCCATTATAAGACCGGTGTGAGATAAAGTCGCTATGCGTGGTTGATGCTGATTTGAATTATAACTTATGACATTCAAATCACTGAACCAGTTATCTTCAATAGATATCTTTATGTTACTAGAATTTAGAGGTTTTACATTAAATGATTGTAATTCTTCTTGTTGTTTTTTAGATACTTGGAATATGGTTGGAACTGATATAATAATGCTTAAAGCTTTGTTTCTATGTTCAAATACATTTTTTTCTATATTTAATCAATCCACCAATCACATGAATTAAATACCCAAAACAAACCAGATTCAAAATAGCTATTAATACATGTATAATATTGTCTAACATTATTTACTTTTAATTAACCCAGCATCCTAACAGCCCAGCAATCTAAAGCTTAAAATAAAACCTACATCTCCTCTGCAAAGAAAATAGCATTCATTAATAGTTTATTTGTTCCATACCAGAAAGCTCTAAACTGTGTGTTGTCAGTAAAACCTATAACATCACCTCGCCCATAATTGTTATGCTGAAAAGGAACCGTGTTTTTCAACGCTTCTAAATTCAGGTCTGAGATATAACCACTCATTAAAGGGTTATCTGTATAACGTATCGGGTTTCTGAAAGAGTCTGAATGAGGTTCAATAAATAGTCGTGTGTTTCTAAACATAGGTAATTGATCATCTTTAAATCCAAATGCGATAGGATGTGAACGATCTAGTTGAGTTTCAAAAATGGCACCACCTATATTTTGTGCTCCATAAAAATCAGAACGTTGTTCAAAGGTGATGTTGTTTGTTGGATTATCGATACTCCTAAAAGTAAGCGGTAACAATTTAGAACTACTCATCCATCTTAACGCACTGCGATAACCTATTAAAGTTCCACCAGCACGTGTCCATTCTTTAAGTTGATCGACAACCTCATTTTCTGGGCTACCATAGGTTGCTGGAACAATAATGGTGTTGTAGCGCGATAAATCTTTACGATTAATATCATTAACATCTATCTTAGTTACCACCATGTCATAACGCTGGTCTAGTAAGTGCCAAATCTCGCCAGCATCATAAGGATTAACTCCATCGCCTATTATTAAAGCAACTTTAGGTAAGGTTAATGCTCTAAACTGTCGAGAACCTAGATCGATACCTTTAGTAAGTCCAGATTGAACACCATAAAAGCTTAAGCCTTCATGGATGGCAATATCACCTAGACGATCTGCAAACTCAGACGCATCCCATTTTTGATTTTGAACAGGAATTAATATGGTTCCATAGTCATAATCTTTACCTTCAATAGTAAATTCTTTCATTGCCACCTTTGCGCGTATTCCTTCAGAAAGCAAAATATTTAAAATCTTAGGCGTTTTATACTCATTCCACGGCATGAGATAAGCATAGTCAGACGAATTTATTTTACCAATACCGTTCTTATATGCTATTTCATCCATAGCATCATTTAAACTAGCATTCTCATCATAATCCATATCAAAGGCTAGCGGAAAAGTCCACGCACTGATATCATAAAACAAACTGTCTTGAAAAGTGGTGCGTTTTTCAAACATCGCTTTAATCAATCGCGAATTCTTTTGATTTTTTGGAACGATGTAAGCAAAGTCCTTTTTATAAGTTTTACCGTTTTTAGTGACATCATTTTTTAAAGAACGCACTTCTATTTTGTGCCTCATTAAAATATCTGCAAGTGCATCAGTTCTACCAGCATCAGTATAATCTCCGAAAATGATGGCACCATTATTATTTTCTTTACGAGCATCGGCATAAAACTTTTTGTGATAATCTAGGATTTCTTGACGCATACTTACTGCGGCTTTTAGTGTAGAAATGCCTGCCGTAAACTGGTTGCGTATAGTAAATGGAAACGTCAACACTCCATTTTCAGAATTTTGAGCATGTCCACGAGAACTAGCTTGCTCAAAAAGAATTCCTATAGAGCCATTAACGTCTGGGAACGTTGATCCTTTACCATAGTAGAAGTCGTCATAGCTTTCTTCAGTATAATAAAGTGATCCTATTTTATCTAATTCGGCTGCATGAAAATCTCCTATTTTACGAGTCAACTGTTGATTCATTGCTGGTGTTAGGGGATGCGTGCGTGATGGAATTCCTGGCTGGAAAAAGAAAGTTGCATTAGTTCCCATTTCGTGATGATCTGTTAGAATATTAGGCATCCAATTATGAAAGGTCTCAATTCTTGCTTGAGATTCTGGTAATTGAACAGGTAGCCAGTCACGATTCATATCAAACCAATAGTGATTAGTACGTCCACCAGGCCATGCCTCGCTATATTCACGGTCATAAGAATCTGGATTTATATTCTCATTTTTATGTTGGTTGACCCAACCAGCAAATCGCTGCAATCCATCTGGATTAAAACTAGGATCAAAAAGTATGACAGTATTATTCAGTAATTCATCCATCTCAGCTCCTTGTCCAGCAGCAAGATGATAGGCGAGAAGAAGAGCCGCATTTGATCCACTGGGCTCATTACCATGTATAGAAAACCCTTGATAAACTACGATAGGCATATTTGCGGTAGATGCATTGCTGCCATCAGATAATGCTATGTGATCAGCCTGTATCTGTTCAATATTTGCATGGTTTTGAGGCGACGTAATTGTCAGTAGCAACAGTGGTCTGCCTTCATAAGTGGTTCCACGATTTTCTAGTGTAATGCGATCAGATTCTCTAGCTAGTACACGCATGTATTCTGTGAGTTTATCATGCGTTACATGCCATTTTCCCGGTACGTAACCTAGTACTTCTTGTGGTGTAGAAATCTCACTATTGTAAGTGGTTGATGGATTTGGTAAATAATAGCTTAATGTAGGATCGACTAGTGTTTGTGCTGTTAACGCTTTCGCGAAAGCGAGACAAGCCACCATCAGTATTGCTTTATACATAGTAGGTTGTTAAAGTTTAAAAATAAAAAAAGCCTTTCAAAATGAAAGGCTTTAAGAAATCTTTGTGATGTACTTATATGTCATCAAAACTAACGTCTGTGAAGCTTTGTGCTGCTTCAGTAGTTTCTGTTTGTACCGTTTCTGTTGCATGAGCAGCCGGATTATAATCTGCCTGATGTCTTTCTGAAATGACCGTATCACCTTTTTCTTTGATGATGAATTGTGTCATTTCTGCAAGAGTACTTTCAAACTCGGCAAAATCTTCTTTATAAAGATAAATTTTATGTTTTTTAAAGTGAAAACTACCATCGTCATTGGTGAACTTTTTACTTTCAGTGATGGTTAGGTAATAATCATCTGCTTTAGTTGACCTCACGTCAAAGAAATAGGTGCGTCGTCCTGCACGTACTACTTTTGAAAAAATATCTTCTTGATCTTTGTAATCTCTATCGCTCATTATGCTATTTCAAGGTTGTCAATAAGCCCAAAAATATAAAAAAATGTTAAATGGGAAAGAGATTATCGGTTTATTGTGTGAAGTAGTTGATAGTTTGTGGTTTAAAAAGGGATTTAAAAAGGTTAAACTATCATGTTTTTTTAGAATCGCTAGATTCTAGATTATTTAACGATCGTCTTCCATCATTTGATTTGTATACAGTTCTGCATAATAGCCATTGTTTTTAATTAAAGAGTCATGATTGCCATTTTCAACAACACGACCTTCATCTAATACAATAATTTGATCTGCATTTTTTGCACTACTTACTCGGTGACTAACGATGATAGTGGTAGTGTTTTCAGTCACTTTTTTGAGATTATTTAGAATCTTTTCTTCAGTTTCTGTGTCTACCGCGCTTAGACAATCGTCAAATAATAAGATTTGTGGTTTTTTGATAATCGCTCGCGCTATTGAAACACGTTGCTTTTGTCCACCACTTAAGGTTATACCTCGTTCACCTAATACCGTATCATATTCTTTAGTGAAGTCTATAATGTTTTTGTGAACTACTGCATTTTTTGCAGCTTCAATTATTTCATCCTTACTAGCATCCTTTTTACCGAATGCAATATTATTACCTATTGTATCAGAGAATAGAAACGCATCTTGCGGTACATATCCTATAGCCTGTCGTAATCTATCTAGGTTAAGGTCTTTAATAGGGTAGTCGTCTACTATTATAGTGCCGTCGGTAACATCATATAATCTACCTATTAATTCAAGTACGGTAGATTTACCACTACCGGTTTTACCTAAAATGGCTAATGTTTTACCTGCTTCAATAGTGAAGCTTACATCTTTAAGTGCTTGTATATTAGTATCTTCATAAACAAAATTCACATGGTCAAAAGTGATGTTTCCGGTAACCGGCGTATCTGTTTCAACCAGGTTTTGAATTGCGGGATTGATATCTAGAAATTCGTTGATACGTTTTTGTGATGCGGCTGCTTGTTGTACCATATTAGTCACCCAACCGACAACGGCTACTGGCCAGGTTAACATGTTGACATAAATTAAGAACTCTGGAATGACACCTACTTCAATAATGCCTTCTGCTGCTTGTTTTCCTCCTATATATAAGACAAGAATGTTACTAAGGCCTATAAGTAAGACCATTAAAGGAAAAAACAAGGCTTGAATACGAGCTAGGTCTATGTTTTTTTCTTTACTGTCATTTGCAACAACAGTGAACTGCTCATTCATTTGCTGTGATAAATTGTAAGCCTTTATAACAGATATTCCGCTAAAAGATTCTTGGGCAATTGTGTTTAAACTAGAGAGTTGTTCTTGAACCAGTTTTGAACGTTTCTGAATCTCGCGGCTAACTAAATATATCGCTACTGATAAAAAGGGAAGTGGTATGATGGTGTAAATAGCTAGAGTAGGAGCCGTGTAAATCATGGCAGGTATCACTACAGCAAATAAGGTAATCATATTAACACTATACATTAAAGCTGGTCCCATGTACATGCGTACTTTTGAGACGTCTTCGCTAATACGATTCATTAGATCACCAGTTCGGTTTTGCTTGTAAAAGCCTAGTGATAATCTTTGATACTGATTATAGATGATATTTTTGAGATCATATTCTAAATGTCTAGATACCACAATAATTAACTGACGCATTACAAAAGTAAGTCCTGCAGAAAGTAATGTTGTACCTAGAATAATACCGATGTATAATAACAATTGATCATTGAGAAATGACTCATCTGTAATGTTACCATTACCCCAATCATTAAGTAAGTTGATGATTTTACCTATATATTTAGGTAAGAAGATGGAAAGTACTCGTGCAATTATGGTAACTAGAAATCCTCCTAGCAGTTGCCACTTGTACTTTACAAAAAGTTTATTGAGCTTTTTAAGTTCCTTCATAATAGGTAAAAATCCTTCAAAGAATTTACTTTCTATATTCTAAACGCGAATTTAAGTCAGTGTTATTGTTAAGTTGCTAAAATGACGTTATTTTTGCACGCTTTTTAAGAGTATTTAAAACAGCCATTAAAAAATCATTCATGTCTCAACATACTACATTGGAAAAGATTATTAACCAAGATCCTGTTTTTGGACAGTTGTCTTTTGACGATCACGAACAAGTCGTTTTCTGTAATGACAAAGATACAGGTTTAAAAGCCATCATAGGAATTCACAATACTGTTCTAGGTCCAGCTTTAGGTGGGACACGTATGTGGCAGTATGACAATGAATGGGCTGCATTAAATGACGCTTTACGTCTTTCTCGTGGAATGACATTTAAAAGTGCTATTACCGGATTAAATCTAGGTGGAGGAAA
Source organism: Nonlabens sp. Asnod3-H03 (assembly GCF_045063665.1). Taxonomy (NCBI): domain Bacteria; kingdom Pseudomonadati; phylum Bacteroidota; class Flavobacteriia; order Flavobacteriales; family Flavobacteriaceae; genus Nonlabens; species Nonlabens sp. Asnod3-H03. The sequence goes on from NZ_JBEFOD010000008.1 coordinate 1,207,647, forward strand.
GGCCGTTATAATTGGTGATGCCAAAACTCAAAAAACTCCAGAAATGATGCGTCGTTTTGGAGAGTTTGTACATTCTTTAAGTGGAAAGTATATCACTGCCGAGGATGTAGGAATGACTACAGGTGATATGGATACAGTGCGTGAGGTAACGCCATATGTTACCGGTATTTCTCAAGAAAAAGGTGGAGCAGGTAATCCATCTCCTATAACTGCATATGGTGTGTTTATGGGAATGAAAGCGGCTGCAAAATATAAATATGGAAGCGATGTTCTAGAAGATAAAATAGTTTATGTAGAAGGAATAGGTAACGTAGGAGAAACTCTTGTAGAATATCTTACTCAAGAAGGAGCTCAAGTTTATATCGCCGATATTAATCAAGATCGTTTAGAAGAAGTAAGTTCAAAGTACGGAGCAAAAATCTATACAGGCGCTGATCTTCATGCCGAAAAGATGGATATCTATGCACCATGTGCATTAGGTGCCACGGTAAACGATAATACCATCCAGAAATTACAAGCAGATATTGTTGCTGGAGCAGCAAATAATCAACTAGCAGATGAAAGTAAACATGGTATGCTTCTACAACAACGTGGTATTGTTTACGCACCAGATTTCTTAATCAATGCAGGTGGAATTATTAATGTTTATGCAGAGTTAGAAGGTTATGACCGTTCTGAAATCATGCGTAAAACAGAGAACATATATACTACGACCATCGAGATTTTAAACAAAGCGCAACAAAATGGCGTGACTACTCATACCGCAGCGTTGCAAATTGCACAAGCCCGTATTGATGCTCGTCGTCAGGAAAACCGTGGATAAGTTGCCAGTAAAGTAGTAACTTTGTCCTTTCAATTATGGTCCGTTGGGCCTTATTAATATTTAAATAACGCTTCCGCGAAAGCGTATACTTAAAAAACGTTCTTATGCTTACCCGTCGACAACTACGTATCAAAGTGATGCAAGCCATTTTTGCTTTTCAGAAGCAGGAGAATGCAGAGATTAAAGAATTTGAAACTTTCTTAAATCAAAGCATGACAAAGACCTATTCTTTGTTTTTGTACATGACTCAATTACTTGTAGAAATACACAAATTAGCAGAGGATAAAGTAATTAAAGGACAGCAACGTCATCTGGCAACAGATTCTGATCTTAATCCAACCCGTAATTTTATAGATAATAAAATACTAACGAAACTGCGAGAAAGTCAGGTTCTAGTTGATGCTCTTAAACAGCGTGATCTTAAACCATGGCATCTTAATGTTAGATATGTAGAAAATCTGTATAACCAGATTACAACGAGTAAAACATATGTCATCTATATGAGTGAACCAGATCAGTCGCTTAAAGCAGATCTTAAATTCTTAACTCAAATATATACAGACATAATTGCTCCTAACGATGAAATTCTTGACTTTTTAGAAGATGAGAATATCACATGGACAGACGATTATCCATTAGTAAACTCTGCTATGATAATGTTCTTGCGCAAGATAAAACCTGGAAAGGAAATTAAATTACCAGAGCTTATTAAAGATGAGGATGACGTAAAGTTCACGATGGACCTTTTTAGAAAAACTTTGTTTAATAGAGAAGAGTTTCTAGAACGTATTGAAGGAAAAACACCTAATTGGGAACAAGATCGTATTGCACAAATCGATCTGGTATTAATCATGATGGCGCAATGTGAGTTCCTTAAATTCAATAGCATACCAGTTAAAGTAAGTCTTAATGAATATTTAGAAATATCTAAGGATTATTCTACTCCTAAAAGTAGCTTCTTTATAAACGGTATCTTAGATAACCTGTCTAAAGAATATGAAACGGAAGGTGTTCTTAATAAATCAGGTCGTGGCTTGATGTAAATCGTTCTTTTAGTTACATTTGCAATACTCTAAAAAAGAATTTAAAAATTATATTATGAAAAAATTGGTTTTAATGGTAGCTGCTATAGCTACAATGGCAATTACAGGTTGTAATGAGAAAGCTGCTGCAACGATTGATGAAGCAAACTTAACTGCCGCTGCAGAGCGTGAGTCAGTTGCTGGAGATTTTCCTGCAATGACATTTGAGCAAGTAGAGTATGATTTTGGTACTGTTGATGAAGGTACTGTTGTAGAGCATGAATATAAATTTAAAAATACAGGTAGCGCACCACTTATCGTTGTTAACGCAAAAGGTAGCTGTGGATGTACTGTTCCTACTTGGTCTAAAGAGCCTATCGCTCCAGGTGAAGAAGGATCTATGTTAGTTAAATTTAACACTAACGGAAAACCTAATAACCAGACTAAAACGGTTACAATTAAGGCAAACACTGAATCTGGTACTGAGTCTATTCGTATCAAAGGATTTGTTACTCCTAAGGCTAAGCCTGCTGCTCCTAACGCATAATTGATGAATCAAGATTTGATCATGCAATGGGGACCTATTGCACTTATGGTGGTGATTTTTTATTTCCTCATCTTAAGACCACAGGCCCGACGCAGAAAAGAAGAAAAAGAGTTTGCAGAGACTCTTAAAATAGGTGATAAGGTTATTATGTCCAGTGGGATACACGGAAAAATAAGCCAGATCAATGCAGATAAAGGTACTGTTCAAGTTGAAACTGGAGCAGGAAAAATAACTTTTGAGAGATCAGCGATTTCTACTGAGTTATCTAAAAAGCTAACTGCAGCACCTAAAGAAAATTAAGAAGTTTTACTTCGTAAATAAAAAGCCCTTGAGAAATCAAGGGCTTTTTATATTTAAAATTGTCGCTGGTTATAGGTTGTATTGAAGACTTAAAAGAAAGCTTTGCTAGTTATAAGTGTTTGTCCATACCGGGCAACTCTTTCCATCTACCATCTTCGGCGACCTGTTTGAGTGTTAAATTGCGCTGCTCTAATAATTTAGTCATATAGTTTTCTAAGAAAAATTTATCTGCAATTTTGCCTAAAAACCACAATGGTGAAGTGTATGAAAATACATCACGCATAAAAGTGTCACCATTTTCCAATTGTTCGAAATGATGCTCGTGTCTGAAACTTTTAAAAGCTCCACTGATCATTTCATCTGCAAAAAAATGATAAGGTTCTACGTCAGTGATATGACTAGTAAGTTTTTGCGTTATTCCTAGATGTTTAGCTTGCCAGGTAACGGTCTCGTTTTTCTCAACTAGGCCAGTAGTTCTGCCCGCTACCGCTTTTTCATTAGTGTGTTCTAGTGATAGCATGTGTAAATCGATGCTTCTAGCTAGATCAAAAACTATTTGAATAGGAGCTTTTATATAAGTCTTTAAATGTAACTCTGGCATTATGTATTGTTTTTTTCTATCGCGATAGCCTCTATAATATATTCTTCAAGTAATTCAATATCTACCATGTCAGATTCACAATAGCGTAATTGTCTTAATAATTGGGTTTTGCCAGGTTGCGCATTTATCAATGCATTTTTATTGTCTTTTAAAAGAGCACCTTTGTGAAACCATACGGCACAATGATTTTTAAAACCTACCATACCTATTAAGTTTTTACCTTTTAAGGTATAACATGGTGCTCCCCATTTTATGGACTCTTCAAGTTCTGTGTTTTGTAACACATTGTAAATAGTATTGAAATGAGATTTCCATTTTGGAAAAAAGGAGATGTATTCTTGTGTGTTCTTTGCCTTAGGATTTGCCATGTTAGCTGTTATTAAGGATTGTGGGATAAAAAAAACGAGCCGCTAGGCTCGTTTTAAGTATAAATTTCTAATTAGAATCTCCACCCGAAGTTGACTCCACCACGACCAGTAACGGCAGGTAGTTCATAATCTTGTGGGTCACTCGCAATGCCTAAATTACGACCAACTCCAAAACCTACATCTATTAAAAAACCACTGTCGCTTACCCATTTCCATCCTATACCAACACCGATGGCAGCCTCGGTATAAGACTCAGTCCTGTAGCTTCCAGAACCAAAAATATCATTTTCATAATACCCGTCATCAAAGGTGAAAACTTTTACAAAGCCTTCTCCATAAAAGCCTTTAGCACCATAATCTTCTTTTGAAAAGAAGTATTGTCTATAATACGGCGTTAAACTAAATGTTTCTATGTATTCAAAATTATCATCGTTATCAAAAATCCCGATATTAAGATCAACTCCAACACCAGAATACCTTCCTAAAACATACTCATATCTTGGGTTGATGCCTAAACCACCTATAGCTGCGACAACATCAAGACTGACTTCATGTTTTTTAACAGAATTGAAACTTTCCATACGTTCTTGTGAATCTGTTAGTTCTTCTTGTTGCCCCATAGCAATGCTTAATGTACAAATTGCAATCGCTGTTAAAATTATTTTTTTCATAGTTTAGTTTGTAGTGACTAGATGTAATTATTGAGATAACGTTGCGTCGATATCTAATTTAAAGTTAATCGTTTAACTGTTAGCGTCCACAGCGACTAACTCTGCTATTTTCACAATAACTTCTGTAGCTTTCATCATGCTTTCAACTGGCACGTACTCATAAGGTCCATGAAAGTTATGGCCACCTGCAAATATATTAGGACATGGTAATCCCATATAACTTAATTGAGAGCCGTCTGTTCCGCCGCGAATTGGTTTGATAAGTGGTTCGATACCTAGTTCACGCATAGCTTTCTCTGCCACATCAACAATATGCATTACTGGCTCAACTTTTTCACGCATGTTAAAATACTGATCTTTAATTTCAATGGTTACAGCCTCACGATCATATTGTGCATTTAAATCAGTAACAAGTTTCATCATTACTTCTTTACGGGCTTCAAAATGGCCACGGTCATGATCTCTAATAATATATTGTAGTTCTGTTTTTTCCACTGCACCTTTCATGTTGTGTAAATGAAAAAAGCCTTGATAGTCCTCAGTATGTTCTGGAGTTTCCATTCTAGGAAGTGACTCGATAAACTCTTGGGCGATGTACATAGAGTTAATCATCTTACCTTTTGCATATCCTGGATGTACAATTTTACCATGGAATGTTACCACGGCTCCAGCAGCATTAAAGTTTTCATATTCTAGCTCACCTATCTGACTACCATCCATTGTATATGCCCAATCTGCTCCAAATTTTTCTACATCAAATTTATGTGCGCCACGTCCTATTTCTTCATCAGGTGTAAAGCCTACTTTAATAGTACCGTGTTTTATAGACGGATTATCAATCATTATCTTCATTGCAGTCATGATTTCTGTGATACCTGCTTTATCATCTGCTGCGAGTAGGGTAGTACCGTCAGTGGTTATTATCGTTTGCCCTTTATATTGAATTAAAGATTCAAAATAGTCTGGTGTTAAAATAAGGTCACTGCCTTTAAGCGGTATATCTCCACCATCATAATCATGGATGATTTGAGGTTTGATATTTTTTCCTGTAAAGTCTGGCGTGCTATCAAAATGTGATATGAAACCTATAACCGGAACATCATGATCAACATTAGATGGCAGTGTAGCCATGACATATGCATTCTCATCAATACTCACATCACTCATTCCCATGTCAGTTAGTTCTTGATGAAGCTTACGTGCTAGATCCCATTGCTTTTCGGTACTAGGTGTCGTCTCGCTGTTAGGGTCAGATTCTGTATCAATAGTGATGTAGCTAATAAATCTGTCTGTAATTTCTTGTTTATTGATCATTTAATATCTGTAAATAGGTCTGTATAATTGATTAAAGTAACTCTGTCGTCGTAGTTGTTGAAGCGTGTAGTTTGAATTACTATAGTACGGATTTTGAACGGTAAGACTCGATGGTCTAGATAAAGTACTTTGTTGTTGTTCCTGCTGTTGCTGTCTTTTACGTTCAAAATGAGCAACTACAAAAGGTATGTATTCTTTCTCTTCTAGATCTTGTTTTTCTCTATAAATAGCCATCATATCTATTCCTTCTCGACCTGGTGTTACAGAGAATGCTCTAGGGTCGTTGCGCAGTATTCTACTATCAAAACTTAGTTGAACCTCAATTTGTGCTTGTGGCAATACATATAAATTGAATTGTTCTAGGTTGCTGTCGTTGTCTATTTGTGAGTTAGCGTTCCAACTTATCAAATACAATAGAATAATATATAAAACATTCCTTTTCATAGGTTAAAGATAGCAATTGTGTTCCGCTTTCGCGAAAGCGATACTCTTAAAGTTCTTCTACTTTTGTAAGGCCTAGTTTTATACCTTTTTCAATCATAAAAGCATAGGCTGCATCATGTTCATTAGGGATATCGCCATCGAGGATGGAGTTTTTAATCGCGCTTTTAATCATACCTATCTCTCGACATGGTTGTAAGTTAAAAGCTTTCATGATTTCCTCTCCACTAACTGGTGGCTGAAAATTACGTACATGATCACGTTCTTCAACTTCTATAATTTTATCTCTTACTTTTTGGAAGTTGTTATGGTACTTTTTAAAGCGATATGGATTTTTTGTAGTGATGTCTGCCTCACATAATGTCATTAAGTCTTCAATATGATCGCCAGCATCATGGACTAGTCTCCGTACAGCACTATCTGTAGCACTTTCATCAATGACTGCTATAGGTCTAGAGGACATGCGCACCATTAATTGCACAAATTTCATTTTATCATTAAGTGGCATCTTTAAACGTTTGAAAAGATGATAGACCATCTTAGCTCCTTTAAATTCGTGACCATGGAAGGTCCAGCCTACTTTTTTACTAAATTTCTTTGTCGGCGCCTTACCTATATCATGTAATAAAGCAGCCCATCGCAACCATAAATTGTCTGTATTGCGAGAGATGTTATCGACTACTTCTAGGGTATGATAAAAGTTGTCTTTATGTTTCTGACCTTCTACTTCTTCAATGCCTTTTAGTGCAGTAAGCTCTGGCAAGAAATAAGATAGCAAACCTGTTTTCTCTAATAAAATAAATCCATGAGATGGCTCATTACACATCATGATTTTATTTAATTCTGTGATAATACGTTCGTTTGTGATGATTTTGATGCGACTTGCATTATTCTTTATACTGTGAAATGAATCATCGTTAATCCTAAAGTTTAATTGAGCAGCAAATCTAATGGCTCGCATCATGCGTAATGGGTCATCACTATAAGTAACGTCCGGTGCTAATGGGGTTTTAATAATCTTTTTTTCAAGATCTGCCATTCCATTAAATGGGTCTACTAAAAGTCCGTAGTTTTCTGGGTTTAATGAGAAAGCCATGGCGTTAATGGTAAAGTCTCTACGGTTTTGATCATCTTCTAGAGTACCATCCTCAACGATGGGATTGCGGCTGTCTCTAGTGTAACTTTCTTTGCGAGCACCTACAAATTCAAGTTCAAAATTATCGGTTTTTACCATGGCGGTACCGTAGGTTTTAAAAACAGATACCTTAGTGCTTTGCGGTAACAATTCTGCTACTTTTTGAGCAAGTTCGATACCGCTGCCTACTGCGACGATATCTATATCTTGTTTTGCACCACGTTTGAGAAAATAGTCTCTTACAAATCCACCTATAACATATGCGTCAACTCCTATTGCTGCTGCAGCTTCACTAATGGTTTTGAATACTGGATGTGAGATTGCATCTTTAAATTGCAGTTGCTCCATGATGTTACTTTCTCAATATTTTCATTGTTCCATCATTTGATATTTTAATGATGGATGATGGTGGGACATTAGTTTTGGCAAGTGGTAAATCTAGGATATGATCTATTCTACTTTTCAATTCTTCACTTATATCTATAAATCCTACGGGAGTTTTTTCTCCACTTAAGTTTGCGCTAGTTGAAACGATAGGCTTTCTTAATCCTCTGATCAATGCACGACATACTGGATCGTTAGTCACTCTTATGGCTAGTGTATTATCTGTGGCGATTAGATTCTCTGCAACAGCTTTAGGCCTGTCATAGATTATAGTAAGTGGCTTTTTATTTAATTTTAAAACTTGCCATGCCATCTCTGGCACTTCTTCAATATAACGGTCTAGCATGTCAAAACTATCTACTAAGATAATTAGTGATTTTGCTGGATCTCTTTCTTTAATTTTATAAAGTTCTTCTACAGCATCATAGTTAGTGGCATCACAGCCTATACCATAAATCGTGTCTGTAGGATAAAGAATAATTTTACCTTTCTTTAAAGCAGTAACTGCTTCTCTTACATCTTCCATAGGTAAGTCTACAACTTCTTGCTTTTTCTTGCTAGGAGTGCGTCCTCTTACTTGATCTCTTCTGTTTCTATCGCGTTCACTGCGTCGTGGCATAATCTACTGTATTATTAGACTTCTAGGTATTCAAAAGCTCTTTTGGCAAAATTACGATTAAGCTCACGACATTCCTCTAACAATCCGTCCTTTATCGTGGCATTCTTAACTTGTTTAAGAGCGTTGTCAAAATCTGTAAAAACAGGATCGTATTTAAAATCGTAAAATTTAGAAGAATTAGGAATAACGGCTACTTTTTTTCCTAATAACATGGACCAATACATAGCATGATAACTATCTGTTATAATGTGTTCACTTCTTCCTATAAAATTTATTAATCCTTCTAGGTCAACAGTATTTGAGGTGCTAGGGTATTCTTTAAATTTTGAAGTTATACTAGGTTGCTGAATCGTTTTTTTATGGAAAATAACACCTATTTCTTGTGTCGTTTTGTATGAATTATCAAATAGTTCATGTAAACAACTCACGCATGGTAACCATTCTCCTGGCATTTTATAATCTCTTGTTCCGGCTATTCCAAATTTGGTAACATCCACATCATATGAATTGATCTTGCCATAAAGACTGGATTTTTTCTCATTATGACCTATACCCCATAAGACTGTTTTTTTTCCTTGCTGGGCTATTTTTTCATAAAATTTCATTTGATTAGTAAAGCTTCCTCTGTTTAATAAACCACCACCGCCTATAATTAAAGAATTATCAACGATGTCGTTTACTAGCTGATTTCTGTCTTTTTGATCAGTGCGTTTATATAAAAAAATATCAGAATATTTACCTTCTAGTTCTTTAAAGTATTGATGTGGTGCGCAATAAAGATCACCTACGTTGGACACGTCATAACGATGTATGTTGATAACGCCATCATTTTTTTGATCCATACCTAGAATCTTTTTAAACGTTGCCTTTTTATAATAACTTGATTTTATTTTCTGAATCATCGAGGTCTCTTAGGGTACAAAAATCGGGATTTACTATTTTATGTAGGTATAGATGTAAAGATAAATGAAAACAAAGGATGTGTATTTATCAACTTCTCGTAGTTTTGACACATGAAAAGCGTTTATCAAGATTCATATCAATATTTAAAACCTTCAATAGAAGGAGCGATTACTCGTTTTGACCAGATAGGAAGGTCATTACACGATGGACGTAATGTGGTAAAAGTTATTGATGTAGATGGTGAATCTCTTAATTTTAAGAGATTCAGAAAGCCTAATGCTATTAATAAAATAGTATATAGATTTTTAAGAAAATCAAAAGCACAACGTTCTTTTGAGTATGCTACAATCCTTATGGAAAAAGGAATAGGTACACCAGATCCTATCGCCTATCTAGAACAAAAATCCTTGTTTAATTTTGGTACTAGTTTCTATATTTCAAAGCAATTAAATTGCGATTTTACCTATCGAGAGCTTATTAATGACGACTCAATAGAAGATAAGGAACAAATTCTAAAAGAGTTTACTAGATTTATTTATCATATGCACGAGTCCGGTGTTTATTTTTTAGATAATTCACCAGGAAACACCTTAATCACTAAGGTAGGTGATCATTATGAATTTGCTTTGGTCGATTTGAACCGCATGAAGTTTTATGAGATTCCGTGGGATGACCGTCTTAAAAATTTTGAAAGACTATCACCTCATAAATGGATGTATGAAGTAATGGGAAAGGAATATGCTACGCTTTCGCGAAAGCGTCCTGAGGAAACCATTGCACAAATGTGGAAGTACACACAGGAATTTCAAGAAGCTTTTCATCGGAAGAAGCGTTTGAAGAAAAAGTTTAAATCTTTAATTAAAGGAAAAAAGTAATTATGAAATTAAACGAAATACCTAATTCTTTAATATCATCTTTAAAGATGAAGTTTAAAAGTCTTAAGGATCTTAGAAAAAGAAAGTCAGACCAAATACCTGTGATAGTAACTCTGACAACTATCCCGAGTAGAATAAGTACATTACACTTAACAATACGTAGTTTAATTTTACAAGATGCACAACCTGAGAAAATTGTGTTGTGGCTTAATGACGACTTTAAAAATCGAGTGCCTAAAAATTTAAGTAAACTAGTAGGTGATGTATTTGAAATTAGATTCTCTCCTTATCTGTTTTCTCATCGTAAATTGATTCATAGTTTGGATGCCTTTCCAGATAAAATATTAGTCACCTCAGATGATGATTTAATATATCCTAGTGAGACTTTAGGGAATTTATATCAATCACATTTAAAACAACAAGGTCATGTTGTAGCTCATAACTGCCGTGAAATTACTTATGAGAATGGTGAGGCGCTACCATACCTGAAATGGCCTTTTACTAGAAAGCCTTTAAGGAATGAATTGTTGTTAATGCCAGTAGGTGCATTTCTAGTATTATATCCACCAGGTATTTTAAATAAAGACGCAACAAATATTGATTTATTTACAAAAATATCGCCGCGTAGTGATGATTTATGGTTTAAAACAATGACTATTCTTAACCACAAAAAATCAGTAGCATCGATAATTCCTGCTCCAGAGCCTATTCCTATTTGGGGAACGCAAAAAGTAGCATTAAAGAAGACTAATAATAATTTAGATCAAAAACGTGTTCAATGGGAACAGATAGAGAATCATTATGGCAAAGAGTTATTAGATATTATTAATCCAGACCGCGACGATAAAGCCATAACTTTACATAACGCATAAATATTCCATAGCTTCTTAAGTAAGCGATAGAGAACCCTACAAAACCGTCTAAAAACCCTAGTTGTACAAAGTAATGTTTTGTAAAACCCCACATGGGCTTAATAACGACGTGAAAGGCTGTTATTTTCCCTACTTTTTTATCAAAATCACGAGCTTGTAAACCTGCGTATCGTTGTAACTTATCGACATGATGATCGATGCTTATATACTTGTAGTGTAATAGTTTGTTTTCTAACCAACCTACTTTACCATCGGCCTCAATTTCTGAATGTACATGTTTATCAACATATTTACATTTAGATTTTTTAAAGAGACGTATAACGCGATCATTTTTCCATCCACTATGGCGTATTTGCTTTCCCATGAAGAAGTTGCGACGCTTCATCCAGTAACCTACTTCTTCACGATCATCTATAGTTTCTAGTAGTGTGAGGATTTCTTCTCTTAATGCAGGCGTTACTCGCTCATCTGCATCTACTAATAGAATCCATTCATGTTTTGCTTGCGGGATTGCCCAGTTTTTTTGAGAAGCACTATGTACGTACTCTCTAGTTAATAGTTTTGTGATATGTGGTTGTGCTAGTTCTATAGTATTGTCAGTACTATTACTGTCTACTAAGATAACTTCATCACAAAAATCAACACTCTTTAAAACTTCAACAATATTGTGTGCCTCATTGTATGCAGGTACTATAGCAGATAATGAAACTTTGGACATATGGCAGGTAGGTTCTGGGGTTTACTGAGCAAAAATAAACTTGTAATTCATATAACCGCTTATGAATCACTAAATTTGTCGAAATTTACAGTATTATTCTTTTTTATGATAGAAAATCCGTCTATATCTGTTGTCATTAGTACATATAACTCAGTAGAGTGGTTAGAAAAAACCTTGTGGAGTTATGAGCATCAAATCTTTAGGGAATTTGAAATCGTAATTGCAGATGATGGAAGTGGTCAAGAAACTAAAGATTTTATAGATCATTATAGAACCATTTCTTCAAAACCTATCATTCATGTCTGGCATGAGGATAATGGTTTTCAAAAAAGTGAGATTCTTAACAAAGCATTGATGGCTTGTACTTCTCCATATGTAGTCATGACTGACGGAGACTGTATTGCTAGAGAAGACTTTTTACAGATTCATTACGAGCGCCGTTCGCCAGGATATTTTCTATCTGGTGGTTACTATAAATTACCTCTTGATTTATCTCAATCCATTACTAAGGAAGATATAGCAACGCAAAAGTGTTTTGATTTAAAATGGTTGAAAGAAAATGGGTTGCCATCTTCTTATAAAAACCAAAAGCTTACTTCAGGATTTGTTCAGGCAGGAGTTATGGAACGTTTAACACCTACTAATGCTAGTTGGAATGGTCATAACTCTAGTGGCTGGTTAACCGATTTAAAAGCTGTAAATGGTTTTGACGAGCGTATGCAATATGGCGGACAGGATAGAGAACTAGGAGAACGCTTATTCAATTATGGTATTAAGTCTAAACAGATTAGATATAGTGCTATATGTCTACATTTAGACCATGCGCGTGGTTATAAAAACCAAGAATCAATAGATAAAAATCTAGCCATAAGAAAAGCTACTCGCACTGAAAAGAAGGACTACACGCCTTATGGAATTGTGAAAAAATCTTAATTGAGACGGTAATTTTAATAATTCCCATCCACGAACTTTTTCAAATTTTCAAACATTAACACAGGCTTAAAATGTTGATATAGTTCTTGCGCTTGTTTTTTAAAAGCACTCGCTTTTTTTGTGCCATAAAGTTCTGGCTTAAAGTCTTTAAGGTGAACAGAAATGTGTTTCTTTCCATCTTCACCAGCGTTCCAAGAACGTTTATTGATCCATGGGCTGAAAATAGCAAAGCTAGGTATATCCAGTGCCTTACCCATATTTATAGCGCCACCTTCATTGCCTATTACAGTAGTACAGTGGTGAAGAACTTTTAGATAGTCACGTAAACTAGGAGTAATTGCGTTTATAAAAATATGTTTTTGTGTTTCAGGTAGACAAGCATTGTATATTTCAAAAGCTTGATCTTTTTGGGAAGGCAGGTAATTGAAAAGTACCTGGCTACCAGTTTTTTGAACCGTTAGGTCAACAACTTGTGCCATATAAATCAAAGGTAGAGTCTTGTTCATACTAGACCCTAAAGCACTCACCATTGTAATAGGTGAGTTCAAATCAAGCCCGTTTTCTATCAACCAATTCTTACCTTCCTGCTTTTCGGATTCAGAAAGATGAATTTTAGGTAATAAATCCCATTGTACGTTTTGAGTCAATGATGCGGTTAAAAGCAAGCGACTACCTAATGATAATCCTGTTTTATAAATTTCAGGATCAGGACTATTTTTTATAGCGGTTGTGTAAGCCCATGGTGCAAACCACTTTTTATATCCTATTCTTTGAACAGCGCCCACTATTCTAGATAGTAATGCGCTGTTATTTTTTCCATAGGCATCTATGGAAATAGAATAGTTGTTTTTTTTGAGCTTTCGCGCAAGCGTGAACACACCTCTCCAGCTATCAAACTCTTTATTGTCTACACAAATAAATTTATCAATAGCTGTGTTACCTTCCACAACAGCAAGTGCTGTTTTAGAAATCAGATAATGAATTTGAGCGTCTGGATAGATGATTTTTAACTGCTCTGCGATGATAGTACTGGTCAGTACATCACCTATCATTTTATATTGAATGAGCAGTATATTCACTAAACTGCTACATTATACTCACGCAACGCGTCGTTCAAAGAAGTCTTTTTATTAGTACTTTCTTTGCGTTTACCTATGATTAATGCACATGGTACATTATAAGTTCCAGAAGGAAACTCTTTCGAATAACTGCCAGGAATCACTACTGATCTTTCAGGTACACGTCCTTTCATTTCAACTGGCTCATCACCGGTAACATCTATAATCTTTGTACTCATTGTAAGTACAACATTTGCACCTAACACGGCTTCTTTTTCTACATGTACTCCTTCTACAACGATGCATCTAGATCCTATAAACGCGCCATCTTCTATAATTACTGGTGCGGCTTGTAATGGTTCAAGAACACCACCTATACCTACACCACCACTTAAGTGTACATTTTTTCCAATTTGAGCACAACTACCTACGGTAGCCCAAGTGTCAACCATGGTACCTTCATCTACATAGGCACCTATGTTGATATAACTAGGCATCATTATGACACCTTTTGAAATATAAGCACCATGTCTAGCAACGGCATGTGGTACAACACGTATTCCTTTATCTGCATATCCAGTTTTAAGTGGAATTTTATCGTGAAATTCTAATGGACCACATTCAATAGTCTCCATTTTCTGTATAGGGAAATAAAGAACTACTGCTTTTTTAACCCATTCATTTACGACCCAACCATCTTCACTAGGTTGTGCCACTCGCAAAGTACCGCGATCTAACATTTCTACAACCTCTCTAATAGCAGTTTGAGTTACTGCATTCTCTAGCTGGGAACGATCATCCCATGCTGCTTCTATAACGTTTTGTAATTGATCCAAAGCTTTTGATTTTTTACAAATATAAATGGAAACATTTATAGGTTTTCATGCCTTGGCTCGATTTTAGCAACTAGTTCACAAATAACCTTATTTTTGCAGTTCTTATGAGTAGAATACTGGCTATAGATTATGGTAAAAAACGAACCGGTATCGCGGTAACAGATCCTATGCAAATTATTGCGTCTGGACTGACTACTGTTGCGACGCATGAATTGTCGGTTTTTATAGAAAAGTATTTAAAGTCAGAAGATGTAGAAACCATTGTCATTGGTGAGCCTAAACAGATGGACTATACAGATAGTGAGTTGGGTAGTGTTATTCACGCTTTCGCGAAAGCGTTACAAGAAAAATATCCTCACATAACTATCGAAAGAGTCGATGAGCGATTTACTTCAAAGATGGCTTTTCAGACTATGATTGATAGTGGATTGAGTAAATCCAAGCGTAGGAATAAGGCGCTAGTAGATGAAATAGCCGCGACTATTATATTGCAAACATTTATGGACAAGAAAAGTCCTTTTTAAATAGAATTATTAAAATTAATCATTCAGAACACATGATTTATCCTATAGTCGCTTATGGCGATCCAGTATTAAGAAAAGTAGCAAAGGATATCACACCTGATTATCCTAATCTAGATAAAGTTCTAGAAAATATGTGGGAAACCATGTATGGGGCGAGCGGAGTAGGGCTGGCGGCACCACAGGTAGGTATGCCTATTCGTATTTTTTTGGTAGATACATCACCTTTTGGAGATGATCCAGATTTATCACCTGAAGAGCAGGAACAGTTAGGTTCTTTTAAAAAGGCTTTTATAAATGCACATATCGTAGAAGAGAATGGAGAAGAATGGGCTTTTAATGAAGGTTGTCTAAGTATACCTAATGTAAGAGAAGATGTTTTTAGACCAGAAGAAGTGACCATTAGATACAGTGATGAAAATTTTAATGAAGTAACCGAGACTTATACGGGTTTAATGGCTCGTGTTATTCAACATGAGTATGATCATATTGAAGGAATTTTATTTACTGATAAAATATCTTCCCTAAAAAAGCGATTAATAAAAGGGAAGCTTGCTAATATTTCTAAAGGAAAAGTAAGTATCGATTATCGCATGCGTTTTCCAGAAGTGAAAGGAAGAAAATAATCACCATTTTAAAGATGAGGTTTAATATATTTGCCGTCCTCAGAAAAAGAAGAATATGAGTTTAGAAAACATTTTATCAGTAACAGGTAAGCCAGGTTTATATCAATTAAAGACTAAAACCCGTAATGGTTTTGTAGTCGAATCTTTAATCGATAAGAAAACAGCTATAATAGGAATCAACCATAACGTGAGTGTACTTAAAGATATCTCTATTTATACTTATGAGACTGAAGTACCGCTTAAGGAAGTGTTTCAAAAGATTGCTGAAAAAGAAAATCAAGGTCCTTCAATCAATCACAAAGTAAGTAAGAAAGAACTACAGTCTTATTTTAGTGAGGTGTTACCTAACTATGACGAGGATCGAGTATATGCTAGTGATATTAAAAAGGTAGTGCAATGGTATAACTTACTTCAATCTAATGATTTATTAAATTCTCTTAGTCAAGAAGAAGAATAGAGTTAGATTATGATATAAGAAGATAAAAAAAGCCTTTCTGAATTGAAAGGCTTTTTTTATAAGTGTGATAGTTTAATGCTTTTATTTCTTAAAAAATGGAATACGGTACATCAGACCATAAGTATAACCTACACCTATTTCACTAGTGTCATAAGTTTTACCAAAGCCTGGTACATACAAGTTGTCAAAATTATCAGGAGTTTTTTCTGTAATCATTCTCTTTAACTGCACGTTTGCCACCATATATAAATTAGGTAATACTTCAACCTTAATACCTAGTTGTAATTCTAACCATACTGCGGTAAGACCTTTAAACTCTCTGTCTACAACATTAGTGAAAACAGGGAAATAACTATTGTCTTGAGCATAGTCATACCTCAATAAATTCTGTGAAAAATTTGCGGCACCTAGTCGTGCGCCAAAATAAATCATGTTATCCATGTCTAGCCAGTTTTGATATAAGTTGTAATCAATACCTGCTTTAAAATATGAACCGCTGGTTTTAAAATCTATTCTGTCAGAATTACGATCTATATTTTCATTACCTAATTCCCCAGCGATGTATAGCTTATTTTTTATTCTGTAATCTGCTAAGATTTGAAACCCATTATATTCTGGATCAATACCAGTGCGTATTAAACTGGCTGCATCTATTCCTAACCGCAAACCATAGGTGCGTTTATACTGAACGCTGTCAACTGCAGTTTTCTCTTGCGTTTGTGAAAACGCTACTAAACCTACAAGTAATATTAATATGTTAGTGACGTATCTCAATGTGTATGTCGTTATTTGATGTAACTTCAGGAGTAACTACTTGAATGTTTATAATCCATTCATCACCAGTAGGTTCTGGTAATCTGAATGCGCCTAGTTCATTATAAACAATTTTAAAACCACATGCTCTATTAATGTAAATTTCATCAAGATTATAATTAAAGTCTATGCTATCTATATTAGTGCCGTCATCATCATCTAAGAAAAATTCATAGCTAGTGTTATTGCTATCTGTTCTTAATGGTATTGCAATAGAGTCAACGGCGGTGAGTAAGGTTGAACCTTCACTGTCTAAAGGAGCAAATTCTGTAAAACCTATTTCTCTTATTTGTAATTGTTCTACCTCTTTAGATTCTTCCGGATTACCTATATCAGTGAATTTAATAATTAAACGCGGTGTCACGCTTAATGAAGGGTCGCATAAATCATCTTTTTCACAACTAGATAAACCAGTCATTAAAAGGATAATACTTAGTAATAAAGTGTAGTTATATTTCTTCATTAATTAAGCCTGTAAGAATCTCGGTAGTTTTAGCATAACTAGGTCTGTGAATGTAGTCAGATAAAACGATGTCTCCGTTTTTATTTATAATTGTGTAAGTAGGAAAACCTTCTAAATTTATTTGTTTGAAGATAGGTCTTGATTGATCTTCAGTTAAAAAGTAATGCTTTCCAGCGATTTTGAATTTTGAAATAGAAGGTACATAACCAGCTTCCTTACTTTGGTGACATAAATACACAAATTCAACATCATCCTTAAATTTCTCATGCAATGCTGGTGAGGCATTTTTAAACTCACTTTTACATGGTCCACACCATGTTGCCCAATTATCAATATAGATCACTTTACCATCAGCATTTTCTATAATTTCATCTATGAATTGAGTAGCATCTTCAGATTTAAAAGTTAAAAGCTCTGTATCTACAGGTAATTCTGGGTTATTAAGTAATTTTTTTACTTCGTCATATTTCTGTGACACTGTTGCTAGAATAGGAGTATTATTAAAAACAAGGTCAACTTCATCTTTATGGTTTTCATAAAAAGAAACATTGTTGTCTTCTAACTTATTCATTACCTTACTTTGTAATATTTTCTTTTTTAAGTAGTCATTGTTTTCTAACGACATTAAACGGTTCATAAAAGCTTTTTCTCTCGACTCAGTTGTATTTTCTAAAGCATCTACTTCCCATACATAACCTAGATAATTTGCAATCATCGCAGGGTTATTGGTGTTGAGGTCATATTCTATTTTGTACTCTGGTAAATTATTAAAGCTATTTGTGAATGTACTATCGTTTAACGCAACAGCTCCTTGTGGACTATAAAGAGCATAGGCGAGTTTTTTTGCAGGTATTAAAAATGCCTCTTCAGACATTACATAATCTTGTAAAACTTGCTGGTCATGATTAGCTAGAAAATCCTTATTATAAGATTGAACTTCAATAGATATACTGTCTAGTAATAAAGCATAATCTTGTGGAGATAAGACTTCTTCAGATTCTAATAATTTCTCTGTTGGATTGTTGTCTTTATAGGCAGTAAGTGCTGTGTTGACATCGCCACCTTTCCCATCATACGTTACCTTTTCAAATCTCGCATCTGTAGCAATATGAATAGAATCACCAGGACTAATCAGTAATTGAACGCCATAATCACCATATATAGATATACTCATAGATCTGTCTACCGGTAGTGTAGATGTAAAAGCACCATCTTTCCCTACTTCAATTTCTATCTGGTCATAATCTGCTTTGGTTTCATTGTATAGATAAGTAACCAATTTTTCTGGAATATCTATTGAGTCAACAGCAGTGATTTTACCTGATATTTGAGCTTCTTTACGTATCGATTCGTTATCTTGTTTATCACCACAGGCTATAAAGCTTGCAATAATAAGAACGATAAAGAGTGATTTTTTCATAATAGAATTATTTTATTATTTCTAAAAGCACAACACTTTCTACATGATGCGTTTGCGGGAACATATCTACTGGTTGATATTTTACCACTTTATATTGTTCTTTTAATAACGCAAGATCTCTAGCTTGTGTTGCACTGTTACAACTTACATAAACGATTCGTGGTGCAGCAAGAGCTAGTAATTGTGCTACAACATCTTTATGCATACCATCACGTGGTGGATCTGTGATAACCACATCTGGTGCGCCATGTTCAGCTATAAAATCTGCAGTAAAAACATCTCTCATATCACCAGCAAAAAATGTGGAATTGTCTATATTATTGTGTGCTGCGTTTGCCTTTGCATCTTCAATCGCTACAGGAACAGATTCGATTCCTACTACATGTTTAGCCTTCTTTGCTACAAATTGTGCAATAGTTCCAGTACCTGTATATAAGTCATAAACTAATTCCTTACCTGTTAATCCTGCAAAGTCTCTTGTGATTTTATATAATTCATAGGCTTGCTGTGAGTTAGTTTGATAGAAAGATTTTGCGTTGATTTTAAACTGTAATCCTTCCATTTCTTCAAAGATATGATCACGTCCATCATAACATATAACTTCTTGATCATAAATAGTATCGTTAGCCTTTTCATTTATAATGTACTGCAACGATTTAATTTGAGGAAAAGAAGTTTTCAAGTGCTCCAATAAAGCTATTCTAGCATTTTCATCTTCCTTAAAGAATTGTATCACAACCATCGTTTCTCCTATGGATGACATACGCAGCATTAATGTCCTTAAAACACCTGTTTTTTCTCTAGGATTAAAGTATTCTATATGTTCCGCTTCCGCGAAAGCGTGAACACTCAACCTTATCTGCTCTCCAATGGTAGGATGTAAATGACATTCATCTAGGTGCAATATTTTATCCCACATTCCTGGAATGTGAAAGCCTAACGCTTTTTTATCTTCGATTTGAACATCACTCTGAATTTCTTCTAAGGTCAACCATCTGCTGGCTGAAAAGCTGAATTCCATCTTATTGCGATAGTAATACTGATCTGCAGATCCTGCAATAGGAGTAACCTCTGGTAAGTCTAAATGACCTATTCTGGTAAGGTTTTCAACAACTTCTTTCTGTTTAAAAAACAGCTGGCTATCATAAGCCATATGTTGCCACTTACAACCACCACAGGTTCCAAAGTGCTTGCAGACCGGCTTTGTACGACGATCTGAAAGGGTGTGAAACACAGTCGCTTCTCCTTCATAAAAAGATTTTCTCTTTTTGAAAGTTTTGATGTCTACCACATCACCTGGCACTGCATTTTTTAAAAATATCACGGCGCCATCTTCAGTTTTGGCTACGCTTTTCCCTTTTGCTCCGGCATCTACTACAGGAACATTTTCAAAGGTTTTATTTGCTCGATTTCTTCTTTTTGACATGTGTCCAAATTTAAGAGAATAGACTGAGGTGTAGCTCATAATTTCTATAAAATTTAAGCTATAGCTTCATGTCTTGGACAGCTCTTTTTGTAAATTGCGACTTAGATAAAAAACAACTTATGAGCACAGCGACTAAAAATGGAAGTCAACATTACATAGATCTAGAAGATGAACATGGAGCACATAATTATCATCCACTACCAGTGGTACTTGAGAAAGGTGATGGTGTATATGTATGGGATGTAGAAGGTAAGCGTTACTATGACTTTTTAAGTGCTTACTCTGCAGTAAATCAAGGACATTGTCATCCTGCGATTGTAGATGCTATGAACCAGCAAGCACAAACATTAACCTTAACATCGCGAGCTTTTCATAACGATAAGTTAGGCGTTTATGAAAAATACATGACCGAGTATTTTGGCTTTGATAAAGTACTGCCGATGAATACTGGTGCTGAAGCAGTGGAGACCGCTATCAAAATTGCTCGTAAATGGGCTTATGAGAAAAAAGGTGTTGCAGAGCATGAAGCAAAAATTATAGTTGCCGAGAATAATTTTCACGGTCGTACTACAACCATTATATCATTCTCAAATGATGAAGGTGCACGTAAGAACTTTGGTCCTTATACTCCTGGTTTTATTAAGATTCCTTATGATGATACGGCTGCCCTAGAAGAAGCATTGCAGCAAGATAATGTGGCAGGTTTTCTTGTAGAGCCTATTCAAGGTGAAGCTGGTGTTTATACTCCAGATGATAATTATATGAGAGCATCGCAAGAACTTTGTAAAAAGTACAACGCTCTTTTTATTGCAGATGAAATACAAACAGGAATCGCTAGAACCGGTGCTTTACTTGCGGTATGTGGTAAATGTGATTGTGCTGGACATTGTGAAAAGCAAGCCGCAACTTATGCGCAGCCAGATGTTCTGATATTAGGAAAAGCTTTATCTGGTGGAGCTTATCCCGTAAGTGCAGTACTGTCAAATAATGAAATAATGAATGTCATTAAACCTGGACAGCATGGAAGTACCTTTGGTGGTAATCCAGTAGCAGCGGTAGTAGGTATGGCAGCACTTGATGTTGTAAAGGATGAGAAGTTAGCTCAAAATGCACGTGAATTAGGTAATCACTTTAGATCTCGAATTAATGAATATATAGAGACTACTGATACAGTTACTTTAGTAAGAGGTCGTGGTTTATTAAACGCGATTGTGATTAACGATACTGAAGAAGGTGATACAGCGTGGAACATATGCTTAAAGCTTCGTGATAACGGATTGCTAGCTAAACCTACACATGGTAATATTATTAGATTTGCACCACCATTGGTAATGACTCAAGAGCAACTAGATGAATGTATCGATATCATTATTCATACTCTTAAGAGTTTTGAGTAAACCAATTAATTAAAATAAAAAAGGCTCGCAATTGCGAGCCTTTTTTATTTTAAAAGATGTCGTAATGTTATCTACATCCTGCTTCTTCCATGGCATCGTATAATGGAGCTAGTTGCTCTTCAGTAACGCCTGGATTATTTAAAGCAAATTCTATATACCATTCATAAAATTCACATTGGTTGAAATAAAACCAAATGATAAACGCTAATCCGATTAGAGAAATAACTAATGATACTATAGCTAGTGTTTTTGCTGTTTTCATTGCTTTTCCATTACTGTAAAGTTCAGGATCTGCATTGTACTTAGCTAGTTCCTTATTTGCTAGAACTAGTGCTATGATGGCTGCAATAGTACCTATTCCATAGAAACAACAACATAAGAAACCAACAACCGAAAGGATGTATATGGCAGTGGTGTTTAATTTTTGCATGATTTATATTTTGATTAAAACGTAAAAATAATAAAAAAGGGAACGCATTGCGTTCCCTTATAAAATTTATGAAAAGATCGGATTAATATCCAGCGTCTTCCATCATTTCTGGATCCATACCAAATTGTTCTAGCATTTCACGTTGTTGTTGAGCTCTTTCTTCTGGAGTTGTAGAAACAAAGTTGTAAATACTATAAAGAGCCATTAGTCCTGCTATTACAGTAACTACTAATGAAACAGTTTTTGCTGTTTTCATCGCTGGTCCATTAGAGTATGCCTCTGGATTAGCTTCATATTCTTTAACTCCTTTGTTTGCAAGGTAAAAGGCTATTCCGGCTGGTATCACTCCGACACCACTGAAGCAACAGCATATAAAACCTACTACAGATAGTATGTAAACTAGGGTTGTGTTTAATTTTTGCATAATGATTGATTGGTTAAAAGATTAATTTAATGATATAGTTAATTAAAATAGTTCCTATGGTGAGTATGGCAAGCGTTAGCTTGATTTTCTCTCCATGTTTAATTTTAAAGAACCAGTCAAATGTAAGAAAAACAAAAAGAAAAAACATCGGGTAAATTCCCGGATACATAAAGAATGCATCAACAACTTCGCCTTTCATTAAAAAGGAAATGGACCGCTGGATACCACATCCAGGACAGTCCATTCCAGTCATTTTTTTACTCATGCATGGTAGCATCCAGCTATCATCGGCATTTAGTATATTCATATTAATTACTGATACTCACTTTTACAGCAGCTTCTCTTTGGTCAGCAGTAATCACTCTTACGATGTAGATTCCTGTGCTAAAGTTACTTGTTTCAAAAGTATAAGCACTATTAGAAGTTCCTTCTTTACTTGAGATTAGTTCTTTTCCAGCAAGGTCAAATAAAGAGATGTTGCTTACCTCGATTCCATTAGGATTGAAGATAGTTAATTCTTGACGACTATTGTTTTGTACTATATCAAATTCTTTTTCAGCGTTAACAATTTCATCATTAGAAAGTGTTGTCGGGTCTTGAAAAATAATTTCAAAACGATCATCAATAGTTCCTGCTGCTAAAGAAATAGTAGATGTACCATTCTTTAAGTCATAAATCGTATTAGTTTGTTTGTCATGCAACAGAATAAATGGTGTATCAAAGTTTTCTAGTGTTTTGATACTGAAATCAAATGAACTATTACTAGTAAGATCAAAACTTAATGGCACTTTTTTATCTGTAGAAAAAGGAATAGAATTAATAATTAATCCTTGATTTGCAACTGGCATATATACATCATTTGCTTGTTTGTTTTGTGAAACAGGTGCTTCCCAACCTATATCTCTACCCATCGTAGTTGATGTATGGAATTGAAGTACTAATTCACGAACATATAAATCATTAACCGCGACATTAAATCTTATCTTAGGTAATACATGTGCTGGTGTGCTGTTGATAGGATTGTTATTGTTGCTACCTGGAGCAGCTGCGAAAAATGAAAGACTACCATCGCTTTCCTTGTAAAATGCGCGTTGTGAATTATTAAATTCTACAGAACCTAAACCGTCTGATACATTAAAACCATCAGGATTTGTTCCACTTACTAGTGATCTTGTAACAACAAAACCTTGACCTATTGGTGCGTATCTTCTACTTAATGTTCCGATAGGTCCAGTAAGACCATCAGTACCACCAGCTGTACTTCCTGATGAAGGTGTTCCATCAGTATTATATCTACTATAAGCAGCTTGAACATAAGTACCATTGTTGTCATATCCATCTTCTGTTCCTGGATCAAAACCGTTAGGCACATAAGAACCATAACCACCTATGTAATCAGTAAGCTGATGACTTGTACTTTTTGATTCCCAGAAATAAACCACTGCGTCAATCTGTGACATACTGGTGTCAAAATCACCCATCCCATCATAAGCTACATTATCTTCCAAAAAGCTTTTTAAGTCTAATGCAGAAGGATAAGGATTACCAACTACTGCAACATTATCTACGTTAACATTTACGTTAATCGTTCCATTATTAGGTCGGCCTCTAAAGTCATAACGCTGCCCGAAAAATGTGCTGTATGTACCTACATTTACTAGGTTAGGACCAGAAGACTGTACCACACCTTTCATTGTAAAACCGACTCCTGGTTCTACGTCTGTTGAACCTTGAACACTTCTCCATGATCCATAAGAAGCAGTAGCGCCGCTAGTGTCATATTTATACAACCATCTTCCTGAAATTTTTAAAGGATTAGTTACTGGGTCTCCAGGTAATAGACTAGCGTCTTGCGCATCCGTAGTTCCTGTCGCGTCAGATGTACCAGAAATAGTAGCTATACTGGCATCAATAACTAGATTAGTTCTCAAGTCTGCGTTAGGAGCACTTGAATTAAAACCTGTTTCCGTAAACCCTTCTTGTAATGTAGGAAAATATATTTGTGAGTTTAAATCAAAATCTTGATTACCGATACTGGTGGCTTGTCCAACAGGTGAACCCCAATAATTATAAGTGTACTCATTTGATGTTCCTTCTTGAAATACAGATAAAACACCAGCTCCTTCATTATCTACATCATCACCTTGAATTAATTGAGCTTCGTTTCTTAAATATAACTTTCCGTTAGTAGAAAGATTTATTTTCCCTTTAGCATATAGATTAGTTCCTTTTGAATAAATGAATCCATCACCTACATATACCTGTGCAGATAATGAACTGATGAATAGAACTGCGAGAATGCTTAAAATAAAATTTTTCATATAAATACTATTAACTAGCGACTACAAAATAAAAGCTTTTCATACCTATACCGTAAAAGTTTCATGTAAATATTAATTATGTACACTTAAATTAGATGTATGGTGTAAATTTGACGATGAATATGATAAATATAAAACAATTTAACGGGATTGCACTTGTTGCAGGTATACTATTTTTCCTGTGCTCTATGTATTTTGAAAAAGGTGTTTTGTTCTTTCAAGTCGCTGGGATAGTTTCACTTATGATTGCTGCTTATCTTTATAGTCGTAATCGAGAAGATGATAATATTGATGAAAATGAGTAAATTTCAAGTAGGTGATCGAGTATTGGTGTTGGACGATGAGTTTGGTGGAGTGGTCGCTTCCGCGAAAGCGGAACAAATAACGATTATTACTGACGATGATATTGAAATTGAATATAATGAATCAGAGCTTATTTTAGATCAAAGGTTTAAGGTAGACCGTGTTGTTGTTAAGGAAGAAGTACCTATTCAAAAAGGAAAAAAGCGACAGGTTTCTCGTAAAAAATCTAAAGAAATACCTGCCATTGAGGTGGATTTACACATACATCAATTAGTAAAGAGTGAACGTGGTATGGACGCCTATGATAAGCTTAATACACAAATGGATACTGCTCGATATAAACTAGAATGGGCTCGTAAAGAACGCATTCCTAAACTAGTTTTTATTCATGGTATAGGTGAAGGTGTGCTTAAAAAAGAACTAGAATTTTTGTTTGATCGTTATAGTGATATAACCTATTATGATGCAGATTTTCAGAAATATGGAAGAGGCGCCACAGAGGTTTACATCTATCAGAATCCTAAATAAATGTTCTAAGGAACGAAATTAGGTGTTATAGTCGTTGTAACTGTTCTTACAAATGTTCCGAACTCATAAAAAGCAATGATAATTTCGCGACTATCACTAGTTGCTGTTAAATCTTCTATACTAATATCTAAATTTGCTGTACTTGAATATTCATGTGGTCTAAATGTGTCAATTGCTGGACTAGCCATTTCTGTAGAATTGATAAGGTAGTAGGGTTGTAAATCTGTCCCGACTAAAAGACGGTCATTTGCAGGACTTAAATCTCGGTTAAGGTCTTCTTGTATGGTAGGGATACCATCATCATCGTCGTCATTATCTAGATAATCTGGTGTTCCATCACCATCTGTGTCTTGGCTTAAAGAAAGGTCGGTAAGATTAATACCTTCATTGATAGTTAACACATTATCACCATCATCGTCTTCATCGATGTAATCTGGTAGGCCATCCATATCTGTGTCTTGTAACGTGGCTATTCCTTCGTCCACAGCACTGATTCCATCATTATCTTCTTCTTCAATACTAGTTGTAATATAGACATCGCCATCTTCTCCTATAAAAGTTTGTAATGTAGTAGGGCTCGACGGTGGTATATCATTACAAAAATAATCACTACCTGCTGCGTCACTAAGTTTACGGTATTCTAAATCATTAGTAATTAAAGAGTATGGACCATGTGTTGCCTCAGAACTCAAAATATCGTCTATTGTAGATAACTGTAATGATATTGTTTCGGTATCGTTAATCATATAGAATAGATAGTCTGATGTGTCACCATCGTCAGGGATTTCACATGCTTGAACAGTTGCGCCTTCAAAATCTAAATCTTCTAGAATTAAGTCGCCATCATCACAGCCTATTAAAGCTATAGGGATTATTAGGTAAAGCAGTTTTTTCATATCTTCAAAAATAAGGATTACTATTCGAGCTTTAAAGTTAATTTTTAAGGTCATTTCTTTTACTTTTGCCGGCATGAGACAAGTATATTTAGATAGTGCCGCTACCACACAAATGAGAACTGAAGTAATCGACGAGATGACTCGTGTAATGCAGGACGTTTATGGTAACCCTAGCAGCACACATAGTTATGGTCGCAGTGCAAAATCATTAATAGAAAATGCTCGTAAGAACATCGCAGCTCAACTAGGTGTTACAGCAGCAGAAATCATTTTTACATCTGGTGGTACTGAAGCAGATAATCTAGCCATTCACAGTTGTGTTCGTGATCTAGGAGTACAACGTATCATTACCACAAAAATTGAGCACCATGCTGTTCTTTATATTGTAGACTACTGTAAAGAAAAATATGGAACTCATGTTGAATATTTAGATTTACAAGATTGTGGAACGCCTAGTTATGATCACCTACAAGAGTTACTTAAAGATGAGTCTCAAAAAACTCTTGTAAGCTTGATGCATATTAATAATGAGATAGGTAACAAATTAGATATCGATCGAGTAGGGAATATGTGTAAAAAATATAATACACTTTTTCATAGTGATTGTGTGCAATCTATCGGTCATTATGAAATGGATTTCTCTAAACTACCTGTTGATTTTACCGCGGTAAGTGCTCATAAGTTTCATGGTCCTAAAGGTGTTGGATTTGCTTTTATTAGAAAAGGTACCGGTTTAAAACCATTAATTTTAGGTGGTGCACAAGAACGTGGTTACCGCGCTGGTACAGAAAGCGTGCATAATATTGTAGGTATGGATAAGTCTTTATCTATGGCTTATGAAAATCTAGAAAAAGAACGCGAGTATGTTAAAGATCTTAAAGATTATTTTAAAGCTCAGCTTTTAGAAAAAATACCTGGTGTGAAATTTAATGGTAACTGTGGTGATCATGAAAACAGTACGTTTACCTTATTAAACGTCTGTCTTCCTTGTCCTGCAGATAAGGCAGCGATGTTGCTTTTCACAATGGATCTTAAAGGAATTGCTTGTTCTAAAGGTAGTGCTTGTCAGAGTGGTTCTCAAAAAGGCTCTCACGTATTAACTAATGTTTTGGCAGACGAGGATTTAAATAAACCTAGTCTGAGATTTAGCTTCTCTATTTTTAATACCAAAGAAGAGCTGGATTATGTGGTGGATGTTTTAGTAGAGTATTTAGAGTCTATTTAATACGCTTTCGCGAAAGCGTCATTTTAAAGCTAAACTTTTACAATCTCGCTACCAGTCTAACGTTAAATACTCGTGGTGTTAACTCATTAGGAATAGCAAATTGCTGCTGGCTAGAAACGTCACGTACCCAAATATTAGTGATCGAGTTACTTTCATCAAAGATGTTGTAGATCTCTGCACCAATGGTCACTTCAGCAAAATTGCTGAATAATTTACTAGACTTTTTATCGTCTTTCAATACTAAATTAATACCTATATCTGCTCTACGATAATCCTGTAAACGGAACTGAAAATCATATGGGTCTGCATAATTAGGTGATCCACCTGGTAAGCCTGTATTATACACTAAGTTTAAATACATTTTTAAATGCGGCATGTTAGGAACATAGTCTTGAAATAATGCAGCAAATTTTAATCGCTGATCTGTTGGTCTTGCGATGTAGCCTCTATCATTTAAATTCTCTTCTGTCTTTAAATATCCAGCACTGAACCAGCTTTCGGTACCTGGTACAAATTCACCATTAATACGCAAGTCTACACCATAGGCATATGCAACGGCATCATTATTTGCTCTGTACCTGATGCGTACGTTTTCTAGCGTATAAGTATTTACATCTGTCAGATCTTTGTAATAAACTTCAGTTGTTAATTTAAAAGGTCGTTTTTTACCATCGCTAGATATCCAGTTAAAACTCCAGTCGTTTCCTATTACAGCATGAATGGATTTTTGTGCTTTTACAGCAGGATTTACTACACCTTGCTGGTCACGTAACTCTCTATAAAATGGTGGTTGGTAATATAGTCCACCAGAAATACGGAAGAGCATATCAGTATTATTCCAGGCTGGTTTTATAGCGAGTTGACCACGTGGCGAGACTACCGTTTGTGTTGTGCTTTCAATGCCGTCACCACTTACATTCCAGGTATGGGAACGTATCCCAGCGTTCCAAAAAACCTCTGTGTCTTTGATATAACCACGACTGCTATATTGACCAAATAATTGATAACGTGTCACTTGTACATCATTATCTGCACTAGTAGATTCAAAAGGAACGAGTGGTCCAGTAAAAGGTTCATAAGGTTGATCGTTTGCTAGGTCAGCAAATGGTGGTCTTATATTAAAACCTGCACTGTCGATCACGTTATATTCTCGTACACGATCTCTTATATCTTCTTTAGAGAATTTAATTCCCCAATCGAGGCGATCGTTTTCCTTTTTCTCACTTGGTATTTCCAGAGTTCCACGATGCTCTGCGGTCATAATAAGAGCATCTAGGTCATTACGACCATGTTCTAGCTCAGAACCTACAGATGTAACAAAATCTATTTGCCCTAAATCACTACTTCCTATATCCGTGTTTGGTCTTCCAAGACCATAGTTAGCTAAAATATCATAATGCTCTTGTTCTTGAGTATGATAAACACTAGTAATAAACCTTAGGCTTAAATTTTCGGTAGCATCATAACTAGCTTTAAGGGCTCCAAAATAGGTTTCATACTGGTCATCTTCACGACCTTCATAATTGATTATAATTCCTTGGACATCTTGTAATGTCCCAAAATTGGCTTCTCTAAGTTTCGGTTCAAATTCATAACTGTTAATCGCAATGTTACCTAGAAAGCCCAGTTCTAACTTTGAATTGATTTTATATGTCAAGTAGGTCTGTGCGTCAAAGAATCTTGGTATAGCATTAGCTTCGGTTTCTCTAGAGTTTACTAATAAGCTATTATCTCTGTAACGCACACCTAGTATTCCTGTAAACGCTTTCTCGAAAGCGTCTCCTTCAACAAACGCATTCACACCTAGTAAACTAGCGTCTATTCCTGCACCAAAGGCTGTAGGGCGACGATAGTCAATGTCTAATACAGAGCTTAACTTATCACCATATTTAGATTGAAAGCCACCAGCACTAAAGTCTACACTACGCACCATGTCAGAATTCACAAAACTCAATCCTTCTTGCTGACCGCTGCGTATTAAGAATGGCCTGTATACTTCGATTTCATTAATGTAAACGAGATTTTCATCAAAGTTTCCACCGCGAGCACGATATTGTGTGCTTAATTCATTACTGCCGCTTACACCAGGTAATGATTTTAAAATGTTCTCTACACCAGGCTGTGCTCCAGGGATTTTACGTATCACCTTTGCACTTATGGTTGTAATACCTTCTAGGTCTTCGCGTGTGGTAGTGTTTAAAACTACTGTGTCTATAATCTCAATACTTGAAACCATCACAGGATTTAATTCATAAACCTGAAGATTTTTAAGGGTTAATTCCTTTTGTCCACCTTTATAACTTATTGCGGTAAATGTGATGACCACTTTTTGATTTGCAGGCACTTTTAATTGATAGAATCCATTTTCATTAGAGGCTGTTCCAATTGTAGTGCCTTGTATAGATACATTTACATCTTTTACAGGTTCATTAAATTCATCTAGAATAACACCTTGTATAGTGGCTTGTTGAGCCATTGTGATAAGGCTTAAAAGGAATGCAGCGAGGAAAAGGTAGGTCTTCAAATGTCTTAATTAAATCTTGCGGAAAAACGTAGCTTCAAATGTAGTGCTATTTCCAGCATTGTCCGTTACGATGACTTTAAGGTGGTTTTCACTATCTGTAACGACATTATCTGAAAAATCGTGTTTGATGATACCAGTTTTATAATCGTACTCCATGAGAATGAATTTGCCATTTACTGTTGCTCGATATCCGTCAATGCCACTGTCTTTATCTGCAATAGATAGTTTTAATGTTTTATTCTTACTGATCCATTGTTTGTTTTTAAAATTGATGGGCTTAATAGTAGGTTTTTTATCATCCTTAGTAATGGCATAAGTTCCCATTATTTTACTGTAAGCAGTCAGTTTGTTGCCATTGCGTTTTGTGTTAACGTGATAGGCAGCACCCCATGAGGTAATACGTGCAATGTAATATTGATCCAGATTATCACCAGCTTTTGAGCTTATATCATATTCAAGTATAAAGTTTTTATGCAACGGTACAACGTCTCTATGAATAGTTATGGTGTCTAAGTTTTCTTTGATTTCTAATAGTTGGTCTTCATATAAAGCACCTTTGGGAATTGTGAGGTTAAATTTCCCCATTTTACTATTGAATGTGGTTGAATGACTTACATATTCTAATCCGTCATTATCAGGTGCTAATAATTCTGTAGGCGGTTCATCATTAATGATGTCTACAACAATCTTACTGGTATTGTTTTGGTAATCTTTGATTTCAATATGATAGCTACTATTAGATCCAGGTTCATAAAGGGATAGTTTACCGTCATTAATTGAATTGCCGTAAAGGCTTAATGGACTTCCTGGTGGAATAAATAATTTTGAAATACGACTTTTCTTTTCTTTGAAAAACTCATAATCAATCATTTGATTCAAATATCTAGTCTCACTAAATGCATAAGTGTCAAAACAAATTTCAAAATTAGGAGTACCGTTAAAGCTGGTTTTAATTTGATAAACACCATTCTGGTTATTACCACCATTTTGACGGTCACTGGTATTAACGCCTATACCTATCGTACCATATGCATTTAGCTTTTCTGTTTTAAACCCACCAGTTTTTAAAGGTATAAGCCTTAAAAGAGTAGGTTCATTCTTTCCATTTATAGTTGCGTTTTCATCTAGTGGATAGGCCATTACTTGCTTTACTAACGGCTTTTTAGTGTCAGGTACATTAATACCCATCATCATTGGGTTGATAGGTCTTGCAGCACTGTCCCTAATTTCAAAATGTAAGTGAGGTCCACCGCTACCGCCACTATTACCACTAAAGGCAACTACCTCACCTTGATCTACTCTCAATTCAAGATCAGTTGGGAAAAGTTGGATTTCATAAGTTTCATTATCGTACTGTCTTTTTTTAAGATACTCTTCTATACGAGGAGATAATTTATCTAGGTGTGCATATACGCTAGTGTATCCGTTAGGATGTGTGATGTAAATAGCTTTACCATAACCATAGCGTTCAATTTTAATACGACTAACATAACCAGAAGCTGTAGCATAAACTTTTAAACCAGTGCGCTGGTTTGTTTTAATATCTAAACCACTATGAAAGTGATTAGAGCGCAATTCTCCAAAAGTTCCAGATAATTTTAATTCAATATCTAGTGGATTCTTGAAATAACCTTCAGGAATATTTTTTTGGTTTTGGCTTGCGCCAAAATTGGACACAACGAGCAAAGAGAAGAAGAAAATTATTTTTTTATGTAACATAGGCTAAATATAATAGGCTTGCGCCAACTTGCAAAGAGATTTCTTACTGGTCTTTCAAACTTTGTTCCAATAATGTTTGATAAGTCTCGCGGTAATCCTAATTTTGTAAGAACAGTATAAAATTTGCTCAAGTGCCAACACTTTCTTCCCAAATTG
Source organism: Nonlabens sp. Asnod3-H03 (assembly GCF_045063665.1). NCBI lineage: Bacteria > Pseudomonadati > Bacteroidota > Flavobacteriia > Flavobacteriales > Flavobacteriaceae > Nonlabens > Nonlabens sp. Asnod3-H03. The sequence continues at coordinate 1,239,716 of NZ_JBEFOD010000008.1, forward strand.
CAACCATAGAGCTTAAAATCAAAGCTTTAATTGAAGAAAATGTGCGATTAAAAACGCAGAATGAACAGCAAAAGGCTGAAATGTCCTTGCTAGAAGACGATAATAAAGAGCTCGTTGAGGCGTTAAAAGTTAGTGAAGAGAGAATTGTGGCACTTAAAACCGCAAATGCTATGCTGGGTAGTGACGATTATAAAACAAAAACCAAGCTCAAAATAAACGCATTGATTCGTGAACTCGATCAGTGTATAGATCAAATAGCTTCATAGTGGCAGATAAACTAAAAATAAAGATTTCAATTGCAGATCGTGTTTATCCACTAACCATAGATCCTTCTCGTGAAGAAGGTTTGCGTAAAGCAGCAAAAAATATCGAGGCGATGATTAAACAGCTTGAAAGCAGTTATGCCGTAAGAGATAAGCAAGACGTTCTAGCAATGTGTGCTCTTCAATTTGCAGCAAAAGCTGAACAAATAAATATAGATAGTAGTGAAGATGTAGCCCAGGCACAAGAACAGTTAGAAGTCTTGAGCCAGTTATTATCACAACAATTATCTTAGTCGTTCTTTAAACATAAACAGTTACTACCTGCACTTGTTTCATTTTTTGGTGAACTCAACACGTAATTCTTTAAAAAAGGTGAGTCGTGGTTGTAAAAGCAAGCCGAACCTATGAGCCGGATCCTTGATCAACCAGTTAACCTTAAACTTTATTTAAGGAGTTCATTCAAAACCCAACTTGTGCAGGTTTTTTTATATATAATAACCAATGGAAACATCAGCAATGACACCAATCATATATGCTATCGTAGCATTAATAGTAGGTCTAGCAATAGGCTACTTCATAGCAAAATCAATAGTTGAAAAAGGCAAAGCCTCACAACTTATAGCCGATGCACAGAAAGAAGCAAAATCTTTAGTTAAAGAAGCCCAAGTAGAAGGCGAAAAAATTAAAAATGAAAAAACTTTTAAGGCAAAAGAGAAATTTATAGAGCTTAAATCGCAACATGAGAAAGAAATCATGAATCGCGAAAAGAAAATGAGCGATGCTGAAAAGCGTACAAGGGATAAAGAGTCTAAAGTGTCTAGTGAACTTGCAAAAACTAAACAATTAGAGCAAAAATTATCCAATAAAATAAATGACTTAGATTCTAAAAGAGAGTCTATTCTTAAAAAACAAGCCGAAGTTGAAAAAATGCACGAGTCTCAGGTAAAACAACTTGAGGTTATTAGTGGAATGTCCGGTGAAGATGCTAAAAAACAATTAGTAGAGTCTTTAAAAGATAAGGCAAAGACCGAAGCGATGAGTATTGTACAAAGTACTATCGAAGAGGCAAAACTTACCGCAACACAAGAAGCACGTAAAGTTATTATTAATACAATACAGCGCATAGGTACTGAAGAGGCTGTAGAAAATTGTGTATCTGTATTCAATCTTGAGTCAGACGACGTAAAAGGTCGTATAATAGGACGAGAAGGTCGCAATATTAGAGCTATTGAAGCTGCTACTGGTGTTGAGATTATAGTTGATGATACACCAGACGCAATTATTCTTTCTTGTTTTGACTCAGTACGTAGAGAGGTAGCTCGTTTATCATTACACAAATTAGTAACTGATGGACGTATTCACCCAGCTAGAATTGAAGAGGTTGTTGCAAAAACAAGAAAGCAGATTGATCAAGAAATTGCTGAGGTTGGGAAACGTACTGTGATTGATTTAGGAATACATGGTCTACATCCAGAATTAATTAAAATGGTAGGTAGAATGAAGTATCGTTCTTCTTATGGACAAAACTTATTGCAGCACAGTAGGGAAGTAGCAAAGTTATGTGGTACTATGGCAGCAGAGTTAGGGTTGAATCCTAAACTTGCAAAACGCGCTGGATTACTACATGATATAGGTAAGGTGCCAGAAACAGAAGATGAAACTCCTCACGCAATCTTAGGTATGAACCTAGCTGAAAAGCATGGTGAGAAACCAGAAGTTTGTAATGCTATAGGTGCTCACCACGATGAAATTGAAATGACATCATTACTTTCTCCTATCGTACAGGTGTGTGATGCTATAAGCGGTGCACGTCCAGGAGCTAGACGTCAGGTACTAGACTCGTACATTCAGCGATTAAAAGATCTTGAAGAAATTGCATTTGGTTTCAACGGTGTTGAAAAAGCATATGCCATTCAAGCAGGACGCGAGTTACGTGTGATTGTAGAAAGTGAAAAAGTAAGCGATGATAAGGCAGCACAGTTATCGTTTGAAATTTCACAAAAAATTCAAACAGACATGACTTATCCTGGTCAGGTTAAAGTAACTGTTATAAGAGAAACTAGAGCTGTTAATATAGCAAAGTAATTAAGCTATGTTTTCTTAAACTAAAAAGAGCGCTGCATCATGCAGCGCTCTTTTATTATAAAGTAAAACTCTAGTCGCCCCTACACGTCTAGAGTTTTCTTTTTGATCACCTTTTTACAGGTTTTCATATTCATAATAATTAGTGATGTGATTAAAATAAATCTCTCACAGCTTTTTAATTAATGCGTACTTAAAAAGTTTTGCTTAATTACTACGGTATAAAGTTAAGAAAATCTAGCTCATAAAAAATACCCTTTAAAGGGTATTTTTTATGTAACATGTTTAATTACATTAAATTAAACATTTGTTTATTCGTCATAAATATTCTTATAACCTTTTTCTTCGACTTCAAAAAACTTACCAGTTACATACCTATAATGTTCATCGAGTTGGGCAAGGTTTTTAAGGTCATCTTTATCTAACTGCAATTGTGCAGACTCAAGATTTTGCTTAATCCTACCTGGATTTGTAGATTTAGGAATCACGGCAGTTCCTCTTTGAGCTGACCAGTTGATTAGAACTTGTGCAGGAGAAACATTATGCTTATTTGCAATATTTTGAACTTCAGTTTTTTCAAACATATTAGGTTCGTTCTCTTGTTTCATTCCTTCAGATCTGTCTCCACTACCTAGTGGTGAATAGCCTGTAAGATGTATTCCTTTATTACTGCAATACTCAAAAAGTTCATTTTGCTGTAATAATGGATGAAGCTCAACTTGATTCATTTCAGGCACTTCATCTGTATTTGCGATAAGTTCTTCTAATTTTTGTTTGCTGAAATTAGAAACTCCTATATGTTTTGCAAGACCTTTTCGTTTTAATTCTCCCATGGCGTTCCATGTATCAGTGATAGGCGCCTCTTGTGGTGTTAAATAATCTTCAGGACCTTCTGGCGACTGTACATCGGGTTTAAATGCGACTGGCCAGTGTATTAAATATAAATCTAGATAATCCAGTTGTAAATCCTTGAGCGTTTGTTTCATCGCTGGCTCTACATCTTTAGGTAAGTGAGCATTGTTCCATAGTTTTGATGTAATCCATACATCTTCTCTTTTTATTTCTCCTTTAGAGAATACCTCATTAAATGCTTCTCCTATTTCTTTCTCATTACCATATATAGCGGCGCAGTCTATGTGTTTATAACCGGATTCTAAAGCGCTGATTACAGCATTTTTAACCTCGCCTGGTTTTGATTTCCATGTTCCTAATCCTATAGGGAATAGCTCATCACCATTTTTAAATTTTAAAGATTTCATAAGTTTTAGTTTTTTTATAAAGTTAGCTTTCGCGTAAGCGAGATAAAAGCAATTCTACTACTTTGACATAACTTTAATAGAAAATAACTAAGCCCTAGGATGGTGTTTTTCCATAATTTTAGTGAGGTGAGCACGATCGACGTGCATATATATTTCTGTGGTGGTGATGCTTTCATGTCCTAGCATCATTTGAATAGATCTAAGGTCAGCACCATTTTCTAAGAGGTGCGTGGCAAATGAGTGTCTGAACGTGTGTGGACTAATTTTTTTTGTAATACCTACTTTAATTTTAAGCTCTTTTATAATGTGAAAAATCATTGCTCTAGTCAGTCCTGCACCACGTCTATTAAGGAAAAGAGTGTCTGTATGTTGTGGTTTAATAGGTATGTGGCAACGTATCTCATCTGTATAAAGATTGATAACGTTTATAGTAAATTCACCTATAGGTATAAATCGTTGTTTATCTCCTTTACCAGTTACCTTTATAAAGCCTTCTTCAAAAAATAGGTCACTTATCTTCAGTGTAATGAGTTCACTCACGCGTAGTCCACAACCGTACAATGTTTCTAGTATAGCACGATTGCGCTCGCCTTGTGGTGTAGATCGATCTATGGAATTAATAAGTGTGTCAATCTCACTTGTGCTTAAAGTGTCTGGAAGTTTGCGACCTATTTTAGGCGATTCTATTAATTCTAGTGGGTTGTCTTTTCTATAATCTTCAAGAATCAGGTAATTGAAAAATGCTTTTAAACTGCTTAAAGCTCTTGCTTGGGATCTAGCAGATACGTTTTTTGCGAGTTCATAAATATAATCTCTGATTGTATTTGTGGTAATGTGTATCGGTGATTGAGATATCTTGTAATCTGTTAACCAAGTCGTAAACTTCTCTAGGTCGCGTTTATAAGCTTTTATGGTATTATCTGCTAGACTGCGTTCCAATCTAGAGTATGTCAAAAAGTCCTTAATGCTGTGTTCCCATTTCATAATTGTAAAGGTAGAAGTATTACTATTTATAAATTAGGATAATGAGGTCGTGTTAATTAAAAATTAATACATCGGCTTAAAAGGTTGACAGTTAATAATTGGCATTTTTCAATTAACATCCTTTAAGACTCCTTATATTTTTTTTAATACATACCGGTTTAGGACGCAATTATATTTGCACCGAACTAATAAAAAATCAAAATATTATGAAAAAAATTGCATTAAGTTTAATTTTAGGGGTGTTTGCTTTTGGATTATCATCAGCTCAAGAAATTGATTTTGGAGTTAAAGGTGGTGTTAACTTTGCAAAATTAACAGGCGATAGTGTTGAAGACGCAGATGGTAGAACTGGTTTTCATGTAGGTCTTACAGGTGAATATATGTTCAACGACACTTTTGGATTACAAGGTGAGGTAGTATACTCTACGCAAGGATTACAATCAGAAGATGAGATTTTAGGGCAAAATGTTGAACAAGTATTAAAATTAGACTACATCAATGTACCAGTGTTAGCTAAATTTTATATCGCTGATTCTGGATTCTCTATTGATGCAGGACCACAAATAGGTTTCTTAGTAAGTGATAAGTATGAAGTTAACGGTGAAAATGTTGATGAAGAACTTAATGCAGAAACTATTGACCTAAGTGTAGGTGGTGGACTAGCTTATAAATTCAAAGAAGGAACTTCTCTAGAAGGATTTAATGTTAGCGCACGTTATATGATTGGGTTAAGTAATGTGTATAAAGATAATGACACTTTCGGTGATGATATCACTAATTCAAATTTACAGATTTCATTAGGATATAAATTCTAAGGAGATTATAAACGATGATTTAAAAAGCAGCCGCAGGGCTGCTTTTTTTGTTTCACGCTTTCGCGAAAGCGTAATTACCAATATCTTTAAACCATGAAAATACACATCATTAATGGTCCTAATTTAAATCTATTAGGGAAGAGAGAACCAGAAACATATGGTTCTAAAAGTTTTGAAGAATATTTTAGAGAGCTACAATTCGCTTTTAAAGAAATTGAGCTTTCATATTATCAGTCCAATATTGAAGGAGAACTAATTAATGAATTACATGCTGCTCAAGAAAATGGAGTAGATGGTGTGATCTTTAACGCCGGTGGCTACACGCATACCTCTGTAGCGATAGGAGATGCCGTTGCAGGTATAAGCGTTCCTGTAATTGAGGTCCATATCTCTAATGTGATGGATCGGGAAGAATTTAGACATGTCTCCTATATCTCAAAAAATGCTGCTGGGATCATTAGTGGTCTTGGTCTTAAAGGCTATGAACTAGCCATTAAAAGTTTTAAGTTATAAAAAAAGGCCACTAGAAATAGTGGCCTTTTTAATAATGTCGAGAACTGATTTCTACCAGTTGTCAGAAAGTATTTGAATACCATCAACTAGCCACCATATACCTATACCACCTAAAGTGATAATGAAAAGTACATTCCAGTACCATGGGCTACCTAAGTACCATCTGTGAGCAGCAAATCCTCCTAAGAAGAACCATAAAGCAGCTGCAATCCACATTTCTTCATCAAGTGCCGCAGCAGCTGGAGAAGAAAGAGTAACCGTTGTAGTAGATTCCTCAACAGTTGTTGTCGTGTTAACTGTAGTAACAACGTTGCGTTCTACTGGGAAAGAAGCAAAACTTAATGTGCTTACCAGCATGAAAATGCTCATAAGAGCTAGAGTCAATTTAGTTTTCATATTAGAAAATTTAGTTAGTTATATTTACCAAATATATAATTTATAATGAATAAGCACCTTCTTATTGTAGTAATCTTCTTCTCAATATTCTCTAATGCACAAGAACATGAATACCTAGGTTTTTTGAAATTACCAGACAGTACATTTATATCTTATAAAGTTAATTTTACTGAGAAAGAAGGTCTTATTAAAGGATATTCTTATACAGATATGAATGGAGATCACGAGACTAAATCGTCAATTGTTGGACGATTTAATGATCGTAAGAATACTTTAGAATTTAGAGAGGTTTCAACTATTTATACCAAGTCTGATATTACCGAACTTGATTTTTGTTACGTGTACTTTACTGGTAAAACTAGAAAACTTAACGGTAAGGCTGCAGTAGAAGGAACTTTCAAAAGCTACTATGATGACTTAACGAGTTGCATTGATGGTGAGTTGAGTCTTAACGCTGCTGATAAAATTGAAAAGCGAACTGAACGATTTGAGAGATTAGTCGCAAAGTCTAATAAAATTGCAGATAGCACTAAGCAAAAAATAGACATGAATCAATTCATGAGTCGTTTTGAAGATAATAGATTGAAAGGTGGAGAAAAGGTAAATATTATATGGAATCAAGATTATTTGAAATTGATGATTTGGGATCCAGGAACAGTAGATGGTGATATCATTAAAATCACTTTAAATGGTAAAGATATTTTATCTTCCTATAGTACGGTAAAGAAGCAAAAAGAAATAGAACTACAACTTACAAAAGAAGTTAACACAATCACTGTCACAGCATTAAATGAAGGGCAAGAAGCTCCAAATACAGCAAAAATTAAATTATCTGATGGAAAAGGAGAGACCATCGATCTATTATCAAGTCTTGTTGTAGGTGAAGAAGTTACTCTAGTCTTTTATAAAGAAAAGCCACAGATCAATAAAAAATAAAAAAAGCTCTAAAATATTATTTTAGAGCTTTTTTTATTTTTTAAAATGTTTTTAAAGACTAAACACAATTCCTGCATTTATACTACTGCGGCCATTTCTAGCTGCTTCACCGTTATTCTCCTTAAATACATCGTTTAATCCGGATTGTGCATCGTATTCAAAGAATATTTTTGCTTGATCTGAAATAGGAATGCGAACACCTATACCTGTATTAAATCCAAAATCGGTACTACTAAATGCTTCAGAAACATCCGAGTCATTTGCAAGAGCTGTTGCATCATTTAGAAAACCTACATAACCTCCAAAGTGTAAATACCAATTATCACTTCTTCCAAAATGTAAAACACCAGTTACAGGAATTGTCGTGTAGCTGAGTCTGAAGTCTGTTATTAAAGTACCGAATTCATCAGATACAAAACCATCTGCCCAGCCTTTTTGATCTAGTATAATTTTAGCTTTAATTCCCCATCGATCACTAAAATAATATTCTGCACCTACAGCTGCATTAAAGTTGAAATCAGATTTAGTATTGTCAAATGCGTTAGAGACGTTAGAGATATTTAATCCTGCACTTCCCATCACTTCAATAAGCCCTTTTTCTTGTGCTTGTCCAGTTAAGCTTAATGATACACAGGTGATTAAAGTTAATAATAGTTTTTTCATATTATAAATTTGGTTAGTTAAGGCCCTAATGTATCTAATTTATTAAATAAAATTTCAATTTATAGGAAAATACTTTGGTCGAGATGTTCATTTGTTAATTGGGAGCATTTAACAATTTGATTAACAAATAATTGTGTTTTAAATATCGTTATCTCCTGAACTAAAAAACTAAATGATGAAAAACAAATTTTTTGCGGCTATGCTGCTCGCATTTTCTTGTGCCTTACTTACAAACGCGCAAGAAGAGAGATCGACAGATTTATCTTATTTATTCCCAGAACCCAAGTCATGGGATTTTGGATTGCAAGTGAATCAAGGATTAGAGCGAAGTACTTATTCTAATTTTCAGGGCACAGGTGGTTTTTCTCAAACTGATGGAATTACCAGACTAGCATTTTTTGCACAGTATCAAATCAATAAGAATTCCAATCTTAAAATGGAATTAAGTGCTGGTTTATACTACAGATTAGCTCCTACCATATCTTTACAATACGGTTATCAATTTGCGCCTCGTTGGACTGCTTACGGTGGTCTGGCAGTTGAGTATGCTGGCAGTTATAATTTCTATGATGGTAGAGAAAATAATCCTCAATACAGATCTATAATGCCTAGATTTCAACTAGGTGTCCGGTATCAGGCAAGTAAAAGTATTTTTATAGATTTAAGGTATGAAGGAGATATTCTTAAAAGAACTCAGCTTCAAAATTTATCTACATCTAGAGGTAGGATACATACAGTTACATTAGGTATGGGAATTAAATTTTAAAAGTTTAATTTCTAAAACAAATTAAAAAAGCCTCAATTTCAATAAGAAATTGAGGCTTTTGATTTATTATCAATCTTACTTTATAAGTGAATCACTTCACCATATGCGTCTGCTACAGCTTCCATTACCGCTTCACTCATTGTAGGGTGTGGATGTATCGCTTTTAATACTTCGTGACCAGTAGTTTCTAGTTTACGACCTAGAACTGCCTCGGCAATCATATCAGTAACACCAGCTCCTATCATGTGACATCCTAACCATTCACCATACTTAGCATCAAAAATCACTTTTACAAAACCATCTTTTGCGCCAGAGGCACTTGCTTTTCCAGATGCGCTGAATGGAAATTTACCAACCTTTAATTCATAACCAGCTTCTTTAGCTTGTGCTTCTGTCATACCTACACTCGCAATTTCTGGAGTAGAGTATGTACAACCAGGTATGTTACCATAATCAAGTGGTTCTACATGCATGTCTGCAATTTTCTCTACACACAAAATACCTTCGGCACTTGCCACGTGAGCTAGAGCTGGACCAGCTGTAATATCACCTATGGCATAATATCCAGGTATGTTAGTTTGATACCAGTCATTAACTAGTACTTTACCACGATCTGTAGATATTCCTATTTCTTCTAGACCTATGTTAGATAAGTTAGTCTCAATTCCTACCGCACTTAAAACGATATCAGCTTCAAGAACTTCTTCTCCTTTTTTAGTTTTTACCGTTGCTTTAACGCCATTACCAGATGTATCTACACCAGTAACTTCACTAGACGTCATGATTTTAATGCCTGCTTTTTTAAAGCTACGTTCCATTTGCTTAGAAACGTCAATATCTTCAACAGGTACAATACGATCTACATACTCTACTATAGTAACCTCAGTTCCCATAGAGTTATAGAAATAAGCAAACTCAACACCTATCGCTCCAGATCCTACTACGATCATTTTCTTAGGCTGCTTTTCTAAAGTCATAGCTTCACGGTAACCTATTACTTTTTTACCATCCTGTGGTAAATTAGGAAGTACACGAGACTTTGCACCAGTAGCTATAATAATATGCTTTCCTTCAACAGTTGAAGTAGAACCATCTTCAGCTTTTACCTCTATTTTCTTTCCCTTTTTAACGGTACCGTAACCCATGATGACATCTATCTTATTCTTTTTTAATAAGAATTGTACACCTTTACTCATTCCGTTAGCAACATCACGAGAACGTTTCACAACCGCGTTAAAATCTTTATCTACACCAGTAACTTTAAGACCATAATCTTCGGCATGGTTGAGGTAATTGAAAACATCAGCACTTTTAATTAGTGCTTTTGTAGGGATACAACCCCAATTCAAACATACTCCACCTAGAGATTCCTTCTCTACAATAGCAGTTTTCAAACCTAATTGAGACGCGCGTATTGCAGTTACATATCCACCAGGTCCACTACCTAAAACGATTACATCATATTTACTCATATCTGTCAATTTTTAAGAGTCACAAAAATATGGAATAAAGTCTAACGGATTGTAAATTTGCACAACCTTATTCTTATGTATAAATCTATAGTACGACCGTTCCTTTTCTCCTTTGATCCAGAGGCAGTTCATCATTTTTCTTTTAAAAGCATCAAATTATTGAGCAAAGTGCCTGGTTTTAGTGCGCTTTCGCGAAAGCGTTATAAACAAAATCATCCTGCTTTAAAAAGAGAACTCTTTGGTTTACAGTTTGAGAATCCAGTAGGAATGGCAGCAGGATTTGATAAAGATGCTAAAGCATTTAAAGAATTTTCAAATCTTGGTTTTGGATTTATAGAAATAGGAACGCTGACACCAAAGCCGCAAGATGGAAATCCTAAGCAACGATTGTTCAGATTAAAGAAAGATCAAGCGATTGTAAACAGAATGGGTTTCAATAACGGTGGAGTAGATGCTGCTGTAGAACGATTGAAAAGAAATCCAAAGCTAGGCCAATCTAATCACGTCTTAATAGGTGGAAATATTGGGAAGAACAAACTCACGCCTAATGAGGATGCGGTAAACGATTACATCATTTGTTTTGAAAAGCTGTTTGATTATGTAGATTATTTTACAGTAAATGTGAGCTCACCCAATACACCAGGATTACGCGAGCTGCAAGATCGCAAACCGCTAACGCACATACTTCAAACACTTCAAGACTTAAATAATGAAAAGGCTCAAAGAAAACCAATACTCCTTAAAATCGCTCCAGATCTTACCGACGATCAATTGCTGGATATCATAGGAATCGTAGAAGACACTCAAATTGATGGAGTCATATCTAGTAATACAACCATTTCTAGAGAAGGATTACAATCAGAAGAAAGTCTAGTAAAACAAGCCGGCGGATTAAGCGGTGCGCCACTGACTAAAAGAGCAACAGAGGTAATCGCTTTTTTACACGATAAAAGCAACGGCGCTTTTCCAATAATAGGTGTAGGTGGAATCATGACCGCACAAGATGCTATTGATAAAATGAACGCTGGTGCGAGTCTGGTGCAATTATATACTGGATTTGTTTATGAAGGTCCTGCTTTGATTAGGGATATTAATCGAGAAATAATTAGGAAAGCTCGTTAGTTTTTCTTTCGACAAAATTTAATTTTATGAAAAAGTATTTAGTACACATTTTAGTCCTTGTTATATTTTTCAGTTTTACATCTTGTGGTTCAGACGATGATGTTCAAACAGTAAATCAAGATGATATTGTTGGAATTTGGACTCTGAAATCAGTAGAGAATCAAGGTGTAGATGTTCCTACAATGAATTGTCAAACTGAACAAACCATTACTTTTAATTCTGATTTGACAGGTGGAGAGAGGTTTCCAGAGAATCAAATGGCTCCGTGTGATTTTTCCACCACCAGTTTTACTTGGGTAAGAAATGGAGATTTGATAACACAATCGGTTACCGGAGAAGGGACTTTTGTTAATGAAGTAATTGTAGTTAATTCAACTCAATTACAAGTCGTAGTGATTGAAAGAAACGGCACAGCTGTTCCACAAAATCAACAAGAAATTTACAAATACGAAAAGTAGGATTATCACGAATCTTTATTCAAGGCTATCATTTGTTTGATAGCCTTTTTTAATGGTTTAAATTTGAGTAGTAAATATTTCAATCAATTATTTGTTAGAAACTCTTATATCCTTTTCAATCGCAACTTTGATTCTGGCATTATCTCCAGGACCAGATAATATTTTTGTTCTCACACAATCGGTGGCAAGAGGTTCTAAATATGGAATTGCCATCGCCAGTGGATTAATTACAGGATGTATTGTTCATACATCAGTAGTTGCATTAGGTTTTGCTGTTGTTATCCGAGATAATGAGTGGTTGTTGTATTCTATTAAAATTGCTGGTGCTATTTATTTGCTTTATCTCGCTTTTAAAATTTATAAATCAGATGCGAGTATTGAATTTGGTGATTCAAAAACTTCTTCCCAAAGTCTATGGAAGCTTTACAAAGTAGGAATTACTATGAATTTGCTCAATCCTAAAGTGACTTTGTTTTTTCTCGCATTGTTACCGCAATTTGTAATGGCAAACTCTTATCCAGATTGGATTCAAATCTATATGTTAGGTGGCGTTTTTATGTTAGTATCATTACTTACATTTTATACAATAGCGCTATTAGCTGGAAAAGCAGCAAGTTTCATAAAAACTTACACTTGGTTTGCACCAGCCATGAAATGGACACAAATTGTAGTTTTTATAGGTATTGCTGTTGCTATTTTGATTCCTTAATAAAATAAAATGTTTTTAAACAATTTGCATATTTAGATTTCTTGACTAATTATTCTCCATGGTTTTTGAAAAATTGATGGCAGTTTCTATAAGCGCAAGATGTGAATAGGCCTGTGGAAAGTTTCCTAGTAGTCTTTTGGTTTCAAAATCTATATCCTCACTAAACAATCCTAAGTGATTACTGTACGATAACAACTGGTCAAAATACTTACGAGCTTTCTTGGTTTCTCCTATTTTGTTAAGACTATCTATAAACCAGAATGAGCAAATCGTAAAACTAGAAGACGGCTCACCAAAGTCGTCTTGATTCTTATATCTATACATTAATCCATCGCGGCATAATTCTTTTTCTGTTGCTTGTACGGTGCTTATAAAACGAGAATCAGTGGCTTTAATAAATCCATACTGTTCCATTAATAACGTCGAGGCGTCTAAATCTTTTGAACCATAAGATTGGGTGTATGCTTGTACTTCTTCGCTCCAAGAATTTTGGTAAATATCCTCATAAATTTCTGCTCGTAATGTTTTCCAATCTTTCAAAGGCTCATTACGCCCTAATATTTCACCTACTTTAATAGCTCGATCCATGGCGACCCAACAAAGTAATTTTGAAAACGTGAAATGTCTATCTTCTGTACGCAGCTCCCATATACCTTTATCTGGTTCTTGCCAGTGCTGTTCTACTATTTTAGTAATTCCTTTAATAATGGTCCACAGTTCTTCGCGGTTTTCTAGAGTGGTTTCAAATTCTACAAACTGGCGATATATAACCTCCATTAAAATCCCATAGATATCATTTTGCTTCTGTATGTAAGCAGCGTTGCCTATGCGCACAGGCTGCGAATTCTGATACCCATCTAGATGGTCTAGAAAACTCTCTGTAAGGTCACGCTCACCATTAATTCCATACATGATTTGAATTTTTTCATCTTTATCAGGTATGGTATTTATAACAAATTGTAAAAATTTACGTGCACTTAATGGATGCCCTAAATCTGCAATGACTTTAATTACCATAGAAGCATCTCGTATCCAACAAAAACGATAATCCCAGTTTCTTACCTCACCGATGGTTTCTGGTAAACTTGTGGTAGCAGCAGCTAGTACAGCTCCAGATTTTTCATAAGAAAGTACTTTGAGAGTAAGAGCACTACGTACAATTTCATTTTGATAGATCGGATAGCGAGTCGTTTTTTCACTCCAGTCCATCCAGTAGGTTTTAGTACGCTGGAATTTAAGATAGCATCTGTCTAGACTTTGCGGACTCAATTTCTCATGATAACTCACTAATAAATAGGCGTTACCAGTCAATGTTATAGTTTGCTGGTTGACAATGTCGCTATAATTGAGATCGCTGTATAAAAACAAAGAATCATATTTACCATCTTTAGTCTGGCTATGGATATACTCTTCTTCAATCGTAGTAAATACTTTACTAGAAGCATATTCTAGACGTGGATCATACTGCACGGAAAATTGGGGCTTTCCTTTCAACAGTCTTATAAATCTTATGATATCTGGCGGCGTATAATAACTGCCATCTTCTTGCTGGTAACGTGGCATAAAATCAATTACCTGAAACGCATCGATTCCATTATCGTAAGTGGTGCTTAGGATATTAGTTTGCCATAGATATTCCTGAGATATAGAATAATCATCAGTGATTATAAAACTGAGAGAACCACCTTTTTTGTCATCTAGTAATTTTGCAAACACAGATGCAGAATCAAATATAGGAAGACAGCACCAGTCAATTGAACCTTTTTCAGAAATAAGGGCTGCGCTTTGGCAGTTACCTATAATTCCATAATTTAAATTATTCATAATAATCGTATAATTTTCTTTAGGGCAAACAGATTTTTCCGAAATTTAAGGATTAATCAATAATTCAAACCAAAGGATTTATCTTTATGTTAAAAACATTAATAGTTTCTAATAGATTACCCTTACAATTAAACATTGAAAACGGTAAAGTTTCCTCTTCTCCTAGTGTTGGTGGGCTGGCTACAGGACTTAAATCTGTACATAAAGAGAGTAATGGAATATGGATAGGGTGGAATGGACTTATACAGGAAGATGTTGATTCACAGCTAGAAAGTGCTGTGGAAAAAGCGGTTCAAGAGCAACAATGTGCCTCTGTAGCATTGTCTCAAGAAGACTTAGACGGCTTTTACTATGGATTTAGCAATCATACCATATGGCCCATGTTTCATTATTTTATGGAATATGCAAAATTTAGTAACAAATATTGGGAATCCTATAAAAGGGTAAATGAAAAATTTGCGCAAGTAGTATTAGAAAACTTAGAAGAAGGTGATACCGTCTGGGTGCATGATTATCAACTTATGTTGTTGCCACAACTTATAAAAGAAGAACGTCCAGATGTGTCTGTTGGTTTCTTTTTACATATTCCATTTCCATCGTTTGAAGTTTTCAGAACAATTCCATGGCGTGAGCAGATTTTAAATGGACTTTTAGGTGCTGATCTTATTGGGTTTCATACTTATGATTATGAGCGACATTTTTTAAGTTCGGTAAGTAGGATTTTAGGCTATGCGACTAGTTTTAATAGTATCACTCTGGCAGATCGTGTCGTGACAGTAGATTCCTTTCCTATGGGTATTGATTATGAAAAGTTTTCTTCTTTTTCAAAAGCGAACCAACAACAAACAGATATAACGCAGAGTGAACTACAACGCAGATTATATCATCATCAAGAAGAAACTCCTGAGGCTAAAATGATTCTGTCTATTGATAGACTAGATTATACAAAAGGTATCGCAAACCGTATCAAGGCTTATGAGCGGTTCCTAGAGAAATATCCAGATTATATTGAAAAGGTGCGACTAGTCATGTTAGCGGTTCCCAGTCGTTCAAACGTTAAACAATATAAACGATTGAAAAAAGAAATTGACGAGCTAGTAGGACGTATTAATGGAAAATTTGCCACCGTAAGTTGGACGCCTATCTGGTACTTCTATAGGTCTATGCCATTTACCAACTTAATAGATCTTTATACTTCTTGTGAAGTGGCTCTTATTACACCTATACGCGACGGAATGAATTTAGTTGCTAAAGAATATATCGCCTGTCGTACTGATCGCACAGGTGTATTGATTTTAAGTGAGATGGCAGGTGCAGCAAAGGAAATGAATGAGGCATTACTCATTAATCCTAATGACCTCGAATTGATTGCAGACACCATAAAGAAAGCTATAGAGATGCCTGTGATTGAGCAAAAAAAACGTAATAAATATATGCAAAGTCGCCTGAAACGCTACAATGTAGAGAAATGGGCAGAAGATTTTATGAACAAGCTTAAATCCGTTAAAAGAAATGAAGAGTTGGTAAAGACTAAATTAATAAACTCTAATTGTAAAGAGGAATTGTTACAACGATATAAAGAATCTCAGAATAGAATCTTCTTTTTAGATTATGATGGGACTTTAAGAGGTTTTGTTAACGACCCTAGCGAAGCACATCCAGATGAAGAAATTTTAAATTTAGTACGCGGTTTAAATGAATTGCCATGTACTGAAGTTGTGATTATCAGTGGCCGCGATGCAGATACTTTGGGAGAATGGTTTAAGGATATTCCAGTGGTTCTTATTGCAGAACATGGAGTGCTTAAAAAGAACCTAGGTGATGAAAAATGGCGTCTAACTGAGACCATGAATACAGACTGGTTTCCGACTATAGAGCCTATTCTTCAAAAATATGTTGATCGTACTCCTGGTACATTCATAGAGAAAAAGAAATATTCCTTAGTATGGCACTATCGTAAAGCAGATCCTGATTTAGGTGAGCAACGAGCTACAGAGCTCTCTAACGTTATTAAAGAGCTAAGCATCAACCGTGGTTTAAGCGTTCTTTATGGTAACAAAGTCATTGAAATAAAAAGTATGAATGTTCACAAGGGTAAAGCGGCAACTAATCATATATTAAGTTCAGAAAAAGATTTTGTTTTTGCTATTGGAGACGACTGGACTGATGAATTTATGTTCCAAGATCTACCAGAAGATGCCGTTACTGTAAAAGTAGGACGTGTAAATACTGCCGCACGATATTATATAGAACGACAAGAAGATGTTGCAGGTTTGTTGAGTTTGTTTATATCTTAAAAAAGAGTGGTTGTAATCAATTAAGTGGCGTTGTGATAATTATGTGATTCTTATCATTCATATTTGAACTCAGATTTGATAGAAAAGAAATTACAATTGAAAATTAAACTTCCCCTTAATTTTTGCTTGAACCTTAAGGCCTCTTAGTTTTTAAGAGGCTTTTTGCGTTAAAAATAAGAAGTTGAAATCGTTTTCGTAAACCTTAAATCCACATTATCTTTACACTCTGATGGAAAAGGTAAAAATCATAGAATGTCCGCGTGACGCAATGCAAGGAATTAAAGAAATGATTCCTACAGATTTGAAGGTGCAATACCTTCAATCCTTATTGCGATGCGGATTTGATACCATAGATTTTGGGAGTTTTGTGTCTCCTAAAGCAATACCACAACTAGTGGATACGGCTGAGGTTCTTTCAAAACTTGACCTTTCTAAAACAGAATCTAAACTGCTTGCCATTATTGCAAATCTACGTGGTGCAAAAGCGGCATGTGAGCATCCAGAGATTCAATATTTGGGTTATCCATTCTCTATTTCAGAGAATTTCCAGATGCGTAATACCCATAAAACTATTGCTCAAAGTGTGGAGTTGTTGCAAGAAGTAATTGATCTCGCACAAAAGCATGATAAAGAGTTAGTAGTTTATATCTCGATGGGATTTGGTAATCCTTATGGAGATCCATGGAATGTGGAGATAGTAGGAGAATGGACAGAGAAATTATACAAGATGGACGTTAAGATTTTATCGCTTTCTGATACCATAGGTAGTTCAGATCCTGAGACGATTACCTATTTGTTCTCTAACTTGATTCCTAAATATCCTGAAATAGAATTTGGTGCACATTTACATACCACACCTACCACGTGGCATGAAAAAGTAGACGCTGCTTATAAAGCTGGTTGCCGTCGTTTTGATGGTGCGATTCAAGGTTTTGGTGGTTGCCCCATGGCAAAGGATGAACTTACAGGTAATATGCCTACAGAGAAAATGGTGAGTTATTTTAATGCCGTAAAAGCAGATTCTAATGTAAACGCGATGTCCTTTGAAAGCAGTTACAATGAAGCGACAAAAATCTTTACTAAGTATCATTAGGCTATATTTAAACAGTGACATTTCTAGAGTCATTGGGATCGAAATTTAATTTTATTCATATTTAAAATCTTATCAGAATCTTAACCTAGCACAGGTGTTTAAAGGTCTATTTTTGGAATAAACCACTATTTCATGGCACTTTTAGGTCCTATTATTAAGACAGCATTAAATCTTCACGAGACGATTACCGCCACGTCAGACCATGTGGTTGCGCAACGCAAAGTATTGGAGCATTTATTAAAAACGGCAAAGAGCACTTCTTTCGGCTTGTATTATGACTTTAATAGTGTTTTAGAAGGAGATGATATGGAGCACGCTTTCGCGAAAGCGGTACCGTTTTACGACTATCACAAAATGGACGAGCAATGGTGGTCTCGCATGAAAGAAGGAAAGCCCGATATCGCATGGCCAGGCGTACCGAATTTTCTTGCTAGATCTAGTGGTACTACAGGTAAAAAATCTAAAACAATTCCAGTCACAGATGAGATGATTGCGGCGATAAAAGCTGCAGGAACCAGACAGGTAAGTGCATTGACTAATTTCAATTTGCCCACAGATGTATTTGAGAGTGAAGTCCTAGCACTAGGTAGTTCTACAGATTTGAGTGAAGAAAATGGTTTTACGATAGGAGAAATTAGTGGAATATCTGCCAGTAATATTCCAGAGTTTTTAGACTCTTTTTACAGACCAGGAAAAGAAATATCTTCCATAGACGATTGGGATGAGCGCGTTCAAAGAATAGCAGAGGAAGCTAAAAATTGGGATATAGGTATGTTAAGCGGTATTCCATCATGGTTAGAAATGATGCTTAGAAAAGTAATGGATTATCACAAGGTAGATTCTATTCATGAAATATGGCCTAATCTGTCGGTTTATACTTCTGGTGGTGTAGCATTTGAACCTTATCGCTCGAGCTTTGAAAAGCTATTTACAAAACCAGTTCAGATAGTAGATACCTATCTAGCTAGTGAAGGTTTTATAGCCTGTCAACAACGTCCAGAATCTAGTTCTATGCAGTTGATTACCGATGGTGGTATTTATTTTGAATTTGTGCCTTTTCAACCAGACTATGTGGAACAAGATGGTAGCATTTCTGATGATGCGCCAGTTCTAACTATGGATGAGGTAGAACCAGAGGTCGATTATGCTTTAATCATATCGACAGTATCTGGTGCATGGCGTTACTTAATAGGTGATACAATAAAATTTACAGACGTAGAAAAAGCCGAAATTAAAATAACTGGTAGAACTAAGTTTTTCTTAAACGTAGTAGGTAGTCAGTTATCAGTTCTTAAAATGGAAACCGCGATTACAGAATTGCAAGAAAAATTTAATACCAGCATTAAAGAGTTTACCGTTTCTGCAAAGAAAATTGATGGCAACTTTCAGCATGTATGGTATCTAGGTACAGAAACAGAAACTTCAGAAAAAGAACTTGCTGAGGCTCTAGATCAATCGCTACAAGAAGCTAATAAAAACTATAAAGTAGCAAGAACCAAGGCACTAAAAGGTGTGCAAGTTCATAAAGTACAACCAGAAACGTTTGCACAATGGAACGATCACAATAAGAAAAAAGGCGGTCAGGTAAAAATGGAAAAAGTCATGGACGAAGAGAAGTTTAAAGCATGGGAAGAGTTTGTGAGTAGTCTTTGAGTATGTTAGCTTATATGAGGAAAAAACTCACCAACTAATTAGGCGCTAATTCATCTTGACTAGGCTTTTCTCCAGTTTCTCCATAACGATTAATCAATTCTAAAATCTCTTCAGGAGATAGGTAGAATTTACGCATGTGCTTTTTATATTTCTCAGACAGACTCGTGTGATTTAAAATAAATTCTTTAGTCTTTAAAATATATTCACCCATGCCGTGGCGCACGGCATAGTCGTCTGCGGCACGTTCTACTTCTTGAATGTGTGCATGTGAGTATAAGTATTTTAATCCAAAGAAAATCATATCTACAGTAGATCGAGAACGATAATCCATGACATGGCCTAGTTCATGACCCAACCATCCTGTAAGGACATCGCTTGGTATTTCATTTATAGTAAAGATTTCATTTTCTACTTTAAATTCTTTGCTTATTAAAATGATATAACCGCGATTTTCTTTACTTCTAAAAATACTTTTATAAGTAGGTTGTGCTTGCATGAAATTCTTGCGCACCATATCATTGAACTTAAATTCTATTTCAGTATCCTTTAAGGCAGGATAAAAAGACATCGCTTTTTCGGCTTCTTTTAAAATGGAATCTGGAGCTGTAATATTAGGGTATTGCATATATAGCAATATACGAGAGGTAATGATTTGATGTCGTGAAAATAGCGTTAAAGGTTAATTAACGATACCATAAAATGCATCCTTTAAAAAGGCGCTTGCTTTCCAAACTAACAAGTGTTAGTTTTGTGTAAACTTAACGACCTAATATCTGTGAGCAACTTTCATAACATAACATTATCTCAAGTCTATAAAGAGACAGACGATACTACGGTAATCGCCTTTGACGTTCCACAAGAACTTAAAGAAGAATTTAACTATCGTCCAGGTCAGTTTTTGACCTTGCGCGCTATGATAAATGGTGAAGATGTGCGACGCAGTTATTCTTTATGCAGCAGTCCGCTGGATAATGAGTGGAAAGTTGCGGTTAAAGAAATCTTTGAAGGTAAATTTTCAACTTATGTAAATCGTGAGTTAAAGACTGGTGATCTGTTACAGGTATCAGCACCTAGTGGTGATTTTGGAATCGAAGTATCAGAAGAGAATGATGCCAAAAACTATATCGCATTTGCCGCGGGTAGTGGAATTACACCTATGTTGAGTATCATTAAGACACATCTTGCTAGCGAGCCTAATGCAAAATTCAAGTTATTCTACCTTAATAGAACCGTAAAATCAATTATATTTAAAGAAGAGATAGAAGCACTCAAAAACAAGTATTTAAGTCGTTTTGAAGTCTTTTATTTCTTAAGTCGTGAGCACAGAGATATTCCATTGTTTAATGGACGTTTTGACCAAGAAAAATTACAAACGCTTACTAAAACTTTAATAAATGCACCGCATACAGACCATGCTTTTATCTGTGGTCCAGAAGAGATGATTTTCTTAATAAGAGATGAATTAGTCGCTGCAGGAATGAAGAAAGAAAATGTTCATTTTGAACTCTTTGTAAGCGGATTAAGCGATGCAGATAAAGCCCGTGCCGCTGCTGCACTAGAGAAAAAGGTAGATGGTGTAGATGTGACCATTATAGACGGTAGTAAAGAATTTCATTTTGTACTAGGTGATGATTATGATAACGTCCTAGATGGTGCCATAGGTGCTGGAGCAGATTTGCCATATGCCTGTAAAGGTGGTGTGTGCAGTACATGTAAATGTAAAGTGGTAGAAGGTAGTGTAGCCATGAAAGTGAACTATGCACTGACTGATGAAGAAGTAGAAAAGGGATTTGTGCTTAGTTGTGTAAGTGTACCAACGAGTAAGAAACTTGTTGTAGACTACGATGTCTAGAGTATAAAAAAAAGTATGTTGTTATATCGCTTTCGCGAAAGCGGAACCGCAACAAGTATATAGAAAGAAAAGTAAGTTCGCATCGCATGCGAACATGAACGAAGTATCATCGACGCATGCGATGCGTCAATAACATATAAACCATGAGTGAAGCAGAAATCAAAAATTTAGAAGCGCAATTTGATGCTAAAATTGCGAGAGACGAAAAGATTGAGCCTAAGGACTGGATGCCTGAGAAGTATCGCAAGACGCACATCAGACAGATATCCCAGCATGCTCATTCTGAAATAGTAGGGATGTTACCAGAAGGGAACTGGATTACTCGTGCGCCGTCATTGCGACGCAAAGTAGCGCTACTGGCAAAGGTGCAGGATGAGGCTGGACATGGACTTTATTTGTACAGTGCATGTGAAACTTTAGGAATCACTCGTGAACAATTGTATGAAGATTTACATTCTGGTAAAGCAAAGTATTCTTCGATTTTCAACTACCCTACGATGACTTGGGCAGACATGGGAGCGATAGGCTGGCTAGTGGATGGTGCTGCGATTATCAATCAGGTACCGTTGTGTAGTACTTCTTTCGGTCCATATGCTCGTGCGATGGTGCGTGTATGTAAGGAAGAAAGTTTTCACCAGCGCCAAGGATATGAAATTATGTTATCCCTATGTAACGGTAGTGAAGAGCAAAAAGAAATGGCACAAGATGCATTGAATCGCTGGTGGTGGCCGTCATTAATGATGTTAGGTCCTACAGATGCGGCAAGTACGCATACCGAGCAATCCATGAAATGGAAGTTGAAGCGTAAGACTAATGATGAATTACGTCAGCAATTTATAGATCAAACAGTACCACAAGCAGAACTTTTAGGACTTACTATTCCAGATCCAGATTTAAAATGGAATGATGAAAAGGGAAGTTATGATTTTGGCGCAATTGACTGGGACGAATTCTGGCAAGTAGTAAAAGGCCACGGACCTATGAATAAAAAACGCCTAGATGATAGACGTAACGCTTGGAACAATGGCGCTTGGGTACGTGAAGCAGCTACTGCTTATGCAGCAAAACAAAAAGCACAAACTGCTCAGGCTATTTAATCAGCGTACGAGCAAATTTTTAAACTTAAACTTAAGTTTAAACTTAAATTTAAAAAATATATGAGTCAAGAAATTCCACTTTGGGAAGTTTTTATAAGATCTAAAAACGGATTAGAACACAGACACTGCGGTAGCTTACATGCCGAAGATGCTGAAATGGCAATGAATAACGCTCGAGACGTTTATACACGTAGAAATGAAGGTGTGAGCATATGGGTCGTAGAATCTAAAAATATAACAGCCAGTAGTCCAGAAGCAAGTGGCGAGTTATTTGAACCGGCAACAGATAAAGTTTACAGACATCCTACTTTTTATGAGTTACCTGAAGAATTAAAACACATGTAAAAAGCAAAGCTTTTTACATGTGTTTTAATTCTTAAATCCAAACTTAAGTTGAAATTTAAATTTAAAGGCAATGAGTAAGGCTTATGATTTAGAAGAAAGATTAATCAGTTTTGCTGCTGATGTGGTTTTATTTTTTGATAAACCAGCAAATACCTATGCTTCTAAATATTATGCTGAACAATTGATAAGATCCTCAGGTTCTGTATCTCTAAATTTTAGTGAGTTTGCTGGAGCTGGTACTGAAAAGGATAAAATTAATAAATTAAGAATTGCTCTTAAAGAAATAAAAGAGTGTAACAATAATTTGAGAATTCAACTAAAAGCTGGTTTGGGAGATGTTAAGCATTTGAAAAAACTTCAAGATGAAGCTGAACAGATTGTTAGAATTCTAGTTGCTATTATAAATAAACGATAAACCCTTTTAAATTTAAATTTCAGTTTAGATTTAAATTTAATACCACAATATCCATTATGGAAACCATTTCAAATTCAAAAACAAAAGTGATTTCAAATTCTGCAGTGCCTATTAAGGAATTAAACCCACAATTCCTTGAATCAACAGAAAATAAGAAACACCTGATCGACTATCTTTTAGGTGTGGCAGATAACTATTTGATTCTTGGTCAGCGTCTAGGAGAACTTTGTGGTCACGGACCTAATTTAGAGCCAGATATCGCGCTTACTAATATCTCACTAGATATGTTAGGGCAGGTGCGTAGTTTTTACCAGTATATAGCGCAATTAAGAGGTGATAAGTCTACTGAAGATGATATCGCATTTTTAAGAAAAGAACGTGAGTATAAGAATGTATTACTGGTAGAGCAGCCTAACACAGATTTTGGTTATGTAATTGTACGTCAGTTTTTCTTTGATGTCTATAACAGAATGTTTTTAGGAGCATTACAACAAAGTGCAGACGAGACCTTAAGAGCTTTGGCCTTTAAAGGTATCAAAGAAGCGAGCTATCATGAGCGTTTTTCTGGAGATTGGTTAAAACGTTTAGGTGATGGAACTGAGGAAAGTAAAATACGTGTGCAACAGGCTGTAAACGATCTGTGGATTTATACAGATGAGTTGTTTCACACCACCAAGGCAGATGATGCTATGATTGAAGCTGGTGTAGCACCAGATATGTTACAGTTAAAAGAATACTACTATGATAAAGTAGGTGAGTTGCTTTCTACAGCAACACTAGAAATTCCGGAAGTAGAATATTTCCAAAAAGGTGGAAAAGAAGGTTTACACAGTGAACACATGGGTTACATTCTAGCCGATATGCAGTATATGCAGCGTGCTTATCCTGATAGTAAGTGGTAATTCAATCGATTTTCGATATTCAATATGATCCAAAATTATAACATATCTCAAGAATTATTAGATGTTTTAGAATCTGTGAAAGATCCTGAAATACCTGTATTAAACGTGGTAGACCTTGGGGTAATCCGAGAAGTTATAGTTGAAGGAAAAGAGATTACTATAAAATTGACACCTACCTATAGTGGCTGTCCAGCGATGGATGTTATAGGTGATGATTTAGAACGAGCATTTGCAGTTCACGGTTACACAACTCACATACAATTAATTATGAGTCCGCCGTGGACGACTGACTGGATTACCGAGCGTGGTCGTAAAGCACTGGAAGAGTATGGAATCGCCGCACCACTAGAAGAAACCGCCGATAAAGATGTACTTCTCAATGAGAAGAAACTCGTGAAATGTACCAACTGCGGTTCAAAAAACACTAAGTTGGTCAGTCAGTTTGGTTCTACAGCTTGCAAGGCTATGTTCCAGTGTGAGGATTGCTTAGAGCCATTTGATTATTTTAAGTGTTTGAAGTAATCTCGCTTCCGCGAAAGCGTAACAGAAATCAAAAAACTATTTCTTTAGCAACTTCATACTGATAGTCTGATCATTATTATTCACTTTTAAAATATAAAAACCAGCATGGAGATCATTAAATTCTATCCGTCCATTCTCAACATTTCCGTTCCAAATTTCTTTTCCGTCTAGAGAGAAAAGCTGAGCTTGGCCAGAATCTAATTTCTCAAAAAATAATGTATTCCCGACTAATGGATTAGGATAAATAGAGGTTTGTTGCCAATCAGAAGTTGATGCAGGAGCGTCAAAAGTCGTGATCCAAGTTTCAGTAATCACAGCTGGATTGTAGTCAAAAAAGATTTCAGCTCTCGCACTAATAAGATCTCCTACGGCAAAGCCAGAAAGTGGTTTGATTCTGTATTTAATAAAGCCGTTACTTCCAGGCTCGTCCACGACTTCTGGCGGCAGTTGTATACTGTCAAAGAAGAAATCGAGCTGGCGACCATTTTTAGTATATAAATACGCATGACTAGTAGCGATGACTTCAAAAGTACTTTCATCTAGACTTGGGTGCAAGCTAGATAAGACTCTTACAAATTGAGCACTAGCCGTTCCTAGGTTTTGAAACCTAATAGTATATTCTAAAAAATCGTTAGTAGAAAAAGTATCAATAGGAATACCAGGACCTCTTGCTTCAGTAACATCATTTGGGTCGTAAGATGCGACAACAGTTACATCTACAGAGGTATTATTGTTAGTAGCGTCACTATCAGTAGAGTTAGGATTAATACTTGCGTTATGAGTAAATATATCGCCTAATTGAACGCCTGTGACAGGAGTTGCCATTACAACCTCTAAATCATACTGACCAAACGCCATAATATTATATGGTGTGCTAAAACCGCTTGAAGTTACCGTCGCCGTTCCATTTGCCAGAATATCTATTCCATTGCGGTCATAAACTGCGATTATAGACGCCATAGGGTCAGGATTGAATTGTAAAGTACCGGTGCTATTTCCAGCATGTAGATTGTTAATGGTAGCTTCAAGAGTACTGTCAAATCCAGGATTAGGCCATATCATAGGCGTTAACGATAGAGAGGTATCTCTGTTGCTACTGGAAACTTCGGTCACCGCAAAAGCTGTTGAGGTTATTTGGTTGGCAACGGTTTGAATATCGTCATAATTAGCCGTGGTAATGTTGTAGAAAGCTTGCTGAGCAGTGAGAGCTGCATTTATATCATTTAATTGAACTCCTGGATTTAGATCTGTTCGTCTTATCGTATTGCCAAAACCGTTAAAAATGACCTCGCTAGTCGCCGGATCATTATCTTTAATAAATTCAAAACTTGTGTAAGGTATATTGACTTCGCCATTATCTCGAGAACCATTGCCATTAGTATCTAAAAAACTACTCGCCTCAATAGTTCCAAAATTATCATCCACATAGCCATGACTCATTCTAATATTGGATGCAAACCATCCATTAGGTGTAAAAGGAGATGCTGGGCCATCTACTAGATGGTATGAATTTGCAGGACTAGGAAAAGAGTTAACGTCTATGATAGCGGCATAATAATCGGGTAAAGTTGTATTTATAAAACTATTGTCAAAATACCACCAACCTGTTTCATTAGTCACTAAACTATCTGTATTTCCTTGGTCGTCATAGAGGTTGATAACTGCTCCAGGAATTGTTGTGTCTATACCATCATCATAAATCGAGTTTCCATTAGTATCTAAATAAATAACTCCATAGCTTGAAGATTCATGGCGGAAATATACAGATTGACCATCATCGATTCGATTTCCCATAGAATCTATTCCATCAGAAAGTTCTGTAATCATAGAACCGTTCATTATTCCTGTAGCTGTTGCTTGTGTGATTAAAAGTCCTACCGAGTAAGAGTCTCCAGAAAGAGGTATTTGTCCCGTAGCGGTTACTTGTATACCAGGTCCTATAGTAGAAGGGTTTAAAACTATATTTGGGATTAAAGCATCGGGATGATTTATTGTGACATTTGAATAGGTGTCATTAGGTGAAAGATTAGTAATAGTATAGGTCACATCTGCATAACCACCAATAGGACCGTTGGTTACATCCATGTCAAAATCTAATTCCGCCTGCGCATTCATTAGTAGTGATATAAAAAACACTATTAGTACTAAGATATATTTCATGATAACTCAATTTTTATAAAAGTAAGAAATTTAATATATTTTTTTTTAGAATCTTCAGAGATGTGTTCTTTACGCTTTCGCGAAAGCGGAAAACCCAATACCTTTACAAAAAAACAGATTTTTATATGTCAACGATACTCTTACAAGTCGACAACGGCGTTGCAACCATAACTTTAAATAGACCACAAGTATTCAATTCTTTTAATCGCGAGATGGCATTTGCTATGCAAGATGCACTGGATCAATGTGCTTCAAATGATGAGGTGAGATCGGTGATGATCGTAGGAGAAGGAAAAGCCTTCTGTGCTGGTCAGGATATTCAAGAAATTACCGATCCAGAATTGAACCCAGGTTTTAAAGCGATTCTAGACGATCATTATAATCCGATAGTCCTTAAAATTAGAAACCTTGAAAAACCAGTAGTTGCTGCCGTAAATGGCGTTGCCGCTGGTGCAGGAGCAAATATAGCCTTATGTTGCGATGTGGTAATCGCCACAGAAAGTGCTGCTTTTATACAAGCATTTTCTAAAATCGGTTTGATACCAGATAGTGCAGGAACTTTCTTTTTACCTAGATTAATAGGTTTTGGAAAAGCAAGCGCTGCTATGATGCTTGCCGATAAAATTACAGCTTCAGAGGCTGACCAGATGGGAATGATCTACAAAGCTGTTCCTGACGCAGATTTTCTAGCTACCGCTCAAAAAACAGCACAAAAGTTAGCCGCATTACCTACAGTAGCGTTAGCCAATACTAAAAAAGCACTGAATCAATCGTTTTACAATACGGTAGAAGAGCAACTAACGCTTGAGTCTAAACTACAGATTGAAAGCGCTTCTACAGAAGATTATGCTGAAGGTGTGGCTAGTTTTATGGAGAAACGTAAGCCTGTTTTTAAGGGAAAATAGAACCGTTTTTATAATTTAAAATGATTTTTTAAGTATTCAAAGGCCTCTTCTATAGTTTCAAAAGTCTCAGATTCACTTACCAGATCTGGTATGATATCAATCGATTCTAATTTATCTTTAGGTTGTTCTTGTAAACCGGTAAGAACTACCCTTACATCACGTTTTTCTAAATCTAGAACCGCATTTTCTAAAGCATACAAACCAGATTGATCTATGTAAGGAACTCGATCCAGACGAATTATCAACGCTTTTACTTCTGGAGAAAGAGCTTTAATAGTTTCTTGAAAGTGTGAGGTGAAACCGAAGAACAGCGGTCCATAGAGGTGCTTTATATAAATTTGATCCTTAAAAGTATTATATAACTCTTGCTCGTCTTTCCAAGGTTGTTCACCGTCAAATCCTGCAAGAGTTCCTACTTCTAGTCCTTTTTCTCCTAGATCGCTTGCGCGTTTCATAAATAGTAAGGATGCCAGTATAACTCCTATACCTACCGCTTGTATTAGACTACCAAATGTAGTCATCAACAGTACGATAATTAATACTACGGCATCTGCACGTGGTACCGCAAGTAAATGCTTAAGTCCTTTTGTATCTATAATTTTAAAACCGATAGGAATCAAGATTCCGGCAAGAACCGCTAGAGGAATATGCGCTGCAAGACCACTTAAACCTAGCAAAACTGCTGCAAGAAATAATCCATGTAACACACCTGATAAGCGCGTTTTTCCACCAGAATTTATATTTACTACTGTTCCTTTTGTAGCTCCTGCACCTGGAATACCACCAAATATCGCAGCAACCATGTTCCCTATTCCTTGACCTATTAATTCTCTATTGCTATTATGTTTTGTTTTGGTCATATTATCTGCAATGACTGATGTAAGCAAAGAGTCTATAGACCCTAAAACAGCTAGTACTAAGGCATATTCGGCCACAAGTGCATAGGCACTCGAGTCAATATCTAAAATTCCATTCAATTTTAAAGAAGGTAATCCAGATGGGATATCGCCTATGATAGGCACTTGCCACGGTAAGAAATAAGCAACAACAGAAACAACTATCAACGCCACAAGTGCACTAGGTATTGCTTTAGTAATTTTAGGAAATGTATAATAAATGAATACAGTTAACGATCCTAATACTAGTGCTTGCCAATTAAAACCTTCTAATAATAACGGCATGTCACCTAGAACTTTCAATGTGTTTTTAGGCGATACCATTCCAAAAAGCGGGAATATTTGAAGTAAAATAATGATTAAACCTACACCGCTCATAAAACCAGAAACCACAGGATAAGGGAAGTATTTAATGTATCCAGCTATGTTGATAAAGCCAAAAAGCATTTGAATAATCCCACCAGTTAAAAACGTAAGTATGATTATAGGCATCGCGGCTTCTACGCTGCCGGTAAGTTCAATAGCTTTTACCACTAAAGCAGCAGATACTACCGTCATAGGTCCAGTAGGTCCACTGGCTTGAGTTGCAGTACCACCAAAGATAGCTGCAAAAATCCCAACTGCGATAGCACCATATAGTCCAGCAATAGCTCCTAAACCAGATTGAACACCAAATGCTAGTGCAAGCGGTAGTGCAACAACACCAGCGACTAGACCACCAGTGAGATCACCTTTTAAATTTTTAGTATCATAAAAAGAAGAAAGCATAGTTCAATGTTTTTTAGTTGGCAAGTTATAAAAGTAACTTAATGCCTTGAGCTTATAAACAAATCTAGGTCCTATTGCCCAATAGTTCAAAACAATTTATTTGTAAGGGTAAATAATCAACGTGTTTATATTCTGTATCCGGTCAAGACTTATGAGTTTATTAAATAACTTCACTAACTAACTTATTATATTTGGTGAGCAAAAGAAACTAATAATAGCGAAAAATTAAAGGTGAATTATTAAATCTATGGATATAAATAAAGTAGGAGTCATAGGAGCAGGAACCATGGGTAGTGGTATCGCTCAAGTAGCTGCCACAGCTGGCTGTCAAGTGAAATTGTTTGATGTAAATCAGGCGCAACTGGATAAAGCGCAAGCTGCTCTTGAAAAGATAATGAACCGACTTATTGAAAAAGGCAGAATAGATGCTGCTGAGAAAACTCGCATTCAATCTAATATCTCTTATGTAAGTACGGTAAAAGAATTAGCGGACTCGGATCTTACTATCGAGGCGATTATTGAAAACCTAGATATTAAGAAAAAGGTATTTCAAGAATTGGAATCTCACGTGTCTGACAGCTGTATAATAGCTTCTAACACTTCTAGTTTGAGTATCGCTAGTATTGCAGCTTCACTCGATAAACCTGAGCGTTGTATAGGAATTCACTTCTTTAATCCTGCGCCGTTAATGAAACTTGTTGAGGTCATCCCTGCTGTACAAACCTCCCAAAACGTCACAGATACTTGTGTGGCTACTATCGAGAATTGGAATAAAGTAGTTGCCGTAGCAAAAGATACTCCTGGCTTTATAGTCAATCGTGTGGCGCGTCCATTTTACAGTGAATCCTTGCGTATTTATGAAGAAGGAATGGCGAGTTTTGCCACTATAGATTATGCCTTGAAAGGACTTGGTTTTAAAATGGGACCTTTTGAATTGATGGATTATATAGGTCACGATGTGAATTATGTGGTGACAGAAACTGTTTTTGCAGCTTTCTACTTTGATCCACGTTACAAGCCGTCGTTAACTCAGAAACGATTGATGGAAGCCGGCTGGCTAGGGCGCAAATCTGGACGTGGTTTTTATGATTATGTAAATGTGGATAGTGAACACGCTTTCGCGAAAGCGGACCCAGTAAAATCTCCTGAACTCATAAAAGAAATTCAAGATCGAGTACTCATAATGCTTATCAATGAGGCAGCAGATGCCTTGTTTTTAAACATAGCAACGGCTCAAGGAATAGATAGCGCGATGACTAAAGGTGTGAACTATCCAAAAGGATTGCTCACTTGGGCAAACGAAAAAGGAATAGAATGGTGTGTAAACGGACTGGACGCGATGTATGATTTATATCGAGAAGATCGATATAGATGCTCACCAATATTACGTAAAATGAAGGCTGCTGGAACTAAATTCTCACTGTAATGAGATATGTAGCACTATTGCGAGGTGTTAACGTAGGCGGTAAAAACAAGCTGCCTATGGCTTTGTTAAGAAATGCTTTAGAAAAGACTCCTTTTTATGGAGTGACTACTTACATCCAGTCTGGAAATATCCTTTTTAGTAGTGATTTAAAATCGGCGCAATGTGCTGATATTATCAGCGAATTACTGAAATCAGAATTTGATTTAGCTGTTCCTGTTATGGTAAAGGAACAAGAAGAGATTTCTAAAACCTTAAAAGCAAGCCCTTTCAAAACGAGAACTATAGAGAATTCAAAATTTATGAGTTTCGGCTTTTTAAATGAAAGTCCTGTTCAAGAGAAAGTAAACACTACTGAAGAATTTTCAAATGATATGGAAACTTTTAAAATAATAGATGACGTTATTTATTTCTATTGTGGAGTAGGTTTTGGCAAGACTAAAATGACTAACGCTTGGTTTGAAAAGAAGCTTGGTGTGACATCTACCATGAGAAACTATAATACGACACTTAAATTGACAGAATTATAACTATGGACGGAAAAAAGATTCCAGCAAAAATGCTTTCGCTTGATCCATACTCAACTTGGTTAGGAATAGAAATCCTTTCTGTAGAAATAGGTTGTGTGAAGTTGGGAATGACTATAAGACCAGAAATGCTCAATAGTATGGGAAAAGCACATGGTGGGATTACATACTCGCTGGCAGATACTGCTTTTGGTTTTTCATCAAACACGCATGGTAAATTTGCCGTTTCTATAGAGACCAGCATCAACCACATAGAAGCACTAGAAGAAGGCGACTACATCACAGCAGAATGTACGCTAGACAAAACCAAAACCAAAGTAGGTTTCAACATCGTTGAGGTTAAAAAAGGCGATGATTTGGTGGCGCTTTTTAAAGGAGTGGTTTATAGGACTAATAAAGATTGGCTATAATTACTCTTTGATTAACTTCATGCTTTGTTCTCCTGACTCATTTTTCACCTTGATGAAATAAAGTCCAGTATTCAATTCAGAAATATCAATGTTCATTTCTAAGTTTTCTTGCTTTACTGATAATGACTTCACTTTTCTACCTAAATGATCAAATATTTGAATAGCTTGAATATAAGAGGATGAATTAATGGTAACTTTTCCGTATGATGGGTTAGGGAAAAGTGATACTGAGTTTGAATTTACATCATTTAAACTTGCCGTTTGATTTACAGTGACCATATAATCGTTTGTAATAATTGGGAAATTAAAGTCAAAGTAAATCTCTGCCTGATTGCCTATCATATCTCCTAATTGAAGTGTAGGCAATGACTGTATTTTGTAAATCAAGTAACCATCGTTAGTCGCATCGTTGAAATCTAAATTGATGTTTTCAAAGATAAATTCTACCACATTTCCATCTGTGATTCTAGTTTGCATAGGGTGACTACTTGATAAAGGTTGAAAACTGGTAATATCTAGTCTAGAAGTGTCAATTGTGTTTTTAACAACAACATTTATAGCACTAGCCGTTCCAGTGTTTTCAAATCTAATTTTATAGTGTAAATCTTCACCTATGTTTGCAGGATCTAGGATTGCTCCTTCTAGGCAAGTAATGTCATTAGGGTCATAAGAGTTAACAACCGTTTGTGGATATTCAAAGGTGTCATTTGAGGTATTCGTATCTTGAATTCCTGTAGGTCCACTTATAGTACCTCCATAAAAAAGAATATCGCCTCCATTAACAGCAGGAGTTTCCATAGGTGTATTCACATTAAACGTGATATTTATAATTATTTCTTCATTAGGCTCTAATGAAGGAATATTCCATATAATCGTACCATTAGAATCACTTAAAAATGCTAGGTCGGTGCTTATGTAATCTAATCTAGAATCATCATAGTTAAGGTATAGTGTTCCAGTAGTTGCTGTAAGGCCTTTATTTTTACAGATAATTTTATAGTCTGAATCAAATCCTGGTCTCGCAGGTAAGTCTTCAATCATTATAACAGATAGGTCGATGTTATTACCAGTAGGAGTGATGCATATATCTTGAGTAATCAATGTATTACTCGAATCCAGATTTGCATTAAAGCTAGTTAAGGGCGAGAATAAGGATTGATGGATCAATGGTTGTGGTACAATGGTATAATTTCCTTGTCTCAAAAATATATCATAGTCAAATGAAGGAGTAATGAAATAAGTGCCAGATTCATTTGTCGTATTATCTGTAATATTAAACTTAAAGTCAACCTCATTAAGGTCAGAAAGGCTGCAACCGTTTAAATCTGCGTCTACGCGCACTTCTCCTTCTATCAAATACGGAATTCCTCCTGGAGTAAATGTGCAATAAGAATTCATTGTGTAGTTTAAATTACCTGAATTTGAGCTATTAATTGCATTAGTAATGTTTTGAAAATCATCATTGTCTGCGCATACGTATTCTAGATTCGTAAGTTGATACAAATTGAGTGTCTCATTTTGTCCG
The DNA here is from genome assembly GCF_045063665.1 of Nonlabens sp. Asnod3-H03. Classification (NCBI taxonomy): domain Bacteria; kingdom Pseudomonadati; phylum Bacteroidota; class Flavobacteriia; order Flavobacteriales; family Flavobacteriaceae; genus Nonlabens; species Nonlabens sp. Asnod3-H03. The sequence goes on from NZ_JBEFOD010000008.1 coordinate 1,272,768, forward strand.
TTTTTTAGAAATAACCTCTTAACAGAATCATTGATTCCCACTGATGAAAGATTTGTGGTGTTATTTAAGTTAATTTCTTGCAAGTTATATTCATTACTTATATCAAGAGAATTGAGATAAGGATTATCACTAAAATCTATTTCAAAGAAATTATTATAACTTATGTTGAGATTTTGACAGTCAAAATTATTTTGATTTAAAGTGTTCAAAGAATTATTACTTGATAGATTAAAGTATAATACTTTGGTGTCTACTATATCGATAGAGGTTAATTGGTTATTGTAGAAGATATCTACTAGTGCACTAGAAGCATCTACATTGTTCATTTGTATAGATGTTAGATTAGTGCTGGAGATTACGAGATTACTGCTTATTGTAAGATTAGAAAGTCCTGTCAAAGAGTTAAGAGGAGTGTTGTCGATCCAAACTTCAAACATAGAATTCTGTGCACTTAAATCGAGAGAAGTTAATTGAGTATTCATTAAAAATAATTCAGATAACAAAGTGTTTGTACTTAGATCTAGCGTTGTTATAGGGTTTGAATCTAGTTTCAGGTTAGTTAAAGAAATATTATTAGTCAAATCTAAATTGGTTAGACTATTTGATGAGAGATATAGTTCAGTTAAACTTGTTTGAGACAATATGTTTAAACTAGAAAGATTATTATATTCTAGATCTAGATAACTCAAATTAGGGAGCATGCTCAAATCGATACTTGTTAAATTATTACTGCTAAGTCTTAACTCGGTCAGTGATGTAGAGTTCATTATCGGGAAACTGCTTATTTGATTGTAAGAAGCATAAAAAGCTTCCATATTTTGAAAAGCTTCTATACCTTGAAGTGAGTTTATAGTATTAGAAACTATTCCTAAATCTATCATTCTCACCTGAAGTGCCTCAGATATTTGAATTTCGCCATCTCCATTGAGGTCTGCGTTAGAATCTCCTATATTATTATTAGTAGTGTCTACCACATTTCTGGTGGTCAACGCATTTTTTAAAACTGGATCAGGGATATTGACAATTTGAGAATAGACGTTTATTGAAAAGAATAGGCTTACTAAAAGTAACGTGTAATTGCCTTTTAATTGGAGTGATTTAAACATTTTTTTATTTTAAGTACTGAATCTAGAACTGTAAGAAGTTCGTTTATCAGTTTTTTAATGAATTTTCTAGTGTTACATTGAATTACAAGGCATTTCTAAACTCTTATATTGATTATTCTTTGATTAACTTCATGCTTTGTTCTCCTGACTCATTTATCACCTTGATGAAATAAAGTCCAGTATTCAATTCAGAAATATCAATGTTCATTTCTAAGTTTTCTTGCTTTACTGATAATGACTTCACTTTTCTACCTAAATGATCAAATATTTGAATAGCTTGAATATAAGAGGATGAATTAATGGTAACTTTTCCGTATGATGGGTTAGGGAAAAGTGATACTGAGTTTGAATTTACATCATTTAAACTTGCCGTTTGATTTACAGTGACCATATAATCGTTTGTAATAATTGGGAAATTAAAGTCAAAGTAAATCTCTGCCTGATTGCCTATCATATCTCCTAATTGAAGTGTAGGCAATGACTGTATTTTGTAAATCAAGTAACCATCGTTAGTCGCATCGTTGAAATCTAAATTGATGTTTTCAAAGATAAATTCTACCACATTTCCATCTATGATTCTAGTTCGCATAGGGTGACTACTTGTTAAAGGTTGAAAACTGGTAATATCTAGTCTAGAAGTGTCAATTGTGTTTTTAACAACAACATTTATAGCACTAGCCGTTCCAGTGTTTTCAAATCTAATTTTATAGTGTAAATCTTCACCTACGTTTGCAGGATCTAGAATAGCTCCTTCTAGACAAGCAATGTCATTAGGGTCATAAGAGTTAACAATCGTCTGAGCAAATTCAAATGTGTTGTTACTGGTGTTTACATCAGCAACTCCAGACGGCGCCGCAATATCCCCAAAATAAACAAGGACATCACCACCGTTAACAGCAGGAATATCCATTGGAGAATTGATTCTGAAATCTGTCGTTATTATGTGTGTTTGTCCAGGTTGTAGGGTATTCAAATTCCAGCTCAAAATTCCATTATTAACTGAAGCAGGAGACTCTGATGATCCTTGATATTGAACTAGACTATTATTGTAATTTAAGAAGACCGTACCGTTTGAAGCAGCTGTGCCTAAATTTGAGCAAATCAATCTGTAACCAGATACAAAACCTGGCCTGGCTGGTAAAATCTCATCGATTATAATAGCTAAATCTATATCACTTCCATTAGGAACTAGACAAATGTCTTGTATAACATCAGGAGAACCCATTGAAAAGTTAGCATTAAAAGTGTTTAGTGGATTGTATAAAGCTGGAGCTACTGGTTCTGGTCTAATTGTATAATTCCCTTGAGGTACAGCAATTTCATAATCATAACCAGGAGATTCAAAAAATATGGCGCTAGTAGTACCGTTATCTACCGTAAATTTAAAGTCGGTAAATCTAGTGTCGCTTACGGAGCAGCCATTCAAATCCGAATCGATTCGCACGTCTCCAGTGATTTTATGTAAATCTCCTCCTGGTGTAAAAGTACAATAGGTATTCAAATTTACGTTAGTGATTCCACCGTTGTTTAGCGTTGCTGATAAGGCTAGTATTTCATCATTATCACCACAGATGTAATTGATACTATTTGTTCCTGTAAAATTTATGACGTCTGAAATGCCGTTTTTAATAATAAGTCGATCTATGATACAATTATTAATAATAAAGTTATTGCCAAATGTTGAAGTGTCTGTTTTTAAAAACGATAATTCTTGGAGATTTGCTTCATTATTGAATTGAATATAATCTAATTGCGTACCATTTTCTATTCTGATGTTTTCTAGTCCATTATTGTCGGTATATAATCCAAAGGTGGAATTATTATTCGCTTCTAAATTGAGCAGGTTGGGGTTGTTTATAATATTATTACCAAAAAAACCATCATTATTATTCATTTGGATAGAAGTGAGTAAAGAATTGTTCTCAATTTCAATACCAGATACAAAAGAGCTGTTGTTATTGATAACTAATGAAGTTAAGCTAGTGTTTTTAATTATTAGTGAGTCTAACTCTAATTTATTTGATAATCCAGTAAATGAGACAAGTGGCGTGTTAACAACCGTTAAGTAATAAATGGTTAATTGATTAGATAAATCTAGATTTGTAATAAGAGTATTGTCTAATTCAAAGGTGTTTATATCAGGACTAGAGCTTACATCTAGTGAGCTAATTGGGTTATTGTTTAAGGCTATTTTGCTTAAAAGTGAATTTTGGCTTAAGTCAATTGTGCTCAAGTTATTATCGTTTAATTCAAGAGCGACTAAGTTCGGGTTTTGAGTGATATTGATGCTGCTTAAGGAGTTGTTATTAAGTATCAACTGTTGCAAATTTGGATTTTGAGTTACATCAATGTTGCTTAAATTATTGTTTGCAGATGAAAGCTGTTCCAAGTTAGGATTTTGAGTAACATCGATGTTGCTAACTAATGTGTCATCTAGCAATAATACTTCTAGGTTGGGAAGATTGCTAACGTCTATGTTAGAAACTTGATTATCATCTAAAATTATTAATCTCAATGAATTCATTGTAAAAACAGGAACATTGCTAACCTGACTATTTCTTATTCTTAGTTCTTCTAAATTGTTGAAAAACTGAATTCCTTCCAAAGATTGAACACCAGTATTGAAGCCTAAATATAAGGTTGTAACATTGTTAGCTTCAGACTGTTGAATTTCTCCATCATTGTTTGTGTCTACATCAGAATCTGCACCACCATTACCAGTGGTGTCAGTTACGTTTGTGTTTACTAGTAGATTTTTAAGGGTGTTATCAGGTATGTTGATAATTTGAGCACTTGCATTTATACATAAAATGAAGGTGATGGCAATAAATAAATAGTTGGTTTTCAAAAGCTTTGGTTTAGATATGCAAGATAATTCCTCAAAATCAAATAATTGAACATTATCTTATAAAAATCTGGATGTTGTATTTTTGAATACGCTTTCGCGAAAGCGAAATAATAGAACGACATGAAAAACACATATATAATAGACGGTGTACGTACACCGATAGGAAATTACAAAGGGACATTATCTACTATAAGACCAGATGATCTTGCAGCGCATGTAATCAAAACCGTAGTAGATAGAAACCCTAATATCCCAACAGATGCTTATGCAGACGTGATCATGGGTTGTGCCAACCAAGCTGGAGAAGACAATCGTAATGTCGCTCGCATGGCAGGATTATTGGCTGGGTTACCAGTTACAGTTCCTGGAGAAACAGTAAACAGATTGTGTAGTTCTGGATTAAGTGCTATTGTACACGCTCATAGAGCCATACAAACTGGTGATGGAGATGTTTTTATTTCTGGTGGTGTAGAGAACATGACTCGTGGACCACTGGTAATTGCAAAACCTAGTAGTGCTTTTGGTACTGATTCAAAGATGTACGATTCTAGCTTTGGATGGCGTTTTGTCAATCACAAAATGGCTGAAATGTATGGAGTGGACGGAATGGGAAACACTGCTGAAAACCTCGTAGAGAAATTTACGATCTCTCGAGAAGATCAAGATGCATTTGCAGCATGGTCCCAACAAAAAGCCACAGCAGCTCAACAATCAGGAAGACTTGCTAAGGAAATTGTTGCTGTAGAAATACCTCAACGCAAAAAAGATCCAATCATCTTTAAAGATGATGAGTTCATCAAACCAACTACTACAAAAGAAGTTCTTGCAAAACTACGTCCAGCCTTTAAAAAAGAAGGTGGATCTGTAACTGCAGGGAATTCCAGCGGTTTGAATGATGGTGCTGCTGCAACAATTATTGCTAGTGAAGATGCTGTAAAAAAGTATGACCTCAAACCGATAGCAAGAGTAGTAAGTAGTGCGGTAGTTGGAGTAGAGCCACGCATTATGGGAATAGGTCCAGTTACAGCGAGTAATAAAGCATTAGAAAAAGCAGGTCTAACGCTAGCTGATATGGACGTGATAGAACTTAATGAGGCATTTGCATCGCAAGCATTGGCTTGCACTAGAGCTTGGGGACTTGCAGACGATGATATGCGCCTCAATCCTAACGGTGGTTCTATCGCGATAGGTCATCCACTAGGTGTTACAGGAACTCGACTAGCTTATAGTGCTGCTTTAGAACTTCAATTAACTAATAAGAAATATGCTTTAATAACTATGTGTGTAGGAGTAGGACAAGGCTATGCGATGGTGATTGAAAATGTTCAATAAATTTATGTACATTTAAGGGTGAATCTTACAGTTATGAATAAGGTATTGCTTTTCACAGTAGTTTGTTTGTTATGCATTTTAAAAATTAACGCTCAAAATCCAGCGCTTACAGTAAATGATTGGGTTTTAACAGAGTTAAATGTGAATGGAACTATAACCTTACCTTCTGGTATAGTCTATCTAGGAACACAAGATGTTGTTCTTCAATTTACGGATACAGGAACAGATTATAGTTTTGATACTTATGTTTGTTCAAATGAAGCTATAGCTGGTACTGTAAGTTATCCTTTTGCTGGTACAACTACAGAAAGGTTTACTTTTTTATCTTCGGCTCAAGCCTTAGGAATGTGTTGTAATCCGCAAGTAGATATCACTATGCCGCCTGATCCAGATTGTGTGGCTCTTTTAGGGTTTAGTGCTGACTATTTTATGTTTTGGAATGGTCCTTCAAATACTAATTATGATTACGAAATCAATACTATTGCAAATACGGTTACTTTAAGAGTAACAAAACCTAATGGCGATTTTGCCTTATATGGTAATGCAACAATGTCCATTGATAACATACCATCAAGTTTAGACATCACTTTGGCTGAAAATCCAGTCAATAATAAACTTTTATTAACCGGTAACCAAGTTTCAGATATCACTGCTATTTCCATTTTTGATATGAATGGAAAAAAAGTTTTAAATAATATTTCTTATCAAAATGGAATAGATATATCACATCTTGGTAAAGGTATTTTCTTTCTTTCGGTTAGCTCAATTAACTCAGATAAGATGATTAAATTTATAAAAGAGTAATCAGATAATTACATCATTCAAAATAACTAACAACTGTTAGTCTTTCCATTCACTTTTTGTATTTTCGTTGAAGGTTAAATTTATGCTTTCGCGAAAGCGAGATCATAACCATCTATTAAAAAGAATATGATCTTAGAAAGTTACATCAATGGCCAGTGGCAAGCTGGTGAAGAGAAATCTACACGTAATATGTATGACGCCATTACTGGTGACATCATAGGTCTTACAAGTACTGAAGGTTTAGATATTGCTAGTGCGTTACAATATGGTCGCGATCATGGTAAAGTGTTGAGGGATATGACCTTTCAGCAACGTGGTAATATGATTAAGAAATTAGCACTTTATCTCAATAAAAGAAAAAAAGCGTTTTACGACATTAGTTACAAAACTGGTGCTACACGTGCAGATAGTTGGGTAGATATAGAAGGTGGTTTTGGAAATCTATTTGCAAATGCTAGTTTGAGAAAACTCTTTCCAGATCAGAGTTATGCCGTAGAAGGTGATCCTATTGATTTATCGCGTGGTGGTCGTTTTATGGCACATCACATTCTAGTACCTCGCAAAGGTGTCGCAGTGCATATCAATGCATTCAATTTTCCAGTTTGGGGAATGTTAGAAAAATGTGCTGTAAACTGGATGGCTGGTATGCCAGCAGTAGTTTTGCCAGCGCCGCAAACAGCGTTTTTAACGGAAGCTGTAGTGCGCGAAATAATAAATTCAGGAATCCTTCCAGAAGGTTCTTTACAACTCTTAAGTGGTCTTACTACAAGTATTCTAGATACGGTAAACTCGCAAGACGTTGTAACCTTTACAGGTAGTGCTCATACAGGTAGAAAATTAAAAGCACATCCACGATTATTAGAAGAATCAGTTCCATTCACGATGGAGGCAGATTCATTAAATTCATCTGTCTTAGGACCAGATGCTGTTCCTGGAACTCCAGAATTTGACATATTTGTAAAAGAAGTACGTAAAGAGATGACCTCTAAAGCTGGACAAAAATGTACAGCGATTAGAAGAATTCTTGTCCCAGAAAACCTGATGGAAGACGTGCAAATCGCATTAGGAAAACAACTTTCTAAAACCGTTATAGGAGATCCATTATTGAGAGAAACTCGCATGGGTGCTCTTATTAATAACGATCAAAGAGAGACTACTAAATCACAAATCTCAAAAATTGCTCAAACCGCACAAATGGTTTATGGTAACCTAGATGAGGTAGAAATTTTAGGAGATCGCGCCCAAAAAGGAGCGTTTATGTCACCTGTTTTAATGCGAGAAGATCAACCGTTTAAAAATACCGCAGCTCATGAAATAGAATGTTTTGGTCCTGTGAGTACGTTGATGCCTTATAAAAATCTAGATGAGGCGATTGAATTGGCTCACATGGGTAAAGGTTCGTTGGTGAGCAGTGTAGTAACTAGTGATGACGCTTTCGCGAAAGCGTATACCATAAACGCAGCATCGTCACATGGTAGAATATTGACTTTAAATAGAGATAGCGCACCACAATCCACAGGACATGGCTCTCCATTACCATTGTTAGTACATGGTGGACCAGGACGTGCTGGTGGCGGCGAGGAAATGGGTGGACTGCGAGGCATTAAACACTATATGCAGCGTTGTGCTGTTCAAGGAAGTCCAACATCGCTTACCGAAATCACTGGAATTTATCAGCCTAATGGAGCTTATAAAAAATCAGAGAATCATCCATTCTCATACCATTATGAAGATATTAAACCAGGAATGAGTCTAGAAACTCATAAAAGAACATTGACTGATAATGATATCCAGAATTTTGCAAACTTAACTTGGGATCATTTCTATGCACATACAGATATTACCAGTTTAGATGGTAGTATTTTTAAGAAACGTACCGCGCATGGTTACTTTATCATCAGTGCAGCGGCAGGACTTTTTGTATACCCTAATAAGGGACCAGTAAGTGCAAATTATGGTCTAGAAGACATCCGTTTTTTGAGACCTTTATATCATAATGACACGATATACGTACGCTTGACTTGTAAAGAAAAACGAGAAAGAGACGTTGCTGGTCGTGAGCATCCATCGGGAATTGTAAAATGGTATGTAGAAGTTTTTGATGCAGAGCCAGTAGATTATGAAAATGGTAAGACTGATGAAGAAGCAACAGCACTTGTAGCGGTAGCGACTATTCTTACTATGGTAGAGAAAAAACAAACCGTTTTTCCAGAAATTACGGAAGGTTACATAAAGTCTGCTTTATCAAAACTTAGCGAAAATTCAAAACCTCAATGGGGTACAATGACTCCACAGCACATGGTAGAACATCTCGAGATGAGTTATAGAATTGCTAGTGGAGAGATTCAAGATTTTGAAGTGGCTACACCAGATGAATATCTAGAAAAAGTAGCAGCGACTTTGTGGAATTATGATAAAATGCCACAAAATCACAAAATGCCATTAATGAAAGATGGCGAGCTAGAAGATCTGAAGCATGAAGACCTAGAAACAGCAAAGCAACAAATGCTAGAAGCTAGAAATGAATATCTAGATTTCTATAAAAAGAATCCAAAAGCAACTACTAAGAATGCTGTTTTTGGACCGTTGAGTAAGTATGAGTGGACTTTGTTGGAGAGAAAGCATTTGAGTCATCATTTTGAACAGTTTAACCTGATAGGTTAAACTGTTCAAAACATCCGCGTAGGCGGATGTCTCTAGGATGAAAAGAAACCGACAACCGATTATAGCAATAAACAAAAAGTTGAGTGAACCACTACATATATACAATTAGCAATAAGAAGAATGGAACATTGTATGTAGGTGAAACAGGAAACATTAAGAATAGAAGTAGCCAGCATAAGAGAAAAGTACATCCGTCCACATTTTCAGCAAGATATAATTTGGATAAACTGATGTATTTTGAAGTAGTAGATTCAAAAGAGCTTGGTCTTAAACGAGAAAAACAGCTCAAGAAGTGGAATCGAGCTTGGAAAATAAGAATTATAGAAGAAAAAAATCCAGAGTGGATAGATTTGAGTTCAGATTGGGATTTGAGTTTTGAGATGATGGGAATAAAAATATAAGTTTAACAAGAGTAACTTCTTGGTTTGTGAATTTCATAAACGGTAGTTGCTCAAATAAAGAGACATCCGCCTGCGCGGATGCAGCCTACGGCTATGACTAAAGAATACGTAAAAACAACAACAGAAAATCAAATACAAACCATAGAATTTTTCCATCCAGCGCACAACTCGCTACCAGGAGATATTCTAACTCAACTTGCGCAAGCTATTACAGATGCTGGTAATGATGACGCTACTAAGGTGATCATCTTAAAATCTGGTGGAGAACGCACTTTTTGTGCAGGAGCTAGCTTTAAAGAATTAATAGCTGTAAACGATGCAAAAACAGGAGAGATATTCTTCTCTGGTTTTGCAAATGTGATTAATGCCATGCGCAAGTGTCCTAAGTTTATCTTAGGTCGTGTACAAGGTAAAACCGTTGGTGGTGGAGTAGGTATAGCTAGTGCAACGGACTATTGCTTTGCGACTAAATTTGCCAGTATTAAATTAAGCGAACTCAACATAGGAATCGGGCCATTTGTAGTAGGTCCAGCGGTAGAGCGCAAACTTGGATTGACAGGAATGAGTCAGATTGCTATCAATGCAAACGAATTCTACACACCGCAATGGGCAAAGGATAACGGCCTTTTTGCTGAGGTTTATGAATCCACAGAAGAGATGGATGCAGGAATAAAAGCATTTGCCGAAAACCTTTGTACTTATAATCCAGATGCTATGGCAGAAATGAAAAAGATGTTCTGGACTGGTTGTGAAAACTGGGATCAATTACTTTTTGAGAGAGCAAAGATTTCAGGGAGACTTGTTTTGAGTGAGTTTACTAAGGAGACCTTGAAGCGCTTCGCATAGGTTATAGGTATGTGGTATGTGGGATGAGGTTTAGTTAAAACATTATGAAAAGTCAGTATCATTTTAAATTTGAAGATTTGTTGGTCTATCAAAAAGCTATGAGTTTTGGTGAGGAAGTAGACCAATTGGTAATTAATTTTCCGCAAAGAGAATTATATGCCTTAAGTTCTCAATTTAGAAGAGCAGCTGACTCTATAGCACTTAATATTGCTGAAGGTTATCCAGGAAGTGATGCGCAATTTGTGAAACATATTAATCATGCACTGCATAGTTCAAACGAATGTGTGTCAGCAAATGAGAAAGCTTTAATGCGTGAGTATATCTCCTATGAACAAAGGGAAGAAATTCGTAAACAAATCACTACAATACAGAAAATGTTGACAAGTTTGCGATCTAAAATTCGTCAACGATTAAATAAATAATAATTTACCACATACCACATACCACATACCACATACCACATACCACATACCACATACCACATACCACATACCACATACCACATACCACATACCACATACCACCTACCTGGCCCTCA